>NZ_BMPY01000001.1:0-286127 GCF_014647835.1 Microbispora rosea subsp. aerata
GTCTCGCAGGCCAGGTCGGGCACCACGCCGAGGACGACGCCCTTGGCCGTGGAGACCCGCCACGTGCCAGACCCGGAGTCGAACCGGACCACGGGCGGGTGCCCGGCCGAGGTGATGGTGTATTCCCCCGTCGCCAGGTCGAGCTCCAGATGGACCGCGGTGACGAACCCTTCGTCGCCGAGCTGGCGGTGCAGGTAGGAGTTGCAGGCGGCGAGGAAGTCGTCCACCGAGCCGAGCAGCCCGCCGAAGGTGCCCGACAGCATGAGCGCGCGGGTGCCCGCGTCCACGCCTTTGCCCGACACGTCGACGAGCGCCACCTGGACCCGGTCGCCCTCCCGCATCGAGACGACGAAGTCTCCGCCGAAGGACGATCCTCCCGCCTGCTTCAGCACCACCTTGCCGCCCCAGTCCTTGGGGAGCGGCGGCAGCTCGCTCTGCCGTTTGAGCCGGTCGCGCAGCTCCAGCAGCATCGCGTCGCCGCGCAGGCCCTGCACGCCGAGCTTGCCGCGGGTGCGCGCCATCGTCCAGGCGAGCGCGGCGGTGAAGCCCATCGTGATCAGCAGGCCGGGCCCGACGCTGGACACGCCCCTGACCGGCCCCATGTACGCCAGGGCCGCCACGACCGCGCACAGCAGGATCGCGAGGCTCCGCAGCCGGAGCTGGAGGCCGCCGATCAGCGTGAAGAGGATCAGCAGCGACGGCGAGAACCAGTACGGGGACACGTCCGCGTCGAGCACGCCGAGCGCGATGGTGAGCACGACGAGGGCGACGAGGAGGTACCGGTCTTTCGACCAGACTTTCCGAACAAAACGGACCAACGGCACCAAGAGTGGCACGCGCGATAGGAGCGCGCGCAGCCGCGGAGGGATCAGCGGCGCCGGACGGGAAGTCATGATGGCCTCGACTGTATCCGGACATCCCAGGTGGCGGCACCTGCTTGACCAACGTCTAGATCATCCGGCAGGGATATTGGGTCGCCCCGCACGGCGACCGCCTTCTACCGTGAGCTGATGAGCCTCACCGTGCGCACCATCGCCGAATCCGAATGGTCAACCTATTCGGACGTCCTATACGAGGCGTTCAACTCCTCTTATCCCCCCGAGCTGCGCGAGCGCTGGCGGGAGCTCACGGAGTTCGACCGCACGATCGCGGCCTTCGACGGCGACCTCGCGGTCGGCGGCGCGCAGATCCTGTCCTTCTCCATGACCGTGCCGGGCGGGCCGATTCCCGTGGCCGGCGTCACGTCGGTGGGCGTGCTCCCCTCACACCGCCGCCGCGGCGTGCTGACGGCGCTGATGACCCGGCAGCTGCACGACCTGCACGAGGGGCGCGGGGAGGCCGTCGCCGCGCTCTACGCCAGCGAGGCCGGCATCTACGGCCGCTTCGGGTACGGCAGGGCCGCCGACGCCCTGTCCTTCCGCATCCCCACCCACCGTTCGGCGTTCACACGTTCGGCCCCCACCGATCCGGCGCTGCGCCTGCGCGTGGCCGACCCCGCGAAGTCGCTGGCCGGCCTCGCGCGCGTCTACGACTCCGTACGGCCCGCACGGCCCGGCCTCTACGCGCGATCGGAGGCGTACTGGCGGGCGGAGATCCTCCCGGACACCGAGCACGACCGGGGCGGGATGGGCCCGCTGCGCTGCCTGATCGCGGAGGACGCGGCGGGCCCCCGCGGCTACGCGCTGTTCCGGGTGAGGGCGGGCTGGGACGAGCACGTCGTGCCGGACGGGGAGGTCCGGCTCCTGGAACTGTTCGCGTGCGACCCCGCGGCGTACGCGCTGGTCTGGCGCGGCGTCCTCGACCGGGACCTGTGCGCGGTCGTCCACGCCGGGAGGCGGCCGGTGGACGACCCGATCACGCACCTGCTCGCCGAGCCCCGCCAGCTCAACGCCGTCTGGGTCGACGACCTGTGGATCCGCCTGGTGGACGTGGACCGGGCCCTGGCCGCCCGCGCGTACGCCGCCCCCGCCGACCTGGTCATCGAGGTGGAAGACGAGCTCTGCCCGTGGAACGCCGGCCGCTGGCGTCTGAAGGCGGCCGGCGGGCAGGCGTGGTGCGGACGCGGCGACGCGCCCGCCGACCTCACGCTCCCGGTCGGCGTGCTGGGCGCGGCCTACCTCGGCGGGCGGCCCCTGCGGGCGGCGGCGGACGCCGGGCTGGTGCGGGAGCACCGCGACGGCGCCCTGCGGGAGCTGTCCGCCGCGATGGCCTGGGACCCCGCGCCGTGGGGCTGCCGGGTCTTCTGATCACGGCCGGGCCGCCGGCATGATCGGCGTAGGCTTCAGGACATGGCGCTGCAGAATTTGCAGATCACCGCGATCACGGCGATGCGGGCCCGCGACGTGTCCCGGCCGACGCCCGAGCAGCTCGAGGCCGCCGACCGCAGGCCCCTGCGCGACGAGATGCCCCGGCGAGAGCCCCGCCGGGGCCGGGACAGGGACAGGGAAACCCGCCAGGCGCAGGACTAGCCCGGCACCGTTCGCCGGGCTGGAGGGAGCGCAGCGGGCTTCGCGAGGACCGCAGCCCCCCTCCGGCGCGATGACCGACCCCGCCAACGGCCACTTGAGCCCCGCGCGTCCGGACGTCGGCGGACGCCCCACCTGACGGGCGGCGCCGCCGTGCCCTGAGCCGCCGGCGTCGCGCCGGCGGCTCAGGCGCCAAGCGGCGTATCGCTCAGCGCTGGTATCGCTCAGCGCCGTATCGCTAGGCGGGCAGCGGCGGCAGCTCGCCGGTGGTCTCGTAGTCGCTGAGCTGGCGGATGCGCCGGGCATGCCGCTCGGCCCCCGAGAACGGCGTGGCAAGGAAGAGCGCGACGAACCTGACGGCCTCCTCCGGCGTGTGCTGCCGGGCGCCCAGGCTGATCACGTTGGCGTCGTTGTGCTCGCGGGCCAGCTTCGCCGTGTCCTCGTTCCAGGCGAGGGCCGCGCGCACCCCGCGCACCTTGTTGGCGGCGATCTGCTCGCCGTTCCCCGAACCGCCGATCACTACCCCGAGGCTGCCCTCGTCGTTCGCCACGCCCTGCGCGGCGCGCAGCACGAACGGCGGATAGTCGTCCTCCGCGTCGTAGACGTGGGGGCCGCAGTCTTCCACCTCGTGGCCCTGCTCCTTCAGCCAGGAGACCAGATGGTTCTTCAGCTCGTAGCCGGCATGATCGGCACCGATGTAGACACGCACGGCACAAGTTTCCCAGAAGGCTTCTGGCGGCGACGACGCCGGGCTCCACTAAGGTAATAAGCGAAAGGGGCCTACGTCCCTTACACCCTCCGACCTGACGGGAGTGTCATGCGCGAGCTTCGTTACGTGGGCGACCCGGTCCTGCGTACCCCCGCCGAACCGGTGACGGACTTCGACCGCGAGCTGCGCCGCCTGGTCGACGAGATGTTCGCGATCATGTATCAGGCCGACGGCGTCGGTCTGGCGGGGCCGCAGATCGGCGTGGGCCGGCGGCTCTTCGTCTACGACATCAGCAACCGCAAGGGCCACGTGATCAACCCGGAGCTGACGATCGACGACCCCGAGCAGGTCGTGGAGGAGGAGGGCTGCCTGTCGGTGCCCGGCAAGGAGACCGGCAAGCCGCTCTACGCCCCGACCGCCCGCGCCGCCGGGGTGACCGTGCGCGGGGTCGACAAGCTCGGCCGGCCCGTCACCATCAAGGCCCGCGGCATGCTCGCCCGGTGCTTCCAGCACGAGTTCGACCACCTCGAGGGCAAGCTGTACGTCGACAGGCTGAGCAAGGACGAGCGCCGCAAGATCCTCCTCCAGACGCCCTGACCGGACGGCCCCGCGCATCGCCCCGGCCGGAACGGCGATCTCAACCGGCGCGGCGAGATCCTCGCGCGGCGTCCTGACGGGATCTTTGCGGACCGCCCCGGCCGCGCGGCGGCCCCATCCGGTACGGCGAGACCCACGCGTGGGTGCCCCGGCCGAGGCGGCGGTCCCAGCCGACAGGCGCAGGGGCCCCGGCCGAGGCGGCGGAACCGGGTCGCCGCGATGAGGCGGGCCCCTCGCGCCGGCGCGGCGTCGCTAGCCGCATCGCCAGACCTCGGGGCCGCGCCGGTGGGGCGAGGCCGGCGTCCGCGGGCGGCCGTGAGCACTCCTACAACTGGATGGCCTTGACCTCCAGGAACTCCTCCAGGCCGAACTCGCCGAGCTCACGGCCGATGCCGGAGTGCTTGTAGCCGCCGAACGGCGCCATCGTGTTGAACCGGCCGCCGTTGACGGCCACCTGCCCGGTGCGCAGGCGGCGCGCGACGGCGAGCGCCCTGTCCTCGGTGCCCGCCCACACCGCCCCCGACAGCCCGTACGGCGTGCCGTTGGCGATCTCGACCGCCTCGTCCTCCGACCCGAACGGGATGATCGACAGCACCGGGCCGAAGATCTCCTCCTGCTCGATGGACATGCCGGGCGAGACGCCCGCGAAGATCGCGGGCTCGACGTAGTAGCCGCGTTCCATGGGGTTGTCGGTCCCGCCGAGCACGAGGCGGGCGCCCTCCTCCTGGCCGCGGTTGATGTATCTGACGACCCGGTCGCGCTGGGCGGCGGACACCAGCGGCCCGAGGCGGGTGCCCTCGGCGAACGGATCACCCGGGGCGTAGGCGCCGGCCGCCTCCACGGCGAGCCGCACGGCGTCGTCGTACTGGTCCCAGTGCACGAGCATCCGGGTCAGCGCCGAGCAGGTCTGGCCCGAGTTGATATACGCCCCCGCGACCCCGTGCTTGACCGCCTTCTCCAGGTCGGCGTCGGGGAGGATGACGTTGGCGGACTTCCCGCCCAGCTCCAGGGCCACCCGCTTGACCGTCTCGGCCGCGAGGGCGGCGACCCGGCGGCCGGCCCTGGTGGACCCGGTGAACGAGACCATGTCCACGTCCGGGTGGGCGGCGATGGCCTCGCCGACCACGGGACCATGGCCGCTGACCATGTTGAACACCCCGGGCGGCAGCCCGATCTCGTGGAAGATGCCGGCCAGCGCATATGCCGCGAGCGGCGCGACCTCGCTCGGCTTGAGCACCACCGTGCAGCCGGCGGCGAGCGCCGGGGCCACCTTGCACACGACCTGGTGGAGCGGGTAGTTCCACGGCGTGATCGCGCCGACCACCCCGACGGGCTCGCGCACGATGAGCGAGTTGCCCACGCGGCCGCCGTCGAACTCGTACCGCTTGGCGAGGTCGGCGTAGGAGGCCAGCACCTCGGCGGGCATCAGCGTCTGCACCTTCAGCGCGAGCGTGAGCGGCGCGCCCATGTCGGTGGCGATCGTCGCCGCGATCTCCTGGGCGCGTTCCTTGAGCAGCCCGGCCGCCGCCCCCAGGAACGCGGCGCGCTCGGCCGGATCCAGCGCCGACCAGGCGGGGAAGGCGGCGCGGGCGGCGGCGACCGCCGGCTCGACGTCGGCGGGCGTCCCGGCGGGCACCCGGTCCACGACCTCCTCGGTCGCGGGGTTGACGACGTCGACGGCCTCGCGCGAGGCGGACGGAACCCAGGCCCCGTTCACGTAAAGGTGACGCATGCCACTCATCCTTGCGCCTCGACTGTCAGATGGCGAGCCTTCCGGCCGAAACCTTTTCCAATCCGTTCGCTTACCGGTGAAGAAGTCAGTCAGCCTCAGGTGAAGATCGGCTCGCGGGTCCGCGACCGCTTCAGCTCGAAGAAGCCGTCGGTGCCGGCGACGAGCAGGACGCCGTCCCACAGCCGCGCGGCGGCCTCGCCCCTGGGGACGGGCGAGACGACCGGGCCGAAGAACGCCGTGCCCTCGACGGCGATCACCGGCGTGCCGACCTCCTGGCCGACCAGGTCGATGCCCTCTCCGTGCGAGCGCCGGACGGCCTCGTCGTACTCGTCGGAGTCGTGCGCCGCGACCAGCGCGGGGTCGAGCCCGGCGGCGGTCAGCGCCTCGGCGATGGTGTCCCGGTCGCGTGCGCGCCCCTCGTCGTGGAAGCGCCTGCCGAGCTCGGTGTAGAGGTCGCCGAGGACCTGCTCGCCGTACTTGTCCGCGGCGGCGGCCAGGACGCGTACGGCGCCGAGCGTCTGCTCGACCTTCTCGCGATAGTCGCCGGGGATGTCCTTGTCCTCGTTGAGCACCGCCAGGCTCATGATGCGCCAGCGCACGTCGACGGGGCGCAGCGCCGCCACCTCGTGGATCCAGCGGGAGGTGATCCACGCCCAGGGGCAGGCGGGGTCGAACCAGAAATCGACAAGCTTTCGGTCAGACACTGTGACACCCTCTCGTACGGACTATCGTTCCCTCGGTCGTCAACCCGGGCGGGAAACCTCCTATTCCAGGTAGGAGCGATCTCGAATCCGCGATGTCGGTGCGGCGTGGCAGGATTCGTGAAATCCCTGACGCGACGGGGCGGCGGGGATCCGGGGGCGTTGATCATGTGATGAGGAGCGGGTGTGGCAGGGAATCTGACACGGGACGAGGCTCGGGAGCGGGCTCGGTTGCTCTCCGTGCAGTCCTACCAGGTCGAGCTCGACCTGACGGAAGGCGAGGAGAGGTTCGAGAGCATCACGACGGTCCGCTTCACCTCGAACCGCGAGGGGGCGGACACCTTCATCGATCTGCACGGCGCGCACGTGCGGAAGGTCGTACTCAACGGCAGAGAGCTGGACGTCAGCACCTACGACGCGGAGAAGGGCCGCATCCCGCTGCCGGGGCTCGCCGAGCACAACGAGCTGCGCGTGGACGCCGACTGCACCTACATGCGCACCGGTGAGGGCCTGCACCGCTTCGTCGACCCCGTGGACCAGAAGGTCTACCTGCACAGCCAGTTCGAGACGGCCGACGCGCACCGGATGTACGCGTGCTTCGACCAGCCCGACCTCAAGGCGACCTTCGAGCTGACCGTGCTCGCGCCCGAGGACTGGGAGGTCGTGTCCAACTCGGCTCCCGACTCCGTCGAGCAGCTGGAGGAGCACCGCGGGCGGCACGGCACGCTGCAGGCGGCCAAGCGCTGGCACTTCCCGCCGACGCCCGTCATGTCGACGTACATCACGGCCCTCGTCGCCGGGCCGTACGCGGTCGTGCGGGACGAGCACGACGGGATCCCGCTGGGGATCTACGTGCGGCGTTCGCTCGCCGAGCACCTCGACCCCGAGAACATCTTCGAGGTCACCAAGCAGGGCTTCGACTTCTTCCACCGCGTCTTCGGCCTGCGCTACCCCTTCGGCAAGTACGACCAGCTGTTCGTGCCGGAGTTCAACGCGGGCGCGATGGAGAACGCCGGCGCGGTGACGTTCCTGGAGGACTACGTCTTCCGCTCGCGCGTGACCGACGCGCTCATCGAGCGCCGCGCCGAGACGATCCTGCACGAGATGGCGCACATGTGGTTCGGCGACCTCGTCACCATGCGCTGGTGGGACGACCTGTGGCTGAACGAGTCGTTCGCCACCTACATGTCCGTGCTGTGCCAGGCCGAGGCCACCCGGTGGGGCCAGGGCGCGTGGACGACGTTCGCCAACGTGGAGAAGGCCTGGGCCTACCGGCAGGACCAGCTCCCCTCCACCCACCCCATCGCCGCAGACATCCCGGACATGCAGGCCGTCGAGGTCAACTTCGACGGCATCACGTACGCCAAGGGCGCCTCGGTGCTCAAGCAGCTCGTCGCGTACGTGGGGCTCGACAACTTCCTCGCCGGGGTGCGCGACTACTTCAACGAGCACGCCTGGAAGAACACCACCCTGCAGGACCTGCTGTCGGCGCTGGAGCGCACCTCCGGGCGCGACCTGTCGTCCTGGTCGAAGGAGTGGCTGGAGACCTCGGGCGTCAACACGCTGCGCCCGTCGTTCACCGTGGACGACGAGGGCCGGTTCCTGAGCTTCGACGTGCTGCAGGAGGCCACGAAGGAGCACCCGACGCTGCGCTCGCACCGGGTGGCCATCGGCCTGTACTCGATGCGGGACGGCGTGCTGACCAGGACCAAGCGGGTCGAGCTCGACGTGGTCGGGGCGCGCACTCCCGTGCCCGACCTGGTCGGCGAGGTCCAGCCCGACCTCGTGCTGGTGAACGACGACGACCTCACGTACGCGAAGATCCGCCTCGACGACCGGTCGCTGCGGACCCTCGTGAACGGCGGGATCAGCGCGTTCGCCGAGTCGCTGCCCCGCGCGCTGTGCTGGTCGGCCGCCTGGGACATGACGCGCGACGCCGAGATGGCCACCCGCGACTACGTCAAGCTGGTCGTCTCCGGCATCGACTCGGTGCGCGACCTCACCGTCCTGCAGACCGTGCTGCGCCAGGCCCGCCAGGCCGTGCAGCAGTACGCCGACCCGGCGTGGCGGGCCACCGGCCTGAACGAGCTGGCCAAGGCGCTGCGCCGCCTCATCGCGGCGGCCGAGCCGGGCTCGGACCACCAGCTCGCCTACGTCAACGCCCTCGCCGCGACCGCCACCTCGCCCGAGGACCTGGCGTTCCTCAAGGGCATCCTCGACGGCACCGAGGTGCCCGAGGGCCTGGCCGTCGACACCGACCTGCGCTGGACGCTCATCCACGCGCTGGTGTCCGGCGGCGTGCTGGGCGCCGCGGAGATCGACGCGGAGCTGGCCAGGGACGCCACCGCGACCGGCGAGCGCTCGGCCGCGACCAGCCGCGCCTCGATCCCGACGCCGGAGGCCAAGGCCGAGACCTGGGCGAAGATCGTCGAAGGGAAGCTGAGCGGCGCGCTGCTGCGCGCCACGATCCTCGGCTTCATGGACCCGCACCACCCCGAGCTGCTGGAGCCGTACGCGGACCGGTACTTCGAGGAGGTCGGGCGCGTCTGGGGCGAGTGGACCTCCGACATGGCGCAGAACTTCGTCGTCGGCTGCTACCCCGCGCTGCTGATCCGTCCGGAGACCGTGACCCGCACGCAGGACCACATCGACAGCGCGCAGCCGCCGCACGCGCTGCGGCGCCTGCTGCTCGAGGGCGCCGACGGCGTCAGCCGGGCCCTGCGCGCCCGCGCCAAGGACGCCTCCGCGTGACCCTTTAGTCGTTCGCGGGACCCCGCCGGATCACTCCGGGATCACCCCCGGCGGGGCCCGCAACGCCGCACGCGTGAGTCAGTAGGGTCGTCAGGTGCATTCAGCCCGAGACCTGTTGATCGCCTTGGCCCGGAGATACTCGTTCGGCGACGTCGGCGCGCTCGCGCCGGCCGTGCTCGGTGAGGGCGGCCGCGCGGCGCTGGTGGCGTCGGTCTGCGAGTTCGGCCAGCGGCTGCTCACCATGGACGCCGAGGACTTCCACACCGAGATCGACGCCCAGACGGTGCCCGCCGACCTGCGCAGGCGCGCCCGGGCCTGTCATATGCCGCAGACGCCGAGGGAGCAGCCGCGCGGCGCGCTCGACTCGCTGCGGCCGGCGTACGCGCTGCTCCTCGAGGTCATCGAGGCCCGCTGGCAGCGGCGGGAGCTGAGCGCGATGATCGCGGCCGTGCACATCTGCAGCGAATATCTCCCGCTGCTGGCCTTCGAGCCCGTGCTGGGCCACGCGGGCGACCCGGCCCGCTGGCCCGAGGGGCTGCGCGCCCCCGGCAGCCGTTTCGGCGCCATGCCCGACAGGCACTGCGACCACACGCGGGCGGAGCGGTCGGCGGCCGAACGGACCCTGCGGGTGGCCGTGGAGCCTCCGTCGGGCTGGCGGGCCTACTTCGACCGGCAGCACAGCCAGGTCGCGGGGGCGCTCGCCACCTGCGCCGGCCGGTGCCGCACCCCCTGCTCCGCCCTCGCCTGGGTGCCGGACCTCGACGACCTGGCCGCCCGCTCCCGGATCGCGCTGGCGTTCGCCGAGACCCCGCTCGTACGGCTGCGCCACGCCGCCCCGGTGGGCCACGGCTTCGGCGTGCCGTCGCCGGAGGAGGTGCTGGAGGCGTGGGAGCGCAGCCGCGCCGCGCTGGCCAAGCACGAGGCGGCCGCCGGGGTCACCGTGGACGACGACTTCCCGCTGCCGGGCCTGCCCGCGTTGTTTTCCGCCGTGGCGACGGCGCCGGTGCGGCCGGCCAGGCTGCTCGCCGACGTCGCCGCCCACGTCGTGGAACTGCTCGCCGAGTGAACGTCACCACATCGGCGGCCTGCGGTCGCCCCAGAAACCGCCGACCGACGCCTCGACCTGGGACGACAGCGAGATGAGCGTCCCCTCGTCGCCGTACTTGCCCGCCAGCATGACGCCGATCGGCAGGCCCTCGGGCGTCCAGTGGAGCGGGAGGTTCACCGCGGGCTGGCCGCTCACGTTGTAGAGGGCCGTGAAGGGCGCGAACCGCTTCATGCGTTCGAACGTCTCCTCGGGCGAGTCGACGTCCTCGAACCAGCCCACCGGCACCGGCGGCAGCGCGACGGTCGGCGACAGCACCGCGTCGTAGGCGCCGGTCACCTGCAGCGCGGACCGGGTGGCGAGCTGGAGCGTCGCCTGCGCCTGGAGGAACTCGGGGGCCGAGAGGGCGCGGCCGCGCTCGCGCAGCCAGACGGTGAGCGGGCGCAGCTTCGGCTCGCGCTCCTCCGGCACGGGGTGCATGCAGGAGAAGGCGAACCACAGCTTGACGAACTCCGGCACCGTGTCCGAGCCGAACGGCGGGGCGATCTCCTCCACCTCGTGGCCGAGCGACTCCAGCAGCGCCGAGGCCTTCTCGTACGCCGCGAGCACCTCGGGGTGGACCTCCGCGCCGGGAACGGAGGGCATGGCGAACCTGGCGATCCGCAGGCGGCCGGGTTCCCGCCCGACGTACGCCGAGAAGGACCCGAGCTCGGGCGGCGGCGCCACGTACAGGTCACCGGGGTTGTGGTGGGCCATCGCGTCGAGCAGCGCCGCCGCGTCCGCCACGTTCCGCGTGATCGGCCCCGTGGTGGACAGACCGGCCAGGTCCGGGACGATGGGGGCGTACGAGACCCGGCCGCGGCTGGGCTTGATCCCGAACAGGCCGCAGACGGAGGACGGGATGCGGATCGAGCCCGCGCCGTCGCTGGCGTGCGCGGCCGGCGCGAGACCGGCCGCGACCGCCGCTCCCGCTCCCCCGCTCGACCCGCCGGCGGACCGCGTGGTGTCCCACGGCGTGCGGGCGGGCTCGTGCAGGTAGGTCTCGGTGTAGCAGGGCAGGCCGAACTCCGGGGTGGTGGTCTTGCCCAGCATGATCGTGCCGGCGTCCCGCAGCCGCTCGACCACGCTGTCGTCCACGGGCGCGACGAACCCCTCGTAGGCCGCCGAGCCGAAGTAGGCCGGCACGTCCTTGACGAGGCTGAGGTCCTTGATCGGGACCGGCACCCCCAGCAGCGGGGGCAGGTCGCCTGTGTCGCCCGCGGCGATCCGGGCCTCCTGCTCGCGGGCCTGGTCGAGGGCCCGCTCCGCGGTCACCGTGACGAACGCCCCCACGCCGGAGTCGAGCCGTTCGATGCGTTCCAGGTAATGCCGGGTGATTTCGACCGGGGAAAGTTCGCCCGTACGTACAGCCGCCGCCTGCTCCAGGGCGGTAAGATCGTGAATATGCGCCACGCTACCGAACGGTAAGCCTCCGCGCGGCGGATATCTAGAGAAGATACCCGCACCTGCGCGCAATGAATCGGCTCAAGCAAGCCACAAAAGTATGAACCATCCAACACTAGGCAAGCCGCTGACAGCTCAACTACCGTGAGTGATGTGGATACCGGTCTAGCGCCAGAAGACGGTCACGATACGTCACCCATCTGGGTCGGTGACCAACCGACGGAGCAGGCGGAACGCCCCTCGGCGCCGCTTGAACCGCCGGCGACCCCCACCTACGCTCCGGTCACGCGCACGACGCTCGGCAGCCTGTGGCAGGACACGCGATACCGCCACCTGCGCCGCCGGGCCGTGATCGCCGCCGTGGCGGGCGTGGTGTTCGGCGTGCTCTTCGCGAGCTGGCGGCTCGGGCTCACCGCGGCGATCCTCGCGTGCGTCGCCGACGCGGTCTACCGGGCGAGGACGGTCTCCTCCATCCCCGCGTGGCGGCGCGCCTCCGCCGCGGAGCGGCAGACGGAAGCCCAGCTCAAGAAGCTGGAGCGGAGCGGATACAGGACCCTGCACGCCCGGGCCATCCCCGGCAGCGAGGCGCAGATCGACCACCTCGTGGTCGGGCCCACCGGCGTGTACGCCGTGGACTCGGAGAAGTGGGACAAGCGGCTGCCCGTACGGGTCCAGTCGCACCGCAAGCTCTTCCACGGCCCGTTCAACCAGAAACCGAGGCTCGACGAGGCCCGGTGGGAGGCGGCGCAGGCCAGCGACCTGATCAGCAAGGCGCTCGGCCGGGAGATCACCGTGGTGCCGTCCCTGGCCATCTACGGACCGCCCATCCCCTGGCGCATCCTCAACATCCGCGACGTGGACGTCTTCTCCGGCGGGCTGGTCCGCAAGTGGATCACCAAGCGGGAGAGGTCGCTCACCACGGCCGAGATCGACGCGATCTACCAGGCCGCCGAGCGCGTGCTGCCCGCGCGCTACCCCGAGTAGGCCACCGGGGCGTCGTCCCGACACGTGGACGGCGGGTCTCGGCAGCCGGGCAATGGTCGTACCATTTGAGGACTCGTAGTCTCCGGATGGGAGTCCATCGATGCCCGCTCTGAGGTCCCGCACTGTCACTCACGGCAGGAACATGGCAGGCGCCCGCGCGCTGCTCAGGGCCACGGGAGTAGCGGGCAGCGACCTCGGCAAGCCGATCGTCGCGATCGCCAACAGCTTCACCCAGTTCGTGCCCGGCCACGTGCACCTGCGCGAGGTCGCCGAGGTGGTGGCCGACGCGGTCCGCGAGGCGGGGGCCGTCCCGCGCGAGTTCAACACGATCGCCGTGGACGACGGCATCGCGATGGGCCACGGCGGCATGCTCTACTCGCTGCCGTCCCGTGAGCTGATCGCCGACGCCGTCGAGTACATGGTCAACGCCCACTGCGCCGACGCGCTGGTCTGCGTGTCCAACTGCGACAAGATCACGCCCGGGATGCTGCTCGCCGCCTTCCGGCTCAACATTCCCACGATCTTCGTCTCCGGCGGCCCGATGGAGGCCGGCAAGATCCCGGGCCGCAAGCTCGACCTGATCGACCCGATGATCGCCTCCGCCGACGCGAACGTGTCGGACGCCGATCTGCTGGCGATGGAGGAAAGCGCCTGCCCGACCTGCGGGTCCTGCAGCGGCATGTTCACCGCCAACTCGATGAACTGCCTCACCGAGGCGATCGGCCTGGCCCTGCCCGGCAACGGCACCACGCTGGCGACCCACAAGGCCCGCAAGGCCCTGTTCCAGAACGCCGGACGGAAGATCGTCGACCTCGCCCTGCGCTACTACGAGGAGGACGACGAGTCGGTCCTGCCGCGGAGCATCGCCACCCGCGAGGCGTTCGAGAACGCGATGGCGCTCGACGTCGCCATGGGCGGCTCGACCAACACGATCCTCCACATCCTGGCCGCCGCGCGCGAGGCCGGCGTCGACTTCGGGCTCAAGGAGATCAACGAGCTGTCGCTGCGGGTGCCGTGCCTGTGCAAGGTCGCCCCCGCGACCATGAAGTATCACGTCGAGGACGTGCACCGGGCGGGCGGCATCCCCGGCATCCTGGGCGAGCTGGACCGGGCCGGCCTGCTCCACCGCGACCTGCCGACCGTTCACTCCGCCTCCATCGCGGAGTATCTCGCCAAGTGGGACCCGAAGTCCCCCGAGGTCACCGACGAGGCGCTGGAGCTGTGGCACGCCGCCCCCGGCAACGTGCGCACGGTGCAGGCGTACTCGCAGGACGCCCGCTGGGAGTCGCTCGACCTCGACCGCGCCGAAGGCTGCATCCGCGACATCGACCACGCGTACACCAAGGACGGCGGCCTCGCCGTGCTGTACGGGAACATCGCCCAGGACGGCTGCGTGGTCAAGACCGCCGGCGTGGACGAGTCGATCTGGCGCTTCTCCGGTCCCGCGGTCGTGTTCGAGTCGCAGGAGGAGGCCTGCGAGGGCATCCTCGGCGGCAAGATCAAGGCCGGTGACGTGGTCGTCATCCGGTACGAGGGCCCCAAGGGCGGCCCGGGCATGCAGGAGATGCTCTATCCGACGAGCTTCCTCAAGGGCAAGGGCCTGGGCAAGGCGTGCGCGCTGATCACCGACGGCCGCTTCTCCGGCGGCACGTCGGGGCTGTCCATCGGCCACGCCTCTCCCGAGGCCGCCGAAGGCGGCGCGATGGCCCTGATCGAGGACGGCGACATCATCGAGATCGACATCCCGGGCCGCTCGATCGAGCTGAAGGTGGCCGAGGACGTGCTGGCCGCCCGCCGGGAGCGGCTGCTGGCCGAGCTCGGCGGTTACCGGCCGCGCAACCGGCAGCGGCCCGTCTCGGCCGCCCTGCAGGCGTACGCCGCGCTGACCACCTCGGCCTCGACCGGCGCGTCCCGCGACCTGTCCCAGCTGTCCCGCTGAGCCGTACGCGGGGCCGCCCTCCGCGGAGGGCGGCCCCGCGGTTCACCTCGGTCAGCTGTAGGAAACCGACAGCACGCTGCAGTTCGTCACCCAGGGACCGGGAGAGACCGGGGCCGTCGTGCAGCCCCAGGTGGCGGTCACGGTGGTCGTGCCCGCGGGGATGCTGACGCCGCCGGCCGAACCGGTGAGGTCGTACGTGTGGCCCTCGCTGCACTTGGCGGAGACGCTGACGGTCGTCGTCCCGCTGGGCAGCGTCCGCGTGAACTGCCACGCGTGGTTGGCCGGGACCGCGACCATGCTGCTGTAGGGCACGGTCCCCCCTCCGCCGTACGGCGAGGCGCCGACGGCCGGGGCGATGGGATACCAGTCGCTGGTGTTCCCGAAACTGTTGTAGTTGAGGCAGTCCACCGTGGCGTGCAGCGTGACACCGGCCGCCATCGCAGGGGTGGGTGTGAGCGCCAGGCTCAGCACGCCGGTCGTGACGAGCGCCGCACCGAGCGCGAGCGCCCTCCGGGCTGAACGTGCTGCGATCATGGGTGTCCCTTCTCCCGCACTTGTCATCAGCCACAGCGAATGCACCATCTCCGCTCGGGAACCGTCAATCAGCGGCGTTTTCGGTGAACCGGAAGGTCGCAGTCAAGCGGCACGATCCGCCGAAACCCCTAAATATCGCTACAGCCGACCGAATTGCCGAAATTCGATATGCAGCGGCGATCGCGAATGTCTTCGCGCGATTCGGCGAAAAGTCTCAAGTGCCGGACTCTCCGCGCTTTCCGGGCGAATCCCGGCGGGTGAAATTTTCAGCAGGCCATCCGGCCGCGGACCCCGCGGCGAACCGGCGCGACTCGAATCCCGCGGCCCGTGGCGCCGCCGCCGATATCGCCGGCACGACGAGGCGCGCGCCGGGCTGCGGTTTTCCACGTCGGCGGGTGAAGCGTCCCGGATAGGAAACGCTGACCGGCAGGACAGGCCAGCCTATCGCTTTTCCCGAGCGGGCGTTCGGAAAAATGTCAGTCCTCGTCGCTATTGTCGAGGTATGGCCAACGTCATTCGGCACTCGCTGACCGCCGAGGAACTCGCCGCCCTCGCCCTGTCGCTCGCTCACCTCGGTGCCGGCCCGCAGTCGGTCACCGCCCGGCGCGGTCTGCGCCACGCCTTCGAGCACCTCGATCTGGACGACGACGTCATCGCCACGACCCTGACCACCCTGACCACCCCGCTGCCCACCGACGTCGCCCGCCGGGCGCGGGTGGTGGCCAACGCGATCACCACACGCCTGGTGATCCGCATCCAGTATCACGACGCCGCGGGCCGCATGACGGTCCGCGACGTCGAGCCGGTGACCTGCCTGGTCCACGGCGAGTTCTGGTATCTGGTCGGCTGGTGCCGCATGCGCCGGTCGATCAGGGCGTTCCGGTTCGACCGCATCCTGGCGGTGGAGCCGACCGACCTACCGGCCCGCCCCCACCTGCCGCAGCGCTACCTGCCGTTCCAGCGGCGCTCCCGGGTCAGGCGCCGGCCCTCCGCCACCAGCACCCGGGCGACCCGGCCGGCGCCGGCCGAGACCACTCCCGCGGCCTGACCTCGCCCTGACCGCTCCCGCGGCCTGACCCCCTCGTACGCCCGCCCGGACGCGCCACGGCCGCTGACCCGGCCCAGTGCCGGGCGGGCAGGACGGGAAAAGCAACGGCCCTCGGGGGTGGCCACACCACCCCCGAGGGCCGCGGTAGCGCACGTTCGCGCCCGATGGCCGCGGTCGCACCCCCAGGGGCGCGCCATGCCCGAGGACTTCGGCAGCGCGCGCCATGCCCGAAGGCCGTGACGGCGCATGCCACGGCCCAGGGCCCCAGCAGCACACACTCGCGCCCGGGGGGGCACGGTGGCGCATGCCACCCCCTACGGGCTGCGGTGGCGCGTGTTCACGCCCGATGGGGCGACCCGCCGACGGCCGATCAGCCGCCGCAGCAGCCACCACCGCAGCAGCCGCCGCCCGCGCCGCCCGACGGACGGGCGGCGGAAGCCCCGGACGCCCTGCCCGTGACGGCCACGGTGGACAGCAGCTTCACGGTGTCGTCGTGGCCGGAGGGGCACACGGCCCGATCGCCGGCCTCGGCCATGGGACGGTTGAGCTCGAACGTCGATCCGCACGCACGGCAACGGTAGTCATAGCGAGGCATGCGTCCAGAGTACGACTCCACGGCGCGGCGAGGTGAGGCCCGTGTTCGCGGGCGGTCAGCGGAAGTGGATGGTGGCGTAGTCGGCGATGGGCCGGTAGCCGAGCCGCTGGTAGATGGAGTTCGACGTGGGGTTGCCGAGATCGGTGAACAGCAGCACCTCGGCCGCTCCGTCGTCGAGCGCCTTCCTGCTGGCCGCGTGGGTGACGGCGCTGCCGTACCCGCGCCCGCGCAGCTCGGGCGGGGTGTAGACGGGCCCGATCCGCGACATGCCGGCGATCGGCGCGGAGACACCGGCGATGGACACGGGCCGGTCGTCGTCCTCCCACACGATCAGTTCCTCGCGGTTGACCCGTGCGGCGACGACCGGAGTGGGGTCGGCGGTGTGGTCGACGTGTGCCTCGTGCTGGAACTCCCGGAAGAAGCGCACGGCCGTCGACAGGTCGTCCGCGCCCGCGACGCGGGGCTTCCCCGGCGCGGAGGGCGCCCGCAGCGGGCCGAGACGGTAGAGCCGCTCGGCCCGGCGGCGGGTCTCCGGCCGCCACCAGGCGCTCGCGAACGCCTCGGCGACGGCGACGGGGCCGCCGACCGCGGGCACGTCGTGGTCCAGCTCGATCAGGTCGCGCGCCAGCGGGGGAAGCCCCGCGAGCGGAACGTCGCCGAGTGCGAGCGGATAGGGCGGGGTCTGGCAGGCCGCTCCCGCGACGGCGTCGCCGTCCTCCAGCCAGGCGAGCAGGGGGTCGGCCGTGAACTGGCCGCTGCGGATCCCGCGCAGCACGGTCAGCATGATCGTGTTGCGGACGGGATCGCGCAGCAGCCAGGGCTCCGCCGCCGAGGCGTACTCCTCGACGTCGGCGGTGAACGTCCACTTCATCGACGTCATCCGCTCAGGCGGCCGTCTCCGACAGGTAGGGGGCCCACTGCGGATCGCCGTCGAGCTGCGCGCCGATGAGCCGCCAGTGCGCGCCGTGCGGCACCACGGGGGCCACCCGCAGCGCCCACCCCAGCTCCTCCAGCAGCTTGTCCGCCTTGCGGTGGTTGCACGGCATGCACGAGGCGACGCAGTTCTCCCAGGTGTGGGGGCCGCCCCGGGATCGCGGGATGACGTGGTCGATGGTCTCGGCTCGCTGGCCGCAGTAGGCGCAGCGGAAGTTGTCCCGGCGCATCAGCGCGGCCCGGGTGAGCGGGATGCGCGTCCGGTAGGGGATGCGGACGTAGCGTCTGAGCTTGATGACCGACGGGACGTCGAGCGTGCGGGTGGCCGAGCGCAGCACCGCGCCCCGGCCGTCGCGGTGGACGACGTCCGCCTTCTCCCTCAGCACCAAGACGACGGCCCGGTGCAGGGAGAGCGTGGTCAGCGGCTCGTATGTGGCATTCAGGAGCAGGACTTGGCGCATCAGCCGGCCTCCACAGCGGTCGCGGCTGTGCGCCTGGGTTGTGGTCCCGTCTGTTGGGACCCGGATGCTTCCGTCACAGGGACCTCCGCCGGACGGCCCAGCGGATCGTCACCACGGCACCGCCCTTCACCAGAAGTGTGGCCTCATCGGCGGCCCGTTCGCCACCCCATAAAAGGGTCGGTGAGGTGAACGATGGGAACGCCTGCTGCATGTATGCCCAGCAGATCACCCGTTTATTCCCGTCTTGACCGGGTGAGCGTGATGTACCGCCGCAGTCGCCCGGCTGATTTAAAGTGCGAGCATGAGCCGACTGCCGTACCCAGCTGCCCGCCGAGACGACATCGTGGACATGCTCCACGGAACGCCCGTCCCCGACCCCTACCGTTGGCTGGAGGATCCGGACGATCCGGCGACGAAGGAGTGGCTGGACGCGCAGGAGACCCTGTTCCGGTCCGCCGAGCTCGAAGGGCGTGACCACTTCCGCAAGCGCGTCGCCGAACTGCTGCGCTCCGGGTCGGTGGGGACGCCGTCCTGGCGCGGCGGCCGCCGGTTCTTCACCCGCCGCGCCCCCGACCAGGAGCACCCGGTCCTGTACGTCGCGGACGAGAGCGGCGAGCGCGTGCTGCTCGACCCGACTGCCCTCGATCCCTCGGGACTGACCACGCTCGACTCCTACCAGCCGGACAAGGAGGGCAACCGGCTGGCGTACCAGATCTCCGTGGGCGGCGACGAGGAGTCGCGCCTGTACGTCGTCGACGTGGCGACCGGAGAGGTCCTCGAGGGGCCGATCGACCGCTGCCGTTACTCCCCCGTGGCCTGGCTGCCCGGCGGCGAGGCGTTCTACTACATCCGCAGGCTGGCGCCCTCGCTGGTGCCGGCCGGCGAGGAGCAGTTCCACCGCCGGGTCTACCTGCACCGCGTCGGCACCTCCCCCGACGACGACGTGCTGATCTTCGGCGAGGGCATGGAGAAGACCAACTACTACGGAGTCTCGGTCTCCCTCGACGGCAGGTGGCTGTCGATCTCCGCCTCGCGGGGGACCGCGCCGCGCAACGACCTGTGGCTGGCCGACCTGGTCGCGTCGTCGCCCGAGGCGCCGGAGCTGGTCACCGTGCAGCAGGACGTCGACGCCCAGACCGGGCTCCGCTTCGGCCGTGACGGACGGCTCTACGTCTTCACCGACCGCGACGCCCCGCGCGGGCGGATCTGCGTCACCTCGCCGGAGACGCCCGGCCCGGAGCACTGGCGCGACCTGATCCCCGAGGACGGCGAGGCGGTGCTGTCCGACTTCGCGATCCTCGACGGCATGGCCGAGCCGGTGCTGCTGGTCGGCTGGACCCGGCACGCGATCGGCGAGATCACCGTGCACGCCCTGGAGAGCGGCGAGCGGATCGGCGAGGTCCCGCTGCCGGGGCTCGGCTCGATCGGGGGGATATTCACGCGTCCCGAGGGCGGGCACGAGGCCTGGTTCAGCTACACCGACGGCATCACTCCGACCACGGTGTACCGCTACGACGCGCTCACCGGCGAGACCACGCTCTGGGAGGCGCCGCCCGGCTCGGTGGAGGTGCCCGAGGCGACCACCGAGCAGGTGGTCTACCGGTCCAAGGACGGCACGCAGGTGCGCATGCTGATCACCTCACGCCCCGGCTCCGGGCCGCGCCCCACCATCCTGTACGGCTACGGCGGCTTCGGGATCTCGATGACCCCGGGGTTCTCCGCCACGACCCTGGCGTGGGTCGAGGCGGGCGGCGTCTACGCGGTCGCCCAGCTCCGCGGCGGCGGCGAGGAAGGCGAGGAGTGGCACCGCGCGGGCATGCTCGGCAACAAGCAGAACGTCTTCGACGACCTGCACGCCGCGGCCGAGCACCTCATCGCCGCCGGCGTCACCACCCCGGACCGGCTCGCCATCTCGGGCGGCTCCAACGGCGGCCTGCTCGTCGGCGCGGCGCTCACCCAGCGCCCCGACCTGTACGCGGCGGTCGTGTGCTCGGCGCCGCTGCTCGACATGATCAGGTATGAGAAGTTCGGTCTCGGGGCGACCTGGAACGTCGAGTACGGCTCCGCCGACGTGCCGGAGGAGTTCGCCTGGCTGTGGGGCTACTCGCCGTACCACCACGTGCGTGAGGGGGTGTCGTACCCGGCCACGCTGTTCACCGTGTTCACCTCCGACACCCGCGTCCACCCCCTGCACGCCTGGAAGATGACCGCGGCCCTGCAGCACGCCCAGGCGGGCGACCGCCCGATCCTGCTGCGCAACGAGACCGAGGTGGGGCACGGCGCCCGGGCCGTGAGCCGGTCGGTCGATCTCGCGGCCGACCAGCTCGCGTTCATCGCCCGGCACACCGGCTTGGAGATCTAGCCGGCCCGTGCCCCGGGAAGACGCCCCCTAGCGGGGGAAGATGACGGTCTTGTGGCCGTCCAGCAGCACGCGGTGCTCCGCGTGCCAGCGGACGGCCCGGGCCAGCGCCTGGCATTCGAGGTCCCGGCCGATCGCGGCGAGGTCTTCCGGCGAGTGCGTGTGGTTCACCCGCGCGACCTCCTGCTCGATGATCGGCCCCTCGTCGAGATCGGGCGTCACGTAGTGCGCCGTGGCCCCGATCAGCTTCACGCCCCGGGAGTACGCCTGGTGGTACGGCTTGGCGCCCTTGAACGACGGCAGGAACGAATGATGGATGTTGATCATGCGTCCGGCCAGCTTGGCGCACATCTCCTGGGAGAGCACCTGCATGTAGCGGGCGAGCACCACCAGATCGACCTGGTAGTGGTCGACCAGCGTGAGGATCTCCGCCTCCTGCCGCGGCTTGGTCTCCGGGGTGACCGGCAGGTGGTGGTAGTCCACGCCGTACGACTGGGTGAGGGGGCGCAGATCGGGGTGGTTGGACGCGACCGCCACGATCTCGATGGGCAGCAGCCCCGAGCGCACCCGGTAGAGCAGGTCGTTGAGGCAGTGGTCGAACCGGCTGACGAGCACGAGCACCCGGGTCCGCACCGCCAGGTCGAAAAGCTGGAACTCCATCGCGAACTCCGACGCGAGCGCGGCGAAGTCGGCCTGCAGCTCGTCGGCGGAGCACTCGCTCGAGAACTGCACGCGCATGAAGAACCGCTCCTCGACCGGGTCGCCGAACTGCTGGCTCTCGGTGATGTTGCAGCCCTTCCCGGCCAGCAGGCCGGAGACCGCCGCGACCACTCCGGGCCGGTCCGGGCAGGACAGGGTCAGCACGTATTCAGCGCTCATGCTCAAATCCTCGACGAATGACGGGTTTCGGATTCAAGGGTAGGGCCAGAGAAACCGACGGCGCCGCGTCTGTCATCCTTCCTTCTCGTGACGCTCGAGCGCCGCGCGTACGTCGGGGTCGCCGGGGTCCAGCGCCGATGCCCGGCGTAGATCGAGCAGCGCCTCCCGGTCGCGGCCGAGCGCGTCGAACACGGTGGCCCGGTTGAAGTACAGCGCCGCGTCCTCCCCCAGTTCGATCGCCCTGGTCAGGTCTTCGACCGCCCCCTCCGCGTCGCCGGTCTCGAACCGCAGGGCCGCGCGGTTCGCCCAGGCCGAGGCCAGGCGGGCGTCGGCGGCCAACGCCGCGTCGAAGGCCAGGCGGGCCTCCGCGTAGCGGCCCGCCTCCGTCTCAAGCTGCCCCAGCACGCCGTGCAGGTGCGCGTTGCGCGGGTCCAGGGCGAGCCCGGCCTCGACGTCGCGCCTGGCGGCCTCGTGCTCGCCGAGCATCGCCAGCACGCCCGCCCGGTTGACGTACGCGTCGAGGTAGTCGGGGTCGAGGTCGAGCACGTGATCGAGGTCGGCCCGGGCGCCGTCGAGATCCCCCGCGGCCAGGCGCAGCTCGGCCCGGTTGTAGTACGCCTCGGGCAGCGGCGGGCTCACCCGCATCGCGGTCTCGTAGTCGGCCAGCGCCTCCTCCGTACGCCCCATCTCGAACAGCAGGTTGCCCCGGTCGAGGTAGTGGTCGGGGAAGTTCGGATCGATCGCGACGGCCCTGCCGAAGTCCGCCAGCGCCTCCTCCTTGCGGCCGAGCCGCGCGAGCAGCTGCGCGCGGTTGGCGAACAACACCATGCGGTGCACGGGATGGGCCTGCGGGGGAAGGTCGCGCTCGGCCAGGTCGATGGCCGACTGCACCAGGCCGAGCGCCTCGTTCAGCTTCCCCTCCCGCAGCTCGATCAGCGCGCGCCCGTTCTGGTCGAACCCGAGCTTGAACGCCCGCGTCCGCCGGTCGGGCAGCAGGGTGGAGATCGCTATCGCCTCGTTGATCCAGGCCCTGGCCCTGCCCAGGTCGCGCCGCGCCGGGTCGCGGTCGCGCGCGTCGAGCATCGCGGTGCCGTACGCCGAGGCCGCGTGCACGGCCGGGTCGACGCTGATCCGCCGGGCCTGGTCGTACAGCTCCTGCGCGTGCCCGCGCCGGCCCAGCCCGGCGAGGGCGGTCGCGGTGCGGTGGGTGAAGCGCCACCACAGGTCCGAGCCCGGCTCCGCGAGCCGCAGCCCGCGCGAGCCGAGCTCGACAACCGCGTGCAGAAGCCCTTCGGTGACGCAGTGGTCCACCGCCGCCCACAGGGCGCGCGCCGCGGCCTCCATGTCGCTGCCGTGCTCCAGGTGGTACGGCACCGCGCCCAGGGCGTACTCCGCCGACGCGGCGACGGCCCGCAGCTCGGCGGCGCGCCGGTCGTGCCGGCGCGCCCGTTCCTCCGGCGGCAGCGACAGGTACGCCCGGTAGGCCCGGGGGTCGTCGGAGGTGCAGTCGGAGGCGACGTAGTCGTCGGGCGGCCCGCCCTGCGCCCGCGCCTCCACCAGCCGCATGCCCTCGGGTGGAGGACCCGAAGAGCCCAGGGCCAGGGTCAGCTCGGGCACCCTGCGTGCCAGGACGCGCAGCAGCTCGCGGTCGGCCGGATCGGCCTCGTGCAGGTTGTCCACCAGCAGCGTCCGCGGACCGTCCAGACAGTCGCGGACGAACTCGGCGATCCCGTTGGCGATCCGCAGCGTGCGACGCGGCGCGGGCACGAGGATGCGCTCGTCCTCCGGCAGGCGCGCCTCGATCGTCTGCCGCCGTGCCGGCACGAGAGGACACAGGCTGGGAGCGACGACGCGGATCTCGATGTCGTGTTCCGCCACCAGGTCCGGGGAACGCTCCAAAACGACCGGAACAAGAGCACGCAGGATCGCGCCGCCGATCGTGTATGGACCGCGAAGCCGGCGGTGCCCGTTGACGACGGGCGCCACGGGAGGCGGCATCTCCGCAGCCAGCGCTCGGAGCGCCGCCACGCGGTCCCGGGAGAGGTCTCCCCGGACCCAGATGCGGCTCGGGTGGTGTCTCACCCCTTGTGGATCACGCTCGAAGCGCCGCTGAGCTTGGTCGTTCCCGGCTTCCGGATCATGATCTTCTTCATCGTGCCTCTTTCCCCACTCTTGCGGACAAGGCACAAGTATTGGCAGGGGATGAGCTATCCGCCAAGGGATGGAAGCATTATCTATCGGGAGAAAAGTGGGGAGACTACGGCATTTAGCTTCTTCTCGATATAAATCACCACATTGTCGCCGCGTACCTCGCGCCGCAACTCCCGCCAGCCGGATTTGCGGTAGAGCTCCAACGCGGCGACCTGGCGCAGGGTGGTGTCACCGCGCAACGTCGAGTATCCGAGTCTGCGCGCCCGCTCCTCGAGCTCCCGGGTAATTCGCGCACCGTAGCCGCGCCGCTGGTGATCGGGATGGACCCGGAGCCGGCACATCTCGGCCGTGTCGGCGTCGATGCGCCGCAGGCCGCCCATCGCGACGAGCCCCGCCCCCGGCACCTCCCCCACCAGGAAGTCGCCCCCGGCGGCGAGGTAGATCTCCGTGATCCGGGGGAAGTCGTCGTCGTAGTAGACGCCGTCACCCGGCTTGACCCCCACCTGGGCCAGGCCGATCTGGTGGAGGGACCACACCGCGTCGAGATCGGACCAGCGGTATCGCCGGATCTGCAGCGGCGGGACCTCGCTCTCCCCGCCTCTCACGGGATCTCCCGGCTCAAGCTCTCCCGCCGGCGCGTCTCCTGCCACACGTCCTCCTCGCTACCTAGGTCACCCGGCGTCCCGGATGAGGTCCTGAGGGATCGTGATCCGGCTCTTGTCGAGCATCTCGCAGAACTCCCGCAGCCGGGGCGAGTCGCCGTACTTGATCCTGATCGCCTTCGCCAGGTCGTACGCCGGCTTGAGCAGCAGATCGGTCCGGTAATCCTTGTCGACCATCTCGATGGCTTCCCAGCCCAGCTTGAGCGCGGCGTCGACGTCGCCCTCGATGAGCCGGCACATCGCCCGGTCGAACCGGATGAGGGTCTGGTCGAGCAGGTCCTCGTCGGTGTACTTGTCGAGCGCCTGCTGCAGGATCACGTCCGCCTCCACCGTCTGGCCCAGCTTCACCAGGACGTCGCCCTGGTAGAAGTAGAGCTGCCGCTCGGTGTAGCCGAAGGCGGGGTCTTCCCGGTCGCTGTCGCTCATCTGCTGGAAGGCCGCCCTGGCGCGGTGCAGGGCCCGCTTGGCCTGTTCGACCACCTCATGCCGCGAGCCGTTCACTCCCGCGATCTTGGCCAGCGCCCTCGCCTCGACGACCGGCGCCATCGTGCGGGCCGCGCAGGGGGTGTGGCCGGCCAGGTCGCGGCTCTTCTTCGCCAGGGTGAGCGCCTCACGCGGGTCGCCGTAGTAGAGCGGCACCAGGGCCTCGCGGGCGGTGACCCAGGCGCGCAGGGCCCGGTCGCCGGTCTCGTCCGCCGCCATCCGGCCGGTGCGGAAGAACGAGCGGGCCATCCGCTGGTCGCCCAGGTCGATCATCAGCATGCCGGAGAGCCCGGCCAGCTGGGCGGCCATCCGGCACAGCCGCTCCTGCACGTCGATGGGCTGGCGACGGTCCAGGGCCTTGCGCACCGCGGCGAATTCCAGCATGACGTCGCAGAGCATCCGGACGGGCGGAGTGTTCATGTACTGCCGCCCGAAACCGGCCGTGGCCTGCTCCCACTGGTCGAGCATCGCCGGCGAGACGGTGGCCGCGACCATGGTCTCGTCCATCCGCCGACGGAGGTTCTCGACTGCGCCGAGCACCTCATGGTTGAGCTCCTTGAGCCCGACCGCCCCGACGGTGCCGCCGGCGAGGAGCCTCAACAGCGTCCTCCGTAGCACGTTCTCGTCCTCCTCGCCCCCGTCCATCAGGGGGGTGCCGCCACCCGACGGGGGCGGCGCACCCCACAGAGCGGGTGAAGTTATGGGTCTGCCCTCTTCCGGATCTCCGCCCGGTCCGGCCATGTGCCCATGGCCGCAGATGCACGGGCTGTCGAACCCGAGAGCCTGCGGTTCCACTCGGTAGACCGAGCACAGGTAGTGGAGATATTCCGGGCCGGGCCGTTTCATGCCCGACTCGTACGCGGACAGTAGCGTCTCGCCGATGCCGGGGACGGCTTTTCCGTCCCTCTCGAAGAGCGCGCGCACCTGTTCGATGACATCGGCCAGCGCGACACCGTGCGAGAGGCGATGCGCCTTGATCCGGGTCGTGCCGAACTGCGGCCCGCAGTCGTTGTGGATCTCCTCGGCGATCTGGGCCAGGCTGCGCCCGGCGGCAAGGCCCCGCGCCCGGATACGGCGCGCGATCTCCGTCTCCCTGTGTTGCCTGCCGGACATTCCGGCCCCTCTCTCGTGGCCGGCCGCTGTCGCAGCCCATGGTCTCGAGCGGTTTTCGCTTCGTGACGGAGAGTGACTTACTCGTCGCACTCCGACCACACCATAATGATGGACCAAGGTTGACGCGGCCAAGTACCCATCTTGAACGTGCCGGCTAAGGATCGTCCCCCGATAGTGGTTTTCTTTCAACCAGCAGGGGTTTTCCTTCACCAAGTCTCTTCACCCGTCGTTGACCCGAGCAGTTCCGTGAGCCATCTTGGGCGCACCAGAGTGAACAGACGGGAACGCAAAGTACACATTCCGCCCGCGAACGGAAAATGAAGGAGGACCTACGGTGGGGGAGGACGATTACCGGCGCCTGGAACATCTGGTGGCCGAACTCGACGCGCGGGGCTTGCTCGCGCGAGTCGTGCGCACCCCGTCGGGCCGCGCCTACGTGCGCGTGATCAACCCCGACGCGACGAGCCTCACGGAGAACGTCGTCTGCCAGGCGGCCGACTACTGGTGGTCGTGGGGTGAGCGCATGCACCGGGCGGACGACCCCGCCGGAGCGGCCACGAAGGTGGCCCGCGTGCTTGCCGCGGTGAGCGAATAGGGGAAGGCGGCGGCTCTCATGGCGACAGCGGCTCTCACGGTGACGCCACCGGTGAGCCCGCGGTCGCCGTGGACCGCCGCGGCCACCGCGGCCTCAAGGGGGCGGGCGGGACGTCCGGTGCGGAGCGTGGCCGGCGTGCCACCCCGGTACGACGGCGACGCTGTGGCGTCCCACCCGCCCCGACTCCACCCGCGTCGTCGCCGGTGCCGTGACAGCCGGTGCACGGCAGCCGCCGCCGGCGGCGCCCGCGGCTTGTGTTCCGCGACGCGTGCGACCGGCGGGCCGACCGGCCCGCCGGAGCCGAGGACCGCCGTCCGGCCCCGTCGAGCAGGCAGGGCCGGACGGTGATCGGGGGGATCCCCCACATGGAGAACGGCGCCGGGCGCGCTTCCGGGTGCGCGCCCGGCGCCCTGCCCGACCGTCACTGGAGCGTGTCCGGTCCGCCCTCCGCGGCCCCGGACGGGACACGCTTCCGTCTTCCCCGGCGATGTGACGGAGGCCGGATCAGTCGGCAGTATTGGCTACGGTCATTACCCGCCGTTGAACCGATCCAGGGGGGATCCACCTCGTGTTACCGCTGTCGCCGGCCACACCCAGCCCAGAGCCGACCATCGTGCCTGATCCGGATGTGGTGGCAGCGAAAGTGGCAGAGGCGTGCGAGAAGAACGAGGGGATCTTCTGCACGGTCCTGAACAGCGCCTTCCCCGACCGTGACTTCCCCGCCTGGGTGCAGCTCGTCGCCGGCATCGTGGACGTGCTGCTCCTCATCGTCTTGATCCTGGCCGCGGCGCTGGTCATCCGGAACGTCATCCACCGCCTGATCACCCGGCTCACCATGCGGGCCAGCGTCGGCGTGCTGCCCGAGCGGCTGCGCGGCAAGGCCGTGCTGACCAGCACGGAGGCCTCGGCCGCGGTGATGACCGAGCGCCGCAGGGCGCGTGCCGAGGCGATGGGCTCGGTGCTGCGCAGCCTCGCATCCGTCATCATCCTGGGCACCGCCGCGTTGATGATCTTCGCGAAGCTCGGGGTCGAACTGACGCCGCTGCTCACGAGCGTCGGCATCATCGGCGTCGCGGTCGGCTTCGGCGCCCAGGAGCTGGTCAAGGACTTCATCGCCGGCATGTTCATGCTGCTTGAGGACCAGTACGGCGTCGGCGACGTGATCGACACCGGCGTGGCCGTCGGCACCGTGGAGGCCGTCACCCTCCGCATCACCCGCCTGCGCGACGCGGACGGCAAGGTCTGGTACGTACGCAACGGCACGATCACCCGGGTCGGCAACGAGTCGCAGGGCTGGTCGAGGGCCTTGGTGGACGTCCCGGTGCCGTACGACAGCGACGTGGCGACGGTGCGCGAGCTGCTGACGGGCATCGCCCGCGAATTGTGGGAGGACCCGGAGTATCGCGACACGGTCATCGTCGAGGAGCCGCAGGTCTTCGGCCTGGAGTCGGTGTCGAACTCGTCGGTCATCTTCCGCGTCAGCGTGAAGACCGCGCCCGCGCAGCACCTGGAGGTCGCCCGCGAGCTGCGCCTGCGGGTGAAGCGGACCTTCGACGAGAAGAACATCGCCTTCGCCGCCTGACCTTACCGATTGGTAACTGCCTTAGGCTGAAACCGTGACCAGCGAGCAGACCCTGTCCTTCTACGAGGCGGTCGGCGGCGAGGAGACCTTCCAGCGGCTCGTCCACCGGTTCTACCAGGGCGTGGCGGAAGACCCCCTGCTGCGCCCGATGTACCCCGAGGAGGACCTCACCGGGGCGGAGGAGCGGCTGCGCCTGTTCCTCATCCAATACTGGGGCGGCCCGAAGACCTACAGCGAGCAGCGCGGCCACCCCAGGCTCCGGATGCGCCACATGCCGTTCGTCATCGACGAGGCGGCACGGGACGCCTGGCTCAAGCACATGGGCGACGCGGTGCGCTCCCTGGCTCTGCCGCCCGAGCTGGAAAAGCAGCTGTGGGACTACCTCGTCTACGCCGCCCACAGCATGGTCAACGCTTGAGCAACGCGAGCAGCGGGCAGCCCAAGGTCATGGAAACGACCCCCTGGTGGCGTGACGCCGTCGTCTACGAGATCTACGTCCGCAGCTTCGCCGACGCCTCCGGCGACGGCATCGGCGACCTGGCGGGGATCAGGGACCGCCTGCCGTACCTCGCCGAGCTCGGCGTGGACGCGATCTGGCTGACCCCCTTCTACCCCTCCCCCATGGCCGACGGCGGCTACGACGTGGCCGACTACCGCGACGTCGATCCGTTGTTCGGGTCGCTGGCCGACTTCGACGACCTGGTCGCCGACACGCACGCGCACGGCCTGCGGCTGCTGGTGGACATCGTGCCGAACCACAGCTCGTCGGCCCATCCCTGGTTTCAGAAGGCCCTGGCGTCCCCCAGAGGCTCCCAGGAGCGCGAACGGTACATGTTCCGGGACGGCGGTCCCGAGGGCGGCGGAAGCGGCAACGGAGAGCCGAACAACTGGCTGTCGACCTTCGGCGGCCCGGCGTGGACCCGGGTGCCGGACGGTCAGTGGTACCTCCACCTGTTCGCGCCGGAGCAGCCCGACTTCAACTGGCGCAACCCCGAGGTGCGGGAGGAGTTCCTCGATATCCTGCGGTTCTGGCTCGACCGGGGAGTGGACGGCTTCCGCATCGACGTCGCGATGGGGCTGATCAAGGAGGAGGGGCTGCCCGACACCGACCCGGGCTTCGGGGCGAGGTCGCCGATCTGGAGCAGGCCGGAGGTGCACGACATCTACCGCGAGTGGCGGCGGGTGCTCGACTCCTATCCCGGCACCCGCGTCGCCGTCGGCGAGGTGTGGACCGACTCGGCCGAGGACCTCGCGTTGTACGTGCGGCCGGACGAGCTGCACCAGAGCTTCAACTTCGCCTGGCTGGAGGCCCCCTGGTCGGCCACGGCCTTCCGGAAGGTCATCGACGACACCTTCACGGCCGTCGCGTCGCCGACCTGGGTGCTGTCCAACCACGACGTCGTACGGCACGTCACCCGCTACGGCCAGGGCTCGCTCGACCCGGGGGCCGGTCTGGCACGGGCCCGCGCGGCGTTGCTCGCCATGCTCGCCCTGCCGGGGTCGGCCTACCTGTACCAGGGCGAGGAGCTCGGGCTGCCCGAGGTCACCGACCTGCCCCCGCAGGCGCGGCAGGACCCGATTTTCGCGCGGTCGAACGGCGAGGTGCCGGGCCGCGACGGCTGCCGGGTGCCGCTGCCCTGGTCGGGCACCGAGCCGCCGTACGGCTTCGGGCCGGGCGGGTCCTGGCTGCCGCAGCCGGCGGAGTGGGCCGGCCTCACGGCCGAACGGCAGGCGGCCGACCCGGACTCGACGCTGTGGTTCTACCGCCGGGCGCTGCGGACGCGCCGGGAACTGCGCGGCACGCTGCCCGACGCGATCACCTGGCTGGAGTCGCCGGAGGAGACGCTGTTCTTCCGGCGCGGGCGCCTGATCTGCGTGGTCAACTGTGGTGAGAGCCCGGTCGCTCTGCCGCCTCACGACCAGGTGCTTATCACCAGCGGCGCGCTCGACGGCACCACCCTTCCCGCCGACACCGCGGCCTGGCTGCTCACCGGCTGACCTCGCCGCGCCCGGAATCCAGCCGCGGGCTCCCTCGTCGCCGTGCCCGGCCGCCGGCCGGTTCTCACGCTCGCTCGGGGCACCCAGAGGCCTTGAGGCGGCCCGAGCCGGTAGCCGCGCGCCCTCGTCCGGTCAGGGCCTCCGGCGGTGGCCTGGCGGGCGTTTGCCGGTGCCACGGTTGCGGGGCCGCCGGAGGCCGTCTTACGACAGGGCGCAGAACCGCTTGAGGTAGGCGAGCTCGTCCTCGTCGAGCCTGCGGGGGCGGGCCGCCGCGGCGTCGTAGGCGACCATGACCGTCTTCGCCTCGACGTAGAGCGTCTCGTCGTCGCGGATCTCGTACGCCAGGGTGAAACGGACCCTGGAAAGCTCGGTCACCCACACCTCGACGCGTACGGGATCGGTGCGGAAGGTGAGGGGCCACCGGTAGTCGATCTCGTGCCGGGCGACCACCAGGTCCTGGCGGCGGTCGGTGACCTCGCGCGGCCGGTCCCACAGCATGGCCACTCGCGCGTCTTCGAGGTAGTCGAAGAAGCGGACGTTGTTGACGTGGCCCAAGCTGTCGATGTCGCCGAAGCGCACCTTGCGCTCGAAGACGTAGCGGGTCACCTGATCGGGATGATTACGCAGCTCGGTCACCGGTCAAATTTAGCGGTCCGGGCGAGGATGGATCTTCCGCACCCCGGCGCGGCAACCATCGCACCCGATGGCAAGACCCCCGACGCCGAGGCGAGAGGACGCCAATCATCGACGCCAAGGCGAGGGGACATGAACCCCCGCCGGCAAGGTGGGGGACACCGACCGTCGGCGTCCAGGCGAGGGACGCCGACCATCAGCGGCGAGGCGGGGAACGCCGGCCATCAACGCCGAAGCGAGGGGTATCGACCGTTGGCCTCGGGACGAGAGGACGCGAACCATCGACGGCGAGGCGGGGAACGCCGGCCAGCAAGAGGACGCCTGCCATCGACGCCGGGGTGGGGCAGCAACCGTCGATGCCGAGGCGAGAGGACGCCGGCCGTCCCCCGCGCTGAGGCGGGGGACGGGGCGAAGGGCCAGTGGATGGCGGCGGGTGCCGCGGCTCAGTCGCGGGTGAGCTTGCGGTAGGTGACGCGGTGCGGGCGGGCCGCCTCCGCGCCCAACCGCTCGATCTTGTTCTTCTCGTAGTCGGCGTAGTTGCCCTCGAACCAGAACCAGTTCGAGCCCTCTTCCCACGCCAGGATGTGGGTGGCGATGCGGTCGAGGAACCACCGGTCGTGCGAGGTGATCACGGCGCAGCCGGGGAACTCGAGCAGCGCGTTCTCCAGGCTGGACAGCGTCTCGGTGTCGAGGTCGTTGGTGGGCTCGTCCAGGAGCAGCACGTTGCCGCCCTGCTTGAGGGTGAGCGCGAGGTTGAGCCGGTTGCGCTCGCCACCGGACAGGACGCCCGCCAGCTTCTGCTGGTCGGGACCCTTGAAGCCGAACGCCGCGACGTACGCCCGCGACGGCATCTCGACGTTGCCGACCTTGATGTGGTCGAGCCCGTCCGAGACGACCTCCCAGACGTTCTTGCTGGGGTCGATGCCGGCCCTGCCCTGGTCCACGTACGAGATCTTGACGGTCTCGCCGATCGTGATGGAGCCGGTGTCCGGGGTCTCGGCACCAGTGATCATGCGGAACAGCGTGGTCTTGCCGACGCCGTTCGGGCCGATGACGCCGACGATGCCGTTGCGCGGCAGGTCGAAGGACAGCTCGTCCATGAGCAGCCGGTCGCCGAAGCCCTTGCTCAGCTTCTCGGCCCGGATGACCGTCGTGCCCAGACGCGGGCCCGGCGGGATCTGGATCTCCTCGAAGTCGAGCTTGCGGTACTTCTCGGCCTCGGCGGCCATCTCCTCGTAGCGCTGGAGACGGGCGCGGCTCTTGGTCTGGCGGGCACGCGCGTTGGAGCGCACCCACTCCAGCTCCTCCTCCAGGCGCTTCTTGCGCTTGGCGTCCTTCTGGCCCTCGATCTTCAGACGCGCGGCCTTGGCCTCCAGGTAGGTGGAGTAGTTGCCCTCGTAGGCGTAGCACCGGCCGCGGTCGAGCTCCAGGATCCAGCCGGCCACGTTGTCGAGGAAGTAACGGTCGTGGGTGACCGCCAGGACGGTGCCGGGGTACTTCTCCAGGTGCTGCTCCAGCCACTGGACGCTCTCGGCGTCGAGGTGGTTGGTGGGCTCGTCGAGCAGCAGCAGGTCGGGCTGCTCCAGCAGCAGCTTGCACAGCGCGACCCGGCGCCGCTCGCCACCGCTGAGCTTGGTCACGTCGGCGTCGGGCGGCGGGCAGCGCAGCGCGTCCATGGCCTGTTCGAGCTGGCTGTCGAGGTCCCACGCGTTGCGATGGTCGAGCGCGTCCTGCAGGCGGCCCATCTCCTCCAGCAGCTCGTCGCTGTAGTCGGTGGCCATCTGCTCGGCGATCTCGTTGAACCGGTCGAGCATCGCCTTGGTCTCGGCGACGCCCTCCTCGACGTTCCCGAGCACGGTCTTCGACTCGTTGAGCGCCGGCTCCTGCATCAGGATGCCGACCGTGAAGCCGGGCATCAGACGGGCCTCGCCGTTGGACGGCTGCTCCAGCCCCGCCATCATCTTGAGCAGCGTCGACTTGCCCGTGCCGTTCGGGCCCAGGACACCGATCTTGGCCCCCGGCAGGAACGACAGTGTGACGTCGTCGAGGACCACTTTGTCACCGTGCGCTTTGCGCACGCGCTGCAACGTATAGATGTACTCCGGCATACCTTCAAGCCTAGGGGATCGCACCGGCAGCGCCGTCCGCGCTACGCGGGGGTGGGGCCAGTGGGGAGGCGGGAAGGCAGACCCTGTCCCTGCCGAGCTCTTTGGCGCGGTAGAGGGCGAGGTCCGCGGCCGCCAGAAGCTCGATCAGGTCCTCACCGTGGACGTTCATGATGGCCACTCCGGCGGAGACCGTGACCGTGACCGTCGCCTGCTCGGCGGGGACCACCATCCGGCTCACCCGGGTGCGCAGCCGCTCGGCCACCCGCCGCGCCTCGTGCACGTCGGCGCCGGGCAGCAGCACGACGAACTCCTCGCCCCCGAACCGCCCCACCACGTCGTACTCGCGCAGCTGCGCGCGGAGGGTGGCCGCCACCTGGGCGAGGACCTGGTCGCCCACCAGGTGGCCGTAGGTGTCGTTGACCTTCTTGAAATGGTCGATGTCCACCAGGACCAGCGCGAGGGCGTCCCCGGTCCGCCGCGCCCTGACGATCTCCGTGTCCGCCTCCCGCTGCCAGGCGGCGGCGTTGAGCAGGCCCGTCTTCGGATCCGTACGGGCCGCGGCCTGGAGCTGGGCGTGCAGCAGGCTCCGCTGAAGCAGCACGACGGGTGGCAGCACGAGCAGCAGCATCGCCAGGTTGAGCCCGCAGACCACCGCGACGAGGACGCCGAGGCACAGCTCGACCGTGTCGAGCAGGACGCGTTCGCGGTCCCACAGGACCTCGCCCCAGCGCCCCTCCGGGTCGGACGCGTGCGCCGCGACCGCGATCAGCGCGGTGTTGAGCACCGTGAACAGCACCGCGCACGCCGCCGCGACCGCGATCGGCCTGCCCTCCCCCGAGGACAACTGCGCCGGAACGGGGACCCAGTGATGGAAGGCGGCGGAGGCGGCGGCCGCCGCCAGCCCGATCGCCGCCGCGCTGAACACGCGGCGGTGCAGCACGGTCGCCCGGACCCTGAGCTGCAGCAGGATCTGCATCGGTATGGGAGCGAGCAGGGCGTAGACCGGCGGAAGCAGGAACGCCACCGGCAACCACCAGGCGGACAGCAGGTCGCGGGACACGCCGGCGGGCATCCCCAGGCGGCGGGTGGCCTCGATGCACACCGCGCCGCACACGGTGAGCGCTCCGAACATCGCGAGGTGGGGAGCGTGGAACGTGGTCGACTTCGCGAGCACCGCGATCAGGACCGCGTCGAACGCCACCATCGCGCACACGTAGGACACGAGAGCGGGCGGCTGGGTCAGAAGCGGCCAGCGACTTCGCGAGCGGATCGCGCTTCGTGGTCTGGCCGAGGTCTGACCGCTTGCCGTCATCCCGCCTCCCAGTGGCCGAAGCTACATCTCACGATGTGTAACACAATAATTGCGGAGTGTGCCATGCGCGACGGGAACCACTACCTTGGCACGGCAGCCATCTGGATGTGATGGGCTAAGGGGCCCTCTGCGGCGGTTTGCGCGACCCTCGACGACCCCTCGACGCCCCGGCCAGCCCCCCGCCGACGGCACCCCGACGGCACCGCGCGGGCGCTCCGCCGACGGCGCCGCGTCAGTCGTCCGGCTCCCCTCATCGGCGCCCCCGCCCCCGGTCCCCGACCTCCACCACAGCACGGGGGAACGCCGACATGCCCGAAGTGCGGCATGCCCGAGATGACAACGTGCGCTTCACGCAGCGGTGGCCGCCTTGGATGCTCCGCCGGCGGTAAAAAGTGCGGCGTAGCCCGGATGACAACGTGCTGCACGCAGTCCTTGCCGACGCGGGAGGGCCACGGCGAACCGGCCTCCATCCGCCGCTGCCCGGTCGCGCGCCTCGCCGACGATGGCGCCTGAATCGCGACATCGCCCTGCGAACGACCTCCCACCTCGATCACGGCGCTTGCAGGTGAGGCCCGTACGCCCTAGGGAGGCGCTGCATGCGGGCACTCCCGCTACGGGACGTCCGGCCGCATCGGGTCACGCCGCCAGTGCGGGTGGGAGCCAGGCGGCGTCGGCGCCTTCCCGCAGAGAGCGCCCCTGGGCCGCGTCTTCGTCCGTCGCGGCGCCCTCCCCGTCGGCCGCCTCGGGGTCGGTGGCCTCCCTGCCACCGTCCGTCACGCTCCGCTCCTCGCCGGTTGTCTCCATGCCCGGTGCCTCCGGGCCGTCGGCCTGCGGTTTGTCGTCGTGGCGCGATGCCTCCTCGTGCCGGGAGGCTCCGCGGGCCGCCCACGCTCCGGCGGCCGGCGGGAACGCGTCACGAGCGCTGCGAACTCCGATGAGCGTGTCGAACGCCTCGTCGCCGTTCTCCTCGACGGCGGGCACCGCGCCGGGCGTGGCGTCGCCGGTCAGCTCCCACTCGCGGGTCGCGTCTTCCATCGCCCGGCGCTCGTCGTCGCTCGGCCCGCCCGCCGCGTAGGCGCGGATCGGCTTCTCGAACGAGGCGATGCCCCACTTCAAGTCATGGCCCACGGAACTGGCCTCGACCTCCGCCCAGAACCGCTGCTCGCCGTCGCGCTCGAACTGCTTGATCCGCAGCTTGCCGTACACCACGACCGGGTGGCCCTTGCGGATCGACTGCTGCACGTTGTCCGCCAGTCCCCGATAGCAGCGCACGGTGTAGTAGGTGGTTTCCTTGGTCTGCCAGGTGTTCGTCTGCTGGTCGAGGACGCGCCTGTTGACGGCCATCCGCATCGAGGTGACGCGCGACCCGTCGCGGAACTGGTACTGCCGCGGGTCGTCGGTGACGTTCCCGCTCAGCGTGACGTAGATGTCGCTCATGGAAGTGCCTCCCCGGCCCGGTCACTCGCCGGGCTCGGAGGACAGCGTGGCCGCGCCGCCCCCGGCCGAACGGTTCAGAACCCCGTTCTGTGGACGAAGCCACGCCTGTGGACAACCCACCCCCGGCCACGTCCTCGCCACAGCACACGGCACACGATCTGCGAGACGGCCACCTTGAGTTGGGGCACCGTGCCCGCCCTGCCAAAGCAGGCTGGCCATCGCGCGCACGAGGGCACCGCGACCACACGCGCCCGGGAGACACAGGCCGGAGAAAGCCCCCAACGGTCACATTCCCGCCGACGTCACCAACGTCCGTGGTCAGCACACCTAGGAGCCGGAGAACGGGCCGGTCGGCGAAAGGCCGGGGCCGGACGTGGGCAGGAACCCGGCGGAACCCGTCGCCCAGACCGGGAGAGGCGGAGACCCGGAGGCGGAGACGCGGAGACCGGGAGGCGGGGGCCGTGACGCGTCTCAGCGCCGGACGGCGGCCATCGCCCCGAAGAACTCGTTGTAGCGGTTCAGCTCGCGCTCGACCGGCTGGACGACCATTTCCTGCGCCAGCACGCCCACCCGGCGCCGCATGTCGCGCTCCAGCCGGTCGCGGTCCTTCCCCGCGGCGAGCACCACGAAGTTTTTGCTCGCCATGGCCGAGAACAGGCCGAGCCCGAGGACACTGAGCATCATCAGCCCCACCCAGGGCAGCACGGCCACGTCACCGAGAACCTCGGCCGGCGGACGGCCCGCCTTGAACACGCCGTACGCGACGATCGCGCCGGCCCAGGTGAGGCTGGCGGCGAACATGACCACCAGGAGGTATTGCCAGATCTTCAGCAGCCACCACCAGGCGGGCACCCGGTCGAGCGGTGGAGCGACCTCCGACAACTCGCTCGACAGCGCTCGGGGAAGCTCGTTCACCCGCGAGCGGGCGGCCTTGCGCACGCCGCTCCGCCACACTTCGGGCATGCCGGCCGTCAGGCCGTCGGCGAGCGCCTCCACCGCGTGGTCCACCTCGGCGGGCTGGGCGGTGACCGAACTCGAGACCAGATTCCGGATGTCGTCCTTCACCGCCCCGAGGCGCAGGCTCTTGAACGGGTCGGGCCGCATTCTGGCCACCCAGCGCGCGTACGGCCAGCCGACCCAGGCGACCGAGCGGACGGCGTACACGTTCTCGACGGCCTCCCCGAGAGCGGAGACGCCGGCCGCGTCGCACAACGCGTCGACCAGCCCGGCACGGCGCGCGCCGTCGACCGCGGGCTCCACCCGCAGCAGCTCCGGCGTGTCCTTGACCAGGCGCCGCACCAGCCGGTCGAGGTCGGCTTCGAGTCGCTGGTACGCGGCCCGCCGGGCGGCCACGGACTCGGCCAGGACGGCCTTCAGGCTGTCCACGCCCTTGCCGGTGGTGGCGGACGTCGCGACCACCCGGGGATTGGCGACGCCCTCGCGCCGGAGAAGGTCCTCCAGGTCGGCCACGCACTCCGCCTGCTCCTCCGGGGTGAGCCGGTCGCACTGGTTGAGCACGAAGACCGTCACGGCGTCGTGCCCGGCCAGCTCGGTCACGTAACGCCGGTGCACGGAGGCGTCGGCGTACTTCTGCGGGTCGAGCACCCACACGATGAGATCGGCCACCTGGATCAGCCGGTGAGCCTCGTGGTCGGTGAGCGCGCGGATCGAGTCGTGGTCGGGCAGGTCGAGCAGGATCAGCCCGTGGAGCTGGCTTTCGCCCTTGTCCAGGGCGCTGGCGCGGGCGAACCGGTGCCGCCACTGGATCTTCAGCCAGTCGAGCAGCGGGCCCGCGCCGTCGATGCCCCACACACAGGCGTGAGTGCGCGCGGTGGTCGGCCTGCGTACGCCGATGGGCGAGAGCTCCAGCCCGGAGACCGCGTTGAACAGGGACGACTTCCCGCTGCCGGTGCCGCCCGCGAGCGCGACGACAGTGTGGGCGGGCGACAGCTTGAGCCGGTCGCCCGCGCGCAGCAGGAGCTGGGCCGCCTCCGTGAGCAGCGCCGGGTCGACCCGGCCCTTTCCCAGCTCGACGATCTTGGCCAGTGCGGCGAGCCGTGAGCCGAGCCCCTGCTGCGTTTCGGCGGTGCTGACAGCCGTCATGGGTTCCTCACCGTGGTGCCGGAGGCGTACTCGGGTGTGAGCCGCCGGATCGGCTCCGTCATCGTGCGACCTCGAGGTTGTACGTTGCCTGGTACAGCCGCGTCGCCGCGGCCTCGTCGGGGATGCCGGCGCTGTCCAGCGCGTCGACGTACCGAAGGGTCTCCTCGTCGAAGAGCAGGCCGACGCGGGCACGCAGGTCGCTGCGGGCCTTGGCGCTGATGTTGCGCAGGGACTCCGCGCCGAGCAGGCCGCGCAGCAGCCGCTGGGGCAGCGCCCCGGCGCCCGCGCCCGCCGGCGTGTCGGTCGCGCCGTACCCCAGCAGGCTGATCATGAAGATCAGCGCGAGCGACTCCACGTCGAACGAGATCAGCTTGGCCACCGACCGCTTGGTCACGCCCTCGGTGCGGATCAGCTCGGTGACGTGGTCCTGCCAGGCGGTGACGGTCCTGGTGATCCTGCGCCCGATCTCCTCCGACGGGCGGCCGAGCCCCGGCGTCGCGGCCAGCCGGTCACCCGCGCCCGCCCGCTGCCGCCAGCGCGTCACGACCTCCTCGGCGGCCTGCTGGATGGCCGAGTTGATCAGGGCTTCGAGGCCGTTCCGCAGGGCGGTCTTCAGCCCGTGCACACGCTCCGGGCCCTGCTGCTGGCCCTTGGCGCCGCGCCGCAACCGCAGCGTGCGCATGAGGTCGCCGGAGCCGGCGAAGTCCTGCCACCGCGCGAGCACCTCGCCGCGCAGCAGCGAGCCGTCCCTGGTCGCCTCGTCGATCCCCGCCAGGGCGCCCATGTACGCCGCGTCGACGTCGGAACGCAGGTCGGCACGCAGGGCGACCTGGGTCTCCAGGTGCCGGGCCAGCGCGGGGAGCCGGGTGCGGAAGCTGTTCAGCACGCCGTTGAGCGTCGCCTTGACCGCCGCCTCCCGCCGCTCGTCGTCGACGGACAGCGCCGACAGCCACATGCGAAGATCGGCGATCTCGATTTCGGGCAGCCGCCCGTCCTGTACGGCCGTCTCGTTGATGATGAAGCGCTCGACCTCGCCGAGGCCGTACTCGGTCAGCATCCGCCCGAAGTGCTTGGCGACGACCTCGCGGGACTTCGGCGGCACCCGGGACAGCACGATGACCAGGCGGGCCCCGCGTTCCTTGGCCCGGCGCAGCAGGCCCCAGGACGGCGCGTCGGCGTACCGGGACGCGGTGGTGACGAACACCCACAGGTCGGCGGCGTCCAGCATGCGGTGCGCGACCTCGTGGTGCTCCTCCACCACCGAGTCGATGTCGGGCGTGTCGAGCAGCGCGATCCCCCGGGGCAAAGACGGGCTCGACACCAGCACCACGCTGCCGGGCGGGGCGTCCCGCGTGGGCTCGTCCAGCCTCTTCAGGCCGCCGAGGAGATCGCCCCGCGCGTACCACTCGTGGTCGTCGGGGTGGCAGACGATCACGGGCGTCGCCGTGGTCGGGCGGCGCACACCGGTGGCCGTGACCTTCCGCCCGGCGAGCGAGTTGACGATGGTGGACTTGCCCGCCCCGGTCGAACCGGCCACCACGACCAGCGCGGGCGCGGTGCTCATGTGGACGCGCGGGATGACGTAGTCGTCGAGCTGCGCCAGCACCGCCGCCTGCGCCTTGCGCGCCTCCTCGGAACCGGGCACGTCGAGCCCGAAGTGCAGGCCCTTCACCGCCGTACGGAGCTGGTTGAGCGCCTCGGTCAGCGCCGCGGAGACCGGCTCGGGCATCGGGAACGAGCGGACCCGATCGCCGTCCGCTTCGTCCTGCGCGCCGCCGGCATCCTCGGAGCCCTCGGCCGCGTCCTGCGGATCGCCGATCTCCTCGGAATCCTCGACGTCCTGCTCTTCGCCGACGTCCCCGGAACCGTCCGCCGCGTGCTCCGCATCGCCGATGTCCCCGTGGGCGTCGGTTACGTCCTGTGCGTCCCCGGCATCCTCGAAGCGCTCGATATCCCGCGCGTCGCCAATGTCCTCGGCGCCCTGCGCAGACCCAGCGTCCTCCGGGCCATCGGCCGCGTCCTGCGCATCGCCGATCTTCTCGGAGCCCTCGACGTCCCGCTCGTTCTCCGCGGTCTCGGCGTCTTCAACCGGCTTCGCGGGCTTTGCGTCCTCCGCGGTTCCGGAGCGTACGGCCTCTTCGGTGTCCTTTTCGTCGTCGCCGGTGTCCGGCAGCCCGGCGTCAGCGACAGCGTCGTCCGCCGTCTCGTCCGGGGCCGCCTCGTGCGGCGTCCTGTCGTCAACGGACGCAGCGAGCAGCGACCCGTCCCGGCGCGGGCCCGAGGGACGCGTGGCGATCTCGGGGGCGGCTTGCGGGGCGGGCTCGTCGTCCCGGATCGGGCGGAACGCGATGGTCTGCTCCCCCGGCGACTCCGGGTGCTCCTCGATGTCCGGCTGTTCGGTCACGGCGTGGCCGGAACCCGCACCGGTCCCCTGGTCGGGCGTGTTCCTGGCTGCCGATCTCACGGGACCCGCTCCGCTCGCACCATTTCGATCTCCTGGCCGACGTTGACGACCTCGCCGACGATCACGATCGCCGGAGGCCGCACTCCGGCCGCGGTCACGCGTTCCGCCACGGTCGACAACCTGGCGACAACGGCTCGCTGGGTCGGAAGAGTACCGTCCTGTACCACCATCACGGGAGTTTCCGGTGAACGTCCGTCTCGGACCAGCGTGTCGGCGATCTCCTTGATCCGTTCAACCGCCATGAGAAGTATCAGGGTTCCCGTCGATCTCGCCAATCCGGGCCAGTCGACGGTGGATTTGGGGTCACCCGGCGGGACGTGCACGGAGATGACGTGGAACTCCTGGCTCACCCCGCGGTGGGTGACCGGAACCCCGGCGACGCCGGGGACCGCGACCGCGCTCGTGATGCCGGGCACCACGGTCACCGGGATGCCGGCCCGGGCGCAGGCGATCATCTCCTCGCCGCCTCGGCCGAAGACGAACGGGTCGCCGCCCTTCAGCCGTACGACGAACTTGCCCTTGCGGGCGTGCTCGACGAGCAGCTCGTTGATCTTCTCCTGGGACAGCGAGCGGCCGTACGGCACCTTCGCCGCGTCGATCAGCTCGACGTCGGGCGACAGCTCGTCCAGGAGCGCGCGAGGGGCGAGGCGGTCGGCCACGACCACGTCGGCCTGGGCCAGGAGCTGACGTCCCCGGACGGTGATCAGGCCGGGGTCGCCGGGGCCACCGCCCACCAGCGCGACGCCGACCGGCTTGGTGCGGTGCCGCCGGGCGTCCACGGTGCCGTCGCGCAGCGCGCCGACGATCGCGTCCCGGATGCCCGCCGCGCGCCGGGGGTCGCCGCCCGCGGTGACGGCCACGCCGACCTCGTCCACCCGCCCGCTGGCGGGGGTCCAGGCCGCGGAGGCGTCCTTGTCGTCCGCCCGTACGCACCAGATGCGCTTGGCCTCGGCCTCGGCGGCGACCGCGGTGTTGACGTCGCGATGGTCGGTGCAGACGTGCACGAGCCAGGCGCCGTCGCAGTCGCCTACCTGGTACGGCCGCCGTTCCCAGGTCACGCGCCCGGCGGCGATGAGGTCGTCCAGCGCCGGTGTGACGCTGGGCGAGACCAGGGTGACGGACGCTCCGGCGTCAAGCAGCGCGGGAACGCGTCGCTGAGCGACGCGTCCGCCGCCGACCACGAGCACACGCCGCCCGTCGAGGCGGAGGCCGAGCAGGTAGGGCGCCATGACCCCAGTCTCCCTATCGCGTCAAGCGTGCATTGTTAGGAGGCAAACCTACCCGTTGGGCTCGGGCGACACTCACCGGATGAGACTTGTGAGTCCACACAGCGGTCACCCCGGAGGCTCACTGAGCCTTGTCAGCCACGCCCGCGGAGTCGAAGGTGGCGACCTCGTGCATGACCCGCGCCGCCGCGCTGACCAGGGGGTGGGCGAGCAGGCCTCCGGTGCCCTCGCCGAGGCGCAGCCGCAGGTCGACCAGTGGTTGAAGGCCCAGGTGGGCCAGCGCCGCCGCGTGGCCGGGCTCGGCCGAGCGGTGCCCGGCCAGGCAGTAACCGATCGCGTCCGGCGCGAGCGCGCCCGCGACCAGGGCCGCCGCCCCGGCGATCACTCCGTCCAGGATGACGGGCACCCGGGCCGCGGCGGCGCCCAGCACGAACCCGGCGATCGCCGCGTGCTCCAGGCCGCCGACCGCCGCGAGCACGCGCAGCGCCGCGTCGGGCCCGTCCGGTACGGCTCCCGCCTCGCTGATCCCGTTGACCCGCAGGCCCCGCCGTACGATCTCGATCTTGTGCGCGTAGGTGGCGTCGTCGACACCGGTTCCCCGCCCGGTGACCTCGGCGGCGGGCCTGCCGGTGAACGCGCAGATCAGGGCGGCCGACGCGGTGGTGTTCGCGATGCCCATGTCGCCGGTGACCAAGCAGCGCGCGCCCGCCTCCACCAGGTCGCGGGCGACCTCGATCCCGGCCGTCAGGGCGGCGGTGGCCTGCTCCGGCGTCATCGCGGGCCCCTGCGACAGGTCGGCCGTGCCGTACGCGACCTTGCGGGCGAGCAGCCGGGGCGCGGGCGGCAGGTCGGACGCGACGCCGACGTCCACGACGGTCACCGTCGCGCCCACCTCGGCGGCGAAGGCGTTGGCGACGGCTCCGCCCGCGGTGAAGTTGGCCACCATCTGCGCGGTGACCTCCTGCGGCCAGGGGCTCACCCCCTGGGCGTGCACGCCGTGGTCGGCGGCGAAGATCGCCAGGGCGACCGGGGCGGGGAGCGGCGGCGGGCAGGTCCCGGCGATGCCCGCGAGCCGCACCGCGACGTCTTCGAGCACCCCGAGCGAGCCGCTCGGCTTGGTGAGCCTGTCCTGGTGGGCCCGCGCCTCCGCCATGGGGCCGGGCTCGACCGGGCGGATGGCGCCGATCGTCTCGCCGAGGGACGTCATGCTCTCTCCTTCTGTCGCAGTGCTCCGGCCTTCCGCCCGGGGCCGGGCCACAGCGCAGCGGAAACCCATTGCCGCCGAGCCGAGGCGAAGCCCCGGCCCGCGCGCCGCGCGCGTCACACGACGCTGGCGACTCCGGGCTGGGCGAGGGGTTCGTCCGGCGCGTCGTCACGGGGCCGCTCCCCCGCCTCGCCACGGCCGGTCGTGCCGATCATGCTATCGGCCTCGATCTCGCCCCCCTTTTCGGGTTCGGCCACACCGGCCTCGCCGGGAGCGGCATCGGGGGCGTCCGGGTCGAGCGGCTTCGCAGTCGCCGCGGGCGGCTCGGAGCCGGCGATCCGCGTCGTCTTCAGGCGCGCGGCGATGGTGGTCACGGCACCGGCGCCGGTCCCGCCGCCCGCACCCGCGTCCGGCGTGCGCCCGGCCGTACCCACATCCGGTGTGTCGCCGGCCGCGAGCGGCCGGGTCGCCACCGGCACCGTGGGCAGCAGGTGCGCAGCCGACGCCGAGGACTGCCCGCCCCCGGCGAGCGCCTCCTCATATCTGTCGATCACCACGTCGGCGAGGCCCTCGCAGTCGCCGATCACCTCGGCGCAGCGGATGTCGAGGCCCTCGTGATTGGCGCCGTACGCCAGCGCCTGCGCCCAGATGCGCTCGAGGACCGCGCCGGCGAACAGGACGTACGGCAGGACGATCACGCGCTTGGCGCCGAGCCTGCGGCAACGCTCCAGGCCGCCGGGCACGCCCGGGCGGGTGTGCGAGACGTAGGCGGTCTCGACGGTCAGCAGGTCGGCCGCGTGGGTCTCCCAGAACAACCGCGAGACCCGGTGGACCTCGGCGTTGACGGCGGGGTCGGCGGAGCCGTGCCCGACCAGGACGACGGCGGTCTCGTTCGGCGAGATCTCGGCGGGCGGCTCGTCGGTCACGAAGCGCGGCATCTCCGCGCGGGCGTCGGCGAGCCGCTCCGCGAGCAGCTTGAGCACGCGCGGGTCGGGCCCGAGCGGGCGGCCGAGGTCGTATTCGAGCGTCGGATGCCGCTCCTGCTCCAGGGCCATGGTGCCGGGGATGTCGCCGAGCGCGCGCCGGTCGCCGGTCAGGCTGAGCGGCACCGCGACCAGGTGGTGGTGCCCCCGGGCCACGAGAGAGGCGATGGAGTCGCCGAGCGGGGGGCGGGCGTTCGTGATGAAGCCGCCGCTCACCTCGGCGGGAAGCCCGTCGAGGCGGCAGCGGAGGCGGTGAACGAACCTGCCGAACTCGGCTACGCCGGTCTCATCGTGGGTGCCGTGGCCGATGAGCAGCAGCGGCGGTTTCATCTAGCTGATCTCCCTGAGTTGACCTGCGTGTCGTTCGTTTCCCGCTCGCCGTCCGGGCCCGGGCGCGCCCGTACGCGCCGGCGGGTGTCTCTCCCGCGTCGAGACGCGCGCTCGCCGCCGGCGGGAGGCTCACGGCTGGCGAGGATAGCCTTCCGGCCCTCAATCATGGGGGTCACTTGACCGCCCGGCCCAGCGACTGGGGGGATTCTTTACCTATTGCCAGGAAATTTCCCCGTTGAGCATGCCGAACAGGACGGCGTCGGCCCAGCCACCCGGGACCGGCAGCGCCCGCCGCATGATGCCCTCCTCGATGAACCCGGCCTTCCTCGCGACCGCCTGGCTGGCGTGGTTGCCCGTCGCGACCAGCAGGTGAACCCGGTGGAAGCCGAGGTCGAACAGGTGGGCCGTGGCGAGCTGCGTCGCCTCCACGGCGTATCCCCTGCGGCGGGCCCACGGCGCGATCCAGTAGCCCAGCTCGGCGTCCCCGCGCTCGTGGTCCTCGCGCTGCACGCCGATGGCTCCGGCGAGCCGTCCCCCGTCCTTCGGCTGTATCGCGAAGTTGCCACCATAGCCGGGGCCGTTCGCGTGCGCGAGCCGGGTGCACCACTCCAGCGCCCGCTCCAGCGTGTAGCCCTCGGCCCAGGGCATCCAGCGGGCGATCTCGGGGTCGCCCTTGACCGCGTCCAGCACGTCGAAGGCGTCCTGCCGGGCGAACGGCCGCAAAATCAGCCGGCCGCTCTCGATCCTGGGGCGCGTCACGGGCAGCTCGTCACCGCGCAGCCGGCCGAAGACCACCAGGTCGTGCGGGCCGTCGTCCTCGAACCCCGCGCCGCGCAGCAATCCCTCGCGGACGAAACCGGACTTCTCCGCGACCCTGATCGACGCGACGTTGTCGGCGTTGGCCCGCAGCTCGACGCGGCGCAGCGTGCCCTCCCCGAGCAGGCGGCCGACCAGCCCGCGTACGGCCTCGGTCGCATAGCCCCTGCGGCGGTGGGCGGGATGCACGCCGTAGCCCACCTCCGCGGTGCCGGCGCCCCACTGGGTCTTGAAGACGCTGATCGACCCGATCACGCCGTCCCGCGCGTGCATCGCGAGGTGGATGCCCTGGCCCGAGCGCCACAGCTCGTGCACGCCGTACGACAGCCACTGCGCGATGCCGGACGCGTGCCCGGGAGCGCCCGGGGGCAGTGTGGTGTGGTGCGCGCCGTCCTCGATGATCGCCCGTACCTGGCCCGCGTCCCCGGGGCCGAACGGCCGCAGGATCAGCCGTTCGGTGTTGACCGTCAGCCGCTCGTCGAACACCGCGTCACTCTCCCACGTAAGCGAATTTTTCGCCCGTCGCAGATTATGTGGAGACACCACCTCAGCGCTCTCGATGTTTGGGGCAGGCGGTCCGGGTACGAGGCACGTCAGTGACCCTTAATCGGGAGGTGAGGTCATGAGTATCCAACGCGGCAGCGCCAAGCACGGCCGTCTCCTCGACGAGCAGCAAAAGCACGAGACGCAGGGCCTCGTGCAGGGCGCCGGGGGCACCCGCGCGGAGGAGTGGCGGGAGCCCGAGCCGACGCAGCAGCCCGAGGACGACATGTCGCCGCCGCGCCGGCACCCGCCCGGCCGCGAGCCCGGGACGCCGCTCGGCATCACCCCCGCCGACGTGGAGCGCCGCAGCCACCTCGCCACCTGGCTCAGCGACACCGGTTTCCCCGCCGACCCGACCAAGCTGCTCGCCCACGCCGAGCGCAAGAACGCCCCGGACGCCGTGATCGAGGCCGTGCGGCGGCTGCCCGAGATGACGTTCCACAACATCGCGGAGGTGGCGGAGGCACTCGGACTCGGAGTGGAACGGCGGCGCTGGTAGGGAGGGCCCGTGAAACTGGACTTCATTCGCGGGCTGTACGAGCGGGGCGGCCCGTACGCGTCGGTGTACGTGGACACCGACCGGTCGTCCGAGGGAGAGTCCAACGTCGTCCAGCGCCGGTGGGCCCAGCTCAGGGAGCGGCTCGCCCGGGAAGGGGCGCCGGCCTCGGCCCTCGACCCCATCGGGGAGCTGATGCTCGATCCCGTGTGGGCCGCACCCGGACGCGCCGCCTTCGCGAGGGAAGGCGAGGTCGTGTTCACCGAGCCTCTCGCCCGCCGTCCGCGCCGCCAGACCGCGCGCTGGTCGCCGCTCCCTCACGTCGTGCCGCTGCTCGCGCAGCGTGGCGAGCACGTGCCGCGCATCGAGGTGCTGGCCGACCGGGCCGGCGGCGAGGTGATCGTCGTGGCCGACGGGCGGCGGCGGGAGCTGACCGTGGAGGTGGCCGAGGGGCCGCTCCAGAAGACCGGCGCGGGCGGCTGGTCGTCGCGCCACTTCGAGCTCCACGTCGAGGAGAACTGGCGCCGCAACGCCGTGGCCGTCGCCGAGGTGGTGGAGAAAGAGGCGCACGACATCGGCGCGCAGGTCTTGGTGCTGGCCGGTGATCCCAAGGCCCGCGCGCTCGTGACCGGCTACCTCGGCAAGGACGTCGTACGACGGCTGACGGTGGCGGAGCACGGCAGCCGCGCCCCGGGCGCCGACCGGGACAACTTCCGCAAGGAGGTCGAAGAGGCCTGCCGGGCCTGGACCGAGCGGCGCTGCGAGGAGCTGCTGAACACCTACGCGGCGGGCAACGCCGTGGCGGGCCTGGCGGAGACGGCCCGCGCGCTGCGCGACGGACGGGTGGGCACGGTGCTCATGCACGACGACCCGTCCTCCACGGCCATGATGTGGATCGGGCCCGAGCCCACGCAGTTGTCCACCGACCCTGCGGAGCTGGTCGCCTGGGGAGTCGAGGAGCCCGTACGGGAACGCGCCGACGCCGCCCTGGCACGGGCCGTGGCCGCGCTCGACGCCGAGCTGTGGTTCGTCCCGCGCCTCGAATCACCCGACGGAATCGGCGCGCTGCTGCGCTTCTGACTGAAACCGCCGCTCCGGTTCACCCACCCGCTGCCCGGCATTCGTACGGACGACCGCCGGCCGGCGCCGCGATGCGAGGCACGGCTCGGCACCGCCAAGTGCCGCGCGGGCCGCGACGTCCGCAAAAACCAGCCGGCTCAGCCGGGAGTCCGGCACCGCCCGCACGCGGATCTGACCGACGGGGAGGTGCCGCACCGGCCCGGACCGCCCTCCGCGATCCGGTCGGCCAGGATCCGCGCGGATGAGCAGCGGCGCGAGCACGAACATCACGGCGAGCTGCGGCTTCCGCCATTCCGCTTCGGCGCGGGAGACATGCCGCTCCGGAACGCGTAGGCGGGCGGGTTCAGGTCACGATCAGCACTTCGAGCGTGCGGGGGCCGTGGACGCCTTCGACCCGGTTCAGCTCGATGTCGCTGGTCGCCGAGGGGCCGCTGATCCAGGTCAGGGGACGTCTGGGATCGAGCCGCGCGACGGCGTCCGGCACTCCCGCGACGATCTGGGCGGCCCGGACGACGCACAGGTGATAGTCGGGCACGAGCGTGAGCGCCCGCCGGCCCTGGCCGGGACCGGTGTCGAGGACGATCGTGCCGGTCTCCGCGATCGCGACCGCGCAGGTGGTGACCACGCCGTCCACGCCGTCGAGATCGACGGCGCTCAGCGGCGGGTCGTCGGCGAGCGCCTCCACGTCCGCGTCTGTGAGCCATTCGGAGGGGAACCCGGCGGGCACGACGACTCTCCGCGCCCCTCGCCCGGCGAGGGATCGCGCGACGCGCCCCGCCGTGTCCGCCTCGTTCACGACATGGACGACGGCGCGATAGTCGCCGACCCGCTCCTCGAACAGGCGAATCCGCGCGCCGGGCGGCTCGGCCGTCTCGCCGGGCGGTTCGGTCGGCTCATCGGACGGCCTGGTCGTCTCACCGGACGCACCGGTTCCCTCGCCGGACACCTCGGCCCGCGCGCCGGGCGGCACGGTCGTCTCGCCGGACGGCCTGGCTCGGTCATCCGGCCGGCCGGAGACACCACCGGTCGCACTCCCCGGGGAACCGCCGGCCGTACTTGCTGTGGAGGGGCCGCGGTAGGCCCGTGGAATCTCCACGTCGGGCACGCCCGCCAGGGCACGGCGGATCCGGGTGAGGATCAGGTCGCGGGAGCTCATCGGCGGCCTCCGTCCGTGCGGTCCCACCATTCGCGGAACGACTCCTTCGGCACCTCGGGGAGATCCCTGGTGTCGGTCCACCCGGCGAGCGGCCCCGGCAGCCTGCGCGGCACCAGCCCGCGGAGCCGTCCCCCGGCCCGTTGCAGGCGCGCGAGCCGTCCCGACCTCTCGAACACCCACCCGGCCGCCGCCATCCCGGCGCGCTCCGCCCACGGGTGACGGGCCCGGGCCCGCAGTTCCACCAGTACGGACGGGATGTCGATGGCCACCGGGCAGACCTCGTAACACGCGCCGCACAACGAGGAGGCGTACGGCAGCGAGCGGTCCAGCTCCGAACCCATGCCGCGAAGCTGCGGCGTCAGGATCGCCCCGATCGGCCCCGGATAGACCGACCCGTACGCGTGGCCGCCCGTCCGTTCGTACACCGGGCAGACGTTGAGGCAGGCCGAGCAGCGGATGCAGCGCAGCGTCTGCCGTCCCACCTCGTCGGCGAGGACGCGGGTGCGGCCGTTGTCGAGCAGCACGAGGTGAAACTCCTGGCCCTCGACCGCGCCGGTCCACATGGAGGTGTAGGGGTTCATCCGCTCCCCGGTCGAGCTGCGGGGCAGCAGTTGCAGGAAGACCTCCAGGTCGCGCCAGGTCGGCAGCACCTTCTCGATCCCGACCACGCTGATCAGCGTGCGCGGCAGCGTGAGGCACATGCGGCCGTTGCCCTCGGACTCCAGCACGACCATCGTGCCGGTCTCGGCGATCGCGAAGTTGGCCCCGGAGATCGCCACCTTGGTCTTCAGGAAGCGTTCGCGCAGGTGGAGCCGGGCCGCCTCGGCCAGCGCCGCCGGGTCGTCGGTCAGGTCGCCGGGGGCGGGCCTGCCCCAGCCGGACATGTGCTCGGAGAAGATCTCCCTGATCTCGGCGCGGTTGCGGTGGATCGCCGGGACGAGGATGTGCGAGGGCCGGTCGTCGCCCAGTTGGACGATGAGCTCGGCGAGGTCGGTCTCGTAGGCGGTGATCCCCTGCTCACGCAGCGCCTCGTTGAGACCGATCTCCTGGGTGGCCATCGACTTGACCTTGACGACCTCGGTCTCGCCGGTGGCCTTCACCAGGCCGGCGACGATGCGGTTCGCCTCGGCCGCGTCGGCGGCCCAGTGGACGTGGCCCCCGGCCGCCGTGACGGCCTCCTCCAACTGGACCAGATATCTGTCCAGGTTGCGGAGCGTGTGCTCCTTGATCGCCCGGCCGGCTTCGCGCAGCTCCGCCCAGTCGGGCGCCTCCGCGACGACGCTCGCCCGCCGCGCCCTGATCGTCCGGGTCGCCTTGCGCAGGTTGAACCGCAGCTGCGAGTTCCGTACGGCTCGCGCCGCGTTGCGGGGGAAGGGACGGTCCGCCGGCATGCCGAGAAACGTGACGGTCATCGGGCACCCGCCGTCTCGGTCGAGCAGAGGATCTCGGCCAGGTGCATCACCCGTACGCCCGACTTCTGCCGGCGGAGCATGCCGCCGATGTGCATCAGGCACGAGTTGTCGGCCGCGCACAGCACCTCGGCGCCGGTGTCGAGGACCGCGCGCGCCTTGTCCGCGCACATCGCCGCCGACACGTCGGCGTTCTTGAGCGCGAAGGTGCCGCCGAAGCCGCAGCACTCCTCCGCGCCCGGCAGCGGCACCAGTTCCAGCCCCTTGACCTGGCGTAACAGCGTCAGCGGGCGGTCGCCCAGGTGGACGCCGCGCAGCGAGTGGCACGTCGAGTGATAGGTGACCCGGTGCGGAAAGTACGCCCCCACGTCGGTCACTCCGAGCACGTCGATCAGGAACTCGGTCAGCTCGTACGTCCTGGGCACGAGCCGCGCCACCGCGTCGGCGAAGGGCCCGGACGGCCCGGCCAGCTTCGGGTACTGCTCCCGGATCATGGCCGCGCACGAGCCCGAGGGGACGACCACCGCGTCGTAGCCGCGCAGCGCCGCCACGCCGCGCCGGGCCAGCCGTACGGCCTCGTCCCGGTAGCCGGTGTTGAAGTGCATCTGCCCGCAGCAGGTCTGGGCGCGGGGGAAGTCGGCCTCGACGCCGAGACGGCGCAGCAGGCGCACGACCGCACGCCCGGTGTCCGGGAAGAGCGTGTCGTTGACGCAGGTGACGAACAGGGCTACCCGCACATGCCCTCCCGGCGTGTATGGTCAGACCAAATATGGTCTGACCATACATCGTGGTGCGCCCCGGCGACACCGGCAATCGTGAGGAGTCGCGGTGACCATCGAAGAACGGAGGCGTCCGGACGCCCGCCCGCGTGCCTTCGAGGAGGTGCTCGCCCGCATCGAGGAGCGGATCGCGGCCGACGGCCTGACCGTGGGCGACCGCCTGCCGGGCGAACGGCAGCTCGCCGAGCAGCTCGGCGTCGGCCGCTCGTCGGTCCGGGAGGCGCTGCGTGTGCTGGAGACCCTCGGGGTGGTCGCGTCGCAGGCCGGCCGGGGTCCGGACGCCGGGGCGGTGCTCACCTCCCGCCCGGGGAGCGCGCTCACCGATCTGCTCCGGCTGCATCTCGGCCTCGCCACGCTCTCGATGCGCGAGGTGATCGACACGCGGCTGATGATCGAGCAGTGGGCCGCCGTCCGGGCGGCCGCCGCCAACGCCCCGGCCGCCTCCGCGCCTTCCGTCTCCGCACCGGGGTCTCCACCGTCCATGCACGTACGGGCCGCCGCGCCGCCCATCCCCGCACCGGCTTCTGCACCGGTGTCCGCCGCGTCCGCCCCCGATCCGTCCGCCCCGGCGCCCGTGGCTCCCGCGCGAACGGCGACTCCCGTACGGGCGGCGACGGCGCGGATGGCGGAGGCGATCGCGGCCATGGACGCCGCCCACGATCCCGCCGAGTTCGTGGCGCACGACATCGCGTTCCACCTGGCCCTCGTGGAGGCGTCGGACAACCGCCTGATCGTGGCGGTCATGCGGGCGCTGCGCGACACCATGCGCCGCTACGCCGTGGACGCCGTCGTACGGCTCGGCGACACCGGCGGCCTGCAGGCCGACCACCGGCGCATTCACCGGGCGATCGAGACCGGCGACGTCCAGGGCGCGGCGGTCGCCGTCGCCGAGCACCTGGCCTATGCCTATCCCGACTATCGCCCGTCCGCAGGGTGACCAGCCGCATCAGGCCGGGCACCGGCGCGGCCCGGTTGTCCGCCCGGCCCCGGTGACGACCGCGACGACGCTCGACCACCTCACCGGCGGCCGGCGGCGCTCGGCGCCTCGGGTCGGCAGGTCGTGGAGGGATGGTACGGCCGGCCGTTCGCCGCGCCGTTCGCCCGCACCCGGCGTCGCGGCCCGGTCGCCACTGCGCTCGTCATCGGTCCCGGGACTCAGAGCCGTACGGGATCCGATCCTCGGCTGAGCGCCGCACGCCCGGCCGCCGCCTCGGCGAACGCGCGCACCAGCGGGTGCGGCTGCCGCTCGGCCAGCTCGGGCTGGAACAGCGTGACCAGATAGAAGGGGTGGTCCGGCAGCTCGGCCACCCGGACCTCCCCCTCGTCGTCGTGCCCGGTGAACCGCAGCCCGTGGGCTTCAAGAGTCTCCAGATAGGCGGGATCGGGGCCGTAGGAGCAGAAGTATCGCTCCACGGTCCGTTCGGCGCCGACGGTCCGCTCGGCGAGCGAGCCGGGGACGAGCCGCACGACGGCCTCGTGCCCGGCGAGTGAGCAGGAAAGCTATTTTATCAGCGGGTTCGGGGCGTCCGGGTCGTTTTCCGCGTGGCTCACGCTCAGCCCGCACACGTGCCGGGAGTATTCGAGCAGCGCGTGCTGGAAGCCCGCACAGGTGCCCATCAGCGGGATCGCCCGCTCGCGGGCGATCCGCGCGGCCGTGATCGCGCCCTGCTCGCTGCGGTACGGGCTGCCGGGCAGGATCCAGACGCCGTCGAAGCCGCCGAGATCGGCGACCTCGTCGGTCCTGATCCAGTAGGCGTCGAGGTCCAGCCCCTCACGCTCGCGCAGCGCGTCGAGGATGAGCGGGATGCGGGTGTGGGAGCGGACGGCGGGTGACCGGTCGCCCACCAGCGCGATGCGGGGTCTCATGACATCCATGCTCACGACGTGTCGAGTTAATGACAAATGATGATTTCTGGGATTCGCATAAGCGATGCTGATGCTCGTGGATCCTCATTTGCTGCGCACGTTCGTGACGGTGGTCGCCGAGGGGTCGTTCTCGGCGGCGGCCGACCGGCTCGGCTACACCCAGCCCGCGGTGTCCCAGCAGATCGCGGCGCTGGAGGCCGACCTCGGAGTGCCGCTGCTCACCCGCCGTCCCGTACGGCCGACCCGGGCGGGCGAGCGCCTGCTGGAGCATGCCGGGCCGCTGCTGCTGCGGCTGCGGGCCGCGCGGGCGGACGTGGCGCGGATGTCCGCGCGGCCGCGGCCTCTCACCGTCGCCGCAGGTCCGCTCGCCCTCTCGGCGGGCACGGCGGCGGCGCTGTCCGGGGTGACGACGCTGCGCATCGCCGGGGCGGCGGAAGCCGTGGCGCTGGTGGCCTCCGGCGAGGCCGACCTCGCGCTGGCCGACGGCCCGGCCGCGCCCTCCGATCCGCTGGGCCTGCCCGACGCGGGGCCGCTCACCATCGTCGGCGTACGGGAGGAGGAGCTGGTCGTCGTTCTCCCGGAGGGGCATCCGCTGGCGGGCAGGGCCGGCCTGCGGCTGGACGACCTGGCCGACGCCCTGTGGGTGGACGCTCCGGAGGTGATGCCGCTCGACCGTCTGCGCGCGGTGGCGCGGCTCGACGGGCTGCGGACCGGCATGCGCTACGAGGGCCACGATCCGGCCGTCGCGGCGCGCCTGGCCGCGGCCGGGCACGGCCTGACCCTGCTGCCCGCGTCCGCCGCCGTGTGCGGGGTGCGGGTGCCGCTGCTGGCGCCGCGGATCGTCCACCGGGTCGAGCTGGTGCACGCGGCTCTTCCGCCCGGCCCCGCCGCCGAAGTGGTCCGCGCGCTCACCTCCGCGCCCCTGAGCGCCTCAGCCTCGTGAGCGCCTGACGCCCTTGAATGCCGGTCGTCATCGGAGAGCCGGCACGCGACGCGGCAAGCGTCCTGCCGCTCGGATCTTTCCGCGGCGCTCACCGAGCCGGGCGGTCGCGGGCCGGCGGGCAGGGCCGGTGCTCAGTTGTCGTGTGAGCCGCCCGAGGCGATGGCCGCCAGCTTCTGCGGGAAACCGTCCGGATAACGGCCCTTGTTGCCGATGGCGTACAAGATCCCGTTACGGAACTCCGCGCTGAATTCGGTGTAGCGCGGCGTGACCGGGCGCGGACGCGCCTCCAGCACGGCGTTCTTGAGCTCCTCCCGGTACGGGCGCGTGGCGTACCTGTACGCGTATTCGCGGGTCGGGGCGAATCCCCCGACTTCGAACAGGATCAGTTCGCTGGAGGGGCTGGTGAGAAACTCGATCAGCGCCTGGGCCGCCCTCGGCTTGTCGGTCCACTTCGAAATCGCCAGATTCTGCCCGCCGAGCACGCTGGGGTGCGGAAGTCGCGTGACCTTGATCGAGTCACGGCCCTCTGGGGAATCGGCCAGCTTGTCGTACATCACCGGCCAGTTACGCATGGTGCCGGTTTCGCCCTCCACGAATTCCCGGAAGGCCGCCGCCTCGGCGTCGACCGATTCCTCCGGCTCTTTTCCTTGGTAGGCATTCGCCAGTTCTTTCAACGCGGCGCGGGCATTCTCGTCGAAGTCGACGGCGCTGTCATCGGTCGTGAGCACGGGCTGCCCGTCGCCGTTCACCACGTCGCCGCCGTGGGCCCAGATCGCCTCAAGCGCGGTGACCATCAGGCTCTCGGAGTCGACCAGATGAGCCGCGTTGGCGGATTTGGGAAAATAATCTACCCATTTCACCGGATCCTGTTCATCCGATTTCCGATAGAGCAGCCCCGCGTCGGTGTTCCAGGGCAGCGCCCATAAGGCGTCACTGTCCCCCTTCACGTCCCGGCAGGTGTCCAGGACGTTGGGGAGGAAGTCGGCGTCCTGCCCCTTCAGAGACCGTATGGACTCGTCGATCGGGCGTATGTAGCCGTTGCTGATGAACTCCGGCATGAAGACGATGTCGAGGACGTACACGTCCGCCTGGTGGTCCTCTTTCGCGTCCTTCACCATGCGCGCGTGCTGCTTTTCCGGCTCGGTGTCCGGGCCGCCGATGAACTTCACCGGATTGCTCGGATGGGCCTGGTTCCACTGCTGCACGAGGATGGCCCTGGCGTTGGCGGAGTCGCTTTCATCCTTCGCGCTCATGATGTAGAGCGTTCCCGGCTCCAGCCCGTCGTTGGGGAGCAGCCACGCGATCGGAAGGATGAGCACGAGCGCGGTCAGGGTGGCGATCGCTCCGCTCGGCCTCTTGAAGATCCTTCCCAGCCGGTTCAGCGATTCGAGGAAGTGGCGGTCGTCCTCATTCTCCGGCCGTATCAGGAGCACCCGTGCCAGCCATCCGAGGACGGTGAGGGCAAAGGCCGCGAACACCAGCAGAGCCGCCCCGAGGAGGAGTTTCGCCCACTCTTCGACATTGTCCGGAAAAACCTGCGCCTCGTTCACCAGCACGGACCCGACCGCGGTGGAGAGGACGACAGGAACGACCGCCGCCATGATCATCAGGATGCGATAAGGCATTCTCAGCGGAGTGTTCCGGCCGTTCATCACCGTCCCCTTCTCCGGTGGCCGTCCCGGGCTCCCGCACCACCCGGGCATCGGCGGCTGATTCTGCTTTTCGTTCTAGTGAAGGACGGCAGGCCCGTGCCCGGACCGCACTTCTCAATCACCATGACTGTTATGTGCAAAGGATGATACATCCGGCCCACGCGGGGAGATCGCTTCACTCGAAGATGATCACGTTTCCGGAAATGGAAAAAGTCGGCTTTCAGCCGGATGAATATGGTCATCGCGTCTCGGAGCCGGTCCGGCGGGCGCGGGCGGAGCGGAGCGGGCTTCGCGAGGACCGGAGGCTTCATTCCGGCACGGCGGCCGACCCGGCCAAGGCTCACGGACACCCCAACCAGGCGGCCGGGCGCCCGGCCAGATCTCCCTCGTACGGGATCGTCCCCGGCGGTCCGGGCCGCCGCCGGGAGGGGACACCGGCGGGCGTGCGCCGCGGGTTGACATGCCCTTTCCCCAAGGCCGGGTGAGGGCGGATTAGCGCGATCGCGGACGGGATAAGAGTGAGGCAGATCACCAGCAGGCGCAGGGGGAGAACAGATGCGGTCCACGTCCTCAGCGGTGAGCCGGGCGGCCGCCGGCCTGTACGCGGCCCTCGCCGCCCAGGTCGTCTCGGTGACCGCGCTCGCCGTGTTCGACGAGGCCCGGGGCAGGCGGCTGGCCTCGCAGATCGCGGCGTTCGGCGGCGATCCCGCCTCCCCCGCCGCCCGGAGCGTCAGCGGCGCGGCGACGGTGTTCGCCGTGCTCGTCCTGGTGCTGCTCGCCACGACCGTGACCACCGCGATCGCCTACCTGTCGTGGCTGCGGCAGGTGCGCCCGGCCACGCCGCCCGCCGCGCTCGCGGCGGCGTGCCTCCTGCCCGGGGTGAACCTCGTGGCGCCGCCGTTCCTCGCGGACCTGGCCTGGCGTGAGGCCCCTGCCCGGCGGCACGGCCGTCCGGCGGACCGTACGCGACGGGAAAACCACCCTGACCACGGGGAGCCGGGGAACCGGCCCACGGAACGCACCCGGTGGCTGGTGATCCTCGCCTGCTGGTGGCTGAGCTGGCTGGCCGCGCTGGGGCTGGTGTTCGCGGGCCCGGCACGGGACGGGCTGACCGGCCTCGGCACGCAGCAGGCCGCCGCGCTCGCCGTCGCTGCGCTCCTGTGCGCCTCGGCCGTCCGCGAGGTCACCGCCCGGCACGCGGGCGGAGGGCACGGGCACGGGACACGGCCTTCGATCCGGCCGGCCGTCCGCCTCAACCACGCCGAACGGCCGTCCGGCATGCCGACCGCGGAAGAGGGCGGAATGGCGGGCACATTCGACGACGCCGGATCGGGCACCCCGGACGACGGGCCCGGCCACGTGCCGGGCACCGCCCACATCACCCGCACGGCACCCGGGAACGGCGACGGGAAAGACCACCCGCCAGGCGACAGACCCGGCCACACGGCCCCCGGCCGCGTCCCGGGCACCGCCCACGCCACCCGCACGGCACCCGGGAACGGCGACGGGAAGGATCACCTGCCGGGCGACGGGCCCGAGCTGCCGGAGCTGGCGTGCCAGAGCCGCCGCTGGGGCTCCGCCGGAAGGCCGGAGAGGAACCGTCCCTCCCGCGCGGCCGGCGGCGCGCCGTTGTCGGAGTAGGGCGACACCCGGAAGCCGTTGCCGTACTCGATGGGCCGTCCGCCCACCCCCGCGCCCGGCGCGGGCACCTCGCTGATCATGGCGCGTACGGCGTCGAGCCCCTCGCTCCGCCACACGCGGTCGAGGTCGGCGAGGTTCCAGCAGTGCACGGCGCGCAGCGAGACCGCCCGGCCCCCGGTGCGCCGCACCACTCCCCTGGCGGCCAGCAGCCACGACCCGAACACGGTCGCGGCCGTGTGCGCCTGCACCGACTCGAAGAACGTCAGGTCGATCGGGCCGGTGGAGTCGTCCAGGGTGGTGAAGATGACCCGCTGCCCCGACCGCACGGCGGGCGTCTGAGTGGCGACCTTGACCCCCGCGACCAGGATCTCCGCGCCGTTGCGCCGCCGGAGCAGATCCCTGGCCCGCGTCACGCCGATCGCGTCGAGCAGGTCGCGGTAGAAGTCCATGACGTGGCGGCTGACGTCCATGCCGAGGATCTCCAGCTCTGCCTCGACGGCCTCGGCCTCGGTCATCTCCGGCAGCTCGCCGGGCGTGACCCGCTCGGTGAACCCCATCGGAAGCTGCCCCGCCGCGCCCACCGGGGAGCCGCGGTCGAGCGCGCCCACCTGGGCGATCAGGTCACGCCTGGTCAGCCGTCCCGGCCGCCAGCGCGGCTCCCCCGGCCGCAGGCCGTGCAGCGCGTCGAACCCGCCGACCTCCACGATCCGCTCGGCGACCGGCCGCGAGGGCCGGGCCCGCTCCCAGAAGTCGGCCAGCGAGGTGTACGGCCGGCCGGCGACCATGCGGTCCACCTCGGCCTCGCTCACCCCCCGGACGGCCGAGAACGGCACCCGCAGGCCGTACCCTCGGCCGAACTCCCCGGGCCCGCCCTCCGCCGGGCCCGTACGCTCGACCAGCCAGGTCTTCCCCGAGCGGTTGACGTCGAGGGGAAGGACGTCCACCCCGCACTGGCGGGCCTCGTCGAGGATGACCCGGCTCGGATACATGCCGGGGTCGTGGGTGAGCACGCCCGCGAGGAACGCGGCGGTGTGGTGCCGCTTCAGCCAGGCCGACTGGTAGGTGGGCAGCGCGAACGCCGCCGCGTGCGCCTTGCAGAACCCGAACCCGCCGAACGCGTCGAGCACCTTCCACGCCTGCTCGACCACGTCGGGGGGATAGCCGTTCTCCCTGGCGAGCGGCACGAACCAGGCGCGCACGGCCTCGCGGCCTTCCGGCGTGCCGAGGGCGCGGCGGGCCCGGTCGGCCTCCGACAGCCCCGACCCGGTCATGATGTCGATGATCCTCATGACCTGCTCGTGGAAGACGACCACCCCGTTTGTCTCCTTGAGGGCCTCGCGCAGCGACTCGTGCGGGTAGCGCGCCTCGCGGAAGCCGTGCCGGGTCTCCAGGTAGGGCGTGACCATGTCGGAGTTGACCGGCCCGGGGCGGAACAGCGAGATGTCCACGATCAGGTCGTGCATCGTGCGCGGCTCCAGCTTGGCGACCAGTTCGCGCTGCCCCGGCGACTCGATCTGGAAGCAGCCGATCGTACGGCTGAGGCGGATCATGTCGTAGGTCTCCGGGTCGTCGCGCGGGACGGCGTCCAGGTCGATCTTCCGGTTCTCGACCCGCTCGATCTCCCGGAGGGCGTAGGCGAGCGCCGACTGCATGCGCACGCCGAGCACGTCGAGCTTGAGCAGGCCCGCCTCCTCCACGTCGTCCTTGTCGAACTGCGACATCGGGAAGTCCAGCAGGCTGCGCTCGACCGGCGTGCGGTCGCGCAGCGTGGCGTTGCCGATCAAAACGCCGCAGGGGTGCAGCGCGATGTGCCGGGGCAGCCCGTCGAGCCGCTCCGCCAGGCGGAACACGGTCTGCAGCGACCGGTCGTTCAGCCCGCTGTCGCGCAGCTCCGGCAGGTCGGACAGCGCGGCCCTGATCTGCCTGGCCCGCACCTGCGGGAACGCCTTGGCGATGACGTCGATCTCGTGCGGCGGCAGGCCCATCGCGGCGCCGACGTCCCTGATCGCGCTGCGGGCGCGGTAGGTCTCCATCATCGACACGCAGGCCACCCGCTCCTCGCCGTACCTGCCGAGGATCGCGCGGTAGCAGTCGAGGCGGCGGGCCGACTCCACGTCGATGTCGATGTCGGGCAGGCCCTTGCGGCCCTCCGACAGGAAGCGCTCCATCAGCAGGCCGTGTTCGAGCGGGTTCACCTCGCCGATGCCGATCAGGTAGTTGACCAGGCTGCCCGCCCCCGAGCCGCGGATCGCGCACCGCACGCCCATCCCCCGGATCATGTCCGTGATGCCGGCGACGGAGGTGAAGTAGCCCGACAGCCGCTTCTTCTCGATGACGTGGAGCTCGGCGGCGAGCCGGTCGCGGGCCTCGGCCGAGCGCTCCAGGCCGCGCCGGGCCAGCCCCTCCTCACACCGGCGCCGCAGCGCGGGCACCGGGTCCTCGCCGGTCTCCGGCAGGTGGAGCCGGGGCCGCTCGGGGTCGAGCAGGGGCACGATCTCGACGGGGTCGAGCACGCATCTGTCCGCCACGCGGCGCGTCTCGGCCAGCAGCCGCCCCGCCCGGCCGGTGTCGCCGCCGCAGATCCGCGCGGCCACCCGGGCCATCTCCGCGCCGTCCTTCAGGTACGCGTGGGCCGTGGGGTCGTCCAGGTGGCGCCCGTCGAGGGGCACCAGCTTGCGCGCCGCGTCGAGCACGTTGCCGACCTGGTGGTCGGCGGCGTCCAGGTGGCGGACCGCGTTGGTCAGCACGACCGGCACGCCCGTCGAGTCGGCCAGCCCGATCATGCGGGCGGCGGTGTTCGCGTCGCGATAGCCGTACAGGTCGGACACCTCGACCACCACGTCGGGGACCGTCGCGCGCCAGGCGGCCAGCAGGGCGCGGGCGTGGTCGTCGCGCCGCTCGGCCACCGCGCGGCCGACGCCGGAGCGGGGCCCGAGCAGCACGACCAGCCGCGGCTCCCCGTCCGGGCCGGTCGCGTGCTCGGCCACCACGCCCGGCGTGACGTGCGGCTCGCCGCGCTCCCCCGCGTGGTGGGCGGCCGTGACCAGGCGGCACAGCGCGGCCCAGCCGCCGGAGCGAGCGAGCACGACGACCCGCGCCGGCTCGCCCGCCGTCCCCCGGCCGTGCCCATGCCCGTGCGCGTGTCCCCGTCCGGTACGGCGGCCGTACGGCGGGCCGCCCCCGAACAGGTCGTCCGGCGTCGAGGGCGGGGAAGCGGCGCCGTCGAGGGCGAGGTCGACGCCGACGACCGGGCGGACGCCCTGCTCATGGCACGCGATGACGTGCTTGATCGCGCCGTAGAGGCCGTCGCGGTCGGTCAGCGCCAGCGTGTCCATGCCGTGCTCGGCGGCCCGGCGGACGAGCGCGGCCGGAAACGCGGTGCCGTACCGCAGCGAGAAGGCGGACGCCACGTGCAGGTGAGTGAAGGGTTCCGTCACCGGCGTCCCCCCGTCCGTCGCCCGTTCCGTCCTCCAGCGGCCCGCCCCCCGATCGTCGTGGCTGGCTGGAGCGTTCCCATCAGTCCCAGGCCCTCAGCAGGAGCCACCCGCCGCTGGCGGTGTCGAAGCGCAGCTCATAGGTCCCGGCCTCCTTGCCGGTGGCGGCTCCCACTCGCCAGAAGCGCCGCTCGCCGGGGTCGGCGTCCGAGGTCTTCCACCATTCCCTGGCGACCACCCAGTAGTCCTGGATCTCGCGGACGGTGTAGAGCCGGTCACGCCAGACGAACTGGGCAGGATGCCCGTCCCGGACCCACACCTCGATCGGATCGCCGTAAAGTCTGCTCAAGACTCCTTCTCCCTGTGGCTTCATGGCCACCCGGGGGAAGACGGGCGGATAATTCGGGCAGAATCGCCGCTACTTCGAACATACGTTCCCAGGAGATCGAACGCAAGTCGGCACGGCCTCTTCCAGCGACAGAACCCCGGCGAACGCGTTCACGCGACGGGTTTCGCCCGCCCCGACCCCACCGCCATCCCCTGCGGGGACGGGGACCGGCGATCCCATCGTCCGACGGAAGCGGGACGCGAGGGGCATGGTTGGCACTCGGGACGGGAGAGTGCTAACAGTATTGAGAGTCGCCGGCGCGCGTGCCGGGGTCTGGGGAGTGTCCGACGCATGCTGCCCGCCGCGAGCGTGGATCCGGACGGATGCCGCGCAAGGCGGAGAAGGAGCTGGTCACAGCGCGATCGGACGACGGCCCCTGGCTCCGGGGATTACGAGCTCGCGAGGAACGTTCGTGGGTGGGGCAACGCGGCGAGGTGCCGCCCGGGCCACGCGTAGCAGGGCCATGATCTGCCAGACACGACCCGAGCACTACGACACGTACGCGGCGGCGGTGGACTACTACGCCGAAGACCGTGGATGCGTATCGGAGGTGTACTCGTCATGCGTTCAGTGAGCGGCCTTCACCCCGCCCGGTTCCGCTCCGGCGGACTGCGGATCGCGATGGTCGCCCCGCCCTGGTACGAGCTGCCGCCCCGCGCGTACGGCGGCATCGAGGCCATGGTGTCCGACCTGACCACCGCCCTCGTACGCCGTGGTCACAAGGTGACGCTGATCGGCGCGGGACGCGCCGACACACCGGCCGACTACATCGCCACCTATCCGGAAGCCCCCTCTCCGCGCATCGGAGAGCCGCTGCCCGAGGTGGTGCACGCGGCGGCGGCCGCGGCCACGCTGGCCTCCCTCGACGTCGACATCGTCCACGACCACTCCCTGGCCGGCCCGCTCACGGCGGCCTCCCGTACGGCTCCGACGCTGGTCACCGTGCACGGCGTGATCGACGGCGACCTGGGCGAGTTCTACCGCAGGCTGGGCGGCGCCGTCTCGCTGGCGGCGATCTCCGGCTCGCAGCGCGCGTCGGCCCCCGACCTGAACTGGGCCGGGGTGGTGCACAACGCCCTGGACGCCGCGACCTTCCCCTTCCGCGAGGACAAGGAGGACTGGCTCCTGTGGCTGGGCCGGTTCAGCCCGGACAAGGGCGCCCACCTCGCCATCGACGCCGCCCGCGCGGCCGGCCGGAAGATCCTCCTCGCCGGCAAGCTGACCGAGCCGTCCGAGCACGACTACTTCTCCCGGTTCGTCCGTCCCCGCCTCGGCGCGGACGCCGAGTACGTGGGCGAGGCCGACGCCGCCCGCAAGCGCGACCTGCTGTCGCGGGCGCGCTGCCTGCTGTTCCCCATCCAGTGGGAGGAGCCGTTCGGGCTGGTGATGATCGAGGCGATGGCGTGCGGCACGCCGGTGGTCACCATGCGCCGGGGCGCGGCGCCGGAGGTCGTGGCGGACGGCGTCACCGGCTATGTGTGCGCGTCCCCGGACGAGCTGCCGGGCGCGGTCGAGCGGGCCGGTGGGCTCGACCCGCGGGCCTGCCGCACCCACGTCGAGCGGCACTTCGACGTCTCGGTCATGGCCGAGGGATACGAGCGCCTGTATCAGCAGGTGATCGCGGGGACGGCCCTGCGCGACCCGGCCCCCGCCCTCGCCGGCTGACCCGCGTCTGTCTTTTCCCGGCTCCTTTTCCCGGCTCGCCCGCGCCCGGCGGGCGAGCCGGGGCCCGCGTTTCGCAGTCTTCGCGAAAGGCCGCCTTCCGAAGACAGGCCGCGGCGAGGCTCAGCCCACGTGTTCCGCGTACGCGGCCAGGAGCTGGGCCTCCGCGGTGTCGAAGTACGCGAACAGCTCCCGCTCGGCCCGCTCGTAGCCGCCGTCGATCAGCAGCGTGGCGATGCGCGCGTTGTCTTCCAGGTAGGGCTCGTTCCTCGCCGGCTTCTCACCCCGGACGGACCGCTACCGCTCGTGGATCACGGTGGCCGTCACCCTGGTCTCGACCACGGGCTTCCCCCTCCTCGGCAAGGCCCCGGCCAGCCTCCTGATCCCCGCCGGAGCGCTCAACGGCCTCATCCTGCCCGTCGGCCTGGCCGTGATCCTCTGGGTCGCCGCGCGCCGCCGCGATCTCATGGGCGGTTACCGTTACCCTGCCTGGCTCCTCGGCGTCGGCGTGCTCGCCTGGGCGCTGACGAATTACCTTGGCTGGAACTCCCTCACCGGGATCAGCGCACTCTGGAGCTGAAGCATGGACATCGACCTGAACTCCGATCTGGGCGAGGGCTTCGGCCAGTGGAGCCTCGGCGACGACGAGGCGCTGCTGTCGATCGTCACGAGCGCCAACGTCGCCTGCGGGTTTCACGCGGGAGATCCCGTGATCATGCGGCGCACCTGCGAGACGGCGGCCGCGCGCGGCGTGGTGATCGGCGCCCAGGTCTCCTATCGCGACCTCGCGGGCTTCGGGCGGCGCTTCGTCGACGTGCCGCCCGTCGAGCTCGCCGACGACATCATCTACCAGATCGGGGCGCTGGACGCCTTCGCGCGGGTGGCGGGCACCAAGGTCAGGTACGTGAAACCGCACGGCGCGCTCTACAACGCGATCGTGCATCACGAGGCGCAGGCCGCCGCGGTGGTCGCCGCCGTGCGGGCCTACGACCCCGATCTGCCCGTGCTCGGCCTCCCCGGCTCGGCGTGGCTGCGCCAGGCCGAGCGGGCCGGCCTCACCGCGGTCGCCGAGTGCTTCGCCGACCGCGCGTACACGCCGGAAGGCACGCTGGTGCCGCGCGGCGTCGCCGGCGCCGTCCTGCACGACCCCGCCCAGGTCGCCGAACGCAGCGTGCGCATGGCCTCGGGCGAGCCGATCGAGGCCGTCGACGGGACGCCGATCGTCGTCAAGGCCGACTCGATCTGCGTGCACGGCGACAGCCCCGGCGCCGTCGCCATGGCGGTCGAGGTGCGCGACGCGCTCAAGGCCGCCGGCATCGGCCTGGCGCCGTTCGCCGGGGGGAAGGCGTGAACGCGCGGCTGCACCCCTGCGGCGAGCACGCTGCCCTGGTCGAGCTCGCCGGTCTCGACGAGGTCGTCGCGCTCTACGACGCCCTCGCGGCCGATCCCCCGCCGGGCATCGTCGACATCGTCCCCGCGGCCCGCACCGTGCTCGTCCGGTTCGAGCCCCCCGCGTGCCACACGACGGTCGAGTCCGCCGTGCGGGCCGTACGGCCGGCCGGGGGCCGCCGCGCGACGGCCGAGGAGGTGGTGGTCCCGGTCGCCTACGACGGCGACGACCTCGCCGACGTGGCCCGGCTGACCGGGCTCACCGTACGCGAGGTCGTGGCGGCGCACACCGGCACGCCCTGGACGGTCGCCTTCTGCGGGTTCGCCCCCGGCTTCGGCTATCTGACCGGCGGCGACCCCCGGCTGGCCGTGCCGCGGCGGCCCGAGGCGCGCGTACGCGTGCCCGCCGGCGCCGTGGGGCTCGCCGGGGAGTTCAGCGGCGTCTACCCGCGCGAGTCCCCGGGCGGCTGGCAGCTCATCGGGCGCACCGAGACCGTGGTGTGGGACATCGCCGCCGACCCGCCCGCCCTGCTCCGCCCGGGAGTCCGGGTGCGGTTCACGGAGGCGTAGCGAGCGTGAGCGACAACCCCCGCGCACTGGTGGTGCTCGCCACCGGTCCCCTCACCACGGTGCAGGACCTGGGGCGGCACCGGCACAGCCACCTCGGCGTCGGCCGTTCCGGCGCCGCGGACCGCCGCGCGCTGCGGCTGGCCAACCGCCTGGTGGCCAATCCCGAGGGCGCGGCCGGCCTGGAGGTCACCCTGGGCGGGCTGAAGGTGCGCGCCACGGGCGACCTGCTCGTGGCGCTCACCGGCGCGCCGTGCCCCGCCACCGTCACCGACGCCGAGGGGCGCACCCGCTTCATCGGGCACGCGTCGGTCGAGCGCCTGCCGCACGGGGCGACGCTGCGGCTCGGCGTGCCCTCGCACGGGCTGCGGACCTACCTCGCGGTCCGCGGCGGGATCGACGTGCCCGAGGTGCTCGGGTCGCGGGCCACCGACCTGCTCTCGGGGCTCGGCCCGGAACGTCCGGCGCCCGGATCGGTGCTTCCGGTCGGGCCCGCACCGGCGAAGTTTCCCGTGACCGATTTCGCCCCGGTGCCCGCGCCGGAGTCCGGCGTCCTGGTGCTGGACGTGATCCCCGGGCCGCGCCACGACTGGTTCAGGCCGGAGGCGTTGCGGGCCCTGTGCGCCGAGCCGTACGAGGTGACCGCGCAAAGCGACCGGGTCGGCATGCGCCTGCGCGGGCCGCGCCTGGAACGCGCGCGCGACGGGGAGCTCCCCAGCGAGGGCGTGGTCCCCGGCGCGCTGCAGGTGCCGCCGTCCGGGCAGCCGACGCTGTTCCTCGCGGATCATCCCGTGACCGGCGGCTATCCCGTCATCGCGGTGCTGCGCGACCACGACATCGACCGGGCGGCGCAGGCCCGCCCCGGACAGCGCGTCCGTTTCCGGGTGGCCCGCGCCGGCGTCCACCTGGCCCGCTGAGGACGCCGCGCCGGGGTCAGTCGCCGGCGCGGCGGACCAGGGGGTTGGCGGAGGTGGAGTTGCGGATGCTGAAGGTCACGCTGCCGGCGCGGTAGCGGTCGTCGGAGGTCTCGACCGGCCGCCCCTCCTGGTTGGTGGTCACGCGGCGCTGGCGCAGCAGGGGGCTGCCCCGCCGCACGCCGAGCAGCCGGGCGTCCTCGCTGCCCGCCGCCACCGCGTCGATCAGGTGCTCGCCGTACGCGAAGACGAGGCCGACCGACTCGTACAGCTCCTGGGTCACCGACTCGCAGTCGGGGTCGAGCCGCTCGACGGCGGGGGCGATCCAGCCGGCGTAGACGGTGCGCTCGACCAGCACGGGCTCGCCGTCGAGCCGCCGCAGCCGCAGCACGGCGAGCACCTCCTCCCCCGGCTCCAGCGACAGCCGCGCGGCCTCCACGGGCGAGCACGGGCGGCGCTCGGAGGACAGCACGGTGCCGCTGGCGCGGTAGCCCATCGACCTGGCCCACTGCGCGAAGCTGTGCAGCTCGGCGAAGCTCTGGCTGCGCTCGGTGCCGAGCACGATGCGCCGCGCGCCCTGCCTTGACCCGACCAGTCCCTCGGCGGCGAGCAGGGCCACGGCCTGGCGTACGGTGCCGCGGGCGGCGCCGTACCGTGCGGCCAGCTCGGCCTCGGAGGGAAGCTGGGCGCCGATCCGGTAGTCCCCCCTGACGATGGCGTCCCGCAGGTCGCTCGCGATCTGTTCGTAGCGCGCCATCGTGATGAGCCCTTCCGTTCACGCCACTGACATCGATATGCGACTTACTAGCTCTGGCTTGTTTGTACAAGTTCGCCTAAGTTCGATCCACGCACCATTGTGGGAGGGACCTTGTCCACACGTACCACCGGCCTCGTGGCCGCGCTCACGATAACCACCTCATTAATCGCCGCGTGCGGCGCCGCCCCCACAACCGCCGGCGGCGACGCGGGGTCGGGCGATTCCAAGGCGGCCACCGCGACCTCGGCGCAGGACTTCGGCGGCCTGGACAAGCTGGTGGAGGCCGCCAAGAAGGAGGGCAAGCTCAACACCATCGCGCTGCCGCCGGACTGGGCCAACTACGGCGAGATCATCAAGGCGTTCGAGGCCAAGTACGGCATCAAGGTCACCAACGACAACCCCGACGGCTCCAGCCAGGACGAGATCAACGCGGTCAAGACCCTCAAGGGCCAGGAGCGCGCCCCCGACGTGCTCGACCTCGGCAGCGCCTTCGCGCTCAGCGGCGCCCAGGAGGGGCTGTTCGCGCCGTACAAGGTGCAGAGCTGGGACAAGATCCCCGACGGGCAGAAGGACGCGAACGGCGCCTGGTACTACGACTACGGCGGCTACATCTCCATCGGCTGCGACGCAAAGCGAATCAAGAACTGCCCCCAGACCTTCGCCGACCTGCTCAAGCCCGAGTACAAGGGCCAGGTCGCGCTGAACGGCGACCCGACCAAGGCCGGGGCCGCCTTCGGCGGCGTGTACGCCGCGGCGCTCGCCAACGGCGGCTCGTTCGACGACATCCAGCCCGGCATCGACTTCTTCAAGAAGCTCAAGGAGATCGGCAACTTCAACCCGGTGGAGGCCACGCCCGCCACGGTCGAGAAGGGAGAGACCCCGATCACCCTCGACTGGGACTACCTGCAGGCGAGCTACGCCAAGGAGTTCGCGTCCAAGGGCGTGGACTGGAAGATCTCCATCCCCGCCGACGGCAAGTACGCCAGCTTCTACGCCCAGGCGATCAACAAGTGGGCGCCGCACCCCGCCGCCGCCCGCCTGTGGCAGGAGTTCCTCTACAGCACCGAGGGCCAGAACCTGTGGCTGAAGGGCTACGCCCGCCCGGTGCTGCTGCCCAGCATGCAGGAGGACGGCAGCGCGGACCCCGCCATGGTCGCCCAGCTCCCCCAGGTCGAGGGCACCCCCACGTTCCCCACGCCCGACCAGGTCAACAAGGCCAAGGAGGTCCTGGCGAGCGGCTGGGGCGCGGCGGTCGCGGGCTGACACCGTGCGCGACAGCCGTACGGGATCGAAGAGCCGGTGGGCGGCGGCGCCGCTGCTGGCCTTCGTCGTCATCGTCTTCGGCGTGCCGATGCTGGTCCTCCTTGGTGGCACGTTCACCAAGGAGGGCACGTTCAGCACCGCCAACCTCACCGAGTCGCTCCAGGGCGCGTATCTGACCGCGCTGCTCGGGAGCGTCAAGATCTCGGCGCTGGTGGCGGTGCTGGGCGCGGTGCTCGGCACCTTCCTCGCCCAGGCGGTGGTGACCTCCAGGTTCCGGGCGCTGCGCGAGGCGGTGCTGACCGCCTCCGGCGTGCTGGCCAACTTCGGCGGCGTGCCGCTGGCCTTCGCCTGGATCGCCACGCTGGGCAACTCGGGCGTCGTCACCACCACGCTCGGCCTCGGCGACTACGGGTGGAGCCTGTACAACTTCTGGGGCCTCACCCTGGTCTACCTGTACTTCTCCATCCCCCTCCAGGTGCTCACGGTCGTGCCCGCCCTGGACGGGCTGCGCCCGCAGTGGCGTGAGGCCGCGCAGAACAACGGCGCGAGCACCTGGCAGTTCTGGCGGTACGTCGGCATTCCGGTGCTTACCCCGGCGCTGCTCGGCGGGGCCGTGCTGCTGTTCGGCGGCGCGTTCTCGGCCTACGCCACGGCGCAGGCGATGGTCGGGTCCACCGTCCCGCTGGTCACGCTGAAGATCGCCGACGCGCTCACCGGCAACGTGCTGATCGGCCACGAGAACGTCGCGCTGGCCCTCAGCCTCGACATGATCGTGGTCGCGGGCCTGGTCATGGCCGTCTACCTCCCGCTGCAGCGAAGGAGCGCCCGATGGCTTCGCTGACTCCGCAGGTGACCACACCCGCCGGCTCGGCGCCCGCGCGCGGCGGCAGGCCGCGCCGCCCCCGGGTCTGGCGCGGGGTGGTCCTCGTGATCGCCGCCGTCTACTTCCTCGTCCCGCTGATCGCGTCGTTCGTCTTCACGGTGAAGGCGCCGAACCAGGGCTTCTCGCTCGACGCGTACGGCAAGATCTTCTCCGCCGAGGGCTTCGGCGGCAGCCTCCTGCTGTCGCTCGGGCTCGGGATCGCCACGATCGTGCTGGTGCTGCTGCTGACGCTGCCGGCCGCGGTGGCCGTACGGCTCGGCGCGCCGAGGCTGCGGCCGGTGCTGGAGGTGGTCTGCACGCTGCCGCTCGTCGTCCCCCCGATCACCTTCGTGGCCGGGATCAGCACGGTGCTGCGGTGGGGGCCCGACTACCTGGCGAGCACGCCCTTCTACCAGACGATCATCGCGGTGCAGAACCCGGACTTCCCGGTGGTGCTCGTGCTCGCGTACGTCGTGCTGGCGCTGCCGTTCGCCTACCGCTCGCTCGACGCGGGCCTCGGCGCGATCGACGTGCGCACGCTGTCGGAGGCGGCCAGGAACCTCGGGGCGTCGTGGCCCCACGTGCTGCTGCGGGTGATCATCCCCAACATGCGGTCGGCGATGGCCAGCGCGTCGTTCCTCACGCTGGCGCTGGTGCTCGGGGAGTTCACGATCGCGCGGCTGCTCAGCTTCGAGACCTTCCCCAACTGGATCTACCGGATCTCCGGCTCACAGGCGCAGGTGTCGGTGGCCGTCTCGGTGTTCAGCCTGCTGATCACCTGGCTGCTGCTGCTCGCCCTGTCGTCCGCCGGCGCACGGCAAAGGAGTGGAGTATGAACGGGGCCCGGGTGGAGTTCCGCGGGCTGCGCCGGCGGTTCGGCAGCACGGTGGCGCTGGACGGGCTGGACCTCACGGTGGAGCCCGGCGAGCTCCTCGCGCTGCTCGGCCCCTCGGGGTGCGGCAAGACCACCGCGCTGCGCTGCCTGGCCGGATTCGAGCACCCCGACGAGGGCGAGATCCTGGTGGACGGCGCCGACATCACGCGGGTGCCGGCCAACCGGCGCGACGCCGGCATGGTCTTCCAGTCCTACTCCCTGTTTCCCAACCTCAACGCCAGAGACAACGTGAGCTTCGGCATGCGGGTGCGCAAGGTGCCCGCCGCCAAGCGGCACGCCCGCGCCCAGGAGCTGCTGGAGCTGGTCGGCCTGCCCTCGGTCGGCGACCGCTACCCCCACCAGCTCTCCGGCGGTCAGCAGCAGCGCGTGGCGCTGGCCCGCGCGCTCGCCCTGGAGCCCAGGGTGCTGCTGCTGGACGAGCCGCTGTCGGCGCTCGACGCCAAGGTGCGGGTCACGCTGCGCGAGGAGATCCGCCGCCTGCAGCTCTCCCTCGGCATCACGACGATCTTCGTGACGCACGACCAGGAGGAGGCGCTGTCGATGGCCGACCGGGTCGCCGTGCTGCGCGACGGCCGCCTGGAGCAGGTCGCCGACCCCGCCACGCTGTACGACCGGCCGGCGACCCCGTTCGTCGCCGAGTTCGTCGGGGCGATGAACCACCTGCCCGGCCTGGTGTCGGGCGACCGGGTCACGGTGCTCGGGCAGACGCTGCCCGTCGAGGGGCGGGCTCCCGCCACGGCGGAGGCCGACGTGCTCGTACGCCCCGAGGCGGTGCTGGTCACGCCCGACTCCGAGGGCGACGGGATCGTCATGGTGTCGTCGTTCCGCGGCTCGACCGCCCGCCTGCGGGTCCGCCTGGGCGACGGCACCGAGGTGCTGGCCGACGTCCCCGGCCACGACTCGGCCCGCTTCGCGCCCGGCACCGCCGTACGGGTCGGGCTGGTCGAGCGGCCCGTGCTCGTGTCGGCCCGTTCGGAGCCCGGAGCCGCGGCGGCGGTCCCCGAACCCGATGTCGTCTAGGGCGTGCCCGGCGGCGGTCCTGTTCGACATGGACGGCACGCTGGTGGACACCGAGGACCTGTGGTGGGACGCCTGCGTGGAGGTCGCCCGCGGCCTCGGCTCTCCTCTCGGGGCGGCCGACCGGGAGACGCTGTTCGGCCTGTCGATCGAGGACGCCGCGGCACACGTCGTGAGCCGGGTGGACGGCGGCCCCGGGCAGCGGGCCGTCGAGACCATGCTGACGGACGCGTTCACCGCCCGGATCCGAAGCGGGGTGACCACGCTTCCCGGCGCGGTCGCGCTGCTCGAAGCCCTGCGGGCGGCCGATATCCCGGCCGGGCTGGTCAGCGCGTCCCCCCGCCCGGTCGTGGACCTGGTGCTGGAGGCCGTCGGCGGGCACCGCTTCCGGCTGTCGGTGGCCGCCGGAGACAGCGCCAGGAACAAGCCGGCGCCCGATCCGTACCTGGCCGCCGCGGCCCGGCTCGGCGTCGACCCCGCCGCCTGCGTGGCGATCGAGGACAGCCCGACCGGCGTCGCCTCCGCGCGGTCCGCGGGGTGCGCCGTCATCGCGGTCGGTCCCTCCGGATGGGTGAACAGGATGAGCGGGGTGACGGCGGTGCCGACGCTGGAGAGCGTCGACCTGCCGCTGCTGCGGCGGCTGGTCTCCCGTGCCCCGCTGTGAGCCGGTGTCGGTCGCTGTGCGAATCCAAGTTCCCTTTGGGTATCGTCGCGGCATGCGTGCCATGAACACCGTGAAGGCCGTTTGCGACGACCCCAAGGACGTCTACTCGGCCGCCTGCCCGTGCCGCGACATGCTCGACCTGCTGGCCAACAAGTGGAGCGCGCTGGCCCTGGGCGCCCTGGAGGACGGGCCGCAGCGTTTCGGCGCGCTGCGCACCCGGCTCCAGGGCGTCAGCCCGAAGGTGCTCACCCAGACCCTGCGCCGCCTGGAGGACCACGGCCTCGTCCACCGCGAGGTGTATCCCGAGGTGCCGCTGCGCGTGGAATACAGCCTCACCCCGCTCGGCCGGGACGCCAACGTCCCGCTCGCTCAACTGCGGACGTGGGTGGAGCGCAACATCGACCGCTTCCCCGGTTCCGACGAGGTGTAGTGGCCCGGGAGATGCTCGCACGCACCGCGGTGAGGCGGTGACAGGTGAAGGCCCCGGCCTGCCGCCGGGGATGTTCCCGAGCTTCTTCCTCGCCCCCTCCGGCCGCTCCCCCGGCCCGGCAACCTTCGGCCAGATCACCCATGACCTCGATAGTTCCCTTTGGATACTCGTATCCCTTGCGGGTAACCGGGCTCTGTCGGGTACCGTCCCACCGTCATCGAGCAGCCGTGCGATCCGCGCCGGCCGCCTCTGTATGGGAGGACCGTCATGAGTGAGAACCTGAGCACGACCGTGCCCGCTGTCATGCCCGCCGTCGCCTACCGGCGCAGCCTTCCCGTGGACGACCCGGAAAGCCTCGTGGACGTGGAGCTGCCGGTGCCCGTTCCCGGCCCGCGCGACCTGCTGGTCCGGGTGGAGGCCGTCGCCGTGAACCCGGTGGACTACAAGGTCCGGCAGAGGAGCGACCCGGGCGGCGAGCCCAAGGTGCTCGGCTGGGACGCCGCGGGCACCGTGGTCGCCGTGGGCGACGAGGTGGAGCTGTTCGACGTCGGCGACGAGGTCTACTACGCCGGTGCGATCGACCGGCCCGGTGCGAACTCCCGCTTCCACGTGGTGGACGAGCGCATCGTCGGCCACAAGCCCGCCACGTTGTCCTTCACCGAGGCCGCCGCGCTGCCGCTGACCTCGCTCACGGCGTGGGAGGGCCTGTTCGAGCGGCTGGGCCTGCGCGGCGACGCCCTCGACCAGACCGGAACGCTGCTGGTGACCGCGGCGGCGGGCGGCGTGGGCTCCATCGCCGTGCAGCTCGCCCGCGCCCTGACCGGGCTCACCGTGATCGGCACGGCCTCCCGGCCCGAGACGGTGGAGTTCGCCCGCCGGATGGGCGCCCACCACGTCGTGGACCACCGGGGACCGCTGGCGAAGCAACTGGCCGAGGTCGCGCCGGGCGGTGTGGACTACGTCTTCAGCACGGTCGGCACCGACCGCAACCTGGCGGCCTACGCCGAGGCGCTCACCCCCTTCGGCCAGATCGTCGCCATCGACGACCACGACTCCCTCGACATCGGCGTGCTCAAGCCGAAGAGCATCGCGTTCCACTGGGAGCTGATGTTCACCCACTCGCTGTTCCGTACGCCGCACCGGGTGAACCAGCACCGCATCCTCAACCGGGTCGCACGGCTCGTGGAGGCCGGGGTCGTCACCACCACCGCGACCCGCGACCTCGGCCGGGTCAACGCCGCCAACCTGCGCGAGGCCCACCGAATCCTCGAGTCGGGCACCGCGATCGGCAAGATCACCCTCACGGGCTTCTGAACGACCCCCGCCCGGCGGGAACAACCGATGGGCCACGGCCGGTTGGGGACCACAGGAACCAGCCGAAGACAACAGGAGTCGCGCATGCATGCCATCGTCGTCCCCGCTTACGGTGATTCCTCGGTGCTGGAATACGCCGAGCGGCCCGACCCCGAGCCCGGCCCCGGCGAGGTGCTGGTCGAGGTGGCGGCAGCGGGCGTCAACTTCATCGACGTCTACCACCGCGAGGGCCGCTACCCGCTGCCGCTCCCGCTGGTGCCCGGCAGCGAGGGCGCGGGCACGATCACCGCCGTCGGGCCCGGCGTGACCGACCTCGTGCCCGGCGACCGGGTCGGCTGGGCCAGCGTCGTCGGTTCGTACGCGTCCAAGGCCGTGGTCCCGGCGGACAAGACGATCAGGCTGCCCGACGGGCTGTCGCCGGATCTGGCGGCGGCGGTGCTGCTCCAGGGGCTGACCGCGCACTACCTGACCCACTCCACGTACGCGATCCAGCCGGGCGACGACGTGCTCGTGCACGCGGCGGCCGGCGGCATGGGCCTGCTGCTGGTGCAGATAGCCAAGCTGCGCGGCGCCCGCGTGATCGGCACGGTCTCCACGCCGGAGAAGGAGAAGCTCGCCCGGCAGGCGGGCGCCGACGACATCGTCGGCTACGAGGGCTTCTCCGAGGCCGTCAGGGAGCTCACCGGCGGCGCCGGGGTGCACGTCGTCTACGACGGGGTCGGCGCCGCCACCTTCGACGGGTCGCTCGCGTCGCTGCGGCCGCGCGGCATGCTGGCGCTGTACGGCGCGGCCAGCGGGCCCGTCCCGCCGTTCGACCCGCAGCGGCTCAACGCGGGCGGCTCGCTGTTCCTGACCCGGCCCTCGCTCGGGCACTACATCGCCACCCGCGAGGAGCTGCTGTCGCGGGCGAACGACCTGCTCGGCTGGGTCGCCTCCGGCGCGCTGAAGGTGCACATCTCCCAGCGCTACCCGCTGGCCGAGGCCCGGCGCGCCCACGACGACCTGGAGGGCAGGCGGACGACCGGCAAGCTGCTGCTCATCCCCTGACCTGCGGGAAAGATCCCCTGACCCGCGAGGGGCCGTCCTCAGGCCGCCATGGCACGCCGCACTCGGGCCGCCGCCGCGATCGTCCTCAGCCCGCCGCGGCGATCAGGCGCCGGGCGGCGGCCATGGCGCCGTCGGTGCGCACCTCGTTCGCGACGGCCGCGGCGCGGGCCGCCACGCCGGGGTCGAGGGCCTTGCCGAGAGCCGCGGCCAGCGACTCGGCGGTCGGCGCGGCGGACGGGTGCGCGATCCCGATCCCGAGATCGCCGACCCGCCGCGCCCAGTAGTGCTGGTCGTAGTGCTGCGGCACGACGACCTGAGGCGCCCCGGCCAGCGCGGCGGCGGTCGTGGTGCCCGCGCCGCCGTGATGGACGACGGCCGCGACCCGGCGGAACAGCGCCTGCTGGTTGACCTCGTCGATCGTCAGGCAGTCGGATCCGTCGTCCGCCGGGGCCAGGCCGGCCCAGCCGCGGAGCACGATCACGCGGCGTCCGAGCGCGCGGGCCGCGTCGACCGTCGCCCTCGCGACGTCCCGTGGCGCGCGTACGCTGCCGAAGCCGACGCAGACGGGCGGCTCGCCGTCGTCGAGGAACTTCTCCAGTTCCGCGGGCAGCGGGCGCCGGTCCGGCAGGATCCAGGCGCCCGTCTGCACGACGTCGATGTCGGCGGGCTCAAGCCAGGGCCCCAGCGTCGGGTCGGCGGCCAGCCAGGGCCGGTCGGTGAACATGTGACCTCGCATGTCCGCCACCGGGGCCAGGCCGGCCGCCGCCCGGTGGGCGTTGAGCGCGGCGCCGACGGTGTCGTTCCAGTGCCGCGCGTCCTCGGCCCAGAGCGCGCGGTTGTCGCCGGCGGCGTCCGACGGCGCCTGCCCCCAGACGGGCACGGGCGCATGATGCGGCGACGGCAGCGTGACGGGGCAGTAGCTCACGTAGACGTAGCCGATCCTCAACCGCTCCGCCACCGAGTGGGCGGCCATCGACATGGCCCCGCCCGCCACGATGACGTCGCAGCCCTCGGCCGCCGCGGGGATCGTGGCGAACTGGACGGCGACCGTACCCTCGATCATCAGCCGGCGTTGCTCGGGCGTGGGCGGGGTCTGGGCCCGTGGGGCGGCCGAGGCGGTCGGCCGCAGCTCCGGCCCGATGGGCACGACGGGGAATCCGAGGCCCTCGGCCCAGTCGCGGAAGTCTGGGGGCACGCACAGGCGGGCTTCCTGCCCGAGGTCCCGCAGCGCCATGGCCAGCGCCACCATCGGCTGGACCTCCCCTCGCGTTCCGATCGTGGACAGCAGCACGCGCATATGCACTCCTCGGGGGTGGCTTCGGTGACGGCAACGTGACGGGGCCGGCGTCTCGCCGTGGGCCGGCCCGGCTCACGGCCCCCGATTGTGCGCCCTCACCGGGGTCTTGCCACAAGTCCCCCCGTCGCCTGTACGGTGAAGGTGGCGGGGTCCGTGATCAGGTCAGCGGGTGAGCCGGCCACTCCAGCAGACGGGCCCCGAGCACGGCCGTCTCCAGCGTGAAGCGCTGGGTGGGATCGCTCGGCGAGAAGCCGGTCAGTCTTCTGATCCGCTCCAGCCGGTAGGTGATCGCCCGGGTGCTGACGCCGAGCCTGCGCGCCGCCGCCGTGTGGTTGCCCTGGGAGGCGAAGACGGCCTCCAGCGTCTCCAGCAGCGGCTCGGGGCCGCCCCGGGCGGAGGTCAGCGGCCCGAGCACGGTGGAGACGAGGTCCACGATCGCCTCCCTGTCCCGCAGCAGCACCGGGAAGACCAGCAGGTCGGCCGCCTTCAGCACCTGGGCCCGCAGGCCCAGCCGCGTGCCGAGGTCGATCGCGTTGACGGCCTCCCGGTAGGAGGTGACGATCCCGCCGGGGCCCTTATGGGGGCGGCCCACCCCCACCCGCCAATCGGTGAGCGCGGAGCGTACGTGGTGGGTGAACTCGCCGCTCGCGGCGGTCAGCGCGCCCGGGGCCACGCACACCAGCAGGCCGTCGCGGACGGCGACCAGGATGTTGTGCGAGCCGAACCTCGCCACCAGCGCCTTCTCGATCCTCCCGACCACCGGGTCGCCCGCCGTCAGCGGGGTGGCCGTCCTGGCCACGGTCACGACGTACGCCCCGGCGAGCCGCAGGCCGAAGCGCTCGGCCCGCTCGGGATCCGCCCTCCCCTGCAGCAGGTCGTCCACGAACAGGCGGCGGGCCTCCTCCTCCCGCCGGAGGGCGGCGCGCTGCGCCTCCTCGTAGCCCTCGATGTAGGCGGCCATGCCGCGGCGTACGGCGCCGAACGCCCCGCCGGCGGTGATCTCGGCGGCGTGCAGGCAGGCGTCGGCGAGCACCCGCAGCGGTATGCCGCGCTCGGCGGCGCGGGCGCCGCACTCGCGCATCCCGTCCATGTCGGCCCGGCCGGGCAGCCTGCCGGTGGCGGCCGACGCGGCCAGGACCGACAGGAACCCGCCGAGTAAGTCGGCGGGCACCCCGGTCGCCTCGCTCACGCGAGCGAGCACGTCCTCCATCACACCCCTACGTCACGCCGTTCGAAGGCCGGCAGCGCCGTCAGGAGCAGGACGGCCGTCGCGCCCAGCAGCACAAGGTAGTCACCGTACGGCCAGCCCTGATAAAGCGGCCTGCCGTCGAGGTAGTAGTGGACGGGCGAGATCCAGCGCAGCCAGGCGATCGCGTCGAGGTTCCTGCCCATGGTCTCCACGATGTAGCCGGCGACGCCCCAGACGCCGACCACGGCGAGCGCGACCTGCTTGCGCCCGAGCGCCGCGCCCACGCACAGGGTCAGCGTCCCGAAGAACAGCACGAGCAGGAACAGCCCGGTGTGGGCGGCCAGGATGTCGCCGAACGGCACGTCCATGTGCGCGGCGGACGCGGCCCCGGCGGCGAAGAGCAGCGTCACCAGCGCCACGCCGAGCAGGCCGAGCGCCAGCGCGGCCCAGCGCTCCAGGAGCAGCCGCCTCCGGCCGATCGGCAGCGTCAGCGTGAGCTCCAGCGTCTTGCTCTCCTCGGGAACGGCGACGGCCCGGTTGCCGAGGATCGCGGCGCACATGGTGAACAGCAGCGGGCCGAGGAGCTGGTAGACAACCGCCTGCAGGTAGCCGCGTCCGCTCGCGAGGTCGGACAAGCCGCCCAGCAGGTCGCGGAACGCGCCCGGATACTTGGCGATCGCCTGCGCGCTGAGCGTCTCGGTGTTGTCCCTCATGCCGCCGTAGAACGAGATGTACATCGCGAGGAACGCGCACAGCCCGATCGTCCACCCGACGAGGGCGCGGCGATACTCCCTGAGGCTCTTACGCACCAGCGTGGGCATGGCGGGCCTCCTCCTCGCTGTAGTAGGTCAGGAAGATCTCCTCAAGGTCGGGCTCCGCGCTGACCATGTGGACCACGGTGTAGCGGGCCGCCGCCTTGATCAGCGCGTCGGGCCTGCCGTCGATCGTGCAGCGCAGGCTCGCCCCCTGCACGACCACGTCCCGTACGCCCGGGAGGCCCTGGAACGACTCGGCCGGGACCGGCGCGTCGAAGTGGAGCTCCACGTGCCGTACGGCACGCTCGCGCAGCGCGGCGATGTCCTCGACCGCGACGAGACGGCCCGCGCGGACGATGCCCACCCGGTCGGCCACGTGCTCCACCTCGGCGAGCACGTGCGACGACATCAGGATCGTCCGGCCGGAGGTGCGCACCTCCCTGACCATGGCCAGGAACTCCTGCTGCACCAGCGGGTCGAGCCCGCTCGTCGGCTCGTCGAGGATCAGCAGCTCGGGCTCGTGCATGAACGCCTGGATGAGCCCGACCTTCTGCTTGTTGCCCTTCGACAGCTCGCCCATCCTGGCCGACAGGTCGGCGTCCAGCCGCTCGGCCAGCGCGTCGATCTTGCCCCGGCTCACTCCGCCGCGTACGTCGGCGAGGAACTGGAGATAGTCGCGGGCGCGTTCCCGGCCCTCCAGCGCCAGCTCGCCCGGCAGGTAGCCGATCCGGGCGCGTACGCGCGGGTCGCGGGTGTCGGCGCCGAGGACGGTCGCCCGGCCGGACGTCGGCCGGATCACATCGAGGAGCAGCCGGATCGTCGTCGTCTTGCCGGCGCCGTTGGGGCCCAGGTAGCCGAAGACCTCGCCCGGCCGGATTTCGAGGGTGAGGTCTTCAAGGCCCCGTCTCGTACCGTAGAACTTCGTCAGTCCTTCGGTCTCCACCACTGCTGTCATGCCGCAATGGTGGCGCTGTCGTCAGGCGCGGGGTATGCCTGCTTCCGGACACTTGCCGGTCTTCTTTCTTCGCACCTCCGGCAAGCGGTGATCAGGGCAGGCCGCAGACGGTCGAGCCGGGCAGCAGGTGGCGGTAGCGGGAGACCAGCCGGTAGCCCGCCTCGGCGAGCCAGCTCACCGGCGGCGTCAGCATCACCCGGCCGGCCGCGCGCCAGGCCGCGACCGGTTGCAGGGCGAGGATCAGCGCGACGGCGCGCGCGCCGTGGGCACGCAGCCTGTCCGGGCCGAGGAGCTGCACCGACCGCCTGACCTCCTCGCGCGTCAGCCCCACCGCGCCGAGGTCGAGGCCCTGCCAGGCCCGCACGACGGGCATGTACGGCAGGAAGCGGTGCCCGGCGTTCACGCACGCCTGGCAGAAGGCGCAGTCACCGTCGAAGACCAGCAGGACCCGGTTTGCTCCGCTTTCTACGCTCTTTTGGCCCATGCTGTCGAAACTACCAATCCTGAGGCGGGTCATTCCGGTCGCGGGGTGGCGGCGGCGCGGGCCTGCGCTCGACCCCTTCGGGGCCGGGCGTCGGCGTGGGGCCGGGCCGTCGTGACGCGCGCACGGCCAGCACCGCGACGATGATCACCGCGACCCCGGCGCTGAAGACGACCGCGAAGAGCAGCAGCAGGAGCAGCACGCTCATCGCCGGTTCCTCCGGCGGACGTTCGTGCGGGCTTTGTCGCGGGCTTTGTCGCGGACCAGGCGTGCGGCGACGGCCAGGCCCACCGACGCGTACGACACCGCGCGCGCCAGCCGTACGAACCTGGGGATGTCGGAGACGGCCGGGCGGGGGCCGTCGCCCAGCTCCGGTCGGTGCTCCACCCTGCCGCCGTAGTCGTTGGCCCCGCCGAGGCGTACGCCGAGGGCGCCGGCGAAGGCCGCCTCGCAGCGCCCGGAGTTGGGGCTGGGATGGCGGTGCCCGTCCCGGGCGAGCACGGCCGCCGCACGGCGCGGGGAACCGCCGGCCAGACCGGCGAGCCCCACCGTCAGCAGGGCCGTCAGCCGAGCCGGCACGTAGTTGGCCACGTCGTCCAGCCGGGCCGAGGCCCAGCCGAACCTCTCATAGCGCGACGACCGGTGCCCCACCATCGCGTCGAGCGTGTTGACCGCGCGATAGCCGAGCAGTCCGGGCACGCCGAAGACCGCGCCCCACACGAGCGGGGCGACGACGGCGTCCGAGGTGTTCTCCGCGATCGACTCGACCGTGCCCCGGGCGAGCTCCCCGGCGTCCAGCCCGGACGGGTCGCGCCCGCACAGGTGCGGGAGGCGTGCGCGGGCGGCGGCCAGGTCGCCTTCCTCCAAGGACCGGGCCATCAGCGTGCCCTCCCGGCCCAGCGTCGTGCCGCCGAGCACCGCCCACGTGGCGGCGGCGGTGACCGCGGCCCGCGCAAGCGGGCTCGACCGGGTCAGCCGCTCGGCCAGCACGCCCACGGCCGTCGCCGCGCCGACGCAGACGGCGGTGTAGGCCACTCCTGCTAACCGCGAGTCCCGATATATGCGCTTTTCGAGGGCGGCGGCTCGGCTGCCGAACACCGCCACGGGATGCCCGCGCCGGGGGTCCCCCAGCGCGGCGTCGAGCGCGGCCCCGGCGAGCAGCCCCGCCGCCGTGGCGCCGTCCATGGTCCGGATCACCCGGGCATTCTGCCGTACGCGACCTGGACTTAGTGGACAGGGGCGGACGCCGCGGTTCACAGGACGGCGGCGGCAGGGTCGGAACTCAAACGGCGGAGGCGGGAAGGTTCCACATGCCGCCGCGGTTGTAGGGGCCTTCAAGGAGCAGGTCCGCAGGGGGTTTCAGCGGGCAGGGGCGTTTCAGAAGGCGAGAAGGTGCCGTACGCCACCGCACTTCAAGAGGTGGGCCGTCAAGAAGCGGGTGTTCAGGGAGGTCCTCAGGGGTGGGGCACTCAGGAGGGGAGGAAGTTCGTACGCCGCCGCGGTTCGAGGGGCAGGTCGTCAAGAGGCGGGTTCGCAGAGCGTTTTCAGGTGGCGGGGCGCTCAGGGACAGGATTTCAGGAGGTTTTCAGGGGTCGGGGGCGAGGAGGCGGCTGACGATCGCGTCCTCGTGGGCGTCCAGCCAGGCGGCGGCGCGCCTGATCCGTCCGCCCGCGCCGCCGTCCCACATGCGCGCCCAGCCGCCGCCGAGCGTCCGGGCCCGCTCCCGCATGAGCGTGTAGGAACGGCCGAACCTGATCCTCGCCGTCTCGACCAGCATGAGCCGTTCTCGCGTCGGCAGGCCGTACGCGTCGCAGAACAGCCGGACGCGCGCGACCGCGTCCAGGGGCCGTTGCAGCGGGTCGCGGTCCACCGGGTCGGCGAGCGGCGCCCAATGCCGCAGCGTGGTGACCACGTCGAAAAGCCGCGTCGTCGGCCTCGCCAGGTCGAAGTCGATCAGCGCGTATGGCAGGGGCTGCGTGCCGGGCCTCGCGCGGAAGACGACGTTGGCCGGGGTGACGTCGCAATGCCCCACGATCTCTGCGGGGCCCTCCGGCGCCGAGCCGTCCTCCCAGATCGCGCCGGGCGGCGGAGTGAACGACGCCGCCGCGTCGTGGAAGCGTCGCAGCAGCCGCGCCACCGCCGTCAGCGCCTCGTCGCTCACCGCGTACGCCGGCAGGGGATGCGTGGGCACCACGCCCTCGACGTACGTGAGGATCGCCCTGCCCCGCTCGTCGATGCCGAGAAACCGGGGCGCCCGGTCGAATCCCACGGCCTCCAGGTGCCGCAGCAGCGCATGCACGGCCGGCGACGTGGCACGCATCGGCCGCCGCACGGTCGTTCCCGCCCGTACGACTCCCTCGGAGATGTCCCCGATGAGTGGGATCTCGCGCACGGACATGGCGATGGAGTGTAGCCCCGCAGACGATCAGATTTCCGCCGGAACGTGCGAAGAACGAGAAAACGTCTCGCCGTCCGGACGATCGCCCACATAGCGAGAAACTCCTATCGCGGTTCGGCGGGGCGGCCGCTGTCACTCCCGTCCGCCTGCTGTTGCTCCCGTCGGCCGAGTGAGACGACGTCGCCCGCTCGCCACGGTCCCGAGCGGCGCATCACCCGGATCGCTCCGGGACTCTTCGCCGTCCTCGGGTCGGGGCCCATCGCAGAGACTCCGGAAAACGGCGCGCGACCTGGAGAAACTCCGCCAAGAGGATCATCCCGGATATCTTTCGGTTAGGGGCCGCCTGGGGACGCGTCTGGTGGCGTACGACCGCACACGCGATCACCGCACGATCAAGCAGAAGCCCAGGTCGGAGGCCAGATCGGCTGATGAGAAGAGCGCGCCCTGAGGGATTCGAACCCCCGACCGTCGGATTAGAAGTCCGAAGCTGTATCGCGTTTAATATGACGTCTGACCTGTCGTCGGAGCGCTTGCGGCCCAGTAGTCGCGCGAGATCATCCCGCATATATCCCGCGCGGCTGATCGGTTGCCGTGGCAGAGGCACACCCGAAGACCAGCTCTATGCCCGCACATGCAAGCTCGGCCGATCATGGTTCCGGGCAGTTCCGAGGCAAGTCGGCGGATCTACGCGGTCCGTCTAGAACCGCCCTGAACAGCCTCGTACTGCAACTCAAAGTGCAACTAACGGCGCTCCGTTGGGCCGGGGCTGAGGAACGAAGTCCCGGCCCGTCGATCGCCCCCAGCCACATACAGTGACCGGCCACCCCGGGCGATCGTGAGGCCGCACCACTTATCTGCCCAATATTCGGGTTCGGTGACATGGACCGACGCCGGTGGCATCATGGTCAACCGGACGGTGTTGCAGCAGACCTCCCGGGTTTTCTGCACGACCGGAGGTTCGCTGCAAAAAACCGCCGTATCGCCCCATTGGAATGCCCCGTGAGCTGGGACTTTACTTTGGGGTCCTCATCGCCCCTACGAGGGGTCGCAACGTGAGGGGTGCGCCGGTGATGAGGCGGGCGATGCGGTCGAGGCATGCGGCCATGCCGCGGCGGCCGTCGCCGTCGCGGAGTCCTCATCGCCCCTACGAGGGGTCGCAACTCAGACGGGATGCCTCTCCCTGCGGGGACCCGATGATGGTCCTCATCGCCCCTACGAGGGGTCGCAACAGGTCCGCGTCCCACACGTTGTGGCCGGTGACGGGGCGTCCTCATCGCCCCTACGAGGGGTCGCAACACGGTGGGTTTGACGATCCGGAAGTTGACCCGGCCGTAGTCCTCATCGCCCCTACGAGGGGTCGCAACACCAGTCGCAGCGGCTGATCGGCGTGGGCATCACCCCCGTCCTCATCGCCCCTACGAGGGGTCGCAACGATGCGGCCAGCATTGAGGCGTACGGCGCGTACAGTGTCCTCATCGCCCCTACGAGGGGTCGCAACCGGTGCAACTGCTGGACGTAGTTGACCGACACGGTCCTCATCGCCCCTACGAGGGGTCGCAACGCGAAGGCCTTCTGCATGTCCTTCGCGTTCAGGCCGAGGTCCTCATCGCCCCTACGAGGGGTCGCAACGTGGTCCGGACACGCTGCCCGATGGTGTACATGATCAGTGTCCTCATCGCCCCTACGAGGGGTCGCAACTTTCCGCAGAGGCTGACGCCTTTCGGAAGTGCGTAAGTCCTCATCGCCCCTACGAGGGGTCGCAACATCAGGATGTCGTCGTACTGGCCGACGACGCCGGCGTCCTCATCGCCCCTACGAGGGGTCGCAACAGATACCGGGACGTGACGGGTTTCGCCTCGATGGCGCCTGTCCTCATCGCCCTCATGGGGGCACGCCATGTTGCGGGCAGTGCGGCCCAGGGTGGTGTGTTCCGTAGGCGGCCCGAGCCGCCGACGGCCGGGACCGGCCCCCAGGCCGCACGCCCGGCCGGCGGGTGGGCGATGGGCCGCTGCGGCGGCGCGTAGCGCCGCCGCCTTGATTCCTAAGAGCGTATTTCGGCAGCGTTCGATCGCTTAGCCGCCTAGGAGCTCCGTTATGATTTCAGCGATCTCTCTAGAGAAGCTCTTCTCGGCAAGGGCCTGCCGCGCCTGACGGCGAAGGACGGTGAAGTTGCCGCTTTCATTAATATCTAGCCCGGCCACCACTTCGGCCTCCGCGCGCCCTAGGGCTGAAAGCTGCCGATGTACAGGGTCGCTGGCTCTGTATGCAGGGATTGGTAGCTTCCATATGTGCTTATCAATGTGGCGCTCGTCTTTGCCGTACGACATATATGGGCGGACGAGATCGGTGATCGCGGGGGAGTTTAGGATAGCGCAGAGGAAGTAGCCCTCGTCCGAACTGCTAACCGCTCCCCAATATAGGGAGTGTTCGCAAATGACGGTCTGGTTCTCCACCAGTGCCGCTACTACATGCATGCCTGAGGCTCCGTAGACCACACGGAGTGGTGGAGGTGGAAGTTGATCGGTGATTCCGCGCCGATAGTCGATACGCTCTTTCAGCGTTAGACGTGCACTAGACCGATGTGCTTCCCATAGTTCTTCTGACTGCCTCCACCATTCGGCGAGGCCAGGGTACATGTCCAGATGCGGATGGTCACCGTCGAGAAGCTGAGTGCCCTCGATGGGAAGTACGGCATCGCGCGGAGTTAAAATTCGATACGGAAGTACATTCTCACCGAGTAGGACGGGACGGACGAACTCGGCCTCCACGACTCCGCTCATGTCGGGGAGGTTCTTCCATGGCGGCTTCTCGGTGCTGCTCCGCACGGATTGAATGGCTCTCCGTCCGGCGCCGTAACCCAAAGGGCTTGAAGGTTGCGGTCTAACGAAGAATAGAACCCGTGGAACTATAGTTGCGCCTTGCGTGAAGCGGGATGCGTAAGGTGATGGCCCCTCCTCGCTGGTATCACTGACTACAAGTGTGGCCGGTTCTCGGCTGAGGTGTTGCTTAGCGGCCTCCCATGTGTGGGCGGTGCGTGGAAGAGTTCCCTGCCAGCGGATCGTTTCGCGAGAGAGGGCGCGGGGAGCATTATTCGTTCGTTTGCCGAACACCACAGCTCCGCCACGGGGAAAAAAGTGTGGTCGTATGCGGCGCAGATCCCATGATCCTGTAAATGCTGCTGTAACCTGATGTGAAGGGTCGGAATATTTTCCTGACCGGAATCCTGCAAAATAGCCACGATCTAGTGCTGCGTTGGGCAGGACGAAGGCGAATTTCCCGTCGATCTTGAGGTATTGCTGAATGGCGCGCGAGACGAATAGCCCGGACAGATCTTGGTGGGTAGCTACGGTCCTGCCATGCCACAGGCCGCGTGCCTCTGACATCTCGCGGAAGACCTCCTGCATGTCCGATGGCATATAGCGGTAAGAAAGCCATGGTGGATTACCCACGAGGACGTCCACGCGGTTCTCGGTACGACTGAGCCAGACCGGACGTACCAAGTTGCGGATGTAGTAGCTCCAGATATGGTCTCGACCCTCATCGTGCAAGCGGCACAGCACTTCGAAACTCTCTTTTATTACTGGCTGGTCGGCCTCTGCGATGGCGAGTCGTTTGAAGAGGGCCGTAAGAGGTGGGATGGTGCCAGGAGTTCGAGCTTTACTCGCAAGTGAGGCAAGTTCTGAGATGAGACGGTCGAAACGCCCAGCATCGGCAAGAAGATGGTCTGGGAATCGGAGTTCGTCTTCGAATAGTTGACTTCCGGTGCCGGTGCTTATTAGTAGATTACCCTCGGTGAAAAGGTCAACCCGCTGAGTCCACTGCACGCTATCGCCGAGATATACGGGAACCGTGATCGGGCCTCTACGTGAGTCGGTAAGGCGGTCCCGGCCGATAGCCAATAGGTACGTGACTCGTGCCAAAGCAACGGCCACGGGATGCAGATCGATGCCGAGCACGTGGTTCGTAAGGTCAGCTAGCGATGTGGCTAGGGGAATCTCTGCTTCCTCCGCGGCTGCCAAATAGCGGCGTACGGCATGGAATAGGAACGTTCCGGAGCCGCAGGCGGGATCGAGGACACGCTGGTTGAGCGGGTCGGTCACAGTCTCGGCGACGACTTGCTCTGCGAGCCAGTCGGGCGTGTAGTACTCGCCAAGACGCTTTCGGGTCTCGGTCCCAATGACAGACTCATACAGGACCTTTAGGACGTCATGTTCGACATTAGTCCAGTCGAAACGAGCTAGGCGTCGGGCAATGGTTCGGACAAAGGAGTCCCCTCCCGGTACTTCTAGCACCCAGTCGAAGAAATCGGCCTCGACGACGCCATAGATCTGCGCAATGTCGAATCGTTGGCCGCTAAGGAGAGTTGCGGGTTGCATGTCGGTCACGTCAAGGCCGAGAACGAGGTGCGCGATTATCTCGGCACTGTTGACGAGCAAGGTGTGTTCTATGAACAGGTCATCAATGTCAGTGAACTGGGTGCCCAGCGCGCTGCGTAGCAGCTTTGACCACAGCTCACGTTTGAGTTGGACGGTAGGCATATGGCGGTGCTCTGCGTACAGAGCGTCAAGTACTGCCCGGTCAAGAGCGTATGAAGCGCTGTCGGCGCCGAGACGGCTGGCGATCTCGCCAGGGGTCGGAGGAACGCCCTTGCGGGTGGCAAGCACGCCTTCGAGCCATGCCAAAAGCGAGGTTAAGTTCGGGCGAGACGGCTTTAGGTCGTAACGTGTGGCTTCGGTTAGCTCGTCGTTGCGCAGGTGATACGCACGCCAGACCGCACCGTCAGTGAGGACACCGACATAGCGCTGTCCAGTCTGCTCGCTGCGGGTCTTGACGTAGCCGGCAAGTTGCTTTTCTGCCGCCTTAAGGACTGCGGTACTGCGGAGATCCTTCTTCACCTCAATGACGGCGAAGCCAACCTCGATGTCTATGCGGCGACGGTCGCCGACCTGGGTCTCCAGTTCGACGTCAAGATCGTGTTCGGCCAGTCCAAGACCACCGGCAAGCAGGAGTTGCCGGATGTCGGACTGTAGGGTCGCCTCGCTTCGCACGCGATCGCGGCTGGCAAGTCGGCCGAGGAGATCCTCAAGCTGGTTCTCGATCATTGATTCAGACGCCACCTGAAACATCTATCACGCCAAGCGCAGGCAGGCGGCTCCACAATGTCGTGCTCAGATCTCGGTTGTGCACCGGAGAGCCCGGATGACCGCCAAGTTCCCGTGTACGTGGGTGATGTTGGGCGGTAGCTTCGCTGTGTGGCTAGTAATGAAGAGCGGTCGCGCTGGATCGTGCATGGTGAGCGCCTGATCTACGACAACGAGTGGATCAGGCTGGGCCTGGTGGACGTCGAGATCCCGGACGGAGAGCGCTTCGAGCATCACGCGGTGCATCTGGGCAGGGCGGCCATGACGGTGCTGGTAGATGACGAACAGCGTGTGCTGATGATGTGGCGCCACCGCTTCCTCTTCGACCGGTGGGGCTGGGAACTGCCTGGGGGCCTGGTGGAGGTCGGGGAGGACCCGAAGGACACTGCCATCCGCGAGGTGGAAGAAGAGACCGGTTACCGGCCCAAGGAGATCGAGCACCTGATCACGTTTCAGCCGATGGTCGGCATGGTCGACTCCGAGCACCTCGTGTTCCTCGGCCGCGGTGCTGAACTGGTCGGTGAGCCGGTCGGAGAAGTGGAGGCCGATCGGCTGGAGTGGATTCCCATGAAGGAGATCCCGGACATGATCGCCCGTGGGGACGTCTGGAACTCTGGGGTGTTGATCGGGCTGCTGTACGCGCGGGAGCGGCTCAACGGGTCGCGCGGGTAGCGACCCGAGTGAGTTCGGTGATACGCCGCGCATGCCGTCGAGAGCCGATCATCTTGGCGAGTTGCTCGGCTCGGTGAAGGTGCGGTTGCGCGGCGTCCGGCTCGCCCATGGCCAAGAGAGCGTGGGCGAGGTCGCAGCGCAACCCGGCCTCGGCCCTGTTGTAGGTACCGTCCATGCCCGCGAGGGCCGAGCGTAGGTCCTCGATCGTCTCGGGGTCACCGAAGCGCACGAGGCAGTTGCCGCGCCAGCGGGCGAGGTGGTGCCGGTTGAGGGAGACGTACGGAAGGCTCGGATCAGCGTCCCCTTCGGGGAGCAGAGCGGCGGCCTGGTCGAGAGCGGTGCGGCAGGTCTTCTCGTCTCCGAGGATGGCGGCGGCTTCCGCCTCTGCGGCGGCGAGCCATGTGCGTAGGTGGCCGGGAACGCGGCGATCGTACGTGGTGCGAATGTGCTGGAGTAGTTCGGTGGCCTCTGCCGGCCTTCCAAGGTCGACCAGAACATACGCCTGTTGGCCGCAGGCGTAGGCGAGTAGCGCAGCGTCTTCGGCTTCGCGTGCTGCGGCTATCGCGAGCTCGTGATAGTCCCAAGCATCTTTCAGCGCGCAGGTATCGATGGCCTGCCATCCCGCAAGAGCTGCGGTTTCGGAGAGCACGTGCGCCAGCCCGGCCCGTATGCCGGGCCGTATGGCGTGATGGTGAGCGCGCTGTATCTGAGTAATTTGGGCGCGCATTTTGTCGGCGATGGCAGCGCTGCCGAGTCTGCGGTCCAGTAGGCGCAGGTTGTTGGTGTCGGTGCTGAGGATCATCACCATCGTGGAATCGATGGCAGCGGCGGCGTTGATCCGGGCGGTGAGTTCCTCGGTCTGCTCCTGGTGCTCGTCGCCGCGGTTGCCGGTAGGTGAGGCGATGTCGAGCGGGGCGAGGCCGAGCAGCATACGGGCGTGGTCGGGTAGGCCGAGGCCGGCGGCGATGCGCTCGTAGACCTCAAGGTCGGTGACCTGGCGCTGTCCGCGCATGATCTGGCTGATGCGGCCCTGGGCGATGCCGGTGGCGGCGCTGAGACGGACTTGGCTGGCCCCTGCGTACTTGACAGCGAGAGTGAACAAGCCCGCTACGTCGCGCTTTCTGAGGATTTCCCTGCTTTCGTCGCGGTCCCATACCCATTCGGGTAGCTGGATCGGATCGAAAGCGTTCCCGTGCATTCCGGCCTCCGGTCGTTTGCCCAGGCTGGTGGTGCATGGCTCGTGCTGAGAACTCTATATCTCCCGGTGATATATCCCGCGGGAATAGGTCTGGATTGGTCTGCGATCCATTCTTTCCGGCATGACCACACCAGTTAAGTGCACCGCGTGCGACGGTCGCGGCTGGAAGATCGTCACACGGCGCGGGCAGGTCGCGGCTGTTTCCCTGGGACTGGCGACCTCGTCACGGGAGGACTGCCTGTACTGCGATGGCGGGCAGGTGCCCGTGGAGATGTTCGAGTGGGAAGTCTTTCTCACGGGCAATGGGACTGAGGAACTCGGGCCATGCGGGACCAGCTCTCAGCAGGCCGCCTCGATGGATGAGCTGCGCATGGCCCTGCGCCGGATGGACCCGGCCCGCAAGCCGTGGGGGAGGATCACCCACCGGGTCTACGACTTCGGCACCGTGCCGGACGACTGGTCCCGCCGGATCATCTTCCGGGCGACGCTGGACGCGGCCGGGCAGGTCCATTTCGAACGGGCCGACCGGTGAGCAACAGGACTCCGGCATGGGGCGGGCCGTGCCCATCTCCGCATCTCCCGCCGCTGCAGAACGGGGCCAAGCCGCTCGACTGGCACAAGCCGGGGCGGTTTGCCTGGTCGCGGGTGCTCGCCTGGACCTGCCACGAGCACCGCGAGACCTGGTATGAGCTGTGCGCGGCGGGCGGGCTGGTCTACATCCGCCGGTTCAAGGGGGATTTGCTGAAGCCGAAGGTCGCGCAGACGCATGCCTGGCGGGAGGCCGAGGCGTGGGCGGTGTGGCTGGCGCTGCTGTCCGGGCGGACTCAATAGCCTTCCCGCTGGTGGCGGAGGTCCTGACAGGCCAACGCTTAGCCGCTACTGTGCTTATGCAGACAAGTGGAAAAGTGATTGGGCGCATAACATGAGCATGGACTTCGCCCCGCCGAAGTACGCCCAGGTGATGACGGCGATTCAGCAGCGTATCCGGGACGGGGAGTACGCGCCCGGCGACATGCTGCCCTCGGAGACCCAGCTCGTCCGGGAGTTCGGCGTCGGCCGTACGACGGTGGTCCGCGCGCTTCAGACCCTTGCCATGCAAGGCTGGATCGAGCGCGAGCACGGCCGCGGTTCGTTCGTGAAAGGCCGCCCGGAAAGCCCGGCCGATCGAGTACGGCTCGGCCTGTCGACGGCCGAGCATCCCGAAAGCGCCGACAACATCGTCAGCGTCGCCCGGGTGCCGGCCCCCCGGCACGTCGCCACGCTGATGGGTGTTGACGAGCGAACCCCCGTGATCGCCCGTCAGCGCGTCATGCGGCAGGGCGACAGGGTGTCGGCGGCCGAGACGCTGTGGTTTCCGTTGGAGATCGCCCTCGGCACCGACCTGGACAAGCCCGATCCACTGCGGCACGGCGTCCGTCAGCACCTCCAGGCGGTCAAGCATCTGCGGATCGACCACGTCACCGAACGCCTGACCGCGCGCAAGCCGACCAAGGAGGAAGCCGAACTCCTCGGCTCCTCATCCCCGGTGCTCGGCGTGCTGGCGACCGTCCATGACCCGGCGGGGAGCGTGCTGCTGGTGCTGAGCCTGGCGCTGCCCGGTGACCTGCACGAGCTTGAGGATGTCTATCAGGTGAGCTAAGTCTTACCCCGCTCGTCTCGCTCAGTCACTTGTGCGGACGAGTGGGCAAGACTTACAGTGAACTCAGTCGGACAAGTGGACGAGTGGTCGAGTCACTCGTTTCGAGTAGCAAAGGGAATCACGCACATGGCCATCCAAGGACCCATCCCGATCGCCTTCGAGCACGTCTTCCCGCACGGCTGCTACCTGGTGGGGGAGGTCGAGCAGGTCAAGGACTTCGCCGCCTCGACCGGTGGGCGCACCGTGTACGCCAAGGACAAGACCACCGGGGAACTGGTCTGGCAGGTCGCCGTCATGGACGCCGACCCGGCCGCCAAGCTCGCTCAGAAGACGGTCGCGGTGAAGATCGTCGCCCCGGTGCAGCCGGTCCCGCCGACCCCTGCGCCCGGCCTGCCCATCACGCCGGTCGAGTTCGAGGGCATGACGGTCACTCCGTACGTCAATCAGGCCACCGGGCGCCTGGCCTACTCCCTGCGGGCGAGGGGCATGCGTGCTCCCCGCACCGGGGCGGCCTCGGCCAAGCAGACGAGCACGGCCGTGAAGGGGGTGGCGGCCTGATGCTCCGCGACCCCTACACCGACGTCAGGCTCTTGCTCAGCCCCGGCCATCCGGCCAGCGTCGGCATCGCGTTCTACTCCCCCGAAGTGCGGGCGAGTGCCTGGGTTCTGGAGTCCGGGCGGCCCTACTTCGCCATCTCCAGCCCGAGCGTGGACGTGACCGTCTCGACCACCGCGGCCGGGCCGGTCACCCCCAGGGATGTCGAGATCGCCCGGCAGATCGCCCAGGCCGCCTCGCGGTACCTGGCCGAGTGCGAGCGCCTGATCGAGCAGCAGCCGGCCGACTCCGGCCAGCTTCCCCTTCCCGGCGTCGACGGCCCGGCGGCCTGACACGCAAGCGGGGCCGCCGCAAGCGGCAACTTCCGGCGGCCCCTCGGATCTCCCACGCACGCCAATGCTTGAGAGGACTCCAGCGTAATGCTGAGAAGACTGCCCGGAGACGAGGCACGCAACCTCGTCTCCACCACCCCGGACACGGCCGTGGTCTTCCGCCCGGCCGTCATGAACACCCCCGCCATCGTCACCATCGTGATCTGGCTGGCCCGCCTGCTGCGCGGGCTCGCCCGCACGCTCTGGCGGCATCCGATCGCCTGCACCGCCGCCGTGGCCCCGGTCGTGGTCACCCTCACCTACGGGTGGCGCATGACCGTGATCCTGGCCGGTTTCCTGCCCGCGATGGGCCTGTCATGGCTGCTGCTGGAACGGGACTCGTTCCTCCGTGTGATCGGCTGGCCGCTGCTGGCCTGGTGGCGCCTGGTGTGGGTCTACCGGCGGCACTGGCAACCCGTAATGATCGTCTCCGGGCTCGGACGGCACCTGCGCGGCCGGGACTACCTGCCCCGCCTGGTCAAAGTCCGGTGCACCTCCTGGGCCGACCTGGTCACCGTGAAGATGCTCCACGGACAGGCGGTCAAGGACTGGACCGACCGCGCCGACCACCTCGCCCACGGCTTCGGCGCCCAAAGCTGCCGGGTGTCGATCGCCCGCGCCGGTCGCCTCGTGCTGACCCTGCCCCGCCATGACCCCCTCGCCGAACCGTTGCCGGCCGTCCCCATCCCCGACACGCCTTCGGTGGGGCCGGTCGAGATCGGCCGATGCGAGGACGGCACACCGTACCGGCTCAAGATCCACGGCACACACGTCCTCATCGCGGGCGCGACCGGCGCGGGCAAAGGCTCCTACCTGTGGTCGGCGATCCGCGGCCTGCTCCCCGCGATGCGGGCCGGGCTGGTGCAGGTCTGGGCGCTGGACCCCAAGCGGATGGAGCTGTCCTTCGGCCGCGCCCTGTTCGGCACGAGGTACGCCGCCACCCCCGCCGAATGCGCCGACCTGCTGGAGGACGCCGTAGCCGTGATGCAGGAGCGGGCCGACCGCTTCAGCGGCAACCAGCGCTCCCACACTCCCACCGTGGCGGACCCCTTCGTCCTGGTCGTCGTCGACGAGGTCGCCTTCCTGACCGCCTACCAATCCGACAAGAGCCTCCGCGAACGAACCAAAGCGGCCCTTGCCACGCTCACCACCCAAGGCCGGGCGGTCGGTGTCGGGGTCATGGCCGCACTCCAAGACCCGCGCAAGGAGGTCATGACCATCCGCAACCTGTTCCCCGACAAGATCGCCCTCCGGCTGGACGAGTCCGAACAGGTGGACATGGTCCTCGGCGACGGCGCACGCGACCGGGGAGCATTGGCCGACCACATCTCACCCATCCCCGAACTCGGCGCGGGAGTCGGCTACGTCCGGCTCGAGACCTCACCCGACCCGATCCGCGTACGCGCGGCCTACGTCTCCGACGAGGACATCCGCGCCATGATCGCCGGCTTCTCCACCGGCAGGGCAGGGGTGCACGCCCGTGGTTGAGATCTCCCACCTTCTCGAGGAACTCACCTGCGCGGCCTGCGGCACCCGCAACGCCCTATGGCTCTACCCCGTGCGAGGCGTCATCGAGTGCCGCGAGTGCGGCGAGAAGGCAACCGTGATCATCGAGCCCTCCGGCGGTGACCAATGACAGCCACGACCAACAGGGCAACTCCGCGCGCCGTCCGCATGGCGATGCCGCTCGCGCGGGATGTGGTCGAGGAGATCGCCAAACAGTACGGGGTGTGCATCCGGCCGGTGCCGATGCGGCGTCAGGACATCCTCACCGGCCAGGTCGAGGTCATCGATGTCCCCTGCGGGGCCACGCTGGAGAGCAAGTGCCCGCCGTGCGCGAAGCGCAACCGGCAGCTTCGGCAGGCGCAGTGCCGGGAGGGCTGGCACCTCGACCACGAACCCGTCAACCTCCCCGACACCCCGGATGAGTACCAGCGGCACCTTGTCGAGCTGCGGGCGGACGCTCAGGCGTGGCGGGATGAGGTGGGAAAGGTCGGCGGGGACACCACCGACCTGGACGCCGCCATCGCTGAGCTGGATGAGGAGATCAACCGGGCCGGGATGCGCGGCAACGTCCTCGGCCGAGTCTCCGGCAAGCGCACGCGCTCGACCAAGCGGCGGCAGGATGCTCCGGATCTGCCCAAGCGGCGGATGGCCACGACCACGCTCGGGCGGACCTTCACCGGCTCGAACGGTAAGACCTACCGGCCGTCGATGTTCGTCACGCTTACACTCCCGTCGTACGGGCGGGTGCTGGAGGGTGTCCCTGTCGATCGGGACGCCTACGACTACGCGCGGGCGGCCCGCGACGCGTTGCACTTCTCCAAGCTCGTGGACCGGTTCGTGCAGAACCTCCGCCGGGTGGCGGGGTTCGATGTGCAGTACTTCGCCACCGTCGAACCGCAAAAGCGCCTCGCCCCGCACCTGCACATGGCCATCCGCGGCACCCTCCCAAGAGCGGAGCTGCGGCAGATCGTCGCAGCCACCTATCACCAAGTGTGGTGGCCACCCACGGACACCGTCCGCTTCGAAGGTGACCACCTGCCCGTATGGGAGGACGGGACCGGCTACCTCGACCCCGACACGGGGGAGGTCCTGCCCACCTGGGACCAAGCCCTCGACACCCTCGACGCCGACGAGGACGCCCGGCCCCTGCACGTGCTCAGCTTCGGCGACCGACTCGACATCCAAAGCGTCCTCGCCGGAACCCCGGACGCCGACCAGCTCATCCGGTACCTGTCCAAGTACCTCACCAAGAGCCTCGGGGACGCCCTCGGCACCGACGACCCGCGCCGCAAGGACCACGCCGAACGGCTCCTCGACGCGTTGCGCTTTGAGCCGTGCTCGCCGACGTGCCCGAACTGGCTCCGGTACGGCATCCAGCCCAAGGGCGCCAAACCCGGCATGACCCCCGGCCGGTGCAGGGGCAAGGCACACAAGCCCGACCACCTCGGCTACGCCGGCCGCCGCGTCCTGGTCTCCCGCAAGTGGTCCAACAAGACCCTCACCGAGCACAAGCAGGACCGCCGCACCTGGGTCCTGGAAGCCCTCGGCCTGCCCGACGAACCGGCCGACCCCCACCGCTACATCTGGCGACCCGTCAAACCCGGTGACCCAGACCTCGCCCCGATCGGCGTACGGCTCCTGCGCTCGGTCCACGAACGCCAGCGCTGGCGTAACCACCTGGCCCGGCTCGAAGCCGAGGCAGACGGCAGAAATCTTTCGGCAACTGAAGGGAGGGCGGCATGAAAAAGGATGACAAGCTGATGACAGTCCCCGAAATCCTCGACGCGCTCGGCGGCATCTCCCGCCGCACCTTCTACCGCTGGCGCGAGATCGGAAAGGCTCCCGAGGGCCTGAAGCTACCCAACGGCGAGATCCGCATCTACCGCAGCGAGTTCACCGCCTGGCTTGAGAGCCTCCGGGAGGCCGCGTGAACGCCTCCTATGACGTGAAGTTCTGGGAGACCAGGCGGAACAAGTCGAGCAAGAAACCGTCCTACGAGGTGCGCTGGAAGGTCGGCGGCCGGGAGAAGTCCAAGAGCTTTGGGACCAAGGCCCTCGCGGACAACTGGCTGTCTGACCTCCGGCAGGCCGCCAGGCGCGGCGAGGCGTTCGATGTGGAGACCGGCCTTCCGGATTCCATGCTCAGGGCCAAGAAGGCGCGCACCTGGTACGCCTTCGCCGTCGCCTACGTCGAGACCCGCTGGCCGCACTCGGCGGCCAAGAGCAGGGAGGGCATGACGGACGCGCTGTCCAATGTCACGCCCGTGCTCACCAGTGACCGGCCGGGCCGCCCTGATGAGGCGACCTTGCGGCGGGCGCTGCGCGAGTTCGCCTTCGTCCCGGCCGATCGCCGGCCGGTCCCCTCGCCGGAGATCACCGCTGCGTTGCGCTGGCTGGAAGCGGCCTCGCTGCCGTTGAGCGCCCTGGAGGATGCCAAGCACACCAGGGCGGCCCTGGAAGCTCTCTCGCTGCTCCTCGACGGTTCCGCGGCGGCGGCCTCCACCTTCCGGCGCAAGCGGGCGGTGTTTCATCACGCGCTGGAGTACGCGGTGGAGCTGGAAGAGCTTTCGGCAAATCCGCTCGACCGGGTGAAGATGCGCCGCCCCAGGACAAGTGGCGAGGTGGATCGGCGGTCCGTCGTCAACCCGGCCCAGGCGCGGGAACTCCTCGTTGCGCTCAGCTATTGCGGTCGGACGCGTGGGCCGATGCTCGTCGCGATGTTTGCCTGCATGTACTTTGGCGGCCTACGTCCCGCCGAGGCGGCCGGGCTGCGCGAGAAGGACTGCCACCTTCCCGAAACCGGCTGGGGCCTTCTGACGCTGGAGAAGACCCGGCCACAGAGCAACAAGCGGTTCACCGACTCGGGGAAGGGCCACGACGAGCGGGGCCTCAAGCACCGGGACGACACGACGACGCGAGACGTTCCCATTCCGCCGGAGCTGGTGAAGATACTGCGCTTCCATCTGGAGAGCTTCGGCACGGCAAAGGATGGCCGGCTGTTCCGGACGAGGACGGATGGCGTGATCTCGGGCTCGGCGTACGCGAAGATCTGGAAGGAGGCCCGAAGCTACGCCCTCACACCCGAGCAGGTCGCCTCGCCCCTCGCAGCCCGGCCGTACGACCTGCGCCACGCGGCCGTGTCCCTCTGGCTCAACGCCGGAGTCCACGCCCCGGAAGCGGCAGAGCGAGCCGGTCACAGTGTGGAAGTCCTGCTACGCATTTACGCCAAGTGCATCGACGGGCAACGCGAGGTCGCCAACCGGCGCATCGAGGCTGCTCTCGTCGCATGATCGCTCTCACGGCATCGCCTCAGGGTCTCGGATCACTCCGGGACCCTTCGGCGTTCTCAGAGCGGGTCTCATCCCGCAGATGCTCCGGAAAGTGGCACGCGACCTGGGGAAACTCCGTCAAGATCATCCCGCATATATCCCGTGACTGGCGACAAACGGCGGCTCTCGGCGGCGCACGGCTGCACATGCGATCACGGCATGATTAAGCAGGAGCCCAGGTCGGAGGCCAGATCGGCTGATGAGAAGAGCGCGCCCTGAGGGATTCGAACCCCCGACCGTCGGATTAGAAGTCCGATGCTCTATCCAGCTGAGCTAAGGGCGCTCGTGCCTAATTCTGCATGATCCGGGGACCGGGTACACACCCGGTTTCCCGGACATGGGCCGGACCGGCCTCATGCGGGCCTCCGCGACCGGTGGCCTTGCTCGTCAGGGAAGGGTACTCCGCCTGCTCCGGCGCTGCTCAGGCCCTTGTACGCACACCCCCGGACGGAAGGTGTGCCCCACTGGCCAAGTCGTGAACGCCGGCGGAGAACAACGCCACCTCGCCGACACTCCGTGAGCCGCCGGCTGCGTACAAGTCGAGGCATGCCGATGAGCCGGCCTCCGGGCGTGCCCGTACGACGCGAGGACACCACGGCCTGGGCCACGGCCGCAACCGGCAAACGAAGCCGTGAGCGACGCCATTCGCCGAGCTGGATCAGTTACGGGTGAGGACGCGGGCGACGCCGGCGACGACGGCCGTGGCGAACAGCCAGCCGAGCAGGATCATCGCGGGTGCCCCCGCGACTACTGTCCGGGGGCACGCATGCGACGGGCAGTTGAGGAGATCAACAGAGCCGGCGACGCTGATGGAACCATCCACTTCTCATCCGATGGTCGGGGGTTCGAATCCCTCAGGGCGCGCTCTTCTCCCCGGCCTCTTTGCTCTCTGAGCTGGGCTCTCCTTTTTATCGCCTGTGCGGCCGTACGCCGCCGAGGGCCGCCGTTCGCCGCCGGTCATGGGATGCCGACTGCCGTCAGGGGTCATGACGCGGCCTCGGTGAGCTGGGCGTGGAGGCGTTTGCACTCGTGGACGAAGCGGGTCTTCCGGCGGCTGCGCGCGAACTCCGCGATGACCGGGATCTCCCCGCGCGCGCCGGTCCAGCGTGCCACGTCGGCGGCGAAGGCGACGAGTCCGGCGTGTGTCGTGGTGGCGCGCTGCCCCTCGCGCGGCAGCATCCCGGGGAGCAGGGCGCGCATGATGCGCCACACCTCGTGGTGACCGCCGGCGTCCGCAAGCTCGGCCAGGGCCGCGATGGCGGGGCGGGTCTCCCGCCAGGTGCGGCGCAGCACCAGCGCGAGCTGGCGGCCGATCGCCTCGGCCGGCAGGTCGCCTCTGGCGGCCATGCGCAGGACCAGCGGGATTATGCCGGGCACCCGGCCGGCCAGGAGGAAGGCGAGGATCACCGCCGTGGACTCGCCCAGAGGGCCCTGGGTGATCTCCAGGCCTGTGATCTCCGCCGCGGTCACCGACACGCCCCAGTAGCCGCGCATCAGGAAGGGCAGGTAGTTGACGGCCACGATCTCCCGGTGCGAGGGCAGCATGGCGGGCCATGCCCCGAGCGTGCCGCCGGAATCATCCACCGCCCAGTCGAACGGCTGGCGCAGCAGCACCTCGTCGATCAGCCGATGGCCGGTCGGGGCCGTCACCCGCAGCACGGGCTGCAGTCTGACCTCGGTGAAGTGCTCCGGTTCGTCGTCGCCGAAGTCGACCATGGACGCGTTGACCATGTGACGCCACACATGGCCGCACTCGGGGTCGGCCATGCCGTCGCCGGCGAGCCAGCGGGCGGCCGAGCGCGCCGCCTCCGAGTCGACCTTCGCGGCCCGCTCGGCGGCAGCCTGGTGGCGGCCTCGGGGCAGCCGCAGCAGCGCCTGCGCCAGGTCGGCCTGGAGTGGCTCAACACCGGCGGCGGCGCAGGTCTCCAGCCGGTCGACCAGCACGTCGGGGTCGAGATGCCCGCTCATCCAGGTCGGCGTAGCCAGCAGCACGGGCGGCAGGGTGCCGTTCCGGAGGGCCTCCGCGAGTTCCGCGTAGCGGTGCAGGAGGAAGTCGTGGGGCGGGGAGACGTGATTGGAGTGCGGCAGCTGATTGCGCCGCCGCCATTCCTCCTGCTCGGGCAGCTCCTTGCGCATGAAGGAGCGCAGCCGTGGCGGGACGAAGACGACGGTCACCTGCACGAGCGGCTCGCCCGGGTCGGGTGGGGGCACCTGTTCCCCCGCCCGCATCGCCGCGATCCGGGCGGGGTCCACGCCGAGCTCGGCCATGCGCTCGTAGGCGCGCTCGAGGATGAAGTGCGGCATGGCCTCCACGGAGTCGTCGTACAAGACGCCGGGCCTCGTCCGCAGCGGATGAGGGCGGTCGTCCCAAGTCTCTTCGTCGTCCCAGAACTCTTCGTCGTCCCAGGTCTCCTCGTCCTCCGCCTCGGCGCCATAGTGCCTCTGCTGCTCGGCGTCGGTGTGGGGGCCGTTCAGGTGGATCCGGCCTCCCGAGAAGGGCACCTGCCGGTCACCTTCGTGGGCCACCGCTGCGGCCGGGCCGTCGTCGCTGGTCCAGGTGATGTGGAAGGCGCGCAGCGGGGCGTCGTCGTCGAGGTAGCGGCCGGGCCGGTAGGCGCCGCTCACCATGATCACCCGGGGTGACGGCTCCGGCTCGGGCTCCTCGCCACGGGCGAGGACGCGCACTCCCACGGAGTAGTTCGCGTCGTCCCAGAACTTCTCCGGCCCGAACGGCGGTAGCTCGGGCACGCTGCCGGGGGTGACGAGCTCGGCGGCCAGCGCCGACTGCCAGTCCTCGGGGTCGAGACGCACTTTCCCGGACCGCCAGTAGCCCTGGTCTTGCTCGACGCGGGGCTTGAGCATGCGCCGCAGTTTCTCCCGGTCGTCGGCGATTCCGGCGATGAAGGCCGCCAGCCAGCGCTCCTGGCCGACCCAGCGCTCCCGGGAGTCGGGGAAGATCGAGGGCTCGGGGAACCGCTGCGGCTCCGGCGGCTCGGGCAGCGGCGGGAACTCCTTCTGCTCCGGCGGTTCCTCGACGGGGATCTCCCCGCCGAACCGCACGGCCAGCTTCGCGGCCAGGTCGGCGGGGAGATACTGTGCGCCGTCGAGGATCGCCTCGCCGTGCTCGGCGAACAGGCCGGCGTATTTGAGGGTCAGCTCGACCGCGCGGTTGCGTACGTCGAAAGACTTGTGCGCGTACGCCGTGGTCAGCGCGGGCACGAAGTCGGCGGCCGTCTCGGGCGTGGCCCGGATCGCCTGGTCGAGCCAGCGAAGGCCCGTGGCGGCGAGCTTGGCCTCGTCCCGGAAGGTGAGCGCGTCGACCGCCTCGACGAGGTCGGCGTGATCGATCGGCGTCACCCCGCGCACCTGCCCCGCGGCCAGCTCGGCGACCGGGCCCGGAGCCGACGGCAGCAGACGCAAGTAGTCGCGCAGGCGGGGCGCGGACTCCGCGGGCGTGGGATCGAGGAGCGTGTGCAGCCGGACGAAGAAGCGCAGGTCCTGCGCCTCGCCGCCGCGCAGGAAACGGCTCACGCAACCGTCGAGCACCTGCTCCCTTGGCAGCTCGCGGGCGGCGACGGCCAGCCAGTGGGTCGGCCGGGGCTCCAACCGCTCGTCACGAAGAGCGCGGCCCGCGCCGTCGGCGGTGAAGACACGGGGCAGCAGCACAGGGGTCAGCGGGTCGTCGGCCACGCTCGGCGCGGCCAGCCAGGCGGCCACCAGCGGGTCGTGGTCGGGTGGTTCGGCGCCGGACTCGCGCAGCAGCGCCACGGCCAGCGGCGCGATGCGGTCGCCGGGACGTCGCACCTTCCGGGCCAGCCTTACCGCGACATCGCGACGCCACTCCAGGGGGCGGGTGGCCGCGACCCGGCACACCTGGGCGACATCGGGGTCCCCGGCCCAGCGGCGGTTGACGTCGCGGCTGGTCATCCACGCCACGGCGGCCGCCGGGCCGGTGATGACGCCGACACCGGTCAGCAGCAGCGCGCCGGCCAGTTCGTCGAGCAGCTCGCCGACCTCCCAGAAGGCCAGCTCCTCGAAGTCGTCGGGGCGCTGGACGCGCACCTGCTCGGTGCGGGCGCGGCGCAGCTCCTTGACGAGGCCGGGCATCCGCGGGCTCAGCTCGGCACGCTCCTCCTCGGTGAGCGTGACCAGCCGGTCGGCCAGGCGGGTGACCTGGTTGCCGGTGACCAGGTCGCAGATCTCCGTCCAGAGAGTCATCGGGCGGCCTCCACGGCGGCGCGGGCGACGATCCGGGCGGCCAGCACGTGTTTGCACGGCCCGCGGGAGCCTCGATGGTCCCACCACCACTCGCAGGTGCAGGAGCCGTCGGCCAGCGAGACCCGGCGCGCGCCGCCGGAGGTGTGGACGGTCGCCGACTCGCCTTCGAGACGTACGGCGCCGGCGTCGGCGAGCTTGCGCGCCTTGGCCAGCCGCGGGTTCAGCAGGAGCACGTTGTCCTTGTCGTAGGGCAGCTCGCGGTGGAAGTAGGCGGCTTCCGACAGGTCGTAGCCGACCCGGCCCGCGACGCCGAGCTGTGTCAGTGCGGCCCGCACCCGGTTTTCGGAGATGCCCGCGCGGCGGGCCAGCAGGCCGATCTCGACCTCGGGTTCGAAGTTGAGCAGCATTCCCACGACGTCGGCGTCGTCCTCGGCCTCGCCTGTGGCCAGGTCGTCGAGCACCGCGCCCTCGCCGGAGAAGCCGCGCCAGCGCTCGGGCGAGAGGGTGAGCGTGTAACGCATGCCCGGCAGCTCCAGCTCCCAGGCGCTGGAGGCGGCGTCGGCCGGGCCGTACACCCGGAGGGACTTGGCGAAGCGCAGCAGCGGCAGGAGGGTGCCGAGCCGGTTGGGACCGGCGAGCTGGACCGAGCCCGGAATGCGCCGGTCGGAGACCTTCAGTTCACGCCCCGCCTGCGCCACCCACACCGTGCCCTTCTTGGGCAGCCCGCGCAGGAACCGCACCGCCGCCATGCCGGCCAGCTCACCGCGCTGGTCCATGCCCGAGGCGATGACCTGCACCTCGGCGAATCCGCGTAACCAGCGCTCGGGCAGCGGCACCTTCTTCTCCACGACCAGGCCGTCCATCGTGGTCACGGCCAGTTCGTCGAGGCCCACCCCCAAGTGCAGCGGATCACGCGCGCCGATGCGCGCCAGCGCCTCCCGGAGCGGCGCGTTCACGTCGACGTTGGTGGTGCCCCGGTCGAACACCTCGCCGTCGAGCGCGCCGCTCAGCAGATCGAGCCGGGCGTAGACGCCGCCGCAGGCCGAGAACGATTCGAACCGCAAACGGGCTCCGTCGCACGTCACCACCGGGTCTCGCACCCAGCCGGGCCGTGCCTGCGGCTGGTGATAGCGGGCCAGCGCCACGTCGGCGACGCCGAGCAGGCCCGCCGCGGCGGGCGCCGCCTGGGTGACCACGCCGCTGAAGAACCGGGGGGCCACGGCCGGGCCGGATAAGGCCCGGCCGCCTGAGGTCGCCAATCCGAGACGACCGTCGACAAGGGAGGAAGGCGCGGCGTATGTGTACGCCTGCGTCGCTGCAGTCATGGCCCGGACATTAGACCGCCCCACTGACATTCGGGCTCGCTCGCGGATCCGCCGGGGCGTCGTGAGCGGTACGGCCTCCGTGACCAGTACGGCTTCCAGAACGGCCGGCGGCTCTCGCGCCTTTCCGGGGGGGCCGGGTTCGATCGGGGTGGGGTCCGGGCGGGTTATCGGGTCCTCTCGGCGTCAGCGGGTGAGGACCCGCCCGCGGCGCGGAACATTCCGCCGCGCCGCGGGCCACTGCTGGGTTATCGGTTCCAGGTCCACTTCTGGTTGTTGCCGCCGTGGCAGGAGTAGAGCTGGAGCTGGGTGCCGTTGCCGGTCCCGGCGCCGACGGCGTCGAGGCACAGGCCGGACTGGACGCCCCGGATGGTGCCGTCGGACTCGACGCGCCACTTCTGGTTGTCGCCGCCCCAGCAGGAGTAGATCTGGACCCTGGCGCCGTTGCCGGAGCCGGCCGCGTCCAGGCACTTGTTGCCGTACACCCGGATCTCACCGGACGAGGTGGAGCTCCAGGTCTGGTTGCTCTGGCCGTGGCAGTCCCACAGCTGCACCTGCGTGCCGTCCGAGGTGCTCGCGTTCGGCACGTCCACGCACCGGCCGGAGGCGACACCCCTGATCGTCCCGCTGCCGCCGCCCGGGGTGGGGGTGGCGCTCGGGCTGGGGGACGCGCCGCCGCTCGGCGACGGGGACGGAGAGGATGTGCCGCCGTCGAGCGTGAGGTTCTTCTGCTGGACCTGCCACTGGGTGTTGCACAGGCCGCAGTTGGGGCCGACGAAGTTGGTGCCGGCCGCCGTGTCGCCCTTCAGCCGCCACTTGAGGTACAGCACCGCCACGCGGCCGAACTCGCCGCCGTTGGGCTGGTCGTAGGTGCCCCCGTGTCCGACGTTCAGATTGCCCATGAACGCGGGCAGCCCCGCCGGCAGCTTGTTCCAGTCGTCCATCGCGTTGGGATAGGCGATGTCGCTGGGCCCGCCGATGAAGTAGGCGATCGGCTTCGTCAGCCGGTAGAGCTGGTAGTCGTCGGCGTCGTTCAGCAGGCCGCTGCTGAAGATGGTGGTCGTGCTGATGCGCGGGTCGTTGGAGACGGCGTACGCCTCCAGCCCGCCGCAGGAGAAGCCCCCAACGGCGATCTTGCTCGTGTCGAGCTTGCCGTAATACTTGCTGCCCTGGCGGCTGTTCTCCGCGACCGCCCAGTCGATGGACTGCGTGAGCATCTGGGACGTGGTCGAGCCGGAGCCGTTCGGGCTGCCGTTGGCGATGGCCAGGAACCCGTGGGAGGCGATCTCGCGGAGGAAGTTGTGCTGCGACAGCCCGTTGGCGGAGCAGCCCCCGTTGCCCCAGACGAAGATGGGGAGCTTCTCGGACGGGAGCGTCTGAGGCCGGTAGATGGTGTGGTTGGGCAGACCGGCCGAGGTCTCGTAGTCAGCCGGGTAGGGGCCCGAGCCGCCGACCGCGGCGGCGGCCGGCGTCGAGGTCAGCGCCACTATTCCAGCGCAAACCGGGGCGATCGCGGCAGCCAGTACCGCACTGATGACCGAGCGTTTTCTCATCTCGCCTTCCGAAGGTGTCACGACGGCGCTCCACGTCACGGGGTGCGCACGCGGCGCACGCCGACGAAGCACGGCAACGGCCCTGACAGTCACCGTGGCCGAGCCGGTCGGCGCTGACCGAACTCGAGGATCGACATGACGAACCATCGACTGCGAGTCGCGCCCGCCCTAGGCGAAACGAGTCGATGAGAGCAATGCGCAGTTAATATGACCGCGGTCACCAAAAGTGTCAAGAAATGGCAATCCGCACATCGAGCGGTGCCCGCGCGGTCCGTACGCGCCCCTGACACGCTCAGATCCAGGCGAGGGGCGACCGGCCCGCATGAGGACGACGGACCGATGCGGGCGGCTCCGGCGCAGGTCACGACGCCAGACCTGCCGGCAGTACGGATATCTCGGCAGGCGTGGGCCGATCGACAGCCGACGGCGGCGCAACGCGCCCCCGGCGGCCCCGGACACTCGTCCGGGCGCGTGAAAGTTTCGCTCAGCGGCCTCTTCCGGCCGGAACCGAAAGGCCGTCCTCCGAAGCGCGGAAGTGGGTGATCCAGGACGCGGCGTCCGGCCAGTACGGCGTCACGACCTGGACGAGCCGCGCCTGGGCGAGCGAGCCGAGGGCGGTGTGGATCTCCAGCATGAGCTCCCTGGCGGCCCGGCGGGGCCACGGCGCCGGCAGGAGGTGGTCGGGAAGGTCCGGGTCGATGTCGGGGAACCTCCGCCAGGAGTCCATGACGGAGGTCCGGGCCACCAGCGCCCGGCGCGCGTCGATCTCGCCGTTGCGGACGGCCGCCCGCAGGTCGGCGTACCGCTCGATGAACGCCTCGTACGCCGAAGCGAGGCCGGCCAGGTCGTAGGCGGCGGCCGGACCGTGGGGGCCGACCTCCTCGTCGAACCGGGTGTGCATGACCGACCACCGGCTCCCCTCGACGTCGTCGAGGATGCCGTGCAGCGCCCGGGCCACCGGAGCGGAGTCCGATCCGGGCCGGATCCACACGCTGTCGTACAACCGGGCGAAACCCAGAGAGCCGAGGGCCTTGCGCACCTCGTGCCGTGCGGCCCGGCTGGCCTGGGGGATCGAGAAGGACACGGTCACCCAGTCGCCCGTCCACCGCGGCGGGCGCGCCCCGAAGCTCAGGAAATGGTCCATCCGCGAACGATGCCGCGCGATCGCCTGAGGCGTGAGGTGATACACGGGTGGCCGCCCAGATCCCCGTACGGCGATCAGGCCCCGCTTGGTCAGCCGGGACAGCGCGGCCCGCGCGCTGGGCTCGCTGATGCCGAACTCCTTGAGCATCGCGACCACCGCCATCGACGGGAGGTTCGCCTCCGCGGAGTCGAGATACTCACCCAGCAAGGTCGCCAGCAGGTGCTGCGGGTTGGGACCGGCCTGCGCCCGTGGGACTCCGGCGTCGTCTGGGGGGACATGGGCACTCACGTCATCAGCTTGCCCCACGCCGTCATCCCCGCCGAACGACTCCAGCTCCACGACGGCGTCCACGCCGAACGGCTCCGGTCCCACACGGGCTCCTCAAGCGTGCCGCCGCCGCCCGCTCATCCGATCGGCCCCGGCGCGGCAACCGGGCCGCCACACCGGCTCGTACGCGCATGTCTACGGTGACCGGGAAGCCGCATAGTGACGAGCGGGCCGCCGCCGGGGCGGTGCGCGGGCGGCCGACCGCCCCGGCGCGTCTCACACCCTCGCGGCCTGACGGCGGGCCGCGGGCATGGTGACCAGGCCGGCGGAGAAGGCGTCGATGACGAGCTCCACCCTGTCGCGGGCGTCGAGCTTGGACCGGATCCGGCTGACGTGGGTTTTCGCGGTCAGTTCGCTGATGTGCAGCTTCGCGCCGATCTCCGCGTTGGTGAGACCGAGACCCACGAGCGTGAGCACCTCGCGCTCCCGCTCGCTGAGCCCGGCGACGCCGAGCCGGCGGTCGAGCGCGTCGTCCAGATATTCGCTGCGGCTGGTCAGTTCCTCCACGAGGTGGCGCGTGTGCCCCGGGCTGAGCACGGCGCCCCCGGCGGCGACACTCCTGATCGCCTCAAGCAGCTCCCGGCAGGGCCGGTCCTTGTGCAGGAATCCCTTCGCACCGGCGTGCAGGGCCCGCCACAGGTGCTGGTCGCCGGCGGCCGAGGTGAAGACGAGCACGGCGACGTCGCCGTGGCGCGGGTCCTCCGTCAGCCGCCGGACGGCCTCGATGCCTTTATCTATTTGCGTGTCCGCGTCCAGGAGCACGACATCCGGTCGTACGGCGAGGGCGGCGGCGTTTCCCGCGTCGCCGATCGACGACTCGCCGATCACTTCCATATCGGGCTCCGCCTCCAGCATGAGCCTGAGGGCGGACCGCATCGAAGCGTGCTCTCCGATGAGCAGGATCTTTATCACGTGCGGGGTCACCTCATGAAACACGCGCGGCCTTCGTGCCCACTGCGCCCAGGAATCCGCGCGGAAGCCAGACGGCCGGCCGGTACGGCGAAGCGAACGGGCGCTCGACAGGCCGCAGATGAAGAACTAGACAAGCGATCATGGTCGTGGCGAAGCTGGTCAGCCCCATGAGCACGGCGATGCCGAGGTGCAGGGCCACGCCGCCGGCCAGGAAGTACGGCCACGCCCGACGCCCGACGACGAGGCCCAGGGCGATGGCGAACTCGATGACCAGCGGCCCCCAGGTGAGCGCGGTCACCCCCAGCGGATCGCGCAGGACCGGGTCCAGGACGGCGGACATCCAGGAGGGGGCGCCGAACTGCGGGTCCGACAGCCAGTAGTAGAGCGCGGTGCCGTCGGCCCACTCCTCGCGGCCGAGTTTCGACACCGACGCCTGGAAGTACAGCCCGGCCACCTGCAGCCGGATGACGAGCACGGCCGACCAGGCGACGAGCGACGCCACGAGCGACCGGGAGCCGCCGGACGGCGCGGGCGCCTGCCAGTGCCAGCGCCGCGGGTCGTTCAGCGCCACCGGCAGCAGGAGCAGGGTGACCACCGAGGCGATCTGGTCTCCGCCGTCGGGCACGACGGTCGAGACCTGGAGGCTGAAGGTGAGCCACCAGTGGGGCAGCGCGGTGAGCCGGGGCCGCCACCCGGAGGCGACGACCACGAGCACGGCCACCGCCGCCGCCCGTGCGAACCCCAGGTGGTCCTCGGGCACCAGGCAGAACAGTCCCAGGGAGCCCACTCCCCGGCACGGCCGGCCGTACGGGTCGAACAGCACGTCCAGCGGGCTCGCCGTCAGCGTGCCGATGGTCGCGAGCGCGAGCAGCGTGCGCGCCAGGCCGTACACGTTCGTCCAGGGCGAGAGCTCGGCCCTGCGGCGCGCCGCGGCGCCGATCCGGCTGAGGGTCAGCACGTCACGTTCACCACCGTCACGGTCGTGGGCATGGTCTTCTGCGTCGAGCCCGCCCAGGCCCAGGGCAGCGGCGCGCGCCGGCTCAGCCCGACGGTCCCGCAGAACGTGGGCCGCGTCACCGGGCTCGCGACCGTCACCGCGTCCGCCCGGCTCAGGCAGCCGGGCACCGGGCCGTCGCAGGGCCGCCAGCGGTCACGGGGCACCGACCCGGCCAGCAGGTCCACCTCCCTGAACCACGTGCGGGACGTGCGGTCCAGGCCCGCGGCGGCGCGCCCCTCCGGCGGGGAGGGGACGAACGCCGCCCGGGCGCCGCCGGGCGCCGTCCAGACCTCCAGCCGCGGCTCGCGGGCCGAGCGGGTGAAGAAGGCCCAGCCCTGCGGCGCCACCTGCCGGATGTCGGCGCGCAGCTCCCGGTCTCCGGGCAGCCGGAGGGCGTGCGCGGGGAGCTGCGCGTTCACCACGTACGCGATGACGAGGGCCCAGACGGCCCCGACGCACAGGGCCGCCAGCCCCAGCCTGGTGTCCGGCTTGTTCCGGGTCACGAGCGGAGTTCCTCGGCGATGCGGTCGACGAGCTGTTCCTCGGCGAGCTGCCCCTCGTCCTTGGGAGGCGCCCAGAAGGTGCCGGTGTCGAGGAAGGTGCCCGAGTTGGTGATGATGATGCTGCCCGCCGCCCGGCTGGCGGCGGTGGCGCCGATGCTCGCGGCCGCGGTGGAGAGGTGCCGCTTGCCGTCCTCGAGCGCTTCGCTGATGCGCAGCCGGTCGCCGCTGGTCATCGCCTCCTGGAAGGAGGGGAGGAAGTCGGGAGACGTGGCGCGGATGGAGTCGAGGACCTGTTCGCCGACGGCGCGGCTCTCGGGAGTCGCCCAGGTCGTGCCGTGCAGGGACCTGGCGATTTCGCCTTCGCCGAAGTACACGCCCCGGAAGAGGCTCTCGCCGTCGTGAGTGGTGGCCGGTGCGGCGGCGGGGCCGGTTGCCGCGTGGGCGGCGGCCGCCCCCAGCGTAAGGATCAGGCTTGCCGCGAAAGCAACAGATCGGACACGTGCGTCCATGTCTTCATCACCTCGGGCAAAGTTATAGAACTTCTAGTAATTCTAGTCAACCGTGTACTCTGATACCCGACCACGAAGGGAGACCCGAGCCAAACGCCCCACATGCGCACCTCGGACGGACTACAACCGGCATTGACATGCATCTCGAAATCGACCCATCCTCACCCGACCCGCTGTTCGACCAGATCGCCTCGGCGCTGCGCGGGGCGCTCAAGAGCGGCGAGCTGAAGCCCGGCGACCATCTGCCGCCGGCCAAGGCCGTCGCCTCTGCGCTGCGGGTCAACCTCCACACCGTGCTGCGCGCGTACGCGATCCTCCGGGACGAAGGCCTCATCGAGGTACGACGCGGACGCGGAAGCGTCGTGGTCGACAGCGACCACGCGACCTTCCGCCGCCGTCTCGACGAGGCGATCGGCCAGGTGGTGACCGAGGCGCGCCGACTCGGGCTCGGCCCGGACGAGGCGGCCGACATGGTCCGGCGCGCGTTCTGACCCTCTCGCCGCCGCCTTGGAGGTCCCGTGCCCGCCGCTTTTGACATTTGTCATCGCGATGATCCGCGAGGCCCATGTCGATCTCATGGCATCGGCGACTACAGCGGAGACCCCCGGAGAACCGAATCTTGAACCATGACGACGGACGTGACGGAAAGAGCGCTCGCCGTGGACGTGGCGATCTCGGCGACCGAGCTCAGGCAGAGATACGGCGACTTTGAAGCCGTCAAAGGCGTCTCGCTGGCCGTGCGCAAGGGCGAGCTGTTCGCCCTGCTCGGCACCAACGGCGCCGGGAAGACCACGACGATGGAGGTCCTGGAGGGCTACCGGCCCGCCACCTCCGGCACCGTGGAAGTGCTGGGCATGGACCCGTACCGCAAGCGCCGCGCGCTCAGCCCGCGGGTCGGGGTCATGCTGCAGGAGAACGGCTTCCTCCCCGACCTGACGGTCGCCGAGACCGTCGGGCTGTGGCGCGACCTGCACGCCGAGCCCCGATCCCTGGACGAGTCGCTGGAGATGGCCGGGCTGGCCGACAAGGCGGGCGTCAGGATCAGGCAGCTGTCCGGCGGCCAGAAGCGCAGGCTCGACCTCGTGCTGTCGGTGATCGGCCGTCCCGAGGTGCTGTTCCTGGACGAGCCGACGACCGGCATGGACCCCGAGGCGCGCCGGGCCACCTGGGACCTGATCCGCGACCTGGTGAAGGAGGGCACCACCGTCCTGCTCACCACGCACTATCTGGAGGAGGCCGAGCAGCTCGCGAGCCGGCTCGCCATCATGCACAAGGGCGAGATCCAGGTCGAGGGCACGCTGGAGGAGGTCATCGCCAGGCACGGCGACCGGATCTCCTTCCGGCTGCCGGCGGAGATCCCGCTGGACGACCTGCCCCGGATCGAGGGTCACTCCGCCGACATCGCCCTGGCGGGCGGCACGCCCGTCGTCACGTACACCATCACCGGCGGCGACCAGGCCACGCGGGCGCACACCGCGCTCGTCCCGCTGCTGGCCTGGGCCGGGGAGCGCGGGGTCGCGCTCGAACGGCTCGCCGTCCGGACCGCCTCGCTCGAGGACGTCTTCCACTCCGTGGTGAAGGAGACCGCATGACCGACATGGCGCAGGCGGTGCGGCTGGCCCGCGTCGACCTCACCCTCGTCTTCCGCAACCGTACGGCCCTGGTGAACGCCGTCCTGCTGCCGCTGCTGATCGCCGGGGCGCTGGCCTCGACCGACATCACGGGAGGGACCGCCGGCATCCCGGCCGCGCAGTACCTGATGACCGGGATGATGGCCTTCATCCTGATCTTCGCGACGTTCATGAACCTCGCGGGCTTCTACGCCGGCCGCCGCGAGGATCTGGTGCTGAAGCGCCTGCTCGGCGGGCCGGCGTCCAAGGCGGCCATCCTCGGCGGCAGCGCGCTCGGCGCGACCGTCGTGTACCTCGGCCAGGTGGTGATCCTCTGCGTGCTCATGGCGGTGGTCATGGACACCGGGGCGCCGGCCGACGTCCCGCTGCTGCTGCTCGGCGCGCTGCTCGGCGCGGCCTTCTTCTCCCTGCTCGCCATGGCCGTCTCCGGCCTGTCCTCCACCGGGGAGATGGCGCAGATCGCGACGCTGCCGGTCGTGCTGCTGCTGGTCGGCGGATCTCCGGTGATGCTGCCGCAGGAGATCCTGCCGGAGACGCTGCGCACCCCGATCGAGTTCCTGCCGATGACGCCCATCGTGGAGATCATGCGCACCGCCTACCTCGGGCTCGACTACATCGGCACCAGTCACGAGCCGCTGGGTCTGCTGGAGCGCTGGAGCGCCGCGCTGCCCTCCCTGGGCCTGCTCGTCGCGTGGATCGCGGTCGCCGCCCTGCTGGCCCGGACGTTCTTCCGCTGGGACCCGCGGCGGGGCTGACAGTAAAGTTGAGGTCATGAACGCCGGGATCGAACGGGCGCGTCGGATCACCTTCTGGACCTTGGTAGTCGAGCTGGCGTTCGCGTGGATCGGCCCGTTGATCCAGATCGTGGTAGAGATCAGAACCGAGGGCGAGGCAGGCCTGAGCCGCCTCGCCCTCGTGGTCGTCGGCCTACCAGTCTTCACCTGGCTGTTCGTCCGCGCCGTACGGGCGGTGGTCGACGGCAGGCCCGCCGTACGGGAGGTCGTCGCGTCGGGCGCGCTCGCCGTGGCGATGATCGTTTTCAACGGGGTTCAGCCGCCCGAGCTGCCCGAGCCGTCGCGGATGCTGCCGTTCGCCTGGGCCATGCTCGCCGCCACGTGGGCCGGGGTCGCGGTGCTCGGGCTGAGCTCCCGGGCCGCCGTGGCGCTGACGGCGGGGGCCGCGGTCGTGTACGTCGCCCTCGTCTTCCTGCTGGTCGCCGGCATGGCCGAGCAGCGCGCCGAGCTCTTCTACGGCCTGTTGATACTCGCCCTGCTGCCCTACAGCAACCGGGTCTGGCTGCGGATCTACGGGCTCGTCCTCCAGGCGCACGAGGGCAAGGAGGCGCAGGCCAAGCTCGCCGTCACCGAGGAGCGGCTCCGCTTCGCCCGCGACCTGCACGACCTGGTCGGGCACAGCCTGTCCGCCATCGCGGTCAAGAGCGAGCTGGCGATCAAGCTCTCCCGCGCCGCCCCCGAGCAGGCGACCGAGGAGATGACGCAGGTGCGCGCGCTGGCGAAGGACGCGCTCCGGCAGATCCGGGAGGCCGTGCGCGGCTACCGCGCCATCGACCTGCAGGCCGAGCTGGGTAGTGTGCGCGCGGTGCTCGAGGCGGCGGGCATCCGCTGCACCCTCGACCTGCCCGAGCGGGTGCCGGCGGGCGAGCCGGCCACGCTGCTCGCCTGGGTGGTCAGGGAGGGCGCCACCAACACGCTGCGGCACAGCGCCGCCACCCGGTCCCGCATCACGCTGAAACTGACCGACGCGACGGCGGTGCTGGAGATGGTGAACGACGGAGCAGGCGGCCAGAGCTCCGGCGACGGCGGCACCGGCCTGATCGGCCTGAGCGAGCGGCTCGCCGCCGCGGGCGGCAGTCTCACCGCCCGGCCGACGGACGCCGGGGAGTTCATCCTGCGGGCGGTCGTGCCGACCGCCGAACGCGCGCAGGTCCTCACCGAGGCGGTGGCCTGATGATCCGCGTGCTGCTCGCCGACGACGAGCACCTCATCCGCGGCGCGATCGCCACGCTGCTCGGGCTGGAACCCGACATCGAGGTCGTCGCGCAGGTCGGCCGGGGGGACGAGGTGGCTCCCGCCGTACGGGAGCATCGGCCCGACGTCGTGGTGCTGGACATCGAGATGCCCGGGATGGACGGCCTCACCGCGGCCGAGGGGCTCCCGGGCCAGGCGATCGTCATCTTGAGCAGCTTCGGCCGGCCGGGTTATCTGCGGCGGGCGCTCGCCGCCGGGGTGCGCGGGTTCATCCCCAAGGACGCCTCGGCCGACGAGCTTGCCACGGCCATCCGCAAGGTGCACGCCGGGGGGCGCTACCTCGACCCGGAGATGGCCGCGTCGGCGATGATGGCGGGCGACAGCCCGCTGACCGACCGCGAGCGCGACGCGCTGTCGCTGGCGGCCGAGGGCAACTCGGTCAAGCAGATCGCCGCGACCCTCCACCTGACCGAGGGCACGGTGCGCAACTACCTGTCCAGCGCCATCGCCAAGCTCGGCGCGACCAACCGGATCACCGCGATCCGCGTCGCGCAGGAGAAAGGCTGGCTGTGAACGCCCACGGCGAAAGGCGCCGGCGGCGTGTCGCCGCCGGCGCCTTTCCGTGCTGACCGGCTCCCGTTTTGCTCGGGGTTTCGCGGCCCGGCGTCCGGGGAGCGGGGGGATCGGCCCGCCGTGGCCGCCCCGATGACCGTGGAGCGGGTTAGACGCAGTAGACCCGGCGATACTCGTAGGCGCCGTCCGGCCGGAGGCGGCGGTAGACGTCGTAGGGCAGCCCGAAGTCCGGCACGCCCGCGCCGGCGAACTCCCATCCCTCGGGTGCGCGCTCGGGGCAGCGCGGCCCCGGCCACGGCAGCGCCGGGATGACGGCGTCCCGCGCAACCACCGGCCGCGCCTCCCGCTCCGGGGCCGCGGTCTCCCCCGCGGGCGCGGCCGGGGCCAGGAACACCAGCGCGCCGACGGCGTAAACCGCGGCGACGATCTGCGGAGCCATTTCTTCTCCCTCCTGCGGGGGGGCGGTGCGATCTCGATTACCGCCGCACGATATCGGCGTCGATCGCACCGGCGTGTACTCCGATCGGAGTACAAAAAAGCGCAACCCGCGGAGCACACACGGATTTCGTGCAATGCCTACTGTTCTTCGTGTCCGCCGGGACGAGCCCGGCGAAGACAGGAGGAACAATGTTCGATCCCAGTGCTTACGGAGACGGCCTGGCGTCCGTTTACGACAGGCTTTATCCGCACACCCCGGAGGCGGACCAGGCGGCGCGGTTCATCGCCGGCCACGCGCCCGGGGGGCGGCTGCTCGAGCTCGGCGTCGGCACCGGCCGGCTCGCGCTCCCGCTGGCCGAGCTGGGCATGCGGGTCCACGGCGTCGACGCCTCGGCCCAGATCCTGGCGAAGCTGAAGGAGCGCGACCCCGAGGGGAAGATCACCACCACCCTCGGCGACTTCACCGCCGACCTGCCGGAAGGCCCGTTCGACATCGTCCTGATCGGCCTGAACACGCTGTTCATGGTGCCGGACAGGGACAAGCAGATCGAGACCCTGCGGCTCATGGGATCGCGGCTCGGCGAGGGCGGCGTGGCGATCGTCGAGACCTACGACCCCTGGTACTACCACCGGCTCACCGAACCGCGCGTCGACGTCCACCACATCGGTGAGAAAGAAATAATGATCGACACGTCGTACGTGAGCCGTTCCACGCAAACGGTTTACATTGTGCACACGACTATCGACGGCGGAATCCCGGAAAAAATCGTCGAGATTTCCCGGTACGCCTGGCCGTCGGAGCTGGATTTGATGGCGAGAATCGCCGGGCTGCGGCTGCGCGCGCGTTACTCCGATTGGGAGGGCGGGCCGGTCCGCGACGACGCCCTGCGGCACATCTCGATATTCGAGGTGGATAATGGCGGTGAATAGACCGCCGCAGTTCGCGTCGATTCCTCTCGCCCAGGTGCCGGACGTGACGGAGTTTCTCGAACGGCTGGACCTCGGCGTGTTCCGCGACGACGACGTCTCGACCTTCTTCGGGCGCAACGACAGCTGGGCCGGCGTGACGAGCCTGGGTCTCCCGGTGTTCGTCAAGCGGGTGGGCGGTCCCCCCGACGAGGTCGCCCAGCGGATCACCCGCATCAGGGCGATGGGCGAGCTGCTGGGCGCGCACCCGGTGGTGCGCTGTCCCCGCTTCCTCGGCGCCGACGAGCGGTCGGGCCTGGTGGCCTACTCCCTCCTGGAGCAGGCGCGCAACGGCGCCGACCTCGGCGCCGAGGAGTTCACCCGGGAGCTCGCCCACGAGGCCGGCGTCCTGGTCGGGACGCTGCACGGCCTGCCCGCCCCCGCCGCGGTGGCCGCCGACACCTCGACGCCGCCGCTGCCGCCCGTGTCGAACCTGGAGGCCATCCCGCTGGAGTCGTACGCGGTGGCGAGCGGCGCGGAGCTGGAGGCGTGGCGCGTCGTGCACAACGACCCCGCGCTCATCGAGGCGATCAGGAACCTGTCGGAGTGGGAGCGCCGGAGCCCCCGCGCGCTGATCCACGGGGATCTGCGGCTCGACCAGTTCCTCTACCACGAGGGCGGGCTGCACCTCATCGACTGGGAGGAGGCGCGGCTCGCCGACCCCGCCAGGGACGTGGGGGCGTTCGTCGGCGAGTGGCTCTTCCGCGGCGTGCACGGCATGGCGTCGGGCGAGGACATCGCGACGGGTCCCGTCGACGACCGTGAGGTCATCGCCGGCGGAGTGCGCCGGTTCGAACAGCTCAGGCCGTTCATCGAGGCGTTCTGGGAGGGCTACTCGCTCACCCGGCCGCAGGCGCGGGACGACCACGAGCTGACCGCCAGGGCGGCGGCCTTCGCCGGCTGGCACATGTTCGACCGGCTCTTCGCCGCCGGGTTCCAGCGCGCCCGCCTGACGCCCCTGGAGCTGGCGGCCGCGGGCGTCGGCCGCAAGGCCCTGCTCAACCCCGCCGCGTTCACGACGACCCTCGGACTCGGAGGTGAAGGATGAGCGAGCTTCCCCTGAGGCTCGCCGAGACGCTCGACCAGGTGGAGATCGGAGCCGATCTGCGCTCGGCCACGCTGGGAGAGCGCGAGGTCACGGCCGACAACGTCCGGACTTTCCGCGGCATGCTGGCCGGCGCGCTCTACGACCTGCTCCACGCCGGCCGCCCGCACCGGGAGGGCCCGCGCCGCAAGTCGGTCCGCGACCCGGAGTTCGAGACCGCGCTGCGTGAGATGGTGCCGCACCAGTCGTCGCGCGCGCTCGTCCCGGTCCATCCGGACGCGCCCGCGGTGGTGACGCTGAGCGGCGTCCGCGTCCGAGTGCCGGAGGAACGGCTCGCCGAGGAGGTGGAGACAGCCGGGGGCCGCGCGAGGTGGGTCAGCCTGCCCGCCGTCCTGCCGGCGCTGTCGCCCGGCTTTCTCCTCGTCAACGGCTCGCTGGGCGCCGGGCTCGACCAGGGTCGCTGCCTGCGGCTGTATCTCGGGGTGACCGAGCCGCAGCCGGTGGCCGGCCTGTGGGGCGCGGTGCTCGGACGCCTGGAGGAGCTTCGCGTGCCGTACCGCGCCAAGGTCCTGTCGGCGCGCGACCTGTACCCCAGGCGCGACGCGATCGTGGTGTACCTCGGGCCGCGGGCGTGGCACGCCGTACCCGAGATCGCGCGGGCGGCCACCGCGGCCGGCGGGCTCCGCCCGGACGTGTCCACGTACGTCGCCCGGCTGGGGGACGGCATCGGCTGGGCCTGGGAGCCGGAGGACCCGCGCCCGCAGATGCGCGGCATGAGCTTCGGCGAGCACCGGTCGCACGCGATCGCCGCCGGGCTGCTGGCGCACGCCGCGGGCGAGGGCCCGGGCGGCCGGGACGCCGCCGTGGCGGACGCGCTCCGCGCCGCCGGCGTGGACCCGGGCCGGCCGCACCGCAACACCGGCTCTCCCGGCCTGCCCTTCGAGGAGCCGGCCGAGACGGCCGCCTGCCCCTCCCCCGCCTGAGCCGCCAAGCCTCCGGGTGCGAACCCGCGCCCGGACCACCGTGAGACCCGTGAGGAGGTGAGACGACGCCCCACACACGGGCACCGCCGGCGACGGCGGTCCCCCGTCCCGAATCCCCTGCACACCAAGTCAGACAACGAGTTCACAGAAAAGGAGAACCCATATGTCCACCGAGTCCCTGCTCAACGGCGCCGACGCCTACACCACCCCCGCCGAGGTCGTGACCACCCCCCAGACCGACGCGCCCGAGGCCACCCCGGTCATCTCCGCCGCGGTCATCAGCGCCGGCGGCGGCGCCCTCACCGCCAAGTTCGGCTGCTGACCCCCCACCACTCACGAAAGGACAACCCGCATGTCGACCGAGTCCTTGCTGAGCGGCGCCGACGCCTACACCACCCCCGCCGAGGTCGCCGACACCCCGCAGACCGACGCGCCCGAGGCCACGCCGACCATCCTCATCTCCGCGATCGCCAGCGCCGGCGGCGGCGCCATGACGGCCAAGTACGGCTGCTGACCCCTCCTACCACCACACATCGCTCACGAAAGGAAACCGATATGTCCACCGAGTCCCTCCTCAACGGCGCCGACGCCTACACCACCCCCGCCGAGGTCGCCGACACCCCGGACAACGACGTCCCCGAGGCGACGCCGACCATCGTCAGCTCGGCCATCGGCAGCTTCGTCCTGAGCTTCAACACGGTCAAGGGCGGCTGCTGACCCGCTCCGCTCCACCTGCGATCCGATCCCGACCCGAAAACAACGAACACAAAACAACGAACACGAAAGGAACCGACATGAGCATCGAGAACCTGATGGACGGCGCCGAGGCGTACTCCTCGCTGGCCGAGGTCGCCAACACCCCGCAGAGCGACGCGCCCGAGGCCACGCCGACCGTGGTCTCCTCCGCCATCGCGAGCTTCAACCTGAGCTGGCTGACGGTCAAGGGCGGCTGCTGATCCGGAACGGATAACCCCTTCGCGGCGGCGCCGGGCATCCGGCGCCGCCACGAAAAAGGCACGACGACTCAGAAAGCGAGAACGAGATGGCGGGCGGGGACGACCGGAATCCCGTCATAGAGGTCGAGGGTCTCCGGATGGCGTACGGCGACGTCGAGGTCTTGCGCGGGGTGACCCTGCGCGCGGAGCGGGGCGAGGTGCTGGCCCTGCTCGGCCCGAACGGAGCCGGCAAGACGACCACCATGGAGATCCTGGAGGGGCTGCGCAGGAGGTCGGGCGGCTCCGTCACCGTGCTCGGCTGCGACCCCGAGCGGGCGGACGAGCGCTGGCGCGGCCGGATCGGCATCGTCCTGCAGTCCTGGCGCGACCACTCCCGCTGGCTGACCGGGGAGCTGGTGCGGCACATGGCCCGCTACCACGACCACCCCAAGGATCCCGAGGAGGTCCTGTCGGATCTCGGCCTCGCCCCGCTGGCCGGGCGCGAGGTGCGCACGCTCTCCGGCGGGCAGCGGCGGCGTCTCGACCTGGCGCTGGCGCTGGTGGGCGACCCCGAGCTCATCTTCCTCGACGAGCCCACCACGGGCCTCGACCCGGCGGCGCGACGGCAGTTCCACGACCTGATCGCCGAGCTGTCCGGGAAGGGCGTCACCGTACTGATCACCACACACGACCTGGCGGAGGCCGAGCGGCTCGCCAACCGGGTCGCCATTCTCTCCGGCGGCCAGATCGCGGCGACCGGGACGATGAGCGAGTTCGCCGCGCGCGCCCGCACCGCCCTCGTGCGCTGGGTCGAGGACGGCGACGCCCGCGAGCGCGAGGTGGACGACCCGGCCGGTCTCGTCGTCGAGCTGCACGCCAGGCTCGGCGGCAGCGTCCCGGGCCTGGAGGTCCGCAGGCAGTCGCTGGAGGAGACCTACCTCGCCGTCATGGGAGCGGGAAGATGACCACGACCCTCACATCCCGCGCGCTGCGGCTCGGGATCGAACGCGCCCGGCTGGAACTGCGCGCGGTGACGCGCGACGTCAACCGGCTGTTCATTGAGTTTCACATCGTCAACATCGCACTGTTCGTCCTCCTTGCCCTGCTGCTCGGGGACAGGACGCCGTCGGTCCCCGGCGGCGTGTCCCAGGTGGCGGCGCTGACCGTGACGTTCATGCTGATCTCGATCGCCCAGCTCGGCGTGGTCTCCGTGGCCCAGGCGGTGATCGTCAGCAGGGACGACGGCACGCTGCTGCGGCTCAGGTGCACCCCCGGCGGCCTGCGGGTCTTCGTCACCGAGAAGATCGCGTACGTGGTCACGATCGGCGTCGTGGTGCTGGGCGCGCTGACCGTCTCCGGAGTGGCCCTCACCGACCTGCCCCTGCCCGCCTCGCCCGGCAGGTGGGCGACGCTGTTCGCGGTCGCCGCCCTGGGCCTGGCCACGACGGCCGTCATCGGCGCGCTGCTCGGCGCGGTGCTCCCCGACGCGAGGGAGAGCCTCGGCTACAGCGTCCTGCCGATCTTCCTGCTGGTGCTGATCTCGGGCATGAACCCGGCCGAACGGCTCCCCGACTGGGTGAACCGGGTGCTGGACGTCCTGCCCTTCAACTGGATGGCCCGCGGGCTCCGGTCGGCGCTGATGCCCGACGCGATGGCGGCGCTGGAGACCGCGGGGAGCTGGCAGCGCCCCCTGGCGTTCGCGGTGCTGGCCGGCTGGGCCGCGGCGGGCGCCCTCGTCACGGTGCCGCTGCTGCGGCGCATGACCCTCCAGGCGTCCGGCTCCGACCTGGCCCGCCGCCGCGAGAGGGCCGAGGCGCGCTACCGCTGACCCGCACCCCGGCCGGCGCCCGCCGCCTCCCCCGGGCCCGCGAGCGCGCCCCACGCCCCGCACGTACAACGACCCGACCTTTCCAAGGAGCCTCATGGCCTCGTCGAGCTATCAGCCTCCCTCCCTGCTGTTCCCACTCCAGCCCATGCACCCCGACCTGGTCGTCCCGTTCGGCGAGCTCGTGCGGAACGGGCCCGCCCGGCGGCTCTGGCTGGGACAGTCGGTCGTGGCGGAGACACACCAGACGTTCGCCTACCTCGCGGGCCGGGGCATCAAAGTGCCGGTCGGCACGAGCGTGACCCTGATGCCGATGCGGCACCCGCTGGAGGCGGCGGCCCAGGCGCGCAGCCTCGCCATCATCACCGGGCAGCCCGTGGTCAGCGGCCACGGCGCGGCCACCCCCGAGCTGGTGGCGGCCCTGCGCGGCGCGCCGTACGACAAGCCCGCCACCGCCGCCGCCGGATACGCCTCGGCCGTACGCGGCATCCTGGACGGCGGCATCGAGGGGCACGAGTGCGAGGCGTGCGTCGGCACCGCCGGCCTCCACCCCGTGAAGCACCCGCCGGTCGAGGTCGGGCTGGGGGTCATCCGCCCGGGCATGGCGCGGGCGGCGGGCGCGGTGGCGGACGTCGCCATCACCTGGATGACCCCGCCCGCCTACGTCCGCGACACGCTGATCCCGGCGCTGGCCGAGGGCGCGGCCGACCGGCCTGCCCCGCCCCGGGTCGTCACCGTCGTGCACGTCGCCCTCGCCAATCCGGGGCGCGACCCCCGCAAGCTGGCGCACGCCGGCGCGGGCGTCCACCTCGGCACCCCCCACTACACCGACATGCTGCGGCGGGCCGGTGTCGCGGCCGATCCCGCCGATCCGAAGGCGGGGGCCGCCGCGCTGGTCGAGACCGGCGTGTACGTCTACGGGACGGCGGCGGAGGTCGCCGAGAGGCTGCGCGACTACCGGGACGCGGGGGTGGACGAGGTCGTCCTCAACCCCGCCGGCGTGGTGCTCACCGAAGGCTGGAAGGCGGGCCTCGCCGACCTGACGGAGATCCTCTCGGCCTGCGAAGACCTCGAGGCCGGGGAGAGCGACGACGAACCCCACGGAGGCGTCCATGAGTAAACCCGAGGCCGATGCGGCCCTGCCCGAGTTCCGCGCCGAGCGGCTGCTGCTGTTCGCCACCGGATCGCTCGGGGCGACGTTCCTGCCGTACTGGCTCAACTGGCTGCGGCTCGGTTACCCCGCCCTGGACACCGAGGTCGTCGTCACCCGCAGCGCCGCGCGGTTCGTGAGCCGTCAGTCGATCGCCTCCATCGTCGGCAAGGACGTCCCCCTCGACGCGTGGCCGGACAGCCCCGAACCGGGATCGCCGCACATCAGGTACGCGTCCTGGCCCGACGTCGTCCTCGTCTATCCGGCGACCTACCACTTCCTCAGCAGGTTCGCCGGCGGGCTGGGCGACACGCCCATGCTGCTGGCGCTCCAGTGCACCTCCGCGCTGGTCGGCGTGGCCCCGGCGCTGCCGCCCGGCGCCGACAAGTCGTACGGCTACCGCAAGAGCGTCGCCGCGCTGCGGGAGCGGCCCAACGTGGTCCTCGTCGATCCGGTCCCCGGCATCAGCACGCACACCAGGAGACAGGACGCCCTGGTCGCCGCGCCGATGCCGGAGCTGCTGAAACGGGTGGAGGCGCTGCGCGGGTCCCGCGCGGCCGCCGTCGGCACGGGAGGAGGCACCCCATGACGAGGGTCGTGGAGGAGTTCGGCACGGGGTTCGTCCACACGACGATCACCGAGGACGGCGCCGGACGCTACCTGTGGACCCGCCGTCCCGGTCCCGACCGCGACGGCGGCGTCCGCCGGCCCCACCCGCTCGCCGCGCGCGCGGTGCGGGCGGTGTCCCGGGGCGAGGTGGAGCTCGTCCTCCCCGAGCCCGCCGCCGACGACGCCGCGGTGACGTACCGCACCGCGCTGCCGTACTCGGTCGCGGGCGTGTTCCTCGGCGCGGGAGACGGCGGCGACCGGTCCGCGGGCGACGTGGAGGCCCTCGCCGCGGCCACGCTCACCCACGCGGCCGGGGCGCTGGCCCGCCTGCACGCCGCGGCGCCTCCGTCCGTGGAACTGCCCGGGCCGGAGGGGCCGAGGCGGCTGCTCGGCTGGCTGCGCACCGGCCACGCCCCCCGCGCCGGCGCCCACCTCCACACGCGCGCGGTCCGGGTGCTCGGCCGGGACCGGATGGCCGTGGTCGAGGCGTGGTGCGCGGCGGCGGGGCGGGAGCGGCGCGTCCTGCTGCACGGTGCGCCCGGGCACGGCATCCTCGTCCCGCGGGCGGGCGGGCGGGCCGGCGCCCTGCTGACCGGGGAGGACCTGGCCGCCGGCCTGCCGGAGTTCGACGTGGGCTGGCTGATCGGGGAGCTCGTCGAGTTCCGGGAGGCCGCGCGGCGGCTCGGCCACGGACCGCTGCGGGAGATCGACTACGACGGCCTGATCGGCCGGGTGACCGAGGGGTACGGCGCTCCGCTCGACCCCGCCGCCGTGAGCAGGTCGGCGGTGCTGAGGTTCCTCACCCACACCCACGACTTCGCCGCCTACGTCGGGTGGCACGACTTCCTGCTCGGCTACCTGGACATCCTCGCCGGGCTGGTCGACGCGGTGCGGGCCGGCGAGCCCGTCTCCCGGGGCGTCGCGCCGTACGAGACCCTCCGGGCGGGTGCGGCATGAGCGCCGTGGCGGCCGAGGCCGCGATCGTGCGTCACACGCTGGGCAACGGGCTGAGGGTCGTCGTCGCCGAGGAGCGGTCGGCGCCCGTGGCCGGGGTCGCCGTCCACTACGGGGTCGGGTTCCGCTCCGAGGCCAGGTCGGGGTTCGCCCACCTCTTCGAGCACCTGATGTTCCAGGGCGGCGCCGGCGCCCCGGACGACCACTTCCACCAGGTGGAGAGCGCGGGCGGGTTCTGCAACGCCTCCACCCGGCAGGACTACACCGACTTCTACGACGTCGTGCCCGCCGAGGCCCTGGAGCACGTCCTCGCGCTGGAGGCCGCCCGCATGCGCGAGCCCAAGATCACTCAGCGGGCCGTGCGCACGCAGGCGTCCGTGGTCAAGGAGGAGATCCTCGGCAAGCTGCGCAGGCCGTACGGCGGCTTCCCCTGGCCGAAGCTGTCGCCGGTGCTGTTTCGCACCTTCGCCAACGCGCACGACGGCTACGGCGACCACGCGGCGCTCGACGGCGTCACGGTCGCCGAGTGCGCCGAGTTCTTCGACCGCTGCTACAGCCCGTCGAACGCGGTGCTGACCGTCGCCGGCGACGTGGACGTGCGGCGGACGCTCGACGCCGTCGAGCGCCTGTTCGGCTCGATCCCCGCCCGTCCCGCGCCCGCCGCCGTCTCGTACGGCGAGCCGGAGCCCGACGGCGTCGTCGAGGGAGAGTGCGCCGACCCGCTGGCGCCGCTGCCCGCGATCGCGGTCGGCCACCGCGTCCCCGACCCGGCGGCCTCGCCCCGCGCCCACATCGCGCTGTCGGTGCTGGCCGCGATCCTCGCCTCGAACGCCGCGTCCCGGCTCCCGGAGCGGATCAGGCGCGACCACGGGCAGGCCGTGACGGTCACGGCGCGGGCCGGCCTGTTCGATCTCCTGGACGCCCGCGACCCCGACATGTGGATCCTCACCGCGGTGCACCCGCACGAGCTGGACCGCCGCCGCGTGCTCGACGCCCTCGACGCCGAGCTCGGTGCGATCGCGGCGGCGGGGCCGGCGCCCGGGGAGCTGCTGCGCGCCCGGCTCCGGCAGCGCACCTCTCACCACCGGTCCCTGGACCACCTCGCCAACCGCGTCCGCATGCTCGGCAGGTTCGAGCTGCTGTACGCGGACCCCGGCCTGACCACGCGGCTGCCCGAGCTGTTCGACGAGACGACCGTGGAGGAGGTCGCGCAGGCGGCGCTCGGCCTGCGCGCCGACTCCCGCGCCGTCCTGACCCTCGTCCCCGGAGCCGGAAAGGAGGATGAGGCGCGATGAGCACCGGACTCGCCGACCGCGCCCTGCCCGCCGGGCCGCGTGTGCTCGCCTTGTGCCGGGGCGCGACCCCGATGGCCGAGGTGCGGCTGCACGTGCCCGCCGACGCCCGCACCCCGCACGCGCTCGCGGTCGCGACGCTGCTCGCCGCCTGCCTGTCCGCCCGGTACGGCGACAAGGGCGAGGCGTTCGAGCTGACCGCGTCCGCCGGGTTCCGCCAGTTCGCCGTCTCCGGCTCGTGCCCGGTGGAGCGGCTCGGCGAGCTGCTGCGGACGCTCGCCGAGGTGGTGACGGACCCGGCGGTCCGCGAGGACGAGCTGGCGTGGGAGAGGACGCAGCTCATCCCGCGGCTGCGCATGCTGCGGTCCTACCCCGAGACGGTGGCCTCGGCGGCGCTGCACCGGCACCTGTTCCCCGGGCATCCCGTGACGTACCAGACCGCCGAGGAGGAGGAGCTGCACCGGGTGAGCGCGGCGGAGGTCCGCGCCCTGCCCGCGCACGCGTTCGACCTGAAGCGCGCCACCCTCGTGGTCGTCGCGCGGACGGATCCGGAGCACGCCGCGGACCTCGCCGAGAAGGCGCTGAGCGCCTGGCGGCCCCCCGCGCGGGCGACGGCGCCGGCCTCGCCGGACATGCCGCCGGTCCCCGCGGGGCGGATGGCCGTGCTGCCGCTTCCGGGCGCCCCGCAGTCGCGGATCCGGCTGCGGGCGCAGGCGGTGGCGACCGACGACCCGCGCTATCCCGCGCTCTTCCTCGCCTCGAACGTGCTCGGCGGATATCTCTCCTCCAGGCTCTCCCGGAACCTGCGCGAGGAGAAGGGCTACGTCTACGGCGTCTCCTCGTTCTTCGACGCCCACCCGGGCACCGCCTACCTCGGCGTCGACGCGGACACGGCCGCGGCCACGACCGGGGAGGCGTACGCGGAGCTGACCGCGGAGCTGGAACGCATGCGGACCGCCCCGCCCACGGACGCGGAGATCGCGGCCGCCAGGACGTACGCCCTGGGCTCGATGGCCACCCGGCTCGCCCCGGCGGCGGCGCTGGCCTCCGCGCTCGCCGACCTCGCCGACGGCGACGTCGATCCCCTCTGGCTGCTCGACTTCCCCCGCCGCCTGCGGGCCGTCACCGCACGGCAGGTGGTCGAGGCGGCGGCGGAGTTCTTCGCCCCCCAGCGCTTCTCGGGGATCGTCGCCGCCGACCCCCACACCTCGGGCCTCCTCACCTCCGACCTCACCTTCGACACCGTTCCGACACCGTGGAGCTGACCATGACTGCCAAAACCGCGGGCGCCGCCCCGTCCACCTGGTCGTTGCTGTACGCCCATCTCCGGCCGCACAAGTGGGTCGTGGCCGCCGGCGCGCTGATCACCTTCGCCGGGGCGCTGCTCGCGCTCGCCCAGCCGATCGTCGCCAAGATGTTCCTGGACGCCCTGGCCGAGGGCCGTACGGTGACCTGGCTGCTCGTGCTGCTCGCCGGGCTCCTCGTCGGCGGGGCCGCGCTGGGCGCGGCCGGAATGTACCTCGTGGAGCGCTGCGCCGAGACCATCGTCCTCACCGCGCGCCGCCGCATGGTGTCGCGGCTGCTGCGGCTGCGCCTCGACGTCGTGGACCGCATTCCCCCCGGCGACCTGCTCTCCCGCGTCACGGCGGACAGCACGCAGCTGCGCTCCGCGGCGACGAGCAACCTCGTCGACCTGGTCATCGGCGCGTTCCAGCTGCTCGGCATGGTCGTGATCATGGCGTACCTCGACCTGACGCTGCTGGGCGTGGTCCTCGGCGTGCTGGTCGTCATCGGCGGCGCGGCGGCCACGCTGCTGCCGCGCATCCGGCAGGCCAGCCTGCACGCCCAGGAGGCGCTGGGCGTCATGGGCTCGATCCTGGAGCGGGCGCTCGGCGCCTTCCGCACGGTCAAGGCCAGCGGCGCGGAAGGCAGGGAGGCCGCGGTCATCGACGCCGCGGCCACGGACGCCTGGCGCCGGGGCCTGAGCGCCGCGCGCTGGATGTCGGTGGCCGGCATCTCGACCGGCCTGGTGGTGCAGGTGTCGTTCCTGCTCGTGCTGGGTGTCGGGGGCGCGCGGGTCGCCGCCGGAGGACTGCCGCTCTCCTCGCTGATCGCCTTCCTGCTCTGCCTGTTCTACCTGACCGGCCCGATCACCCAGCTCACGAACGGGGCCAGCGGCCTGCAGATGGGCATCGGCGCCGCCCGGCGCGTCAAGGAGGTGGACGACCTTCCCGTCGAGCCGGTGTCCGAGGAGAGCGGCACGCCCGTCACCGCCGCGGGCGGCCTGTCGGTCTCGTTCAGGAACGTCTCGTTCGGGTACGGCGACGAGCCGCTGCTGCGGGACCTCACCTTCGACGTGCCCGCCACGGGCCTGAGCGCCGTGGTGGGACCGTCGGGGACCGGCAAGACCACGATGTTCTCCCTGCTGGAGCGCTTCTACGAGCCGCAGACCGGGCGCGTGGAGGTCGGGGGCAGGGACGTGCGGGACTGGCCGCTGCCGGAGCTCCGCTCGGTGATCGGATACGTCGAGCAGGACGCCCCGGTGCTCGCCGGCACGCTGCGGGACAACCTGCTGCTCGCCGCGCCCGACGCGAGCGAGGAGGAGCTGCGCGAGGTGATCGCGCTGGCCCGGCTGCAGCCGCTGATCGACAAGCTGCCGCAGGGGCTGGACAGCCCGGTCGGGCACCGCGGCATGACCCTGTCGGGCGGCGAGCGCCAGCGCATCGCCATCGCCCGGGCGCTGCTGCGCCGCCCGAAGATCCTGCTGCTCGACGAGGCGACCTCGCAGCTCGACGCGGTGAACGAGCTGGCGCTGCGCGACGTCATCGCCGACGTGGCGCGCACGACGACCGTCATCGTCATCGCGCACCGGTTGTCGACGGTCACCGGCGCCGACCGGATCCTGCTGCTGGAGTCGGGCCGGATGCGCGCGCTCGGCACGCACACCGAACTGGTCGGCTCCGACGAGCTCTACCGGACGCTGGCGACGACGCAGCTCCTCGCCGACGAGGTGGCCGCCTGACGGTGGCGGACGGAACACGCGGGCGGCGGCCGGGCTCCCGGCCGCCGCCCTCCGTCACTCGCCGCCCTGTGTCAGCGGAATGTCCGCCGACCTGCGCGCAGATCCCGGCCCGGACCGCGCGCGCAGGGACCGGCGGATCAGCGCGGCGCCCCTGGCCGCGTCCGACACCGTCACCAGGAACTCGCCGCCTCCCCGCAGCGCGATGTGCAGCGCCTCCCCGCCCCGGATCACGAAGGCGTGCCGCCGCAGCGACAGCGCGCGCCATCCCCAGCCGCCCCAGGCCAGGGGATCAAGCTCGACCGCCTCGGCGTTCTCCACCCGCGCCAGGCGGATTCGCCGCAGCGGAAACACCGCCGGGAATCCGTACACCCGCAGCGTGCACCCGTCGAACGTTGCGGTCGCCCCACTGGCCAGGTAGAGAGTGAACAGCGTGTACACGGCGCCGGCCAGCGTCCACAACGTCCAGGGGAGGACGAAGACGAACAACGCCAGGCCCGCCGCCGAATACCACAGCAGGAACCGGTTGCGCGCGTGCCCCACCCACATGCGGCGGCGCGCCGAGCCCCCCGTCTCGCCGCCGTCCCCGTCCGTTTCGTCGTACGGCTCGGGCAGCGGCAGCGCGGGCGGCTCCGCGGCCCGCCAGGGGTCCACCAGCGCGGCGCCGATCACGACGCCGGCCAGCCCCATCGCGGCGGCGACGGCCGGATAGTGGGCCTCGGAGTGCGCCTCACGCCAGGTGGGGGCGTCCAGGTTGGCGAAGACGATGCCGAGCAGGGCGGCCGTGCCGTACAGGAACGCCTGACCGACGATGACCCCCGCGCCCACGCGGCGGCCGATGCTGCCCGGCACCCGCAGCCGCACCAGGAACGCCAGGAAGAGCCAGGTCAGAGCGGGCGGGCCCAGGGAGATCAGGACCAGTTCCCACAGGGCACGCGACGCGTCGGGCACCCCGGAGGTGAAGTGTGAGGCGGCCGGGTCCGGGAGGCGATCCCGCAGGATCCATATGGCCAGGACCACCGCCAGATAGACCCCGCCAGGGAGATAGACGAGCAGGAATCGCTGCCAAGGACGGAACATCGTTCTCCACCGGTGAACGTCGGCATGAAGGCGGAATAGTTGACTGTTTGCCCGATGCAAATGAAAAGCGACTCGTCAGATCGCCCCGCGCGGTGTCTCCCGATGCGGCCACCGGCCGATTCCGACGGCGCCGATGGCGTTGCCACGTGCTGAGACAGCCTGGATGTCGACGGGACGGGCACGAAGAGCACATCTTCCGGAGTGACGGCGGAAATGCCCAGATGAAACGGGCAGCTCGTCAAAGATCGAGTCTTCCGCCAATCCCCGAGATTCGTCAACCCCGCCACTTGCGCAACAAACGACGCACGCCGCTTAACGCGACCTGGGCTGGAAATTTTCCGGCGGCCGGCGCTTATGTCCTTGTTCACGAGCGGGAAACCGCACATTCACACTGGTGAATGTGTGCGGCCCGAGCCGGGACCCTGTGCGGTCCCGGTCAGCGGCCCTGTGCCGGGACCCCGCGCCACGACCCCGCGCTGGACCCCTGTTTCGGCGCCGTACCGGGGCCTCATGCCGCGCGGCCCCGCGCCGCGATCTCGTGCTGGAATCCCGTGCGGCTTCGGTCAGCGGCCACGCGCGAAACCGCGCGGGCGGCGCTCGTCGTCCGGCGCGCCGTAGGCGGACGCCCGGAACAGGAAGGACGCCCAGGAGCGGTAGGGCCGCCACGCCTCGGCCACCTTCCGGCAGGCGGCGGGCGGGGCGTCCCGCGGCAGGCCGTACGCCTCGCGCAGGATCGCGAACAGGCGGGGTTCGTCACCCGGGAACGCGTCCGGCGCGCCCGCGCCGCGGATCAGGATCAGGCCGGCGGAGAACGGCCCCACGCCGGGCAGGGCGCGCAGCTCGGCCAGCGCCTCCTCGGGGTCGAGCGCGCGCAGGTGCTCGGCGGTGAGCACGCCGTCGAGCGCCGCGCGGGCCAGCCCGCGCAGCCACTCCTCCTTCTGCGCGGACAGCCCGAGGCCGCCGGCGTCGAGCAGCGTCGTGGGCGGCGGGAAGGCGGCATACGTCTCCCCGTCCAGGGTCACCCGCGCGCCGTACCGCTCCGCGATGCGCTGTTTGATCCGGGCGGCGACGACCATCGACGACCGTTGCACGATGACCGCCCAGCAGGCCGCCTCCCAGGGGTTCCAGAAGCACAGCGGCCGCAGGCCGGGACTGCGGCGCCACACGTCGCCGAGCACCGGGTCCGCCTCGGCGATCTCGGCGAAGCCGGAGCCGTCCACGTCGAGGGACAGGATGCGCGCGATCTCATCCCTGATCCGCGGCCCGGCGGCCCGTGTCATGGCGACGGCGACCCCGCCGGGCGCGGCGGTCACGGTCACGCCGATCGGCAGCCAGTCGGACTCGGCGCAGTAGGCGAAGCGCAGCGCCCGCCCGTCGGAGGGCAGCCCGCCGGTGACGGGCCACTCCTGCGTGAACCGCAACGTCGCGCCGAAGTCGAACGGGCCCCGTGCCGTCAGCGTGAAACCATGCCTGGTCATGAGCGCCATCGTATGAGTGCCGGCAGACAGTCGATCTTGCCGTCCGGGCGGTCGCCTCGGGCGGTCCGTGCCCGATGTGACCCGAACGCGAAAGTTTTCGAAAGATCAGAATAACTTTCACTATCCTCTTCTGGCTTTTGTTGCCTATCCTTCCCCTTGCACGGGAGTCTCAAGGCTCCCGACAACTGGACAAACCGCCACTTCTACGCCCATTGCAGAGCGGGCATCGTGTCGAAATTTTTCGGTCACGTGACCTGAGCCGGGCCGGACCAACCCGCCTGACCTGCTCCTGCCTGGGCGCGGTCGTACGCGAGGAGGATGCGGCGTGACTGCGGAGGAGTACACGCGCCGGCTGGCGCAGATGGTCTCCGAGGCGTCGGACGGTGCGATCAGCGTCGAGGAGGTGCTCAAGGCCGGTCACACGCTGTCGGCCCTCGGCCTCACCCCGCTGGGCCGGATCCGGCTCATCACCGCGATCGAGGACGAGTTCGGCGTGAAGCACGGCCTCGGCGACGAACTGGCCTCCGTCGAGGACGTCGGCACGCTGTCCGCCCTGGTGGCGCTGTCCGCCATGTCGCGCCCGGCCGCGACCGCGCACGCGGCGGCGCGCTCATGGTGACGGTGGCGTTCAGCGGCACACGCGACGGCGAGGCACCGCTGACCTGGGGCCAACGGCTGATGTGGCGCGCGGTCCACCTGATGGGCGACAGCCAGACGTTCCTGAGCTGCCCGTGGGTGCTGCCGGTGTACGGCAGGCGCGACCTGGACAGCGTCCTGGACGCGCTGCGCGTGCTGCTCGAACGCCATGAGAGCCTGCGTACCACCTTCGTCCTCACGCCGGAGGGGCCGGTGCAGCGGGTCGCACGCCGCGGCGAGCTGCCCGTGAGCCTGGTGGACGCGGGACACGACCGGGTGCTGGGGGTCGCCGAGCGGCTCGCCGCCGAGCTCGGCGGGACGCCCTTCGCACACGACCGTGACCTGCCGCTGCGCTGCGCCGCCGTGACCAAGAACGGCCGGCCGGCGGCGCTGGCGCTCGCCTTCTCCCACCTCGCGGTGGACTTCCAGGCGTTGAACACGCTGTCGGAGGAGTGGAAGGCCCTGCTGCGCGGCGAGGAACTGCCGCCCGCCGACTGGCAGCCGATGGACCAGGCCGCCGCGGAGCGCGAGGAGCCCTACCCCGCCCGCTCGGCCAAGACCGTCCGCTACTGGCACTCCGTGCTGGCGGACGGCCCGCTGGACGTGTTCGACCATCCGCCGCGCGAGGCGGAGGACCCGCGGTTCATCGAGGTCGGCATGGAGTCGGTGGCGCTCGCCGTCGCGGCCCAGCGGCTGGCGGAGCGCTGGACGATGAGCACGACCACCGTGCTGCTCGCCGCCTGCGCCACCGTGCTGGCGACCGTGAGCGGCCGCACGCGCGCGGTCATGCAGCTCGTGCACAGCAACCGCCGCGACGCCCGCACCCTCACGATGGTCGGCACGGTGGAGCAGGACGGCCTGTTCGTGCTCGACCTGCCCGGCACGGACTTCGCCGCCACCTGCCGGGCCGCGCACCGCGGCGCGCTCAAGGCGTACCACAACGCGCACTACGACCCGTTCGAGATGCAGGCCATGCGGGAGGAGATCGGCCGCCGCCGGGGCCGGGAGCCGGACCTCGACGCGTTCTTCAACGACAGGCGGACCACCGGCACCTGGCCCGGCCTGCCTCCGGCCGGCCCCGACGAGGCCGTGGCCCGCCTCACCGACAAAACCCGGACGCACGTCACCAACGCCTGGCCCGGGGTCCGGTTCAAGGCGTTCTTCACGGTCGTCTCGGCCCCCGACACCGGGAAGCTCAGCCTCATCGTGGACACCGCGTACCTGCCCAAGGACACCGCCGTCGCGATGCTGCGCGGCGTCGAGGCGCTGCTGGTCCGCGCCCTCGTCGAGGACGTCCCGATGACCGCCGTCCCGGACGTGTGCGGCGTCGGCCCCTTCCCGGGCTTCAAGACCGCCGCACCGCCGGGCGCGGGCCGAAGCCGATGACGATGAGACCGGTGAGCCGGTCCAGGGCGCGCCTGACCGGCGGCCTGCGCAGCCGGCCCCGCACCATGCCGGTGAACCCGGCGCGGCGCTCCACACCAGCGCCTCGCGCACGTGGCGCCAGGTCCGAACGATTCAGCCAGGGCCCTGCGGCCCGTACGGCCCGTGGGGGCCTTGGGGTCCTGAGGAGGCGGGACCGGCCGTCCCAGCCGGACCTCGCGGAGCGGCGGGAGCTCGCCCGTAGGGCGAACGCTTACGACGGCGTCAGGACGAGGACGGCGTGGTCGAGCGCCGCGCTCGCCAGCCGGAAGCGGATGTCGCCGATCTTGCCGGGCCGTCCCGTGGTCAGCGTCAGCCCGCCGTCGGTGCGGCAGCGGCCGTTGACGCAGTTCTGGCTGACGTTGACGTTCATGCCCTCCACGCGATAGGTCCCCCCGCCCGCTTCGAAACGCAGCCGCACCACGCCGTCGTCGAGGGAGACGACCGAGATCGCGTCGAGGCCGGTCTCCCGGTCGAGCCGCAGCCGGTCCCCCGGGCGGATCATCACCGTGCAGTCGGCGTCCCGGCACTCGCGCGGGTCGTCCGCGACCGCGACGAGGGACGCGACCGGCGAGGGCGAGGGCGCCGCGGCGGCCGTGTCCGGCGTCGCACCGCCCGCGGCGGCGGGTTGCGGGCGCTCCTGTGGCTGCGGCGTCCCACACGCCGCGAGCAGCATGGTCATCGGTATGGCGACGAGGCCGACCCGGCCGATCAGGCGGGACGCGTACGGCCCTGGACGCATGACTCTCCCCGCGATGGTGTGCCGTTTCCGCGGCACCGGACGGCGGCGCGGGCGCCCCGATGCTCAACGGGGGTGACCCTTCCCCGAACCCCGCCGGCCCAATCCGGAGATCGGGGATCACAGGCTGAGGGCGCCGGTGATCTGGCGGGCGGTCCTGCGCACGGCCGCGCCCAGGCGCGGCAGGGCCGCCGCCCCGACCGCTCCCGCCGGGGCCGCGACCGCGACCGCCATGCACACCCCGCCGTCCGGGCCGAAGACGGGGGCGGCGGCGCAGCACACGCCCTCGGCGAACTCCTCCCGCGCGTACCCCACACCCTCCCCGCGGATGGCGGCCAGTTCGCGTTCCAGTGCTGCGTGGCCGGTCACCACGCGGCCCGTCACCGTACGGCCGGTCACCCGCCACGGGGCCGGGGTGGCGAGGAACGCCGTACGCAGGCCCGTGTCGTGGGCGAGGAGCACCTTGCCCGCCGCCGTGCAGTGCAACGGCGCCCGGTCCAGCCCGTCGGATGGCGATTTTACCCGGTTGTGCCCATATAAGCGCTCGACGTACGCGACCTCGAACCCATCCGGCACCGCCAGGTTGACCGTCTGCCGGGTGGCCTCGTACAGCTGGAGCAGGTGCGGCAGGACCACCTTGCGGGAGCCGGGCAGGCGTCGCCCCTGGACCGCCCAGCCGCGCGGCGCCACCAGGTCGGCCAGACGTCCGCCGACCGTGTAGCCGCCGCCCGTACGCGTGACCAGACCCCGCCGCTGCAGGGTCGCGAGCAGGCGGTGGGTGGTGGTCTTGGAGAACCCGGTGGACCGGTGCACCTGCGTGAGGTTCATCGGCCGCATGCCCTCGGCCAGGCATAGGAGAATCTCGATCCCGCGTTCCAGGCTGCCCAGGGCAGGGGCCGCCTCCGCCCGGCGGGCGCGATCCGACGCTGCGAACAAGCCCACCCCGCGACGCTCGTGAACAGATCCCTACAGGCCAGCGGCCACCTTAGCCCGGCCGCGCCGCGCATGAGCGGCGAACGCGTATTCGGTCACCCCGTGCGCGCCCGCCCGGTCGCTCTATCCGCGGGAGCGGGATCGGAATGCCCGCCCGCGCGGGTTACGGCGGCATTGTGGAGTTCGGTACGCCCCGATCCATCGCCTCCACCACCCCACCGGGAAAGCACCCGGCTCCCCCGTCAACCCGGCCGGGGGAACCGCCCGGCGTCCCGCTCCGGGAACCAACCAGCGACGTTCCGGGGCCGCCCGTCGGCTCCACCGCGGCAACCACGCGGCGCGGCCCGGGCCTCGCCGAAGCGCGCCCGGGCCGACCCGGGTGGTTCAGTTCACCTCGACGCTCTCCAGGATGCCGAGGGCGTCGGGGACCAGGACGGCCGCCGAGTAGTAGGTGGTCACCAGGTAGGAGATGATCGCCTTGTCGTCGATGCCCATGAAGCGCACCGACAGGCCGGGCTCGTACTCGTCCACCAGCCCGGTGCGGCGCAGGCCGACGACGCCCTGTTTCTCGGCGCCGGTGCGCATCACCAGGATCGAGCTGAGCCCGTCCTCGGTGATCGGGATCTTGTCGCAGGGCAGGATCGGCACCCCCCGCCACGCCATGACCGTCGCCCCGTTGACCTCGGTGACGTCCGGATACACCCCGCGCCGGGTGCACTGCCGTCCGAAGGCGGCGATGGCACGGGGATGGGCGAGGAAGTAGTGCGAGCTGCGCCGCCGGGCGAGCAGTTCGTCGAGGTCGTCGGGGGTGGGCGGGCCCGAACGGGTGTGGATGCGCTGCTTGAAGTCGGCGTTGTGCAGCAGCCCGAAGTCGCGGTTGTTGACCAGCTCGTGCTCCTGACGCTCCCGCAACGCCTCGATCGTCAGCCGCAACTGCTGCTCGGTCTGGTTCATCGGCTCGTTGTACAGATCCGCCACCCGCGTGTGCACCCGCAGGATCGTCTGCGCCGCACTCAGCTCGTACTCACGCGGCCCCGGCTCGTAGTCCACGAACGTCCCCGGCAGCGTCGCCTCACCCTCATGCCCCGCCGCCAGCGCGATCTCCGCCTCGCCGTACCGGTTCACCGGCCGCGACTCGGGAGGACGGCTGAGGTGCTCGCGCAGGCCCGTGGACAGCGCGACCAGGTTGTCCAGCGCCGACCGGTCGAGAACGAGGACGATGCACGGGGTGAGCGCCCTGGCGGGCGCGGCCCCCGGGCCGGTGAGGTCTCCCAGGTGGTCGCCGTCGGCCAGGACCTGGAGCAGGGCCTCTCCGCCGTACGGACCGGGGCCGACGCGTGCGATCTTGCCGTGGGCGACGAGCACCACCTGCCCGGGCGGCACCGGTTCGTCCGGGCGCAGGTCGTGCTGGACGAACCGGTCGGCCAGCGCCCCGAGGGTGTCCAGGTCGCCGTAGTCGTGCAGGGACGGCAGCTCGCACAGCTCGGCCGGGACGACCCGCACCCGCGCCCCGGTGGAGACGAAGCTCACCCGCCCGTCCCCGACCGTGCAGGTGAGCCGGCGGTTGACCCGGTAGACGCCGCCCTGGACCTCTATCCAGGGCAGCACCCGCAGCAGGTGCCGCGGGGTGATCTCCCGCATCTGCGGCGGCGTCTTGGTGGTGGTCGCCAGGTTCCGCGCGGCCGCCGTACTCAGAGCCAGGCGTGACGTGGTCATGGCGCCCCCACCGGAAGCGGACGAGCGGATGGCACGAGACCGGACGGCGCGTCATGGGGCACCGCGACATCGGGCATCGTCACGGACGACGGCCTGACATGCGGTGCCCCGACATCGGGTGCCGTCACAGACGACCCCACGACATGGGGCTCTTCGACATCGGGCGTGGTGACGGACGACGGCCTGACATGCGGTGCGGCGACACCAGGTGCCGTCATGGACGACGGTGGGGCATGGGACGGCGTGAGATCGGGCGTCGTCACGGATGACGGCGTGAGATTGGACGGCCCGAGGGCGGGCGTCGGCGATCTGTGGGCTGGCGGCGCGAGGGAGTGGATGCGTGCGGTGGCCGTGCCGAGACCTGTGGGGCCTTGAGTCCACCGGGCCACCGGGCCGCTGCGCAGCTCCTCCTCGACGTAGCGCCGGGTCCGCTCGTGCCAGCGCAGGATCGCCGCCATCCAGTTGCGCAGGTCGGACACGTATCCCTCGACCGACTCCCGCACCTTCTCCCCCGCCTCCATGCGGTCGAGCAGGGCGGGCAGATCGATGGTGGTGATGTGCTCGAACTGCCTCATCCGGCTGGTCATGAGCGCGTCCACCACGGCCACCGCCTCGTCGGGCGCGCAGTCGAGGAAGGTGCCCAGCACCGCGACGGCGTTGTGCACCTCGCCCTCGAACTCGATCTCCTTCTGGTAGGAGAACAGGTCGTTCAGCAGGCACGCGTAGTCCTGCGCGGCGTTGGTCATGCCGAGGAACTCGCGGGTGTGGTGGATCTCCGCGGGGATGACCCGGCCCGGTGCCAGCCTGGCCAGGCTCATCGTCATATGCGAGCCGAACGTCATGCGCCGCATCTCGATGTAGTCGACCGGGTCGGGCACGCGGTGCTGGGCCTGGTTGGCCAGCTCCCACACCCAGCTGTCGATCATCTCCTCGACGGCGGTGCGGAAGGCCCGGCGGGAGTCCTCCGGCAGCGGTGCGGCGGTGCGCCGCCACAAGTCGGCCAGCCCGCGTTCCAGCCCGGTCATCGGGGTCAGCCGGGGCACGAGGTCCAGCGGCATGAGCTCCTTGAGCCGCCGGTTGCCGAGCTTCGCGCCGATCAGGTCGCGCGCCCTCCCGTAGACCAAGGGGTAGTAGTCGTCGCCGTACGTCCCCCAGGCCAGCCAGTCGGTGGCCAGGTTCAGTTCGTCGGCGGTGGCGTCCGGGTCGATGCCGGACGCGCACAGCGCGAAGTCGAAGCCGACGAGCTGCGGTTCGGTCCACACGGCCGTCGCCGGGATGCCGGGGACCCCGTCGAAGAACCCCATCGCGGCACACCATTCGACGTTCGCGGCCCGCGCGGCCTCCAGGTGCGGGTTGTCGCGCACCTGGAACGGCATGTACGGCTCGGGCAGCCGCACCGAGACCCGCTGGTACGGCCGGTGGGTGTGGTTGCGCAGGCCGCCCGCGCCGGTGAGGTGGGCGCGGGAGACGTTCATGCCGAGGAACCCGGTGTTCCCGGCGGTCTTCGTGTAGCGGCTGGAGGCGGTGTGCCAGGCGTGTCCCCCGGCCTGCCAGTCCTGCAGCCCTTTCACGTAGCCGAGCACGAGCGCCTGCTCGGGGGGCAGGACCCCTTCGTCGGCGAACAGGGCCGGCAGCTCGGTCAGCGCCGTGTGCTCGAACTGGTGCAGCCGGGAGGTGAGCAGGTCGTTGGTGATCTCCACGGCCCGCTCGGTGTCGCAGCCGAAGAACCGCTCGCAGACCAGCACGCAGTTGGACAGCTCGCCTTCCTTCCGCACCTCCCGCTCGTAGGAGAACAGGTCGTTGCGCAGGTGCACGGCGTCGGCGAACGACTCGGTCAGCACCCGGATCGGCCGGGTGTGCGCCAGCCGGGCCGGCAGTTCGGCGCCGACGGCGTGCTCGACCAGCGCGGCCGACCAGGGGGCGCCGCCGACCTTCCTGCGCTCCTCGATGTACTCGATGGGGTTGGAGACGGCGTCCCGCTCGATGTGGAACAGCTCCCACATCGACTCCTGCAGCAGGTCGCGGGTGACCCGGACGAACCGGCGCCGCCACGCCTCGGACATGGCGGGCACGGTCCTGGGCCACAGGTCGGCCAGGCCCCGCTCCACGGGGTTCGCCGGCTCGGGCGGGTCGTCCGACATGAACGCGTCGAGCCGGTCGAGGTAGTCCTGCGCGCCGTCCAGGTCTCTGCCGCGTTTGAACGTCTCCAGGAAGTGGTCGTCGAAGTAGAAGACCCACACGTACCAGTCGGTGATCAGGTCGAGTTCGGGGGCGGAGCAGTCGGGATGGGTGTAGGCGCACATCAGGCCGTAGTCCATCGCCTCGAGCGACTCCTCGTTCCAGATGTCCGGGTCGTCGAGCATGCCCATCTGCGCCGCCCACCCCCGGGTGTGCGCCCGTGCGGTCTCCACGTGCGGGTTGAGCCGGGGCGGATGAGGGAGGTAGAAGTCCGGCAGCCGGTAGGAGGACATCACAGGACCTCGACGCTCTCCAGGATGCCGAGGGCGTCGGGGACCAGGACGGCCGCCGAGTAGTAGGTGGTCACCAGGTAGGAGATGATCGCCTTGTCGTCGATGCCCATGAAACGCACCGACAGGCCGGGCTCGTACTCGTCCACCAGCCCGGTGCGGCGCAGGCCGACGACGCCCTGGTCCTGCTCCCCCAGGCGCATGACCATGATCGAGCTGATGCCCTTGTCGTCCACCGGGATCTTGTTGCACGGCAGCATCGGCACCCCGCGCCAGGCCGGCGCCTTCTGCCCGTTGAACTCCACGGTCTGCGGGTAGATGCCCCGGGCGTTGCACTGGCGGGCGAAGGCGGCGATCGCCTTGGGGTGGGCGAACATGACGCTCGGGTTCTTCCAGACCGTGGCGAGCAGTTCGTCGAGGTCGTCGGGGGTGGGCGGGCCCGAACGGGTGTGGATGCGCTGCTTGAAGTCGGCGTTGTGCAGCAGCCCGAAGTCGCGGTTGTTGACCAGCTCGTGCTCCTGACGCTCCCGCAACGCCTCGATCGTCAGCCGCAACTGCTGCTCGGTCTGGTTCATCGGCTCGTTGTACAGATCCGCCACCCGCGTGTGCACCCGCAGGATCGTCTGCGCCACACTCAGCTCGTACTCACGCGGCCCCGGCTCGTAGTCCACGAACGTCCCCGGCAGCGTCGCCTCACCCTCATGCCCCGCCGCCAGCGCGATCTCCGCCTCGCCGTACCGGTTCACCGGCCGGTCCGGGTCGTCCCGGTACGACTGCACGTGCTCACGCAGGCCGTCCGACAGGGCGAGCAGCCGTTCGAACTCCTCCCTGCGGAGGGCGAGCGCGGTGCACGGCGTCACGGCCTTGACCGTCCACTCCCACCGCGCGTCCGGGTTCACCAGCATCTGCTCGCCGACGTACTCGCCGTCGGCCAGGACGCCGAGCAGCGTCTCGCCGCCGTACGCCCCCTGGCCGAGCTTGTCCACCTTGCCGTGGGCCAGGAGCACGACCTCGTCCATCGGGGTGCCCGCCTCGGCGATCACCTGGCCGGCCTCGTACTCCCGCTGGGTGAACAGGTCCGCCATCGCGGCGAGCACGTCGGCGTCGTCGAAGCCGCGCAGCGCGGGGAGCTCGCACAGCTCCGCGGCGATGACCCGCACGTCCGCCCCGGTCGAGACGAACGTCACCCGCCCGTCGGCCATCTGGTAGGTCAGCCGCCGGTTGACCCGGTAGACGCCGCCCACCGCCTCGACCCAGGGCAGCACCCGCAGCAGGTGACGGGAGGTGATCTCCTGCATCTGCGGCGGCGTCTTGGTCGTCGTGGCCAGGTTGCGCGCGGCCCTGGTGCTCAGGCTGAGCCGGCTGTCGTTCGGCATGGTGTTTTCGGTCACAGCACATCACCCCATCTGTGATCGGCACGGCGGCCGGTTTTCGACTGGTCACGCTCGTCGCCGAGCGATGGAGGGGGAGGAAGAGGTCGAAGCCCGCGCCGGCCGGGAGGGCCCCGGCCGGCCGGATCGCGGCCCTCACCCGTCGGGGCGGGGCCGCGCCTGCCGCCGCGGGTGTCCGTACGGCGGTGGGCGGAGCCGGCCGGAGCGGCTCCGGCGGCGGGATTCGCGGGAGAGGCGGTGGTGCCGGGCGCGCGCCTCACCGGACGCGGCGGGTGAGCCGCTCGGTGAGCACCGCGAGCGCCTGCGCGGCCTCCGGGGCGATGTCGCACTCGCGCAGCGCCTCGAGCGCCTGCCCGGCCCGCAGCGCGATGAGCTCCTCGACCTCGGCGAGGGCGCCGGTGTCCACGATGACCTGCCGGAGCTCTGCCGCGCGCCGTTCGTCCAGGTCGGGGGCGCCGTGCCAGGTCCGCAGCAGGTCGAGCTCCGGTCCCCGCGCCCGCGCGTACGCGTGCGCCATGAGCACGGTGCGTTTCCCCTCACGCAGGTCGTCCAGGACCGGCTTGCCGGTGACCGCGGGGTCGCCGAAGACCCCGAGGACGTCGTCGCGGAGCTGGAACGCCTCGCCGAGCGGCAGGCCGAACCGGGAGTACGCCTCGAGCAGGGCGGGCGGGGCCCCGGCGAGCGCCCCGCCGATCTGAAGCGGGCGCTCGACGGTGTAGCGGGCGGTCTTGTAGCGGATCACCGTCAGGGCCCGCTCGACGTCCGCGTCGGCACGCGTGTGCGCCAGGATGTCGAGGTACTGCCCGGTGACGACCTCCGTGCGCATCCGGTTGAACAGCTCGCGGGCCGCGCGGCCGGGCACGTCGCCGGCGGCGGCGTCCGCGAGCAGCTCGTCGGCCCACGCCTGCGCGAGCACGCCGAGCAGGATGGCGGCGGACCGGCCGAAGGTCTCCGCTCCCGCCCACCGCGGGGCCCCGGCGAGCCCCCGGTGGATGGTCGGGCGTCCCCGGCGCAGCTCGCTGCCGTCCATGACGTCGTCGTGGATCAACAGGCCGGCGTGGTAGAGCTCCAGCGCCGCGCCGACGCTGACGGCCCGTTCCTCCTGTGGCGCGGTGCCGCCGGCGCCGCGCCAGCCCCAGTAACACAGCAGCGGACGGATGCGCTTGCCGCCCTCGACGACGAACTCGCGCAGCAGCCGGTATCCGTCGGCGACGTCCGGGTCGCCGACCGGGGGACGCCGCGCGTCGAGGAAGGCGGACAGCAGATCGTCGACCCGCCTGCGCACCCGGCCGGTCATGCCGGTGATGGACGTGTCCACGATCTCCGCCGTCATGGTCGGCCTCCTCCTCGGCGAGCCCCGGTATCCCTTGCGGAAAGTTACTTAATGAACACGCAAAGTAGAACCACCGGTTCCGATAGTCGGAACTTCTCCTCGCCGTCGCCCGCGGCCCGAATACGGGACCACGGCGGGCCGCCGACGGCGGGCATGAGGGCCGTCGCCGTACGGCTCATACGGCCGATCGACGGCGACCGGGAAATCCGGCTCTCGCCGCGAGTCACGGAACACCGCGTTCCGCATTTTCGGCGGCATCAAATTAGGCGATGCCGTGATATGTACGGGAATAGACAATACCCGGCTTCAATTGGCTATTCTTGGTGCGCGACCCGCCCGAGGGGAAAGCCAGGCGCGAGAAGGCCGTGGGCTGTCTCCACCGTGCACGTGTGCGCCGTCCGGCGCCGCGGAAGCCCGCGGCCGGTTACGGGGACGGTGGCCGGGCGGATGCTTCCCGCACCGTCGGCAGGACGTCTCACTCGAGGAGATGCTTTGCATCCAGGCGACGACGGGCCGCTGCGCGGCAGCGACCGCCCGCTCGTGAATCGGTACGGAACAGGGATTTTCGATCTCGACGGGGTCGTCTACCGCGGCGTGCGTCCCGTGCCGCATGCCGCCACCGCCCTGGCCGAGGCGGCGCGCAGCGGCATGCGCCCGCTGTTCCTGACCAACAACTCCTCCCGTACGCCGGATGAGGTGGCCGCCGTCCTCGCCGGGATGGGGATCGCGGCGGACGAGAAACAGGTGGTCACCTCGGCGGAGACGGCGGCGGGGATGGCGGCGGAGCGTCTGCCGCCGGGGGCGCGCGTGCTGGTGGTCGGCGGGCCCGCCGTCGAGACGGCTCTGCGGCGGCGGGGCTTGACGCCCGTGCGGTCGCTGGACGACGAGCCGGTGGCGGTCGTGCAGGGCTTCGCCCCCGAGGTCGACTGGCAGCAGCTCGCCGAGGCCGGCTTCGCGGTCGCGCGCGGGATGCCGTGGATAGCGTCCGACGTCGATCTGCGGATCGCACGGGAACGCGGGATCGCGCCGGGCAACGGCACCCTCGTGGACGCGATCCGGATGGCCACGGGACGTGAACCGCTCGTGGCCGGCAAGCCGGAGCCCCCCATCTTCGCCGAAGCGGCCCGCCGCAGCAGCGGGGGATGCCTGGTGATCGGCGACGGCCTCGACACCGACGTGCGGGGAGCCCGCCGCAACGGATTCGACAGCGCGCTGGTGCTGACCGGGGTGACCACGGTCGACGCGCTGCTGGAGGCGCCGCCGGAGGCACGGCCGACCTATCTCCTGGCGGATCTGCGCGGCCTGCTGTCCTCCCGGCCGGAGGTCCGCCGAGAGTCCGGCCGGTTCACCTGCGGGCGCTGGACCGCCCGCTGGGACGCCGGCGAGGTGAGCGTGCTCAACGGCGGCGGCGCTCCGCCCGCGGCGACCGGTGAGCGGCCGGCCGACGTCGTCGACGCCGTACGGGTGCTGTGCCATGCCGTGTGGGCCGCCCGGGACACGGGCCGGGCGGCCCAGGTGGAGCGGGGCACGCGGTGGCTGCTGGAATGGCCGGGCGCGGCCGACGAGGGTTCCGAGTGACGCCACGGCGAGACCCGCTCGGCGTGCCGGGGGCTCTACGGCACGCGGCCGGTGGTGAGCCGCCGCCGCTCGCGCGGGGCGCCCGTGCGCGCTCCCGGCGGCGTGGCGACGGTCAGGCCGTCTGAAGGGCGAGCCGGCGATCGCGCTGGTGCGAGTAGACGGCGATGGCGAGGCCGACCAGGGTGAGCAGGGAGCCCACGAGGTAGATCGCCGGCAGTCCCGGGCCGTTGTCGATCACCCTGCCGCCCAGCCAGCCGGCGAAGGCGGCGGAGAGCTGGAAGCCCGAGGCGTTGACCGCCACGGCCAGCGTGGGCGCCGTGCTCGCGGTGGACAGCACTCGCGTCTGCATGCCGGGGATGATGGCGAACGCCATCACGCCGACGGCGAAGGTGAGCACCACCGCCGCCACCTGGATGCCGCTCGCGGCCCAAAACAGCGCAAGCACACCGGCCAGGACGGCCAGCATGCCGATCAGCGACGGCATCAGGGCCCGGTCCGACAGCCATCCTCCGACGAAGTTGCCGACGACGGCGCCCCCGCCGTACACCAGCAGCAGGATGGGCACGGACGAGGCCGCGAACTTGCTGACCTCGGTGAGCAGCGGGGCGATGTAGCTGAAGACCATGACGACCCCCACGTTGCCCAGCGCCGTCAGCGCGATCGCAAGCTGGACCCCGCGGTCGCCGAGGACACGCAGCTCGGACAGGACGGAGCCGGTCGTCGTGGCCTCCTGGGAGGGAACGAACCGCAGGACCAGCAGCGTGGCCAGGGCGGTGGCGATGGCGACGGCGGCGAAGGTCGCCCGCCAGCCGAAGTTCTGGCCCACGAAGGTGCCCGCCGGGGTGCCGAGGATGATTCCGAGGTTCATTCCCAAGGCGACCTTGGCGACGGCGGACGCCTGCTTGCCGGGCGGGGCCATGGAGACGGTGGTGGCGATGGCGACGGCGAAGAACGTGGCCACGATGAGCCCGGAGAGGAACCGCATGCCCAGGAGCACGACGTAGTTCGGTGCCACCGTCGAGCCGAGGTTTCCCACGATCGACACGGCGAGGAGGCTGACGATGAGTGTCTTGCGGGGAAGCCGGGCCGTCATGACGGTGACCGTCGGACCTCCGACGATCATGCCCACCGCGTAGGCGGTCACCAGCAGACCGGCGGCCGCGATCGACACCGACAGGTCCGACGCCACATCGGGCAGGATGCCCGCGATCACGAACTCGCCCGTCGTGAGGCTGAAGACGACCAGCATGAGGGAGAGGACAGGCAGTGGCACGAGGCACTCCCTTAGGTCGAGTTTGAATAATACGAATTAGAACTACCACAGGAGGAGCAGCCCCGCTACACTTGTCCACAGCGAGGACGTGGGAGCTCTGGTGGACTTTCAGATCGATCGCGACGTGTGCAAGCTCGTCCACCAGTTCGCGCACCGGCTCGACGTCCACGTCAGGCGCGTCGCCGACGAGGTGGGCATCACCGCGTCGCAGGTCGTCGCGCTCCGTGAGCTGTCCGAGCCGATCACCGCCCGCGAGCTGGCCTCCCGGATGTCCTGCGAGCCCTCGAACGCCACCTTCGTCCTCGACCGGCTCGAGCAGCTGGGCCTGATCCGGCGCGAGCCGCACCCGACCGACCGCCGTGCCAAGCAGATCGTGCTCACCGAGGCCGGCCGGCAGCGCCGGGCCGACGTCCTGGAGCGCCTCAGCGTCGCGTCACCCCTGACCCGGCTCACCGCGGCCCAGCAGGAGTCGCTGCGCGACCTGCTCAAGTCACTCGTCGGACCGGCGTGACACCCGCCCTCGCCGGCGACCGCACCGCATGGAGATCAGCGCGGAGACCAGCCCTTTCCACCCGTGCCGGGCGCGTCAGCCGGACGCCGATCCGTCGGCGCGCTGAGCCGCCCGCCATGCGCTGTCAAACAAATGCCTGACATATTTCACGCTCTCTCGGTCCCGGCCTACGCCGATACGCCACTTCAGGCGGTCCGAGCTGGGGTTTCACGTCGGCCACGGGCCGGTCCCCCTGTCGCGACGGAAAAACACCGCTGTCCGGCGCCGCTGATAACGCTTTTCCAGACGCGCCGGAATTTGCCGAATGCTTTTGCCGCCCGTCCGCGCACGGCACCGGCGGCGCCGCCGCTCTCGATAGCGGCGACGGCGACGTCGGCCCACGGCGGGCGAACGGCCCGTGACCGGCTGCCGCTGGGCACCGACCTGGACGACCGCCGTCTCCGCGCCGGGCGCACGCAACCCGCTCCGCCGTGGGGCGGCGGGGTCAGCCGAGGATCCGGCCGTGGCGGTCGCGCGCCTTCAGCCGCACCATCGGCATGTCGGGGGCGGGCAGCGGCCGTTCCCCTCCCGGGACCACGCCGAAGCGCTCGCCGCGCATCCAGTCGTCACGCGCCCGCGCGATCTCCTCGTGCGAGCGGCCGACGAAGTTCCACCACATCACCAGGGGCTCCTCGAACGGCGTGCCGCCCAGCACGAACAACCGGGCCGGTCCCGCCGCCTCGATCGGGATCTCCGTACGGCCCACGCCGAGATAGAGCAGCGAGCCCGGCGCCAGCGCGACCCCGGCCACGTCGGCCGTGCCCGACATGGCCAGCACCGCGGTCTCGTACGACCAATCGACCGGCAGCCGGTGCGCTCCCGGGCCGGTGAACAGCACCTCGGCGCCGAGCAGCGGGGTGTGCACCCGGGCGGGCGAGCGCAACGGACCGGCCTCGCCCACCACGACGGTCACCGTGACGTCCCCGTCGCGCAGCGCGGGCAGCGCGGCGTGGTGCTCGAACCTCGCCTCGCCGTGCCGGGCCTCATCCGGCAGCGCGATCCACAGCTGCAGCCCGTGCATCGTCGGCGGGCGCTCCGGCGGCGAGTGCTCGGAATGGGCGATGCCGTGACCGGCGGTCATCAGGTTGAGCTGTCCGGGTGCGATCGGCTGGATGTTGCCCAGGCTGTCGCGGTGCAGGATCTCACCCTCGGCGAGCCACGTGACCGTCTGCAGGCCGGTGTGCGGGTGCGGCGGGATCTGCATGCCCGGCCTGCCGTTCACGTCCTCCGGCCCGAAGTGGTCGACGAAGCACCACGCGCCGACCATCCGGCGCGGGCGCTGCGGGAGCAGCCGCCGCACGGTCGTGTAGCGGCCCAGCGGCACGTCGTGACCGGGCAGGAGCACGCTCCCCGGCTCCGCTCCGTCCGCACTCGCGTGCCCAGGCGCGTGACCGGGCGAAGCCGTATGACCGCCCGAACTCGCGTGGCCGGACAGTGCCCTCTCCGGCTCCGCGCCGCCGGCACCAGCGTGACCGGGCGAAGCCGTGTAACCGGGCGACCCCGTGCGTCCGCCCAAACCCGCGTGACCGGGCAGAGGCCCGCTCCCCGGCTCCGCGCCGCCGGCACCCGCGTCACCGGGCGTGCGGGTGGGCAGAGCCGTGCGGCCGTCCACGGCCGGATTTTCGGCGGTCATTCGGCCGCCTCCCCGCCGCCCAGGGAGAACCCGGTCCGCCGGTCGGCGGGCACCAGGTCGAGGTAGCCGGGGTGCCGCTCGATGTACCGCCGCACGAACGGGCAGAACGGCAGGACCGACAGCCCGGCGTCACGGGCGGCGTCGAGCGCCGCGCGGACCAGCGCCGAGCCGAGTCCCCGGCCTTCGAAGGCCGGATCGATCTCGGTGTGGGTGAGGGAGATTTCCCGTCCCTTGAGCCGGTAGTCGGCGAAGCCGGCGAGCGCGCCGTCCACGGTGATCTCGAAACGGCTCGCCTCGGAGTTGTCGGCGACCCGCGGTTCCGTCTGTTCCATCGGTTTTCCTTCCGGCTCGTCAGGCGGCGATCGTCGCGTGCATCTCCCACACGAGGATCTCGGCGGGCTCCGTCGCGGTGACCCTCTGCCCGCCGGTGGCGGTGAACCGTACGGCGTCGCCGGTCTCCAGGGTGCCCGCGCCCTCCAGGGTGACGCTCCCCCGGGGCACGAACAGGTGCAGGAACGGCGCCTCGGGCAGCTCCACGGCGCGGCCCGGCCGGAGACGGGCGGCGTACAGCGCGGCGTACCGGTTCTTGATGCGGATGGCGGCCTCGCCCGCGTGCTTGTCCATGCCGCTGGCGACCGGCACCAGGCCGCCGGCCAGCAGGTCGCTCTCGATCTCCAGTTGCTCGTAGCCGGGAGTGATGCCGGGCTCGTCGGGGACGACCCACATCTGAACGAAGTGGACGGGCTCGTCGTGGGTGTCGCCACCGGTGAGCCGCCAGGAGTCGTTCTTCTCCGAGTGCAGGATGCCGGTGCCGGCGCTCATGCGCTGGGCCAGGCCCGGGTAGATGACGCCGGAGTGGCCCTCGGAGTCCTGGTGGACCAGCGATCCCCGGAGCACCCAGGTGACGATCTCCATGTCGCGGTGCGGGTGGGTCTCGAAGCCGGTGCCCGGGCGGACGACGTCGTCGTTGTTGACCAGCAGCAGGCCGTGGTGGGTGTTGCCGGGGTCGTAGTGGCCGCCGAACGAGAACGAGTGCTTCGAATCCAGCCAGGAGATGCGGGTGGTGAAACGCTCGGCCGCCCGGCGGATGTCTACACGAGGGGTCAGCCTGGTCGTGGTCATGGGTGCCCTTTCCTCGTCCCATGTAGATGATGTGTCATCTACCGGTGCTCCGGGCGGGCGCGTCGCGGAGCGAGGATCGCAGGCGTCTTCCGGTGCGGCGGCCGGCCCGGCCGAGGTTCGCCGGCGCCCCATGAGGCAAAGCATCCCGCCGCCAACATAGTCTGACCATCCCGTAGACGGACCCGCCGGCCCCGACGGGACTGGGTGTGCGAAAGACGGCCAAGGGCCCGCGTACGCAGGCTCGGCACCGACCGCCGCGATCATCGGTCGGACCGTCACACGACCCGGCCCGTCCGAAGGGCGCGGAAACGGGATGAGGTGCCGCCGCGCCGACCTCCCCGGGTGGAGACCTAACTGACCAGTCCCTCGGGGAAGACGACGTCGGCCACGCCGGGGACGGTTCTGGCGACCATCTCGGCGATGCGGGCCGACCGCTCGTCCCCCGGGCCGTACAGCTCGACCACGCCGTCTCGTACGGCGGCGCTGAACGACGCGGTTTCCGCGCAGTCGCGCAGCGCCTCGAGCACGTCGTCGCGGACGCGTTCGTCCCCGTGGGCCAGCAGGCCCATCAGGTCGCGCCTGCTGACGATGCCCACGAGTTCGCCGTCACGCACGACCGGGACGCTCTTCACCCCCGTCGTGACCATCAGCTCGACCACGTCCATGAGGTCGGCGTCTTCCCCCACGGTGCCGACGCGCGGCGTCATGACCTCTTCGACGAGCGCGGGCGTCCTGCCGGTGGGCAGCGCCTCGGGGCGCAGGAAGGCGCGGGGATTCGACCCGAACTCGCCGCACAGCAGGTCCATCTCGCTGACGATGCCGACCATCCGCCCGGACTCGTCGACCACCGGCGCGGCCGTGATGTTCTGCTCGTACAGCAGGCGGACGGCCTGCTTGATCGTCGCCGTACGCCGGACCGTCACCACCGGCGTCGTCATGATCTCGCGGACCAGCATCGTGACCACCTCCTACGCGGCCGGTGCGAGGGCGAGCGTGCCCTTGGGCGCCGGACGGACCCGCACGCCGAACTCCCGGCTGACCCGGTCGAGCGTCGCCCGCAGCCACTCGCGGTCCCCGGCGCGGGCGTGCCGCAGCCGCATGCGTACGGCCCGCATCGGCGCCATCCGCAGTTCCAGCAGCCGCCCCGAGGCCGCCTCGGCCGTCGCGAAGTACAGCAGCCGCAGGTCGTCGCGGTACTCCTCGAAACCGGTGATGCCCTCGTAGTCGTCGATGAAGTCTCCGCAGCCGTAGAGGATCAGCCGGTCCCGGTACACCTCCACCGGGCGGGGATGGTGGGAGGAGTGGCCGTGGAGGAGGTCGACGCCGCCCTCGATCAGCGCGTGCGCGAACTCGACCTGGTCGTCCTCGACCTTGTAGCCCCAGTTCGACCCCCAATGGACGGAGACGACCGCGATGTCCCCGGGCCGTTTGGCCTGCCGTACGCGATCGACGGTCTCGGCCGCGGCGTCGCGGGTGGGTCCGGGGAGGAAGGCCACGCCGGGCCGGTCACGGGTCGCCGCCCACCCGGCGGGCACGCCGCTGGACGGCATCGCGACCGCGAACACCAGGACACGTCCGCCGCCCGGGAGGGCCACGACCGCGGGCCGCCGCGCCTCGTCCTCGTCGCGCCCCGCGCCCGCCTGGTCCAGCCCGGCCCCCGCGAGCGCGTCCAGCGTGTGGACGAGCCCGCGTACGCCGAAGTCGAGCACGTGGTTGTTGGCGAGCACGCACACGTCGGGCCGGGCCGCGGCGAGCGCGGGGAGGTTGGCCGGGTTCATCCGATAGTGCACTTCTTTGCCCGGCGCGAAGTCGCGGCTGCGGGTGACGCTGGTCTCCAGGTTCAGCACGCGCACGTCGGGGGCGGCCTCGTCCAGCACCTCCAGGGCGTCGCCCCAGGGCCAGGAGTATCCGGCCGGGCGCGGGATCGGGCCGTTCACCTCCTCGGCCAGCCCGACGTACGTGCGGGCGTCCCGGACGGACGACTCCTCCAGGGCGGGATCGCCGGGGTGCGGGAGGATCTGGTCGACGCCCCGGCCCAGCATGACGTCACCGCACAGGAACAGCGTCACCGGATCCCCCGCCACCAACCGCATCTCACGCCTCCTCGGACGGCATCCGGCGGCGGGCGCAGGCCCCGCCGCCCCCGGCCATCGCCCGGCCCGGCGGACGGACCGGCGGACGGACCGGCCCCCCGCCGCCGTACGCCCCGGACGTCACACGTCCATCCTCTCTCCGGCGTGTTCGGCGGCTCCGGGCGGCGTCGCGGGTACGGCCGGGCGCGAGGCGGCGTCGCGGGTACGGCCAGACGCCGGGCGGCGTCTCCGGTACGTCCCCCTCTGTCTCGCGCGATCACGCCCGCGCGCCGATCAGCGCTTGTAGCATCACGCGCAGGAGGCGATGGCGAGCCGGCGAACTCTCACCCAGGGGCGGGACCTTGGACACACAGCCCGAATGCTCCAGCGCGGTCGCGGTCCGCGATGTCGTACGGCGGGTCGTGGCCGACTGCGCGCCGGAGGAGTCGGTCGTGGTCGAGGGGCTGCTGCACTACAGCGACGCCGAGGTGCTGGCCCGGCTGCGCCGGCGCGGGCACGGGCGCGACCCGCTGGGCTTCGGGCTCGCCGACGTCGTTCCGCTGGTGGCCCCGCTGCTGTGGCTGGTGCTGGAGAGCGCCCGCCAGAAGCTGACGGACGCGGCCGTTGACCAGGCGGCGCGCGGCTCGGCGGCACTGTGGCGGCGCATCCGGCGCCGCAAGGCGCCGCCCGAGATCATCCCTCCCCTCACACGCGAGCAGCAGGCGATGGTCAGGCGGATGGTGCTCGACGCGGCCGCCGAGGCCGGGCTGCCGGAGAGCCGGGCCAAGCAGATCGCCGACAGCGTCGGCGCCGCCCTGGCCCTGACCAAGCCGACGCCCCTGACCGAGCCGACAGCGCCGACCGAGCCATCGGCGCCGACCGAGCCGGATGAGCCGCACGGCGGAGCCGCCGGGGGAGAGCCACGGTGACCTCCGTCGAGCCTGGCCGGGCCAGGCTCGACGAACGGATCGTCGGGGCGGGCACCGACTCCCGGTTCGCGCTGCTGCTGCTCCTGATCGTGGCCGCCGGCGGTTACCTGCTGGTGCCGGTGGTGTCCGCGCTTCACCCCGGCGACTACCGAGGGTGTCAGCTGGCGGCCGGCGCCGACTTGCACACCGGCGACACGGTGGCGGGAGCGACACGCCTGGTCGGGCAGGCACTGGCCTTTCTGCCGTGCGTGGCCAGGCACGCGCCGTCTCCTCCCCTGTGGCAGATCCTGGCCGGGCCGGCGGTGGTCGTCGCCGTCGCGGCCGTGGCCACGATCTCGCTGCCGCTGTGGAAGCAGCGCCGCGGCCGCTGCGTGCGCCTGAGCCTCGTCCACGGCGGCGCCGAGGTGGCCGCGCGGGTCGAGGAACTGGCCGCGGGCCGCGTCGCGCGGATGCCGGAGCTGTTCATGGCTCCGGCCGCCGGCGGCGTGAACGCCTCGGTGTTCGGCACCAACGGCCGCCCCCGGATGCTCCTGACCGGCGGACTGGTCGCCTGCCGCGTCAAGGACCCGCGGACGTTCGACGCGGTCGTCCTGCACGAGCTCGGCCACATCGCCAACCGGGATCTCACGATCACGCACGCCACCATCGCCCTGTGGCGGACGTTTCTCGTGCTGGTCGTCACCCCGTTCCTGTTGTGGTGGTCGGGGCTCGGGGTGTTCGGCGTCGTGGCCGGCGGCAACCCGGCGCTCACCGCCGTGAGCCTTCGCTACCTGGCCGTTCCGGTGGTCATCGCCGTGGTGGTTTACCTCGCCCGCGCGGACGTGCTGCGCAGCAGGGAGCTGTACGCCGACCTGACGGCGAGCCGGTGGGGCGCGCCGCTGGAGCACGTCTGGGCCGAGCGCGCGTCGGCCGGGGACCGCCACCCGCGTCGGCGGGCGAACGCCCTGCTGGACCAGGTGCGCACCCACCCGAGGTGGGAGATCCGCCGTGCCGCCCTCGACGACCCGGCCCCGCTCTTCGCGGTGAGCCCGCTGCCGATGTTCCTGTCCGGCTCCGCCGCCGCGCTGATGAATTACCACCTGATGGGGCACATCTCGCCGCACGTCACCCTGCTGAGCGACTGGCTCGGCCAGGCCCTGGCCGCCGTCCCGGCGGCCGTGGTCGCGGCGGCCACCACGACGGCGCTGTGGCGGTCGACGGTCCGCGCCGCCACGCTCGGCCGGCCGGCCCCTCTGGGCGTACGAGCCGGGCTGTGGCTGGGCCTGGGGCTGATCGCCGGATCTGTGATCAGCGGCCAGAGCACCGGATATCTGTGGCTGCCCGGCAGATGGTGGGTGCTCGGGCTGGTCGCGGCCGTCGCCGTCGCCTTCACGTGCTGGACCTGCCAGTGCGCTCGGCTCGCGGTGACGGCCTGGCCGGGCCCGTCGCCGCGCGGGCCGCTGGCGCTGTGCCTGATCGCGGGCTGGCTGATCCTCTCGGCGTGGTGCGCCTGGTGGAACTATTACGGGGCGATGTACGCCACCGGGTTCTGGTACGACCCGGCGGGCCTGCGATGGGTCGTCGTGAACTGGTTTCCCGGCACGGGCGACGTCCGCCCGGACACGACCGCCGTCATGGCCCCGGTGATCGGCGTGCTGCGATACGCGGCATACCAGCCGCTGACCCCTGTCGCCGCCGTCGCGGCATGGGTCACGCCCTTCGTCCTGTGGGCCGCGGGCACGGTGGGACGCGGGCCGGGCAGGTCCTGGCAGCGATCACGGGGCGACACCGGCTCGGACGACGCGGCGGCGGACGGCGCCGCCTCCCGGGCATGGGCGGCGCCCGCGCTGCGGCAGGTGACCGCACCCGCGCTGCTGGGCGCGGCGATCGGGGCCGCCGGCGTCGCCGGGGTGCAGGCATGGCTGCACACCCTGCACGCCGCACCGGCGCAACGCGGCGGCCTGTACGCCTTCAGCTACGCGATCTGGTCGCTGGCGGCGATCGTCGCCGGCGCCTTCGCCGCCGCCCTGGTCGCGGCGGCCTCGGCCCGGTTCCGGCTGCCGAGCGCGCTCATCGCCGCCGGGATCGGCGCGTTGCTCGGCCTGGGCGCCGCGACCGCGCTGATCTCCGTGGACGGGTGCGTCGAACCGCTGAGCGTCCTCAACGACACCTGCTCCTGGCGTCCCGCCTGGCGGCAGCTAGAAGGCGGCAACACGTTCGGCCTCGTCGCGCACATCACGCTGCTCATGGCCCCGGTCACCGCGGTGGCGGCCACGGCGCTGGCGGCCTTGTTCCGGCCGGTCCGGCGCGCCGTCCTCGGAAAGAACGCCGCCCCGGCACGCGCGCGCTCCACATGCTCCCCGGCCGGACGGCGGCGCGGCGGCGCGGTGCTGGCGGCGGTCGGCGTGCCAGGTGTGGCCCTGGCGACCGCGGCCGTGCTGACCGTGGGCGACGCCGAAGCACAGCTCATGACGAAGGCGCGGTCGGTGACGGTCGAGGCGCAGACCGCCTTCCGCCGGGTGGCGGGCCTGCCGGTCCTGCCGGTGTCGCGGGAGGTGCGCCGGCGGCAGGTCCGCGCCTGGTATCGGCTCGGCGGCCGATATCTGCTCGACCACGCCATCGGCACCGGCCGTTCGATGGCGAGACTGCTACGCGAGGCCGGCCACGGCAACCGCCTGGAGGTCACCGCCGGCCTCATGGCCGGGATGCGGCCGTTATGCCGGAACATGGCGAACGTGGCGAGCTGGGAACCCGTCTACTTCGAGATTCCCGACCCGGCCGCCCAGACCTTCTGGCACCGGTTCGGGCTGGCCGTCCAGAGTGCGGGCCCGGAATGCGTGCGGGCCGCCGAGCGCGAAGACGCCGTCGCGTTCCGCATCTCCGTGGCCAAGATCATGATCGCGGCCGTCATGGCCGTCGACGCCTCGGACCGGATCAAGGCGATCGTCGACGACCCGTCCGACCCCGTTTTCCGGGGCGTGCCGGTGGCGCCGCCCCAGCCCCGGCTCTGACCTCGAAGGCCACCCGGCCCGGCCGCGGCGGGCCGGGCGGTCATCCCCGTGGTCGCGTGTCAGGTCACGCGGCAGAGAATCTCGCCGTGCAGGACGCTGAACCAGCCGTCCTCGCTCGCGGCCCACTCCCGCCAGGCGTCGGCGATGCGGTGCAGGTCGTCCTCGGTGGCGTGGCCGCCCTCGACGGCGAGCCGGGCGTAGGAGGACTGGACGGTGCGGTCGGCCCACAGCCCGCCCCACCACCGCCGCTCCTCCGGGGTGGCGTAGCACCAGGTGGACGACGACGAGGTGATGTCGGCGAACCCGGCCTCCCGCGCCCAGACGTGCAGGCGACGCCCGGCGTCGGGCTCGCCGCCGTTGGCGCGGGCCACCCGGTGATAGAGGTCCAGCCAGTCGTCCAGCGCGGGAATCCGCGGATACCACACGAAACCGGCGTAGTCGGAGTCGCGCGCCGCGACGATCCCGCCCGGTTCGGTCACCCGCCGCATCTCGCGCAGCGCGCCCACCGGGTCGCCGACGTGCTGCAACACCTGGTGGGCGTGCGCCACGCAGAAGGAGGCGTCGGGGTAGGCGAGCGCGTGCGCGTCTCCGGTGGTGAAGCTCACGTTGGCCAGGCCGCGCCGCTCCGCCTCGGCGCGCGCCTGCTCCAGCACCCCCGCCTCCCGCTCCAGGCCGACCACCTCGCCCCGCGGCACCAGTTCGGCCAGGTCGGCGGTGATGGTGCCGGGACCGCAGCCGACGTCCAGGATCCGCATGTGCGGCTTCAGCGCGCCCAGCAGGTACGCCGCCGAGTTGGCGGCCGTGCGCCGGCGGTGGGAGCGCAGGACGGACTCGTGGTGGCCGTGGGTGTACACGGCTGTTTCCGATGCCATGCGGACACCATGTCATGCTTCTCATTATTTGAGCAATGACGTCTCATAATTAGAGATGCACAGCCTTCTGCACAGGCGGCGCCGCGTCTCCGGGCGCGACATCTCGTACGGTGGGCGGTTGATTTCCCCCGCCCGCCCGTGGGCATGGTGAGCGCATGACCGGCGATGAGGTGCGCGACGGGGTCACGCTGACCAACCTCGACCAGCCGTTGTTCGACGGCGCGGGCGCGACCAAGCGCGACCTGGTCGACTATCTGGACGCGGTCGCCGACCGCGTCGTCCCGGTGCTGCGCGGCCGGCCGCTGTCCGTGGTGCGCGTCCGGCAGGGCCAGGCGCCGTTCATGCAGAAGAACGTGCCGTCGTACGCCCCGGACTGGGTGCGGACCGTCACCGTGTGGGCCGAGTCGTCACAGCGGCGGGTGTCGTACGCGCTGTGCGACGACCGGCGCACCCTGCTGTGGCTCGCCAACCAGCGGGCGGTCGAGTATCACCCCGCCCTCGTCCGCGCCGGGCAGTGGGACCGGCCCACCCATCTCGTGCTCGACATCGACCCGCCGTCGGCCGAGGCGTTCCCGCGGGCCGTCGCCGCCGCCCGCCTGGTCGGCCGGGCGCTGGCCGACGCCGGCCTGGCGGGCGCGGTGAAGACCAGCGGCGCCAAGGGCCTGCACGTGTTCGTGCCGCTGGAGGCGCACGCGACGGAGGACGTCGCCGCCGCCACCCGCGCGCTCGGCGTACGCGCCGAACGCCTCGACCCCGCCCTCGCCACCACGGCGTTCATCCGGGAGGACCGGGGAGACAAGGTGTTCATCGACTCGACCCGGTCGGGCGGGGCGACGGTGGTCGCGGCCTACAGCCCGCGTGTGCGGCCCGGCGTCCCGGTGTCGTTCCCGGTGGCCTGGGACGACCTGGACCGGATCGCCCCCGGCGACTTCACCGTGCACACGGCGGCGGGCCTGCTGCGCGACGGCGACCCCTGGGCCGCGCTCATGCCGGAGCCTCAGCGGCTCCCCCGCGACCTCGTCGAGGAGGGCCACACGATCCCGGTCGCCCGCGTCCAGGCGATGCACGAGGGCAAGCGCCGCGCCCGCGCCCGCCGCGCCACCTCCTGACCAAGTTGGCGACAGCGTGTTGCTATAGTTCGCGACATGCCGTCGCCAAGTACGCGTCAAAGCTGGCTTCCCCTCATCGTGCTCGCCACCGGCGTGTCGATGGTCATCGTCGACGCCACCATCGTGAACGTGGCGGTGCCCGCGATCATCGCCGATCTGCGCCTCGGCGCCACCGACGTGGAGTGGGTCAACTCGATCTACTCGCTGATGTTCGCGGCGCTGCTCATCCCGTTCGGCCGGGCCGGCGACCGGTACGGCAGGCGCCGCCTGTTCGCCCTGGGGGTCGCGGTCTTCCTGCTGGCCAGCGTGCTGGCGGCGACCTCGGTGAGCGGCCCGATGCTGATCGCCGTACGGGCGGTGCAGGGCGCGGGGGCCGCGATGGCCGTCCCGATGACCCTCGCGATCATCAACCGCGTCTACGTGGGCCGTCAGCGGGTGATCGCCTTCGCGGTGTGGGGGTCCATCATCGGCGGCATGGCCGCCGTCGGCCCGCTGGCGGGCGGCTGGCTGGTCACCGAGTACGGCTGGCGGGCGGCGTTCTGGATCAACCTGCCGATCGGCGCCTTGCTCCTGCTCGGCTCGCTGCGGGTGCCCGAGTCGCGCGACGGCCACGCGGCCGGCGGCGACCTGCTCGGGCTCGTCCTCGCCGTGCTCGGCACGACCGGCGTGGTCTTCGCCCTGATCGAAGGCCAGAAGTACGGCTGGTGGGAGCCGCGGCGGGTCGCGGACGTGTTCGGCCTGCGGTTCGAGGCCGTCTCCCCCGTGCCGTTCGCCCTCGCCGTCGGCGTCCTCGCGCTGGCCGCCCTCGTCGTACGGGAACGGGCGCGCGAGCGCGCCGGGCGGCCCGTGCTGGTCAACCTGACGCTGTTCGAGCTGCCGAGCTTCCGCTACGGCTCGATGGCGGCGGTGATCGTGGCGCTCGGCGAGTTCGGCATGATCCTCGTGCTGCCGCTCTTCCTGCAGTCCGCGCTCGGCTACACCGCGTTCCGCGCGGGGCTCGTCATCGCCGCGCTGGCCCTCGGCACCTTCCTCGCGGGCGGGATGGTCCCCCCGCTGTCCAAGACGCTCTCCCCGCGGGCCATCGTGCGGATCGGCCTGGCCCTGGAGGCCGCCGGCGCGGCGGGGATCGGCCTGTCCCTGTCCGCGGACATGGGCCCCTGGCGGCCCGTGCCGTGGCTGTTCCTCTACGGCGCGGGCATCGGCTTCGCCACGGCGCAGCTCACCGGCGTGCTCATGGCCGACGTGCCGGCGCATCTGTCCGGCGGCGCCTCGGCGCTGCAGAGCACGGTCCGCCAGCTCGGCGCCGCGCTGGGAGTCGCCATCCTGGGCGGGGTGCTGGTGGCCGGGCTCGGCTCGGCCGTCGAGCGCGGGCTCGCCGACCGGCCCGAGCAGATCCGTACGGGTGTGGCCCGCGCGGTCGAGGAGAGCGCCGGCGCCGCCATCCCCTCGCTCCGCGACCCCGCGATCCACGCGGTGGCGGTCGACGCCGCCGCCGAGGCGACCCGCAGGGTCACGTTCATCACGGCGCTGGCGCTGCTGGCCGGGGTCGGCGTCACCCTCCTGCTCCCCCGCACGCCGGCCGCGAAGGCCGAGTCCCCCGAGCCGGTCGCGGCGGGCGGGCCGGATACTGGAGGCCGCGACCCGGACCTGTAGGAAACCTGGAGGGGCCAGATGCCGAGGATCAGCGCGGCGACCGTCGCGGATCACCGGGCCAACCGGCACGCCGCCCTGCTGGAGGCGGCGCGGGAGATCCTGGCCGCCGAGGGCGTGCACGCGCTCACCCCGGCGGCCGTCGGCGCCCGGATCGGCCTGGCCCGCTCCAGCGTCTACCGCTACTTCGCCTCCACCGCCGACATCCTGGCGCAGCTCGTGGAGGACGCCTTTCCCCGGTGGGCGGCCCGCCTGCGCGCCGCCATCGACCCCGGCGCCGGAGCGGACGGCTCGCTGCCCGCCAGGATCCGCGCGTACGGCAGGGCCGCGCTGGACTTCGTCGGCAGCCCCGACTACGCGCTGATCCCGGCCCTGCAGGCCATCGGGCTGCCGGGCGAGTGCCGGGTCCGGGTGGACGAGCTGCACGGCGAGCTGGTCGCGCCGCTCGCCGACGCGCTGCGCGAGGCCGGGACCGACCATCCCGAGCTGCGGGCCGAGCTGGCGTGGGGCGTGCTGCGGGCGGGCGCCCGCCGCCTCATGCCGGACGCCCCGGAGTATGACCCGCCGGCGGACCCGGACGCGATCGTCGAGATCACCCTCGACGTGCTCACCCGCGCGCTGCGCTGAACCCGCCCATCGGTGACCAGCGCCGACCGGCGGACAGCGCCGGCTCACCGGACACGAGCGCCGACCCGTGGACAGCGCCGACCGGCGGACGACAGGCGCCGATCGATCGACAGCGTCGGCTGGCCGCACGTGGACGCCGACCCGTGGACAGCGTCGGCTGGCGGACGCGGGCACCGGCCCGGTGCATGGCCGACCGGCGGACGGCAGGCGCCGGCCGTGATCAGCCAGTCGGTGCATTGCCGGGCAGCACGCTGCCGCCCACCGCCCACGCCGTTCCGGCGTCGCCGCTCCGAATCGCCGTCACGCCGGCCGTGTTCGTCCCGCCGGCGGCCCGCCCCTGCACGAAGGCGGTCAGGGCCCGGCCGTTCGCGCGGTCGGCCGGGGCCCAACCCCCGGCCCGGTCAGGGCTTGCGGCCGACGGCGCCCAGGATGCCCGAGTCGCCGGGGTCGGTCGGCACCTCCCAGGGGACGTCGGGCCGCCACGCCTGCACGGGGACGATGCCGGGCTCGACGATTTCCAGGCCGTCGAAGAAGGAGGCGATCTGCTCCAGCGTCCGGCCCGTGAGCCCGCCGGATCGGGTGGCCGAGTAGACCTTCTTGCTCGCCTCGACGATCTCTTCCTTGACGTCGCCCCTGAAGATGTGCGACAGCACCAGGGCGCCGCCCGGGACCAGCCGTTCGCGCACCTGTGCCACGATCCGCTCGGCCTCCTCGTCCTCGATCACGAAGTGCAGCACCGAGACCAGGAGGACGGCGAACGGCCGGCTGAAGTCGATGTGGGCCCGCACCTGCGGGTGGTCGAAGACGGCGACGGGATCGTGCAGATCGCCGTCGAGGACGATCGTGTCGGGGTTGTCGGCCAGCAGCGCCCGCGCGTGGACCAGGACCACGGGGTCGTTGTCGACGTACACGACCCGCGCCCCCGGGGCGTGCCGCTGCGCGACCTGGTGGACGTTCTCCTGCGTCGGCAGCCCCGCGCCGATGTCGATGAACTGGGTGACGCCCGATTCGGCCAGGTGCCGTACGGCCCGGCCGAGGAAGCCGCGGTTCTCCCGGGCGATCTCCCGTCCGTCGTTGCCCATCTGCCTGCCGATGGCGAGCATCTTCTCCGCGGCCTCCCGGTCGGCCGGGAAGTTGTCCTTGCCGCCCAGGTAGTAGTCGTACATCCGGGCGATGTTGGGGACGGTGGGATCGATGCCCGCCGGTGCGTGTCCGAACTCGTCCATTCGCCCGCTCCTCATCGATGGGATCGCTCCCACGGATTCTAAGCGATCATGCTCTGAAGATCATCTCCTGGGGGGCGGATTGCCGGCGCCCCGAAGATCTGGCCGGGGGAACGACGGCCCGGTGAAAGCGGATTAATGCGGGCGACACTCCACGGACGGTGACCGTGTAACAACTCCCGGTCAGACTTGCGTGCCATGAGCGAACCGAGAAATGCCGCCGACGGGGGCGGGCACGCGTCTCCCGGACCGCACCCTCGGCACCACCGCCTCTCGCACCACGAGCCCGTGCAGCCCGAGCGCGTACGGCACGAGCCCGGGCACCACGGCGCGCGGTCCTGGCGACGGGAGATCGCGGAGCTGGCCGCGCTCTTCCTCGCCGTCGGCCTCGCCCACGTGCTCACCACCCTGCTCGGCCACCGGGACCCCGGCCCGGTGGTCCTCATCGGCCTCGGCCTGGCGCTCATCCTCGGCTCGGCCGCGCACCGGCGGCTTTCGGCCTCGGGTGGCGTACGGCGGCGGGCCCGCGTCCGGGCCGGGCAGCCCACGAGCCTGTGGCGTGTGCGGGCCAGGGTCGCCGAGCGCCCCGGCCGCCTCGCCGCGCTCGCCGGGGCGTTCGCCGGGCTGCGCTGCAACATCCTCGCCCTGCAGATCGCGCCCGCGGGCAGCGCCGCCATGACGCCGGGAGACGGCGACGCCCTGGACGAGTTCATCGTCGAGGCCCCGGCCTCGCTCACGCCCCTCGACCTGTGGCGCGCCGTCGACCGGGCCGGCGGGGCGGACACGATCATCGTCCCCGCCCAGGTCAGGGACCTCATCGACCCCGGCATCCAGGCGCTGCTGCTCGGCCGGCGCGTACGGGACGACCCCGGCGAGCTGATCGCGGCGATGACCGAGCTGCTGCGCACGGCGGACATCCGCAGGCATGGTCCCGGCGAGCCCGTTCCCGAGGCGGGACCGACCGTCATGACCGTTCCCGTGTACGACGGCGGCGTCCTGGTGGCGCGGCGGCCGGACCTGCCGTTCACGCCGACCGAGACGGCGCGGGCCGCCGCGCTGGCCGCGGCGGCCCGGCAACATCAGTGGGCGGACGAGTGAGGTAGCCCTCAGGCCGTCGCGTCGAGCCGGGCGAGCTCCTCCGGCGACAGCTCCAGGTCGACCGCCTTCACCGAGTCGAGGATCGTCTCCGGACGCGACGCGCCGGGGATCGGGATCACCACCGGCGCCTTGGCCAGCATCCAGGCCAGGCACACCTGGTGCGGGCTCACGTTGTGGTCGCGCGCCACCTCCGCGAACGACGCGAAGCGGGAGCCCAGCTCGCCCGCCTTGGCGATGCCGCCGAACGGGCTCCACGGCAGGAACGCGACGTCCATCTCCGCGCACAGCTCCAGCTCCGGCTCGCTGGAGCGGAACGCCGGGGAGAACTGGTTCTGCACGCTGACCAGACGGCCCCCGAGGATGTCGTTGGCCTGCCGGATCTGCTCGGGGTTGGCGTTCGAGATGCCGGCGTAGCGGATCTTGCCCGCGTCCAGCAGATCGCGGATCGCCCCGACCGAGTCCTCGTACGGCACCCGCGGGTCGGGCCGGTGGAACTGGTAGAGGCCGATCGCCTCGACGCCGAGCCGCTTGAGCGACGCCTCGCAGGCCTGCTTGAGGTAGTCGGGCGAGCCGTTCTGCGTCCACGTGCCGTCACCCGGGCGCAGATGCCCGCCCTTGGTGGCGACCAGGACGTTCGAGGTGTCCCCGGAGTAGCCGGCCAGGGCCTTGGCGATCAGCAGCTCGTTGTGGCCGACCTCGTCCGCGTACAGGTGGTAGGCGTCGGCGGTGTCGATCAACGTCACCCCGGCGTCCAGCGCCGCGTGGATGGTCGCGATGGAACGCTTCTCGTCGGGCCGCCCCTCGATGGACATCGGCATGCCCCCGAGACCGATCGCGCCGACCTGCACGTCGCCGATGCGGCGAGTCCGCATGAAAGATCCCCCTTCAAAGGAACACAGTGAGTTCTGTGTCCTATCCTGCGGATTCGGCATTAAGCCGTCCAACAGAAGATTTCGATCGCATTGAGCAACGTGGGTGATGAACGGTGGAGCTGCGGCAGCTCAGATACTTCGTGGCGGTCGCCGAGGAGAGCCACTTCACACGCGCAGCCGAGCGCCTGCACATCGCGCAGTCCGGCCTGTCGGCGTCCATCCGCGCGCTGGAACGGGAGCTGGGCGCCGACCTGTTCCGGCGCAACACCCGGCAGGTGCGGCTCACGCCCGCGGGCCGGGCGCTGCTCACGGAGGCCCGGCGGGCGCTCGCGGCGAGCGAGGCCGCCCGTGACGCCGTGGCCGCCGTCCAGGGCCTGCTGCGCGGATCGCTGTCCATCGGCTGCCTGCAGTGCCTGCACGCGGTGGATCTGCCGACGGTGCTCGCCACGTTCGTGGCGGCCCATCCCGCGATCGACATCCGGCTGCGCCACGGCGGCTCGGGCGAGCTGGTCGAGCAGGTGCGCGAGGGCTGCCTCGATCTCGCCCTGGTCTCCCGTCCGGCGCGCGAGCCCGACGACGTCGTGGTGACCCCGCTCGCGGCCGAGCCGCTCGTGCTCGCCTGCGCGCCTGATCACCCGCTGGCCGTACGGCCCGGGGTGGAGCTGGGGGCGCTGCGCGGGGAGCGGTTCGTGGACTTCCCTCCCGACTGGGGCACCCGGACGCGGGCCGACGAGGCGCTGGCCGCCGCGGGCGTCGACCGGCACGTGGCCCTGGAGGTCACCGACGTCCACTCCCTGCTCGACCTCGTGGGCAACGGCCTCGGCGTCGCCCTGGTCCCGAAGTCGTTCTCGATGAAGACGACCCGAGTGCGCTTCCTGGAGCTCGCCGAGCCCGCGCCGATGTGGGAGACCGTGGCGGTGAGCGGGGCGCCCGGCGGCGCCGCCGCGACGGCGCTGCTGGAGGAGATCTACCGCGCCGCCCGGCTCCAGGAACACGCACCGCCCCGAAGGTGCGCGGCACATGAAGCCGTTCATGAAGTCGACAGGCCGGTCGAGAGCGCCGTCAGCGGACGCGCCTAGCCCGCCCCGGCCAGGTCCTCACCTCCGGCTCCGGCCGCTGCCGACCAGCCCAAATTTGGCAACAGAAGGCCAAAAATCACCCAAGTTGGTATATAACACCTCATAAGGAAACGGGGTTCGGGCCCCGGACAGCCGACGACCACGAAGGCGGCCTCTCATGAGCATGCACGTCCACGTCCGGCTCACCGACGGTTACGCCGTCACCGAGGACGGACAGCTGCTGGAGCACAGCAGCTGCCACTGCGGCGCCTCCTGGGAGAAGACGTACCGAGTGGACGAGGGCAAGCCGGAAAGCATCTGAACACCCCGCGGGTCCCGGCGGCCCGGCGGAGCGCTCACCGCTGATCCGAAGGCCCGTCTCGGGGCCTCCGGCTGGGCTTGACCGCGACGAAGCCGGTGGACTCGGCGACACCAACCGGCAGGCCGGGCTGCCGCGGCCGCTCGTCACCGGCAAGCCCGTCATGACCGTCGGCGGCTTCAACGGCACCGACCCCGCGCTCACGCTGGAGCGGTTCCGGCAGCACGTCGCCGAGGGACGGATCCACTACTTCATCGGCACAGGGATGAGCCTGGGCCGCGGCGCGACGGGCGGCAGCGACGAGGCCGCCCGGATCGCCGCATGGGTGCAGGAAACCAAGCCGGCGGACGACGGGCAGACCGGGCCTCTCCCCAAGTCGGGTGGTTCTCACTAGGCTGATCCAGAAGTTTCCTCTGTTTTGGTGCTGGAGCCGCTCATGTCCCCTGCCTCGCCGGATGTCGCCCTCGCCCGCCGCCAGTCGCTCGCGGACCTGCTACGGCGCTCCGCCCGGCGGCACCCCGGCCGCCTGGCCGTGGCGGACGCGACGCAGAGTCGTACGTACGCCGAACTGGACGAGGACGTGACACGGGTGGCGGGCGCGCTGGCCGCCCGGGGCGTGCGTCCCGGAGACCGCGTGGCGGTGCTGTCGCGCAACAGCGTGGATTATGTGCGGACGATCTTCGGCGTGGCCCGCGCCGGGGCCGTCCTCGTGCCGGTCAACTTCATGCTCGGGGCCGACGAGGTCGCCTACGTCCTGTCCCATTCCGGCGCGGTCGCGCTGATCGCGCAGGACGCGCTGCTGCCCGTGGCCCGGGACGCCGCCAAGCAGGCCGACCGCCTGCGGCTGCGGATGGTGTACGGCACGCCGGACGAGGGCTGGGAGCCGTTCGCGTCGCTGCTGGACGAGGAGGTGGCCGAGCCGGTCGTGCCGATCGGGCCCGACGACCCCGCGCAGATCCTCTACACGTCGGGCACGGAGTCGCGCCCGAAGGGCGCCATGCTGTCCCACGCCGCGCTGATCGCGCAGTACGCGAGCTGCGTCATCGACGGCGGCATGACCCGCGACGACGTCGAACTGCACGCGATGCCGCTGTTCCACTGCGCGCAGCAGCACTGCTTCCTGGTGCCGGACATCCAGCTCGGCGCCTCCAGCCACATCCTTCCCGGCGCCGACCCCGCCGCCGTGCTGGAGGCGATCGAGCGGCATCGCGTGACCAAGTTCTTCGCGCCGCCCACGGTGTGGATCTCGCTGCTGCGCCACCCGGACTTCGACCGGCGCGACCTGTCCTCGCTCCGCAAGGGCTACTACGGCGCGGCGATCATGCCGGTCGAGGTGCTGCGGGAGATCGGCGAGCGGCTGCCGGACGTGCGCCTGTGGAACTTCTACGGCCAGACCGAGATGGCCCCGGTCGCGGTGATGCTGCAGCCGGAGGACCAGATCCGCAAGGCGGGCTCGGCCGGCCAGGCCGCCCTCAACGTCGAGACCAGGGTCGTGGACGCCGACGGGAACGACGTCCCCCCCGGGGAGATCGGCGAGATCGTGCACCGCAGCCCGCACGCGATCCTCGGCTACCTGGACGACCCGGAGAAGACCGCCGAGGCGTTCCGGGGCGGCTGGTTCCACTCGGGCGACCTCGGCGTGATGGACGAAGAGGGCTACCTCACGGTCGTCGACCGGATCAAGGACATGATCAAGACCGGCGGGGAGAACGTCGCCAGCCGCGAGGTCGAGGAGGTCATCTACGAGCATCCGGCGGTCGCGGAGGTCGCCGTCGTCGGCATCCGCCACCCGAGCTGGATCGAGGCCGTCGTCGCGATCGTGGTGACCAAGCCGGGCGTGACCGTCACCGAGGAGGAACTACGCGCCCACGTCCGGTCGCGGCTCGCCGGGTTCAAAGTGCCCAAGGCCGTCGCGTTCGTGGACGCGCTGCCGAAGAACCCGAGCGGCAAGATCCTCAAGCGAGAGCTCCGGGAGCGCCACGCCGCCCTCGCCGACCGCATCCCCGGCACCCGCTGAGCGACAAGCCTGTCGATCGGCCCCGCCCAGGGCCTGTTCGCCAGAGTGAATTTCGGCCGCGGTCAGGTCGCGGCATGCGGTGGCGCGACCTGACGCACGGACTCGGCCGGCGCGGTGCCGCGACGGATCCAGCTGTCACGCTGACGCTGTCGCCGCACCGGCGTGGTGGTGGCGACCCGGCCTGGCGGCGTACGCCGGACGGGGCGATCTGGCGCACCACGCGCACCCCCGAGGGGCCCGCCACGCTGCGCGTGAATCCGACGAGGCCCTCGGCAGATCGCGCAAGGTCTGCGCCGACTTCGGCGCTCATTCCGTACGCGGTCACGACGGGTAGCCGTAGCGGCCGTGGAGGCGGACGAAGCGGGCCAGCGTGAGGACCTGGCGGGGTTCCAGGCCGATGACGGTGCGCTCGAACAGCACGACCTCCTCCCGGCCACCGGTGCCGATCGGCTGCACCAGGCGTCCACCATGCCGCAACTGCTCGACCAGCGGCGCGGGGACCGTGGGGAAAGCGGCGGAGACGATGACGGCGTCGTACGGGGCGTGCTCGGGCACGCCCCGGCCGCCGTCGCCGACGAGCACCTCCGCGTTGCGGATGCCCTGCCGGGCGAGGTTGCGCCGGGCACCGCGCACGAGGTCGGGCCACAGCTCGACGCTGACCACGTCGGCGGCCAGGCGGGCGAGCAACGCGGTCTGGTAACCGAGGCCGCTGCCGACCTCCAGCACATGCTCCCGGCCCGTGAGCCCCAGCCCCTCGATCATCCTCGCCGACAGCGACGGCTGGGTGGTCACCTGTCCGTGCGCGATGGGAATCGGCACGTCCTCGTACGCGTGGGCGATGTGCTCGGCGGGGACGAAACCGGCTCTCGGGGTCGAGCGCACGGCCTGGAGCAGACGCTCGTCACAAATTCCCGCTGCCCGGACGGCCCGGACGAGGTCTTCGGGACTGGCGGCTGCGGTCACGTCCACCACGCTCACGTTCGACGGCGAGCGAACCGCCCCTCTCCGGCGGCCCGCTCACCCCGGGTGATGCCCCCTCAACCGCACCGGAACCCGAGGATGCCCGACGACGCCCGCACGACCGGACGCCGAGGGCCAGCGCGCGGACGCGGCCGGTACCGCCGCCTCATCTGGCCGCACGGAAACCTGGGGCAACCGACCGGACCGTTGGCTGGGTGCGGAGGTCCGGTATGTGGACACGGGTGGTTGCCGAGCGGGTGGGCTGGTTCCTAGGGCCTGCGGCCTTGACGGTGCCGGGGGCGAGTGCGGCCGATCTGGTCTGCCGGGATCAATCGGCGGCGAAGGTCACCTCCGCCGTGTTGACGGTCTCCGCGCGGCGGCCGGGGGCGCTCTGGTACTGCCAGTAGAGGTTCGTGTGGGCGATCACCTGCTCGGGCGCGGGCGCCCCGTAGGCGGTGAGGTCCTCGGTGGTGTGCGCGTCGCCGACCAGTGTCACGTCGTATCCGCGGACGAACGCCCCGTGGATGGTCGAGCGGATGCACGCGTCGGTCTGGGCGCCCGTGACGACGAGCCGGCCCACCCCGCGCTCGGCGAGCACCGCCTCCAGGTCGGTGTCTTCGAACGAGTCGCCGTACCTCTTGTGGACGAGCGGCTCCGCGTCGTCGCGGACGAGCTCCGGCACGTACTTCCAGCTCTCGCTGCCGTACGGAAGGTCGTCGTCGGAGTGCTGCACCCAGATCACCGGCACGTCCTCCGCGCGTGCCTTGCCCACCAGGGTGTCGATGTTGGCGATCACGGCGTCGCGGTTGAAGGCGCCGGCCACCACGCCGTTTTGGACATCGATGACCAGCAGCGCGGTGGTGGGACGGTCGGCAAGGGTCGTCATGGGCGGTCCGTTCTCGTCGTCGGTCCTGTGCCGCCTCACCCTAGACGCGGCCACCGACATTCTCGGGCCCGCGTACGGAGGACCCCAAATTGGAGTGCGACATACCGATTTGCTAGCTTCGACACGTGCGGTTGACGAAGTTCACGGACCTGGCCCTGCGCGTCACCATGCGCCTGGCGGTCCTCGAACCAGGGGCGTCGCTCACCACCCGCCAGGTGGCCGAGGCGATGCAGATCCCCTACAACCACACCGCCAAGGCCATCGCCCGCCTGCAGCACCTCGGCGTCGTGGAGGCCCGCCGGGGACGCGGGGGCGGCCTGGAACTGACCGATTTCGGCCGTACGGCGTCGATCGGCTGGCTGGTCCGCGAGCTGGAAGGAGAGGAGGAGGTCGTGACCTGCGAGGGGGACACCCCCTGCCCGCTGCGGGCCGCCTGCAGCCTGCGCGGCGCGTTGCGCGCGGCGCAGCAGGCCTTCTACGCCTCCCTCGATCCGATCACGGTGGACCAGTTGGCCTCCTCGTCGTCGAGACCGGTGCTGCTCACCCTCACCTGACCCGCGCGAACGGCACGCGGGAACGGTAGTTCCACGGCGTTAAATTTGCATCTCGGATACCAATTTGGAGGATCCATGCTCTCCCCGGAGTCGGCCGCGACCGTCCGCGCCACCCTGCCCGTGGTCGCGGGCGCCATCCAGGACATCACCGCCCGCTTCTACGAGACGATGTTCGCAGACAACCCCGAGCTGCTGCGTGACCTGTTCAACCGGGGCAACCAGGCCAACGGCGAACAGCGCGTCGCGCTGGCGGGCTCGATCGCGGCGTACGCGACCGCGCTGGTCGAGCGCCCCGGCGAGCTGCCGAGCACGATGCTGTCCAGGATCGCCAACAAGCACGCCTCCCTCGGCGTCACCGAGGAGCAGTACGCCATCGTGCACAAGTACCTGTTCGGCGCGATCGGCGAGGTGCTCGGCGACGTCGTCACGCCGGAGATCGCCCAGGCGTGGGACGAGGTCTACTGGCACATGGCCGAGACGCTGATCGGGCTGGAGCGCGACCTCTACCGCCGGGCGGGCCAGGGCTGGACGCCGGCCACGGTCATTGAACGGCGCGAGGAGACGGCGAACACGGTCTCCTTCCTGCTGCGACCGGAGCGCCCGATGCCCGCCCTGCCCGGCCAGTACGTGAGCGTGCGGGTGACGTTGCCCGACGGGGCGCGGCAGATCCGGCAGTACAGCCTGTCGAACGCCCCGGAGCGCGGCGACTGGCGCATCACGGTCAAGCGGGTGCGCGGCGAGGGGGCACCCGAGGGCGAGGTCTCCACCTGGCTGCACGCCAACGTCAAGGCCGGTGACGTGCTCGCGGTCTCCGCGCCGTTCGGCGACCTGACGCTGCCGGAGGGCGACGGCCCGCTGCTGCTCGCCTCGGCGGGGATCGGCGTCACCCCCGTCCTGTCGATGCTCGACCACCTCGTCGTCACCGGGTCGGATCGGCGGGTCGTGGTCGTGCACGCCGACCGCTCCCCCGACGCGCACGTGCACCGCGAGGAGCTGGCCAACCTGGTCGCCGCCCTGCCCGGTGCCACCCTGCACCGGTGGTACGAGGACCTGGGCGGGCACGCGGGCGACCCGGCGGTCTCCGTGGGCTGGGCCGACCTGTCGGCGATCGACCTGACCGAGGGCGTCGTGGCCTGCCTGTGCGGGCCGCTGCCGTTCATGCGGGCCGCACGCGCGCAGCTGATCGAGCGCGGTGTGCCGGCCTCCGCCATCCACTACGAGGTGTTCGGCCCCGACCTGTGGATCGCGGCCGCCTGACGGCCCGGCCGCGACGGCCCGCCGCTCACCCGCGCGGCGGGCCGGCTTCGTCAATGAACCTCGCGCGGCGCGCCGCGCAAAACGCGACGCGCCGCGCGGAACACGGTCAGCGCAGCAGGCCGACGCCCGCGTAGCCGTCCACGCCGGGGATCCGCGGCAGCTTCGGCTCGTCGGGGTCGGGCCGCCACTCCTCGGTGACGACCAGGCCCGGCTCCACCAGCTCGAAGCCGTCGAAGAACCGCAGCAGTTCGGCGTGGGTCCGCGGGGTGACCGCCCCGGCGGAGGTGTTCTTGTACAGCTCGCGTCCCTCGCGGATCTTCTCCTCGTCGAGGTCGCCGTACGACAGGTGGCTGATGGCCATCGCGCTGCCGGGGGCGAGCCGGTCGCGCAGTGTGGCGACGATGCGCTCGGCGTCCTCGTTGCCGGGGATGAAGTGCAGCACGGCCACCATGAGCAGGCCCACCGGCTTGCCGAAGTCGAGGTGCTCGTTGATCCGGGGGTCGTCGAGGATGGCCTGGGGCTCGCGCAGGTCGCCGTCCACGACGATCGTCTGGGGGTTGTCGGCCAGCAAAGCCCGGCCGTGGGCGAGCACGATCGGGTCGTTGTCGACGTAGACCACGCGGGAGTCGGGGGCTTGGCGGAGCGCGACCTGGTGGACGTTCTCTTGTGTCGGCAGCCCGGCGCCGATGTCGAGGAACTGGCGGATGCCCTCCCTGGCCATGAGGGTCACCGCCCGGCGGAGGAAGCGCCTGTTGGTCCGCACGCCCTCCCGCGCGTTCGGGGTCAGCTCGATGAGCTTTTCGGCCGCCGCCCGGTCGACGGCGAAGTTGTCCTTGCCGCCGAGGAGGTAGTCGTAGATCCGGGCGACACTGGGGACCGTCACGTCGATTCCCGGCGGAGCCTGCTCCATGTTCATCCGTCCCGCCCCTGATGTGCTCCTGCTTTGATCACAACGTAGCCGATTGATCATGATTCGACGCACTAAAAGGGGAATCAGCCCTAAAAGGGGGAATCGACCGGCACGTGCCACACGGCACGGCCGGTCGTTCCGTACCGCCCGCCGTCCCTCACTCCCCGGCCGGGCGCTCACCCCCGGGGGTGCCGGCGACGAGGATGTCGACCGGGGCCGTGATGACCGGGTCGGCGATGAAGTCGCGCATCCAGCGGAAACTGGCCTTCGGCGTGCGCACCTGGGTGTCGTAGTCCACGTGCACGAGGCCGAACCTGGCGGAGTAACCCCGGGCCCACTCGAAGTTGTCCAGCAGCGACCAGCAGAAGTAGCCCCGCACGTCCGCGCCCGCCGTCATCGCGTCATGGGTCGCGGCCAGGTGGTCGCGCAAATAGTCGATGCGCCCGGTGTCGTCCAGCGTGCCGTCGTCGCCGTACCCGTTCTCGGTGATGTAGACGGGCGGCAGGTCCGGATAGCGGGAGGTCAGCCCGACGAGGGTCTCGTACAGCCCCTCGGGCTCCACCACCCAGCCGAGCCCGCTGGTGCGCGCCTGCTCCGGTGTGACGGTCCGCACGCCCAGGTCGAACGCCGAGCGCTTGGCGGGGTCGGGCTCCTCGTACGGCGCCGCCTCCACGTGCAGGCGGTAGTAGTAGTTCACCCCGAGGAAGTCCACCGGGGTGCCGATGATCTCCAGGTCGCCGTCCCGGCGGAAGGCGAAGTCGGTGATCCGGCCGAACGTCTCCTCCATGTCGGCGGCGTAGGCCCCGCCGAACAGCGGTTCGGTGAACTGCCGGTTGACCAGCAGATCCATCCGGCGCGCGGCCTGGACGTCCTGCGGCGAGGAGGTCGCCGGCACCGTCGGCGACATGTTGAGCGTCACCCCGATCCGCTGACCCGGCCGGGCCATCTCACGCAGGCGCGCGACGGCCAGGCCGTGGCCGAGCAGCAGATGGTGGGCCGCGGCCAGCGCGCCGTGCCCCTCCTTGGCGCCCGGCGCGTGGCGGCCCTCGCCGTAGCCGACGATGGCCGAGCAGTACGGCTCGTTGAGCGTGATCCAGTGCGAGACCGACTCGCCTAGGGCCTCATACACCACCTCGGCGTAGTCGGCGAAACGCTCGGAGGTGTCGCGGACCCGCCAGCCCCCGCGGTCTTCCAGCGCTTGCGGCAGGTCCCAGTGGTAAAGCGTCACGAATGGCTCGATGCCGCCCTCGCGCAGGGCGTCCACGAGCCGCCGGTAGAAGTCCAGACCGCGCCGGTTCACCGGCCCGCGGCCGTCGGGCATCACCCGCGGCCAGGCCACGGAGAACCGGTACGCCCCCGTCCCCAGGTCTTTCATGAGATCGACATCCTCTTGCCAGCGGTGATAGTGGTCGCAGGCGAACTCGCCCGACTCGCCCCGTGCCACCGCGCCGGGCACCCGGCAGAAGGTGTCCCAGATCGAGGGCCCCCGGCCGTCGATGTCGACGGCCCCCTCTATTTGGTACGCCGCGGTGGCCGTACCCCACACGAAGCCGGCGGGAAAGGCCCGCGACATCGTCGGGCGTTCGTCGGTCGCCGTCATTCCCCGTTCGCTCCAGGTTCCGTGCCCGCTTCGGTGAACAGCCCGGACACGGCGGCCGACCGTGCGGGCGACAGGACCGTTCCCCCGGCGGCCACGGGACCCGCCGAGCCGTACGGCGGGCACACACGCGGGCAGACGGGGTTCCGCAGCGGACACCTGTAACCCCCTCGCAGGAGGAAGGGAAGCGGCTGCGAGACGCGAAAGCGGCCGAGTCCGTGGCAACGAGAAAGCACGGCCGATGCCCGCCATCACACAAAAGACGAGGACCCGCTGTCAAGTCACAAAGCGGTGACGAGAGGAAATTCCGATTACTGGTTGACGGCCCGGGGGGTGCTTGCCTAGGTTTACGAGAAACCGGTTACATGAAACCGGTTACAGCGAGATGCGATAGCGTTTGGTCCGTGGCAACGATCAGAGAGCTCGCGCGGCTGTGCGGCGTGTCTCCCGCGACCGTCTCCCGTGCGTTCAACAACCCGGCGGTGGTGAACGCGAAGACCAGGGAACAGGTCCTGCGTACGGCCCGCCAGATCGGCTACCTGCCCAACGAGTCCGCCCGCACGCTGGCCACCAAGAAGTCCTTCATGGTCGGCCTGGTGTGGGACACCGACCACCGCCGCCCCGGCTGGCGGCATCCGTTCTTCCAGGACATCCTCATCGGCCTGAAGACCGCGCTCAGCGAGCGCGGATATCACCTCCTCATGCTCGCCACGAGCGGGGAGCAGAGCGACGACGCCTACGTGCGCGCCGCGCGCAGGCACAACCTCGACGGCGTGGTGATGATCGACAGCGGCACCTGGGACCCCTCGCTGCGCCGGCTGGCCGCGTCGGGCGTTCCGTGCGTCAGCCTCGACCGTCCCGTGCGGGGCGACCGCGCCACCTACGTGACCTCCGACAACGTGGGCGGCGCCCGCCTGGCCGTACGGCACCTGCACGAGCAGGGGCGGCGGGCCATCGCCACGATCAGCGGCCCGGCGCACACCCGGCCCGGCGCCGAGCGCCTGCAGGGTTACCGGGACGAGCTGTCCCGGCTCGGGCTGCCGCACCGGCCGGATTTCGTGGTCGAGGGCGACTTCTACGTGGCGGGCGGCCACGCCGCCATGCGCCGCCTGCTCGAGGCGGACGAGCGGCCCGACGCCGTGTTCGTCGCGGGCGACGAGATGGCCGTCGGCGCGCTGCGCGCGATCGGCGAGGCCGGGCTGAAGGTGCCCGAGGACATCGCCGTGGTCGGGTTCGACGACATCGAGGTGGCCGCGCTCGTGCCGCCGGGGCTGACCACCGTCGCCCAGGACAAGGCCGGGTTCGGCACCGCCGCCGCGGAGGCGGTGGTGTCCATGATCGACGGTGCGGCCGCCCCGCCGCCCCGGATCTTGCCGACCACGCTCATCGTGCGCGGGTCCAGCACGCCCCCGCTCTGACCCGCTCCGCCCTCCGTACCGGACGGGCCACGCTCACCGGCGGCGCAGCCGGGCGTCGTGCAGCGCGGGCGGCGTGGCCGCGTAGTTGTCCTCGGGGTTGAGGTCGATCCCCGGCGGCACGATGGCGTCGATGCGGTCCAGGACGTCGTCGGTCAGGTCCACCTCGGCGCCTGGCAGGAGCCCGTCGAGCCGGTCGGCGGTGCGCGGCCCGATCAGCACGGACGTGACGGCCGGCCTCCCCCGGCCGGGACGCCGCGCGGCTGAGCGCCATGGCGCACGACGTCGCGAGGCCGCCTGAGCCGGTGGACGATCCGGCCCGGCACGCACGGATTCTCTTTCCGTATGCTGTACGGTACAGCGTACGGGTAGAGAAGGGACGCGTGTGTACGAGCCGAGCGATGAGGAACGCAAGAGCGTCGAGGACTGGTTCGCCCAGTACGACGCGCTCGCCGAGCAGGGGGAGATCGAGCGGCTGGCCGACCTCGCGGTCTTCCCGATGAACCTGGCCACCGACGTGCCGGGCGGCTTCGCGGCCGTACGGCAGTGGACGCGCGAGGAGTACGTCGAGGCGATGAAGCAGGCCATGGGCGGGGGCACGGCGGGGCTCGGCATACGGTCGGTGCGCACGCCGCACTTCCTCAGCCCCAACCTCGTGTTCGTGGAGACCACGGCGACGATGACCATCGAGGGCCGCCAGGAGAGCATGCACTACGGCGATCTGCTGGTGCGCACCGAGGACGGGTGGGCCTTCCAGACGATGGCACAGGGCGGCTGGGGCCACGGCTGGCCGCCCGCCAGGCGCGGCTGACCCGGGCGACGGCCCCGAAAAGACGGCACGCCGCGTGAGACCGGGCGGTCGCGGCTGAGACAGGAAAGCGTCCTGGCCGTGACCGCCCGGCCTGGCTCACTTCGGCGGCTCGGCGAGGCCGAGCGCGCGCAGGCGGCCGAGATGACCGCCGCACACCCGGCCGCCGCACACCCGGCCGCCGCACACCCGGCCACCGCCCGGCGGGAGAAGGCCCTGGCCGAGGACGTCGGCTCGGCCACCTGATCGCCGCGCGCGGCGGCCCCACAGCGCATCGCGCGGCGCCCGGAGGTTCAGACCCGGGTGAGCAGGTCGGGGGTGAGCGCGGCGACGCCGGCGCAGCCGGACAGGGCCAGGGTGAGATCGGTCTCCGCCAGCACGCAGCGGATCACGTGCTCCACCCCCGCCTGGCCGTCCAGGCCCAGCCCGTACGCGTACGGACGGCCGAGCAGCACGGTCCGCGCGCCGAGCGCGAGCGCCTTGACGACGTCGTCACCGGTGCGGACGCCGCCGTCGAACAGCACGGTGAGCCGGTCGGCCACGGCGTCGGCGACGGCGGGCAGGGCGTCGGCCGCCCCGATCGAGCCGTTGACCTGGCGTCCTCCGTGGTTGGAGACGACGACGCCGTCCATCCCGGCGTCGGCGGCCAGGCGGGCGTCGTCGGGGTGCAAGATGCCCTTCAGCACGATCGGGCCGTCCCAGTGCTCGCGCAGCAGCGCGAGGTCCGGCCACGTCTTGCCCGGGTCGCCGAACAGGCTCACGAAGTGCAGGACGGCGGCGTTCGGGTCCTCGTGCACGGGCCTGGCGAGCCCGGCCTGGAACGCCGGGTCGGTGAAGTAGTTGGCGGTGCCGACGCCGCGCAGGAACGGCAGGTACGCCTGGTCGAGGTCGCGGGGCCGCCAGGCGAGCAGCGGGGTGTCGAGGGTGACGACGAGCACGGTGAAGCCCGCCGCCTTGGCCCGGCTCAGGAAGCTGAGGGTGACCTCGCGGTCCTTGCCCCAGTAGAGCTGGAACCACCGCTCGGCGTCCCCCATGACAGCCGCCACGTCCTCCATCGGCGTGCTGGAGGCCGACGACAGGACGAAGGGCACGCCCAGCGACGCCGCCGCCCGGGCGGCGGCCCGCTCGGCCTCCGGATGCATGATCGACAGCACGCCGATCGGGGCCAGGGCCAGCGGCGCGGGCAGCCTCCTGCCGAGCACGGTCACCGACAGGTCGCGCTCGCGCACGTCGCGGAGCATCCGCGGCACGATCCGCCAGCGGTCGAGCGCCTCGCGGTTGGCCCGCGCGGTGCGCCCGCTGCCCGCGCTTCCGGCGACGTAGCCGAACGGCCCCGGCCCGAGCCGCCGCTCGGCCATCTCCTCCAGCCGGGTGAGGTCGGTCGGCAGCCGGGGCACGGTCCCGGTCATCCCGTTGAGGTAGATCTCGTACTGGAAGTCCGCCCAGGTGGTCATCGTCGTCCTCGTTCCACGACCGCGCATCGACAGCGGCACGCTACCGAATCACCGGCCGTAAGCCGACAACCCGGCCATACCGGCTCAGCGGGGGCCGGGAGCGCGGCGGAAGACGAACGGCTCGCTCTCGCGTCCCGGCACGACGAACCAGCACTCGCCGGTGCCCTCGCTCGCCAGCAGCGAGAAGAACGCGCCGACGACCGTCTCGACGTCGAGGATCGGAAACCTCATCTCGTCCAGCAGCGCCTTGATGTCGTCGTCCAGGATCGCGGTGTCCGCGAACGACGGGCACAGCGCCTGCACCCGGATGCCGAGGGGCTCAAGTCGCGGGCCGAGCGAGCGGACGAGCCCGACGACCGCGTGCTTGTTGGCCGCGTAGACGGGGTCCTGCGGAATGCCGACAATCCCCGCCATGCTGGCGGTGGCGACGATCACGCCCCCGGCCCGCATCGCGGGCAGCGCGGCGTGCACGCCGAAGACGACGCCGTCGAGGTTGACTCCCATCACGCGCCGGTAGCGGGCGAGGTCGAAGTCGTCGCCGACCCCGCAGCCCGAGGCGACGCCCGCGTTGAGGAAGGCGATGTCGAGCCCGCCGTGCCGCTCGACCGCCAGCTCGACCACGGCCTGGTTGTCCTCCAGCCGGGACACGTCCGTCCGCACGAAGTCGGCGCCGATCTCCGCGGCGGTGCGCTCCCCCGCCTCGGCGTCCACGTCGGCCAGCACGACGCGCGCGCCGTACGCGGCGAGGCGGCGGGCCACCCCCGCGCCGATGCCGCCCGCGCCGCCGGTGACGAGCGCGACCTTGCCGGAGATGTCGTCGGTGTTCACAGCGGCAGTCCTCCCGTGGCGGTGACGTCGACGACCACGGCCTCCCTCAGCGGGCCGCGTCGGCCGGGGCGCGGGTCTGTGCGCCCGCCCGACCCACCGTAACCCCGGCCCGGCGAGCGTACGGATCACGTGCGGCGCACGCCGTCATGCGAGTCCGACTTACACCTTTTTGCGGTGTTTCGGGAAATTCGCTACCGAACAGCAGGGGCATCGCGGGCACACAGCCTTTAGAACTCGCCACCGCAACCGCCTCAATGTGGAGCACGCCGCCACATGCGATCGGCCAAAGGGTGATCATGCCGACTCACGCATCGCGAACGGCGCGGGCCGAGAACGGCTCGCGGAGTTCGCTCCGGGTTTTACGCAGGCGGCTGCACCACGTCTTCGAGACGCGGTGCGACCTGACCCCGGCGGCGACGGCGCTGGAGTGCGGGCGGCTGAGGCTGACGTACGCCGGGCTGGACGCGCGGGCGAACCGGCTCGCGCACCTGCTGCGCGGCATGGGGTTCGGATGCGGGTCCCGCATCGCGATCCTGCTGCCGAGGTCGGTGAACATGTACGTGGCGCTGCTGGCGGTGGGCAAGGCGGGCGCGGCGTTCGTGCCGATCGACCCGCAGTCGCCGCCGGACCGGGTCGGCTACATCCTCGGCGACGCCGGCGTCGATCTCGTGCTCACCGGGCGGGAGCACGCGCCGGTCGTCACGGCGCTGGGTCACCGCGCGCTCGACCTCGACGCCTCCGCCGGCCTCGTCGCCGCCGCACCGGCCACCCGCCTCCTCGACGGCGTGACGGACGACGACCCGGTCGCGTACGTCATGTACACCTCCGGGTCGAGCGGCCGGCCGAAGGGCGTCGAGGTGGCGCAGTCGAGCATCTGCAACTTCCTCGACGTGGTCCCAGGGCTGTACGGCGTGCGGCCGCACGACCGGGTCTACCAGGGCATGTCGATCTCCTTCGACTTCTCCATCGAGGAGATCTGGCCGACGTGGTCGGCCGGCGCCGCCCTGGTCGCGGGGCCGGCCGGCGCGCCGCAGTTCGGCGGGGAGCTGGCGGACTTCCTCGACCAGCGGAAGGTGTCATTCCTCTACTGCGTGCCGACCCTGCTCGCGACGATCCCGCGCGAGCTGCCGTCGCTGCGCGGCATCGTCGTCGGGGGCGAGCCCTGCCCGCCCCGGCTGGTGGAGCGGTGGAGCCGGCCGGGCCGGCGGATGCTCAACACGTACGGGCCGACCGAGGCGACCGTCACCGCGACCTGCGCCGAGCTGCGGCCGGGCCGGCCGGTGACGATCGGACGGCCGTTGCCGACCTACATCACGGTGCTGCTCGACGAGCAGCGCGACCCGGTGCCGGACGGCGAGATCGGCGAGATCTGCATCGGGGGTCCCGGCGTCGCCCGGGGCTACGTCGGCCGCCCCGAGCTGACCGCCGACCGCTTCATCGACCATCCGCTGGCGCCTCCCGGCGGCAGGCTGTATCGCACCGGGGACCTCGGCCGCGTCACCCCGAGCGGGGAGATCGAATATCTGGGCCGGGCCGACTCCGAGGTGAAGATCCGGGGACATCGGGTGGACCTGGGCGAGATCGAGAACGTGCTGCTTGAGGACCTTGGCGTCGCCGAGGCCGTGGCCGCTCTCATGCCCGTGCCCGGCGCGGACGGATCCGGCGCCGAGCTGACCGCGTACGTCGTGCCCGGGGCGGGGAGCGGCGACGACCAGACCCTGGCCGGGCGGCTCCACGAACGCCTGCGCCGCCGGCTGCCGCCGTACATGGTGCCGTCGTTCCTGGACGTCGTGGCCGCGCTGCCGACCATGCCGAGCGGCAAGGTGGACCGCGGCAGGCTGCCCCCGCCGACCGGCCGCCGCCTGCTGGAGACCGGGCCGGTCACGCCCGCCGAGGGCGAGCTGGAGACGCGCCTGCGCGAGCTGTGGGCCGGGGCGTTCGGCGTCGATCCCGAGTCGCTGTCGGTCGAGGCGGACTTCTTCACCGACCTCGGCGGTCACTCCCTGCTCGCGGCGCGCGTGGTGTCGCTCCTGCGCGCCGAGGAGATCGGCGCGGACCTCGCCGTACGCGACCTCTACGCCAACCCGACCGTGCGCCGCCTCGCCGCGCACCTGGCCGGCCGTACGAGCGCCCCCAGGGCCGCGCCCGCCCGTCCGGCTCCCATGCGGCACGGCCGCCGCCGGATCGCGGCCGCCGGGGCCGCGCAGATCGCCGTCGTCTACGCGCTGCTGATCATGGCCACGTCGCCGGTCTCCGTCGCGCTGTACGGCTGGACCAACCCCCGGCCGGGGGATGGCCGCGGGGGAGACGAGGGGTGGCTGCTGCTGCCCGGAAGCGGCACCGAGCTGCTCGCCTCGCTGGCGCTGGCCGCGATGATCGCCTACGTGTGGGTGCGCTGGCTGCTGCCGGTGATGCTCGCCCGGCCGCTGTCGGCCGGCATCCGGCCCGGCCGATATCCCCTGTGGGGTGTCACGTACCTGCGGCTGTGGACGCTTCGGCTGCTGCTGTCGCTGTCCCCGCTGCAGCTGCTGAGCGGCTCCCCCATGATGGGCGCGTACCTGCGGTTGCTCGGCGCGCGGGTCGGGCCGGGGACGGCGATCGCGACGAGCGACGTCGATCTCCCGGCGTTGCTGCGGATCGGCGCGGGCGCGTCGATCGGATATCGGGCCTCCCTGCACGCCTGGCTGGTGGCGGACGGCCGCGTGCTCATCGCGCCCGTGGAGGTCGGGCCGCGCGCGTTCGTCGGGAACGGCGCGGTGCTCGGGCCGGGCGCGCGGGTCGCCGCCGACGCCGGGCTCGGCGACCAGTCGGCGCTGATCCAGGGCGAGACGGTGCCGGAGGGGGCCAGGTGGGCCGGGTCGCCGCCCAGCCCCGTGGAGTCTCTCGGGCCGGACGTCGAGGCCATGCTGCGCGCCCCCGCGCCCGCCGGGTGGAGGGCACGCCACCTGGCCGCGGCGGCGGCCGGGCTCGTCTGCCTCGAAGGGGCGCTCATCGCCACGATCTTCCCGAGCGTCCTGACCGTCTGGTGGGCCGTGGCCGCCTGGGGCCTGCCGGCCGGCCTGCCCGCCGTCCTGGTGGCGGGCCCGCTGTTCGTGGTCGTCGTCTGCGCGGCGGTGGCCGCGGGCAAGCGCCTGATCCTGCCGAAAGCGCCGGTCGGCGTCCATCCGGCGTGCTCCTGGCTCGGCCTGCGCAAATGGGCGGTGGACAAGCTCCTGGAGTCGAGCCTGCGGCTGACCAACTCGCTCTACGGCACCCTCTACACCTCCCCGTGGCTGCGGCTGCTCGGCGCGCGGGTCGGGCGGCGTGCCGAGGTGTCCACCGCCGCGCAGCTCGACCCCGACCTCCTCACGCTGCACGAGGAGAGCTTCGTCGCCGACATGGCCAGCGTCGGCTCCGCCGCCTTCGCCCGCGGGCGGGTCGCCTTCCTGCCCACCGAGGTGGGCAGGCGCGCGTTCGTCGGCAACGCCGCGGTCATCCCGGCGGGGACGCGGATGGGCCCGGGGTCCCTGGTGGGCGTCAACACGGTCCCGCCGCGCGAGGACGTGCCCGACGGCACCTCCTGGCTGGGCTCGCCCGCGATGCACCTGCCCGTACGGCAAGACAGCGGCTCGTTCTCCGAGGAGGAGACCTTCCGCCCGCCCCGCCGGCTGGTGCTGCACCGCCTGACCGTCGAGTTCTTCCGCGTCACCATCCCCGCGACGCTGTTCGGCGCGGCTTTCTACGCCTATCTGCTGGGTGTGCACGCACTCGCCCGCGTCCTGTCCCTGCCCGCGGTGGTGGCCGCGGCGCCGCTCGCGGCCGGCGTCGTATCACTGGGGGTGATCGGCTTCTGCGTCGCCGCCAAGCGCTGCCTCATCGGCGTCTACCGGCCGAGGGTGGAGCCGTTGTGGAGCCGTTTCGTCCGGCGCACGGAGTTCGTCACCGGGCTGTACGAGGCCGCCGCGGTGCCGGCCGGGGTCGCGATGCTGACCGGCACGCCGTTCCTCGCGCCCGTGCTGCGGTGGTTCGGCGCGCGCGTGGGCAGGCGCACCTGCATATCGACCACCTACCTGACCGAGTTCGACCTGGTAGAGGTGGGCGACGACGTCGCGATCGGATCGGGGGTGTCGCTGCAGACCCACCTGTTCGAAGACCGGGTCATGAAGATGTCGGCCGTCACCGTGCGGTCCGGCGCGAGCATCGGCCCCCGCGCCGTGGTGCTCTACGACTCCGTGGTGGACGAGGACGTGTCGCTCGGCGCTCTGTCGCTGCTGATGAAGGGCGAGCGGCTCACGCCGGGCACGAGCTGGCGGGGCATCCCGGCGCAGGCCGGCCCCGCCTGAGAGGTGTGCGAGGAACACATGGGATCAACCGGCGTCCGCAGGGCCATCCGCCGCGTCTTCCGGCCCGGCAAAGCCCCTCCGCCGCGCTCCGGGCGGCCCCTCGCGCTCGTCTACCGGGGCCCGGCCTCGATCCCGGGCTGCTCGGAGGCGGTCGCCGGGCTGCTGAAGGCCAGCCGCTGGGGCTTCGACGTCCGCTACACGGGCCCCCGCGAGGACGTCCCGCTCTCGGCGGAGGCGCTGGCCGGGGCGGCCGTGTACGCCCAGCCGGGCGGCGGGGACCTGGACCGCGGCTACCGGCATCTCAAGCGGCACCGCGGCATGCTCCGCGACTACGTCGCCGGAGGCGGCCGCTACCTCGGCTTCTGCCTCGGCGGCTACCTGGCCGGGGCCACCCCGGGGTTCGCCCTGCTGCCGGGCGACACCGACCAGTACATCGCGACGCCCGGCGCGACCGTGGACGACGAGGACGACACGCTCGTCGACGTGCGCTGGCGCGGGCGAGACCGGACCCTGTTCTTCCAGGACGGCCCCTGCTTCCTGCTCGACCCGGAAAACGAGGCCACCGTCCTCGCGACCTACCCCAACGGCGCCGTCGCCGCCCTCGTCGTCCCGTACGGCGCGGGCCGGGTCGCGGTGGTCGGCCCGCATCCCGAGGCGACCGACGACTGGTTCACCGACGCCCGTCTGCCGGTGCGGCAGGCGCGGGATCTCGGCCTCGACCTGGTGGACGCGGTGATGACGTGACAGTTGCGACTTATGTGCCTTAAGTGCACTTGACTGAACAAATGGGTGAATTACCGCTTTTATCCAGAATTCCCCATCATGGGGACATGGTGCGTAAATTGGCCGCCCTCGCCGCCGGTCTCGTCGCGATCGCCTCCTCGGCCGCTCCGGCCGCCGCGGAGCCGATCACCTTCGTCCCCGGGTCGGCCGGAGTCGGCGACCCGTACTATCCCCTGCAGGGCAACGGCGGCTACGACGTCGGTCACTACGACCTCCGCCTGCGGTTCGACCCCGACGGCCACCGGGTGGACGCCACCGCGACGATCACCGCGACCACCGTCCAGAACCTGTCTCGCTTCAACCTCGACTTCTCCGGGCCGGCGATCAAGAGTGTGACGGTGAACGGCGCCCGGGCCGGCTACCGCCGCGACGGCCAGGAGCTCGTGATCACCCCGGCGAAGGGGCTGAAGGCGGGCGGCGCCTTCACGGTCACGGTCTCCTACTCCGGCGCGCCGGAGGCGGTCTCGGACGCCACCGGCCGCCAGGGGTGGCTCAAAACCGACGACGGCGCCTTCGTGGCGTCCCAGCCGGACGGCGCGCGCAGCTGGTTCCCGTCGAACGACACCCCGGCCGACAAGGCCACCTTCTCCTTCCGGGTGTCCGCGCCCGAGGATCTCACCGTGATCGCCAACGGCGAGCGTACGGGGGCGGACGGCGTGGACGGCGACGGCTACCGCACGACGCGGTGGGACATGCGCCAGCCGATGGCGCCCTACCTCGCCACGGTCGCGATCGGCCACTTCGTGGTCAGCCAGGGCACCGTCGACGGCATGCCCAACGTGACCGCCTACGACCCGTCACTGGCGGACGAGTCCGCGCACCTGCACGACTTCACCGCGAAGGCCGTCGCGTGGGAGACGGGGCTCTTCGGCCCCTACCCGTTCTCCTCCGTGGGCGGCATCGCGGACGGCAACGGCTCGGTGACCGCGCTGGAGACGCAGGGCCGGCCCGTCTACAGCGGCGGCCCGACCGACAACCTGGAGATCGTGCACGAGCTGGCGCACCAGTGGTTCGGCGACAGCGTCGGCGTGCGGAACTGGCGCGACATCTGGCTCAACGAGGGCTTCGCGACGTACGCCGAATGGCTCTACCGGGAGCAGCACGGCGGGCCGTCCGCACAGGAGATCTTCGACCGGCATTACCGCAAGGACGGCGCCTTCTGGAACCTGAAGACCGGTGACCCCGGCCAGGCACATATGTTCGACGAGAACGCCGTGTACATTCGCGGCGCGATGACCGTCCACGCTCTGCGCATGAAGATCGGAGACGGGGTGTTCTTCCCCCTGCTCAAGACCTGGGCGCAGGAGAACAGGCACGGCACGGCGACCACCGCCGACTTCGTCACCCTGGCGGAGAAGCTCAGCGGGAAGAACTTGGGCTCCTTCTTCCAGTCGTGGCTCTACCAGACCGGAAAGCCCCGCGTCTGATTTCAGTGCGGGTCCTTTCCCGGGTTCGCCCTCCCGCGCCGGCCGTGACTCCACCGGGTGACCCGGCTCCGCGTCAGGGCCGGGCGGCCGGGCGCGTCCGCAGCACCTCGTCGTACACCCCGTGGACCCGGTGCACGAGCCGGTCCCAGCTCAGGTCTGCGACCCGGCGCCGGGCGTTGGCGGCCATCTCCTCGGCCTGTGCGGGGTCGTCCAGCAGGCGGCGGATGGCGGCCGCCAGCGGCCCGGGCCGCCCCGGCGGGACGAGCAGCCCGGTGACGCCGTCCTCGACCAGGTCGGGGATGCCGCCGACCCGGGTGGCGACGATCGGGTTGCCCGAGTGCATGGCCTCGATCAGCACCGTGCCGAGCTCCTCACACCGGGAGGGCAGCACGAGCGGGTCGCCGCCGCCGAGCACGCCGGGGATCTGCTCGTGCGGGACGAAGCCGCGCAGGTGGACCCGCGCGGCCACGCCCAGCCGCTCCGCGAGCTCCCGCAGCCGCCCGGCGCGCGGCCCGTCCCCCACCACCAGGAGATCCACCGGCGGGTCGCCGAGCAGCGCCAGCGCCCGCAGCAGGACGTCCACGCCCTTGTGCTCGTGCAGGCGGCCCACGTACAGCACACGCGGCGCGGGCACGCCGTCGAGCGGCACCCCCGGGCGGGCCGGGCGGGTGAACACCGGAGCTATCCCGGAGGGGATCACGTGGACGCGGCCGGCCGGGACGCCGCCGCCGGTGAGGATGTCCCGCATCCGCGGGGTGAGCGCGATCACCGCGTCGGCGCGGGCCGCGCCCCGCCGTTCGAGCGCCCCGCCGAGGCGCCGCAGCAGCAGCGCCCGCGGCGTACGGCCGTGCACCGTGTGACCGGGACTGCAGTGAATGGTGAGGACGAACGGCACGCCGGCGTGGCCGGCCGCCCGCAGGGCCAGCGGCACGACGGCCAGGTCCTCCCCCAGGTGGGCGTGGACCAGGTCGGCCCCCTCGGCGAGCCGGGGCAGCAGCGGCCAGGCCGTCGCCGCGTACAACTGCCGGCCCGTCGTGACCGGCAGCCCCAGCCGCACCACCCGCCCGTGCCGGCCGAAGTCCTCCGTACGCGGGGCGGTGGGCGGGCGGGTGGTGACGATCGTCTGCCGCACGCCGAGCCGGTCGAGCGCCTCGCTCAGCCGCGCGCAGTGGTTCTGCATGCCGCCGACGGGGTCGAACCGCACGCCCCTGCCGTACAGGGCGGTCACGGGCGCGGCGAAGACGGAGCACAGGCGCAGTACGTGCACGCTGCGGATGTACCCGCGCGCCGTGATCGACACTGGCGGATCGCCGCCGGGGCGTGGCGTTCCCGACGCCGGGTGGCGTCGCAGGCCGGCGTGCGCGCTCCGCCCGCGGTCGCGGTGACGAGGGCCGATGCGTTTCGCGGCGGTTTATATGCTGGTTTTTCCTGGTCCTACGGCGATGACGGGGATGAGTGGACATGGTCGAGAGGGCAGGATCAGCGAGTCGCGCCAGGTCCGCGCGCACCACCGTCGGCGACCCCGAGCTTGACTTACGGCAGTTGCTGGCCGGCCTCACCGCCGTACGGGACGGGGACTTCGGCACCCGGCTCCCCGAGGACGGCGACGGACTGCTGAGGGAGATCGCGACGGTCTTCAACGGGATGGTCGATCAGCTCTCCCTGTTCACCTCGGAGGTGACGCGCGTCGCGCGGGAGGTGGGCACCGAGGGCCAGCTCGGCGGCCAGGCCGAGGTGCCGGGGGTCTCCGGCACCTGGAAGGACCTCACCGACTCGGTGAACGCGATGGCGGGCAACCTCACCAGCCAGGTCCGCTCCATCGCCGAAGTCACCACCGCCGTCGCCAAAGGCGACCTGTCACAGAAAATCACCGTCGACGCCCGCGGCGAAATCCTCGAACTCAAAAACACCGTCAACACCATGGTCGACCAGCTCTCGTCCTTCGCCGACGAAGTCACCCGCGTCGCCCGCGAAGTCGGCACCGAAGGCCAGCTCGGCGGCCAGGCGCAGGTCCCCGGTGTCGCCGGGACCTGGCGCGACCTCACCGACTCGGTCAACTTCATGGCCGGCAACCTCACCAGCCAGGTCCGCTCCATCGCCGAAGTCACCACCGCCGTCGCCAAAGGCGACCTGTCACAGAAAATCACCGTCGACGCCCGCGGCGAAATCCTCGAACTCAAAAACACCGTCAACACGATGGTCGACCAGCTCTCGTCCTTCGCCGACGAAGTCACCCGCGTCGCCCGCGAAGTCGGCACCGAGGGCCAGCTCGGCGGTCAGGCCGACGTGAAGGGCGTGTCGGGCACCTGGCGCGACCTCACCGACTCGGTCAACTTCATGGCCGGCAACCTGACCAATCAGGTGCGCTCCATCGCCCAGGTCGCCACCGCCGTCGCCAAAGGCGACCTGTCGCAGAAGATCCGCGTCGACGCCCGCGGCGAGATCCTGGAGCTGAAGGAGACCATCAACACGATGGTCGACCAGCTCTCATCGTTCGCCGACGAGGTCACCCGGGTGTCCAGGGAGGTCGGCACCGAAGGGCGGCTCGGCGGCCAGGCGACCGTACGCGGGGTGTCGGGCACCTGGAAGGACCTCACCGACAACGTCAACTCGATGGCGTCCAACCTCACCGGCCAGGTGCGCTCCATCGCCCAGGTCGCCACCGCCGTCGCAAAAGGCGACCTGTCCCAAAAGATCATCGTGGAGGCCAAGGGCGAGGTCGCCGCGCTCGCCCAGACCATCAACACCATGGTCGACACGCTGAGCGCGTTCGCCGACGAGGTCACCCGCGTCGCCCGCGAGGTCGGCACCGAGGGCCAGCTCGGCGGCCAGGCCCGGGTGCCCAACGTGGCGGGCACGTGGAAGGACCTCACCGACAACGTCAACTCGATGGCCGACAACCTGACCAACCAGGTGCGCTCCATCGCCCAGGTCACCACGGCCGTCGCGCAGGGCGACCTGACCAAGAAGATCGACGTCGACGCCCGCGGCGAGATCCTGGAGCTGAAGACGACGATCAACACGATGGTCGACCAGCTCTCGTCGTTCGCCGCCGAGGTCACCCGCGTCGCCCGCGAAGTCGGCAGCGAGGGCCGTCTCGGCGGGCAGGCCGAGGTCGAGGGCGTGTCGGGCACCTGGAAGCGGCTGACGGAGAACGTCAACGAGCTGGCCGGCAACCTCACCCGCCAGGTGCGGGCGATCGCGGAGGTCACCAGCGCGGTCACCTCCGGCGACCTGACCCGGTCGATCACCGTCGACGCCGAGGGCGAGCTGGCCGACCTCAAAGACAACGTGAACTCGATGGTGCAGTCGCTGCGCGAGTCGACCAGGGCCAACCAGGAGCAGGACTGGCTCAAGACCAACCTCGCCCGCATCTCCGGGCTCATGCAGGGCCAGCGTGACCTGGCGGAGGTCGCCGAGCTGGTCATGAACGAGCTGGCCCCGCTGGTCAACGCCCAGCACGGCACGTTCCTGCTGGCCGAGGAGACACCGGCGGGCGCGGAGCTGCGGGTCGTCGGCTGCTACGGCCACCGCGAGACCTCCCGCCGGTACGCATTCGGCGAGTCGCTGATCGGCCAGGCCGCGCAGGCCAGGCGGACGATCCTGGTGGAGGACATCCCGCCCGGTTATCTCACCGTGTCGTCCAGCCTCGGCCGGGCCGCGCCGGTCAGCCTCATCGTGCTGCCCATCGTGGCCGAAGACCAGGTGCTCGGCGTGATCGAGCTGGCCAGCCTCGGGCGCTTCGCCGAGATCCACCGGGCCTTTCTCGAGCAGCTCCGCGAGACGATCGGCGTCAACGTCAACACGATCGTGGCCAACGCCCGCACCGACGCGCTGCTGGCCGAGTCGCAGCGGCTCGCCACCGAGCTGCAGGTGCGGCAGGAGGAGCTGCAGCGCTCGAACGCCGAGCTGGAGGAGAAGGCGGAGCTGCTGGCCCGGCAGAACCGCGACATCGAGACCAAGAACAGCGAGATCGAGCATGCCCGCCAGGAGCTGGAAGACCGGGCCCGGCAGCTCGCGCTCGCGTCCAAGTACAAGAGCGAGTTTCTCGCCAACATGAGCCACGAGCTGCGCACCCCGCTCAACTCGCTGCTCATCCTGGCGCAGCTCCTCGCCCAGAACCCCACTCGCAACCTCACCCCCAAGCAGGTGGAGTATGCCAACGTCATCCATTCGTCCGGCACCGACCTGCTGCAGCTCATCAACGACATCCTCGACCTGTCCAAGATCGAGGCCGGCAAGATGGACGTCACGCCGGAGCCGGTCAGCCTGCGTCAGCTCCTCGACTACGTGGAGGCCCACTTCCGCCCGCTGACCAGCCAGAAGGGCCTGCGGTTCGGGGTGACGGTGGCCCCCGACGTGCCGGCCCGGTTGCTGACCGACGAGCAGCGGCTGCGGCAGGTGCTGCGCAACCTGCTGTCCAACGCCGTCAAGTTCACCGAGACGGGCTCGGTCGAGCTGCGCATCGAACGGGCGCCGGACGTGCGCCTGCCCGGCGCCGCCGGGCAGGAGACCCTGGCCTTCCAGGTGGTGGACACCGGCATCGGCATCGCTCCGGAGCACCTCTCGCAGATCTTCGACGCCTTCCAGCAGGCCGACGGCACGACCAGCCGCAAGTACGGCGGCACCGGCCTCGGCCTGTCGATCAGCCGGGAGATCGCGACCCTGCTCGGCGGTGAGATCCGCGCGACGAGCACGCTCGGCGAGGGCAGCACGTTCACGCTCTATCTCCCGCTGACCCACGTCAACGACGCCGCCGCCGAGCGGAACGGGAGCGAGCCGCGTGATCAGGAGCCGCCGCTGGTCGTCGCCCCGCTTCCGGCGCCCGCGGCCCCGCTGCCATCGGACGGCAGGGATAGCAGGGACGGCGGCAGGCCGCGCCGCCGGCTGCTGGTCCTCGAGGCCGGGCCGGGCGGGCTGCTGTCCGTGCTCGCCCAGAGCGTCGCGGCCGACCTGCGGGACACCTGCGGGCAGGTCCAAGTGGTGACCGCGAGCGACGCCCGGTCCGCGCTGTCGATGCTGCGGCAGCAGAGCGCGCACTGCGTCGTGCTGGATCTCGGCATGCCGCACGACGCCGCCGACGACTTCCTCAAGGGACTCGACGCCGACCCCGCACTGCGCGCGCTGCCGGTGCTCGCCCACCACTCCCGCAAGCTGTCCCGCGCGCAGGAAGACCTGCTGCGGGTGCGCTCCCGCAACCAACCCCTGGAGCGCCTGCCCAGCCTCGACGAGCTTCGCGAACGGATCACGCTGCATCTGTCGGCCGAGGTGCCCGGCAACGTCGTGCCGCTCGTACAGCCCACGGGCGAGGAAAACGCGGCGGAGGAGGAAACCCCCGAGGCCGGAGAGATCCACAGCGCGCTCGCCGGCCGCAAGGTGCTGATCGTGGACGACGACGTGCGCAACGTCTTCGCGCTCACCACGATCCTGGAGCTGCACGGCATGCAGGTGCTGTACGCCGAGAACGGCCGCAAGGGCCTCGACATGCTGATGCGCAACGACGACGTCGACCTGGTGCTGATGGACATCATGATGCCCGAGATGGACGGCTACGCCGCCACCGCCGCCATCCGGGCCATGCCGCGCTTCGCCCGGCTACCAATCATCGCGGTCACCGCCAAGGCCATGCACGGCGACCGCGAGAAGACGCTGTCGGCGGGCGCGAGCGACTACGTCACCAAACCGGTAGACGCCGAGGAACTCATCGTCCGCATGCAACGCTGGCTGGACCTGCCCGCCGACGACGCCACTTGAGCCGGCCCGCCACGCTTCACGATCAACGGCCCCGCAGCCATTTCGGAGCCCACCGTCTCCACCCTCCCGACGACGCCCGGGCATGCGCCTTCCACGCGCAAGAGCCGCCCCGGCGCGCGGGCAGATCCGGTCCCTGTACGCAAAGATCCACCCCGGCGCTTGGGCGGCCCCTTTACGCTCGGGCGGGACCGCTTGAGTGGCGCGTGAGCACCCGCCGATCCCACTCCATGAGAGATCAGACCTGTGATCGTTCACAGAACGGTGCGGCGGGGCGGGACTGAAAGTTTCAGTGATCAACGAGTCGCGCCGCCGCGCAGGTGGGGCGTGGAAAGACGGCCCGCCCCAGCTTCTACCAGCCGGAGATCCACTCGGCCGTACGTGTCGGATGATTGCGTTCACATTGACGAACTGGGGTGGATTGACCACACCGCCAGTTTCGCGTTGTGATGGCGCATCCCAGCGCACTCCGCCCCGCCTGTCCCGGTGTGGAGTGTCGCGTCACGCGCCGGGTCCGGCCCGACCCCACCGGAGGTCCCGCTTCGGAGAACCCCGATCACCGATCAGACGGCCGGCGCCGCGCGTTTCCCGCACCGTCGTCACGGCTCTGCCGGCGCTCACATCGGCACCCCCCTCTGGAGTTCTCATGACCACACGACGAAGATCCGCTCTGCTCGCCGCCGTGGCCTCGGCCGCCGCACTGGCGGGAGCCGGAGCACTGCCCGCCCTGCCCGCCTCGGCGGCGGTGGGCTGCCGGGTGGACTACCAGGTGACCAACCAGTGGCAGGGCGGCTTCGGGGCCGCCGTCACGATCACCAATCTCGGCGACGCGATCAACGGGTGGACGCTCACCTGGTCGTACACCGCGGGCCAGACCGTCACGCATGCGTGGAACGCCACCGTCACCCAGAGCGGCGCGCAGGTCACCGCCAGGGACGCCGGTTACAACGCGTCGATCCCCAGAACGACTCGTCCAACCCCGCGCCCGCGAGCTTCGCGCTCAACGGCACCACCTGCACCGGCGGGGTCACCAGCAGCCCGAGTCCATCTCCCAGCGCGAGCCCGGCCCAGTCGCCGAGCCCGTCGCCCAGCCCCACCGGCATCCCCGCGGGCGCCCGGCAGATGGAGAACCTGAACCGCGGGCTGATCAGCGTGCGGTCGGGCAACGGCAACCTGGTCTCCTGGCGCCTGCTCGGCACCGAGAGCATCGGAACGGGCTTCAACGTCTACCGGGGTTCGACGAAGCTGAACTCCTCGCCGATCACCAATTCCACGAACTACTTCGACTCCGGCGCCCCGGCCGACGCCACGTACACCGTGCGGGCGGTGGTGAACGGCACGGAGCAGGCCGCGTCGGAGACGTCGCTGCGCTTCACCGGCGGCGACTACCTGGATGTGCCGATCCAGCGGCCGTCCGGCGGCACCACGCCCGACGGGGTGTCCTACACCTACAGCGCCAACGACGCGAGCGTGGGCGACCTGGACGGCGACGGGCAGTACGAGATCGTGCTGAAGTGGGACCCGTCCAACGCCAAGGACAACTCCCAGTCCGGCTACACCGGCAACGTGTTCGTCGACGCGTACAAGCTGAACGGCACCCGCATGTGGCGCATCGACCTCGGCCGCAACATCCGCGCCGGCGCGCACTACACGCAGTTCCAGGTGTACGACTACGACGGCGACGGCAGGGCCGAGGTGGCGATGAAGACCGCCGACGGCACCAGGGACGGCACCGGCAGGGTCATCGGCAACGCGAACGCCGACTACCGCAACTCGTCGGGATACGTCCTGTCCGGGCCCGAATATCTGACGATGTTCAACGGCCAGACCGGCGCGGCGATGTCCACGGTGGACTACGACCCGCCGCGCGGGACGGTCTCCTCCTGGGGCGACAACTACGGCAACCGGGTGGACCGCTTCCTCGCCGCCACCGCCTACCTCGACGGCACCCGCCCGTCGCTGATCATGTCGCGCGGCTACTACACGCGTACGGTGATCGCGGCGTGGGACTTCCGCAACGGCTCGCTGACCAAGCGGTGGACGTTCGACTCCAACTCGGCGGGCAGCCAGTACACCGGGCAGGGCAACCACAACCTCGCCGTCGCCGACGTGGACGCCGACGGCAGGGACGAGATCATCTTCGGCGCGATGGCGATCAACGACAACGGCCAGCCGCTGTGGAACACCCGCAACGGCCACGGCGACGCCATGCACGTCGGCGACCTCGACCCGTCGCGCCCCGGGCTTGAGGTGTTCAAGGTCGACGAGGACACCAGCAAGCCGGGCTCCTGGTTCGCCGACGCCCGCACCGGCCAGGTGCTGTGGTCCACCGCCTCCGGCGGCGACAACGGCCGGGGCGTGTCGGGCGACGTCTGGGCGGGCAGCCCCGGCGCCGAGTCCTGGTCGTCCCGGGACGGCTCCCTGCGCAGCCCCAGCGGCGCCCCCCTGGGCCGCAAGCCGTCCTCGACCAACTTCCTCGCCTGGTGGGACGCCGACCCGGTCCGCGAGCTGCTCGACGACACCCACATCGACAAGTACGGCACCGGCTCCGACACCCGGCTGCTGACGGCGAGCGGGGTGCATTCCAACAACGGCACCAAGGCCACCCCCTCCCTGTCGGCCGACCTGTTCGGCGACTGGCGTGAAGAGGTCATCTGGCCCACGAGCAGCGACACCGCTCTGCGGATCTACAGCACGACCGCGGCGACCAACCGGCAGATCTACACGCTGATGCACGACCCGACGTACCGGCTCGCGATCGCCTGGCAGAACACCGCCTACAACCAGCCGCCCCACCCCGGCTTCTTCCTCGGGGACGGCATGGCGACGCCCCCCAGGCCGAACATCTACCTGAGGTGAACCCCGGCGGCGGCCGCGGACGTGCCTGGCGAGCGTCCGCGGCCGCCGCGCGGATCGCGCCCGCGAGCGCTCAGGCCGGGACTTCGGCGAGGCACAGGCCGAGCTGGCTGTACAGCTCCAGCTGGTCGAAATACTCCCGGTGAGTTTTGATCTTGCCGTCCTCGACGAAGGACGCGCAGGTGCCCCGGAAGGTGACCCTGCGACTGGTCCCCTCCAGCACGTTTCCGCTCGGCAGCAGGAGAGGCCCGAGGTGCGTGCCCGTGGCCGTCCACTCCGTCATCAGGGGCGCGTCGCATCTGACGGCCTCGTACCACACCATCACATGGAAGTCGGGAAAGCTCTTGAAGACTTGCTCGTACATCCATCCAATCTGTTCGTATCCCTCCGCAATCCCGAAGGGCGAGACGAGGACGGCGTCCGGACTGAAGACCTCGATCACGCCCTCCAGATCGTGTTCGTTGAGCGCCTCGGCCAAGCGGCGTTTCACAGCCCATGGATCGGACATGACGACAGTCCTTCGACGGTCGGTATGTAAGAAGGTCAAAACACCCTAGCCAGCGGCCGGTCAGGCGTTTCCCAGGATTGCCTCGCGATAGCACCACGAGGGGGTTTCGGTTCTCACACAGTCGCGCGGGTTTCCGCGCGGCGGTCCCGCCGGCGTCCCGCCCGACCCGCGCGCCGTGCGCTCCACGCCCTCGAATACCGCGTGACCTGCGCCTTTGTGGGTAGGGCAGTCACAGCGGAGGGCCGAGGGGGTGCACAGGATGCGATCATCGATGAGTCTCGGCCGGGTGGGCGGGGTCCCGATCGGGCTCAACATCAGCGTCCTCGTGATCGTCGTGATCCTGGTGATCGGGCTTGCGTTCGGGCGCTTCCCCATCGCCTTTCCCGGCCTGCCGACGGCGGCGTACGTGCTGGTCGCGGTGGTGTCCGCGCTGCTTTTCCTGGCCTCGCTGCTCGCGCACGAGCTGGCCCACGCGATCGTCGCCAAGCGGCACGGCCTGGAGGTGACGGGCATCACGCTCTGGCTGCTCGGCGGGGTGGCCGAACTGCGCGGGGAGCCGCGTTCCCCCGGCGCCGACCTCAAGATCGCCGGAGTGGGGCCGCTGACCAGCGTCGTGCTCGGCGGCGTCTTCACCTTCCTGGCGTGGGGGACCTCCGTCGTCGGCGCGCCCCCGCTGCTCAGCGGCATGTTCACCTATCTGGCGGTGGTGAACGTGCTGCTGGCCGTGTTCAACCTGGTGCCGGCCGCGCCGCTGGACGGCGGCCGGGTGCTGCGCGCCTTCCTCTGGGCCCGCTGGCACGACCGCCTGCGCGCGGCCGTGGCCGCCGCAAGGGCCGGGCGCGTCTTCGGCTACGTCCTGATCGCGCTCGGCTTCCTCAACCTCGTCTCCGGCCTCAGCCTCCAGGGGTTCTGGCTCGCCCTGATCGGCCTGTTCCTGGTGAACGCGGCCACCGCGGAGGAGCAGCAGACGCAGATCGACGCCACCCTGCACGGGATCACGGTGGGTGAGGTGATGTCACGCGACCCGGTCGTCGCCCACCCGTACGAGACGGTGGCCGCCCTGATCGACCGGCTCGTGCTGCGCCACCACCTGTCCACCTATCCGCTGCTGGACGACGACCGCCGGTTCGTGGGGCTGGTGACGCTGGGCCGGATCCGGCGGGTGCCGCCCGACGACCGGGCGGCCACCAGGCTGCGAAGCATCGCCTGCCCGCCGTCGGAGGTGCCCACCGCGCACCCCGGCGACCAGCTCACCGAGCTGCTGCGGCGGATGAGCGGCTTCGCGGACGGCAGGGCCGTCGTGCTCGACGACGACGGCCGCCTCGTCGGCCTGGTGACCCCCACCGACATCAGCCGGATCATCCAGACGATGGACCTGCGGGCGCGCGAGCCGTACCGGACGCCGCGCGGCGCCGACCTCGCCCCGCCGCCCACGGGAGGTCCCGGAGGGCGCACCCCTGAGGGGCCGGGCGGCCCCTCGCCGGGCCCGGCTCCGGGTGGTACGGCCCCGCCGCCCGGCCGCCGCGACGCCGCCTGAGCGCCCGGCCGGATCGGGGTCACTCGTCGACCGGCTCCTCGACGTCGTCGGGCGAGTCGGCGCCGGGGGCGTGCCAGTCGCCGGACCCGCCGCCCGGCTCCGCGCCGGCGGGCTCGGCGTCGGCCGACTGCGCCAGCGGCGGAAGCCGCTCCGGAATCTCCAGTCGGGGGTCGTCCTTCGGCATGGCCTCCTCCTCCGGCTGACGCCTGTCCATCCCCGCCTACCCCCTGACGGCGCGGGCATTCGGCCAGGTCACGACACGGGCTCGGGAGCCGAAAACAGACGCGCGAGCCGTGTCGAACAGGAGACCGGGGGTAGGCGGACCGTGCGGCCGAACCAGACAAAGCGGTCGCGATAGCCGGAGGAGGGCCATCGAGGGGGTGGGGGCATGACGATCGTCGACGACACGGCGGTCGAACGGCGGCGGCTGCGGTTCGAGCGGGACGCGCTGCCGTACATCGACCAGATCTACGCCGGCGCGCTGCGGCTCGCCCGCAACCCCGCCGACGCCGAAGACCTGGTGCAGGACGTCTACATGCGGGCCTTCAGCAACTTCCACCAGTTCCGCGAGGGCACGAACCTGCGGGCCTGGCTGTATCGCATCCTGACCAACACCTACATCAACGCCTACCGCAGGCAGCAGCGGCAGCCGCAGCGCGCCACCACCGAGGACGTGGAGGACTGGCAGCTCGCGGAGGCGGCCTCGCACACCTCCTCCGGGCTCAAGTCGGCCGAGGTGGAGGCCCTGGAGGGGCTGCCCGACTCCCGGGTGAAGCAGGCGCTGCGGGAGATGCCCGATGACTTCCGGCTGGCGGTCTACCTCGCCGACGTGGAGGGCTTCGCGTACAAGGAGATCGCGCAGATCACGGACGTCCCCATCGGCACGGTCATGTCGCGGCTGCACCGGGGGCGCCGGCAGCTGCGGGCCAAGCTGGAGGACTACGCCGCCGAGCTCGGCCTGCCCCGGTCGGCGACCGCCGCCGCGCACGACGGCGAGAAGCCCTAGTCCGGGCGGCCTTCAGGCGTCCTCGCGCTCGGGGCTCTCGCCCTCGAACCGGGCATATTCCATCGGGTGGTCCTCGGTGCGCACATCCGTCCTACCCGGAGCGCGGCACGGCGCGAGTGACGAGCGTGTCACCCTGTCGTGACATGTTCGGTTAAGAACTTCGTGACCACTCGGTAATGGCTCATCACTATGGTCACCGAGCATGAGTTCAGCGATCAGGTTGACCGCGGGCGCCGGCGTCGTGGCCCTCGGTCTCCTCCTGCCCGGCACGCCCGCCACCGCGGCCCCGAGCCACACGGTCAAGATCACCGTCATGGCCAGCTCCGACATCCACGGAAACGCGCTCAACTGGGACTACTACAAGAACGCGGAGTACGACGACAGCGCGCACAACGACGTCGGCCTGGCGAAGATCTCGACCCTGGTGTCGAAGATCAGGGCCGACCGCGGCGCCGACCACACCCTGCTGTTCGACTCCGGTGACACCCTGCAGGGCACGCCGCTGGACTACTACTACGCCAAGATCGAGCCGATCACCTCCACCGGCGCGGTCCACCCCATGGCGAAGGCCATGAACGCCATCGGGTACGACGCCGTGACGCTCGGCAACCACGAGTTCAACTACGGCCTGCCGCTGCTCGACGCGTGGGTCAAGCAGATGAAGGCGCCGGTCCTCGGCGCGAACGCCGTCTCCGCCACGACCGGCCTGCCCGCCTACCAGCCGTTCATCATCAAGACCATGAAGGTGAAGGGCGAAAAGCCGATCAAGGTCGGCGTGCTCGGCCTCACCAACCCCGGCGTCGCGATCTGGGACAAGGCCAACGTCGACGGCAAGCTGAAGTTCCTCGACCTCGTCGCGACCGCGAAGAAGTGGGTGCCGGTCATCCGCGACCTGGGCGCCGACGTGGTCCTGGTCACCGCCCACTCGGGCGACGACGGCAAGTCGTCGTACGGCCCGGAGCTGCCGGTGGAGAACGCCGCCGCCCTGGTCGCCGAGCAGGTGCCGGGCGTGGACGCCGTCCTGTTCGGCCACGCGCACAACGAGGTGCCACAGCGCTTCGTCACCAACAAGGTCACCGGGCAGCAGGTGCTGCTGACCGAGCCCGGCAAGTGGGGCCAGCGCCTCAGCGTCGTCGACTTCACGCTCACCAAGCAGCGCGGGAAGTGGACGGTGACCGGCAAGTCGTCCACCACGCTCGACACCAGCACGGTGGCCGAGGACCCGAAGATCGTCGCGCTCATGAAGGAGCCGCACGACAAGACCGTCGCCTACGTCAACAAGGTCATCGCCCAGTCCACCCGGCAGCTGTCGGCGGCCGAGTCGCCGTACAAGGACACCCCGATCCTCGACTACATCCAGAAGGTGCAGACCGACCTGGTCGGCAAGGCCATCGCCGGCACCGCCGACGCCTCGCTGCCGGTGCTGTCGATCGCCGCGCCGTTCAGCCGCACCGCCGTGTTCCCCGCCGGGCCGGTCAGCGTCCGCGACATGGCCGGGCTGTACGTCTACGACAACACGCTGCTCGGCATCAAGCTGACCGGCTCCCAGATCAAGGACTACCTGGAGTATTCGGCCAAGTATTTCGCCCAGGTCGCCCCGGGCGCGCCGATCGACCTCGCCACGCTCACCAACGCCGGCGGCACGCCCGACTACAACTACGACCAGCTGTCCGGCGTGACGTACGACATCGACATCTCCAAGCCGTTCGGCCAGCGCATCGTCAACCTGGCGTACCAGGGCACGCCCGTCACCGCCGACCAGCGGTTCGTCGTGGCGATCAACAACTACCGTCAGTCGGGCGGCGGCGGCTTCCCGCACGTCTCGACCGCCCCGGTGGTCTACAACGCCCAGGTGGAGATCCGCCAGGCGCTGATCGAGTACGCCTCCGAGACCGGCACCATCGACCCGGCCACGTTCGCCGAGACGAACTGGAAGCTCGTCCGCGACGGAGTGCCCGTCTTCTCCGAGTGACCTTCTCGCGGTGACGATCGGGGGTGGCCCAGCCCGGGCCGCCCCCTTTTCCATTCGGGTCATGGATGAGTGCGCTGCGGTGACCGGCGTGCCCGCAGGTCACAGGTCCACAAAACCGAAATTCCCGATTCTGTGGACGCTCCTGTCACTGATCGATACCCTCTGCCCGGTCAAGATTGTCGGATCTTCAGCGACGGGGGCGGGGACGGCGTGGCGCGCTCGTGGAAGGAGCTTCCCACCGGCCGGGTCGTGCACCTGAGCGGCGACCCGGACGCCATCGCGCTGTCGGCCGAAGCCCTGCCCGGCGACGCGCCCGCGCTGGTCACGTACGTCCCACGCCCGGCCAGAACCCCGGCGGACGCGGTCGCCGACGTGCTGCGCGAGCTGGAGGCCGCCGCGCTCGCGATGTTCCCCGCCTGGCTGCCCGAGGCGGACGGCATCACCGGCACCGGCGTGGCCTCGGTGCTCGCCGTCCGCGCCCGCGCCCTGCGTACGGGCTCGACCACCCGGCACTTCGCCCCCTTCCTCGCCCACCTCGCCGAACGCGCCCTGCGCGAGCGGGCCGCCCCGGGCGATGTCACAGCAGGCGGTACGACCGGCCGGGCGGGGACGTTCCCGCCCGAGATCCGCGCCGCGGGGCTGGCCCGGGTGCTCCGCTCGGGCTACCGGCGGGCCGAGGCCGCGATCCTCATGCGGATGCCGCCCGCGCTTCCCCCGTACGCGGAGGAGGTGCTGGTCGCGGCGGGTGAATGGCTGGCCCACCACGGCGGGTTCGGCGTCTGGCTCACCGGGCCCGCCCCGCGCTCCGTCGACCGGATCGAGACCGTGACCGCCCCGATCCCCGAGGAGGTGGCGGCCCTCGTCCGCGAGACCGCCCGAGCGGAGTCCGCCGCATCAGGAGGGTCGGCCCCTAGCGGACACAGCCTCGGCGATCCCGAGCCCGGACACCCCGCCCCCGACCGTCTGCGCGGAGAAAGGGGACACGCTTCCGGCGACCCCGAGTCCGGTGGTTTCGATCAAGGGCCGATGCCGGTGCTCGCCTATCCGCCCCTCGCCGGGCTCCCCCACCCGGGCAGCACCGCCGAGCGACGGTTGGAGGCGGCGCTGTCGGCCTGTGCCTGGGCGGCGGGGCGCGAGTGGAACCAGTTCCACACCTCCGGACCGCTCAGCAACCCGATCCGCGTCGATCTGCTCTGGCGTGCCGAACGATGCGTGGTCGAGATCGACGGCCCCGAGCATCTCAGTCCGCTCCGCCGCGCCGCCGACAGGCAGCGCGACGAGCGCCTGCGCCGGGACGGCTACGCCGTCCGCCGCTTCACCAACGAGCAGGTGCTGAAACGCCTCGGCACCGTGCTCGCCGAGTTGGAACGCTTCCTCCATCAGTGCCGCAATGGAACGTTCGAAGGGTCACCCCATGACTGATAAACCCCTGTCCTTCTCCGCGACCTGCGCCCTACTGATCCTGATGGCCGAGGACCGGGAGATCTCCAATCCCGAGCTCAAGGAGAAGTACGGCGTCACCATCACGGGCAAGGAGCGGACCGCCCTCAACGAGAGCAAACTCGTGGACAGCCACAGGAAGGGACGCTCCTTCAGTCATGTGCTGACCGACAAGGGCTGGCGCCACGCGTCGGAGCTCTTCCGCGACGGGATCACCGCGCCGAGCACCGGTTTCGCCGCGGCGACGGTCAAGGCGCTCGTCGGCGGCCTCCAGCGGCATCTCGCCCGCAGCGAGAGCAGTCTCGCCGAGATCTTCGGCCGGGCGGAGGATCTCGTCCCCGCGGCGAACGCGGCGCCGATCGCAGAGGCGGCGGCAGAACCGATCGCGCAGCCGCCGATTACACAGCCAACGGTTACGCAGCCACCGGTCGCGCAGCCATCGGTCACGGCGCCGGTCGAGGAAGTGCCCGCGTCCGAGGACGTCGAGACGTTGATCCGCAAGGCGTACGCGCAGCTCGCCGACCAGCCGAACACCTGGGTCAGCCTGACCCGGCTGCGTCCGCTGCTGGGCGACGTCCCCAGGGACGAGGTCGACGCCGCCCTCCGCCGGATGATCGCCCTGCCCGACGTGCGTCTCGTGCCCTGGGAGAACCAGAAGACCCTCACCCAGGCGGATCGGGACGCCGCGGTCGTCATCGGAGACCAGCCCAAGCACCGCATCTGGATCGGAGCATGATGTCCGGCAAGGAACTGGACGCTCTGTCGGCATTGAGGTTCAACTACGCCAACGTCCCCGACGACGTGTGGCGGCCGTCGCCGTTCCATGTCAGCGCTCTGCACCGGCAGACCGCGCAGACCGTCCTGGGCGGGTTCATCGAGGCCGAGGAGAGCGCCGACGGGAGCCCCATCGGCATCGTCGTCGAGGGACAGCGAGGCTCCGGCAAGACGCACCTGCTCGGCTGGGTCCGGCAGAAGGTGCACGAGGAGGACGGCTATTTCTTCCTGGTGAGCCTGCTCGACGCCAGGAGCTTCTGGGAGAGCGTGCTGCTGTCCATGCTGGACAGCCTTTCGCGGCCGATACCGGGGTCGGGGACCCAGCTCAAAGAGCTTTTGTGGCGGCTGTGCCTGCTGGCCGAGGTCCCGGAGGACGCGCGCCGGTCGCTGACCGGGGAGGAGCCGATCTCCCGGCAGGACCTGGACGACTTCGTGCGCGCCCTGCGCCGATACGACCGGCACGTCGGCCGCGACGCCCAAGATGTCGCGAGGGCGCTCGTCCTGTGCGCGGCCGACGACCCGTCCGTGCAGGACGTCGGAGACGCCTACCTTTCGTGTGCCGCGGAAGGAGAGCCGAGCGAGCGAGCCGGCTGGGGCTTCACCACGGTCGCGAAGTCTCCGCAGGAGATCGTCAGGGACCTTTCCCGCCTGGTGGCGCTGACCGGGCCTTCCGTCATCGCGGTGGACCAGATCGACGTCCTGATCGCGCAGTCGTCCGCCGCGATGGAGGGAGACGCCAAGGACTCCTGGCAGGAAGCCCTGATGCTCGAGCAGATCTCGGGCGGCCTGATGGCCCTGCGTGAAGTGACCCGCCGCACGCTGACCGTGCTCTCGTGCCTTCCGGTGACCTGGGAACTCATCCGTACGAAGGCCACCGACACCGTGCAGGACCGGTTCCGGGAGAGCATGCCGCTGGACACCATCCCCGATGCGCGAACGGGCATCGAGCTGATTGAGAAGCGCTTCAGCGCGCAGTACGGAGCGGTCGGGTTCACCCCGCCATATCCGACATGGCCGGTGAAGCCGGAGGCGTTCGAAGAGGCGTATCAGTACACCCCACGCCAGTTGCTCATCCGCATCGACAAGCACGTCCGGTCGTGCCTGGCGAACGGGCAGGTCACGGAGCTGGAACGGCTGACCGGCGCGGCTCCCGTCGCGGTCGCTCCCGCGCCCAAGCCCACGCCCACGTCTACGCCCAGACCCAAGCCCAAGCCCACGCCGACTCCGCCGCCCGACTTCCGCGATCTCGACAAGCGGTTCGCGGAGCTGCGGCAGCGGGCGGACGTGGCGGACGCGCTGGACCCGATCACCGAGGACGTCGTGATGCCGGGGCTGCTGTCGGCCGGGCTGTCCGCCTGGATCGCCGAGCAGGGCGATGACGCGCGCCTGTTCGCCCAGGACCCGCCCCCGAGCACGAAGCCGCCCCTGCATGCCCGCCTGCGGCGGACGCTGGACGAGGAGACGGAGAACGAGGCCCACTGGTGTTTCCGGGCCATCTCGGCGTCCCATCACACCGCCGCGCTCAACCGGCTGAAGGCCGCGTCCACGGCGGCGGGGCTCGATGAGCGGATACCCGCGCGCAAGCTGTTCGTGCTGAGGAACCGTAGCTGGGCGCAGGGACCGGCCACCCAGGAGGCCCTGGCCGCCTTCGAGCAGGCGGGCGGCCGTGTGCTCCAGGTCGAGGAGGACGACCTGCGGATCTTCTCCGCGCTACGCACTTTGCTGACCGAGAACTCGCCGGACCTCCAGGCGTGGCTCGTCTCGCGTAAGCCGACGAGCGAGGTGAAGCTGTTCGCGGAAGCACTGAGCGACGCGGCTGTTCACCGCGCGTCCGATGCCACCGCCGTGAGGTCCACCCGGCCGAACCGGTCGCAGGACCGCCCCCGGCGCACCGCCAATCCCGTCCGCCGGGTGCTTCAGCGGGACGCCGTGCCACGGCTCGCACCGCCTCCGGTGACCGACGCACCCGCCCCGGCCCCCGACGACACTGCCCCAGTTTCCGCCGGCACAACGGCCCCGGCCACCACCGACGCATCCGTCTCGGCCGCCGAAGCGCCGTCCCGGACTTCGGGCGACACGTCGGCCCCAGCCACCGCCGACGCGCCCTCCCGGTTCACCGGCGAGGCACCAGCTCCGGCCACCACCGACGCATCCTCCCGGTTCGCCGGCGAGACACCGGCTTCGGCCACCGTCGATACACCCACCCCAGCCACCGAAACGCCGCCCCGGCCCACCGACGACACATCGGTCTCGGCCATCACCGACGGGCCGGACTCGGCCACCGCCGACGCGCCCTACTGGGTCGCCGACGACGCTCTGACTCCGGCCGTCGCCGACGCATCGGCCCCGGCCACCGTCGACGCACCGGCCCCGGCCGTCACCGACGAACCCTCCCAGTTCGCCAGCGACACATTGGCCCCGGCTGTCGCCGACGCACCCACCCCTGCCACCGAAACGCCGTCCCGGTCCACCGACGACACGTCGGCCCCGGTCACCATCGACGCACCGGCCCGGACTTCCGGCGACGTGCTGGGCGGGACGCCCGGCGACGTGTGGTCCCAGGCCCTCGACCACGCGCCGGAGCCGGCCGGTACGAGCGTCACGCGGTCCAGCGACTCGACTATCGGATCCGCCGGTCCCGATCTGCAGGTCTGGCCGCCGCTGCCCGCCCCCGAGGCGTCGCCCGTCGAGGCGCCGTCCACAGAGAAGCCGCTCCTGGAGGTGCCGTTCGCGGAGGTGTCGCTCACAAAGACGACAGACACGCAGACGACAGACGCGAAGACCACGGTCACGGAGACAGTGGCCGGGGAGACGGCGGCGACGACGGGGGCGTCCGTCGTCCGCACGCTCGGACTGCTGCCGTCAGACGAAGCCCCGGCGGTGCCGCACCTGACGATCGGGGCGGCGGCCTCGGACGACCGGCCGATACGGATCCCGCTCGAAACCCTGCGCAAACACACGGCGATCTTCGCCGGGTCGGGCTCGGGCAAGACGGTGCTGATCCGCCGTCTCGTCGAAGAGTGCGCCCTTCAGGGGGTCTCGGCGATCGTCCTCGACGCGAACAACGACCTCGCGCGGCTCGGCGACCGGTGGCCGGAGCCGCCCGCGGAGTGGAGCGAGGGCGACGCGGCCAAGGCCGACGACTACCTGGCGAACACCGACGTGGTGATCTGGACGCCGCGCAAGGAGGCGGGACGCCCGCTGAGCTTCCAGCCGCTGCCCGACTTCGCGAGCGTCGCCGACGACCCGGACGAGTTTGGCGAGGCGGTGGACGCCGCGGTCGCCGCGCTGGTGCCCCGGGCGAAGCTGGAGTCGAGGGCGGCCAGGGCCCACCTCGGCCAGGCGGTGCTCCGCGAGGCGGTCGCCTATTACGGGCGGCGCGGCGGAACGGGGCTGAGGGGTCTGATCGCGCTGCTCGACGACCTGCCGGACGGCGTGAGCACTCTCGAAAGCGCGGCCAAGCTCGCGACCGAGATGGCCCAGCACCTGAGGGCGGAGACGATCAGCGACCCTCTGTTCGCGGGGACCGGCACGCCCGTCGATCCCGGTGTCCTGCTGACTCCACCGGAGGGGAAGCGCGCCCGCGTCTCGGTGATCAGCCTCACCGGACTGACCTCCGACGCGCAGCGGCAGGGCTTCGTCAACCAGTTGCAGATGGCGCTGTTCTCCTGGATCAAGCGGCATCCCGCCGTGGACCGGCCGCTCGGCGGGCTGTTCGTGATGGACGAGGCGCAGACGTTCGCACCGTCGGGGTCCTCGACCGTCTGCACCCAGAGCACGCTCGCCCTCGCCGCCCAGGCCCGCAAGTACGGCCTCGGGCTGGTGTTCGCCACCCAGGCGCCGAAGGGCCTGCACAACCGGATCACGGGCAACGCGGCCACGCAGTTCTTCGGCCTGCTCAACGCACCGGCGCAGATCAGCGCGGCGCGGGAGCTGGCCAGGGCCAAGGGCGGCGACGTCCCGGACGTGGCACGGCTGAAGTCGGGCCAGTTCTACGCGGCGATCGAGGGCGGGTCGTTCACGAAGGTCCGTACGCCGCTGTGCCTGACCCACCACCCGAGCAGCCCCCTGACGAGCGAGGAGGTCGTGGCCCGGGCGAACCGGTCCTGAACGCGCGCGGGGCCGGCGCCGCCCACCGGCGCCGGCCCCGCCGCACGCGTCAGCGCTTGCGGCCCACTCCCGCACAGCCCATGCGGGCCATCTCCTCGTCGGCGAACATCGAGGTCTCCTCGTCGCCGAACGGCCACACGTTCTCCGGGCCGGTGCCGCTGGCCAGCCCGGGAGGGATCAGCTCGAAGTCGCCGAAGAAGCGGGCGATCTCCGCACGCGACCGGGGGACGAACGGCACGTTGGCCTGGCGGTAGAACTCGGTGATTTTCGCCATCCGCTCCGGGGCGGCGTCGCCGCAGACGTGCGAGAGCGCGAGGTAACTGCCCGGCGCGAGGGCGTCCCGGTAGGCGGCGATGAACCCCTGCGGGTCGTCTTCGTCCGGCACCAGGTGCACGAAGAACATCATCAGCACCGCGACCGGCTGTTCGAAGTCGATCAGCTCGCGCACCTGCGGATCGCCCAGGACCTCCTCGGGTCTACGCGCGTCGGCCTGGATCATCGCCACCCGTTCGGGGGCGGCCAGCAGCGCCCGGCCGTGCGCGCAGACCACGGGATCGTTGTCCACGTAGACCACGCGCGCGTCGGGCGCGTACCGGTGGGCCACTTCGTGCACGTTGTTCTGCGCCGGGAGTCCGGACCCGAGGTCGAGGAACTGCCTGATCCCCTGGTCCACGAGGTAGCGCACAATCCGGCCGATCAACCGGCGGTTCTGCCTGGTGCCCTCCTTGGTCTCGGGCAGCACGCTCAGCACCAGGTTCGCCAGGTCACGGTCGGCTTGGAAGTTGTCCTTGCCGCCCAGGAAGTAGTCGTACATACGGGCGGCGTTGGGAATGGTCGGATCGACTCCGCGAGGCGCCTGCTCGACCGTCATTGGGCTCACGTCCTTCACCGCCGACGGCGGTATTTCCAAGATCGGATCGTAAGTCCAATTTAACGCCTCGCCCGACGCCGCCGCCCGTTTTCTCCTATCTACGGAAAGCCGCTATCTGCGGAAAGCCACGCCACCGGCGGCGGCGATCGCCACCGACAAGACCACGACGACCGTGAGCGTCCCCAGTGGGTTGCGGTGCCGTACGGGCGGGATCGCGCGCATGGCGGGGACGCGGGCGGACGGCGATCTCGACGGCGACGGGCCGGGCCGCGGCGTCGGGCGAGGGCTGGGGGACGGCGCCGGGGGCGCGGCCACCACCCGATGCGGCGAGTGCCGGGGCGCCGGCGCGGGCCTCTCCGGAGCCGGCGACGGCGGCGGTTTCGGAGAGGGCGGCGGCGCGGGCCTGTGTCGCGGGCAGCCCGGCCCTCCGATGCCGACCTCGGCGTGCAGGCCGACGATCACGTTCACGTCGACGCAGAGGCCGACCCCCAGGCCCGGTCCGCCCCGGTCGCCGGGGTCGTCCGGGTCGTCGGCCAGGAGAGCGGCGTTCACGGCCGCCCGCACCGCCCCCACAGTGTCCGGCTGCTGCGACGCCGCCATCCGGCTCGCCATACTCCCCGCCGCGCCGACGTCCTGCTGTTGTGACGCCGCCGCCCGGCTCACCGTGCTCCCGGCCACACTGTCGGCTGTGTCGGCGTCCGGCCGTTGCGACGTCGCCGCCCGGCTCGCCATACTCCCCGCCGCGCTGCCGACCACGCTCCCAGCCATACGGATGTCCTGCTGTTGCGACGCCGCTGCCCGACTCACCGTGCTTCCCGCCGCACTGGCGTCCTGATGTTTTGATGCCAGCGCCCGGCTTGCCGTACTCCCCGCCGCGCCGCCGACTGTGCGGGCGTCCTGCCGTTCGGCCCGCGCCGGGGCGGGAGCCGCGGCGCTCAGTGTGGCGCAGGTGAGCGCGGCACACGCGGAGACGGCCGCGACCGCGACGGCCGCGCGCCGGCCCGCCGTCCTGCCCATGTCAGCGGCCCTCGGGGATCCGCTGGAACTCGTGCAGGGCGCTCACGAACGCGTCGGGTTCGACCGCCAGGCCGCCGCTGAACGGGTGGGAGATGCTCCAGGCGAGATAGACGCCGACGCCGAGCAGGACCGCCATCACCGATACCGGCACGAGCGTGAGCCCCCGGGGCCTGGCCCCGGCCAGGAACGGGAAGACGATGACGAGGACCCCCGTGACGACCGTCAGCAGCATGACGCCGGGCGGCGGCTCGGTGCCCGCGTCGGCGGCGCGCTGCCGACGGGCGGCGAACAGGTCCGCCATCCGCTCCAGCACGGTGTCTCTTGCGTCGCGCGCCTCGTCGGTCGTGAGCGGCAGTTCGGTCACACGGGCGCGCAGCGCCTCCAGGCGCGCCGCCCCCTCGGCCCCGAGGTGTCCGGCCGCCATCTGCGGCCACTCGTCCTCGACGACGTAGCGCGCGTACTCCCGCAGTCCTTCCCGCACCTGGGCGGCGTCGGGGGCGGGCAGCGACGCGGCGGCCCAGTACGCCTCCACCAGGGCCTGCGTCTCCGCGTAGGTGTTCTGCCGCGCCGAGTCGGCCGTGGTCCACGGGACGACGATCGCGATGGCGAACACGAGCAGGAACAGCGAGGAGATCATCGACCCGGCGTGCCCGGCGGACGCGCCGCCGGGATCGCGGTCGTCGGCGCCCCGGCCCAGCCACCGGAACAGCAGGGCCGCCACGGCCACCAGTCCGACGGCCGCCGCGACCGCCAGTACGCCTATGAGCATGGCATCTCCGCAGATACTTTGCTGATTACATGTAGTGAGATGACTATCACAAGAAGTAACCACTGACCAGCCATGACAGGAAAGCGACCACGGCGCGGCATACCCCGGTCACCGGGGCGGATCATGGCAGGATCGCCGGGGAGGTGATCGCATGCGCGTGGTGATCGCGGGCGGGCACGGGAAGATCGCCCTTCGGCTGGCCCGCCTGCTCAGCGGGCGGGGCGACATGCCGGTGGGCCTGATCCGCAACCCGGACCAGATCGCGGACGTGGAGGCGGCCGGCGCCGAGGCGGTGGTGTGCGACCTGGAGCGGGCCACACCCGAGGAGGTGACCGAGGCGCTGCTCGGCGCGGGCGCGGTGGTCTTCGCCGCCGGGGCGGGACCCGGCAGCGGCGCGGCGCGCAAGTTCAGCATGGATCAGGGCGGGTCGGTGCTGCTCGCGGAGGCGGCGCAGCGAGCCGGGGTGTCCCGCTTCATCCAGATCTCCGCCATGGGCGCGGGCGCGCCGCCCGACCCGGGACGCGGCGAGGTCTGGGCGGCCTACATCGCGGCGAAGACGGCGGCGGAGGAGGATCTGCGCGCCCGCCCGCTCGACTGGACGATCCTGCGGCCGGGGCGGCTCACCGACGAGCCCGGAAGCGGCCTGGTGACGCTGGCCGACCCGCCGCTGCCTCCCGGCGAGGTGTCACGGGACGACGTCGCCGCCGTGATCGCCGCGCTGCTCGACGCGCCGCGGACGCGACACCGCGTCCTCGAGCTCATCGGCGGAGGGGTGCCCGTCGACGAGGCCGTACGTCTCGCGCTCATGTGATGACCGTACGGAGGTGTTCCGGGACCGTTACCCATGCCGCCCCAAATAGCAAGAGGAGCTAAATACCCAATTGGGCACTAGATCATCTCGTTACGGAAAAATCCCGAATTCGGGGGGTTCATGCGCCTTGACGCACTTTTCGGGGTGACGAAGACTTCCCTCGACTTCGCGTGATCACTCCGGGCAGACCCCTCCCCCGGAAGGCACGCCAGATGGAGGAAAACTCAATGAGGAGCTCCCCCCGGAGGGCGCGTCGCTATGCCGCCGTGCTCGCACTCCCCCTGGCGATCACCCTGAACGCCCTCCCGGTGTTCGCCGAACCCTCCCCCGAACCGGTCGCGCCCGACCGGGCGTCCACCACGGCGCAGAACGGCGTCGCGCTGATGCGGATCGTCGTCGCCGACCAGTCGGGGGTGGACCGGCTGCTCGCCATGGGCGTCGACCTGGCCGAGTACAGCAAGCCCGTCGACGGCGGCATCGAGGTGCACGCCGTGCTCAGCCCCGACGAGACGCAGAGCCTGCGCGACCGGGGCTTCGACGTCCGCGACGCCATCTCCGACCAGAGCGACTACGCCGCGAACCTGGCCGAGCGGCGCCTGGCCATCGCCGCCGCGGCGGCCGACGCGGCCGAGACCGACACGCTGACCCCGCTGCGCGCCGAGTGGTTCACCAGCCTGGACGACCAGCGGTTCCTGGCGGTGGAGGTGAAGACGAGCGCGACCGACGCCCAGACCGTGCTCACCGCCACCTGGGACAGCGGCCCCGGCACCGCCCCCGACTCCGGCGGCACGGCGACGATGTCCCGCTTCACCGACGCGGGGCAGTACATGTACCACCGGTTCAACTCGCCGCTGCCGATCACGCAGACCCCCACCAAGGTCACCATCACCAGCAACCGGGGCGGCTCGGTCACCGTGCCGGTGACGAAGTGGCTGGGCGCGCCGCGCAAGGCGCCGGGCAAGCACTACGTCCAGGACTTCGTCGACCACTACATGGACCCCACCGAGGTCACCGGCCGCATCGTGGCGCTGGCCAAGGAGTTCCCGAATATCTCCGAGATCATCGACCTCCCGTACAAGACGAACGGCTACCGCCGCCAGGCGCAGGCGCAGTTCGGCACGGGCTCGGGAAGCGCGCTGGCGAGCACGTTCTACGTGACGTCCAAGGCGTACGGCAGCGAGGGCGGCAACGACATCAGCGTCGCACTGGTGAACCCCGGGACCGCCTCGGCCCCGCTGTCGGTCACCGTCAACGGCAAGGCCGTCGTGGTCAACCTGGCCACGGACGCCTCCGGCGCGGTCGCCAGCACGGCCGCCCAGGTGGTCGCCGCGCTCAACGGCGACTCCGCGGCCTCGGCGCTGCTGACCGCCGCCCTCTACCGCAACAGCACGGGCGCCGGTGTCGTGGCGGCGGCCCCCGCGACCCAGCTCACCGACAACCTGAAGGCGCCGGCGAGCGTCTCGCGCCAGCCGTTCCAGATGAAGGCGCTGCGCATCGGCAAGACCCGCGACGGCTCGAAGACCGGGGTGTTCCTCTACTGCCAGGAGCACGCCCGCGAGTGGGTGACCCCGCTCACCTGCCTGGAGACCGCCGAGCGGCTGCTGCGCAACTACGCGCACGACGGGGACACCAAGAAGCTGGTGAACGACCTCGACATCTTCATCGTGCCGACGATCAACCCCGACGGCGCGCACTACTCGATGTACGACTACAACATGCAGCGCAAGAACATGGTCAACTACTGCGCTGCCGACGGGTCGGACCCGGCGCGCCGCAACTCCTGGGGCGTCGACCTCAACCGCAACTTCTCGGTGGGCAGCGTCTTCGACGGGTTCACCGGCGGCTCGACCAGCTGCACCAGCGAGACCTTCGCCGGGCCGTCGGAGCTGTCGGAGCCGGAGACCCGCAACGAGGTGTGGCTCACGGAGAAGTTCCCGAACATCAAGTTCGCGATGAACACCCACTCGTACGGCGGCTACTTCATGTGGCCTCCGGGGGCGTACAAGAGCGCCGGGCGGGAGACGCTGCCGCGGACGGACCTGGGCACGGAGGAGTACTTCTGGAACGCCTCCAACCACATCCTGTCGGCCGTGCAGGGCTGGCGCGGCACGGCCATCTGGCCGGGACGCACCGGGCCGGTGATCGACGTGCTCTACTCGGCGGCCGGCAACAGCGCCGACGAGTTCTGGTACAACAAGGGCATCATCGGCTGGGACTTCGAGGTCGGCGCGGACATCTACGACCCGGCGACCAACAGGTACACCTCGGTCGGCTTCCAGCCTCCGTTCGAGGAGGGCCACGAGGAGGCGATGGAGTTCTCCAACGGCCAGATCGGCATCCTCGAGGTCGCCCGCGCGTACGAGAAGGACAAGCAGCGGCCCGACTCGAAGCTCGTGGTGACCGGCAAGACCGCCGACGCGACGACGTTCACCTTCACGGTGAACGAGCCGGCGAACGTCTACTACACCCTCGACGGCAGCCGGCCGACGCTCAACTCGCCCAAGCTGACCTCCGCCGGCATGCGTGAGGGCGCCGCGACGATCACGGTCGGCAAGACCACCGAGGTGCACTGGTTCGCCATGGACCTCGCGGGCAACATCGAGAAGAACTACAAGCCGGACGGCAACGGCAAGAACTACAAGAAGGAGACCGTCAAGGTCGGTTCCAAGCCGTGACCGAAGGCCGCCCGCCGGGGCGCCTCCCCCTGGTGATCACCAGGAGATCGGCGGCCTGACCGGCGGAAACCCACTTCGTGATCTCGCACCCGATGCCGGACTGCCTACGGGTGCGAGATCACGAACTCCGCCTCCACCGCTGCGGGGACACGCGGGCCCGAAGATGACGAAGTCCTCACAGGGCGGCGTGACGCAGGGTTAGGGAACCCTGACGTAGCGGAGTGTTGACCGGGCGGTCAATCAGGCAGACCGTCGGGTAACAGGTCATTTCTCCCCCATACGGAGGCACGGATGGATCTCACGAGATCGTTGTCCGACGTCGTCGCCCTCGTCGCCGGACTCGTCGCGGTCCTCGCGCCGTTCTTCTGGGCCGACGCCCAGGCGGCCGCCCAGCCGCTGCTCGTCCTCGGCGCCCTGCTCGTCGTCTCCGCCCTGTGGTCCATCCTGGGCGCGGGCGGCGCCGGCTCCTGGGTGACCGCGGCGTTCGGCGCTCTGCTGTTCGTCTCCCCCTGGGCGTTCGGCTTCGACGGCGACGCCGCCTCGGCGTGGACCGCCTGGATCACCGGCGCCGTCACCGTCGTCATCGGCCTGCTCACCACCCTGCAGGCGCGCAGCCGCACGACCGCCGCCGCCTGACCGCCCACCGGCCCACACCACGGCCGGACCACGGCCGATCCGCACCCCACTTCCGCGTACGGCCCCGCCGCCCGATCGCCAAGCCCCCGGCGACCGGCGGCGGGGCCGTACGCCGTTTCACCGGCCGAGTGAGCCACTACACGATGGTGGCTGGCGACATGGGCCCGCCCGACCGCAGACCAAAAGCCCGGCCGCAGAACCCAGGCCGCGCCGGCCGAGGATCACAAGACCGCGCCCGGCGGCAGACCGGAAGGCCGACCGGCCGTCGACGCATCCAGCCGGTGTGGGACCGCGTGGCCGCGGACCAGGAGGCCGAGCCCGGCCGCGGCCGGTGCGATCAACCTGGATAAAACGCCCGCCGCACTGTGGCCGATGGCCCGCAGCGCGCGGATGACCACGAGTCCTCACCCGTCCCGGACGGCCGGGAGACCAGAGTCGCGCTTATCACCCGCCGGGCGATATGTCGCCCCTTGACTTTGGCGCGATCTCCGCCCAGTCTGTTGCGTATAGCGCTTCCTGTTCCACCTTACGAAACTGGGACCCTTCGCATGATTCCTGCGTGCCCCCTCTCCGCCCTCCCCAGGGGCGAGGCTCTTCGAATCGAGACAGATCCCCCTATCGCCGTTTTCCACACGGAAGACGGTGAACTGTACGCGGTGGACGACACCTGTACGCACCAGGACGCGTCTTTGGCGGACGGGTGGCTTGAAGGGTGCGAGGTCGAGTGCCCCCTGCACGCGTCGCGCTTCGACCTGCGCACGGGCGAGGTGGACGCTCCCCCCGCGAAGCTGCCGGTGCGCACCCACCAGGTGGTGGTGCGGGACGAGACCATCTACGTCGTGCCGTCGGACCTGCCGCCGAACCTCCCGCCCGGCGTCCGCACCGGGTCTGCCTGAGACGTCGTGAGGGTGCCGTGAAATCCGTCGCTATCGTCGGCGCGTCGCTCGCCGGGCTGTCGGCGGCCCGTGCGCTGCGCGCCCAGGGCTTCACCGGTCGCCTGACGATCGTCGGGGCGGAGACCCACCGCCCCTACGACCGGCCCCCGCTGTCCAAGGAGTTCCTCACCGGCCGGATGACGACGGCGGACCTCGCCCTGGAGGGCGACGGCGAGGACTTGGACGCGCAGTGGCGCCTCGGCGTCGCCGCCACCGGGCTGGACCGCGTCGGCGCCACCGGGCCGGGCCGGGGCGGGCCGCTGCGGGTCAGGCTCGCCGACGGCTCGGCCGTCGAGGCCGACGGCGTGGTGATCGCCACCGGCGCGGTCGCCCGCACCCTCGGCGGCGGGCTCGCCGGGGTCCACACGCTGCGCACGATCGAGGACGCGGCCGCCCTGCGGGCCGACCTCGACGGCGCGCGGCGGCTCGTGGTGATCGGGGCGGGTTTCATCGGCGCCGAGGTCGCCTGCGTCGCCCGTTCGCTCGGCATCGAGGTCACGATCGTCGAGGCGGCGGCCGCGCCGTTCGCCCGCGCGCTCGGGCCCGAGATGGGCGCCGCGCTCGCCGGGCTGCACGAGGACCACGGCGTGCGCCTGATCTGCGGCGCCGCCGTACGGACCCTGACGGGCGACGGCCGCGTCGACGGCGTGCTGCTCGAGGACGGCCGCCGCCTGGACGCCGACGTGGTGCTCGTCGGCATCGGCGCGCGGCCGGCCGTGGACTGGCTCGACGGCAGCGAAGTGAAGATCGGCGACGGCGTCCTGTGCGACTCCGGCGGGGCGACGAGCGTGCCGGGAGTCGTGGCGGTCGGCGACTGCGCCGCCTGGTTCGACCCCGCCCTCGGCGTCCACCTGCGCGTGGAGCACTGGACCGGCGCGGCGCGGCGTCCCGCGACCGCCGCGCGGACGCTGCTGTCCGGCGGCGCCGCCGTGCCCGAGCCCCTCGCGCCGCCGTACCTGTGGTCCGACCAGTACGGCATGCGCATCCAGTTCGCCGGGCACACGATGCCCGGAGACGAGGTGAGCGTCGAGGAGGGCGACCTCGCGTCCCGCAGTTTCCTGGCCGTCTACCGGCGGGAGGGCCGCACGGTCGCGGTGCTCGGCGTCGATCAGCCGCGTTCGTTCACCCGGTGGCGACGCCGCGTGAACGAGCCCGTCGGTGCGCGATGAGCGCCATCATGTCCCGCCGGTGCGCGATGAACGCCGCCGTGTCCCGTCCGTACGCGATGAACGCCACGACATCTCGCCGGTGCGCGACGAGCGCCGCCGCGTCGCGCCGGTGCCGGAGCGCGCTCACCCGCCGGGCGGTGACCCCGGTCACCCGGCATGGCCGAGACGATGGCTGATGTCGTCGGCGCCCGCGACGAGCACGGGCGCGAGCTCATGCATGCGTTCCTCGCTGAACCGGTAGGCCGGGCCGGAGGCGCTGACGGCCGCCACCACCTCGCCCTCGTGGGAGCGGATGGGCGCGGCGATGGCGTTCAGCCCGATCTCGTACTCCTCCACGGTGACCGCGTAGCCCCGCCGCGCCGCCTCGTCGAGCTGCCTGCGCAGCTCGGCGGCGTCGGTCACGGTCGCGGGCGTGAAGCGCTCCAGCCCGGCGGCGATGAGGCGCTCCCGGTTCCGCTCGTCCAGGTGAGCGAGCAGGACCTTGCCGCTCGACGTGGCGTGCAGAGGGGTGGGCTGGCCGACCCAGTTGTACGCGGTGACGGCGGCGGGGCCGCGCACCTGGTCGAGGTTGATCGCGTAGTTGGACCGCGCGACGGCGATGTTGACGGTCTCGCCGATCTCCTCGGCGAGACGCCGGCACACCGGGCGGCTCTGCTGGACGAGGTCGAGCCGCGCCGCCACTCCGGCGGCGAGCCGGACGATGCCGAAACCGAGGCGGTATTTGCCGCGTTCCTCCGCCTGCTCCGCCAGGCCGCGTGCCTCCAGGGCGCCGAGCAGCCGGAACGCGGTGGACTTGTGGACGCCGATTTCCGCGGCGACCTCGCTCACACCGGCCTCGCCGCGCTGGGAGAGGATCTCAAGGATCGTGACCGCCCGGTCCACCGACTGGACACCGCCGCTCCCCTCGGACCGAGCGGCGGTCTCGTCGGCCGGCGCGGACCCGGGGTCCGACCCGTGACGTTGCGAATGCTGCACTCTATTGCGCATATCAATATCATCCTGCCCGGGAGGCGGACATGTATGACTTTGTCATCGTCGGCGGTGGATCGGCGGGGAGCGCTCTCGCGAACCGGCTGTCGGCCGACCCCTCCAACCGCGTCCTCGTGCTGGAGGCGGGCCGTCCCGACTACCTGTGGGACGTGTTCATCCACATGCCGGCCGCGCTGATGTTTCCCATCGGCAGCCGCTTCTACGACTGGAAGTACGAGTCCGAGCCCGAGCCGTACATGCACGGCAGGCGCATCTACCACGCGCGGGGGAAGGTCCTCGGCGGGTCGAGCAGCATCAACGGCATGATCTTCCAGCGCGGCAACCCCATGGACTACGAGCGCTGGGCCTCCGACCCGGGCATGGAGACCTGGGACTTCGCGCACTGCCTGCCGTACTTCAAGCGGATGGAGAACTGCCTGGCGGCCGACGCCTCCGACCCGATGCGCGGGCACGACGGGCCGCTGGTGCTGGAGCGCGGCCCGGCCAAGAACCCCCTGTTCAAGGCCTTCTTCGAAGCCGTCCAGCAGGCGGGATACCCGCTGACCGACGACGTGAACGGCTACCGCCAGGAGGGCTTCGCGCCGTTCGACCGCAACGTGCGGCGCGGACGCCGCCTGTCGGCCGCCCGGGCCTACCTGCACCCGGTGATGAAGCGGCCGAACCTCACCGTGAAGACCCGGGCGTTCGTCACGAAGATCCTCTTCGAGGGCAAGCGCGCGGTCGGCGTCGAGTTCGACGGCAAGCGGGTGCGGGCCGGGGAGGTCATCCTCTGCGGCGGCGCGATCAACTCCCCGCAGCTCCTGCAGCTTTCCGGCGTGGGCGACGCCGACCACCTGAAGTCGCTCGGCGTCGACGTGGTCCACGACCTGCCGGGCGTCGGCCAGAACCTCCAGGACCACCTGGAGGTCTACATTCAGTACGCCTGCAAGCAACCGGTGTCGATGCAGCCCGCGATGAAGTGGCGCAACCGGCCGTGGGTCGGCGCCCAGTGGCTGTTCCTGCGCAAGGGCCCCGGCGCGACCAACCACTTCGAGGCGGGCGGCTTCGTCCGCGGCAACGAGGACGTCGACTACCCCAACCTGATGTTCCACTTCCTGCCCGTCGCCGTGCGGTACGACGGCTCGGCCCCGGCCGGCGGGCACGGCTACCAGGTGCACATCGGGCCGATGTACTCCGACGCCCGCGGCTCGGTGATGATCAAGAGCGCCGACCCCCGGGTGAAGCCCGCGCTGCGCTTCAACTACCTGTCCACCGACCAGGACCGCCGCGAGTGGGTCGAGGCCGTACGGGTGGCCCGCCACATCCTCAACCAGCCCGCGCTCGACCCGTTCAACGCCGGAGAGCTGTCCCCCGGGCGGCACGTCGAGACCGACGAGCAGATCCTCGACTGGGTGGCCAAGGACGGCGAGACCGCCCTCCACCCCTCCTGCACCGCCAAGATGGGCGTGGACGAGATGTCCGTGGTCGACCCGCGGACCATGCGTGTGCACGGCCTGGAGGGCCTGCGGGTCGTGGACGCCTCGGTCATGCCGTACGTCACCAACGGCAACATCTACGCCCCGGTGATGATGGTCGCCGAGAAGGCGGCCGACCTGATCCTCGGCAACACTCCCCTGCCGCCGGAGCACGTGGAGTTCTACCGGCACCGGAAGGACGCCTGACGTGAAAGACCTGTACATCGGCGGGCAGTGGCGCGACGCCGCCGAGGGCGGCAGGCGGGAGATCCACTGCCCGGCCGACGAGGAGCACGTGGCGACCGTCGCGGAGGCGACGCGCGCCGACACGGAGGCCGCCATCGCGGCGGCGCGCCGGGCGTTCGACGAGGGCCCCTGGCCGCGCACCCCGGAGCGCGAGCGCGGGGCGCTGCTGCTGCGGGTGGCCGACCTGCTGCAGCGGGACAAGGCCGAGATCGCCCGGGCGGAGTCGCTGGACACCGGCAAGCGCCTGGTGGAGAGCGAGTACGACGTCGACGACGTGATCGCCTGCTTCCGCTACTTCGGCGGCATCGCCGGGACCGACGCCGGGCGGGTGGTCGACACCGGCCGCGCCGACGCGATCAGCCGGGTGGTCTACGAGCCGGTCGGGGTCTGCGGCCTGATCACGCCGTGGAACTACCCGCTGCTGCAGACCTCCTGGAAGGTGGCGCCCGCGCTGGTGGCCGGGAACACCTTCGTGCTCAAGCCGAGCGAGCTGACGCCGTCCACGGCGATCATGCTGATGCGGCTGCTCGAGGAGGCGGGGCTGCCGCCCGGCGTGGGCAACCTCGTGCTGGGCGCGGGCGCGGAGGCCGGGGCGCCGCTGGCCGAGCACCCCGACGTCGACCTGGTGTCGTTCACCGGCGGGCTGGCGACGGGCCGGTGGATCATGTCCGCCGCCGCGGGGACCGTCAAGCGCGTCGCCCTGGAGCTGGGCGGCAAGAACCCGAACATCGTCTTCGCCGACGCCGACTTCGACACCGCGGTCGACTTCGCGCTGACGGCCGTCTTCCTGCACTCGGGCCAGGTCTGCTCGGCCGGCGCCCGCCTGCTCGTGGAGGACTCGCTGCACGACGCGTTCGTGGACGAGGTCGTGCGGCGGGCCGAGCGCATCAAGCTGGGCGGCCCGTTCGACCCCGAGGCCGAGACCGGCCCGCTCATCTCCGCCGCGCACCTGGCCAAGGTCGAGGCGTACGTCGAGGCGGGCCTCGCCGAGGGCGCGACACTGCGCTGCGGCGGCCGGCGGGTGGACGGGAAGGGCTACTTCTACCGGCCGACCGTGCTGGACGACTGCCACCGCGGCATGCGGGTGGTCCGCGAGGAGTCGTTCGGCCCGGTGCTCACGGTGGAGCGGTTCTCCGGCGAGGACGAGGCCGTCGCGCTGGGCAACGACACCGACTACGGCCTCGCCGGGGCGGTGTGGACGACCGACGCGGGCAAGGCGCAGCGGGTGGCCGCCCGGCTGCGGCACGGCACCGTGTGGATCAACGACTACCACCCGTACGTGCCGCAGGCGGAGTGGGGCGGGTTCAAGCAGTCCGGCATCGGGCGGGAGCTCGGCCCGACCGGCCTGAACGAATACCGCGAGATCAAGCACATCTGGCAGAACACCGACCCCCGGCCTCAGCACTGGTTCCGCCCCTGACGCCCCGCCTGCGCGCGGCGAGAGCCGCAGGCCGGGCGTGTGTTCCGAGCCGCCCGGCTCGCCGGGTCCATGATCTCACCGACGCCCGCCCGGGGAGCGCGTCCCATCTCGGCGAACGCCGCGAGGGGCTCGAACAGGGCCGGGCCCCGACGTGGGGGCATGCTGGGGGCATGGAGGTGTCCCTGCGCTTCTCGCCCGAGCTGTGGATCTTCCTCGCGCCGCGCGACCGGCGGCCCGAGGTGCTCCTGCCGTATGACGGGACGTCCTCGCTCGGCCACCTGATCGAGTCGGCGGGCGTTCCGCTCACCGAGATCGGCGAGCCCGCCGCCGGGTGCCGGCCGGTGGACCCGTCGTACCGGCCGGGCCCGGGCGAGGTGGTGCGGGTGCCGCCCGTGCCCAGGCCGCAGGCCGCGCCGGGCGGCCGGTTCGTGCTCGACGTCCACCTGGGGACGCTGGCGCGGCGGCTGCGCCTGGTCGGGCTGGACACGGCGTACCGCAACGACATGGACGACGACGCGCTCATCGAGCAGGCCAACGCCGAAGGCCGGGTGCTGCTCACGCAGGACCGCGGCATCCTGCGGCGGCGGTCGCTGCGGCGCGGCGCGTACGTGCGCGGGGCCAGACCGGACGACCAGTTGCTCGACGTGCTCGACCGGTTCCGGCCGTCGCTGGCCCCCTGGACCAGGTGCACGGCCTGCAACGGGCCGCTCGCACCGGTCGGCAAGGCCGAGGTGGAGGACACGCTTGAGCCCGGCACCCGGCGCGGCTACGACGAGTTCGCCCGCTGCCTCGGCTGTGGCCACGTCTACTGGCACGGCGCCCACGGCGGCAGCCTCGCCGCCGTCGTGGCCCGCGCGGTCTCCGCCGTCGCCTGAACCCGCCGGTACGGCAGGCGCCCGTACGGCAGCCACCCCACAGGCCCAGCAGCCAACCCGCAGGTACGGCAGGCCCTAACCCGCAAGCACGGCAGCCAACCCGAAAGTGCGGCGGGCGTGACCAACGACCTCACCTGGTTCGTCCGATCCCTGCATGCTCGCGCTTCCCGAGACGCGCCCCGGGGCCTTCTGCAAAGATCACTCCCGACATGTCCCCACACGCCCCGGAGAGTCCGCGATGACCGACGGCCGCCCAGCCTTCGCCGAAGTGTTCTCCTCCTGGCCTGTGCGTTGAAGCCCCCCGGCTGACGAACCATGTCACTCATGCACCGTCTGCGCTGGTGGATCGCGGCGGGGATGGCCGTGCTCCTGCTCGCCCTGGCCATACCGCGGTTGCGCGTCACCACGTCGCTGCCGGAGTCAGAGCAGCGGCAGGACTGCCCGGTCGGCCTCGGGCTCAGCGGACCGCCGGAGGCCGGGGTGGTCGCGCCGCAGGACAGGCAGCGCATGTACCTGTGCTTCGCCCACCGGCGGTTCGGCGACCTGCCGGACGAGGAGCTGCTCGCGCGTGGCGGCGCCCTGTGCGAGTCCGACACCCGCGACGAGGAGTTGAAACGGCTGCTCGAACTGCGCTGCCCCGGCCTGTACGAGCGCAACCAGCAGATCTACTTGGCCGGGCGGAACGCCGAAGAGGCCGAGGCCAAGCGGCGGCTCGCGGTGGCGAAGGCCCGGTGCCCGCGCAGGAAGCCGCTCGCCGAACCGGTGCGGCAGGTGCGGGCCGCTCTGTGGGTGGACACGGGCGGCATCCAGGCGTGGGAAGAGGGCTACAGCGGCCTCGACTACACGGGCAGGTTCCTCGCCAAGGGCAAGGGCACCGTGCATCTCACGTGGGGCGGCGAAGAAGCAGGGCCGGTCTGCGTCGTCGGGGAGGTCTACCGGCAGCCGCCGCCCCACGCGAAGGGCTGGCAGCGGTCGGGAGAGATCGGCTATCACAGCCCGACCGGTGTGCTGCGGTTCTTCGGCGACGACGGTGGCATGCTCGGCGACGTGACCGTCGCGGGAGCCGGCTCCTACCGGATCCGCGCCTACGTCCGGGGGGTCGAGCGCGCCCCGGATCTGGCTCGGGCGAAGGCGGTCAGGGAGGTGCTGATCGTCGCTTTCCCCGCGCCGGCGGCAACCGTCCCCCGTGCACGCCGGCCCTGATGGCCAAGCTCACTCCTGCCGCCCTTTGGGTCGATCACCCGCACGAGGGTGCCCGGCCCTGCGAAGCGCGGTCATGAGACGCCAGGATCGCCGCCATTGGCGGCCTCGACGGCCCTGCCTGCTCGGCCGCGCCACCACCGCCCTCCTCGCGCGGACACCCGCCACCCGCATCCGGCCGACCACGCTGACAGTCCGCGCCCTGCATGCGAGAGTCCGCGCCCTTCCCTCGCGAGAACTCGCGGAACCGTAAAGGGCCGCGCTTCAGACACACACCGGGGAAATCACCGCAATCCGCACGCCGCCCGGCCACGCGCTTTCCGTCCAGGCCACCAAAGACGCCCGGACAGTCCTCATGTCTCCCAGGTCCCGTCGGGTATGCGGTAGAAGGCGCGGGTCGCCGTCCACCAATCCCGGTCGGTGAAGCGTCCCGTGATGCGCCCCACCATGCTCATCATGAGGTGCGTGTCCCGCTTGAGGTCCCTCGCCTCCCCGAGCTCCAGCCCTGGCGTGTACGGCCGATACTCGGGGAGATCCATGTCGCCGCCTTGGACGTACGGCGGGGTGACGTCTCCGAGCTGTTCTCCGTCGTAGTAGACGTTCAGGGGATCGAGCTCGCCCAGCTCCGCGCGGCAGAAGATCTCGAAGACACGCCGCTTCCCGAGGTTCAAAACGGCGGGATGGTATGGATGCAGGCCGAACGCGAGGACATGTGTCCAGCCGGGGGCATGCGGGCCGATCCACACGGCGGCCCGCTCCTCGATGCGTCCATACACCTCTATCGCGGTTTCCAGGTCGCACTCCAGCCGGGAGCCCGGATCCACCCCCAGTAGCCGGGACAGCTCCTCGGGATCATCGCCCTCGACCCACAGGCCGTGGAATCCGTTCTGGAGACCGTGCCCGTGCTCGACCATCAGGTCCCATTGATTCTCCGCGGGCAACGCCTGCTCAAGTCGCGTCATTTCGGTGTCCTCATATCGCATAGGGTCCGGGGTTGCCGGGCTCCGCGCCGCGGCAACCCCGGATTCGGCGCTTAGTCTACGATCTGCACCCAGAACGGACTGTCGCTGACCTTGGTGATTGTGTTGACCGGGTCGTACGTGAGAAGGCGATATTGGCTGTAGAACGCCTGGAGCGCCTCTCCGTGCCGCGAATTATAGCTGGTGAAGACAGCCTGGATCGAGTAATTAATTCTATCCTTGGCAGCTCCTTCCTCGGTGGAAGCGAAGGGGTATTCGTCGCATCGAAGCGCTCCATTGCCATGGAGTTTGTAGAGGTCCTCGTTGTAGTACTTGCAGTAGTTCGAGCCGAAAGCATTCCTCATGTAGAACTCCTGCGGCGTTCCCCTGTGCACCCAGAACTGATGCCTCGAGAAGATTTCTCGATTCAGGTCATCACCGCCGTCGCGCGTTCTCCATAGTGGAGCCCCCTCCGGGGTGCCCGGAGGCGCCTTGTAGTTCCCGGGGATGGTCTTCGGCAGTTCGGTGCCCGTCTTCTCCCTCGGCGGCGGGTACTCGACATCTCGATTGCTGGTTGTGTCGCCCGGGCGGTACGGCGGATTGGTATCGGCGTTGGTGCTCCTGTTCAAAGCTTTCTCGATGTGATTGATCACACCGATGAAGTTACTGTTTTGGCTCTTCGACATCGTGAAGACCCGATCGGCTCTGATGTAGATGCAGCCGCCGGTGTTCTTTTCTTCGTTCTTTCCGAACCCGAGTTTCTTCCAGTCGCAGCGGAAACTTGGCGACCACATGTAGTTGCTGGGAACGCCCTGTCCCCATCGCACCACGCCGAGCCTCTTGCCCTGCTGACTGAGGAGCTCTTGGTCCCACAGGGGAAGCTTGCCCTTGTTCTCCTTGTATTGGGTGATTGCGGGCCTGACGGAACAGATAGCTCTGTCATGTGTCGCCGGCTTGGGTGTGTAGAGGAGATATTCGAGGTACGCTGTCGAGCGCCAGCCCGCAATCGTCTTGAGCTGCGCCGGGGCCCCTTTCTCGATCCTGCACCCTTCCGTGTCGAGCTCGAATCCGATCTGGACGTCGTTCAGATCGTCGTCGAGTTCCGCACGGCGGACGCCTCTGTTCCAGACGCCGAAATCGGTCAGCTTCACGAAGAACTTCATGTGCTGCGGTTTCAGGTCTTTGGTAGTAGAGCCGCTCTTGTAGACATTGTTGCCGGTGTGATCACCGATGTAGGTGTGTGCCACCCAGGTCGCCCGGAAGGTGAACACGTCATCGTCGGTCACCTTGTCGAGGAGCTTCGCCGGAATGCGCAACGGTCCCGGGAACAGCTTGACCCACCAAGCTGTCCGGTTCCTGCGCTTCTTGACGCCGTTGTCGTCGTACTCCTCCCATCCCCCGTGTCCAATCCAGGAGGTCCAGCAGGCCGAATGCGGACGCTCCTGCATCCGCGACCACGCGTCGGTGCGCCAGGGCGCACGCGCCGTCTCGTAGCAGTCCTCAAGCGACGGGTGCTTGTAGTCGAAGCCGGAGCTTGCGGCTGTGGCCGATGCGGCCCCGTCGGCCGCCCGGGCATCGCCGACCTCGAACGTCTGCCATTCCGACCACGCGCCGGACACGCCGGGGGCCGTAGCGCGGGCCCGCCAACGCAACCGCTGCCCCTTCTGCAGCTTGCCGGCCGGCACGCGCAGCGTGTGCCGTGGCGCGTCGGCCTTTCCCGTCACCGTGCCAGTCCAGACCAGTTGCCTCGTCGCAGCCCGTTCGTCCTTCGGCAGCCTGGACGTCGACGACTTGGCCGGCTCGCGGGCCACCTCCACTTCGACCTTCGCCGGACGGCCCCGCGGGTCCGACACCCAGACGGTGAGGTCCGTGGCGCCGGATGCTCCTTCCTCGCCCGACACCGTCAGCTTCTCGACCCTGGGCGCGTCCTCGGCCGTGGCTTGCCGGTTCGTCTCGGCCAGTGCCTGCGCCCCGGCCGGGGCGGCGGCGCCGACGGGGGTGTTCATGTCGGCCTGGATCTCGGCTTGGGTCTGGGCGCGGTTGTAGACGCGGACCTCGTCGATCAGGCCCTTGAAGTGCTCGCCCCACAGGTCGTTGCCGCCGATGCGCAGCGGGCCGCCGTCGTCCACGATGCCGCCGCTCAGCGGGTAGGAGGCCACCTGGCTGCCGTTGACGAACAACCGGGCCGTCGTGCCGTTGTAGGTCACGGCGATGTGGCTCCAGGTATTGGTCGGCAGCGGTGTGGAGGGGCCGAACTCCGCCCACTCGTCGTTCGTCGTCGTCAGGTACCCGGCCGGTCCTTGGCCGTTGGAGGCGTACAGCGAGTAGGAGGCGCCGTACAGCGAGGCCAGCTCCTTCATGACCACGCTGCGGTAGTCCGTCACCGTGCTGGGCCGCACCCAGGCCGAGACGGTCATGCCGGTGGACAGGCGCAGCGACGAGGCGTGGCCGACCGTGACCCAGCTGGAGTAGCCGTTGAACGACAGCGCCTTGCCGAACTTGCCCTGGGCGCTCCAGGTGGTGTCGGCGGCCGTGCCGGTGTTGTTCCTCCCCGAGGAGTCGCCCACCGTCGTGCCGGAGCCTTCCTCCATGCCGTACGCGGCGACCAGCCCCTGCACCGGAGACGGCGACGGGCTGGGAGTCGGGCTCGGGCTCGGCGACGGGGAGGGGCTCGGGCTGGGGGTGGGTCCCGGTGTGGCGGAACCGACGGGGGTGTTCATGTCGGCCTGGATCTCGGCTTGGGTCTGGGCGCGGTTGTAGACGCGCACCTCGTCGATCAGGCCCTTGAAGTATTCGCCCCACACGCTGTTGCCGCCGATGCGCAGCGGGCCGCCCTCGTCGTAGAGGCTTCCGCTCGCCGTCTCCTGCGCGACCTGCTGGCCGTTGACGAACAACCGCAAGGTGGACCCGTTGTAGGTCAGCGCCAGATGGCTCCAGGTGTTCACCGGCAGCAGGGAAGTCCCGCCGACCACGGAGAAGTCGTCGGCGGCGGTCTGCACCCAGCCGATCGGACCCTCGCCGTCGGAGGCGTACAGGATGTAGGAGGCGCCGTCACTTGTGCGCAGCTCCTTGCCGAGCACGCTTCTCCAGCTGGTCACCGTGCTCGGGTTGACCCACGCCGACAGCGTCATCCCGGTGGTCAGCCGCAGCGACGAGGCGTGGCCGACCGTGACCCAGCTGGAGTAGCCGTTGAACGACACCGCCTTGCCGTACTTGCCGTTCGCCCAGCTGATGTTGCTGCCCGTGCCGTTGTTGTTCTGCCCGGATGAATCGGCCACCCCGGTGCCCGACCCCTCGTTCATGCCGTAGGCCGCCACCAGCCCCGGGACGGGAGCCGGCGTGTCCTCGCCCGTGGTGAACGACCAGGCGTACGGCTCGGCCATGACATTGCCGGCGATGTCTCTGGCCCCGGACACCTCGGCGGTGTATCCGGTGGTCGCGCCCAACGGCTGGGCGGGCGTGAACGTGAGCACCGTATGAGTGGCGTCCATGGCCGTCGCGCCCGCAACCGCCGTACCGGCCTGGTCCTTCAGCGTGAACTGCGCGTCGGAGACCGGCTCGCTGAAGGTCACGGTGACCGGAGAGGCGACGGGAACATCCGTGGCTCCGGCGGTGGGGTTCGTCGCCGTCACCGTCGGCGCCGTCGTGTCCGGACCGCCGGTGGTGAACGACCACGGATACGGATCCATGGCGTTCTCCTCCGCATCGATCGCACCCGAGACCACCGCGGTGTACGTGGTATGCGGCTTCAGCGCCTGCGCCGGTGTGACGGTCACCGTCGTGCGGGTGCCGTCGTATTCCATCGTCGTCGTGACCTCTACGCCGTCGGCGTCCTTGAGCACGACGGCGACCTCGTCGACCGGTTCGGAGAAGGTGACCTTCGGCCTCACGCCGAGCGGGACGTCGACGGCGCCGTCCGCGGGTTCGACCGCGACCACCCACGGCGGGACGGTGTCCTCACCACCCCCGTCTTCACCGTCACTGCCCTCGGCCGGGAGATCGAGGTCGGATGTCCTCACTTCGAAGGGTTCCCCGTCACGCTGTCCCGCGACCTGCCCGGCGAACTCGTTGCTGATGGTCGTCCGCTCATCGCCCGTCGGCTCATATATCGATCTGGCAAGGGCCTCCTCCCATGAAGGCAGTCTCGTGATGGGGTCGGGCGACATGAAGGTGATGCCGTCGACCTTCGGGGGAGGCGCCGGTTCGTATTCGATCATGAGGGTGGGCGGGTGGCGGTAGCCCGGGTACGGATCGCCGCCGCCGTACTCACCGGAGTAGTACTGCCGCCAGTTGGTCGCCGCCGTCTCACTGGCGGCCCGCAGCACCAAGCCGTAATTGGGTACGCCCTGCTCGACCCACGCGCGGACCATGTTGGTGACCCGGTACCACAGCGCCTCGTCCTTGGCACACCACGTGCCGGAGGCGTCGTAGTTGTAACCCGCCCTGTTGAGCCCCTCGGTGGCGCTGTCCCTGGACGGCTGACCACCCCAGCTCAACGCCCAGGACTCCCAGGAAGAAGTGACCCGCTGGGCCACGATGCCGGCCCCCAGCGGATCACCGCACAACGCCCCGTTGGGACCACCGGACTTGTAGTTCCAGATGATCAAGTCGGCGTCGACGACGGTGGCGCCCTCCAACGCCGGATGATCCAGGTCGTACTTCAGATACACCCGGGCGATATCCGCACTGGTCTGGGTCGTCCCCGCGCGCAGCCACCCCTCCGCGGCGTGGTTGCTGGAGGGGTCGTTCTTGCTCACCCACGCGTCATCGGGTCGCCCGCCGCCGAACCACTCGGAGGCGGCGGCGATCGTCACCGGATAGGTCACCGCCGGATCGGCCAGGAACTGCTCATCCGGGGTGAACACCAGCTCCGACCTCGTACCGGAGGTCTCCACCCGCGCCTCGACCGGGGAGGACTTCCCCTGCTCGGGAGAGGCCTCCACCTTGGCGTCCATCGCCGTCAGCACCACCGGCGCCGCGACCGCCTTACCGTTGGCGTCCTTCAGCTGCGGCAACCCCTGCGGGCCCTTGCCGAACGCCGTGCCCTCCGGCAGCGTGAGCGGCAACCGCACCGTCACCGGGCCGTCCGGCCTGCGCCGGAAGACCACCTGGGAGACGAACCCGTCGGCCTGCGCGATCACCACCAGGTCCGCCCCCGGCGCCACCGCGTCGGGATAGGTGACCGTGCTGCCCGACACCTTCGGCTCCGGCAGCGCCCGGGTCACCCCCAGGCCACTGGCGCCCTTCTCGCCTTTCGCCGACACCACCTGCTTGGACCCGCGCCCGCCGAAGGTCAGCGGCGACTTGACCCGCGCCGCCCGCAACGTGCCGTTCTGGGCCACGACACGAGTGTCGATCGGCTCCCACGCGCCGGTGGCCGGGTTCTTCAGCTGCACCGGACGGGTGGACACCTCGGCACGCAGACGCTTGCCGTCCGGGTCCGCCCAGACCTTCATCTTCTCGGTGAAGTGAGCGGGCACCTCGACGGGCTTACCGGTCTTGGCGGCCTTGTCCCAGGCGGCCTTGAAGTCCGGATGCGGCGTGGATTCGTGTGATGCCGTCGATGCGGAGTTCGGAACTGGGGAAGGTGGCGTGGGGGTTTGGGCGACCGCCGGCGCGCTCGTAAGCGACAGCGGCAACATCACCGCCCCGACCAGGGCGGCCCGACGGCGCGTCCGGATCGATAAGCCGGACGCTGTTCTCGATGTCTTCACTCCAGCCTTTCGGGGTTCGGTGCGGCGAAAGCGGAGTCATCACCCCGAAATTCGCCGCCGCTTGCACTGACAAGACACATAGGGTTCGGGGTGCTTGCGCGGGCTGCGGGACCTAATTGGAGAGTTCTGCCGCGGCCCCCAGGCCTGAGCGGGCCGCGGCAGAAGACGCGCGCTCCTCAACCCGCGCGTTTGCCTCGTCGGAATCACGAAGGGCAAGCGCCAGTGTGCCCCGGAACAGGGGTGCATGTCTTGGCGATTTCTGCACAATTGATGGCATTTTGTGCACACCTGAAAGCCGGAGGGCCGAGGAGGCCGAGCGCCGTTTCCCGCGCCCGCACGCGTCACCATCGCGTCACATATCGCTACGCTTCAACCACACTGGTGACATTGACCGTCATTTACTGATAAGTCATCATCCTGCTGCGGCTCGCCGGCCCTAGGGACCGGTCACGCAACGGCCATACGGCGGGGGTGCGTATGAGAGTTCTGGAGTACCACACCAAAGACCTGGCGGCTCGGGACCGGTTCCCCTTCTGGTACGAGACGATGTCGCAGATGCTCGTTTGCACCCGGGCGGTCTCGGACGACCCCGCCGGTTTCCAGGGGTCGGCGACGGTCTTCGACCTCGGCGTGGCCGCGTTGACGGCGATGTCCCACACCACGCTGCGGGCGACCCGGTCGGCGAAGCTCATCCGGCAGGCGGATCCCGAAGTCTTCCAGCTCCATCTCATCCTCGCCGGCGGTGGTGAGATAACCCAGGCGGGGCGCGACGCGTGCTTCCAGTCCGGGAGCCTTCTCCTCATCGACTCCTCCCGGCCTTACCGAGGATGGCGAGGGGCCGAGGAGGGGCTGGCGGAAACGCTGATCGTCCAGTTTCCGCGGGCCGCGCTCGGCCTGCGGTCCGACGTGATCGGCCGGCTCTCCGCGGCGCCGTTTCCCGTCCAACCCGGGATCACCGCCGTCCTGGCCGGGCATTTGCGGCATCTGGCGGACAACGCCGGGGACCTCACCCGTCCGGACGCGGAGGCTCTGGGCGCCATGACCCTCGATCTGATCGCGGCCGCCTGCGCTCACCGGTACGAGGCCACCACCGCGCTGACGCCCGAGGCGCGGCGTCAGGCCCTGCTGGCGATGATCCACGACTTCATCCGGCAGCGGCTCGGCGATCCCGACCTGAACGCGGAGATGATCGCCGCGGCCCACGAGATCTCCGTACGCTACCTGTACAAGCTTTTCCAGGAGCAGGACCTCGGCGTGGCGGGCTGGATCCGCCGGTGCCGTCTGGAGCAGTGCCGCCGGGATCTCGCCGACCCCCGGCAGCGCTCCTGGCCCATCCAGACCATCGCCGCCCGCTGGGGCTTCAGCGACCTGGCGACCTTCAGCCGCAACTTCCGCGCCGCCTACGGCATGTCTCCCCGGGAGTTCCGCCTTCTCGCGGCGTCGGCGCCGCCGCTCGGGGCGGGGATGAACTGAACGCCGCAGGCCCGGTCAGGAGGCGGCCGAGCAGGACGAGCTCAGCTCTTTCTCGAACCAGTCGATCGTGCGGCGCAGGCCGGTGACCGGGTCGATCCGCGGACGCCAGCCGAGCCGCTCCTCGGCGAGCGAGGTGTCGGGACGGCGGACGGCGGGGTCGTCGACGGGCCGCTCGACGAACCGGATCGGGGAGGACGAGCCCGCCAGGTCGCGGATCGTCTCGGCCAGCTCCGCCATCGACATCTCGGCCGGGTTGCCGATGTTCACCGGCCCGGCGAAGTCGCTTTCCGCCAGCGCGAGCACGCCGTCGACCGTGTCGTCCACATAGCAGATCGACCGGGTCTGGCTGCCGTCGCCGGTCACGGTGATCGGCTCGCCGAGCAGCGCCTGGCGGATGAACGTGGGGATCGCCCTGCCGTCGCGGGGCCGCATCCGCGGGCCGTAGGTGTTGAAGATCCGCACGATCGCGGTGTCGGTGCCCCGCGCGTTGCGGTAGGCCGTGGTCAGCGACTCGGCGAAGCGCTTGGCCTCGTCGTACACGCTGCGCGGCCCCACCGGATTGACGTTGCCCCAGTACGTCTCCTTCTGGGGGTGTTCCAGCGGGTCGCCGTACACCTCGCTGGTGGAGGCGAGCACGAACCGCGCGCCCTTCTCGGCGGCGAGGCCGAGGGCGTGCAGCGTCCCCACGCTGCCGACCTTCAGCGTCTCGATCGGATGACGCAGGTAGTCGGCGGGGGACGCCGCCGAGGCGAAGTGCAGCACCACATCGACCCGGCCGGGCACGTGGACGAAGCCGGTGAGGTCGCACTCCACGAGCCGGAACTCCGGCCGTCCGATCAGGTGCTCCACGTTGCGCGGCGACCCGGTGAGGAAGTTGTCCAGGCAGACGACCGCCGCACCGCGCCCCGTCAGCCGTTCGCACAGGTAGGAGCCGAGGAAACCGGCTCCTCCGGTGACCACGACACGCGAACCCTTCACCGCACTCCCACCCCTCGCGCTCTCCCGATCGCGTCGAGCACCTCGGGCACGCCGATTTCGAGCAGCCCCTCCGACGGCCGGTCGCCGTGCGGGTCGCCCCTGCGCCCGGCCCACAGCGCGATGTGCGGGCCGTCCGGCGGCGGCCCCCACAGGGCGGGCGGCACCGGGCCGTACAGGACGACCGAGGGCGTGCCGACGGCGACGGCCAGGTGCGACATGCCGGTGTCGCCGCAGACGACCAGCGCCGCGTGCGCGGTGAGCGCGGCGAGCCCGGCCGGGTTCGTACGGCCGGCCAGCACCGACTCCTCGGGCAGGGCGGCGAGCCGGGCGACGTGCCGGGCGAGCGAGATCTCGCTCGTGCCGCCGGTGACGACGACCCGATGACCCTGGCCGGCCAGCTCGGCCGCCACCCGGGCGAAGCGGTCCGGCGGCCACCGCCGCGCCCGGAACGCCGCCCCCGGGTGGATGATCACCTCGCCGCCGTCGAGCGGGCTCGGCCCCGGGTCGCGCAGCGCGAAGTCCTCCGGGTCGGCCGGGATGCCGTGCCACTCCAGCAGGCGGCACCACCGCCGCCTCTCGTGGATCTCCGGCTCCCAGGGCGGCCCGTCCACGCCCGGCACCAGGTCGTGCGCGTGGCTGAGCAGGCGTCCCGGCCGCGTACGGCGCAGCGCGAGGATGCTCTCCGGGCCGCTGCCGTGCAGGTTGACCGCGACGTCGGGCGAGTCGTACGGCACCGGCCCCGGGCCGGACACGTCGAGCACCTCGTCGACGCCGCCGATCAGCGGCAGCAGCCCGGCGAGGCGGGCCGGGGCGGCCAGCACGACGTGGTGCCGGCGTTGCGCCCGCCGCAGCGCCCGCAACGCCGGCACCACGGCGAGCAGGTCGCCGAGACCGAGCCCGCGCAGGGCGAGCAGCACCGGCCCGCCGGGTGCGCCTACGGCCATGACGTCTCCGTCGAGGCGCACACGACCAGCTCCCTGACCTCGCAGCCCCGCGGCTGGCCGAGCGCGAAAAGGATCGCCGAGGCGACGTCCTCCGGCTGGTTCAGCCGGGCGTCGGGGCCGGGCTTGTACCGGTCGGGACGGTCGTCGAAGAAGGCGGTCCGCATGCCGCCGGGGATCAGCAGGGTCACCCCCACCTGCCCGGCCAGCTCGGCCGCCAGGGCCCGGGTGAAGCCCACCACGCCGAACTTCGAGGCGCAGTAGGCGGTCGCGTCGCCGAACGCGCGCACCCCGAGCGTCGAGGCGACGGTGACGACCTTGCCTCCCGACCGGTGAAGGTAGGGCAGGGCCGCCCGGACCACGGCGGCGGTCCCGAGCAGGTTGACCGCGATCACCCGCTCCCACCGGTCTGCGGGGACGTCCTCCAGCCGCCCGCAGGCGTCGATGCCCGCCGCCGTGACGACGGCGTCGAGCCCGCCCGCCCGTTCGGCGAGCTCGCGCACGGCCCGCTCCGCCTGCTCGCGGTCGGCCAGATCGGCCCGCACGTGGTCGAACCCGCCGTCCGGCTCGCCGAGATCGACGATCAGGGGCCGCCCGCCGGCCTTGGCGACCGCCGTGGCGGTGGCCCGGCCCAGGCCGGACGCGCCACCGGTGATCAACACGTTTCCCACCATCACGGTCCCTTTCGGTAGGAGGTCACGAGACGGCCCGGGCGGCGGCGATCAGACCGGTGGTCGAGTAGCCGGGCACGGTCGGCAGGATGACGACCTCCCCGCCGGCCCGGCGTACGGCCTCGGCCTCGGGCATCGACCGCTCGTCGTAGTCGCCGCCCTTCACCCACACGTCCGGGCACAGGCGCTCGATGACATGCGACGGCGTGTCCTCGCCGAAGACCGTCACGGCGTCCACGCAGCCGAGCGCGCGCAGCACCTCGACCCGGTCGCGCTCGCGCACCAGCGGCCTGCGCGGGCCCTTGAGCCGCCGGATCGAGTCGTCGGAGTTCACGCAGACCACCAGGGCGTCGCCGAGCGCCCTGGCCCGCCGCAGCAGGCTCACGTGCCCGGCGTGCAGCAGGTCGAAACAGCCGCCGGTGGCGATCAGGCGGCCCCCGGCGGCGCGTACGGCGGCGGCCACCTCGAACGCGGACGCGCCGGGCGCGAACGGCGCCCCCGACTCGGCACCGCCGGGATGGTGCGGGCCGGCATGACGCAGCGCGGCGGCCCCGCCCCCCGCCACGAACCCGGTGGCCTCGCCGACCGCGCGGGCGACGGCGTCCTCGACGGACGCGCCGTCGGCCAGGGCGAGCGCCGCCGCCGCGGCGAAGCGGTCGCCCGCGCCGCAGGCGTCCGCGCCCGGCACGACGCGGGGAGCGGGAACCGGCGCGCACCCGCCGCCTCGGTGGGCCAGCATCGCGCCGCGCTCGCCCAGTGTGATCGCGACGGCCTCGGCGCCGAGGTCGCGCACCAGCCCGCGGGCGGCGCGCTCCGGCGAGTCGTACGGCTCCCGGCACATGCTCCGGGCCTCCGCCTCGCTGGGCGTGACCAGCGCGCATCCCGGCACGGGCGGCGACCCCCGAGGGTGGGGGTCCCAGACCAGCGGCGCGTCGAGGCCGCGCAGCGACGCGCGCAGCAGGTCGGCCACGCCGCGCCCGTAGTCGGCGACCAGGACCGCACCGGCCGAGGCGAGGGCCTCGAACACGGCGACGGAGGCCACCCGGCCGGGCCGCCCCGCGGCGCGGCCGTCGCCGGTGTCGATCCTCACCAGCGTCTGCCCGCGGGCGCGCACCCGTGTCTTGCGCACGGTCGTGCCGCGCAGCGGCAGCCGTACGATCTCGACGGCGGGCGACAGCAGGCCCTCCAGGCGGCGGCCGGAGGGGTCGTCGCCCAGAGCGGTGATCAGCACCACCCGCGTGCCGTCGCGGGCGGCCAGCAGCGCCGCCAGGCCCGCGCCGCCCGGCCGGTGGTGCTCCGCGGGCCCCTCCACCACGGGGACGGGCGCGTCCGGGCACAGCCGGTCGGCCGTGCCCTCGACGTCGACGTCGAGCAGGCAGTCGCCGACGACGACGAGCGGTCCGCTCACGCGACCGCCTTTTCGATCACGTCGCAGAGCATGTGGATCACCGTGAGGTGCACCTCCTGGATGGTCGCGGTGTCGCCGGCGGGCACGGTCAAGGCCTCGTCGCACAGCTCCGCGAGACGATTGGGGCCGGGGCCGGTCAGCGCCCAGGTCGTCAGCCCGCACTCGCGGCCGGCCTCGGCCGCCTCGGTCACGTTGCGGCTGGTCCCGCTGGTGGACAGGCACAGCAGCACGTCGCCGGGGCGGCCGTGCGCCCGCACCTGCCGCGCGTACAGCTCGGCCATGCCGAAGTCGTTGCCGATCGCGGTCAGCGACGAGGTGTCGGCGTGCAGCGGGATCGCGGCGTACGGCCTGCGGCCGGCGACGCGGTAGCGGCCGACCAGCTCCGCGGTCAGGTGCTGCGCCTCGGCGGCGGAACCGCCGTTGCCGCAGGCGAGCAGCCGCCCGCCGCCGCTCAGCACGGCCGCGAGCTTGTAGCCCCAGGCGTAGATCTTGGGCGTCTCCGGGTCCACCGCCGTCAGCGCGGCGCTCAGCCGGGCCAGATGAGGATGCATCGCTCAGCCTCCCGCGGCGGCGAGGGTGCGCAGGCACCCGCCGGCCAGGTCTCGGTACGTGGACTCGGTCTGCTCGGCGATCCTCGGCCAGCCGTAGCGGGCGCGCGCCCGCCTGGCCCCGGCGGCCGACAGCGCCGCCCGCAGGCCGGGCCTGGCCAGCAGGTCGCCGAGGGTGCGGGACAGCGCGCGCGGCCGCCGGGGCGGCACGAGCAGGCCGCATCCCGCGACGGTGTCGAGGTGGCCGCCGACCGCCGAGGCGATCACCGGCACCCCGCAGGCCAGGGCCTCCAGGGGCACCATGCCGAACGGCTCGTACCACGGGACGGTCACCAGGACGTCGGCGGAGCGCATGAGGGCGGGCACCTCGGCCCGGCTCACGCTGCCGATCAGTCGGACCCGGTCGCCGAGGCCGAGCCCGTCGGCGAGCGTGCGCAGCCGCGTGCACTCCTCGTCGCCCGGGTCGCCGCCCGCGATCACCAGTTCGGCGCCGGGCGCCTGCCGCATGGCGCGCACGACGGTGTCCACCCCCTTGCGCGGCACCATGCGCCCGATGCACAGCACCCTCGGCCGGTCGCCGCGCGGGGCGGCCGGGCCGTCGGGCCGGAACAGGCCGAGGTCGACGCCGCACGGCACGACCGTGATCCGGTCGCGCGGCACGCCCATCGCGACCAGCTCCCGCACCTCGTCGGAGCAGGTGGCGATGACCGCGACCGCCCGGCGGCCGATGTCGCGCTCGATGGCGATCCGGCCCGGCGGGCTGGTGTCGGCCTCGCCCTGCCAGCGCCGCTTCACGGTGCCGAGCGCGTGGTAGGTCTGCACGACGGGGATGCCGAGGGGCTCGGCCGCCGTCAGCGTGGCCAGCCCGCTCATCCAGAAGTGGGCGTGCGCCACGTCGGGCGGCTCGGCCTTCCACCTGCGGGCCAGATGCTCGGCGAACTCCGGCATGTACGGCAGCAGCTCGTCCTTGGGCAGCGGCTCGGCCGGCCCGGCGGGCACGTGCTCGACGGTGACGCCGGCGGCCATGCGCACCGCCTCCGGCTGGCCGGGGCGGGTGCGCCGCGTGTGCACGACGACCTCGTTGCCCCGCTCGGCCAGGGCCAGGGCCAGCGCCGCGACGTGCACGTTCTGCCCGCCGGCGTCCACGCCGCCGAGGGTCGCCAGCGGGCTCGCGTGCTCCGACACCAAGGCGATCCTCATGACACCCCCTCCTTCACCGCCCCGGCCGGCGTCACCTCCGCCGCGGCCAGGCGCCGGACGGCGTCCACGACCTGCTCGCCGCCGACCGAGGACAGGCACGGATGGCCGGGTATCGGGCAGACCCTCGCCCTGCTCCCCCGGCAGGCGGCGCGCTGGTCGCCGAGGACCACGGTGGGCACGCCGTACGGCGCCCAGCGCGCGGCGGGCACGACCGGCGCGAACAGGCTGACCACGGGCGTGCCCACCGCCGCCGCCAGGTGGGCGGGGCCGGTGTTGGCCGCCACGACGGCGCGGGCCCCGGCCAGCACGGCGGCGAGCTCGGCGAACGTGGTCGCCCCGCCCAAGTCGATCGCGGAGCCGGGCGCGGAGCCGGAGACGACGGCCGTCAGCGCCCGTTCGCCGGGACTGCCGGTGACGACGACCCGCTCCCCCTCGGCCAGCAGCGCCCCGACCGTCTCCGCCCAGCGCTCGGCGGGCCACGCCCTGGCCGGCGCGGTCGTGCCGGGATGCACCACCACGTAGCCGGGCGGTCCGGTGAGGTGATCCACGTCCGGCAGCGGCCCGCGTACGGCGAGCCGCCCGTCGTCGCCCGGCGGCAGGTCGAAACCGGCCGCGCGGGCGAGACCGAGCATCCGCTCCGGCTCGGGGACGTCCACGCTCTCGTCCACGACGTGACGCACGTCGAGCAGGGAGCCGGGGTAGTCCGCGCTGATCGCGGCGATCCGCGGCACCCCGGCCAGCCGCAGCAGCAGGGCCGTGGGCAGCGCCGACTGGTGGAACGACGTGAAGATCACGGCCATGTCGGGGCCGACGGCCCGGATCTGCTCCACCAGGCGGGCCGCGCGCTCGGAGGTCATCGGCACCCGGTCGGGGTCGATCCACGGGGCGCGCCACTCCAGGACGCGGTCGACGCCGGGCAGCAGCTCGGCCGCCGCCCGGCCGTACGGACCGGCGAGCATGACCACCTCCCTCGATCCGGCGGCCACCGCGCGCACGGCCGGCCCCGCGAGCAGCACGTCGCCCGCGTTGTCGGGCCGCACCACCAAGGCGGTGCCGATCACGGACGCCTCCCCGTGCGCACCGCGATCTCGCCCTTGATCCGGTGCGCGCAGGCCGCCGGCGGGATGGCCACGCTGGTCAGGGCCATGCGTGCGATCTCCTCCGGCGTACGCGGGCCGGGGGCGATGCGCGCCCAGGCGAACTCGGCGGTGAGGCCGAGCCAGGCGAGCCCGGCGGCGCCCGCCGCGGCGGCGAGGCCCGCGCCGCCCCGCCGTCTCGTCCGCGATCCGCGTACGGCGGCGGCCAGCGCGAGCGCGAGCAGGCCCATGCCGGTGGTGAGGGCGTGCCGCCTCAGGCGGCCGGGGTGCCCGCCGACGGCGGCGCGCCAGCCGCGGCCGTGCACACGGCGCATGAGCGCGTCGGACGCGTTGCCGCGCTGGAGGCGCACGCTGGACCAGAAACCGTCGTCGCGCACCGGGTGGCGGGTCAGGCGCTCGCCCTTGACCAGGGTGAACCCGGCGCGCTCGACCCGCAGCGCGAGGTCGGCGTCCTCCCGGTACGCCCCGGGGAAACGCTCGTCGAACCCGCCGGTCGCCTCCAGGGCCGCCCTCCGATAGGCCATGTCGGCGGTGATCCAGTCGGCGCGGGCCAGCCCGGCGGTGGTGCGTTCGGCGTCGGTCGGGCGGCGGGCCGCAGGCAGCGGCACCTCCAGCCGTCCCTGGCTCCCGCCGGCGTCGCCGGGCAGGCGGGCGAGGTCCTCGGCCAGCGCGCGGGCCCAGCCGGGGCCAGGCACCACGTCGTCGTCGAGGAACACCGCCCACGGCGTGGTCGCGGCCCGCCAGCCGGCGTTGCGCGCGGCGGCCGGGCCGCGTCCGCCCGACCTGAGCACGCGTACGCGCGGCGGCACCGCGAGCGGCTCCGGGTTATCTCCCGGCCTGTCGTCCACCACGATCACCTCGGGGCCGGGTCCGACGGCGGCGAGCGTGGCGGCCAGGCTCGGCCGCCCGATCGTCGGGATCACCACCGTGACGGCCGGTCCCGTCCCACTCGCGGGGGCCGGACTCGTCCGCCTGGTCAGCTCGGTCGTCATCGGGCGAACACCGCCCCTCTGCGCACGACGTACGGGCCGAGGACGAGCACGTCCACCGGGGCGGAGCCGAAGCACTCCAGCGCGTCGCGGGGGTCGTCCGCCATCGGGCGGCCGGCCGTGTTGAGGCTGGTGTTGACGACGGCGGGCAGCCCGGTGCGCCTCTCGAACTCCTCCAGCAGCCGCGCGAGCAGCCCGTCGCGGCCGCGCTCGACGGTCTGGATCCGGGCCGTGCCGTCGACGTGCACGACGGCGGGGATGCGGTCGCGCCACTCCGGCCGCACGTCGTGGACGAACAGCATGTACGGGCTCCGCGCCGGGCCCCTGCCGAAGATCATGGGGGCGCGTTCCGCCAGCACCATCGGGGCGACGGGGCGGAACTGCTCGCGGCCCTTCACGTCGTTGAGCCGCTCGGCGTTGCGGGGGTTGCCGGGGTGGGCGAGCAGGGAGCGGCGGCCGAGCGCGCGGGGGCCGTACTCCGCGCGTCCCTGGAACCAGGCCACCACGCGGTCGGCCGCGAGCTCGGCGGCGACGGTCGCGGCCAGGTCGGCGGGGCGCTCGTACGGCACCCGCGCCACGTCGAGCCAGGCGCCCAGCTCCTCGTCGCTCCAGCCCCGGCCGAGGTCGGCGCCGGGCATCGGCGTGACGGGGTCGCCGGCGGCCCGCGCGAGGTGCAGCGCTCCCCCGAGCGCGGTGCCGGAGTCGCCCGCCGCGGGCTGCACCCACACCTCCTCGAACGGGCCCTCGGCGAACAGCCGGGTGTTGGCCACGCAGTTGAGCGCCACTCCCCCGGCCATCGTGAGACAGCGGGCTCCGGTGCGCCCGTGCAGCCACGCGGCGAGGTCGAGCAGCACCTCCTCCAGCCGGGCCTGCGCGCTGGCCGCGAGGTCGGCGTGGTCGGCCGTCCACCTCTCGCCCTTGCCGAGCGCCTTGGCGTAGACGCTCCAGTCGATCGGCTCGACCCGGAAGCCGCCGTCGCCCGTGGGATAGACGAGATCGCGCAGCTCGCGCAGGAAACGCGGTTCGCCGTAGGACGCGAGGGCCATCACCTTGTATTCGTCGCTGGAGCGCAGGAAACCGAGATGCTGGGTGAGGTCCTCGTACATCAGCCCGAGGGAGTGCGGCAGCGCCTGGCTCGCCAGGACGGTCAGCTCGCCGTCCCGGTAGTGCCCGGCCAGGTGCGAGACGGCCTCGCCGCGGCCGTCGCAGACCAGCACCGCCGACTCGCGGTACGGCGCGGCCAGCCCGGCGGACGCGGCGTGCGCGATGTGGTGGGGGACGAACCGCACCTGCGCGGCGTCCAGCCCGGGAAGCGCGGTGGCCAGGAAGTCGGGGGCGCGGCGCGCGTAGGCGGTGCGCAGGTCCTCCCAGCGCTCGTCCTGTCCCGGCCCTCCGGGCACCACGAGCTCGGGATCGTAGGAGTAGGCGACGCCGTCGAGGTCCTCGGGCCGCAGGCCGGCCTGCTCGAGACACCACGCCGCGGCGAGCTCCGGCAGCTCCCAGGCGGAGAACGGCAGCGGGCGCTTGCCGTGCTTGCGGCGGCTGAAGCGCTCCTCTTCCGCTGCGGCGGTCACCTCGCCATCCACGACCAGCGCGGCGGCCGGATCATGGAAAATCGCGTTTATCCCCAAGAACCGCATCGGTTTCCCTCCGTTGCGCAGTGGAGGTCTGGTTACCGAGAGAAGCGCTTCTAAACGCTGCTTTGTAGAGAAGTCGACGTGAGCGGGAGATGCACTCAATAACTACTACTCTGCGTAGTCATCGGCCGGTGTTTGCTGATCTGTCCCAGGGGTAGCCAGGCGGGCGATCGGCGCAGGAGGTCGCCCGTGTCCCAGCCCGCCCGTCGCCCCGCCGCGGTGCTTTTCGATCGCGACGGAACGCTCATCCACGACATTCCGTACAACGGTGATCCCGATCGCGTCGCGCCCGTCGCCGGGGCCCGGGAGGCGCTCGACCGGCTCCGCGGGAAGGGCGTCCCGATCGGTGTCGTGACCAACCAGTCCGGGGTGGCCAGGGGCCTGATCGCCCCGGAGGCCCTGCGCGCCGTGAACGACCGGGTCGAGGCGCTGCTCGGGCCGTTCGACGTGTGGGAGATCTGCCCGCACGACGACGGCGACCGCTGCGGCTGCCGCAAGCCCGCGCCCGGCCTCGTGCTGCGCGCGGCCCGGCGGCTCGGCGTACGCCCGCAAGACTGCGTGGTCGTCGGCGACATCGGCAGGGACGTGGAGGCGGCCCGCGCCGCCGGCGCCCGGGGCATCCTCGTGCCGACCCCGGCGACGCTGCCGGAGGAGGTGGCGGCCGCCCCCGAGGTGGCGCCCGGCCTCGCCGCGGCGATCGATCTTGTGCTCGGGGGGATTCAGCTCACGGCGGAGGATGAAGGGCGCACGACGAGGGCAGGTGGGTGAGGCGCCCACGGGCGGAGGGCGCGGTGATCGCAGGCGCGACGACGGACGGGGGAGCGATGCGATGAAGATCATGATCTGGCATGTCCACGGGTCGTGGACCACCTCTTTCGTGCACGGCGGGCACGAATATCTGGTGCCGCTCACCCCCGACCGCGGCCCCGACGGGCGGGGCCGGGCCGACACCTACCCCTGGCCCGACAGCGTCCGCGAGGTCCCGTACGACCGGCTGGCCGGCGAGGACGTCGACGTGGTCGTCTACCAGCGGCCGCACGAGCCCGGCCTGGCCCGCGAGTGGCTGGGGCGCGACGTGCCCGGCGTCTACGTCGAGCACAACACCCCGGCGGGCGACGTGCCCAAGACCCGTCATCCGCTGGCCGACCGCGACGACATCCCGATCGTGCACGTCACCCACTTCAACGACCTGTTCTGGGACTCCGGCCGCGCCCCCACCCACGTGATCGAGCACGGCGTGGTCGACCCCGGCTACCTCTACACCGGCGAACTCGCCCGCGCGGGCGTGGTCGTGAACGAGCCGATCAGGCGGTGGCGCGTCGCGGGCACCGACCTGCTGCCCGCGTTCGCCGTGACCGTCCCGCTGGACGTGTTCGGCATGAAGGTGACGAACCTGCCGGCCAAGCTCGGCCTGGACGGGCAGATGGAGGCGTTCGAGGACCTGCCGCAGGCCGCCATGCACGCCGAGCTGGCCCGGCGCCGGGTCTACCTGCACCCCTACCGCTGGACCTCGCTCGGCCTGTCGCTGATCGAGGCCATGATGATCGGCATGCCGGTCGTCGCGCTCGCCACCACCGAGGCCGTGGAGGCGGTGCCGCCGGAGGCGGGGGTCGTCTCCACCAAGCCGCTCACGCTGCTGCGCGCGCTCGGCCGGTTCGCCGGGGAGCCCGAGCTCGCCGTGCAAGCCGGCAAGGCCGCCCGCTCGGCCGCGCTCGCCCGCTACAACCTCGCCCGCTTCCACACCGACTGGGACAACCTGCTCACCACCATCGCCCCGGGATAACCCGGCAGCCGAAGCCCGAGAACCGTCCACCGGAGCCGTACGGCCGTGGGCGTTCGCCCGGCGGGAGCCCGCGGCCCCGAAGGGGCCTTGCGGAGTCACGACGTTTCCGCCGACCTGCTCGGTAAGCTGAGGTGCGGCTGGTGAATCAGCAGGAGGTGAGGCGTCGCCATGACCGCTCAGCGACGCGACGCGTTCGGTCTGGAGATCGAGCGGACCTTCACCGCCGTGCGGGCGGCCCTGCCCGCCGTCAACGTCGCCGCGTTCGACGCCGAACTCGAAGCGATCACCCGTGCACCCGTCGTCGACCTGGCCGCGCTGGATGACTTCCTGTCCGGGTGGTGGCGGATCGCCACGCGCGCCGCCCAAGATCCGCAGGACTGGCAGCGGATGCACGAGGAAGCAAAGCAGATCGAGTCCGGCAAGCGGCCGGCGGGCCCCACACTCGCCGAGGTCCTGGCGCGGCGCGGAGTTCAGCTGTAGGTGTATGCCGTTCACGCGGGCAGCGAGATCGCCGAGGCCCAGGGGCCTTGATTGTTTACCGAAGCCGGGGCACCGCGAGGGCAGGTGATCCAGCCGGGGCGGGAAAAGGCTCCTCATGATGCGCAACCTGGTGAATGGCGCCGTCGGCGGGGCGCTCGCGACGGCCGTGTACAGCGCGATGCTGATGGCCGCGGACAGGGCCGGCCTGCTGGAGGAGCCGCCGCCGCGGCGGTTCGCGCGACTGCCCCTCGCCGGACGCGACAAGCCCAAGCAGGGTGAGAACGTGCTCGGGACGATCGCGCACTTCGCGTTCGGGTCCTCCTGTGGTTCCGTGCTCGGCCTGCTGTCGGCCGGGCAGCGGGTGCCCGTTCCGATCGGCACGGCGTACGGGTTGCTGGTGTGGTATTTCGGCCGTCAGGGCCTGGCGCCGAGCATCGGCGCGCACGCGCCCGTGCCGAAGGACCGGCCGGGACGGCAGGCCGCGCTGCTGGCGGGACACCTGCTGTGGGGCACCGCGCTCGCCCTCGCGCTCAACCGGCTGCGGACCGAGAAGACCCCGCTGACCACCGAACTCGCCCCCCGCGTGCGCGAGCACGTGCCCACCCCCGAGCCGGCCTCCGCCCGCTGACCCGGCCCGTCATACGACGGCGCGCAGGTAGGCGAGGACGGCGAGCACCCGGCGGTGGTCGTCGGCGTCCGGGTCCTGCCCGGCGACCGCCGCGATCAGCGCGGGGTCGGCTCCCCCGCGCCCGTCGTCGGTGATCTCCAGCACGAGCACGCCCCGGCGCAGCCGGGCGCGCACCGTGCAGGACCGCGCGCCGCTGTGCTTGAATCGGCCCATCCGACGAAGGTCTCCCCCAGCGTGGCCTCGCCCTCGGGGTGGATCGGCTGCACGACCGTGGAGAGCATCAGCGCCACCGGCCCGGCGATCGCGGCCCCCACCACCAGCAAATCGGCCCACCAGAGCGCGACCAGCGCCACGAGGGCGTGCCCCGCCTCGCGCCACCCCGGCCACCAGCCGCCCGGCAGCCCGCGCACCGGCTGCCGGTCGGCCAGGCGCAGCCGCCACCCTTCTCGTGGCCGATCTCGCGTACGGCCGTGGGCACGCTGGCCGGGCAGAGCGCGACGACCGCCGTGCGGCGCACCGCGGCCACGGCGACGGTGAGCGTCGCCGACCGCACGGCCGGCGAGCAGGCGGAGGAGGACCGGCTCGTCTGGCTGTTCACGCTCCTGCTGGTCGGGATCTCGGCCGGTTACTCGGGCCTGGCGATCGTGAACACGCAGGTCATGGCGGCGGCGGCACGCGCACGCGAGTTCGCGGTGCTGCGCCTGTCCGGCGCGACGCGGCGGCAGGCGACCGCGGCGGCGGCGGCCGAGGCGGCGCTCGTCACCGGGATCGGCGCCGTGCTCGGCCTCGCCGTGGCCGTTCCCGCGCTGCTCGGAATGCGCGCGGGGCTGGCGGAGAAGTCCGGCGCGGACGTCCCCCTGGTCGTTCCCTGGCCCGCGATCGCGGCCGTCGTCGCCGTCTGTCTCGTTCTCGCGGCCGCGGCGAGCGCGATTTTCCCGGGAAAAACATCTTTCCCAGGGAAAAAGATCTCGTCCGGGCCGCCTAGCAGCGCGAATTCATGATCGGGCAAAGGAGGCGTCGATCCTTCGCCTTGTTTTCGCAAGGGTTGTGATCCACCATGTTCCGGCGACCCCATTTCCGGATACCCCTTATTAACATTTTTTTCCCGAGCATTGCTGAACGGACACGAAGGGAGGGGTCAAGGTGGCCCGGCGCGTGCCTTCCTTTTTACGCCCACGCTCGATCCAGGCACGCACCGCCGTCATGAGCGCGATCGTCTCCCTCGTCGTCCTGTCGGTGATCGGATTCGGCCTGGACATCGCCGTACGGAACCGGATCCACAGCCATCTCTTCATGGCCACCCAGCGGGTCGCCACCGACTGGATCGCCTCGATGGACCCGAGCGGCATCCCCCAGCCGCCCGCCACGCACGAAGACCTGGTGCAGCTCGTCGACTCCAGGAACCGTGTGATCACCGCCAGCCGGGCGGCGAGCGGCCGGCCCGCGCTGACCTCTCCCTTCCCCGCCGGCCAGGACCGCCTGCAGTACCGCATCGAGTGCCCGGACGAGGGCAGGTGCGTGGTGCTCACGACCATACGGGTCCTGCCCGTGCAGTCCCGGCTGTTCTGGAACGGCGAGCCGCACGCCGTGTACGCGGGGAGGACCGAGCCCGGCCTCCTGGCCTCGCGGCGACTGGACCTGTTCATCGCGATCGGAGTGCTGCTGATGACCGCCGGATGGACCTGGGCGAGCTGGCGAGCCGCGGGCCGCACGCTGCGTCCGGTCAGGGAGATACGCGAGAGGGTGACCGAGATCAGCGCGCGCGACCTGAGCCTGCGCGTTCCGCAGCCGCCCGGACGCGACGAGATCGCCGAGCTCGCCCGTGCCTCCAACAACTTCCTCGAACGCCTCGACACTTCCATGCGCCAGCAGCGGCACTTCGCCTCGATGGTCTCCCACGAGCTGCGGACCCCGCTCGCCGGGCTGCGCGCGCAGCTGGAGGAGGCCCTGCTCTACCGCGACGAGACCGATCCGTACGAGACGATCCGTACGGCGGTGCGCACCACCGAGCGCTGCCAGGCGATCATCGACGAGATGCTCGCGGTCGCCCGCGTCCGCACGGCCGCGACGGCCGAGCACGAGATGGTCGACCTCGGGACGCTGGTGCGGGAGGAGGCCTCCGCGCGCCGCGGGGGCCGGGTCCCCGTGCACGTGGAGGTCAAGGACGAGGTGACGGTCCTCGGCAACCGCGTCCAGCTCTGCGGCGTGCTGACCAACCTGCTGGTCAACGCTCAGCGCCACGCCTGCGGCAGGGTCGACGTCACGGTCGAGCGGGCCGGCGGCGTGGCAATCGTCACCGTGCTCGACGACGGCGACGGCATCGCGCCGGAGGACCGCGAGCGGGTCTTCGAGCCGTTCGTCCGGCTGAGGGACGGGCGCCGCCGCGACCCGAAGGGCACCGGGCTGGGTCTCGCCCTGTGCCGCATCACGGCGGACGCGCACCACGGGACACTGCGGGTCGAAGACTCCTCGCGCGGCGCCCGCTTCGTCCTGCGCCTGCCGCTGCCCGCGGAGCAGGAGCGCCCGGAAAGGGTGCCCGCGGGCGGCCCGGGGCGGCTCAGGCGGTGACGTCCGGGCGGTCGCCGGCGACGGCGGCCAGGGTCAGCGCGAAGTCGCCGACGCTGTCGGTGAACCAGCGGCAGACCGCGAACCCGGCCCGGGACAGCTCGTCCAGCACGCCCTCCCTGCGGAACTTCGCGCTGATCTCGGTGCGCGTCTCCTCCCCCTCGGCGAAGGAGACCGTCAGGCCGAGCGCCCGGATCGGCACCTCCATCGCCCGGGTCGCCCGCAGCCGCATCTCGATCCAGGCGTTGTCCTCGTCCCACAGCGCGACGTGCTCGAACGCCTCAGGCTCGAAGCCGGCGTCCAGCTCGCGGTTGAGCACGCGCAGGACGTTGCGGTTGAAGGCCGCCGTCACGCCCTGCGGGTCGTCGTACGCCCTGACCAGGCGGTCGCGGTCTTTCACCAGGTCGGTGCCGAGCAGCAGGGTGTCCCCCGGCCGCAGGGTGGCACGCAGCTCCTTGAGGAACACCTCCCGCGCCGCGGGCGGAAGGTTGCCGATCGTGCCGCCGAGGAAGGCCACCAGCCGCCTGCCGGTCCTGGGCAGCAGCGCCAGGTGGTGCTCGAAGTCGGCGCGCACCGGCCGCACCTCCAGGCCGGGATACCGTACGGCGAGCCGCTCGGCCGCGACCCCCAGCGTGACCGCGTCGACGTCGACCGGCGTGTAGGCGCGCAGCGTGCCCGCGTTGGCCAGCGCGTCGAGCAGCAGCACGGTCTTCTCGCTGGTGCCCGAGCCCAGCTCGACGAGCGTGTCGGCGCGGCTGAGGCCCGCGACGTTCACGGCGCGGCGGCGCAGGATCTCCAGCTCGCAGCGGGTGGGGTAATACTCCGCCAGCCGGGTGATGCGGGAGAACAGCTCGCTGCCCGCGGCGTCGTAGAACCACTTGGGGGGCAGCCACTTGGGCGACGAGGTGAGCCCGGTGCGCACGTCGTTCTCCAAAGCCTGGCGCAGGTAGCCGCCGCCGAGATGATCGGTAACCATGGGCGCCTCTCAATCGATGGGTGTCACCGAAACGCCGTCCGGGGACGCGAGCAGCAGACTCCGGTCGGGCACGGCCCGCCAGCCCGGCCGGTCGTCCAGCGGCTCGCTCGCGACCAGCACCCCCTCCCCCAGGTGCGTGAACAACGTGTCGCCCCACGCGACGGCGGCCAGGTGGGAGCCTCCCGTCAGGAGCAGGTTGAGCCGGGCCCGCGGGTCGTGCTCGGCGGCCGCGCGGACGACGGCGGGCAGGACGCCGGCCACCGGCAGGCCGGCCCGCAACCGGGCGAACACGGCCGCGGCGAGCCACGCCGAGTCGCACATGCTCTCCGCGTCGGACGCGAGGGGGCGGACGGCCTCGCGGCGGACCCGGCCGTTGTGGCTGAGCAGCCAGGGCCCGTCGGCGAACGGCGCGGTGGCCGTCTCCTCGATCGGCATCCCCGCGGTGGCCGACCTGACCGCCGCGATCAGGCACGACGACCGCGCCGCCGCGGCGAGATCGGGCACGTTCGCGTCCGCCCAGATCGGCACCGTACGGCGGTAGCGCACCGGCCGGGGGCCGTCGTACCAGCCGAAGCCGAACCCGTCGGCGTTGACCTTGCCGTACCGCTGCAGGCGCGGCGCGTACGACTGGCGCAGCAGGCCGTGTTCGGGATCGGTGACGAGCGAGGCCACGGGCCGCTCCGGGCCCAGCCACGCCGCGTGGCGGCACATCGGCCTACTCCTCCGAGCGGGCGCAGCGGAACCCGGCGAAGATCTGCCGCCGGATCGGGTAGTCCCAGTTGCGGAAGGTCGTGCGCACGGCGGAGGGATGCGTGGCCCACGACCCGCCGCGCAGCACCCGGTAGGTCTCCCCGAAGAAGACCTTGCTGTATTCCTCGTAGGGGAAGCACCGGTAGCCGGGATACGGCTGGAACCACGAGTCGGTCCACTCCCACACGTCCCCGATGAGCTGCTCCACGCCGTACGGGCTCGCCCCGTCCGGGTACGCCCCCACGGGCGCGGGCCGGGCCGCGCGGTGGCCGAGGTTGGCCCACCGCCCGAGGTGGCCGGGGTCGGCCTCGCCCCAGGGGTACGTGCGGCCCCCGCACGCCTTCTCCCACTCGGCCTCGGTCGGCAGGCGCTTGCCCGCCCACCGGGCGTACGCGTCGGCCTCGTACCACGAGACGTGCTGCACCGGCTCGTCCGGCGGCACGGGCTCCTCCCGGCCGAACCGGACCCGCCACCAGGTGTCGCCGTCGCGGGTCCAGTACATCGGGGCCTCCAGGCCGTTGCGCTCGGCCCACTCCCAGCCCTGCGGCAGCCACCAGCGCGGGTCGCGGTAGCCGCCGTCCTCGATGAACTGCAGGTACGCCGCGTTGGTGACGGGATGGCGGTCGATCAGGTAGCCGGGCAGGTACAGCCGGTGGGCCGGCCGCTCGTTGTCGTACGCCCAGGGCCGGGTGCCGGTGCCCATCGTGAACACCCCGGCGGGGATGTGGACCTCGGACTCGGCGGCCGAGGCGGGCCGGCCCGGCGGCAGCTCCCCGTCACGGACCAGGCCGGGCCGCCGGGAGAGCTGGAGCGTGGCGAGCATGGTCTCGTCGTGCTGATGCTCGTGCTGCAGCACCAGCCCGAAGACGTAGCCGCCCGCCCGCAGCGGGTCGGGGTCGGTCAGGTCCACCCGGTCGAGGACGTCGAGCACCCGGCTCCGCACGCCGGAGATGTACTTCCTGGCCTCGGCCGGGCCGAGCAGCGGCAGCGAGGGCCGGTCCTTGCGCGGGTGTTTGAACGCGTCGTAGATGTGGTCGATCTCCGGACGCAGCGGCTCGACGCCGCCCACCTCGCGCAGCACCCACAGCTCCTCGTAGTTGCCGACGTGCGCGAGGTCCCACACCAGCGGCGACATCAGGGGCGAGTGCTGCCGCACGAGCAGGTCGTCGTCGGCGTCGGTGTAGGCGAGCGTCCGCTCGCGTACGGCCTCGAGTTCGGCCGCGATCCGCTCCTTCAGGCCGGTCGGGCCCGCGTTGCGCAGGACGGCGTCGAGATCGGTCACGCGAACATCTCCTCCATCTGGTCGGCGGCCGGAGAACGGCCGGATTCGATGTGCCGCGAGGCGAACGCGCGGACCCGGGCGACCAGCCGGGGCTCGGCGCCGAGGCGGGGCAGCGCCTCGGCGGCGGCGCGGAAGCAGGCCGAGGCCGACCGGCGCAGGCCGGGGTCGGCGAGCCCGAGCCGGGCGGCGTCCGCCCACCGGTGGGCGACCGGCCGGGCCGCCTCCATCGCGATCCCGGCGGCCCGGTCGTCGGTGACGAGCGCGTGGACGACGGCCACGCACACGGCCCAGTCGCCGGCCCCCTGCGCGTCGAGGTAGCGCACCTCCAGCCAGCCCCGGGGCCGTACGGGCGGGAAGAGCGTGGTGGCGTGGTAGGCGAGGTCGTCCTCGCCGGGGGGACGCCCGGCCACGCGGGCGAAGTCGCGGAACGCCGAGCCGTCCAGCACCGGCAGGAAACCGGGGCGCACCAGCATGAGACGGGCGTCGAGGAGGTAGCGCGCCCAGTCCCGCACGGGGTCGTCCCCCCGGGCGACCGGCGCGGTCCTGCTCGGGTCGAGCCTGCCCCACACGGCCTGGCGGCCGGAGGCCCACCCGCCCGCGGGCGAGTTGGCGAAGGCCGCCACCAGCACCGGGCCGAGGATGTGGGCGCGTTCCCAGCGAACCCGGGGATCGGCGCCGAAGTCCAGGTTGACCTGGATCGACGCGGTCGAGCACATCATCGTCAGGCCGTGCGGGCGGCCGAGGAAGGCGGCCATCGCCTCATACCTGGGCTCTCGTAACTGCCACAGGGGCGGACGGGTCGTGTCCAGACCGCGGCCGCCCAGCCGCAGCCCGGCCCGCGCCAGCGCGAGCCGCACGGCGTCGACGTCGGCGGTGAGCTTCGCGATCGCGACGGGCAGGACGTCCGGCGGGGCGGACAGTTCGAGCTGCCCGCCCGGTTCAAACGTCACCCGGCTGCCGCCGGGAAGCACGGGGAGCGCGCCGGCGATCCGCGCGATGGGCACGTGAAGCGTGGGGTCCTCCGCGTCGAAGACCAGGAACTCCAGCTCGACGCCCAGCCGGTCGGAGGTGACCCCGCGGAAGCACTTACGGGCGTACCTCTGCACGTCGGTCATTCGCCCCCCATCGGGCCGAGGTCTGCCGACTATGTCGTGCCGAGTCAACTTTCCCGCTAATGCCCCCATTCAACCTGAAACCCATCCAAACAGGTCGTTATCCGGCATCACGCCACTACGGCCCAGCCCTCGCGGCGCACGGGGATCACCGTCGGCGGCACCAGGCTCGGACAGGTCGGCAGGCCATGCCGAGGAGCAGGCAAAGCGGGCGAGGATGAACCTCGTCGACGGAAGGCGTTCGCGTTGGCGAGTACGCGGAGGACCGTACGGAGGGGCACCACGCGCGGTCGTCAAAGCACAGTTGGACGAAACATCCACCTACGTGTGGGGATTCCGCGCTCCCCGCCAACGGTGCCGGAGATGGTCACCACTCCGAAGCTCGGATCATCGGTGATGTTCAGTTCGATGCTCCGGCAGCCGTCGGACTGAAGGAGCCGCGCAGCGCGCGGCTCCGGGCCTAATGTCTACCATCGGCACAACCGCTGCAGCCACCCGGGCGCCGATGCTCATCCGAGCATCCTCGTACCGAAGAAATCTCTCTGTGACCACGGTCCGGATGTTGGCCCGGTCGCAAAGCCGTACACTACGCGATCAGGTCGTGAGGAGGTCCGGAGGTGGCCGATCAACCGACCACGAGACGTTCGCCACCGAAGTCGGCAATGATCTCCATTCGCCCGCCCAGAGCTCTGATGTAGGCGGCGAGGGTTCTCAGCTCACTGGCATCGACCTTGGCGCGTTCGATGGCCGAGACACGCTCCTGGCGCACGTTCATCCGCTCGGCGACCTCAGCCTGCGTCAGTCCCAGGCGCTTGCGCATCTCGGCCAAGCGGTGGGCTCGGCTGACGTTGACGAGAGCCTGAGCGCCCTCCTCGACCTCCGCCCGGTCAGCCGCGTCCGGAAAGAACGCCGAGAGGAAGCCTTCGCGATCGTAACTGTATGTGCTGCTCATCGCTCCGCCTTTTCCTTCAGATAGGCCGCGTACCGCTCTTCGGCGAGGGGGATCGCTTGGCGATACCAAGTCGTCCATTGCCCTGCCTTGTCCCCGGCGACAAGGAGGACCACGTTGCGATCCGGATCAAAGATGAACAAGATCCTTATTTCGGTCGTCCCAGCCGAACCGGGGCGTAGTTCCTTCAGATTATGCAAGGTGGAGCCTTTAATCCGGTCCACCAGTGGCCGTCCAAGGCTCGGTCCTTCGTCCAGCAGCGCGGTGATCGCCTGACCGACCAGGATGGCGCTTGCGCGGTCGGTACGGCGAAGCTGGAGGAGCCAGTCCCGAACCTCCTCAACGATCTCCAGGCGATAGGTCACCTAACCGATAGTACTGCACTCTAAGTATGCCTGAGTACTATTGATCATCGCAAGATACCTGTAGCACAAAAGGAGGTGTGGAGCCCGTCACGCAAAAGGGAAGTGCCGCCATCCTGCAGCGTCTACAGCGGACGACATCGAGCGGGCCAAGTCCGAGCACGGCGGGCTCGGCCTCTTCCTCCGATCTCTCACCGGTCTCGACCGAGAGGCTGCGGCGAAGGCGTTCGACCAGTTCCAGGTCGGCAAGAACCTCACTGCGAGTCAGCTCCACTTCATCTCACTGATGATCGACTTCCTGGCGAAGAACGGCTTCATGGAAGTTGGCGTCCTCTATGAGTCGCCCTTCACCTCGCTGGCCCCCGGCGGTCCCGAGGATCTCTTCTCCGATCCCGAGGTCGATGCCCTCGTAGAGGTCCTCGCAGCGGTCCAAGCGAAAGCGGTGCCCCAGGAGAATGCCGCCTGAACTATCAGCTGAGGACGTCCGTACAGGCCCCGTGGCGTGCGCTCAGACTTCGGGGCCGGTCACCATGACCGCCTGCCGTATACAGAGGCTGTGCGGCGGGCTGGTTATTCGGCAGAGGCGGTTTTCCGCGACGGGGAAGGCGTCTGCGGAAGACTGTCCAAGCCCTGCCGGCCGCGAGCGGCGACGACCGGCAGGGCGGCTGTTCAGGGACGTATGAGTGTCAGATGGGTGACGTCGGCGGGATCTCCATCACGCCGAGAGCGGCCAGGCCGATCAGATGCGTCCCGACGCTCCCCGCCTCACCGATCGTCAGCTCCACATGGGGGCGATCCTCGATCTGCAGGTGGACGCGGGGCTCGGCGTCGCCCGGCCCGAGGCTGAGGTCGATCCACATCCGCTGCGGCTGCCCGGCCAGGGGGATCGCGTTCAGCTCGACGGACCGCACCCAGGCGTTATGAATGCGCTCGCCGGGAGGCTCGTCGATGTGCGCCTCCACGCACCACGGCGGGCACGACCGACACGGACGCCCGACCGGCGTACGGCCCAGCCGGAAAGGCATGCCCCACGCGGACCCGCCGCCCCGCCCCTTCCGATCACGGAAGCCGGCTCCGGCGGACGTCGTGATGCGATTTCCGATCATCGGACACCGCCACCTCGGCCAGGCTCTCTTGTTCCGCGATGGCCTGGCACAGGTCGCGCAGGTTGTCGCCGTCGACGGTACGGGACGCGCCCGCCTGCTCGGCCTCAGACGAGAACGGCCGCTCACGGCTCGCCCAGAAACGCCCGGCATCGCTCCTCATGATCCGCCACCCGGCGAACTCCGTGCCGGGCGCGATGGCCCTATCTTGGGTCATGGGTCAGGAACCTCGCTTCCTGATCAAGGACCCGTCCGGTCGTGGCCGCGACGGGCGGGTCCGTGCTTGTATCGCCCTCAAAGGCGACGACTTTGCTCTGCAACTCCTCTCTGTCATCATTGCTTTACTCTTCGTGTCTACTACGGCGACATCATGACTCGCACAGTGCGAGATGGCAAGGAACTGTGCACGAAATCTCTACGCGACCATGACTACCCGAGGGCTTGGTGATGAGAAGTCCCACTGTGAGACACCGCCGATTGGGCCGCGAACTGCGACGGCTCAGGGAGCAGACGGGTCTCTCGCCCGAGGCGGCAGCGCACCAGCTCGGGTGGAGCCGTTCCAAGCTCAATCGCGTCGAGAACGCGCGACTGCTGCCGAGCGCGGAAGACATCGGCAACGCCTGCGATCTGTACGGCGTGGACAGTATCGGCAAGGCCGGCCTGATCCAGCTCGGCAAGGACGCCGGCAAACGAGGCTGGTGGACCGCCTACAGCGATGTCTTCACCGGTTCTTACATCGCACTCGAGACCGAAGCGACGGCTATCCAGAAGTGGGAGCCGATACTCGTCCCCGGCCTGCTCCAAAACGAGGACTACGCTCGTGAGATCATCAGCGCGGCGAGGCCGGAACTGACCACCGCCGAGCTGGACCGGCGCGTGGACGCGCGGATGGCCCGAAAGATCAACTTGATCGGGTCCCGCGCTCCGAAGCTCCATGCTCTCGTGGACGAGACCGTTCTTCGCCGCCATGTCGGCAAGCCCGGTGTGATGGCCCGCCAGCTTGACGACATCCTCCAAGCCGCCGCTTGGCCCAACGTCACGATCCAGGTCCTGCCGATGAAAGCCGGTGCTCATGGCGGTGTGGAAGGCGGCTTCTCCGTGCTGAGTTTCGGCGATGAAGACCCGGACGTCGGATATGTCGAAGGACCAGCAGGCGACGTGTACGTGGAGGCGACTGATCAAGTACGCCGACTTAAGCTGACATTCGAGCGCCTCGTAGGCGTGTGCCTGTCCCCCGAGGAGTCCGTGGCGTTCATCGCCTCGGTGAGGAGTGAACATGTCCCGTGATCTGTCCGGTGCCGAGTTCCGCAAGTCCAGCTTCAGCGGCGGCGGCAACGACTGCGTGGAGGTGGCGACGAACCTGCCGGGGCTGGTGGCCGTACGGGACAGCAAGGACCGCTCCGGCCCGGTCCTCACCTTCACCCCGACCGAATGGAACGCCTTCATCGCGGGCGTGAAAAACGGCGAATTCGACAACTGATCAAAGACCCGAGACCCGTCACCCCCGGCGCCGCACACGAACCGCGCCGGACCCGCCGAGCGAGGAGTTCGTGGCGTTCATCGCCGCAGCGAGGAGTGAACATGTCCCGTGATCTGTCCGGCGCCGAGTTCCGCAAGCGCCGTACACGCAACCCATGCCGGAGGCGTCCGGGACGACTGTGAGCACGGCGGCGTCCGGGCCAGAAGATCCCTCGTCGTGAGCCGGTAGCGTTGGTGCACATGACAGCTATCGACTCCACCACCTCGGGTGCGCACGGCATCGGCCTGGCCACGATCGCCGCGGACGGCACCGTGCTGGACACCTGGTTTCCCTCTCCGGCGCTGGGCGAGCCCCCGGCCGTGGGCACCAAGCCGATCGCGGTCGAGGAACTCGACGCGGGCATGGCCGAGCTCGTCGGCCCCGACCCCGTCCGGGGCGTCGAGGTCGTGGCCGTGCGCACCGGCATCGCCGACCTGTCGGCCCCGCCGACCGACGCGCACGACGTGTACCTGCGCCTGCACCTGCTGTCCCACCGCCTGGTCCGGCCGCGTACGGTCAACCTCGACGGGATCTTCGGGCTGCTCGCCAACGTCGTGTGGACCAACCACGGCCCGTGCAAGGTGGAGGGCTTCGAGGAGGTGCGGCTGCGCCTGCGGGCCCGGGGTCCGGTGACCGTGTACGGCGTGGACAAGTTCCCCCGGATGGTCGACTACGTGCTGCCCTCCGGGGTGCGGATCGCCGACGCCGACCGCGTACGGCTCGGCGCCCACCTGGCGAGCGGCACGACGGTCATGCACGAGGGCTTCGTCAACTACAACGCCGGCACGCTCGGCGCCTCCATGGTGGAGGGCCGCATCTCGGCGGGTGTCATCGTGGGCGACGGGTCCGACGTGGGCGGCGGCGCCTCGATCATGGGCACGCTGTCGGGCGGCGGCAAGGAGGTCATCTCGATCGGCGAGCGGTGCCTGCTCGGGGCCAACTCCGGCGTCGGCATCTCGCTGGGCGACGACTGCGTGGTGGAGGCCGGGCTGTACGTCACGGCGGGCACCAAGGTCACGCTGCCGGACGGGGCGGTCGTGAAGGCCAGGGAGCTGTCGGGCAAGTCGGGCCTGCTGCTGCGCCGCAACTCGACGACCGGTGCGGTGGAGGCGGTGTCCCGGGACAGCAAGGGCATCGAACTGAACGCGGCGCTGCACGCCAACGACTGAGACCGGCGGCACCCGAGCGGGCCCCCTCCCCCACCCTGAGATGACCCTGAGTCTGCCCTGAACTTGGGCTTCGGCCCTGGGAACGGCGGGAGGGCGGCCCGTACGGTGGAGCCATGGGACGCATTCTCCTCATCGCCGCAGCCGTCGTCGTCGGGTTTTTCCTCCTCGGGTCCGTCATCGGGCTCATTGTCGGCGTGCTGAAATGGGTTTTGATCATCGGCGCGATCGCACTGATCGTGGCGGCCGTGCTGAAGCTCACCCGGAGCGGCAGGTCGAACCACTACACCTGACCGGCAGCATGGCCGGGAGAAGGGCCGGGAAAAGGGGCGGGCCCCGCCGCGGATGCGGCGGGGCCCGCTTTCACTCGCGCCTCGTGTTACGAGAGGGGCGGGTAGGCGTTCGCCAGGAGCTCCCGGAACTGCGCCGAGAACCAGTGACCCGAGACGGGAGCGTTCGGCAGAGCACCGGTCAGGTTGTTGCCGTTGCGCTCGTTGCCCGTGTAGGTCGGGTCGCACATGCGGTCGAAGCCCTTGCCCTCGTCGTTGTCGATGGCCGAGCTGGAGCCGTCCGACTCACCCGGCGGCTTGATCCAGACGTAGGCGTCGATGCCCGGGGCGGGGTTCGCCTTGGGCCGCTCGCCCAGACCGGCGCCGGACTGGTTGCACCAGTTGCCGGCGTGGATCCGGCGGTCGACGCGCGACTCGTTGACGAAGGTGTTCACATCGGTGGAGGTGCTGGCCGCGGTCGGACGGTTCGGGCCACCCCAGCCGTTGCGGGAGGTGTCGATGAGCATGCCGATCGAGTTCGGGAAGCCGAGCGAGATCAGCTTGGTCCGGAACGCCTGCGCGAACGACAGCTCGTCCACGTACCAGTTCCAGTCAACCCACTTCGACTGACGCACCGTCTGGCCGTTGACCGTGGTGTTGGCGTTGAAGAACGGCTCCTGCAGCGCCGAGTAGTTGGCGGTGTTGGTGATGAAGCCGGTCACGCTGTTGAAGCCCTTGGCGGTGCCCCGAACGGTGGACGCGAACAGCTCGGCGGACGGGCCGAAGTTCGAGTCCCAGCCGAGCCAGCCGTGGTGGCCGGCGTCGATGTAGTTGTACACGTTCGGGATCGCGCTGAACTTGTCCAGCGCGTACTGCACACCCTGGACGTACGCACCGGTGTTCTTGGCCTCGGCGCACGCGGGGATGTTGGTGTTGGTGACGAGGTTCGGCAGCGAGTCGATCTCGATGATGTTCACGATCCGCAGCTGCGAGTACTTCGGATCGGACATGATGTCCGCGATCACGTCGATGTACTCGCTCTTGTAGCGGGCGAGACCGTTCTCGGAGATCTTCAGCTCACCGTTGGACGCGAGCGCGGAGCAGTCGCGGTTCGGCAGGTTGTAGATGACGAACTGGATGGTCAGCGGCTTGCTGCCGTTGGCCGCGTCCTGCCGCACCGCCTCGTCCAGGTGCTCACGCACGCCCATGCTGTTGTTGCCGGCCGAGCCTCCGGTGATCGCCGCGATGCGGTCGATCCAGACACCGGTCGACTCGTTGGCCACGGCGGAACCACCCGGCTCGGAGGCGGCGCTCGCCGACCAGTCCGGGTTCACGTAGCCGTCGGCTCCGTCGTACGGGTTGTCGACCCGCTGGCCGGGCTGCTGCGGGGAGGTCGACGGCGAGGGGGTCGGCGACTGCGGGACGCTCGGCGAGACCGACGGCGACGGGGACGGGGACGGCGACTGCGGGACGCTCGGCGAGACCGTCGGCGACGGGGACGGCGACTGCGGGGTGCCGTTGCAGGCGACGCCGTTGATCTTGAAGTCGGTCGGCGTCGGGTTGCTGCCGGACCACGAACCGTTGAAGCCGATGTTCGTCGAGCCGCCGGTGGGCAGGGACCTGTTCCAGTCCAGCGCCGTGGCGGTCACGGTGTTGCCCGACTGGTTCCAGGTGGCCGACCAGCCCTGGGTGACCCGCTGGCTGCTGTTCGGGAAGGTGAACGTGAGCGTCCAGCCGTTGAGCGCGTCGCCCAGGTTCTGGATGGTCAGGTTGACGGACATGCCGCCTTGCCACTCGTTGGCGCTGTAGTCGACCTTGCAGGCGACCGCGGCGTTCGCCGAAGTGGCGGTGGCGACGGCCGCCGTGGAGCCGAGCGCGAGCACGGCCGCCGCGACCAGGCCGCGGCGCACCGCGGAGCCCACGGCTCCCGGTCGGAGGGTGGATCTCATTGGGAAGGTCCTCCTGGCGATGGATTCTGCGCTTGGGAGCGCTCCCACGAACCATAGGCACCACCTCCGGCGCCGTACAGGGAGCCGTCAAGGGCGAAAGTGCGGCGAAGCCGCGGCCCGGCGTTCACCCCGCGCCCGAGCAGGGCTTCCATCGCGTCGTTACGCCTGAGGTCACCCAGATGTTTCGTGAAAGTTTCACCCTTTCGCAGGCGAAACGCGTGGCCAGAGCCCGGATGTCGGGTCTGAGCGCCTCCCGGGCGCGTCTCCGGGAGATCGCGACGCGCCCGGGCGCGCCTCCGGGGGAACACGGCGGACGCGGGCGCCCCGGCGGGCGACGCGCGGCACACGGCGCCACCTGGTCACAGAGGGAACCGGCCCGGCGGGTAGCATCCGTGAGTCACACAAATCGCGAATGGGGATCGTCATGACCGTCAAAGTGACCGTCACCGGCGCGGCCGGCCAGATCGGTTACGCGCTGCTCTTCCGCGTCGCCTCGGGTCAGCTCCTCGGGGCGGACACCCCGGTGAAGCTCAGCCTTCTGGAGATCCCGCAGGCCGTGAAGGCGGCCGAGGGCACCGCGATGGAGCTCGACGACTGCGCGTTCCCGCTGCTGCGCGGCATCGAGATCACCGACGACCCGGCCAAGGCCTTCGACGGCGCCAACGTCGCGCTGCTCGTCGGCGCCCGCCCGCGTACGAAGGGCATGGAGCGCGGCGATCTCCTGGAGGCCAACGGCGGCATCTTCGGCCCGCAGGGCAAGGCCATCAACGACCACGCGGCCGACGACATCCGCGTGCTCGTCGTGGGCAACCCGGCCAACACCAACGCGCTCATCGCGCGGTCCGCCGCTCCCGACGTGCCGGCCGAGCGGTTCACCGCGATGACCCGCCTCGACCACAACCGCGCGCTCTCGCAGCTCGCCGCCAAGCTGAACGTGCCGGTGACCGAGATCAAGAAGATGACGATCTGGGGCAACCACTCCGCCACGCAGTACCCGGACCTCTTCCACGCCGAGGTCGGCGGCAAGATCGCGGCCGAGCTGGTCGAGCAGGAGTGGCTGCGCGACACCTTCATCCCGACCGTCGCCAAGCGCGGCGCCGCCATCATCGAGGCGCGCGGCGCGTCCTCGGCGGCGTCCGCGGCCAACGCGGCGATCGACCACGTGTACGACTGGGTGAACGGCACTCCCGAGGGCGACTGGACGTCGGCCGCCGTCCCGTCCGACGGCTCGTACGGCGTGCCGGAGGGCCTCATCTCCTCCTTCCCGGTGGTGTCCAGGAACGGCCGCTGGGAGATCGTCCAGGGCCTGGAGATCGACGCGTTCTCCCGTGAGCGCATCGACGCCTCGGTGAAGGAGCTGATCGAGGAGCGGGACGCCGTGAAGGCGCTCGGCCTCATCTGACGGCCGCGTACGGAAGGGGACGGGCCCGCCGGGGTCCGCCCCCTTCGGCTGTCCCGGGGTGTCCCGCCGCACGCGTGAGCCCGCCGAGCGGAGTCGTTACGGCCGGCCTCGCCGCCGACACCGACGCCGACACCGACGCCGACACCGACATGGCCACCAGCGCCGCCACCTCGGAGACGACGGTCAGGCGCTGGGTGAGCCCGGCCGGCACCGCGCCGGGGTCGAGGTGCAGCATCCGGAAGGCGTACGGCAGGACCACGAGGAGCAGCGAGCCGAGGGCGACCGCGCACAGCAGGCGCACCTGACGCGAGCGGGTGGCCCGGGCGACGAGCAGCCCCGCCACGGGCAGGCTGACGAACGCGGCGAAGGCGGCGTAACGGTGGATGCCGCCGGACAGCGACAGCGACAGCCCCGGCCGGTCGGTCGGGAAGGCGGCCACCAGCAGCAGGCAGGCGCTCCACACGCCCACCAGCAGCGCCGCGCGCCGGTCCAGCCGCGCGAGCCGTACGGCGAGCACGGCCGAGCCCACGGCGATCGACGTCAGCGAGACCGGCAGCAGCCACCCGTACGGCGCGAAGACATACTCACTGATCATGTCCGTCAGCGGGTCGAGCCCGGCCACCAGATGCAACGCGAGCATCGCGGCGGCGCCGACCGCCACGAGCAGGTATCCCAAGACCATCCCCATGGCATTTCACTGTGGCCGTGGGGAGGGCGGCGGCCCATCGGAGATCCACCCGAGCCGTCCCTGAGGCGACCCCTAGGGATATCCGGAGACGCCGGCGAGGGTCGTATGGAGAACGACATCGGGCCCGCGCCGCCGCGGCGGCGCGGGCCGACGTGAAACCGCTCGCCCGGCCGGTTACGGCCGCGGCGTCACCGTCTGTCACGTCCTACAGCGGCGTGACCTGCTCGGCCTGCGGTCCCTTGCTGCCCTGAACGGTCACGAAGCTGACCCGCTGGTTCTGGTCCAGAGTCCGGTAACCGTTCGCATTTATCGCCGAATAGTGCACGAACACGTCAGCGGTGCCGTCGTCCGGAGCGATGAAACCGAAGCCCTTTTCGGCGTTGAACCACTTGACAGTGCCTTCAGACAACTGCTTCTCCTTCTTGGAAGCCGCACCATATCCCCAGGTGAGAGATATGAGGCTGCGTAGCGGAATCGTTGCGCGACCGCGTGGGACGCTATTTATGCGCGCACGTCCGCCGCCGGGGCGACCCGGGTGCGCTTTTTACAAACCATGTTTTCAGGAATTGTCCACTGCGACACTCGCAGCCTGTACGGAGAGTACCCGCGATTACCCGAGGCTATGCCGGTGCGGCCATGTACCAGCGCGCGTGCCCGTCACCGCGCGTGAGCGAGTCGAGCCGCCGGGGCAGCTCCTGCCGGGAGAACGGGTCGCCGGACGCGTTGCGGATGTGGATGCCCACGGCGTACATGTCCCGCACTTCCATCAGGGTGCTGTAGCCGGGCCATTTCCGCAGGTCCGAGCCGTACGCGCGGGCGAACTCGTCCACGTCGGCCGCGGACAGGCCGAAGCGGCGCTGCCCGTGATAGGTGTGCACCAGGTCCCACTCGCGCGGGCCGACCGCCACGCCGTCCCAGTCGCACAGCACCACGTGGCCGTCCTGGCAGCGCAGCAGGTTGTCGATCCAGGCGTCGCCGTGCAGCAGCACCGGCGAGCCGGTCTCCAGGTCGCGCCAGCGCCCGGTGAGTTCCTCGATGCGGTCGCTCAGCCAGGACCGCTGGGCGGCGGTCAGCACGTCGGCCCGGTGCTCCACCGCGTGCCGCACTTCGGCGAGGGGATCGGTGAGCGTCCGCAGGCCCACCGGCGGCACCGGCTCGCGGTGCAGGGTGCGCAGCACCCGGCCGAGCTGCCGGGTCGTCGGGCGGCCCCGCGAGGGGACGTACCGCCAGAATGTGACCGCCCGGCCGTCGTACACGATCGGCTGGTCGGGGATTTCGTCGGCGAGCCGCACGGTCGGGAAGTTCCGCTCGGCGAGCCAGCGGGCGACCGCCACGACCACCGGCAGGCGGGTCAGCGCGTCCGGCGCGGTCGCGATCCGCACCACCATCTCGCCCCCGGCCTCGTCCGCGCGCAGCTTGAAGACGGCGTTGCTGCGCAGCCGCAGGAGCTGCGCGCCCCGGGCTTCCAGCCCGATCGACGCGCAGACCTCGCGCAGGATCCCGAACGCCTCCTCGGCCAGCGGCGCCAGCTCCGTCGTCTTCATGGCGGTCTCACACTTCATGGCGGGCTCAGACACTTTCCGCCGCCGGGTACAGCCCGCTCATGGCGAGTGTGGGCGTCGACTCCGCAAGCACGCGCCGCAGTTGCCGTACGGCGGGCAGCGTGGGGTCGGCGTCCGCCAGCAGAGCCCTGGCCCGGGTGACGACGATCGAGGTGCGGTGCTCGGCGGGCACCTGCCGCAGCGCGTCGGCGGCGAGCCGGCAGGCCGCCTCGAGGTCGCCGTTCCTGGCCAGGTGGCTCGCCTGGTCGAGCAGGATCAGCGCGGGGTCGATGGTCTGGAAGCCCGGAGGATATCCGTCGATGCCCTGGACCTGCTGGGTGTCCCCCAGCTCGATCAGCGTGCCGGTGCGGTAGAACTTCATCCGCTTTTCCGTGAAGACGAAGGCCAGGTCGTCCTGGCTGATGCCGCGCATGCGGGAGAAGATCTGCTCGGCCTCGGCGAGCGCGATCCTGGCGGCCTTGTCGTCCCCCATCCTGGCCAGCGCGCGGGCCTCGGCCGCCGCCGCCAGCGCGGCCGGCGAGCTGGGGGCCGAGCCGGCCAGCATCCGCGCCTCACGGGCCAGCCGCACGGTCTCGTTCAGGTCGCCGTAGTAATAAAGGAGCATCGTCTGCTGGGCGCGTACGAGCGCCCGCAGCCGCAGGTCGCCGACGTCGTCGGAGGCGGCGCGGGCGGTGCCGTACCAGGCGTGGGCCTGACGGGTGTCGCCCAGCTTCATCAGCGCGTCGGCGGCGAGCAGCGCCAGCATCGTGGTCGCGGTGAGCAGCCGGCGCTGCACCGACGACGGCTGGCGGGCGGCGCTCAGCTTGCGCACGTCGGAGATCTCCAGCATGACCCGGCAGAGCATCGGCGTCGGCGGGGTCGTCATGTACTCCCTGCGGTAGCGCAGCACCTGCTCGTCCAGCCGGTCGAGCTGGTCCTCGCTCACCGTGCCCGCGGCCAGCGTGCGGTCGAGGTCGTGGCGCAGGCCCTCGACCTCCGCGAAGAAGCGGCCGCTCGGCGTGCCCATCAGCATCGCCTGGTGGAACAGCGACCGGCGCTCCGCGTCGTCGGCGACCGGGTCCTCGGTCTTGGCCTGCTGCTCACCGGCCTGGCCGCCCGGACCCACCACGACGATCTTCTGCCCGCCCGTGTCCTCGGTGTAGTCGGCCGCCAGGCCGAGCCGTACGGCGTTGGCGCGGTAGAGCCGGGCCAGCAGATCGATGGTCTGTGGGCGCGGGCGCGCCCGGTTGTTCTCCCAGGCGTTGAGCAGGTCGATGCTCGCACGCGGGTGGCCGAGGTTGTGCTGCTCGCACAGGCGCTCCAGCTCCTCGATCGCCTGCCGGGCCGACCATCCGCGTCCGAGCCGATGCGCCTTCAGCAGGCTGACGCCACAACAACCGTGGATCGCCTGGACGGTCTGCCATAGAGTCCACTGCCGCGCCTGCGCCTGTTCGCGCCAGCGACGCGCGCAAGCGGGTGAGTGCTCTCCACGGGCCATGTGCACGCCCTCCACTGGTGAAGCGGTCCCCGTTCACGTGTTTCCCCAAGGTAAACATCGAGGCACACAACCTCACCCGACTGTTATCCCTTCGTGTTCGCGAACCCGTGGGTGTTCCACGAAAACCGGGTGAGTTCCCTGGTAATTGCGCGGTTTCGGGGAACTCGCACGATTGCCGGTGGGTCGTCGCGGGTTCACCCTTTCCGATGACAGGTCGTGACGTTCTCCCCGGAGGCTGACGATGACGACGGTAGACCGCAGCGAGGCGATGGACCACCTGGAGCGGCTCGCGGCCCAGCTCGAGGCCCACTCCTTCCAGGTGCGCCTCACGGCGCCGGCCGGTCTCTATCCGCGTCTGCGCGTGATAAACCCCATGGAGCCGACGATGGCCGAGGACGTCCTGGCGTCCAACACCAGCGACGGAGAGTGGTGGTACTGGCTGTCGTGGGCCGGCCGGATCGGGCACGCCTCCGACGTGGTCACCGCCGCCGAGCGCATCGCCAGCGTCCTCCACGTCATCCGCCGCTGACCCGTCCCCCGTTCCCGGCGAGTGCGACAGGCGGCGCGGCAGGTCAGGCGAACTTGGACTTGGGGCGGTCCTGGAGGACGCCGTCGACGTACACGTCCACCTTCTCGTCGTAGAAGGCGAGCAGCCCGGCGATCTTCTGCGACTCCGGGAGCGGGGTGGGATACGACCAGACGAGGTCCTTGCCCGACTCGTCGTCGCCGACCGACCAGTACACCGCGCGGCCCTTGTACGGGCAGTGCGTCACGGTCTCCGACGGGCGCAGCAGGTCCAGCCGCACGTCGGTCTTCGGCAGGTAGTAACGCGGGGGCAGGCCGGTCTCGAACAGGATGCGCGGGCTGCGCGAGTCGGCCACGGTGACGCCGCCCACCTCGACCCGGACGTGGCGCGAGCTGGCCAGGATGTCCACCCGCGTGTACGGGTCGCGGGCGTGGACGAAGACCTCCTCGTCCTCCTCGAACCAGTTGTCCATCGCGTTCCAGTCGAAGCGGACGTGGCCCCGGATCTCCTCCAGCGGCGCGTCGTCCCCGTAGACCAGGGCGGCGCCCGCCCGGCCCGCCACGTCGTGGACCGCCGCGTCGCCCCTGCTCGGGGAGTGCCGAGTTTCCCCGGTGGCTTTCAGCTCCTCCATGCGGACGTCGTCCGCCGGGAAGTAGTACGTCGGGTAGTAGGGGACCTCCCAGACCAGCAGGGCCCGGGTGGTGTCGGCCACCGCCCGGCCCTCGACGTAGACACGCACGCGCTTGGCCGTCGTCTCAACCCGGACGCGGCCCCGTTTCGTCGGCTCCATGCCTGCGGCAACCAGGGGCGGATCGTCCTTATTCCGAGGTCTCACAATGACCATTTCCCGGTGTGCGGACCCGTGTCGTGCCACGCTATCGACAGCGGCCGGATAAGTCGCTTACCCTCGGCTGAGTGGGTCTTCGCCTTTACGATACGCATCGCCGCGCCGTCCGCGAATTCGTCCCCCGAATTCCCGGAATGGTGTCGATTTATCTCTGCGGTCCCACGGTCGTCGTTCCACCGCACGTGGGACAACTCAGGTCGCAGGTGAATTTCGACGTCCTGCACCGCTGGCTGAAAAGCAGCGGATATGAGGTTCTGCTCTGCCGGAACGTCACCGACATCGAGGACAAGATAATTCACAGGTCGATTTCCGAGGGGGTGCCCTGGTGGCGGATCACCGATCCGGTCCACCGCGCCTTCGTCCGCACCTACACCGCGCTGGGATGCCTTCCGCCCAGCGTGGAGCCGCGGGCGACGGGGCACATCCCGGAGATGATCGAGTTGGTCGAGCAGCTCGTCGCGTCCGGGCACGCCTACGAGTCCGACGGCGACGTGTATTTCTCGGTCAGCTCCTACCCGAACTACGGGTCTTTGTCCCGGCAGCAGGCCGGGCACCTGCGCACGACCGGGGAAAACGAGCGAGGAAAACGGGATCCGCGCGATTTCGCGCTGTGGAAGAGCGGGAAACCCGGCGAGCCGGTGTGGAACTCACCCTGGGGCGAGGGGCGCCCGGGGTGGCACCTGGAGTGTTCCGCCATGGCGCGCCGATATCTGGGCACCGAATTCGACATCCACGGCGGCGGGGCCAATCTCATATTCCCGCATCACGAGAACGAGATGGCCCAGTCGCGGGCCGCCGGGGACTCGTTCGCGCGATTCTGGCTGCATAACGGGCCGGTAACGCATCGCGGCGAAAAGATACGCAAGCAGCTGCGCAACCCGCTGGCCGTCCCGGCCCTGCTCGACCGCGTACGGCCGGCCGAACTCCGCTATTACCTGACGGCGGCGCATTACCGGTCGCCGATGGAATTCAGCCCGGACGCCCTGGACGAGGCGGCGGAGGCTTACCGGCGCGTGGAGAGGTTCGTGCTGCGGGTGGCCTCCGACGCCGCGGCACCCCTTCCTCCGCAGTTCAGCGAGGCGATGGACAACGACCTGAACGTGCCGAGGGCCCTGGCGGAAGTCCACGGCGCGGTGGCGGAGGGCAACGCCGCGCTGGCGTCGGGAGACCGCGCGAGGGCGGTGGAAAAATGCCGCTCGGTCCGGGCCATGCTGAATGTCCTCGGGCTCGATCCGCTCAGCGAAACGTGGCATCGGGAAACGCATCTGCAGGAAGTCGCGGGGGCCGTACTCCGGGTGGTTCGTAATCTCGCCGCGACCAGCGCGCGGCAGGGAGATCACGAACGCGCGCGGATCATGGAGCAGCACATCGAGATGGCGCTCGCTAAACGGGGCCAAATCGAGCATCCCGCGCTTATCAATTAGATCTTGATCCGCCCGGCCGGGGGCCTTGGCCCGCCCGGCCGGGAGCCCCCGGCGCTCACACCCGGCCGGGTCCCGCCCCGCGCCGGGCTCCGGCGGTGACTGAGGGGTTTCCCGCGTACGGCCCGGCGCGACGAGGCCGCGGCCCGCGAGCAGGAATCCGGCGCGCGGGTGACCGGGGAGCGTACGTTACAAGAACATTTACTGACGCGCGGAGGGTACTCCTGGCCGTTTCGTGGGAATCATGAGGGCACCAGCTTACGGACACCGCCGAAAGGAGGGCCCCGATGAAGAAGGTGCAGATCGTGCCGCGACCGCGGCCGCCGAGAACCCCCGCCCCGATCGACCTGCGCACCCCCTCGGGCAGGGTCCTCCCCTACTGAACCTCCGGGTCAGCTTCTGGCCAGCTCGTAGCAGCGGGCGAAGCCCTCGAGCACGGCCGGCCAGGAGCACCGGACCGGCTCCGTCTCCCGGTTGTGCTCGGCGATCGACTGACGCAGTGCGGAGTCTCTGGCCAGCCGTACGACCGAGGCGACCAGGTCGTCGAAGGAGCGGCCCAGCAGGCCCTCCTTGCCCGGCCTGACGAAGTCGGCCACGCCGCTTTGCGCCCGGGCGACCACCGGCACGCCGGCCGCCCGGGCCTCCAGCGCGGCCAGGCCGAACGACTCGCGCGGAGCCGGGGCCACGAACACGTCGGCCACGGCCAGCAGGTCCTTGATCTGTTCCCGGCTGTACCTGCCGGGCAGCGACACCCAGCCCATCCGGCGTGTCCTCAGGTAGCGCTCCATGCGCCCGCGGGCCGGGCCGTCGCCCACGATCGTCGCCCGCATCGCGATGTCTCCCGGCACCCTGCTGCGCGCCGACTCCAGCAGCTTGAGCAGCCGCAACGGCTGCTTGCGCGGCGCCAGCCTGCCGACCGCCACCACGTGGACGGCATCGCGCGCCACGTCGCGTACGGCGCCGGGCTCGGGCCGCCACGCGGCCACGTCGAGGCCGTTGGAGACGACCCGCACCGGCACGCGCGGCCCGGCCACGGCGCGGATGGGACGCGCGGCGGCCTCGCTGACCGCGGTCAGGACCAGGCCCCAGCGCCGCCACGCGAAGGCCGCCTGCAGCGCCCGGTAGACGCCCCGGGTCACCGGGTCCCACATGCTGTGCACGGTCGCGACCACCGGCAGCCTGGCGCGTACCGCCGCCTGCACCCCCATCCACGCGAACGGCGAGACCGCCCCCGTGTGGACGTGCGCCACGTCGAACCGCCCGCTCGTCATGATCCGCAGCAGGTGGGCCGTGCCGCGCGGGTGGACCGGCAGGTCGAACGGGAGGTTCGCCACAACGCGGTGCACGCCGGGCAGCGGCTCTCCCGGCGTCGCCGTCACCACCTCGACCGTGTGGCCCGCCTCGCGCTGCGCCCTGACGAGGTCGGCGACCTGCACCTCGATCCCCCCGAGCCGGGGCAGGTAGCAGTCGCTGACGTGAAGAATCCTCACCGGTTCAGCCTGGCAGAGTGTGCCACGCCCATCAAACGCGGGCCGTACGGACAGCCCACGGGGAGGGCGGCGTCGCGTGACGTACGCGACGTGGGATCATGTGCGGGACGGCGCAGACGAGTGGAGCACGCGATGACGACGTTCCGTGGGGCGCGATGAAAACGGCGGTGTTCTTCCACGCCCACCCCGACGACGAGGCGCTGCTGACCGCCGGGACCATGGCCATGCTGGCGAACGAGGGCCACCGCGTGGTGCTCGTCGTCGCGACGGCGGGCGAGCGCGGGCTCGCCGACCTGCCCCACGGCGAGGAACTGGGCAGAACCCGGATGGCGGAGCTGCACCGCTCGGCCGCGGCCCTGGGCTGCGCCCGGGTCGTGCTGCTCGGCTACGGCGACTCGGGCCTGGCGATCGACGGCGGTGTGGCCGACGACCGGCCGGACAACGCGTTCATCGACGCCGACGTCGAGGAGGCCGCGCAGCGGCTGGCCACGGTGCTCAAGGAGGAGTCGGCCGACCTGCTCACGATCTACGACCCGGCCGGGGGCTACGGCCACCCCGACCACGTGCAGGTCTACCGGGTCGGCAGCCGGGCCGCCGAGATCGCCGGGACGCCCATCGTGCTGGAGGCGACGGTCGACCGCGACCTGCTGCTCAAGGGCGTACGGCTGGCCTCCCGGTTCTACCCGGCCATCGACGTGCGGAGCTTCGAGCGGGCCTACTCGCCCCGGGAGGCGATCACCCACCGGGTCAACGTGCGCCGCTATCACAAGGCCAAGCGGGCGGCGATGGCGGCCCACAGCACCCAGGCCACCGGCGGCGACGGCGAGCGCACGCTGGGCGCGATGCTGAAGATCCCCGGCTTCGCCTACCGGTTCGTCTTCGGCACCGAGTGGTACGTGCGCCGCGACCTGCCCCGCGGCATCCGCCTCCGGCATCCGTTCGACAACCCCTGAACCCCTAAGGGTCGCGATCCTCCGAGGGGAGGAGCCGGCCGCCTCCGCGGCCCGGCAGACTGGAGGGGACCGACACCGGACCGGGGGGCGTACGCGGGTGAACAGGAAGTGGCTGCAGATCACGCTGTCCGCGGTGTCGCTCGGGCTGGCCGCGGTGCTGGTGATCTATCTCCCGGCGATCGTGCACGCGCTCACCGGCGCCACGGTGAGCTGGACGGAGATCGGCCACCACTTCGGCGGCCTCGGCTGGCACACGATCGCGCTGATGACGGCCCTGTGGCTGGCGAGCCTGTGGGCGTACACGTTCGTGATGACCTCCGCGCTGCCCGGCCTCACGCACATGCAGGCGCTCACGCTCAACGCGGCCGGCAGCGCGGTCAGCAACCTGCTGCCGTTCGGCGGGGCGGCGGGCGTGGCCCTGACGTTCGGCATGACCCGCGGCTGGGGCTTCGCCAACCGGCCGATCGTCGTCTACACGCTGGTCACCGGCATCTGGAACTCCCTGTTCCGGTTCATCCTGCCCGCCGTGGGGATCGTGTGCCTGCTGATCGCCGGCAAGGCCACCAATCCCACGGTGGCCAAGGCGGGCTGGGCGGGCGCCGTCTCGATCCTCGCCCTGGTCGCCGTCGTCGCCGCGGCGCTGTACTGGGACCGCGCCGCCGCCGTCCTCGGCCGCGCGCTCGACGGGATCGTACGGCTCACGCCCCGGCGGTTGCGCCCGGCCGAGCACGCCGCGTCGGCGGCGATCGAACGGCTGCGCAGGGACACTGCCGAGATCATCCACAGCCGGTGGGCGGGCCTGTCGCTCGGGATGGCCGCCTTCCTCGCCCTGCAGTGCCTGATCATGGCCGCCTGCCTGGTCGCCACCGGCTCCTACCCGGGGCCGGCCGAGACCGTCGCGGTCTTCGCGCTCAGCCGTGTGCTCACCACCGCCCTCGTCACGCCGAGCGGAGCGGGGATCATGGAGGGCGGCGTCGCGACGCTGCTGATCGGGGCGTTCGGCCAGCCCGCCGGAGGGGCCACCGCCGCCGCCGTGCTGTTCGGCTTCTGGACCTACACCATCGAGATCCCGTGGGGCGGGCTCGCCCTCGGCGGCTGGGCCCTGCTGCGCAGGCGGGACAGCCGCGCCGCGGCCGCCGAGCCGGGACCGGCCGCCTCCCCGCACGGCGCCCGCGTCCGCTGACCGTCTGCGGGTCGTCCCGCCGATCTTTTAAACTCGCGGGGCGAGAAGGTGAGGGTGTCCGGGTTGGTGAATGCCTTGTGCCCCTTAGCGGGCGCGCATACGGTGACGCCTGAGATAAGACGACCAGCGGCGGCCGGCAGGCACGGCGCACGACAGCGGAGGAGCGCCCGATGAGCCCCCCGACGAGCCCGGTGGCGTTCCGGGTTCTGGGGCCGGTGGGGGCGCACGACGGCGCCGGCGAGCTCGACCTCGGCGGGCTGCGGCAGCGCGCGGTGCTGGCCCGCCTGCTCGTGGCGCGCGGCCAGGTCGTGCCCGTGGACACCCTGCTGTTCGATTTGTGGAACGACGACACGACCAGGGGCGCCCAGTCGGGGTTGCAGGTCTACATCTCCCGGCTGCGGCGGGTGCTGGAGCCGAACCGCCCGCGCGGCGGCCCCAACCGCCTGCTGGTGACCGTCGCGTCGGGGTACGCCCTGCGCGCCGCCCCCGAGCAGGTGGACGCGCTGCGCTTCGAGGCCATGGTCCGCTCGGCCGGGGAACGGCTGGACGAAAGCCCCCACGCCGCCCGGGCCCGGCTGGACGAGGCCCTCGCGCTGTGGCAGGGCACGCCGTACTCGGACTTCGCCGACCAGCCCTGGGCGGAGGCGGAGGTGGCGCGGCTGAGCGAGCTGCGCCTGGTGGCCAGGGAGCGGCACGCCGACGCCGGGCTGCGGATGGGCCTGCACGCCGAGACCGTGCCCGACCTGGAGGCGCTGACCACCGAGCACGCCCTGCGCGAGGAGGGCTGGCGGCTGCTCGCGCTCGGCCTGTACCGGTGCGGGCGGCAGGGCGACGCGCTCGCCGCGCTGCGCCGGGCCCGCGCGATCCTGTCGGAGGAGCTGGGCATCGACCCCGGGCCCGCGCTGCGCAAGCTGGAGTCGGACATCCTCGCGCAGGACCCCGGGCTCGACCTCGTGCTGCCCGCGGCCCGGCGGCCCGTCGAGATCACCGCGACCTGGCCGCCCCGGCCGGTCGCCACCGGCGACGCGCCGCCGCTGGAGCCCGAGCCGTTCGTCGGGCGCGAGGCCGAGCTGGCCGCGCTCGCCGCCGCCGCGCCGCGCGCCCAGGCGGGCCGGTTCACCGTGGCCGTGGTCAGCGGCGATCCCGGCGCGGGGAAGACGACGCTGGTGCGGCGGCTGTTCGAGCGGCTGGAGGGCGAGGGCTGGATCGGGGCGACCGGTGGCTGCCCCGACAGCACGGCGACCCCGCCCGGCTGGGCCTGGGTCGAGGTGCTGCGCGCCCTGGTCGCCCGCCGCGGCGCTGGCGAGTACGCCGCGCTGCTGGCGCCGCTGCTCGACGACGCCGCCCCCGACACGGCCGACGACGAGGCGTCGGGCGGCTTCCGGCTGCACCGGGCCGTCGGCGGCTACCTGTCGGCCGTGGCGCGCGAGGCCCCGCTGCTGATCCTTCTGGAAGACCTGCACTGGGCCGACGACCAGACGCTGGCGCTGCTGCGCGCGCTGCCCAGCCTGCTCGCGGCCAGCCGCGTGCTGGTCGTGGTCACCTGCCGCGACGGCGAGCTGAACGACCAGCAGCAGGACGTGCTGGCGGCGCTGGCCCGGCTCGACCCCGTACGCGTCGGGCTCGGCGGCCTCGACGACACCGCGGTGGCCGAGCTGGTCAGGGCGACCTGCGTGCGCGAGGTGGACGACGAGGTCGTCAGCACGATCATCGAGCGGGCCGGGGGCAACCCGTTCTTCGTGAAGGAGACGGCCCGGCTGTTCGAGGCCGAGGCCGACATCTCCGAGGTGCCCTCGGGCGTGCGCGACGTGCTGCGGCGGCGGATCGCCCGGCTGCCCGAACGGGCCCAGCAGGTGCTGCTGCAGGCCGCCGTGATCGGGCGCGATGTGGACGTGGACGTCCTGGTCGACGTGTCCGGCGACGAGGACGCCGTGGTGGACGCGGTCGAGGCGGCGCTGCTCGCCGGGCTGGTGACCGAGCCGGGCGCGGGCCTGCTCAGGTTCGACCACGACCTGGTCAGAGACACGATTTACTCCGACGCCTCCCGGCTGCGCCGCTCGCGCCTGCACGCCGCGGTCGCCTCGGTGATCGAGCAGCGCAGCCCGAACGACGTGGCCGCGCTGGCCCACCACTACGACGCGGCCGGCACGGTGGAGACCGCCGCGAAAGCCGTACGGTATGCCGGGCTGGCGGCCGAGCAGGCCGAGCGGCGGTTCGCCCACCGGGAGGCCGCCACGCTCTGGCAGAAGGCCATCGCGGCGTTCGACCGCGCCCACGCGGGCCGGGGGCCGGTGCGCGACCGGCTGGAGCTGCAGTTACGGCTGATCAGGGCGCTGGCGCTGTGCGGGGACATGACCGCCGCCCGCGCGCGGCGGGGCGAGGCGATGTCGGTCGCGCTGCCGCTCGGCGACCTGGAGCTGACCGCGCGGGTCGCGGCGGCGCTCGCGGTGCCGCACAAGGGCATCGCGCGCGACTTCACCCGCACGGCCTGGGAGATCGTCGACGTCACCGAGAAGGCGCTGAGCGAGCTGCCGGAGGGCGAGCAGTCGCTGCGGGCCAGCCTGCTCGCGACGCTGGCCCTGGAGCTGGAGGGGTCGGCCACCGAGCGCGGCTACCAGGCGTCGCTGGAGGCCGAGGAGCTGGCCAGGTCGAGCGGCGACCCCGCGCTGCTGGCGATGGCGCTGAGCGGCCGGCTGCGGCAGTCGTACACGATGACGCAGGTCGACGAGCGCGAGACGATCGGCCGTGAGCTGCTGCGGGTCGGCGCGGAGTCCGGCCAGATCGCGGTGCGGACGCTGGCGCACCTGGTGCTGCTGGAGTGCGCGGCGGCCCGCGGCGACTTCGCCGAGGCCGACGCGCACCTCGCGCAGGCCGAACGCCTGGGACGGCAGTACGACCTGCCCGCCCCGGCGGCGGTCGGCGCGTGGTACGCCGGGCAGCGGCTGATGATCACCGGCGACTACGCGGGGGCGGAGCGGGCCTACCGGAACGCGGCGCGGCTGACCGCGCGGGCCGGCATGCTCGAAGGCCGCCAGGACCTGCCCTTGATCGCCACGTTCTGCCTGCACCTGGTGGACGGGCGGGCCGCGGAGATGACCGAGCCGCTGGGCGAGGCCCACCAGCGCGGCGCGAAGTGGACGCCCGACGCCTACGCCGTCGCGCTCGCCTCGGCCGGGCACGTCCGGGACGCGCGGGTGGTGGCCTCCAGCCGGGAACCGGTCCGCACCGACTTCCTCTACGAGCTCGCCCTGATCTGGCGGGCGCTCGCGGGGATGCTGCTGGACGACGAGGGCCGGATGCGGGAGGCGTACGAGAAGCTGGCGCCGTTCCACGACCGCATCGCCGGGGCCGGCACCGGCGTGGTCGCCCTGTGGCCGGTGGCCAAGACGCTCGGCGACCTCGCCGTACGGCTCGGGCTGCCGGCCCGTGACCACTACGAGAAGGCGCTGGCCGTGGCCGAGCGGGTGGACGTGCCCCGCTGGATCGCCGAGGCCCGGGAGGCGCTCGCCGGCGCGTGAGAGGGAAGGGAGTTCGCGAAGGCCCCTGTCGCAACGCGAACCCCTCGCCTCTCGTCCCTTCTTGTGTACGAAGGGCGGATTGACCATCGGTTGACATTCGCTTGCAAGCCGCGCGATCCGGAGCGCTAAGGTGAGGCTTACCTTAGGCATCACGACCGGCGGTGAGAGCACGTGCGGATTCCTGACCCCACGGCGGCCTCCGTGTTCGGCCTCCCTCTGTGGCTGGTCGTCGCGGTCGGCGCGGTCGCCCTGTTCGGCGCGTTCCAGGTGTACTACTGGGTCGGCCGCAGGCTCGGCGAGGCGCTCTACCGCTCCCGCGTGGGCCGCAAGATCGGCCGGGAGCGCGTCGAGCGCGTGGAGAACGTGGTGCGCCGGTGGGGTGCGCTCGCCGTGTACGGCTGCTTCTGGGTGCCGGGCCTGCGCCACACGCTGCCCTGGGTCGCCGGGGCGCTGCGGGTGGACTACCGCTGGTATATGACGGCCAGCGCGCTCGGCTGCCTGACCTGGGTGCCGGTGACCTCCTTCGGTCTTTACTCGCTCCTGTGGGCCTGGCTGTCGCTGGCGGCCCGGTCCCCCGCGCTGGCCGCCGCCGCCCTCGCCGTGGCGGCCCTGGCCGTCGCCCTCCTCGTACGGGCCCGCCGCAAGCGGGGCCGCGGCGGGGACGCGCCCGCCTCACCCGAAGCCATGCGATCATGTCGGGATGCGTAACGGGGTACTCATCGCGCTGGCCGCCGCCTGCGTCACGGCATGGACCGCGGCCGCGCCCGCTCAAGCCGCGCAGACATCGCGGACACCGGCAGCGCGGACACCGTCGGTCACCGCCAGGGAGGCATACCTGGTGGATGTCACCGATGGAACGGTCCAGTTCGCCAAGCGTGAAACACGCCGGGTGCCGGTCGCGAGCCTAACCAAGATCATGACCGCGTACGTGGTCCGGCGGGAGGCCCGGCTGGACGACGTGGTGACCATCACCAAGGCCGACGTACGGCACGCGGTGGCCGGCGGGGCCACGACGGCCGGGCTGCGGGCGGGCGAGCGGCTCACGGTGCGCGACCTGCTCTACGGGCTCATGCTCCCCTCGGGGGCGGACGCCGCCCACGCGCTCGCCGAGCGGTACGGCCCGGGGACGGCGAGGTTCGTCGCCAAGATGAACCGCGCGGCGCGGGCCCTCGGCCTGCGCGACACCCGCTATGCCAACCCCGACGGGCTGCCGTCGAAGGGATACTCCACCGCGCGCGACCAGGCGGCGCTGGCCGTGGCGGCGCTGCGCGACCCGGTGATCGCGACGATCGCCAAGACCCCCAAGCGGGTGGTCCGCAAGTCGGCCGTCCACCGGGCGCACGTGTGGCGCAACACCAACGACCTGCTGGACGACGGCGCGGTGGGGCTGAAGACCGGCTTCACCCGCCAGGCGGGCTACTGCCTGTCGTTCGCGGCCGTGAAGGACGGGCACACGTACGTGGGGGTCGTGCTGGGCGAGCGCAGCGACAAGGCGAGGTTCGCCACGGCCCGCAGACTGCTCGACTGGGCCGGCGAGAACGCCGGGGCGGGCGCCGGGACCGGGGCCGAGGCCGGGGCCGGGGCGGGAGCCGGGGTCACGCTTCCCTGAGCAGGCTGTGACAGGCGATGGCCGCGGCGGCCACGACGTTCAGGGAGTCGACGCCGAGGTCCATCGCCCGGGAGCTCATCGGGATGCAGACGGGCTGGTCGGCCTCGTGCAGCCAGTGGGACGACAGCCCGTCGCCCTCCGAGCCGAGCATCAGCGCGACCCGCCCGGACAGCGGGACCTTGTCCAGCGGCACGGCCGACTGGTCCGGCGTGAGCGCGAGCAGGCGGAACCCGGCCGCCCTGACCTCGGCAAGCCCGCCGTGCCAGTCGGTCATCCGGGCGTACGGGATCGCGAACACCGCCCCCATCGACACCTTGACGGCCCTGCGGTAGAGAGGGTCGGCGCAGCGCGGCGACAGCACGATCGCGCCGACGCCGAGCGCCGCGGCGCAGCGGAAGATCGCGCCCACGTTGGCGTGGTCCACCAGATCCTCCAGGACGAGGATCCGCGGCCCGGCGGTCGTGAGGAGCTCGCCGACCCCGGGAAGCGGGGTGCGCTCCATCGCGGCGAGCGCGCCCCGGTGCACGTGAAAGCCGGTGATCTTCTCCATCACCTCGTCGGAGACCAGATAGACGGTGGCCTCCCCGATGACGTCGGCGAGCACGCCGAGCCACTTGGCCGTGGTCAGCACCGACCGCACCGGATGGCCCGCGCCGATCGCCCGCCTGATGACCTTCTCGCCCTCGGCGATGAACAGCCCGCGTTCACTTTCGACGCTTTTGCGCAGATCGACGTCGCGCAGCCGCACGTAGTCCGACAGGCGCGGATCGGCGGCGTCCTCGACCGGAATGACCACGGGCCAAGGTTACGGCCTGCGCGGCCGGCCGTCGCACCCCGCGTCTGCGCACATCAGGCGTCTCTCCGCACATCAGGCACGAGTTATGACTTTTGCCAGTATCGTTCCGTAAACCTGATTATGGCCAGTCGACACCGGAGAGAGCACCGTGGGCGGACGACACCGCACAGACGAACTCGACGGCGGCTTCGACCCCCAGTACGAGCCGCCGCCACGGCGACGGGCCGGACGAGGGACGGTGTTCGTCCCGCTGGCCGGGGCCGTCGCCCTGGCCGTTCTGCTCGGCGTCGCGGCGTACGTCGTGGTGAACAAGAGCCCGGGATGCGCGGGCGAGAAGATCAAGCTGTCGGTCGTGACCTCGCCCGACATCCATCCGGCGATCCAGAAGATCGCCACCAGATTCGGCAAGTCGGGCAAGGTCGTGGACGGCAAGTGCGTCGCCGTCACGGTCGAGGACGCGCAGTCGGCCGACGTCGCCAACGCGCTGGCGGGCAGCGGCCCCACCAGCGGCAAGCTGGACCCCGACCTGTGGATCCCCGACTCCAGCCTGTGGCTGAGCGGTCTCGAGAACGCGCCCAAGCCCACCGGGAACGCCGCCAGCACCCCCGTCGTGCTGGCCGCGTCCAAGGCCGGCGCGGACAAGCTCCAGTCGGCCTTCAGCCCGAGCTGGACCGGCCTGATGAGCGCGGCGAACGCCGCCAACCCCGACGGCCTCGCGCGCAAGGTGCGCGTGCTCGCGCTCGACCCCACGCAGAACGCGGCCGGTCTCGGCGCGCTGCTGGCCGGTTCCGCCGTGCTGAAGCAGGGCGGAGGCAGCGAGGAGACGCTCGTCGGCGTGCTGCGCCAGTTGTCGGAGTCCACCGTCTCGACCCCCGACAGCCTGTTCGCCACGCTGACCAAGGCGGCGGCCCGCGTCCCGGTCGGCGTGACGACGGAGCAGGCCGTGTGGTCGTACAACACGACGACGGCCTCCTCGACCCCGGCGGTCGCGCTCTACCCGGCCGAGGGCACGATCAGCCTCGACTACCCGATGATCGTCACGGCCGAGGACGCCGCGACGCGCAAGGCGGCCCAGGCCCTGGCGGCCGAGGTGACCTCGGCCAACGGCAGGAAGACGATCCAGGACTACGGCTTCCGCACGCCCGACGGCAAGGGCGGCAGCCTGCTCAAGCCCGACAACGGCGTCAGCGCCAAGAAGCCGGCCGCGATCGCGCAGCCGGACGCCGCGACCGTCACCCGCCTGTCCCAGGCGTGGCACCAGCTCAAGCTCGGCACCAAGATGCTCGCCCTGCTCGACATCTCCGGGACGATGGCGCTGCCCGCCGACAAGACCGGCGTCACCCGGATGCGCGCGATCACCGACATCTGCGTCGAGGGCCTGAAGCTGTTCCCCGGCAAGGCAGAGATCGGCATCTGGGCGTTCTCCGACAACCTGCGCGGCCAGGGCGTCGACTGGAAGCCCGTCGTGCAGATCGGGCCGCTGGCCCAGCAGATCAACGGGGTGACCCGCCGCGAGGTGATCGTCCAGGCGCTGCGGCAGGCCAAGGCCATCCCCACGGGCAACACCGGGCTGAACGACACCCTGTGGGCGGCCTACCAGAAGATGACCAAGGAGTACGAGCCCGACAAGGTCAACACGATCCTGCTGTTCACCGACGGCGTCGGCAACGACGACCCGAACGGCGGCATCTCCAACGCCGAGATCCTGCGGAAGCTGAAGGACGCCTACGACCCGAAGCGGCCGGTGAGCATCCTGATCATCTCGTTCAACACCCAGAAGGACGAGGACCAGGCGCAGATGACCTCCATCGCCAAGGCGACCGGCGGCGCCGCCTACTTCCCGCAGACGGTCTTGGAGATCCGCAACATCTTCCTCAAGGGCATCGCCCGCCGCATCCAGTGACAGGAGGCGCTTCGGCACCTGTTTTCCCAGGTCATGCCGGTTCGGCATGGCTCTGTGACCCGTAAACGACGTCGGCGGGGACGGCGTCCCACTCGTGCGGGGACCGGCGAGACCAGGTTCCGTCACACGGGGAGGACTGTCCGTTGCCCGAATGGCCCGGCGTCGGGCGAGCCGACGACCATCGACTGCTGGAGGCGCTGCGGCGCGGGGGCGGCGCAGACGCCCAGGCCACCGCCAGGTTGTACGACGCCTACGCCGACCGGCTGAGCGACTACGCGTACACGCTGGCCGGCGACCTCGACGCGGCGGAGCGCGCGGTGCACGACGCGCTCGTCGCGGCGTCCTGCCGCGCCGGCCGGTTGACGGAGCCGGCGCGGCTGCGGGCGTGGCTGTACGCGCTGACCCGGTTCCACAGCGCCGCGGGAAAGGCCGCCAGGAAAGGGACCAGGCTCGCCGCCGGGGCCGTCATCGGGGTGGAGGAGTCGGCCGACCCCCCGCTCGCCGCGCTCGTGCGGGAGGCGCTGACGGAGCTCGGCGGCCACGAGCGTGAGGTGCTCGAGCTCGCCGTACGGCACGGCCTGACGGCGGCCGAGATCGGGTCGGTCCTCGGGCTCGCCTCCCGGCAGGTGTCGGCGCGGCTCACCCGGGCCCGCGACCACCTGGAGAACGCCGCGGCGGCCCTCGTGCTGGCCAGGGTCGGCCGGGCGCACTGCCCCGAGCTGTCGGCGCTGGTCGACCACGGCGTGGGCGCCGCCTGGCGGGACGGCCCGCTGGGCACCGCCCTGCGCACGCGCCTGAGCAGGCACATCGCGGCGTGCGAGGTCTGCCGGGACGGCAAGGGCAGGCACGTGTCGGCCGAGCGGCTGCTCGACATGATCCCCGTCGCGTTTCCCCCGCTCTCGCTGCGCCGACGGGTGATCGACTCCGCGCGCCACGCCGACCGGCGCGACGGCGCCGCCGCGCCCCTGGACCGGCGCGGTTTCCCGGTGACCCGGGAGCCGGGCGCGTGGCCCGCCGGGCAGGCGGGCGACGAGCCGCCCCGGCGGGCACGGCGCGGGCGGGCCCACGCCAAGCCGCTGCGGGCCGCGCCCGTCATGCTCGCCGCCACCTGCGTGTTCGGCACGGCCGGCGGCCTCGCGCTGGTCTCCGGGCAGGGCCCCGCCGAGCGTCTGGTGACGACGCGCGTGTCCCCGACGGCGGAGCAGGCGGAGCCCGCGCCCGACGACACGGCCACCGGCGACCCGGCGCCCGCGGAGCCCGTGCTCAGGCCGGACGAAAGTGCCCGGCCCACCCCCACGCCCGCCGCCGGAACGCCTCATCAAGACGACTCTCCCCGATCGGCCGCGACCGCCCCGCCCCACACCACCGCACCCTCGGGGCGGTCGCGGCCGTCCCCCACCCGTACGCCGCGCGCGCCGAGACCGGCGCTGACCGCGCTGTGCCCCGGAGATCTGGGCAGGGCCGCGGGCGCGACGATCACGCTGGCGGCACGCGGCGCCGTGATCGAGTGGACGGCCGTCACCTCGGGCGGGATCGCGGTCTCCCCCCGGCACGGCCGCCTCCGGGCGGGGGCGAGCGGCCGGATCACGCTCGCCGTCGTCGATCCGGGAGTGCCGGGCAGGGGCGTGGTGACCTTCCGGTCCTCGGCCGGACGGCCCTCGTGCCGGGTCGCCTGGGACGGCCAGGAAGGAGACGACCACGCCGACCCGCTGCCCGGCGCGACCGCGGAACCCGCGAACGGGCCTTCCGGCGGATCGGACGACGACCCGCCACCGGCCGCCGACGCCGCGGCCACGCCCTCCCCCTGACACATGCGTCACACGAATAACCATTTGTTACACGCTCGTTGGAGAATCTGCACCTGGCAGTAACAATCAGGATTCGCCAGGTGTCAGCAGAAGTCCGAAAGGAGATAAACGACGCGACCGAGGATTTGAGGGGGCACTGTGGCCCAAGCATGGCTGCCCGGCGCAAGCCGACTTCCCTCCCCCGGGGACTCCGGAGCGATGCTCGGAGGAGCCCCGAGGACCGTCTGGTTCATCTGGCCCGCCGATCCCCACGGGGTTTCGGCCAAATCCGTCGCCCAACGGCTGATCCAGCTCCACCGGCCCTCTCACCTGGTGTGGAACCCGGTGACCGGGGAGCTCGTCCAGCTGCTCCCGCCCACCCGGGCGGGAGGCGGGCTCGCCGCGGATCGCGGCAGGAACGGGCGGGTCTGCGTGCAGATCCAAGTCATCGGCTCGGCGAGGGAACCGTTCACCGACACCAAACTCGACGGCCTGGACGACATCCTGGCCTGGCTCGACTCCTGGGAGGTGCCGCGCCGCTGGCCGGCCGGACCCCCGCTGCCCTATCCGCACTCCCTGACCGCCGAGCGCAGCAAGCGATTGTGGGCGCGCGGCGGTCACTTCGGTCACTCCCAGGTGCCCGGCACCAGGGAGGGCGATCCGGGATCGATCGACATCACCCGCATCATCGGCGAGGAGGCGCTCAACCTGGAGGTTCCCCTGCCCAGGAGCGAGCTCAAGCTCCTTCAGGAGGTATGAGCTCCCGGATCACCGCGCACCCGCGCCGCAGGTCGGCCCGGGAGGCCGAGCCGTAGCCCAGCACGATGCCGTGCACCCGGGGCGGCCCGAGATGGTGGGGCTCGGTCGTGTTCAGGAGCACGCCGCGTTCCCCGGCCTGCCGTACGAGGCCGGGGACCACCTCGGCGGGCAGGGCGAGCATCACGTGGAGCCCGGCCGTGTCGCCCCGCACGTACGGCCCGAGCGCCTCGACGATGACGGCCCGCCTGCGGGCGTACTCCAGCCGCATCCTGCGCAGGTGCCGGTCGAGGTCGCCGCGCTCCAGCAGGGTCGTCACGGCCCGCTGGACCGGCCCGGACGTGCGGTCGGCGAGGAGCACACGGCGCTCGGCGACGGCGTCGAGCAGGTCCGCCGGGGCGACCAGCCAGCCGAGGCCGACGTCGGGGCCGAGCGACTTCGACAGCGTGCCGAGCAGCACCACCCGCTCCGGGTCGAGCCCGTAGAGCGCGGGCAGCGGCGCGACGTCGTAGCGGAACTCGGCGTCGTAGTCGTCCTCGACCACGATCGCGCCGGTCCTGCGCGCCCAGGCGAGCAGCTTCTCCCTGCGCGGGATCGGCAGCCGGCCGCCGACCGGGAACTGATGCGCGGGCGTGGTGTAGAGCACCCGCAGGTCGTCGGGGAGCGCCTCGACGATCACGCCCTGCTCGTCCACCGGGCAGGGCACGACCTGCGCGCCCCGGGAGGCGAAGATGTGCCTGGCGGCCCGCCAGCCCGGCTCCTCCACCCCGGCCTTCGTCCCCGGGCCGAGCAGCGTGGCCGCGATCAGGTCGAGCCCGTTGCCGGTGCTCCGGGTGACCATGACGTTGCCCGCGCCCACCGGCACGGCCCTGGCCCTGCGCAGGTGGTCGGCCAGCAGCTCGCGCAGCTCCGGGTGGCCGTACGGATCGGGGTAGGCGTCCGGCGCGAGCTCGCCCGCCGAGCGCCAGGCCCGCCGCCAGGCCGCCGTGTCGTAGTCGAGCACCCACGGCCGCCCCGGCCGCAGGTCGACCACACCCGGCCGCGCCTGCTCGTGGTGGCGGACCCGGCGGGCCTCGACCGCCCGCGCGCCGGGCCTGTCGTACGGCAGCGCCTCATCGGCCACGTACGTGCCCGAGCCGTGCCTGCCGTCCAGCCACCCCTCGGCGTACAGCTGCTGGTAGGCGTCGGTCACGACGGTCCTGCTGACGCCCAGCAGGGCGGCCAGGCCCCGGGTGGACGGCAGCCGCTCCCCCGCTTTCAGCCCGCCGGTGCGCATGGCCTCCCGGAGCTGACCGGCCACCTGGACGGCGAGCGGCACCCCGCAGTCGCGGTCGACCACCAGCGGAAGATCGATGGTCTGGCGCAAGTGGTCTCCTCGTACGGGCCGAAAGTGGACGTGTTGGGCCGGTCCACTTCGCCCTAACGTAGCCGACATGCTTTCCACAACCGCCCGTACTATCGTCAACCGCTCGAAAGAGCGCGCCCGCACCGACCGCGCCGACCTGTACGCGGTCCTGGACGCCGGTCTCATCTGCCACCTCGGCGTGCTGGCCGGCGACTACCCCATGGTGATCCCCACCTGCTACGGGCGGATCGGCGACACGCTCTACGTGCACGGCTCCACCGGCGCGACCTCGCTGCGGGCGGCCCCGGGCACGCCGGTCTGCGTCACCGTCACCCACCTCGACGGGATCGTGCTGGCGCGGTCGGTGTTCAACCACTCCGTGAACTACCGGTCCGCCATGATCTACGGCCTGGCCAGGCGGGTGGACGACCCCGACGAACGGCTCGCCGGGCTGCGGGCGATCACCGAGCAACTGGCGCCCGGGCAGTGGGACGCCGTGCGCCCGCCGGACCGCAAGGAGCTGGCCGCCACCGCCGTGCTCGCCGTGTCGCTGGAGGAGGCGTCGGTGAAGGTGCGGCAGGGGCCGCCGCAGGACGAGGAGGAGGACTACGACCTTCCCGTCTGGGCGGGCGTGCAGCCGCTCACCGTGGTGTGGGGCGCTCCGGAACCCGACCCGCGCCTCGCCCCCGGCATCCCGGTGCCCGCCCACGTGAGCGACCGCCGGCCTCCGCTGTAAGCGGTCTGCAAGCGCTTTCATCGACAGTGTGGGCGACCTATTCGACTGGGAGGCCCCATGAGTTCCGCCGAGCACTGGAATGTGCCCGGTTACACGGTGACCCGCGAGCTGGGCGCGGGAGGCGGCGGTCGCGTCGTCCTCGCCGTCCACGAGCGGTCCGGCGCCCCGGTGGCGATCAAATACCTGTCGGAGACCCTGCGCCGGGACGAGGAGTTCGTCGCCCGGTTCCGGCAGGAGGCACGCCTGCTCGTCGAGCTGAACGACCCGAACGTCGTACGGCTCTACGAATACCTGGAGACCGAGCAGGGCGCCGCGATCGTCATGGAACTGGTCGACGGCCCCACCCTGCGGGCGCTGCTGCGCGAGCAGGGCCCGACGGGTCCGGAGGCCGCGCTGGCCGTGCTCAAGGGCTCCCTGCTCGGCCTGGCCGCCGCGCACAGCACCGGCGTCGTCCACCGCGACTACAAGCCGGAGAACGTGCTGGTGGCCGCCGACGGCACCAGCAAGCTCGCCGACTTCGGCATCGCCGTGCGGGCCGGCGGGGCCCCCGGCGCCCCCGCGGGCACCCCGCCGTACATGGCCCCGGAGCAGTGGACGGGCGCGGCCGCCTCACCGGCGTCCGACGTGTACGCCGCGACGGCGGTCTTCTTCGAGTGCCTGACCGGGCACCGGCCGTACCGCGCGAGCGAGCACGCCGTGCTGCGGCACATGCACATGACCGCGCCGGTGCCGGTCGAGGAGGTCCCCGAGCCGCTGCGGCACCTGGTCGCGCGCGGCATGGCGAAGGACCCCGCGCTGCGGCCGGCCAGCGCCGCCGCGTTCGTCTACGAGCTGGAGCGGGCCGCCGTGGCGGCGTACGGCCCGGCCTGGGAGGAACGGGGCCGCGGCAGGCTGGTCGCGCTCGCCGCCGCCCTGGCCGCGACGTTCCCGCTGAGCCGGGTGCGTCCCATCGAGACCGGCACCTCGCTGTTCACGACCTCCCTGTTCGCCAAGGCGCTGCGCGCGCTGCGGAGCAGGGGCGTCCTGCTCACCGCCGGGGCGGCCCTGATGGTGGCCATGGGCGGCGGCATCGGCGCGTACGCCCTGGGCTCGGCCGGGACCCGCACCGTCGCGGCGTCGCAGGAGGCGGAGCCGGGTGGCGGCGGTGTGCCCGCCGCCGCGTCCGCGTCGCCGGCCGTCCCGGAGGAGAGCCCGTCCGAGGCTCCCACCGAGACTCCCGCTGAGGCTCCCACCGAGACTCCCTACGCGGCTCCCTCCCCGGCGCCGGAGAAGACTTCCGCGCAGTCCCCCTCGGCGACGCCGAGCAAGGCGGCCCCGGAGACGTCCGCCACCCCGGCGGCGTCCCCCCAGTCATCTCCCAAGCCGTCGCCGAAGCCCTCGCCCACCCCGTCGCCCAAGGCGTCGCCGACGCCGTCGCCCTCTCCCGCGCCCGTCAAGGTCTCGGCCCTGGACGTCGGCGGTCTGTCGTACCAGGCCAAGGCCGGCGCGGACGGCGCGACCGGCGCCGGAACGGTCACCGTCAGAACCAGCGGGCCGGGCAAGGTGACGCTGACCGTGCGCTTCACCGCCAACGGCACCGTGACCGACACCCGCACGCTCACCCTCAGCGGCGCGACCTCCTACACCCGCACCGTCTCCGGCGACCTCGGCCGGGTCTGCTCGGGCACCTGGGGCATGAGCGTGACCACCGTCCCGGCCGCGGCGGGCGGCACCCGGACCGTCACGGCCAAGGCGCCGGAGTGCCCGACCTCCGTGACCTCGGTGCAGGTCGGCACCCCCGCCGTGTCGTCGGCCGGGGTCGTGACGGCCACCGTGACCGTGACCACCGACGGCACCGGCCCGGTGAACCTGACCGGCCGCTTCTCCGCGCCCTCCGGGGGCGGCGGCACGCAGACGGTCCGCCTGTCCGGCGCGAAGACCTACACGCGGACGCTGTCGTACAGCTTCCCCAGCCGCCCCTGCGGCGAGAACGTCACGGTCAGCGTCTCCACCGACCCGGCGGCCCCGGGCGGCGCCGCCTCGCGCTCGGTCGCGGTGACCTGCCCCGCCTCCGTGAGCCAGGTGCGCGTGCAGAGCGTGTCCATCAGCGGGACGACGGCGACGGCCACCATCGCCGTCACCGCCGGCAACACCTCCGCGGTGCGCCTGAACGTCGCCTGGAGGACCAGGGACACCACGATGGCCACCCAGACCTACAGCCTGTCGGGCAAGACCAGCTACACCGTCACGGCCTCCTACACCTTCCCCTACTGGCCCTGCGACTCCTACGGCCTGACCGCCTCGACCTCCCCGGCGGCGGCGGGCGGCGCCGCCACAATCACCAAGTCGACAGACTCGTGCATCAAATAAGACATGACGACCACTGACAACTTTGACTGACTAAATCATGACTATTCATCGCAAACGCGAGGTCGTCACTAAGCTACGGTCTCGTCATTTCGGCGGGGGCCCAGGCGATGAGGAGATAGACCGTTATGCACGGCCAGACGGACTCCTGGCGCGTCCCCGGTTACACCGAGATCCGTGAACTCGGCACCGGAGGCTCCGGCCGGGTGGTGCTCGCGCGGCACGACGCAGACGACGTCCGCGTGGCGATCAAGTATCTGTCCGGCGAGTTGATGTCGGACCTTCACTTCGTCGCCCGGTTCCGGCACGAGGCCCGCCTGCTCGCCGCGATGGAGCCCAGCCCCCACGCGGCGCGCTTCTACGAGTACTTCGAGACCGCGCGGGGCGCCGCGATCGTCATGGAGCTGATCGACGGCGTCTCGCTCCGCACGATGCTCCGCTCGGAGGGGCCGACCGGTCCCGAGGCGGCGCTCACCGTGCTCAAGGGCTCGCTGCTCGGCCTGGCGGCGGCGCACTCCATCGGCGTCGTCCACCGCGACTACAAGCCCGAGAACGTGATGATCGAGGCCGACGGCACCAGCAAGCTCGTCGACTTCGGCATCGCGGCGCAGGCCGGCGAGGGGACCAGCGCGTCCGGCACGCCGCCGTACATGGCTCCGGAACAGTGGATGGGCGGCAAGGCCGGACCGGCGAGCGACGTCTACGCCGCCACCGTCGTCTTCTTCGAGTGCCTCACCGGCAGCCGTCCGTTCCGGGCGCAGAACACCGCCGCGCTGGCCCGCCAGCACCAGGCGACCCCTCCCCCGGTGGACGAGGTGCCGCCCCCGCTGCGCGGCCTCGTGGAGCGCGGCATGGCCAAGCGGCCGCAGGACCGCTTCGCGTCCGCCGAGGAGTTCCTGCGGGAGCTGGAGATCGTCGCCGTCGACACGTACGGCCCGGCCTGGGAGGAGCGCGGGCGGCGGCGGCTCGCCGCGCTCGCCGGGTTGCTCGTGGCGTTCTTCCCGCTGAGGGAGAAGACGCCCGAGGTCGGCACCGCGCTGGCCGAGTCGAGGCTGGGCGGCCTGCTGAGCCGGACCCGAATGAAGATCGGCCTCACCCTGGCGGGGATGGTCGTGATCGCGGGCGGGTCGGTGGCGCTGGTCCAGAGCATGAGCAGCACGACCCTGCAGGCCGGGACGACGCTCGAGACGCAGAGCACCCCCCTGGTCGATCCCTCGTCCATCGACGTCGAGGGGGTCCCCAGCAAGGCGCCGGAGAAGGCCACCCCGGCCCCCGCGGCCACCCGCGGGGGCAAGCCGAGCGCGTCGCCGACGCCGGTCACGCGCCCCACCGTGACGGTCCAGCCGACCCGCAGGCCCGGCTCCACGCCGACCGCGACGCCGAAGCGCACGCCGGTCGTCACGCCCACGCGCAAGCCGACCCGCAGGCCCGTGCCCTCGCCGAAGCCGAGCCCCTCGGACGACTCTCCGATCAGGCTGGACCCGCCGAAGAGGCCGGAGACGACCGCGCCGGCTCCCACCCGGACCGCCACGCAGCCGACGTCGCAGCCCACGACCCGGCCCACAACCCGGCCCACGACACAACCCACCGGGCAGCCCACGGGACAGCCCACCGGGCAGCCTTCGAACACGGCGACGCCCACGCAGACCCAGACTCCGGACGAGCCGCCCAGGCTGACGCTCTCGCCCGAGCCCTCGCGGGAGGGGCCGGCGAACGTGCTCGCCGCCGGCATGGTGGTGACGATCGGGCTCGCACCCGCCACACTGGCCATGGGACGCGTTCGCGGACGGCACCGAAGGCGGCGGTAAATGCGAGAAGGCGTGACGGTCGCGGGGCACCGGCTCACCGGCCGCACCCGGCTCAGCGAGATCGGCACCTGGGCGGACGCCGTCGCGCCCGGCGGAAGGCCGTCCGGCGTGCTGCGGTTCGATCCCCCGGCCGTCGCGACGGCCCAGGCCCGCGAACGGCTGGTCGCGGCGGTGGGCGCCGACGTACGGCTCCAAAACGGCGGGGCCGCCGGCCTGCTGCCCGTCATCGACCTGGTGGCCGCCCGTGACGAGGTCTGGCTGATCACCGGCCGGGCGACGCCGGCCGTCGCCGACCTGATGGCCGCCGGCCTGCTGGACGCGGGCGGTGCGGCGACCGTTCTCGTGGAGACCGCGCAGGCCCTGCTCGCCGTGCACGCCGCCGGGCTGGCCCACGGCGCGTTGCACCCCGGGACGGTCGTGATCGGCGAGGACGGCGCGGTGCTGCTGGCCGAGCGCGGCCTGCTGCGCGCGCTCCGGGGCGAGCACGCGTCGGCGGAACAGGACGTCGCCGCCTGGGCCGCGCTCGCCGGCACCCTGGCCTCCGCCTGCGGGGGAGAACGCGCCGCGGCGGTGCTGCGCTGGGCGTCCGCCGCCGCCCCGGCCCGGGGTCTGGCCGGCGTGCGCGACACCCTGCTCGCCGAGCGCGACGCGTTCCCCGGGATGGGCCGGGACGGACTGGCCCGTGCCGCACGCGACGTTCACACGCGGCCGGCCGCGCCGTCGGCCCCGCCGTCGGCCCCGCCGCCGGTCTTTGGGCCGTCCCCCGCCGATATGCCCGGCGGGGAGGCCGTGACCCTGCTCGATCTGCCGAGCGTGGCGGACGACCGGGGCGAGGTGATGATGCGGTTCGGGCCGGGCGTGCCCACCGAGACCACGGCTGCGCAGATCTGGCGGTCCGGGCAGACCGCCGCCGCGATCACGGCCGCCCAGACCGGCGGGGCGGCCCCCCGGCGGCGCCGGAGGCACACCACCGCCTTGGCGGGGACGTTGCTGCTGGCGATCCTGATCGCGGTGGTGATCCTGTGGCTGCGCCAGACGCCCGGTGCGGCGCTCGCGGTGAGCGACGTCGACGTCAAGGCGCCCAAGAAGACGGTGCGCTGCGGCGGCACGGCCGATTTCGTGGGCGTCGTCGAGACCAACGGCGAGGCCGGGACGATCCGCTACCTCTGGATCCGCAGCGACGACCGCGAGCCGCTGGAGCAGGAGCAGCAGGTCTCCTCGGGAGACACGTCGGTGAACCTCCCGTTGCACTGGAAGGTGACCGGATCGGGGTCGTTCAAGGGCACCGCGACGCTGCGTGTCCTGTCCCCGACGACGACCGGAAAGCCGATGCAGGACAAGGGAAGTTTCACCTACAAATGCTGATTTCATTAGTGTGACGGGCATGACGACGACCCCCGCCGGCTGGTATCCGGATCCGTACGGCTCCCCTCTGCTCCGTTGGTGGGACGGCACTCAGTGGACCGACGCCACCCACGCGCCCGGACAGGAAGCCGCGGCGCCGCCGCAGACCCCGCAACCCGCGCAGCAGCAGACACCGCAGTGGGCGCAGCCTCTGCCGCAGCCCCAATTCCAGCAGGCGCAGTTTCAGCAGCCGGGCGGGCCGTGGGGGCCCCCGAACCAGACGGCGCAGCTTCCGGCCGCCGAGTTCGGCACACCGCAGCGCACGTCGCCCGTCTGGCCGTGGATCGTCGGCGGCGTCACGGCGGTGGTCGTGCTCGCGCTGGTCATCGGCGGCGCGGTCATCGTCCTGCGCGACCGCGCCGACTCGATGGCCGCCCGGCCGCAGACCACCGCGGCGCCGCCGCAGCTCGACCAGACCGTGCCGCCCGAGCGGCCGCGGCAGTCCACCCCGCCGCTGCCCCAGCTCCCCCAGCCGGCCGGCGGCCGCATCGCCGACCCGGTGACGGGCCTGTCGTACGCGTACCCGGGCGACGCGTGGCAGGTGCCGGACTCGAAGAACGTCAACAACCCGGCCGACCAGCGGTTGCCGCTGTGGACGAGCGGCTGCCAGACGACGTCCCAGGCGAACTACGACGGCAGGGGCGGCGACTGGGTGGGGAGCATCTACACCGCCGAGGTGCCCCAGATCTTCCCTTACAGCGGCCCCCGGAGCTTCGGGCAGCTCGCCCAGTCGCTGCTGCTCACCTATGACCCGGTCTTCTACGGCATCCCGCACGAGCGCAAGATCCTGCGCAGCGAGGCGCTGACCGTGAGCGGCAAGCAGGGCTGGGTCATCGAGTTCGAGATGGACTTCACCCAGGTCGCCGAGGCCAACGGCCTGAAGTGGAGGAAGGAGAGGGGCGAGATCATCCTCGTGGACCGCGGCCTGAACGACCGTCCCGCGATGCTGTACATCTCGGTGCCCGACAATCTGGACCTGTCGGTCATCAAGCGCGTGGAGGAATCACTCGAAGCGAAGTGACGTTCGCATTACCCTTCCGCATTACTCTTGAGCCATGACTGACCCGCTGGTCTGGATCGACTGCGAGATGACCGGGCTCGACCTCGGCCGTGACGCGCTCATCGAGGTGGCCTGTATCGTCACCGACGGCGAGCTGAACCAGCTGGATGAGGGCGTGGACGTCGTCATCAAGCCCCCCGCGGAGACCCTGGAGCAGATGTCCGAGGTCGTGCGGGAGATGCACACGGCCTCGGGGCTGCTGCGCGCCCTCTCGACGGGGGTGACCCTGGCGGAGGCCGAGGCCGTCGTGCTCGACTACATCCGCTCCCACGTGCCCGAGGCCAAGAAGGCGCCGCTGTGCGGCAACTCCATCGCGACCGACCGCGCGTTCATCGCCCGGGACATGCCGCAGGTGGACGCGTTCCTGCACTACCGCATGGTCGACGTGTCGTCGATCAAGGAGCTGGCCCGGCGCTGGTATCCCCGCGTCTACTTCGCCTCCCCGGAGAAGCAGGGCGGGCACCGCGCGCTGGCCGACATCACCGAGAGCATCCGGGAGTTGCGCTACTACCGCGCGGCGGTCTTCGTGCCGCAGCCCGGGCCCGACTCCGCCACCGCCCGCGGGGTCGCGGAGGCCGTCTCCGAGTCCTGACCCCTCCGTACGCGGGGGCTCGGCGGAGGTGACGGCGGAGGCGACGAAGCCGTGGAGCCGATGGAGGCGCGGAGGACTCCAAAAAGCCGCTACACTTTCTTCGTACGCCTCGAACGGCGGACATGGTGGGTGTAGCTCAGCTGGCAGAGCGCCAGGTTGTGGTCCTGGATGTCGTGGGTTCAAGTCCCATCACTCACCCTGACGGCGAACGGCCGGTCCCAGCGGACCGGCCGTTCGCTTTTGATGTTTCGACCCGCGTTGACCCGGTCAAGTCAGTGCACTTTTCCCCAAAGGTGGACGTTGCGGGTTATGCTGCCTCACAACCGCCGTGCGGGGGCCTCGGCGATCTCTGATCGTCTTCTGCCGGAGGCAGGATGAGAACCGACCCCCGCACCACGCCGGGACACGGCCTGGGCCTGAGCAAGCGTGAGACCGAGGTCATGGACCTCATCGCGACCGGCCACTCCAACGGCGAGATCGCACGACTGCTGTTCCTCAGCGAGAAGACCGTGAAGAACCACGTCAACCGCATCTACGCGAAGCTGGGCGTGGACTGCAGGATGAGGGCCATCTGCCTGTGGCGCGGGGAAACCTCGCCCGAGGCGCCGTCGGCCCCCGGCCCCGTCTCCGGTGAGGTCTCACGTGAAGTCTCAGGTGAGGACGGCACGCAGCCCGGCCAGCCCGTACTCAAGCTCGTCGGGCTGGACGGACAGGGCGGGGCGTAGCCGCACCGAGTGCTCGCCGCAGCGCAGCACCAGGATCGCGCGCTCCTCCCTGAGCCGGGTGACCAGCCCCGCGGGGTCGGGGACGTCGAAGGCGCACATGAGGCCGCGCCCGCGCGCGTTGCTGATCAGGCCCTCGGCCTCCAGGCCCCGCAGGGCGCCCAGCAGTTTCTCGCCCAGGACGGCCGCCCTCGGGATGAGGCCGTCCCGTTCGATGATCTCCAGCATCCGGCGGGAACGCACCATGTCGACCAGGCCGCCGCCCCAGGTGGAGTTGATCCTGCCGCTGACCCGGAACACGTTGTCGGGCACGAGGTCCACCCTGCGGCCCGCCATGATGCCGCCGACCTGCACCTTCTTCGCGAAGACCACGATGTCGGGGGCCAGGCCGAGCTGCTGGTACGCCCAGGGGGTGCCGGTCAGGCCGACCCCGGTCTGCACCTCGTCCAGGATGAACAGGGCCTCGTACTCGTGGCAGAGCGCCTGCATCGCCTGGAGGAACTCGGGGCGCATGTGGTTGTCGCCGCCCTCGCCCTGGATCGGCTCGGCGATGAAGCAGGCGATGTCGTGGCGGAACCGCTCGAACGCCTCCTTGGCCTGCGCCAGCGCCCGTTCCTCGGCCCGCTCGACGTTCCCGAAGTGGATGGCGGGGACCTCGATGCGCGGCCAGCCGAACCGGGGGAACCTCTCGGTCTTCACCGGGTCGGTGTTGGTGAGCGAGAGCGTGTAGCCGCCCCGGCCGTGGAAGGCCCGGGTGAGGTGGAGAACGCGGGTGCCGAGGCCGGGGTGGCGGCCGTGGGCCTCATTCCAGCGGCTCTTCCAGTCGAAGGCGCACTTGAGCGCGTTCTCCACGGCCGCCGAGCCGCCCTCGACGAAGAACAGGTGCGGCAGTTCGGGGTCGCCGAGCACCCGCCGGAAGGTCTCCACGAACTCGGCGAGGTGGACGGTGTACATGTCGGAGTTGGCCGGCTTGTTGGCGGCCACCCTGCCGAGCAGCGCGACGAACTCCGGGTCGTCGGCGAACGGGTTCATCCCGAGCGGCGACGACGCGAAGAACGTGTAGAAGTCCAGATACCTCCGGCCGTCGCGCGCGTCGACCAGCCAGGAGCCCGCGCTCCGGTCCAGGTCGAGCACCAGACGATAGCCGTCGACGAGCAGGTGCCGGGCGAGGGCGTCGTGCACGGTGGTGGGGTCCATTTCGCCTCCGCGTCATGCTGGAAACGAGATAATTCCCTCACGATCGACATTACATGTGAATAGTTTCCGCCTGAATAGCACCTCAAGAGGACATTTTCCAGTCTACAAGGGTAGGTCGTCCCCCGGGGCGACACCGTCACGCCCGGCGGAGCCACCCTGGGGCGACGAAACAGAAGTTCTTGTGTACTTTTGCTTCAGATTCGGTGGTTCAACCCGGATTGCTGCGCTCTTTCTGAGCCCGATCTCTTCTGAGGCAGTGATGATGGTCGACCGTACTCGCCTGGCCCGGCTGCTCGACCGCGAGCGCGAGGCGTTCCGGGAGCGCAACCCGCGCTCGGCCTCGGCGTACGAGCGGGCGAGGGACCACCTGTTCGGCGGCGTGCCGATGACGTGGATGAACAAGACCGCCGGGGGCTTCCCGCTCTATCTGGCCGAGGCACGCGGCGCCCGCGTCACCGACCTGGACGGCCACGAGTACGTCGATCTCTGCCTCGGCGACACCGGCGCGATGGCGGGGCACTCCCCCCGCGCGACCGTGGAGGCGGTGGCCGAGCGGTTCGGCCGCCTGGGCGGCGCGACCCTGATGATGCCGACCGAGGACGCCGCCTGGGTGGGCGCCGAGCTGGGCCGCCGGTTCGGCGTGCCGTACTGGAGCTTCTCGCTGACCGCCACCGACGCGAACCGGTGGGCGATCCGGCTGGCCAGGGCGATCACCGGCAGGCCCAAGATCCTCGTGAACAGCTACTGCTACCACGGCAGCGTGGACGAGGTGCTGATCGTGGTCGGCCCGGACGGCCGGCCCACGTCGCGCGAGGGCAACGTCGGCGCGCCGGTCGATCCCGCCGTCACCTCGCGCGTCGTGGAGTTCAACGACCTGCCCGCGCTGGAGCGCGAGCTGGCGTACGGCGACGTCGCGGCGGTCCTCATGGAGCCGGCCCTGACCAACATCGGGATCGTGCTGCCCGAGCCGGGCTACCTGGAGGGCGTGCGTGAGCTGACCCGGCGGTACGGCAGCCTGCTGATCAACGACGAGACGCACACCTTCTCGGCGGGCCCCGGCGGCTGCACGAAGGCCTGGGACCTGCACCCCGACATCGTGACGATCGGCAAGGCGATCGGCGGCGGCATCCCCAGCGGCGGGTACGGCCTGTCCGCCGAGGTGGCGGCGCGGGTCGAGGCGATGGACGGGCTCGACCTGGTCGACATGGGCGGCGTCGGCGGCACGCTGGCCGGCAACGCCCTGTCGGTCGCCGCGATGCGCGCCACGCTGGAGCACGTGCTCACCGACGACGCGTTCGCCGCCATGACCGATCTGGCGACCCGCTTCACCAAGGGCGTCCAGGAGGTGATCGACGCGCACGGCCTGCCGTGGTCGGTCACCCGGCTCGGGGCGCGCGCCGAGTATCGCTTCACCAGCCCCGCCCCCCGCAACGGCGGCGAGTCGAACGCGGCCGGCGACCCCGACCTGGACGACTACCTGCACGTCTACCTGGCCAACCGGGGCGTGCTGCTCACGCCGTTCCACAACATGGCGCTGATGTCCCCCGCCACCACCGAGGCGGACGTGGACCTGCACCACGCGGTGTTCGCCGAGGCCGTCGCGGAGCTGGTCGCGTGACGCTCGACGAGACCGACCGGGTGCTGCTGCGCGAGCTGCAGCGGGACGGCCGCGCCTCCTACACCGCGCTCGCCGAGGCCACCGGCCTGTCGGCGCCCGCCGTACGGCAACGGGTGCAGCGGCTGCGCGACGAGGGCGTCGTGCAGATCGTCGGGGTCACCGACCCGATGGCGCTGGGCCTGCCGGTCATGGCGTTGATCGGCGTCCGCGTCGACGGCGACGTGCACGAGGTCGCCGACCGGATCGGCGAGCTGCCCGGCGTGATCTACGTGGTGCTCACGGCGGGCTCGTTCGACCTGTTCGCGGAGGTGGTGTGCCGGGAGCCGGCCGAGCTGCTCGCGGTGCTCAACGACCACATCAAGCGGGTGCCGGGCGTCACCCGGGCCGAGGCGTTCACCTATTTCGGCATCCACACGCACCGGTTCGCCTGGCCCGGCGCCTGAGGCGCTACAGGGCCTTCAGGAAGCGGGCGGCGATCGGGACGGCGGCACCACGTCCGGTGCCGCCGTGCTCGACGAACACGGCGAAGGCGATGTCACCCCGGTAGCCGATGAACCAGGCGTGGTCCTGCCCGCCCTGCCAGTCCTCGGCGGTGCCGGTCTTGCCCGCCGTGCCCTGTGGCAGCTCGGAACCGGCCGCGGTCCCGTCGACCGTGACCGCGCTCATCATCGACCGCAGCCCCTCGGCCACGTTCGATGGAAGGGGCACGTTCTGCGGCAGCTCCCCCTGCGGCGCCTCGTCCGCCAGCGGGCGGGCCGGCCGCCACTCGCCGCTCTCCACGGCGGCGGCGACCAGCGCCATGCACAGCGGGGTCGCCTCGACCGTGCCCTGGCCGAAGGAGTCCTCGGCGAGGGCGTCCAAGTTCTCCGGCCGGCGCAGGCTGCCGCACGTGCTCGCGCCGCCGCCCTCCCCCGGCACGCCGAAGCCGAACGCCTTCGCCTGGTCGACCAGCTTGTCGCCGTTCAGCCGCTCGATCGTCAGCCGGGCGAACGTCGTGTTGCACGACAGGGCGAACGCCTGACGCAGCGTGACCATCCCGTGGTCCTCGTTGCGATAGTTGGGGATCGACCGATGGAAGGGGATCTGGTAGGCCGCCGGGCACTCCACCATGCTGTCGGGAGACAGCCCGCTGCCGAGCAGCGCCGCCGCCGTGACCGTCTTGAACGTCGAGCCCGGCGCGTACTTGCGCTCGAACGCCGCCCGCCCGCCCAGCCGGTCGGCGACCGCGAGGACCTCCCCCGTGGACGATCGCACCGCCACGACCGCGGCCCGCTGCTGCACGCCCTCGAGCGCCCGTGCCGCGGCGGCCTGCACGCCGTACGCGATCGTGGTCCGCACGCCGACCGGCCGCTGCGCCGGCTTGTAGGACAGGACCGTCTTCGCCGGCAGACCGGGATTTTCGACCCGCAGCGTCCATCCCACGGCGACGCCCATCGTGGGCGCCACTCCCTGGTTCATCAGGTTCTCGAGGTACGGCTCGGCACCCGAGTTCCGCGGAAGCTCCCGCCCTTCCCTCGTCACCGGCCGCAGCGGCCCGGCCTCCGGCTCGGTCCTGACCAGGCTGCCGCCGGGCTGGATGTCCGGGTGGAGGACGGCCGGCGTCCAGACGACCTTCCAGGTGAGGTCGCGTACGGCCAGGCGCAGGCGGGTTTCGAACCGCCAGGTGCCGCCTTCCTGCTCGTCCCGCTCCTGGGTGAAGGGGATCTCGGCCGTGTCGTCCCCGGTGCGTACGAGCGTGCCGACAGTGATCCGCAGCGACCTGGACAGCGCGGCGTCCTCGAACTCGCGGTGCTGGTCCGCGAAGTCGCTCGGCGGTTCGTCGACCAGCTCGCGCATGGCGTCGTAGTCGCTCTTCACCCAGGCCTGGAAATAGGCGGCCGCCGTCTCGTCGGGAGAGCCCTCCGGGGAACTCGCGGGAGACGGCGTGTCGGGGCGGAGCAGAAGCGTCTGCGAGCCGCCGGACCCGGGTGTCCCCCGTGGCACGGCGACAAAGTCCGAGCTCGGATCCTGCCTGCCCGACACAATGAGTCCGGCAACGCCGAAGACGAAGATGGCCGCGGCGACCACGAAGAGGGCGAGCAGGGCCCTGTTCCGCATACGGTTCTCATATCACGCGAAAGGAGTCATAGGTGGCGAAGAGCAGAGAACCGTTGCCGGGCCGCTACCCAGTGACCTACGGCGAGGTGGAGCTTCTGCGCGACCTCGACCGCCCGGACGGATGGATGCTCATCAGGGACGGCGTGCCCCAGTCGTACGTGGACCTGACCGATCCCACCTATCTCGACTTCTCCTACACCCAGCTCATGGCGAACGTGATCGAGTGCCTGCCCGACGGCCCGCTCGACGCCGTCCACATCGGCGGCGGGGCATGCACGATCCCGCGTTACATCTCCGCGCGGCGGCCCGGCTCCCGGCACATCGTCGTGGAACCCGACGCCGCGCTCGTCCAGCTCGTACGCGACCAGCTCAACCTCAAGTCGGTGCCCCGGCTGAAGGTCCGGCTCGTGGACGGCCGCGCGGCGACGGCGAACCTCGGCGACGACTCGGCCGACCTGTTCGTGCTCGACGCGTTCACCGGCGCGACGATGCCGGTCGAGCTGGCGACCGTGCAGTACATGACGGAGATCGCCCGCGTCCTGCGCCCCTCCGGCACGGCACTGATCAACGTGGCGGACGGCAAGGGCCTGCCGTTCGTGAAGCGGGTCGCCTCCACCGTGAGCCGTGTCTTCCCCCACGTCGCGCTGCTGGCCGAGCCCGGCATCCTGCGCGGCCGCAGATTCGGCAACGTGATCCTCGCGGCCTCGCCGAGCCACCTGCCGACCGACACACTCACCAGGAAGGCGGCCGGCGGCCTCACGCAGGCCCGCTGCGTCGCGGACGGGGACCTGACCCGCCTGGTCGCGGGAGCCGCCCCCATCCACGACGGCGACGCCGTCCTCGCCCCCGTCCCCCCACCCGGACTGTTCGACTGACAAGGCCCCCACTCGGCGAATAAGGCGCCACGCCCCCAGCCGCGGCCGGTGCATGGGCATGTACTCCCTTTCGTCTCCCCCTCCTTCGTTCCGTCGCCTCGGACCTCGGTGCGCGTAGGTAGACATCGATGCACATAGGTGGACGGGCAGGCAGGCGTGCTCCGCGACCCGGTTCCAGACGCAGATCGTCCGGGCGAGGATTATCGGCGGGCACGGATCACCCCACCGGTCGCGGAGGCGTCCAGGGCAAGCCGGGGCGCGGGGCGGAGGCGTCCTGACTGTCCTTCCCGTGGGCCGCCGTACTCTCATAGCCGTCGGGCTCCCGCCAGACGGTAAACGCGCCGCCTACCGCGACCGCGTTGTGCAAGGTGACCACGAGACCTGGCCACTCCCGCGATCCGATGCGGGCAAGCGCGGTGGCCCCGGCTCGCCGCGCCTTCCCCGGCCGCTTGGTCATGTGAGCCGTTCCTCTCGCCGTGGCTCATAGTCGCCGGGCTCTGCCGAGGCGGCGACAGGCGAGCTCGGCCCCTCCCCTGCCGCCTGGTCATCCGAGTCGCTGCGGCTCTCATAGTCGCCGGACTCCGCCGAGGCGGTGGTAGGTGAAGGCCCAGCGGTCTATGCCGACCTTGCGGCGGGTGTAGCGGTCGGGGTGGCGGTAGCGGTCGCGGTTGTGGAACTGGCACGCCGGACCCAGGAGTTTGAGGTCGGTGAGTCCTCCGGTGCTCCAGTTGTCGGCGTGGTCGATCTGGCACAAGGTCGCCGGGAGGGGGCAGCCGTCGACCCAGCAGGTGGCGTAACGGGCGAAGATCGCCCTGCGCTGGGCCGGGGTGGCCAGGCGGACCTTGCGGCCCATGTCGAGCACCTGCCCGTCGGCGTCCATGACGATCCGCATCAGGGTGGAGGTACGGGCCAGGCGGTGCACGCTGGAGACGGGCAGCACCTGCCCGGTGGCCAGCAGCAACCCCGGCACCAGACCAGACGCACCCAGCGCGGCGCCCGCCGCCGTGCCGAACAGCGGCCCCGGCGCCGTCCCCAGTCCTGTCCCCAGCGGCGACTCCCCAGAATCGCTGCCGGGTACACCCGGCTCCGGTCGCGGTGACGTGCCGGGCCGCCCGGTTCCCCGTGGCATGCCATGCGTCGACCCCGCCGCACCAGGCGGTGTCCCTGGCACCCCCGGCCGTGAGTCCGGTGTTCCCAGTGTCCCGGGCTCTGGGCGCGGTGACCTGGCCGGTTCCTGTGGCGGGACACCCGGCGCTCCCGATGTCCCTGGTCCTGGTTCCGGTGCGCTCTCCGGCCCTGCGGGCCGAGGTCCGGACGGCTCGTCAGCGCGACCCAGCCCACGCGGAGCCTCCCCCGCAGGCCGAGGCCCGGCGTGGGTGTGATGGGCACAGGTATCCCAAGGAGCGTGATGGGCACAGGTATCCCCGGGAGGATCACACGATCGCCACCGGCCCCACCGTGACTCCCCTGAGCGCGGCCCCTGTCCCTGCGCATGCCCCCGCTGCCGGGTGTTCTCTGCGTGGTCCGCAGGCGTGGTGGCCCGGCAGCTCTCTTGGGCCACCTCGGCGTCCCGGCCGTCCTCGATGTCCTCAATAGCTTCGCTGTCTTCGATCGCCTCGGCGTTCTGGGCGTCCTCCCACCTTTCGCCGCTGTCGGCCCGCTCGGCCTCGAAGGTCGCGGAGCGGGTGGCACTCTCGGCGTGCCCAGCCTCGGCGTGGGCCGTGGCGGAGTGGCAGGTCCCGGAAGTTGCGGAGCGGTCAGCGCCGCCCGGGTTCACGGCGCGATCGGGGGCGGAGTCGCTAGTGTTGTCGCCAGCCTCGCCCAGAGCAGAGTCGCCGGTGTCGTCGGCCCCGCTCGGCTCCTCGCAGCTTCCGATGTCGCCGGAGGCGCTGACGTCCTCGGCGTCGTGGGCGTCTTGGGTGTCTTCGATGTCTTCGTGGTGGTCGGTAGTGGAGACCGGGTCGGCGGGTTCGGGGTCGGTTGGGAGGGATTCGGCGCTGACCAGCACCAGGAGTTCGGTGACGATCTTGTCCTCCAGCAGGGCGATGAACGCATCGGCGTAGCGGACCCGCAACGGCCGATCGTCCCCCTCCGCTTTGGGCTTGGCGTAGGCGTCCAGCAACGCCCGCAGCCGGGCCGCCGCCTCCCGGGGCAGATAGAACTCCCCCTCCATCCCGCCACCCGCACCCGGCCGCACCCGCAGAAACCGCCGGGTGTAGTCGGCCTGCTCATCGCGTTCCTCGCCGTCGGGGTCGAGCACCGCCCGCAGGTAACGCCCGGCCTTGGCCACCTCCGCCGGGCCCGCCTTACCCGCCAGCTCCAGCAGGATCGGCTCAGCCAGCCGCGCCTGGTCGTCGGTCAGGCCCGAGATCGCCTGGCAGATAGCCTCCACCACCCCGGCCGCCAGATGCCCGGCGGCGAACGCCTCCCGCACCCGGGGCAGACGGGCCAACTCCACCGCCAACGCCAGCACCCGCCCCGCCGTCGCACTGGTCATCCCCGCACTGGTGCGCAGCCAGGACCGGGTGGAGGCGTGCCCATGCCGCTTGGCCTCCCCCGCACGGTGCAC
>NZ_BMPY01000001.1:286251-362611 GCF_014647835.1 Microbispora rosea subsp. aerata
TCCCGCGTCGTCCGGGGCCGGGGCCAGCGCCACCGCGTCCGCGGCCTCCCACGCCGACTCCACCAGCACCCACGACGACCCACCCCGGGCACCACCCACACCAGCACCGGCACCCGCGTCGTCGGCACCGGCATGACCCGCACCGGCACCACCGGCACGGCTGCCACCGGCATGGTCGCTGCCGGCAGCCGCGCCAGCACCCGCGCGATCAGAACCAATGTCAGCGCCACCGGCAGCACCCGCGCCATTAGAACCGGTGCCGACACCACCGGCACCACCCGCGTCACCGAAACCAGCTCCGGCAGCCGCAGCCGCAGCATCGGTACCGGTGCCCGCGGGACCGGCAGCCGCGCCACCGGCACACCGAGGACAACCACCATCGGCGAATGCGTCGTCATCCCGGGCAGCGCTCCCGGCACGGGCCGCGCCACGGCTTGCGGCCGTGCCGCTTTCGTGCGCACCGTTGCCGGTGTCCGCACCCTCACGTGCTGCCGCGCCGTCACACGCACCAGGACCGGCGAAGGCGTCACCGCCCCTGGCAGTGCCCGAAGCGGCGCCCGGGGCAGTGCCCCAAATCCCGAGGCCGCCGGCTCTCCGGCTCCCGCCGGTAGGCGTGATGCCGAAACCCTCCGTCACGCCGGTGTCAGCCGTGCCGCCGGTGCGCGCACCGTCAGGTGCCCTCGCACTATCGAGCGCACCGGCACCGGCAGACAGGCCACCGCGCCGGGCGGCACCATTCCGGGCAGCGCCCCGGGCTCCGACTCGCCGACTTTCACCGGCATGCATGCCGCCGAAGCCCACTTCCACGCCGGTGTCGGTCATGCCGCCACGACATGTGCTGTCGATGAATGCGGCTATGCCGGACGCGGACCCACCAGGGCCGGGGCCCATACGAGGGATCAGATTGTCGGCCGCACATGATGAAGTGGAGAAAAGCCTGAAGCGGTGATCATCGCGGGCCGGTGAACCCTGGCCAGACCACAACGGCGAACCGGCGACCAGCCGATCCCACCACTCACCGTCAGCACAATACGAACGAGGAGAGTGCTCGGGATCCAACTCAAACAGATCCATCACACCCCCTTGGTCAGCTCGATCCCGCAGACTCGAATCTCAATAGATTCGAAAACCTGTACGCATTATTTCACTCTCCGTGACCATGTCACAAGCCTGCGAGCCGACAAGCTGGGATCACAGGCGAGACGGAAAACAGGCCCGTCACTGGGCGTCACAGGCGACCGCTCGCTCGTACGACCGGAGCGTCTCGACGAACATGCGGCGCTGCTCGCTCGTCAACGGCTCCAGCGCGCTACGCCAGGCACGGGCGCCACGGGCGAGCCAGGCGTCGACCGCCTCACGGTTGGCCTCGGCGATGCTCACGATCGTGCGGCGACGGTCCGCGTCGTCCTCGCGACGGTCCACGACGCCCTTGCGGCTGAGGTCGCTCACCATCAGGCTCACGGTGGCCGGGGCGACCTCCAGCCGGGCGGCCAGCTCGTTCACCGTGAGCGGGCCGTCGAACAGCAGGTAGGACAGCAGCGACAAGTGCCGTGGGGCCAGGTCGAGCGTCCGAAGCGGCTCGGGGACCGGCAAGCGCTTGGCCCGCCCCACCAGACGCGGCATCAGAAGCAGAAGAGTGCGGACCCCCTCGTCCAGGCTCAGTCCCTCATTCGTTGACATATGTTGATCTCCAAAATAGCTTTGCTATCAAAGCAAATACTTCCCAGCCACAGGAGCCATCGTCGCATGTCCGATTGGAACGCCAAGATCATCGAAGAGTTCCGGGCGAACGCCGGCAGGGTCGGCGGCCCGTTCGAGGGGGTGTCGCTGCTCCTGCTGACGACCACCGGCGCCAAAACGGGCGCCGCCCGGACGAACCCGGTCGCCTACCTCCGTGACGGGGACAGGCTCCTGGTGTTCGCCTCCTACGCGGGCGCGCCACGCAACCCGGACTGGTATCACAACCTGCTGGCCAATCCCACGGTGACCGTCGAGGTGGGCGACGGGACGGCGATCGAGACGTTCACCGCCACGGCCACACCGCTGGAGGGCGAGGAGCGCGACCGCATGTACGCCCGGCAGGCCGAGCTGGTGCCGGTCTTCGCCGAATATCAGGCCCGCACCTCCCGGGTCATCCCGGTCGTCGCCCTCCATCGGCAGCGCTAGGTGTACTGACCACAGAGGTTGGGTACGGGGCGACACGCGCGAATGCTCTTGTAAATGGGTGAGGGCCTTCGGTTTGGTGCCGATTGCGACATCTACACACCGACCAGAAAGGCCCTCATGCCCCACCGTAACGCCCCGCTGACCGAACTCGGACGCCTGCGCCTGGCCCGGTGTGTCGTCGACGACGGCTGGCCGCTGCGCAGGGCAGCCGAACGCTTCCAAGTCGCCGTCACCACCGCCCGGCGCTGGGCCGACCGCTACCGTCAATACGGAGCAAGCGCCATGACCGACCGCTCCTCACGCCCGCACCACAGCCCTCGCCGCACTCCAACCCGCACCGAACGGCGCATCATCAAGGTCCGCGTGCTCCGCCGGTGGGGCCCGGCCCGCATCGCCTACCTGCTGGGCCTGCACCCCTCGACCGCCTGCGCGAAGAGCACGTACGGCTGGCCGAGATCAGGGAGGACCTGCGCGCGGCGGTCGGCGAGGCGGGCTCCGGCGACCCCGCTGTTCTCAAGGACCGGCTCACCCGCCTGTCGGCCGAGCTGGAGGCCCACTTCGCCCATGAGGAGGAGCAGCTCCTCACCGCGCTCAACGCGCTCTGAAGGGTCTGTGACGGATGCCGCCCGTTCCCGGGCAAGGCTCCCGGGTGGACGGCATCGCGAGACCCCGTGGAGATCGCGAGCCCGCGAGCGATCCTCACGGCTGAGGCGACGAGGCGTCGCCCGGGGCCGCGGCCTAGGACTGTCTGGCCTCGTGGTCGGCCACGATGGCGTCGATGCGGGCGGCGAGCTGGTAGTCGAGGTCGGTCAGGCCGCCGGCGTCGTGGGTGGTCAGCGCCAGGTGGAGGGTGCGCCACCGGATGTCGATGTCGGGATGATGGTTCATGGCCTCGGCCTGCTCGGCGATGTCGTTCACGATCGCGATGGCCGTACGGAAGTCTCGGGCGACCACGGTCCTGCGGATCGTGTCGCCGTCTCGACGCCATTCGGATGCCTCGTACATGGGATCAGGACATCACGAAACACCGCCTATTGGGTAGATTCGCCCGCGTGGATGAGCGGGTGAGCGAGCAGGTGGACGAGCTGCGGCGGGAGCTGTGCGAGTACGGCCGGCGGGCGACGGCCCACGGCCTGGTCGTCGGCACCTCGGGCAACCTGAGTGCCCGGGAGGGCGACCTGGTCGTGGTCACGCCCTCGGGCGTGGCACTCGACCGGCTGAGCCCGGAGGACTGCCCCGTGCTCGACCTGCGGGGGCGGGTCGTGGCGGGAGAGCGCAAGCCCTCCTCGGAGACGCCGATGCATCTCGCGCTGTACGAGGCGACCGGAGCGCGGGCGGTGGTGCACACCCACTCGGTCTTCGCGACGGTGGTCGCCTCGACCATGACCGAGCTGCCGCCGATCCACTACAACACCCTGCTGCTCGGCGGCACCGTCCGGGTGGCTCCGTACGCGACGTACGGCACGCCGGAGCTGGCCCGCAACGTCGTCGCCGCGATCGAGGGCAGGCAGGCCGCCCTGATGGCCAACCACGGCGCGGTGACGATCGGCGGCGGCCTTGAGCAGGCGTTCGAGGCGACGCGCCTGCTGGAGTGGCTGTGCGAGGTCTACGTCCGCGCCCTCGGGGTGGGCCGGCCCACGGTGCTCACCGAGGACCAGCTCACCGCCGTCGTCGAGCGCGCCCTCAACGGCTGACTAACCGAGGACGACCTTCCTGGCCAGGCCGAGCGGAAGCCCGCCGGAGCCCGCGATCGTGTCGTGGAAGGTGCGCAGGTCGCCCGCGTACTCGGCCCTGATCCGCTCGATCTCCAGGGCGCCCGTGAGGTAGGAGGGGGCCTGCGTGGGCCAGGCGCAGTAGCGGCTGACCTCGCCGGCGGCCGTTCCCGGCGACAGCGACGCCTTCGTGGTCAGGAACTCCTCTGCCTGCTCGATCGTCATGTCGTCGCAGTGCAGCGCGGTGTCCACCACGATCCGGGCGGCCCGCCAGATGCGGCAGTCGAGGTGGGCCAGCTCGGTCTGGGGCGTGTCGAAGTAGCCCTGCTCGTGCATGAGCTTCTCGACGTAGAGCGCCCAGCCCTCCACGAAGTAGGACGTACGGAAGATCTTGCGGGCGCGGTGGGGGTTGCCGGCCATCCAGGACAGGTGCCAGTGGTGGCCGGGGTAGGCCTCGTGCACGCTGATCGAGGGCATCTGGGCGCGCGAGTTGGTCCGCAGCCGCTGCCGCACCTGCTCCTCGGTGAAGCCGTCCGGCGTGTACGGCACGAAGAACACGCCGTCGCGCGAGGACGACAGCGGCGGCGGGGCGAGGTAGCTGGCCACGGCGATGATGGGCCGCTGGAACTCCGGCGAGGGCTCGACCCGGCACACCTCCCCCTCGGGGAAGGTCACCAGCTCGCGCTCGCGGACGAACTCGCGCGCCCGCAACGTCTCGGCCTCATATTCGGCGCGCATGGCCTCCAGGGTCGGCGGGTGGTCGTCCATGAGCGACTCCATCGCCTCCCGCCAGCTTGCGGAGCCGAGGCGGGCGGCGACCTCGCTCATCTGCGCGTCCAGCTCGGCCCAGGCCCGGCGGCCCTTCTCGTGCAGTTCGGCGGCGCCGTACCCGAGCATTTCCTGCTCGCGCAGCAGCGCGGAGTAGAGCTCCTCGCCCATCCGCCAGGTGCCGCGGGCCTCGAAGCCCTCCAGGAAGCGGACCAGCCCGTCGAACGCGTCGGCGGCGGGCTCGGCGGCGCTCGCCAGCCGCGCCCGCAGGTCGGGGTCGCCGACCAGCGCGGGCAGCGTCTCGGTCAGGAAGCGGCGGCCGGTGCGCGCCTGGTCGAGGCCGCGCTTGACCAGCAGGTCGGCGGCGAGATCGGGGTCCAGGTTGGCCTGACAGGCGGCGAGCACGCCGGGCACCTCGGCCAGCCGCGCGACGGCGGCGTCGACCAGCTCGGCCTCCGGCTTGAGGCGCTGCTGGAACGGCGTGAACATCGATCCGAAGATCACCCCGAGGTAGGCGGCCGGTTCGCGCCGCCATTCCGGCCAGCGGGCCAGCGCGATCTGCCCGCGCAGATGGGCGGTGACCAGATCCCGGTCGATCTCGTCCTCGGGACTTTCCGGCGTCGCCTCCGACAGCTTGCGCAGCCACTCCTCGGCCGCCCGCTCCCTGGCCGTGAAAGCGGCCTCGCTGAGGTCACCCAGCGTGCGGTCGTACCCGTCGGCCCCCAAGAGGGCCGCCCTGACCGGGTTCTCGGTCAGGTACCAGTCGATGAACTCGTCCACCAGCGTCATAGCGCCCGACTCTATCCGCGACACTTGTGTGGAAGCCCCCAGATAAGGAGCAATCGGTGCCCCTGCAGATCACCGGCGCCCCGAGCGACCCCGACCTGATCCGCCTGCCCTGGGACCTCCCGCTCGAGGAGTGGCCCGTCCACCACCTGGTGACGCTGCCGCGCGGCATCTCCCGGCACGTGGTGCGCTTCGCCCGGCTCGGCGGCCGGGTGTACGCGATCAAGGAGATCAGCACCCGGTATGCCAAGCGGGAGTATCAGCTGCTGTGGGACCTGGCGCGGCACGACGCCCCCGCGGTCGAGCCGGTCGCCGTCGTCACCGGGCGGACCGCGGCGGACGGCTCGGAGCTGGACTCCGCCCTGATCACGCGGCACCTGCAGTTCTCGCTGCCCTACCGCGCCGTGCTGTCGGGCTCGGTGCGGCCCGACACGCTGATCCGCCTGCTCGACGCGCTCGCCGTCCTGCTCGTACGGCTCCACCTGACGGGCTTCTACTGGGGCGACTGCTCGCTGTCGAACACGCTGTTCCGCCGGGACGCCGGGGCGTTCGCGGCCTACCTGGTGGACGCCGAGACCGGTGAGCTGCATCCGGCGATCAGCGAGGGCCAGCGCTCCCACGACATCGACGTGGCGCACGTCAACATCTACGGCGAGATGCTCGACCTGCAGGCGGGCGGGCTGCTCCACGAGAGCATCGACCCGCTGGCCTTCGCCGAGCAGCTCGTCGAGCGTTACCACCGGCTGTGGGACGAGCTGACCCAGGACGAGATCATCGAGGAGGTCGACTGGCATCGAGTTGACCAGCGGGTGCGCCGCCTCAACTCGCTCGGCTTCGACGTCGCCGAGATGATGGTGCGCCGCAAGGCCGGCACCTCGCGGCTGATCGTGCGGCCGAAGGTCGTGGACGCCGGGCACCACCAGCGCCGCCTGCTGCGCCTGACCGGGCTCGACGTGGAGGAGAACCAGGCCAGGCGGCTGCTCAACGACCTCGACTCGTTCCGGGTGTCCAAGGGCCTGCGGCACGAGGACGAGGCGATCGTGGCCCACCGCTGGCTGGCCGAGGTGTTCCAGCCGGTGGTGAACGCGATCCCGGCCGACCTGCGGCGCAAGCTGGAGCCGGCCCAGCTCTTCCACGAGGTGCTCGACCACCGCTGGTTCATGTCGGAGGCCGCGGGCAAGGACGTCGGCCTGGAGGCCGCCGTGCGGTCCTACATCGAGAACGTCCTGGTGCACAAGCCCGACGAGAAGGCGGTCATCGTCACGTCCGATCCCCTGTCTCCGTGAGCTTTTCCAGGTAGGCGGCGGCCTCGGGGATCCGGTCCTCGCCGAAGACGCGCACGCCGTTCTGCTCGAGCAGCGCGGTCGTCACGCCCTGCCCGGGGGTGGTCCTCCCCCGGTGGCTGCCGTCGTAGATCCGCAGCGACCCGCACGACGGGCTGCCCTCCTTGAGGATCGCGACCCGTACGCCTGCGGACCGGGCGGCGGCGAGGGCCCGACGCGCCCCGGACAGGAACGCGGCGGTGACGTCGTCGCCCTCCGGGGTCAGGATCCGGGCCTCCCCCGCCAGGACGGCCGCGCCGCCGGCGCCGCGCTCGATCTCGGCGGGCGGCCGGGGGACCGGCAGCCCGCCCTCGACCTCGGGGCAGAACGGCACCAGCCGTCCCTCGGCGCGCCAGCGGGCCAGCAGGTCGTCGTCGCTGGTCTTGGCCCCGCCGTCGTACCGCACCCGGCTGCCGAGCAGGCAGGCGCTCACCAGAATGCGTTCCACGCCTCCCATTCTGGCCGCCGCGCCGCACCACCCGACGCCACACCACCAGACGCCGCACCGCCCGCGCCGTACGGCTGTACCGCCCGCGCGCTCAGCTCCGGCCGGTGAGCTCCGCGATCGCCTCCGCGATCGCCGGCCAGAGCGGGCGGGGCAGGTCGTGGCCCATCCCCGGGAAGGTCAGCAGCTTCGCGCCGGGGATGGCGTCCGCGGTGGCGATCCCGCCTTCGAGGGTGACCAGCGGATCGTCCTCGCCGTGGATGACCAGCGCGGGTATCGAGAGCCCGCGCAGCCCCTCCGTACGGTCGCCGGAGATGCGGATGGCGGTGAACTGCCGGGCGGTGCCCCCGGGGTCGAACGCCCGGTCGTAGGCCTCCGCGGCCACCCGGGTGACGCGCTCGACGTCCAGCTCGTAGCCGGGAGATCCGACGACCCGGGCGGTAGCGACGGCGCGGGCGATCGCCTCGTCACGGTTTTGCGGGGGCGGCGCCATGAGCGCGGCCAGGGCGGCCTCGGTCGCGCGCCCCACGTGGGGCGCGGGCGTGGACATGATCGAGGTCAGCGTGCGGACCCGGGCGGGGTGGCGGATGGCGAGGGCCTGGGCGATCATGCCGCCCATCGACGCGCCCACGACGTGGGCGCTGTGCCAGTCCAGCACGTCCATCAGGCCGGCCACGTCGTCGGCCATGTCGTCCAGCGTGTACGACGCCGGGCGGGTGACGTCGTCGGCGGGGGTGAAGTGGGTGGACAGGCCCACGTCGCGGTTGTCGAACCGGACGACCCGGTGGCCCGACTCCACCAGCAGCCCGATGAACTCCTCGGGCCAGCTGATCATCTGTGCTCCGAGCCCCATGATGAGGACGACCGGGCGCCCTCCGGGCTCGCCGAACACCTCGTAGCAGATCTCGATGCCGTTCGCCGTCGCACGCATGTGAGCAGAATTTCAATCGGTTTGCCCTACCGCAAGCCACCCATGACCGGATCTCTACCGTTGTGTGGTGTGGTGTCGCAAATGACCCGTCGGCGGCGGATCCTCGTCCTTCTCATCTGCTGCATGAGCCTGCTGATCGTGGCCCTGGACAACACGATCGTGAACGTCGCCCTGCCGGCGCTCGGGCAGGACCTGCACGCGCCGGTGTCCGGCCTGCAGTGGACGGTGGACGCCTACATCCTGACGCTCGCCGGCCTGCTGATGCTGTCGGGCTCGACGGCCGACCGGGTGGGCCGCCGCCGCACGTTCCAGACCGGCTTGGTGGTCTTCACGATCGGATCGCTGCTGTGCAGCCTCGCGCCGAACCTGGCCACGCTGATCGCCGCCCGGATCGTGCAGGCCGTCGGCGGATCGATGCTCAACCCGGTGGCCATGTCGATCATCACGAACACGTTCACCGACCGCAGGGAGCGGGCCCAGGCGATCGGCGTGTGGGGCGGCGTGGTCGGCATCAGCATGGCGCTCGGGCCGGTCGTCGGCGGCCTGCTCACCGACGCGGTGAACTGGCGGGCCATCTTCTGGATCAACGTGCCCATCGGCCTGCTCGCGCTGTTTCTGACCTGGCGCTTCGTCCCCGAGTCCAAGGCGCCGTCGGCCCGCGGGATCGACCCCGCCGGGCAGATCCTGGTCGTCGTCCTGCTCGGCTCGCTCACGTACGGGATCATCGAGGGCCGGGCCGCGGGCCCGGCGGTGAGCACCGCCTGCTTCGTCGTCGCGGCGGCGGCCCTGGCCGCGCTGGTCGCCTGGGAGCTGCGCAGGCCCGAGCCGCTCATCGACATGCGGTTCTTCCGCAGCGCGCCGTTCTCGGGCGCGGCCGTCATGGCGATGGCGGGGTTCGCCGGGCTGGGGGCCTTCCTGTTCCTCAACACGCTCTATCTGCAGAGCCACCGCGGTCTTTCCGCCCTCGCCGCGGGGCTGTGCACGCTGCCGGTCGCGGTGACCACGATGATCGTGGGGCCGCTGGCGGGCCGGCTCGTCGGCACCCGCGGCCCGCGCGTGCCGCTCGTCGTCGCGGGCGCGTGCCTGGCCGCCGCCGGGGCGCTGCTGTCCCAGGTGACGCTCACCACGCCGCTCCCCCTGCTGCTGGGGATCTACGTCGTCTTCGGCGTCGGGTTCGGCATGCTCAACCCGCCGATCACCAACACCGCGGTCTCCGGGATGCCGCTCGCGCAGGCGGGCGTGGCCGCCGCGGTCGCCTCGACCAGCAGGCAGGTCGGCCAGTCTCTCGGCGTGGCCATCGCGGGCGCCGTGGTCTCGGGCGCCGCCACCGGCGCGGCGTTCGTCCCGGCGGCGCACGCGGCGTTCCGCGTCAACGCCCTGTACGGCCTGATCGTGCTGTCGGTCGCCCTCGTGACGACCGGCCGCTGGGCCAGGCGTACGGCGGAACGCGCGGCGGAGCGGCTGCCGAAGAGCCCGGGGGTCACCCTGCCCCAGAGGTGAGCGCCGCTGCCCGGCAGGCCGAGATCGCCTCCAGCCGCCGACGATCACCGCCAACAAGGGACACTAACGGACAAAAGCCACAAAAAGGCGTTTAGAGGTCATGTCCGGCGAAAGACTAGCTATCGGACATCAAACGATCGAACGAGGAGAGACGCCTTGGCTGTGAACCCTTCCTCCGGCACGCGCGAGAGCAGCCAGCCCTGGCTCCACCAGCGGGGCACCGAGATACAGGCCTTCGGGGTCGTGCGGGACTTCCCGGTCGGACTGCCGAAGGAGACGCGCGAATACTCCTGTCAGCGGCTCAACCAGCTCCTGGCCGACACCCAGATCCTCTACAGCCTGTACAAGAAGCACCACTGGCTGATGCGGGGGCCGACTTTCTACCAGCTCCATCTGCTGCTCGACAAGCACGCGAGCGAGCAGCTTCCGATCATCGACGCGATCGCCGAACGCATCCAGACCCTCGGCGGCGTCGCGGTCGGCGATCCGCGCCAGGTGGCGGAGATGACCGTGATCCCACGGCCGCCTGACGGCGTGGAGGAAGTGCCCGCCATGCTCTCCCGGCTCCTGGAGGCGCACGAGACGATCCTGGTCGCCGCGCACGACGCCGCCTCGCGGGCGGACGAGATGGGCGACGACGGCACCAACGACCTGCTCGTCTCCGAGGTCATCCGTACGGGAGAGCTGCAGGCGTGGTTCCTCGCCGAGCATCTCGTGGACACTCCGCTCGTCCACGCTTGACCGTCCCGCCCCGCCCGGGCGTCACCCCGTGACGCTCGGGCGGCCGTCTTCGATGTGTCCCATCAGCCGCCGGGCGAACCCGTCGTCCCCCGCCACGCCGATCATCAGGTCGTACCAGCCGGTGGGCGCGTGCCACGGGACGCGGGCGACCTCTCCCGGCGCGATCGTGACCGTGCGCGCCGCGCCGCCGTAGGCCAGCGGGGTGATCGACACCTCGACCGGGAAGGCGGCCCGGTTCGTCACGGTGATCGCGACGGTCCGGGCGAGGGCGTCGATCGCGCTGGCGACCTCCACCGGGTCGGCCGTCCCGCCGCGGAACTCCCGGCGGAAGCCGTTCGGCCCGACGAGCAGCAGGTCGTACGACGGGCAGGGGAAGTAGACGACCTCCTCGGCCGTGCCGAGCACGTCGAAGTGCAGCGGCTTGGCGACCTCGCCCAGGTGTCCGTACAGGATGAAGTGGGCGGAGGCGCTGCCCGAGTTGCGCATCGCGATCTCCACGGCCCGCCCGCGCACCCGCGCGTCGGCGTCCGGCTGGTACGGCAGCGCGCGGGCAGGCTTGACCCCCGGCTCCTGGACCGGCATCCGCTGCTCATCGGGGACCCGGGGATACCACCGCTCTCCCGCCGGGACCGGGCGCGGCCCGGCGACCGCCTCCACCGGCGGCGGGGCCATCGGCGGCGGGGCCATCGGCGGCGGGGCCATCGGCGGCGGGGTCATCGGCGTGGCGAAGTCGAAGGCCGAGGTGAGGTCGCCCACCACCCGTCGCCGCCACTCGCCGATCGGCGCCGTGATGCCGAACCGGCGCTCCAGGAACCGCACGGTCGAGGTGTGGTCGAACGTCTTGGAGCAGACGTGGCCGCCCACGCTCCACGGCGACACGACGATCATGGGCACGCGGACGCCGAGGCCCAGCGGCCGGCCGCCGGCGAACTCCTCCGGGGTGCCGTCGGGCGGGACCGGCGGCGGCACGTGGTCGAAGAAGCCGTCGTTCTCGTCGTAGGTGACGAACAGGGCGGTCCGCGCCCAGACCTCCGGATGCGATCCCAGCGCGTCGAGCAGCCGGTAGAGGAGCCGCCCGCCCTCCACCGCCGACGATCCCTCCGGATGCTCGCAGTCGGCCAGCGACGGCACGACCCACGACACCGCGGGCAGGCGCCCGGCCGCCACGTCGGCGGCGAACCAGTCCCCCAGGCCGCCCGCGGGCGCGCGGCGCAGCGCCCGGTCGTACAGCTCGCGGTCGGCGGGCTCCAGGGCGGCCACCCGCCTGTCCAGCTCGGCGAGCAGCGGCGCCGGGTCCTCCGCCGCGCGGACCTTCTCGTAGAACGCGCGCATGCTGCCCAGCCCGATCCGGTCCATCACCGCCACGAAGGGCCGGAAGAACTCCAGGTTGTTGCACTCGTAGTTGTCCCACTCCTGGTAGACCTGCCAGGTGTGGCCGGCCCGCGTCAGCAGCTCGGGCACGGTGACCCAGTCGTAGCCCGGATGCCCCTCGGCCCCCTCGGACGCGACGTTGTCCAGCGCCCGCTGCCGGGTGCCCGGCTCGAAGCCGGTGTAACCGGTCATGTGGTAGTTGCGGTTGGGCGTGGTCGAGGACAGCAGCGAGCAGTGGTAGGCGTCGCAGATTGTGAACGTGTCGGCCAGCTCGTAGTGGAAGGGCAGGTCGCGCCGGTCGTAGTAGGCCATCGAGCCGGGTCCCTTGTTGGGCACCCAGGCGTCGTTCCAGCCCATCGCCCAGGCGTTCTGGGTGCCGAGCCAGGTGTGGTCGTGCGTGTCGAGCAGCATCGGGTCCGCCCCCGCCCGCTCGGCCGCCTCCCGTACGGAGAAGGGCAGCACGCCGTCCTGCTCGAAGATCGGCCGCCAGGCCCGGGTGGACACCGCGTTGCGGTCCCCGAACCCCCGCACTCCGCGCATCGTGCCGAAGTAGTGGTCGAACGAGCGGTTCTCCAGCATGACGAAGACGACGTGCGCGACGTCGGCCAGGCTCCCCGGCGGCACCGGCCGGGCCAGCGTCCGGAGCAGGGAAGGCGGCAGCGAGGATCCGGCCGACATGGCGTCCCTTCAGAAAGAAAATTGCGCGAAACGCCCACAACCTAACAAGACCTCCCCCGTCCCGGCGACGGGCAGGCCGCCGAAGCCGCGTTCCCGGGTAGGACGTACGGGGTGGAGACCCTCTCGGTGGCGGTGGACGCGCGGGCGAGCCCGGAGCGGGTCTTCGCCGTGCTGACCGACTGGCCCCGGCAGCGGGAGTGGATGCCGCTGACCCGGGCCTGGGTGGTGGCCGGCGACGGCCGCAGCAGGGGCAGCAGGGTCGCGGCGGCCACCGGGGTCGGCCCACTGTCGTTCGTGGACACGATGGACGTCACCGGCTGGCGTCCGCCGCACGAGGTGGAGGTCCGCCACGCCGGCCGTGTCGTACGCGGTATGGGACGGTTCCACGTGCTGCCCCGGCCGGACGGCGGCAGCAGGATCATCTGGGAGGAGCACCTCCACGTGCCGTTCGGCCTGGCCGGGCGGATCGGCTGGCGGATCGCCCGGCCGGTGAGCGCGGCCTTCCTGCGGGTGTCCCTGCGCCGCCTGGCCGCGCTCGCCCTGCGCGGCTAGCCGAGCGCCATGTCGAAGAAGCGGCGCTCCAGGCCGGTCGCCCGGCGGAAGACGTCGAGCACCCCGGCCCGCCCGTCCTCGTCGAGGCCGGGACCGAGCCGGTCGAGCTCGCCGCGCAGGAAGCCCACCCACGCCTCGAACTCCGGCCCGCTGTGCAGCTCGACCCACTCCCTGTGGACGAAGCCTTCCGCCGTGGATGCCTCCAGCGAGGCCCAGCCGAGGTAGGTCCACTCGGCCACGCACAGCACCGCCAGGATGCGCGGGTAGTCCTGGTCGCGGCGCACCTCGTCCATCAGGGCGCGGAACTCGGCCGTGACCGGCTCCGGCGCGGGGGTCGGATCGCCGCCGAGGGCGGCGAGCGCGCGCTGGAAGTAGCCCCGCTCGGTGTCGGCGACGGTCTGCCCGAGGAAGCGGCCCACGGCCACCCGCGCCTCGAAGTTGTCGGCGGCGGCGACCGCCGCGCCGAGCAACGCCGTGAACGCGTCCACGAACTGGAAGTCCTGCTCCAGATAGCGGCGCATGTCGGCGGTGCCGCCGCGGATCGCCGCGGCGAAGGGGTGGGTGACCACCGCGGTCCAGTCCGGCTCGCTCTCCGCGCGCAGCCACTCGCTGAACGGCGTGTTCGATCGCTCGGTCATCGCACCCTTCCCCGTGTTTCGGTGTGAACGTTTCACGATGATCCCAAGAATGCCCGTCGGCCACCACCTGCCGAAGCGGGGCGACCACCCGGAGGGCTCGCGGGCTCGGGCGGGCCAAGTCATTGACCGGCGATTGACAGGTCCGTAACTTGAAGCGTGTTGTTCCTCCTCGTGAATGTCGTTCGCATTCATGAACACTCCCCTGCGGGACCAGGAGTCGCACCCTCGGTCAGGGGTCCTGCACAACCTGCAAGGAGCTCGGCTTTGAGAACCACAACCAGAACCGGAGTCGGGGTGATCGGCACCCTCGCCGGGGTCGCCGCCCTGGTCGGCGGCGTCTTCACCGGCGTCTCCAACGCGGCGCCCGGCGCGGGCGCCTACCGGATCGTCAACGGCGCGAGCGGCCTGTGCCTCACCGTCCCGGGCGGCAGCACCTCCGACGGCGTGCAGCTCACCGTCTCCGCCTGCAACGGCGCGAGCAACCAGACCTGGAACCTGTCCACCCAGGGCAGCGGCTTCCGCCTCGCCGCCGGCAACAGCGGCAAATGCGCCGGGGTGAAGGACGCCTCCACCTCCGCCGGCAAGGCCGTCCAGCAGGAGTCGTGCACCGCAGCCGCCTCCCAGACCTGGGAACTGGTCGCCTCGGGATCGAACTACCGGGTCGTCAACGCCAACAGCGACAAGTGCCTGAACACCAAGGACAACTCCACCTCCTCCGGCGCCCTGGTGCAGCAGAACTCCTGCGACTCGGTCGCCACCAAGCAGTGGAGCCTCCAGCCGGCCGGCTCCCAGCCGACGTCCACGCCCACGACCACCCCCACCAGGACGCCGACGACCAGCCCGACGCCGACCACCTCACCCACCGGCGGCCCGACCACTCCGCCCACGGCCGGGCTGATCGGCTGGGCGACCCAGGGCGGCGGCACCACCGGCGGCGCGGGCGGCGCCACGACCACGGTCACCTCCCTGGCCGCGCTCACCGACGCCCTCAAGGGCGACGCCAGGAAGATCGTCCAGGTGAACGGCAACTTCACCTGCTCGGAGGACGTGCGGGTGGGCGGCAACACCACCATCGTCGGCGTCGGCGCCAACTCCGGCCTCACCGGCTGCGGCCTGAACATCCGTGACGTCAGCAACGTCATCGTGCGCAACCTGAAGATCTCGAAGGTCCGGGCCGGCAACGGCAACGGCGACGCGATCCACCTCGACAACGCCCAGCGCGTGTGGATCGACCACAACGACCTGTCGAGCGACACCAGCCACGGCACGGACTACTACGACGGCCTGCTGGACATCACGCACGGCTCCGACTACGTCACCGTCTCCTGGAACAAGCTGCACGACCACGTCAAGTGCTCGCTCGTCGGCCACAGCGACAAGAACAGCTCCGAGGACAGCGGGCGCCTGCGCGTGACCTACCACCACAACGCGTTCCAGACCTGCGGCCAGCGCAACCCCCGGGTGCGCTTCGGCAACCCGGTCCACGTGTTCAACAACTACTACTACAAGGACCCGTCCTACACCGACTACAGCTACGGCATCGCCTCCACCTGCGGCGCGGGGGTGCTCGTCGAGGGCAACTACTTCGAGAACATCGCCGAGCCCACCCACACCTCCGAGGGCTCGTCGCCGGGCGGGTCGATCGTCGCCCGCAACAACCACTTCGTGAACTCCGGCACGCCGCAGACCGCCGGCGGCGTCGCGTCCATCCCGTACGCGTACACCATGGACAACCCCAGCGGTGTGAAGGCGAACGTTCTCGCCAACGCGGGCACCGGCAAGATCTGATCTGAGCCCAGGCGAAGATTCGGAGGCCGCGGCACTCGCCGCGGCCTCCTGCGCCGCCGACGGCGAGAGGGCGTCTCACGCGTCGAGGGCGGCGCGTTCCTCCTCGGTGAGCAGGCGCGACCGGATCAGGAAACGCACGCCCTCGGGCGCCTCCAGGGAGAAGCCGCTGCCCCTGCCGGGGACGACGTCCACGGTGAGGTGGGTGTGCCGCCAGCGCTCGAACTGGCTCGCCGACATCCAGAACGTGACCGGCTCGTCGACGCCCTCGACGTCCAGCGAGGCGAGCAGCACGTCCGAGGAGCCGGTGCGGAACTCGCCCTCCAAGTAGCACATCGGGGCGCTGCCGTCGCAGCAGCCGCCGGACTGGTGGAACATCAGCGGGCCGTGGGCCGCCCGCAGCCGCCGGATGAGGTCGGCGGCCGCGGGGGTGAGGTCCACCCGGGACACCTCGGGCATCAGAAGAGGCCGAGCTTCGTGGGCGAGTAGCTGACCAGCAGGTTCTTGGTCTGCTGGTAGTGGTCGAGCATCATCTTGTGCGTCTCCCTGCCGATGCCCGACTGCTTGTAACCGCCGAAGGCGGCGTGGGCGGGGTAGGCGTGGTAGCAGTTCGTCCACACCCGCCCGGCTTGGATGGCCCGGCCGGCGCGGTACGCCTTGTTGACGTCCCTGGTCCACACGCCGGCCCCCAGGCCGTACAGCGTGTCGTTGGCGATCTTGATGGCGTCGTCGAAGTCGGTGAACGAGGTCACCGAGACGACCGGGCCGAAGATCTCCTCCTGGAACACCCGCATGTCGTTGGAGCCTTCGAAGATCGTCGGCTCGACGTAGTAGCCGCCCGACAGCTCGCCGCCGAGATCGGCGCGGTGCCCGCCGGTGAGCACCTTGGCGCCCTCCTGCCGGCCGATGTCGAGATAGGACAGGATCTTCTCGAGCTGGTCGTTGGACGCTTGCGCGCCGACCATGGTGGCCGTGTCCAGCGGGTGGCCGCGGACGATCTTCTCCGTACGCGCGATCGCGGCCTCCAGGAAGCTCTGGTAGTGGCCCTGCTGGATGAGGGCCCGCGAGGGGCAGGTGCACACCTCCCCCTGGTTGAGCGCGAACAGCGTGAAGCCCTCGAGCGCCTTGTCGTAGAACTCGTCGTCGGCGGAGGACACGTCGTCGAAGAAGATGTTGGGGCTCTTGCCGCCGAGCTCGAGCGTGACCGGCTTGATGTTCTCGCTGGCGTACTGCATGATCAGCCGCCCGGTGGTGGTCTCGCCGGTGAACGCCACCTTCGCGACCCGCGGGCTGGAGGCCAGCGGCTTGCCCGCCTCCACGCCGAACCCGTTGACGATGTTGAGGACGCCCGGCGGGAGGAGGTCGGCCACGAGGCTCAGCCAGTAGTGGATCGACACCGGAGTCTGCTCGGCCGGCTTCAGGACCACGGCGTTGCCGGCGGCGAGCGCCGGCGCGAGCTTCCAGGCGGCCATCAGAATCGGGAAGTTCCACGGGATGATCTGCGCCACGACGCCGAGCGGCTCGTGGAAGTGGTAGGCGACGGTGTCGGCGTCCAGCTCCGACAGGCTGCCCTCCTGGGCCCTGATCGCCCCCGCGAAGTAGCGGAAGTGGTCGATGGCCAGCGGGATGTCCGCGGCCAGCGTCTCCCGGATCGGCTTGCCGTTCTCCCAGGTCTCGGCGACGGCGAGCCGCTCCAGGTTCTGCTCCATGCGGTCGGCGATCCGGTTGAGGATGTTCGCCCGCTCCGCCGGGGACGTACGGCCCCAGGCGGGGGCGGCGCCGTGCGCGGCGTCCAGGGCGCGCTCGACGTCCTCGGCCGTGCCGCGCGCGACCTCGGTGAAGGTCTGACCGGTCACCGGCGTGGGGTTCTCGAAGTACTGCCCCCGCTGCGGCGGTACGTACTCCCCGCCGATCCAGTGGTCGTAACGCTGCTCGTACGCCATGAGGGCGTCCGGCTGTCCCGGCGCGGCGTAACGGGTCATGGGATGGACCTCCCGGACAGGGTGTGGGTCTGACGCCCCGGACGTTAGTTGCGGGCACGTTGCCGACACGTTGCGTCCGTGTTCCCGGGCGCTCGCACACAGCCTCCGCGCCGCGCGGTCAGGTGCGCGGCCGTGCCCGGTCAAATCTCCGCTAAGTCCGAGGCGGCGCGGGCGCGCGGCAGTCGCCCTCCGCTGGCTCGCGAACCTCGCCTGAGTCCGCTCACAGAGACGGCAGGCCGTACTCCGCGTCGAGGTCCCGCACCCGCCGGGCGGCCCGCGCCCGCGCCGGAGACCCGGCGGGCAGCGCGGCCGCCAGCGCCTGCCAGGCGACGATGTCGTCCCTCCCCCAGGGCGCGCGCGTCCACCGCTCGAGCAGCGCGGGGTCGCGCCGGGCCACCAGCAGGTCGCGTACGCCGTCGTCCAGCAGGCGGCGCTGCCAGACGACGCCGGGCGCGTCCGAGCCGGGCAGCAGCGGCCCCCGGTAGGCCCGCAGCGCGGCGTCGGCGTCCGCGGCGGCCAGGTGCTCGGCCAGCTCCTGGAAGTCGGCGCGCACCGGCACCCGCAGCCGGTACGGACGGGAGTCGAGCAGCGGGCCGAGCCGGTGGCGCAGCCGGGACAGCTCCGCGCGGAGCGTGACGGGGTTCACCATGCGGTCGCCGTACAGCTCCGCGCTGAGCTGGTCGCTGCTCAGCCCCTCGGGGTGGCAGGCCAGCAGCACGACGATCTCGCTGTGCCGGGGGCCGAGCCTGATGCGGCGCGGGCCTTCGGTGAGCACGGCGTCGTCCCGGCCCAGGGCCGTGAGCGTCACGGCGGGCGCGAGCGCCGGGGCGGGGAGAGTGGCCAGATGGGCCTCCGCCGCACGGGCCGCGGCCTGCACGAGGGCCAGGCTGTAGGGGCTGGCCAGGTTGTCGCCGCCGGTGACGTCGACCGCGCCGAGCAGGCGGCCGGTGTGCGGGTCGTGGATCGGCGCGGCGGCGCAGGTCCACGGCTGCACCGGCACGGCGAAGTGCTCCGCCGCGAAGATCTGCACCGGATGGTCGACGGTGAGCGCGACCCCGGGGGCGTTGGTGCCCGCGTGCGACTCGTCCCACCGGGCCCCGGCGACGAAGTTCATCCGCTCGGCCCGCTCGCGCACCCCGCGGTGTCCCTCGACCCACAGCAGGCGGCCGGCCGCGTCGCACACCGCGAGCAGGTGCCGCCCGTCGTCGGCGATGCCGCCGAGCAGGTCGCGAAACAGCGGCAGCACCTGAGCCAGCGGGTGCGCGTTGCGATACTCCTCAAGCTCGGCGTCGCCGAGCTCCAGCGGCGCGAGCGCGTCCGGATCGACCACCCGGGCCGAGCGCCGCCACGAGTCGGCGACCACGGAGCGCACGGGTCCGACGATCGACCCGGCGGACAGGAAGCGTTCGTGGGCGCGGCGCAGCTCACCGGTGCGTTCGGCAGCGTCGGCCCCGGACTCAAGCGCGAGCCATGGATTGGTCACGGCGCCCTCACTCTCCGCGTCTTCAGGCGCCATCGTCACCCACGCCCGGGGCGCGCGACAAGGGCCCGCCGCGCCCGGAAGGCTCCGCTTCAGACGCCCCGGCGGGCGCGGGCCATCGCGGCCAGGCGCGTACGCTGCGCCGGGGTGAGGCGGGCCAGCCGCTCGCGCGGATCCGGCCGCGTCATGACCGCGTCGGCGCCGATCAGCGCCTCGGCGTGGTCGGCCGCGACGCGCACGGCGTTCTCGGACGCGGCGTCCGCGGCGAGCGGCGCGATCCGCTCCCGATATCCGTCGTCCTCCAGGGCCCGGGCCAGCAGGCCGGCCGCCCGGTCCTCCGTCCAGCGCGTCACCGGCAGCCAGCTCGCCGCCCCGGCGCGCTCCAGCCGCTCGGCGTTGTCCGGCCGGTCGACGCCGTGCGCGAGCAGCACCTGCGGGGTGGACGACGACAGCGCCCTGGCGAGCGTGCCGATCCCGCCGTGGTGGACGACCGCGGCGACGCGCGGCATGACCGCGGCGAACGGCGCCGAGGGCAGCCACTCCACCCCGTCGGGCAGCGACTCCGGCTGGAACGCCGGGTGCCGGTTCACCAGCAGGGCCCTGACCCCGATCCGGCGGCAGGCCCGCGCCGCCACCTCGTAGAACCGGTCGTGCAGCACCTGCCCGCTGCCGCCGGTGATCAGCACGGGCGGCTCGGCCCAGTCGGGCGCCGGCCCCTCCGCCGTGTCGCCGAGCACGAACCCGCAGCGTACGACGCCCTCCGGGGCGGGCTGGCCCGCGGCGTCGAACCACCGCGGCCACAGCGCGAGCTGTGTTTCGACGTTCGTCAGGTAGGCGGCCCAGTCGCGCACCGGCCGCAGGCCGAACCGCCGGAAGACCTCGTCGTACCCCTGCCCGAGCACGTGCCGGTAGACGCCGGCGAGCACCGGCAGCGAGACGTACTGGTGGGGGGTGACCGACACCAGCGCCACCGGCACCCCGCGCAGCTCGGCCGCCATCAGCGCGGCGACGCCCGAGGTGTGCCTGGCGACCACCACGGTCTCCCCCGGCCGGTAGTGCGCCTCGATCATGCGGACCTCGTCGGCGAGCTGCTCGAACAGGCCGTTGCGCCGGTAGAGCGCGAGCACGCCCTCGGGGTCTTTCAGCGGGTCGAGCATGTAGCGCCGGGTGTCGTCCAGGTGCCGGTCGTAGCCCTCGTCGGTGTCGATCGGCAGGTGCCGCAGGCCCGCGGCGGCGATCCGGTCGGCGAACCAGGAGTGCGTCAGCACGATCACCTCGTGCCCGCGCTCGGCCAGCTCGCGCCCGATCCGCACGAACGGGAGCACGTCGCCGTTGGTGCCGTGGGTGCTCAGCAGCATCCTCGCCATGCGGATCAGCCGTTCCCCGACTCGAGCAGGGCGTCGATCTCCTCGTCCGACAGGCCCGCCAGCTCGTCGAGCAGCACGGCCAGCTCTTCGTCGCCCGCGTCGGCGAGCTGCCGCTCCTCGATGGCCTTGGCGACCTCGGCGACGGTGAACGAGGTGGTGTAAAGCGTGTCGAAGGGCAGCTCGACGCCGAACTCCGCGCGCACCCGCGCCATGAACTGGACCAGCCGCAGCGAGTGGCCGCCCAGCTCGAAGAAGCCGTCGTCCACCGAGACCGGCGCCGCGTCGAGCAGCTCGGCCCACATCCGCATCACGGCCGCCTCGACCGGGCTCGCTCCGGCCGCCACCGTCACCGGGCGGGCGGCCCGCAGGGCGTCGAGGATCGCGTCCGCGCCGGTCAGCCGGGTCGCGATCCGTTCGACGGCCGCCCAGTCGGCGGGAGCGGCGGAGCCGGAGACCCGGGTGTCCGGGGCAGGCCCCGCTGCCCTCTCCTCAGCAGGGCCCGGGGAGTGGACGACGGCCGCCGCGTCGGCCGCGTCGAGGACGTACCAGGCCGCGTCCTCGCCGTACGGCTCCGCCGGCAACGTCGCGAGGAAGTCCGCGGCCGGCCGGTTGCGCTCGGTCGCCCGGAAGGCCAGGGCCACCTTGGCCAGCCCGCGCTCGCGCGCGAGCGCCCCGAGGTGCGCGAGCATGCGGTGCTCCACCCCGCGCCCGAGCGCCCGGCAGCTGAGCAGGAACGCGCCCACGCGCAGCGTGTCGCCCTCGGTCCGCACGTCGGTGAGGCCCACGACGCCGTAGTCGCCGAAGCGGTCGCGCACGTCCACGACGAACCTCTCCTCGCCGTCCAGGCGGCGCGTGCCCGAGAGGTTGAACTGGTTGGTCCGCTCGGCGAGCTGGGCGGCCCTGGCCTCGTGCTCGGGACCGGCCGGGGTGATCGTCACCCGCAGGTCGAGCGTGGCGAAGAAGTCGGCCAGGGACATCTCGGCCCTGGCCCGCTCGCGCCGCCGTTCCTCCCGGTAGTAGCGGGTGCGTTCGCGGTCGGCTTCGGTGACGATGGTCAGGTCGAGGGGCCAGCAGTGCCGCAGGAACTCCGCCGCCTCCGCGGCGTCGGCCGGGAGCCGCAGGGTCAGCACCTCGGGGCAGCCGGCCCGGACCTCCGCGCACTCCACCGGGCTGTCGTCGAGGAAGACGAAGGAGTCGAGCCCGAGGCCGAGCTCGGCGGCGAGCGAGCGCAGCGAGGCCGACTTGGCCTGCCACCCGACGCGCATCGCGGCGACGTCGTCCAGGCCGACCGGCAGCTCCGGGTGCCGGGCGAACACCTCGCGGACGTCCCTCTCCTCGTTCTTGCTGCACAGGCACAGCAGCCTGCCCGCGGCGACCTGGCGGGCCAGCTCCCGCCAGATCTCCAGCCGGTGCGGGCCGATGACCACGCCGCCGGGGCCGTCCTCGCCGACCACGCCGTCCCAGAGCGTGCCGTCGCAGTCCACGGCGACGACCTTGGGACGCGGGGTGGTCACGGCGTGCAGGCGGCGGACGACCGCGGCGGCCAGCGCGGCGAAGTAGCGGTCGGTGTAGGGGACGTTCCCGGTCCGGTCGGCGAAGGAGTCGTGCACGGCCTCCGGCCCCGGCTCGTACGGCTCGGCGGAGGTGAGCACGCACACGGCCCGGTCGCCCTCGAACTCCCGGGTCATGGCGGACGCCAGGCGCGCGTGGGCCTCCGGCGAGCCGTGCTCGGGCGAGGGAGGGCAGACGACGAGCACGTGCGGCGCGCCGGACGCGCGGGCGGAGGTCCGCAGCGCGGTGGCGAGGTCGGCGGCCACGGCCTCCACCCCGTCGAGCCCGTCCCGCCCCGCGACCAGGTCTTCCGCCCGGACGAGCACGACGGCGGCGCCGGCCCGGCCGAGCACGCCGCCCGGGTCGAGGAGCGAGGGAAAGACCTGGTCGTACGGCGCGAAGGCGACGGCCTCCCCGGCGTCCGCGTGGATGCCGAGTTCGGCGAGCCAGAACCGCAGGGCGTCCCCGATCGGCTCGGCGGTGAAGGTCGCGGCGACTCCCAGCCCGATCTCGTTCACTTCGGTGTCCCTTCCGCGGTGATCAGTCGGACATGGCGACGAGGATGCGGCGCGAGCCGGTGAAGGGCCTGCGGCCGTGCCCGACCAGCACGTTGTCGATCAGCAGCAGGTCGCCCTCCCGCCAGTCGACGTCCACCGCGTTCTCCAGGCCGCGGTCGCGGGCCTGGACGACGTACTCACCGGGGATCGGGGAGCCGTCGGCGAACGTCACCGACTGCGGCAGCTCCTCCGGCGGCATGAGCTCGGCGAGCATGGCGGCGGCCTCGTCGCCGATCGAGGCGGGATGCCACTGGTCGGCCTGGTTGAACCACACCTCCACGCCGGTCACCGGGTGCCGGGTGGTGGCTGGCCTGACCTGCGAGACCCGCACGCCGCCGTCCGGGCGCCACTGCCAGTCCGCCCCGATGCGGTCGAGGAACTCGGCCACCTCGTCGCGGTCCTCGGTCTCGAACGTCTCCTGCCAGCTCTTGCCGAGCCCGCGGCCGGCGTGCAGGTTCTGGGTGTAGCGCACCCCCTTGGAGAAGGCCTCCCTGACCTCGTCGTCGAGCGACTCCAGCCAGCGCACCCCGTCGACGACGGGGGTCGCCCCGCCGGTCTCCGCCGCCTTCTCGCAGTAGAACAGCAGCCGGGAGGGCCAGGTGGCGGAGTACGACAGCTCGTTGTGCATCGAGATCGTGTACTCCGCCGGATACTCGGTCGAGGTGTAGACGTTGCCGCCCACCTTGGTGCGGGGCGAGTTGCCGTGGACGTACGCCAGCCGGTTGGGCAGCAGCATGTCCATGACGGCGTCGAGGGTCGCGGGCGTGACGCCGAACCCCCGGAAGACGATCGCCTTCTCGCGGACCAGCAGGTCGCCCACGTTCGTCTCGCGCAGCCGTTCCGTCAGCCCCTCGGGCGTGGCGGCGGTGCCGTCGGGGGTTATTTCCAGGGGCTTCCAGAAGTCGTCCATGCGTCCTCCTGCTGCACGCATCCGGCCGCGGCCGAGCACGAGAAAAAGGCGAAAAAAGGAGGCAGGCGGGCCCTCGAATAGGCGGCGCCCCTGCGGCAATAGATTCCGGCGGCCAACATAGAACCCGGGCCGGGTTACGCGCAAGAAACATGTTTCATCCGTCTGGATCGACCACGCCAGTCAAATTCTCCGACATAGCCGTGTCTCCTTCGGCAACGCCGGCGGCCGCCCGCGTTTCGCCGCCCGCGAGCTATGACGGAAGGTCGGTTTCCCCTTACTTTTCGTGCCCGATCGCAGGTGGAATGGAGGCTTGCGTGACCGGGCTCACATCCCGTATCGTGAAATAATCCCATCCGTGGGAGCGCTCCCACGCGTCTCGGCTTCAATGCGGCGAGATACGCGGCAGAGTCCCGCGAAATCGATGGAGAAAGCGTTTTCTGGATCAACCGCTTTTCTGCGTGGTCAGCTTGTCCTGCGCATTTTTCGCGCAGAGAGGAGAACGCTCGGTGACCATATCGCCGACCACTGACAACGAGCTTCTGATAGCGTCGCTTTCCCCACGCAGGCAGGAGGCGCTGCGCCGGCTGCTCGCCGCCAGGGCGGCCAAGGCCGCCGCCGCGAACGTGATCACCCCGCGTGGCGAGGGACCGGCCCCCTGCTCCCACGAGCAGGCCCAGATGTGGCTCGGGTCCCGCTTCGCGGAGGGCGCCCCGGCGCCGAACGCCACCATCGGCCTGCGGCTCACCGGCCCGCTCGACCTGCGGGCCCTGACCGTCGCCCTGGACAGCCTGGTCGAACGTCACGAGATCCTGCGCACGGTCTACGAGGGCGACGGGCCGGAGCCCCGCCAGGTCGTGCTCGCCCCCGGGCCCGCGCCGCTCGACGTCGTCGACCTCAGGGCGCTGCCGGAGGCCGAGCGGGAGCGACGGGCCAGGGAGATCACGTGCCGGGCGGCCGTCGAACGCTTCGACCTGGAGACCGGGCCGGTCCACCGCACGACGCTGGTCCGGCTGGGCGACGACGACCACGTGCTGATGTTCGTCTGCCACCACATCGCGTGCGACGGGTGGTCGGTCGGCATCATCCTGGACGAGCTCACCGCCGTATACGCCTCCGCCCGCGAGGGACGCCCCGCCGAGGTGACCGCGCCCCCGCTCCAGTACGCGGACTACGCGGCCTGGTCACGGCGTGAGCTGACCGGCGAGCGGCGCGAGCGGCGGCTGGCGTACTGGCGCGACCGGCTCGACGGCGCGAGCGCGGTGGAGCTTCCCATCGCGAAGGACGGCGAGGCCGCCGCGCAGGGCAACCGGAGCGACTTCCACCTGTTCACGCTGCCGGAGGAGGTCCTGCGGGCGCTGCGGGAGGCCGGCGGCCCCGGGACCACGCCGTTCGTGGCTCTGCTCACGGTCTTCTCGATGCTGCTCGCGCGATACACCGGGCAGGGCGACCTGACCATCGCCACGGTGGACGGCGGCCGGCGCCGGGTGGAGCTGGAGCCCGTGGTGGGCTGCTTCGTCAACGCCCTGCCGCTGCGCGCCGACCTGTCGGGCAATCCGTCGTTCCGCGAGGCGGCGGCCCGGGTGCGGCGCAGGCTCGGCGAGGCGCTCGCCAACCACCTGCCGTTCTCCGAGCTGGCCGCGGCGATGAGCGACCGGGACGCCCGCAACTTCTCGCTGTCGACGGTCGGTTTCTCGCTGCGCGTCTTCCGCGACCAGCGCGGGCGCTGGCCCGGCCTGGAGGCGTCGGTCTGGGAGCACGAGGTCGACGACTTCACCTACGACCTCGCGCTGCTCGTGCACCTGAACGGCACCGGCGACCCCGAGCTCTATCTGACCTACCAGAAGGACCGGTTCGACGCGGACGCCGTCGTCCGGATGGCCGGGCACTACCGGGCGCTGGCCGAGCGGATCGCCGCCGCCCCGGACACCCCGCTGGCCGACCTGGAGCTGCTCACCGACGCCGAGCGCGAGCTGGCGCTGGGCGCGTGGAACGACTCGGCCCGGCCGTACCCGGACGTGGCCCTGCCCGAGCTGCTGGAGCGCCACGCGGGCTCGGACGCGGTCGCGGTCGCCTTCGAGGGCCGCACGACCACGTACGCCGAGCTGCACGCCCGCGCCAACCAGGTGGCCCACCTGCTGCGCGCGCGGGGCATCGGGCCGGAGGACACGGTGGGCGTGCTGCTCGACCGGAGCCCGGACCTGATCGCCTGCCTGCTGGGCGTGTGGAAGGCGGGCGCGGCCTACCTGCCCATGGATCCCAAGTTCCCCGCCCAGCGCGTGCGCGACATGCTGTCGATCGCCGAGACCCCGCTGGTCCTGACCTCAGCGGGTTACGCGCACCTGTTCGACGGCGTCGAGGTGGTGGACGTGTGCGGCGGCCTGCTCGACGGGCAGCCGCGCGACCCGGTGGGCGTGCCGTACGACATCGACCGGCTGGCGTACGTGATCTTCACGTCGGGCTCCACCGGCAAGCCGAAGGGCGTGCAGGTCACCCATCGCGGGCTGGTGAACCACGTGTGGTGGGCCGTGGAGGACCTGGCGTCCCAGGGGGACGGCGGCGCGCCGCTGTTCGGCTCGGTGGCCTTCGACCTCGTCGTGCCCAACCTGTGGGCGCCGCTCGTGGCGGGCCGGCGGGTCACCGTCCTGCCGCAGGACTTCGACATGGGCGAGCTGGGCGCGCTGCTGGTGGCGGGCGGGCCGTACAGCTTCATCAAGTGCACCCCCGGCCACCTGGAGGTGCTCGGCCACCAGATCGACGCCCGGCAGGCCGCCGCGCTCGCCGGGAAGATCGTCGTGGCGGGCGAGGCGCTGCCCGGCTCGATGGCCAACCGGTGGCTGGAGATGCTCGGCCCCGGCCGGCTGATCAACGAGTACGGCCCGACCGAGGCGTCGGTCGGCACGTGCGTCTACCCCGTGCGGGACGCCCAGCTCGTGGAGGTCGTCCCGATCGGCCGCCCGCTGCCCAACATGCGGATGTACGTCCTGGACGCCAACCGGAAGCTGCAGCCCGTCGGCGTGCCGGGCGAGCTGTACGTCGGCGGCGTGGGCGTGACCCGCGGCTACATGAACCGGCCGGACCTCACCGAGGAGCGCTTCCTGCCCGACCCGTTCAACCCCGGCGGCCGGATGTACCGCACCGGCGACCGGGTGGCCTGGACGCGCGAGGGCGACGTGGCCTTCCTCGGCCGGTTCGACGACCAGGTGAAGATCCGCGGCTACCGCATCGAGCTGGACGAGGTCAGGGCGGCCGTCCTCGACCACCCCGGCGTGCGGGACGCGGTCGTCGCCGTGCACGCGTTCACGCCGGAGGACAAGCGGCTCGTCGCCTACTACGTGCCCGCCGGGCCCGAGCCGCCCGACCTCGCGGAGCACTGCGCGGCCCGGCTGCCGGAATACATGGTGCCGTCGGTGTTCGTGCCGCTGGAGGCGATCCCGCTCAACGCCAACGGCAAGGTGGACCGCAAGGCGCTGCCCGACCCGGTCGTCCGGGTGAGCGAGGACCTGGCCGAGCCCACCACCGAGACCGAGATCGTGGTGGCCGGGGTCTGGCGGGAGGTCCTCGGCCTCGACGCGATCTCGATCGACAGCGACTTCACCGCGCTCGGCGGCCACTCGCTGCTGCTCATCCGCATGGTCGCCAAGCTGCGCCAGGCCCTGCCCGCCGACGGCTACCAGGTGACCGTGCTCGACGCGATCGCCAACCGCACCGTACGGGAGCTGGCCGCGCTGATCGACGCCGCGGGCGGCGCCGCTCCGGAGAGCGCCGTCGAGGAGGGCCCGCGCGGCCTGCTGGTCGAGCTCACCCGGCCGGTCAAGACGCCGACGCTGTCGCTGGTGTGCGTGCCGTACGGCGGGGCCAGCGCGATGGTCTACCAGCCGCTGGCCGACGCGCTGCCGGACGGCCACTCGCTGTTCGCGGTCGCCCTGCCCGGCCACGAGCTGGGCGTCGAGGAGAGCACGATCCCGTTCCACGAGGCCGCCCAGCGGGTCTGCGACGAGGTGCTGGAACGGGTGCGCGGCCCGGTCGCGCTGTACGGCCACTGCGTCGGCAGCGCGCTGACCGCGGAGATCGCGCGCAGGCTGGAGGCGGCCGGGCGGCGCGTCGAGGCCGTCTACATGGGCGGCAGCTTCCCGTTCGCCACGCCCACCAAGGGCCTGAACGGCCTGCTCGGCCGCATCTTCCGCAGCGAACGGCTGGACAACGCCAACGCGCACGCCAACTGGCTCCGCGCGATGGGCGCCGACCTGCAGGACCTCGAACCCGAGCAGGTCGACCACATCATCCGCACGATGCGGGTGGACGCGCGGGCCGGGGAGGACTACTTCAGCGAGCTCGTGGAGCGGCAGAGCCCACAGCTGCGCGCCCCGGTGATCTCGATAGTCGGCGACCGCGACGCGCTGACCGACTTCTACCAGGAGCGCTACCGCGACTGGCACTGCGTCTCCGAGACCACCGCGCTGGTGGTCCTGGCGGAGGCCGGCCATTACTTCCTCCGCTACCGCACCGAGGAGCTGGCCGAGATCGTCACGACCACCCACATCGCCGTGGAGCGCCCGCGGGAGTGGCGCGTCCCCGCGCCCGGCGACTCGGCCACCTGGTGGCGGCAGGCGCTGTCCGCCGACCGGCGGGCCGACGCGGCGGGCCCGCGGCCCAGCCTCGGGCGCTTCTTCACGGTCGCGACCGGCCAGATCGTCTCCATGATCGGCGCGGTGATGACCGAGTTCGCCGTGCCGATCTGGGCGTACCTGCAGAGCGGCTCGCTGGTGCAGTTCGGCCTGTTCGCCATCATCGGGCTGGTGCCGGGGCTCGTCCTCGCGCCGCTGATCGGCGCGCTCGTCGACCGATATGACCGCAAACGGGCGATGCTGGCGGCCGACGGCATGTCGCTGGCGGTGCAGGCCGCGCTGCTCGCGCTGATGGTGGGCGACACGCTGAGCATGCCCTTGCTGTACGGCCTGCTCGTGGTGCTGTCGATATCGGTGACCCTGCAACGGGTGGCCTGGCAGTCGGCGGGCCCGCAGCTCGCGCCCAAGCACTACCTGCACCACGTCGGCGGCGTCGTCCAGCTCGGCAACGCCGTGGCCCAGCTCATGGTGCCGCTGTTCTCCGTCGCCGTGCTCGCGTTGATCGGCATCGATGGCATCCTGACCGCCAACGTCGTCTGCTACGCGATCGCGTTCGCCGTGACCCTGCTCGTGCGCTTCCCGGCCACGATGGCCTGGCGGCGCCGCGAGACGGTCTCCGCCGAGATCCGCAACGGCTTCCGCTACCTGCTGCGCCGGCGGGGCCTGCGCGCGATGGCCTTCACGATGTTCATCGTGAACTTCTTCCTGTTCACCGGGTTCATCATGATCTCGCCGCTGGTGCTGTCGGTCGGCGAGCTGGCCGACACCGGTCGGGTGGCGCTGCTGTCCGGGATCGGGGCGGTCTGCGGCGGTCTGATCATCGCGGTGTGGGGCGGCCCGCGCGACCGCCGGATGTTCGGCATGCTGTCGGCCGCCGGGGTGCTCGGAGTCTTCTGCGCCATCGCCGGGCTGCGCCCGTCGCTGATCCTCATCACGGTCGGGGCCTTCGGCATGTCGCTGATGATGACGATCAGCGACGGCATCTGGCTGACGATCATCCATTCGAAGGTGCCGCAGCGCTACCACGCCCGGGTCATCGCGATCAACCGGATGCTCGCGCTGTCCACCCAGCCGGTGGGGCTGGCCGTACAGGCCTGGCTGGTGGGGCTGGTCTTCGAGCCGCTGATGCGGCCGGACGGCCCGCTGGCCGGCACGGTCGGCAAGGTGATCGGGGTCGGCGAGGGCCGCGGCATCGGCCTGCTGTACGTGGTGTGCGGCCTCGCGATCGCGCTCACGATCACGCTGGCCCTGCGGCACCCGGCCCTGAAGAGGTTCGACCAGGAGACCCCGGACGCCGAGCCCGACGACCTGATCGGCCTGGAGGCGCTGCGCGAGCGGCAGGAGCAGCGGCACGTCCCGCCGCAGCGGGTGCCGTCCGAGCGGTGACTTCGTGAATGGCATACGGGCCGCCGGGTAGGGCGGCCCGTATGGACGACAAGAAGAACCCGAAGCAGCTCGCCGAGGAGCTGGCGACGAACGCGCAGGACGACCCTCGGTTCAAGAACCGGACGCCCGGCATCCGGGCCACCCGGAAGGGGTCGGTGGAACAGGCGAACCTCGACGCCGCCGGCATCGTCGGCGGCAAGGGCGTCTCGGGCGGCGGCGCCTCCGGGGGAGGCACGGCCGGGCAGCCGCCGACCGGCCGGCTCGACGACGACCAGCTCGCCGACACGGTCGCGGGCACCGGCCTGCCGCCCGAGGAGCCGGAGGACGAGGACGAGGGCGACCAGTGATCAGGTGAGCCGGAAGGCGGGCACCCTCAGATCGCGGATCGCGCGTGATCGGTGACCGTCAGCACGACGCGCCTTCCATGTGTCCACGCGTGCTCACTCGCCCGGCTCCCGGAAGCGCGGCGCGTCCGGCGGCGGGCCCGCGGCCTCCTGGGTCAGCGCGTTCAGCGTGGTGTCGCTGGTGATGGCGTGCTCGGCCTCGGCCGTGTCCTCCAGCGCGGCGATCTGCTCCGGCGGCCCCGCCCTCCCCTCCGCCTCGCCCCGGTTCCGTACGGCCTCCTCGATGGCCTCCAGCATCTCCCCGTGCCTGTAGGGGCCCTCGGGGATCTCGTTCAGCAGGGCGAGGGTCTCGGACGGCACGTGGATGTCCGCGGCGGCGACGGAGTAGAGGTCGCGGCGCGTCACGTGAGAACGATCGCGGAAGATCTCCTCCACGACCTGGCGCAAGCGGTCCATTTCCGCAGGATCAGGCATGCCCTTCTCCTTCCGGTCTGTCCCTTACCCCCCGCTACGCGGAACCCACGCCCGGCTCCCGGCCAGGTTCAGCCGCCCGGCACGGTTGGGCACACGTCGGTATGCTCCAGCTGAGCCGGGGGAGAGGAGCTGACCATGACGGCGCAACCTCACGAGCCGGGGCACAGACCGACGCCTGAGGAGATCCGCCGCCGCGCCGACCTCGGCGAACCCACCGGCGGCAGCCACTGGGACGACGCCTTCGAGGCGAGGCTTCGAAGCAGAGCCCCACAGGGACGATAGGTGCTTTCCGTCGACCTCGACCCTGTCGCCCGACGACAGCCGAGGCCCTGCCGGCAGAGGCGATCAATCCGTTTCTCGAGCTACGCGTGCTGCTGGAGACAGGACGAGCAGCGAGAGGTGCACGTCGTCCGGATCGACTGGCTGGGCCGAACCCGCCCTCCAGGTCACACTGCCGCGTCACGTACGGCGCGGCCCACATCGCCACTCGGGCGCTCGCCCGGTGAGCCTCGTCAGGCGAGCCAGTCGAGCCACTCGCCGTGGGGGCCGGCCATCGCGAGCGGCTCGCCGTCGAGCGCGGGCAGGTATACCAGCCGCCCTTCCGGCAGGCCGGCCGTCAGCTTGGCAAGCAGGAAGGGCAGCCGGGTCGAGCCCTCGTTGGAGATCCACCGCACCGGCAGGCCCCCTGCCCGGAGGCTCCGTACGAGCGCCACGAAGCGGTCCCGCGCCCGCGCGTCCAGGTAAGGCATGACCGCGCTGTGGAAGACGACGACCGTCGCCCCTTCCGGCGCGGCGGCGACGAGATCGGGCAGAGCGGCCAGGGCGTCCCCGCGCACCAGGCGCGGCGGGTCCCGCCGGGCCATCCGCACCGCCCCGCGCAGGCGCGCCAGCCGGTCCTCCTGGCCCGGCCACACCAGGCACTCCAGCCAGCGCACGGCGTCGTCGTCGCGTACGTCGATTGGGTCGAGGTCGAGCCCGGCCCGCCACACCACCTCGGGGAGGCGGTCCGGCACCGGCGCTTTCCCATTGGTCCGGCAGGTGAGCAGGACCGGGCTTTCAGCCGGCCCGATCTCCGGCCCGTCGTCGTATCGGTAGCGGTAGCGGTCCGGGTAGAGGCACAGCCCGGCCGACGCGCCCACCTCCACCAGGGCCAGCGGCTGCGGCAGCGCCGCCAGCACCGGCAGCAGGCTCGCGCACCGCCCCGCCTCGTTGGTCTGCGTCCGCCGGGAGAGCATCGTCTCCCGCACCTCGGCCCAGTGGCGTACGGTCCAGTCCCGGAACCGGCCGAACTCGTCGTACGGCCCGCCGAGGAACCGCACCGCCGCGAGCAGGAGGTTGGGCTGCCGCTTCGGCTCCGGCAGGCCGTCGATCATGTCGATCAGCCCCCGATCGGCGGCGACCCCGAGGGCGATCGCCTCGTAAGCGGGGCTGCGCTCCCCGACCTCCCGCTCCGCGAAGTACCGATACCACTCCGCCGTCTCCACGCCCGCCTCCCCCGTATCGACGCTTCATCCAATCAGGCCGCATTCGGGGAGATCGTGCCGGGTTGCCGGGAGCTACTGCCGCTTTTCCTCTCTTCCCGCCCGGGCTATCCCGTTGACCAGGAGCCAAACGTTCGTCGAGGGATTGCGCCCCTTGCGGTTGGGAGCCGTGTGATCCGGGTCAGCCTGCCGGGCACGGCGCTCGGCTCGCTGATGGTCGCGATAGGGGAAATCCGCGGGGAGATGCTTGTCGTAGTTCGGCAGCCTCGCCGCGAGCTTTCGCTGGATGTCCCTCGTGGTGAGGGCCGCCGGGCAGTCCTGGTAGTGCCATAACAGCCAGATCTCGAAACAAGGGCGGGAGATCACCAGATTGATCCCGCTGCCGCGTGCCATGCGGATCGCCTCGTCCAAAGAGGCGTGGTCGTCGACGTCGACCACCGCCCATGTCTCGTCGTAGGCGAGGAAGGCGTCCCGCTGCCGCCGGGCGGCGCTGCGGGCCTTGTCCCGGCGTCGAACGGCCTCTTTGACCACGCTCAACGGGTCCCTGCCCCAGCCGTCGACGTCGCAGTGCGCGATATCCACGGGGAGCGCTTTGAAGTGGTCTTTGACCCCGTTGAAGTATTGGACCTCGGTGACGACTCCCTCGCAGATGACGAGGATGCGTTTCTTCGGGTCTCTCCCGGCCGAAGGCCGTGTGAGGCTCGCGGGACTACGCCGTGGACTCATCCAGGTCGGATCCCATTCTCCGGAAAATATCGCGGACTTTGTCGAAGTTCACGTACGGAACAGCACCATAACGCCCCTGGAGATAGCCGCGCTCGATGTTCTCATCACTCCTCGGCCGGAAATCGGCGAGCGGGAAAACGGTGGTGGCGCCGCTCGCGTCCTTCTCGGTGAACCAGACCTCGTCCCGGCCCAGAATGCCGTCGTCGAGCATGGTGCCGAGCAGAGTCGTGTCATGTGACGCGAAGAGCAACTGCGCCCCGTTCCGATTGATCTCGGGGTCCTTGAACATCCGGATCAGGGTCGAACTGAGCAAGGGGTGCAGGCTGGAGTCGATCTCGTCCACCACCAGCACATGACCCGCCAGAAGCGTCACCAAGGTGTGGCCGAGCATGGACAGCCAGACGCGGGTGCCCGCACTCTCCTCCCCGATGTCGAGGGTGACGTCCGTCCCCGCCCGGCGCAGGCGGATCTCCTTCGCGAACGCCTCCTCATCGATCTCGAGTCGGCCACCGGTTTCGACCGCGATGTCCCGCATACGCCGGAACGTCTCAAGGACGTCCGGCGCCACTTCGCGCCGAACCACTTCCGCCCTCTCCAGGCCGAGATCGGCCAGCTGCAGGAGCGTGTTGATTCTTCCGGCTATCTTGGGCTGCTCCAGAAGAGCCATCGTGATCGACAGCCGGACATGCTCATCGGCATGGTCGTGCCGGGCGAAATGAAGGCGCTTGGTCAAGGTCTCGTAGAGGACGCCCAGCAGCGGGTGATTGTTCGAAGCCGCCGAGGACAGGTACAAAGCGTTTGCTCTGGTGAGTTTCGCGATTCGCGCGGTCTCTCCCCCCAGCGACCGGCCGAACCGGTAATCCTCGGGGCCGCCGCGTTCGAACAGCGTCCTCGGCCGCCCCGCCGGGAAGGAGTACAACCACTCGCCGCGAACGCTATCGTCGTCGACTTCGAAACCATAGGAATAGCGCACTCCCTCGGCGAGGAAATCCACCTCGTAGAAGGAGGGCAGCGCCCGGACGGTCTCGTCGAGCAGGAACGGACGTCGCGGCACCCCTCCGCCCGGCGCCCACCCCGTGTGTGAGCTCTTCACCGCCCAGTTCATCCACCTCAAGGCGTCCAGCACGTTGGACTTGCCCGACGCGTTCGCACCGTAGATCCCCGCCACGGCCACGGTTCTGGGGATCTCGGCGCCTCGCGGCCTCGGCTCCCCCCGCCTCGGCACGGCGACGAACGACAACGTCTGCTCGTCACGCAACGACCGATGGTTGGCAACCCGGAAGCGTAGAAGCACGAGCGATCACCTCTTCGTAGGAGCGCAAAAACCCTACAGTTTGGAAGCCCGCTACGGAGAGATTCCCCGGAAACGCCACTTAAACTGCGATCAAACGTCCGCCTGGCTGGGCGCCGGCTCGCCCGCATAGCGCGGCGACGGCTCGATAACCGATCGATTTGGGGCGGGTCGGCCGGACATCATTGCGGGCATGAATCACCGCAAGGGTTCCGAGCGCTCCCCTCGGGAGGCGCTGGCCGAGCTGGCACGGCTCGCTGGATCGCCGCTACCGGCCCGAGGACGTCGCCGAGCTGGTCCTGCAGGCACTCGCGGGGCGGCTGACCGGCCGCGAGCGCAATCTGCTCGCCCGCGCCGCGCGGCACTCCTCGCGCGGGTGGTTCACCTCGCTGCCGGACGACTTCGCGCGCCCCGTCGGCGGAGCCCGCCAGGTGGCGGTGGCCGCCCGGCTGTTCGGCGTACGGGCGGACGTGGACCCCGACGACCCCGAGTCGCTGCGAGCGTACGCCGGCACCGCCGGGCGCATGATCGGGTGGAGGCCGGGCCGGCGGCCTACAACGCGGCCCGCGCCGGATGACTCGCCTGCCTGGCCTCCCTGGGCGCACTGGAGTTGCTCGACACGTCCTGCCCGGGTAAGGCGATGCGGCTGATGGCCGCCGACCTGGCGGCCTGGCACCGCTCGACCGGCGGCGACGTCGACCCCGACACCAAGGTCTGGGCCGCGCTGCCGCCGCCGTGGCAGGTCCTCGACGGCACGGCCTCCTGCACCCGTGCGGACGTCGAGGCGGCCTGCCGTACGGCGGGGCTCGACCCGGAGAAGTCGGGCTGGACCGCGCCCGCGCCCGCGCGCCGGGTCGCGGCGTTCCGGCGCACCCCCGAACTGGTGCACGGGATCGCCGTCGCCGATCCGGTGTGGGCGAGCCTGCTGCGCCGGGCCGGGGCGTTCAGCGGAGGGCCCCTCAAGCCCGACCTGGCCGCGGACGCCCTGCACGGGCTCCGGGCCGGTGTCGTGACCGGCGACCTGCCCGTCGCCGGCCCTCGGGAGACGGAATAACCGGAGTAATTCGATGGCGCGGCCGGGGCCGGTCGAGCAGACTCGACCCCGGCCCCACCGTAGTTCAGCGGTATAACGCCCGGCTCTTCATCCGGGTGGGCGCCGGTTCGAGCCCGGCCGACGAGGATCCCAATGAATCCGGCGCCTGCGAACGGCCTGAGAATTGTCGGGCGTGATCGATACAGTGCGCCGGTGATCGGATCACGGTGGGCGCGTGTCGTGTCGCCTGCGCTCGTGGGCGTGCTTCTGCTGGGAGCGCTCGCAGGCGAGCCGGACCTCATGGGGGAGTCGGTGATGTGCTCCTCCATATCTATGGGTGACACCGTGTCGCTGTCCTGTGACGACCCCGAGCTCGAAGCCGAGATGAAGGCCAACGCCCTCACCCCGGAGGAGGCGAAGAGCATCGGGTGCCCGCCGGTGCGGTGGGAGGACGAGACGGAGCTCGGCCCCGACATGGTGTGGGACCAGGGCTTCGCGACCGCCGAGCCCACGTACATCCCGCGTACGCCCGACCCGGCGATCGCCGCGCGGGTGAACCGGGCGTGGGACCGCATCGAACGCTGGCTGGGCGCGCACGCCTCGGCCACGTTGCGGAAGCTCAAGTTCGGCGCCGACCCGCGGGACATCGCCCGATGGGAGGCGAACCACGGCCGCCGTCTGCCCGACGACCTGTACGTCTCCTATCTGCGGCACAACGGCGCCGACGGCAACCTGGGCGCGGGGTTCCAGCTCCCGCCCGCGTACGGCCTTCTCGGCCTTTTCGATATCGACTACATCAACTGGGGCAACTGCCAGAGTCTGGTGATCGAGGGCGACCTGGACGCGGCCGACCCCGAGGACGGGCAATGGCACGGCAGCTTCCTGGCCGTCGGCAGCGACGGCTACGGACGGGAGCTGTTCGTCGAGCCGCGGACGGGCCGGGTGGGCGAGGCCGGGGCGCAGGAGCAGGTGGAGTACGACGGCCCGATGGGCTGGCCGTCGCATCTGGCGATGCTGGAGGCGCTGGCCGGCGCGCTGGAGCGGGGCGAGGCGCTGCGGGAGTGGCACCCGGTCGTCACCGCGGGCTGCGAGCTGCGCTGGGCCGAGGAGCCCGCGCCCTTGCGGCAGGGCTGCGTCGGCGGCCCCCGGCCGTCCCCCACCCCGACGCCGACGGTGGAGCCGACCCCGGAGAAGCCGACGGCCGAGGAGGTGCGCGCCGCCGGGTGCCTGCCGCCCCGCCGTACGCCCCGGGTGCGCATGCCGGGGCCGCGCGTCACCGCCGAGGTGAACGCGGTGTGGCGGCGGATCGAGCGGTGGCTGGCCCGCAAGGCGCCCGTCACCTTCAAGAGCCTGCGCCCGCCGGCCCGTCCCCTGGACATCGCCAGGTCGGAGGCGGCGATGGGGCTGCGCTTCCCCGACGACCTGCGGGCCTCGCTGCTGCGGCACGACGGCGCCCGTTCGTGGGGGTTCGGCCCCGCCCCCTTCTACTAGCTGATGTCCGCCAAGCACATCCGCAGGATGTGGAAGATGCTGTGCGACATCGGCCCCGACGGGTACTGGTGGGACGGCCACCTGATCCCCTTCGCCTACGCCGTGGACGGCGGCAACCTCTTCATCGACACGCGTACGGGGAAGACGGGTGAGTTCTTCAACGAGGAGGGCCTCACCCTGGAGGGCGACGTGGTGTGGCCGTCCTACCTTGCGCTGCTGAAGGCGACCGCGAGATCACTGGAGACCGGCAGGCCGATCCGCGGCTGGCGGCCGAAGGTCGTCAAGGGCGAGCTGGGCTGGGAGAGCGCTCGGGGGTGAGCGCCCCCGAGCCGGGCGGTCGGCGGCGGTCATGTCGCCGGGGACGTGCGACTGCCGGTCCCGGAAATCAAGCTCTGCTGATCCCCCGGTCGCACTTGTGACCGGCGCCGGGGCGGCCCTCGTTTCGGCGCCGGCCGCCGGTTCACGAAATCTCCGTACGACTCGTAATGTGAACGCATGACCGAGATCGTCGTGGAAGACGGCTCGTGGACGGTCGATGTCGACGGAGTGCGGATCGTTCCCGGCAGCGGCCGCGACGTCCACGAGGTGCGCAAGGCCCTCGGAGACCTGGTGGTGCCGCTGCACGCCCTGGTGGGCGCCGTGTTCGAGCCCTCCCGCAAGGGCGGTCATCTGCGGCTGCGGCTGCGGCCCGGCGCGGACCCGCTGACCGAGGTCGCCGCCGGTCTGCTGTCCGCCCCCGCCGATCCGTACCGGCTGGCCGTCCCCAAGGAGCGCAGGGCCTCGGCGGAGTACATGGCCGGCGAGATTCGCGATCTGGTGCAGCTCGCCCAGGTGCCGGAGGAGCGCTGTCCCGAATTCCTGTTGCCCGGCCCGCCCGTGCCGATCAGCGCCACGGCCGGTGACGGCACCGTGAGCTTCGACGGCACCCGGGTCCGCCTGGAGTGGACGGCATTCGCGAAGGCCGTCAAGAAGGCGGCCGGAGCGCAGGAGTTCTTGCTGTCGGATCTGGCCGGCGTCGAGTGGAAGCCGCAGTCGGGCCTGGGCTACGGGAGCCTGCGTTTCCACCTGCGGAGCGAGGGGCCGCTCGGACGGCCGGAGGACGACCCGCGCTGCCTGTCCTGGGGCGTGCAGCGTTTCGGCGGGACGAGCGTGCTCGTCGGGGCGGCCGTGCTGGCGCGGCTGGCCCAACTGGCCCGGCAGGCGCCGCAGCCGTCCGCCGCCCTGCCGTCCCCCTCCTCCGACGGCCGCGACCTGCTGATCCGGCGGCTCGCCGACCTGGGCGAGCTGCACCGGAGCGGAGTGCTGACCGACGAGGAGTTCAGCGCGGCCAAGAAGGCCCTCCTGGACCGCATCACCGAACTGTGACAGCCGGCCCCCTCCCGGCGGGCTGAGGTCAGAGGTAGGTGACGCCGGTCAGGGTTTCGGCGGCGGCCCACAGGCGCCGCCCCACGGCGGGGTCGGCCGCCTCCGCGCTGGGGCGGACCTCCACGACCCGGCCGCGCGGACTTCCGCCGGCTCTGGGCCCGGCACGAGGTGCGTGAGACGGTCCACGGGACGAAGCTGTTCCGCCACCCGCAGGTCGGCGACATCACCCTCGACTGGGACGTCTATCCCCTGCCCGGCGATCCCGGGCCGGTCATGCTCGTCCACACGGCCGAGCCCGGCAGCGCCGACGCCGAACGCCTCCACCTGCTCGCGTCCCTGCACGCGACCTCGGCGGCGCGAGCGGGGGTCTCGTCAGCGGGCTGAGAGCACCGCGACGACGATCAGCGCCAGGCCGAGCAGCACCCCGACGCCCGCGATCACCAGAGAGGCGATCATGCAGCCCTTCCCGTTCCACGGCTGAGGGGCGGGGCCGAGGGAGCCTCTGGAGTAGGTCCACAGGGGGGCGCGGTATTCGAGCTCGAGCGCCGTCCCGGGCTGGAGCCAGATCGTCAGGTCCGCGGGTCCGATCTTCGGGGGGAGGAGATAGGGCAGGTGGACGTGGAGGTGATACTGGCCGGGAGCCAGCGGGATCGTGTTGCGTCCCCACTGGCCGAGCATCTGGTAGCCGTTGAGGACGATCTTCGGTGTGATGATGGCCAGCATGAAGCCCAGCCAGTGCCGCTTCACATCGAGGATGAGATGCGCCTGCCCTGCCGGAGGAGCGGGTGGGGGCGGCTGGTTCCAGGGGGTCGGTGGTGGCACCGGCGGATGCATGGCGCTCATGCTACGCCGTCCTGATTTTTCGTGACCTGTCCGCGCGCCCCCGCACGCGTACGCGCGGCACCGCCGAGACGGTCGCGCAACGGAAAAGCCCCGAGCCGGCGATGCCGGCCCGGGGCTTGCCACCGGTGCGCCGCCAGGGACTCGAACCCCGGACCCGCTGATTAAGAGTCAGCTGCTCTGACCAACTGAGCTAGCGGCGCGAAAGCTCTTAGAGGTTATCGCAGCCGCCACAACAGTCCAAATCAGAACGACCGGATCCGGGTTACAGTAGAACAACATTCGGTCTCAGTGGTTGGGAGCGCACATGTGGTTCGCCTCGCCCGATGAGGTACGCGGACGGCTGGCGGACGTCGGCTACCTCGCCGACGACGCCGTCGCGACATCGGTGTTCCTGGCCGGGGCGCTGGGCAAACCGCTGCTGGCCGAGGGCCCCGCGGGGGTGGGCAAGACCCAGCTCGCCAAGGCCGTGGCGCAGGCCACCGGCGCCCGCCTCATCCGCCTGCAGTGCTACGAGGGCCTGGACGAGGCGCGGGCGCTGTACGAGTGGAACTACAAGAAGCAACTGCTGCGCATCCAGGCCGACGACGGCGCCTGGGACGACATCTTCTCCGAGGAGTTCCTGCTCGAACGCCCGCTGCTGAAGGCGATCAGGAGCGAGGAGCCCGCCGTGCTGCTCATCGACGAGACCGACAAGGCCGACGTCGAGGTCGAGGGGCTGCTGCTGGAGATCCTGTCCGACTACCAGGTCACGATCCCCGAGCTGGGCACGATCACCGCCACGCGCCGGCCGTACGTCGTGCTGACCTCGAACGCGACCCGCGAGCTGTCGGAGGCGCTCAAGCGGCGCTGCCTGTATCTCCATCTCGGCTACCCCACCCCCGAGCGGGAGCGCGACATCCTGCTCGCGCAGGTCCCCGGCCTGCCGGCGGCCATCGCCGACCAGCTCGCCCGTACGGTGGCCACGCTGCGCGCGCTGGAGCTGAAGAAGCCGCCCTCGATCGCCGAGACCGTCGACTGGGCGCACACTCTGCTCGCGCTCGGCCGCTCCGAGCTGGACGAGGCGCTGATCGGCGAGACGCTGGGCGTGGTGCTCAAGCACAACTCCGACCAGGTGCGGGCCGCCAAGGAGCTCGGCCTGCCGTCCCGGTCGTGACGGCTCCCGCGTCCCTGGTGGACCGGCACGTGGGGTTCGTCCACGCCCTGCGGGCGGCCGGGCTGCCGGTCTCCCCCGCCGAGGGGCTGGACGCGGCGCGCGCGGTCATGGCCGTCGGCCTGGCCGAGCGGGAGACGCTGCGGGAGGCGTACGCCGCGACGCTGGTGAAGCGGCCCGCCCACCGGCCGGGGTTCGATCTGCTCTTCGACCTGTGGTTCCCGCCGGTGGCGGGTGAGACCACCGGCGATCCCGTCCCCGAAGACGCCGGGCTTCCGGCGCTGCGCGAGCGGCTGGCGGAGCTGCTGATGGGCGACCCGGCCGATCCCGCGTTCACCGAGTTCGCCCGGGCGATGGTCGGGAGGTTCGGGCGGGTCCGGGCGGCGCCGGGCAGGCAGTCGTGGTTCTCCTACCCGGTGCTGCGCGCGCTGTCGCCGGAGACTCTGGTGGCCCGGATGCTGAACGCCATGCTGGAGGAGCGCGGCGGCCTGCCGGAGAAGGTCGCCCGGCGGCACATCTCGCGGACCATCGGGGCCTTCACCGAGGCCGTCGCCTCCGACGTACGCCGCAGGATCGCCGAGGAGTCGGGGATCGAGAAGATCGCCGGGTCGGCGGTGCGGCCGCCGATCGACCAAGTCGACTTCCTGCGCGCGACCAAGGAGGAGCTGGCCCGGCTGCGGCGGGAGGTCTATCCCCTCGCCCGCCGCCTGGCCACCCGGCTGTCCGTACGGCGCAAGCGGGGACGCCGGGGCAGGCTCGACTTCCGGCGCACGGTGCGGGCCTCGCTGTCCACGGGCGGGGTGCCGCTCACCACCCGCCTGCGCCCGCCCCGACCGCACCGGCCCGAGCTGGTGGTGCTGTGCGACGCCAGCGACTCGGTCTCGTCGTTCTCGCACTTCACGCTGCTGCTGACGTTCGCGCTCCGCGAGCAGTTCACCAAGGTGCGGGCGTTCGCGTTCGTGGACCGGGTGGACGAGATCACGGACCTGTTCGCCCCGGGCGCGGACGTGCTGGAGGCCATCGGCCGCCTGACCGAGGAGGCCGACATCGCCGGGTTCGGCCGCACCGACTACGGCCACGTCTTCGAGCGCTTCGCCGAGCGGTTCCCCGACGCCGTGGGTCCCCGTACGTCGCTGCTGATCCTGGGCGACGCCCGGTCGAACTACCGGGCCCCGGCGCTGGACGCGCTGAAGCGGCTGGCCGGCCGGGCCAGGCACGCCTACTGGCTCAACCCCGAGCCCTGGGCCCAGTGGGACACCGGGGACTCCCTCGCCACGACGTACGGCTCGGTCGTCCCCATGCACGAGTGCCGCAACGTCGCCCAGCTCGCCGCGTTCGTCGAGACGCTGGCCTGACCGAGCCCGAGTCGATCCCCTTCGCCCGGATCGACACGGCCGCCGGAGTCGGTCAGCTCATGCGGCGCAGGATGCGGGCCGCCGTACGCGCCAGCAGCTCGATCTGGTCCTCGGTGAACTTTTCCGCCCCGTGGGAGCGGATCCAGCGGGCGACCCGCCACGGGTAGGCGACGGTCAGGCCCTCCCCGTGCAGCACCCCGCCCCTGGCCTTGATCTTCCCGCCGTGCACGGCGAGGATCGGGGCGATCGTGACCTCGATGCCGGTCTCCTTGCTCAGCACCGCGGCCATCGACCCGGCGGCGGAGATGAGGCCCTTGGCGACCGAGGTGCCGAACTTCTCGTCGAAGAACAGCCGCTCGCCGTACTTCGCGATCAGCGTGTCGGGCGACCACGCCTCGTTGTCCACGATCCACACGCCGCCCGGGCCGATGACGAGGTGGTCGATCGACGCCTCGCCGGGCACGGCCCGGCCGTCCATCACCCGGTAGCCGTGCCGGCGCAGCCCGAGGCGCAGCAGCCGTCCGGTGCGCACCTCGCCGCGGCGCTTGCCCCGCCACACCGCCGTACGCTCGTGGAGGCGCCAGGCGATGAACAGGTCGGTGCCGCCGGCGAGGACGGCCAGCCAGAAGCCGGTGGCGAACATGTTCAGCCCGAGCCGCGCGCCCACCAGGTTGCCGGCGACGAACCCCGCGACGGTGATCGCGGCCCGTACGCGGATGCGGTTCTTGCGTCCGGCGTACCAGAACGTCTCGTACAGGTTCTGCGGCGAGGCGCCGGTGAACTTCTCGTCCTTCGGGACGTAGATGGAACCACTGGGCACGCGAACCCCCACACTAGGCATGCGGTCTTCAGCCGGGATACCCGAGCGGGAATCCCAACCCTCCTAAGGTGAGGGAAGTAGCGCAGTTACGCCAGTGCTTACCATTGACCGACCAGTCGGTATGCTTGACGCCGGAAAGGCGAAGGAGGTCGGCATGGCCCGCCGCGTAACGGGGGATCGCGCGAACGGGGAGCACCCCGCGAACGGGTCCATGGAGGAGCCGGTACGGCAGCGCCTGCTCGCCGAGGCCACCCGGCTGTTCGCCGAGCGGGGCTTCGAGAGCACGTCGGTGCAGGAGATCGTGGCGGCGGCAGGCGTCACCAAGGGCGCCATGTATCACTACTTCGACTCCAAGGACGACCTGCTCCACGAGATCTACGCCCGCGTGCTGCGCCTGCAGATGGAGCGGCTCAACCGGTTCGCCGACGCGGAGGGCCCGGTCGCCGAGCGGCTGCACGCGGCGGCGGTCGACGTGGTGGTGACCACGGTCGACAACCTGGACGACTCCAAGATCTTCTTCAGGTCGATGCACCAGCTCGCGCCGGAGACGTACAAGAGCGTGCGGGCCGAGCGGCGGCGCTACCACGAGCGGTTCCGCGACCTGGTCGCCGAGGGGCAGCGCGACGGCGTGTTCCGCGACGACATCCCCGCCGAGATGGTGGTCGACTTCTTCTTCGGCTCGGTCCACCATCTCGGCACCTGGTATCACCCCGACGGGCCGCTGAGCGGCCAGGAGGTCGGCCGCCACTTCGCCGACCTCCTGCTCCGCTCGCTGCGTCCCTGATCACACCGGCGCGGGGAGGTCCGCCGGGCCGGCGAGCGCCTCACGGTGGTCGCCCGGCGTGCCCAGCGCGATCTGGTCGGCCTTGGCCCGCTTGAGATACAGGTGCGCCGGGTGCTCCCAGGTCATCCCGATGCCGCCGTGGAGCTGCACGCACTCCTCGGCGGCGTGCACCGCCACCGGCCCGCAGTGGGCCTGCGCCACCGCGACCGCCACCGCCGCCTCGTCGCCGAGCGGCCCCGCGGCCGGCGCCTCCGCCAGGCGGGCCGCCGCGTTGCGGGCCGCCGCCCTGGCCCCCACGACCTCCAGCCACAGGTCGGCCAGCCGGTGCTTGATCGCCTGGAACGACCCCACGGGCCGGGCGAACTGCTTGCGCTCCTTCACGTACGCGACCGTCGTGGTGAGGCACCACTCGGCGACGCCGAGCTGTTCGGAGGCGAGCAGCCCCGCGCCGCGCGCCAGCGCCTCCCACACCCACGGCAGCTCCAGCCCGTCCGCCTCGGCGACGACCCGCGCCGGGGCCGAGGCGAACTCGACGGTCGCGATGGGCCGGGTCAGGTCGAGCGAGGTGACCGTCGTCACCCGGACGGCCCCCTCGGCGGCCCCGGGAGCGGCCGGCGACGCCTCGACCGCGCACAGCCCCACGCCGTGCGGCAGCCGTACCGGGACGAGCAGCACGTCGGCGGCCTCCGCGCCGATCACCCCGGTGACCGTGCCGCTCACCGTGCCGTCCTCGCCGAGGGTCGCCACCGGGGCGGGCGGCGCGTACGGCGAGGCGGCGAACGACACCGCGAGCGCGGCGGTCGTCTCCCCCTCGGCCAGGCGTCCCAGCAGCTCGCCCGCCACCTGTCCCCCGGCCGTCAGCAGGGCCTGGGTGGCGAGGACCGCGCTGCTCAGGTACGGCACGGGGGCGGCGGCCCGGCCCAGCTCCTCGAGCACGACGGCCGCCTCACGCGCCGAGGCGCCCGCGCCGCCGAGCTCCTCGGGGACCAGCAGCCCGGCCACGCCGATGTCGCGGGCCAGCGCCTTCCACAGCTCCGCGTCGTACGGCGGGCCCGACTCGGCCGCACGGGAGGCGCGGTCGAGCACGGCGGACGGCGGGCACGTGTCGGCGAGCAGGGCGCGCACGGCGGCGCGCAGCTCCTCCTCCACCTCCGTGTACAGCAGCGTCATCGGGGGAGGTCCTTCCAGGCGACGTCCTTGTCGGCGCGCGGCTCGGCGGGCAGGCCGAGGACGCGTTCGGCGATGATGTTGCGCAGGATCTCGGACGTGCCGCCCTCGATCGAGTTGCCCTTGGCGCGCAGGTAGCGGTAGCCCGCCTCGCGGCCGACGAAGTCGACCGTCTCGGGCCTGCGGAACGTCCAGTCGTCGTAGGCCAGGCCGTCCTCGCGGAGCAGCTCGACCTCCAGGCCCGACAGCTCCTGGTTCAGCCGGGCGAAGGCCAGCTTCATGCCCGACCCCTCCGGCCCGGGATGCCCGGCGGCGAGCTGCTCGCGCAGCCGTACGGCGGTCAGCCGCATGACCTCCGCGTCCACCCAGAGCTTGAGCAGCCGCTGGTGCAGGTCGTGGGTGCGCAGCTCGGGCCGGGAGCGCCAGGTCTCGGCGACGACGCTCATCATCGTGCGGCGGCTCGGCGTGCCGCCGATGGCGACCCGCTCGTTCATGAGGGTGGTCTGGGCGACGCGCCAGCCGTCGCCGACCTCGCCCAGCCGCAGCGAGTCGGGCAGCCGCACCCCGGTGAGGAAGACCTCGTTGAACTCGGCCTCCCCGGTGATCTGGCGCAGCGGGCGCACCTCGACGCCGGGGGCGTGCATGTCGCAGATGAAGTACGTCAGCCCGCGGTGCTTGGGCACGTCCGGGTCGGTGCGGGCCACGAGGATGGCCCAGCGCGCGGTGTGCGCGCTCGACGTCCACACCTTCTGGCCGTCGATCACCCACTCGTCGCCCTCGCGTACGGCGCGGGTGGCCAGCGTGGCGAGGTCGGAACCCGCGCCGGGCTCGCTGAACAGCTGGCACCACACCTCCTCGCCGGTCCACAGCGGGCGCAGGAAGCGCTTCTTCTGCTCCTCGGTGCCGAAGGCGAGGATCGTGGGGGCGGCCATGCCGAGGCCGATGCCGATCCGGCCCGGCCGGTTGTCGGGTGTGCCCCGCAGCTCCCGGTCGACCACGGCCTGCAGCTCGCGGGGCGCGCCCAGCCCGCCGAGGCCCTCGGGGAAGTGCACCCAGGCCAGTCCGGCGTCGAACCGGGCACGCAGGAACTCCAGGCGGTCCGTCGCCGCCGGGTCGTGCTCCGCGAGGAAGGCTCTGGCGCGCTCGGCGACCGACGCCTCATCCCATGTCACCAGCACATCACTCCATGTGTTTCTTGAGCTCGCGGTGGGCGAGCGACCGCTTGTGGACCTCGTCGGGGCCGTCGGCGAACCGCAGCGACCGCGCCCCCGCCCACAGCGCCGCCAGCGGGAAGTCCTGGCTGAGCCCGCCCGCGCCGTGCGCCTGGATGGCCTTGTCCAGGATCCACTCCACGGTCGCCGGGCAGGCGATCTTGATGGCCTGGATCTCGGTGTGCGCGCCCTTGTTGCCGACCGTGTCCATCAGCCAGGCCGTCTTCAGCACCAGCAGGCGCAGCTGCTCGATGCGCACCCGCGACTCGGCGATCCAGTCCTGGATCACGCCCTGCCGGGCCAGCGGCGCGCCGAACGCCTCGCGCGACAGCACCCGGCGGCACATCAGCTCCACCGCCCGCTCGGCCATGCCGATGAGCCGCATGCAGTGGTGGATGCGGCCCGGCCCGAGCCGCGCCTGGGCGATGGCGAAGCCGCCGCCCTCCTCGCCGATGAGGTTGTCCACCGGCACCCGTACGTCCTCGAACACCACCTCCGAGTGGCCGCCGTGGTCGGCGTCGTCGTAGCCGAAGACCGTCATGCCGCGCCGTACGGACAGACCGGGGGTGTCGCGCGGGACGAGCACCATGCTCTGCTGGCGGTGCTTGGGCGCCTGCGGATCGGTCTTGCCCATCACGATGAAGACCTTGCAGTTGGGGTTCATCGCGCCGGTGATGAACCACTTGCGGCCGTTGATGACGTACTCCCCGCCGTCCCTCCTGATGGAGGTCGCGATGTTCGTCGCGTCGGAGGAGGCCACGTCGGGCTCGGTCATCGCGAAGGCCGACCTGATCTCGCCGGCCAGCAGCGGCTCCAGGAATTCCTTGCGCTGCCACTCGCTGCCGAACTCCGCCAGCACCTCCATGTTGCCGGTGTCCGGGGCGGCGCAGTTGGTGGCGGGCGGCGCGATGGCGGGCGACCTGCCCATGATCTCGGCGAGCGGGGCGTACTGCAGATTGGTCAGGCCGGCGCCGTGCTCGCCGGGGAGGAACAGGTTCCACAGGCCGCGCGAGCGGGCCTCGGCCTTGAGGTCCTCCAGCAGCGGCGGCGGGCTCCACCCGCCGGCGGCGGCCTGTTCGTGGAAGGCGTGCTCGACGGGGTAGACGCACTCGTCCATGAAGGCGAGCAATCGCTCCCGGTAGCACTCCGTGGTCGCGTCGAACGCGAAGTCCATCAGACCTCCATCAGCCCGCGGGCGACGAGCGGGGCGACGTGGTCGCCGACCTCGGCGAAGCCCTCCCCCACCGTGAGCCCCTTCGTGTATCGGAAATGGATGCCCTCGGCGATCACCGCGAGCTTGAAGCAGGCGAGGCCGATGTACCAGCCGAGCCGGGACAGGTCGCGGCCGGCCGCCTCCTCGTAGTGCGCGGCCAGCTCGGAGCCGGGCGGCGCCTCGCCCGCCTCCTCGCGGTCGAGCGAGGCGAACTCGCCGTACAGGAGGAACAGCGCCAGGTCGGTGAGCGGGTCGCCGAGCGTGGACATCTCCCAGTCGAGCACGGCCCGCACCCGGCCGTCGGCGATCAGCGTGTTGCCCAGCTTGAAGTCGCCGTGCACGATCGCCGGCTTGCCGGAGGCCGGCACGTCGCGGGCGAGCCGCTCGTAGAGGTCGTCGATGCCGGGGACCTCGCGGCTGCGCGAGGCGTCGAGCTGCCGCTTCCACCGGGCGATTTGCCGCTCCAGGAAGCCGTCGGGCCTGCCGAAGTCGCCGAGGCCCACGCTCTCGGGGATGATCGAGTGGAGCGCGGCCAGCACGTCGACCAGCCCGTGGGCGAGATCGGGGGTGAGCGGCGGCTGCCCGCCCTCGACGTACTCCATGACGTAGAAGGGCGCGCCGAGGACCGCCTCGTCCCGGCACAGGTGGTAGGTGCGCGGCACGGGGACGCCGGTGTCCTGGAGCGCGCTCATGACCCGGTGTTCGCGGCCCATGTCGTGCGCCGTCGCCAGGACGTGCCCGAGGGGCGGCCGCCGCACGACGTAGGCGCTCTTGCCATCTCTGACGACGTACGTCAGGTTGGACTTGCCGCCCACGATCAGCTCGGCGGTGAGCGGCCCTTCGGTCAGCCCCTCGCGCCGCAGGTGCTCGGCGAGGCGGGTGAGGTCGAGGCCGGGCGGGTCAGCGGTCACGGACGAAGGATACCGACCAGCCGGTATGTATGTCGACGGTATGTGAATCGGCGCGGTGAAGTGGTCGCCGCCGATCGGCCCCGAGTGGCCATCGGCCCGCGCCGTACGCCGTCGCTAACGTCGGGCGCATGACCGCGAAGATGCCCGCGCCGGCCGTGCTCGACGGTCGCGTCGTACGCCTGGAGCCGCTCGCCCTCGCCCACGTGCCCGATCTGTTCCTCGTGGCACGGGACGCGGAGATCTGGCGTCACCGGCCGGAGCCCATGCCGGAGGCCGAGGAGGACATGCGCCGCCTGGTCGGCAGGCTGGTCGCCGACCCGCGCACCACGCAGTTCGCGGTGATCTTCAAGGAGACGGGCCGGGCGATCGGCTCGACCGGCTACTGGGACGTCGGCGGCTTCGACGAGAGCGTGGAGATCGGCTCCACGTGGTACGGCAGGGCCTACTGGCGCACCGCCGTCAACACCGAGTGCAAGGTGCTGCTGCTCGACCACGCCTTCGCCCTGGGGTTCGTCCGCGTGGTGCTGAAGACCGACATCCGCAACCTGCGGTCGCAGGCGGCCATCGAGCGCATCGGCGGCGTGCGGGAGGGCGTGCTCCGGCGGCAGTACCGCCGCGCGGACGGCACCTGGCGCGACAGCCCCCTCTACTCGATCCTCGACGACGAGTGGCCCGCGCATCGCGCCCGCCTGCTGGCCCCCCGCTGAGTCACACCGCCCGATCAGGACGTGGCGGCGATGCGCAGGAGCTCCCGGAAGGCGGCGTTCAGATCCTCCAGGGACGGCACGCCGCCCGCGCCGGCGACCGCGTCGAACATCAGCCCCTCGACGTAGGCGACCATCTGGCGGCCGTGCCGTTCCGGGTCGGGCGAGCCCACGGCGGCCAGCACCGCCGTGGCGAGCTCGCGGAAGCGGCGCCCCACCTCGTCGTAGACCTTGCGCAGCTCCGGCCGCCGGGTCGCCTCCATGGCCAGCTCGTAACGCGCGATCGTGGTCTCCCGGTGCACGGTGACCGCCGCGTACGTCATCCTCGCCAGGAGATCCGCCACCTCACACGGGTCCCGGGACATCACGGCGCCGGGTGTCGTGGCGGCGGCGAAGACGGCTTCCTCGCGCTCGGTGAGCCGGGCCAGCGTGAGCTCAAGCAGCGCCGCGCGCGTGCGCGCGTGGTTCGAGGTGGACCCCGGCGGCAGTCCGGCGGCCTCGTCGACCGCTCTGTGGGTGAGGCCGCGCATCCCCCGCTCGGCCAGGATCGCGATGGCCGCGTCGGCGACGAGCGTTGCCCGCTGACTTCGCACCCCTCTCATCGTAGTGACGGACTACAGGTGTAGTACGGTAACTACAGATGTAGTGAGAGGGAGGCGCTTATGTCGCGTGCGGTGGTGATCGGAGCGGGCATCGGCGGGCTGACGGCGGCCCTCGCCCTGGCGGGCAAGGGATGGTCGGTGACCGTCCTGGAACAGGCGGCGTCGATCGAGCCGGTGGGCGCCGGGCTCGCGATCGCGCCCAACGCGCTCAAGGCGCTCGACGTCGTCGGCGCCGGCGACGAGGTCAGGAAGCTCTCGGCGATCCAGGGCCGCAGCGGCATCCGGGTGCCGGACGGCCGATGGCTGTCGCAGACCACCGCCGAGGCGGCCGCCGCCCGATATGGCGACCCGATCGTGCTGCTCACCCGGTCGGCGCTGGTCGGCATCCTCGCCGAACGGCTGCCGCGGGGCGCGTTGCGGCTGAACGCGCGGGTCGAGTCGGTGGACCCGGCGACCGGCCGCGTCACCCTGCCGGGGACCGCGGAGACGATCGACGCCGATCTGGTCGTGGCGGCCGACGGGATCTGGTCACGTGTCCGCACGGCGCTGTTTCCCCGGCATCCCGGACCGGCCTACGCGGGCGTGACGAGCTGGCGGGCCATCGTCTCGCTGCCCGGGGTGACCGGCGCATCGGAGACCTGGGGGAAAGGGCTGATCTTCGGGGTCACGCCGCTCGCGGGCGGCCAGGTGTACTGCTACGCCACCGCGACGGTCCCGGCGGGCCTGCGCGCGGCGGACGAGAAGGACGAACTGGTCCGGCTGTTCGGCGGCTGGCACGACCCGATCCCCGCGCTGCTGGCCGCCGCGGACCCCGCGGCCGTGCTCCGCCACGACATCTACTGCCTCGACACCCCGCTGCCCGCCTTCCACGCGGGGCGGGTCGCGCTGCTGGGCGACGCGGCGCACGCCATGACGCCGAACCTCGGGCAGGGGGCCTGCCAGGCGATGGAGGACGCCGTCGTGCTCGCCGAGCGCGTGTCGTCCCACGCCGGCCTCGCCTCGGGGCTGGCCGCCTACAGCCGCGAACGCTTCGCGCGGACCCTGCCGATCGTCCGGAGGTCGCGGACGATCTGCCGGCTCACCCGGTGGCGCAACCCGCTGGCGGTGGCCCTGCGCGACGGCGCGATGCGCGCGGCGGGCCGGCTCGGGCCCAACGTCGCGCTGCGCCAGGGCGACCAGGTCTTCGTCTGGTCGCCCTGACGATCGCCGCGCCGGTCAGGCCGCCTTCGACGCGGGCAGCGGATCGTCGGCCCGGTCCGGCCCGGCCGGTGCGGCGGCGCGCCTGCCGTGATCGGGGGCGAGGCGGCCGAGCGTGATCGTCCCGGCGATCAGCAGCACGGCCGACAGCAGCGCCGGGACCACCTTGCCCGCCTCGGTGGGCAGCGGCTCGCCCAGCAGCAGGGCCCCGGCGGCGACCGAGGTGATGGGGTCCACGACCTGGACCACCGCGTACGCGATGCCGAAGTAGCCCACGGCGTACGACTTCTGCAGCAGCACGATGGCGCAGACCAGCAGCACCGGGATGGCCAGGGTGAACCAGTGCGCCAGGCGGCTGAGGTCCCCTTCGAGCCCGCCGCCGACCACCCGGACGAACGTGGACACGGTCGCGGTGACCGCGCCGGCGCCGATCGCCATCAGCAGCGCCTTCGCCGGGCCCCGTGCCCAGCGGGCCGCGGTGAACGTGACGGCCACCACCAGGCCGATGCAGCCGATCAGCGCGACGGCGTGCGCGTCAGACAGGACGGGGGTCACGTTGTGCGCCGGGACCAGCAGCATCAGGCCGAGCAGGCCCACCGCCACCGCGATCGAGCCGACGATCTCGGCCCGGCGAGGGCGCCTGCCGTGCAGCGCCGCGGCGAGGGGCACCGCGAAGACGAGCGTCGCCACGCTCACGGGCTGCACGACGACCAGCGGGGCCACGCTGAGCGCCACCGCGTGCAGGGACGCCCCGGCGAAACCGATGACCCCGCCGATCCACCAGCGGGGTCTTCTGACGAGGGCGAGGGTCGCCCCCTCGCTCACCGCTTCGAACTGCTGCAGCGCCGCGCCCAGGGCGTAGCCCAGCGCGCCGACGAGTGCGACGGCCACTCCCACCCAGGTCATGCGCGCCCGCCGGTGTGTTGAGAAAGCACCACGCAAGCTTAGTGGGGCTCCGCACACGTCACGGGCATACGCGCCGCAAGCGCGGCTTTCCGGGCATGTCGAAAAGCCCGGGGGCGACGCGGGCCGCCGGCGTCGCCAGGCGAGCCCTGGCCGCCTCACGGCCTCTCCGGGTTCACCGCCTCTCCGGGCACACGCAGAAGAGGTGGCCCTCGGGGTCGGCGAGCACCACCCAGTCGCCGGGCTGGAACTCCGGCTTGGTCGCGCCGAGCGCGACGTACTCCTCCACCGCCTTGGCCACGTCGGGCACCCGGAAGTCGAGATGGAACTGCTTGTCCGGGCCGGGCCAGGAGGGGGCGGCCGTCATCCTCGCGCGCATACCTGTCAGAGAGTGTCAGGTATGTGCACCGCGGAAATCGGCGCCGATGATGGGACCATGAACCGGGCATGTGGAATCAGTCCGGCAGGTGACTCGTTGGAGCGGATGTGGCACGCGTAGGCGAATGGATCAAGCGTTTCCTGGACAAGCCGGGGAGCGTCGATCTGGCCCCCTTCCAGCGGATCGTGGCCGAGGCGGGCGAGCTGGAGGACGAGGTCACCCGGCGCACCGACCTGCGCCCCGCGGACGCCGGCCCCGGCTGGGTCGGCTCCGCCGACTTCTGCGCGGTGATGCGGGAGGCCGCCCGCCGGGCGCTCGGTCAGCGGCCGTACGACGTGCAGCTCGTCGGCATGCTCGCCATGCTGCAGGGCCACGTCGCGCAGATGGCCACCGGCGAGGGCAAGACGCTCGTCGGCGCGCTGGCGGCGGCCGGGTTCGCGCTGCGCGGCAATCGGGTCCACGCGGTGTCGGTCAACGACTATCTGGCCCGCCGCGACGCCGAATGGATGGGGCCGCTGTACGAGACGCTGGGCCTTACGGCCGGGTGGATCGCTGAAACTTCCACGCCCGAGGAGCGCCGGGCGGCGTACGCGTGCGACGTCACCTACGGCGCCGTCAGCGAGCTGGGCTTCGACGTCCTGCGCGACCGTCTGAGCACCGACCCGGCCGAGCTGGTCGTGCCCGCGCCCGAGGTCGCGCTGGTGGACGAGGCCGACTCGGTGCTGGTGGACGAGGCCCGCGTGCCGCTCGTGCTGGCCGGCGCGGCCGACCCCGGCACGGCCCTGCCCGAGATGGCGGCGCTCGTACGGCGGCTGTCGCGCGGCTACCACTACACGATCGACGAGGAGGGGCGCAGCGTCTTCCTCACCCCCAAGGGCACCGACACGGTCGAGAAGGCCCTCGGCATCGACCTCTACGAGCACCCCGGCGTGGTGACCCAGGTCAACCTCGCCCTGCACGCCCACGCGCTGCTGACCAGGGACGTCGACTACATCGTCAGGGACGGCCGGGTCCATCTGATCAACACCTCGCGCGGCCGGGTCGCGGTGCTGCAGCGCTGGCCGGACGGGCTCCAGGCGGCGGTGGAGGCCAAGGAGCACCTGCCGGCGTCGGAGACCGGCGAGATCCTCGACTCGATGACCGTGCAGAGCCTCATCCGCCGCTACCGGCAGGTGTGCGGCATGACCGGCACCGCGATCGCCGTGGCCGAGCAGCTCCGGGAGTTCTACGACCTCAGGGTCGCGGTCATCCCGCCCAACAAGCCGTGCGTACGGGTGGACGAGCCGGACCGGATCTTCGCCACGCTGGAGGACAAGGAACGGGCGCTGCTGGAGGAGATCGAGACCCGGCACGCCACCGGGCAGCCGATCCTCGTCGGCACGCTCGACGTCGCCGAGTCCGAGCGCCTGGCCGAGGCCCTGAAAGCCAAAGGGCTGAGCGCGGCCGTGCTCAACGCGAAGAACGACGCCGAGGAGGCGCAGATCATCGCGAAGGCCGGACGGCGCGGCGCGATCACGGTCTCCACGCAGATGGCCGGGCGCGGCACCGACATCCGGCTCGGCGCCGGCGACCCCGAGGAGGAGAAGGAGGTCGCCGCGCTCGGCGGGCTCTACGTCATCGGCACCGGCAGGCACGAAAGCAGCAGGCTGGACGACCAGCTCCGGGGCAGGGCCGGGCGGCAGGGCGACCCCGGCGGCTCGGTGTTCTTCGTCAGCGGCGAGGACACGCTCCTCACGGCGTACGCGCCGGACCAGTCGCTGCCCCCGGCCGGCCGCGACGGGGTCGTGACCGGCGCGGACGCCGCCGCGCTGGTGGCGCACGCCCAGCGCGTGGCCGAGGGCGTCAACCTGGAGATCCACCGCAACACCTGGCGCTACACCCGGGTGCAGGAGAGTCAGCGGGCGGAGGTGCTGGAGCAGCGCGACCGCGTGCTGCACGGCGACGCCGCGGCGCGAGCCCTGCGGCGGGCCTGCCCCGAGCGCTACCGCGAGCTGTGCGAGGCGGTGGGCGAGGAAACCGTCGAGCGGGCCGCCCGGCAGATCGTGCTGTATCACCTCGACCGCTGCTGGACCGAGCACCTCGGCTTCCTCGCCGACCTGCGCGAGGGCATCCACCTGCGCGCCCTGGGGCGGTTGAACCCGCTCGACGAGTTCAACCGCGAGGCCGTTCCCGCCTACCGCGCGATGTTCGAGGAGGTCGAGCGGCGTTCCACCGAGACCTTCGAGAAGGCCGACCTCACCCGGGACCTCGCGGAGCAGGGCCTCAAGCGGCCCACCGCCACGTGGACCTACCTGGTGCAGGACAACCCGTTCGGCTCGGAGTGGGACCGCGTGCTCAAGCGCGTGTCCGGAACGCTCAGGCGCCGCAGACGCTGACGCGCCACTCTGCCCGCGTGCTCACCGGCCGCGGTGGCGGCCCGGCCGGTGTGCGGTTCCGTGAGCGTGGGCGGGGCGGCTCAGCACGGCCTTGGCGCCCACGGCGACGAGCGCGCACACCACGATCGCGATCGAGAAGGCGGGCACCGCCGCCTCTTCGAGCTGTCCGTTCACGGCCGACGCGGGAGTGAACGCCGGAGAGACCGTCGTCCCGCTCGTCTTCGCGGCGGTCTTCTCGGGTGCCTTCGCCGTGCTCCTCGCCGCTTCCGAGGGCGCCGTGGACGACCCGACGGTCCTCGGGGCGGTCGCGGGGGACGCGGCGTCCTTCGCCCTCGCCCTGCCGGCGACGGGCGACATCCCGGCGGCGGCCGCCTGGGCCTGCTGGGCGGGGCCCTCCTCCCCCTCCGACGCCGCGGCGGGATCGGCCGAGGCGGGCGCGGCGGGGGCGGGAGCCGCGGTGGGACAGGGCGGCGGGGGCTCGGGGCGGTCCTCGACCGCGTACGCACCGGTCGAGAACGGCCTGGGGGCGCCCGTCTTGCCGAGGCCCTCGCCCCACTCCGTGATCACGTACGTCACGGGGATGTGGCCGAGGCCACCGGCGTCCTCGACGGTGAGCGAGTCGGTGTCCCAGGTGCCGCCGGTCAGTTCGGCGAACGTCTTGCCGTCGAGGTCGAGCATGACCCCGTTGCTCGAGGGGATGCCGGGGCCGCGGTCGCCGATGAAGAAGTCGGCCTTCTTCCCCTTGTAGATCACGTAGCCCTTGGTGCCCATCGGCCAGCTCGGGCTGGCGGCCAGGCCCTTCTGCATCGGCTTGCCCGACGCGGGGGCGCCGGTGTCGCCGTTGATGCCCGATCCGTCGTCCCAGAAGTACGACGCGGTCGTCTTGCCGGTGTACAGCACGATCTGGCCGTCGGCCGTCGGGCAGCCGACCTCGGGGACGGCGGGGGCCGGAGGCGTGCCCGCGTCGGGGGCCTCCGGCCGCGGCGGAACGGCAGCGGGGAGAGCGGGGGCGTCCTGCCGGTGCGGGGACACGGCGGTCGCATCGTGCGTGTCGCCCTTGGCCGGGCCGGTCTGCTCCCGGAGGGCATACGTATGGGGGTCCGCGTAACTGGAAATGGGGGATCTCCTGACTGGTCACGGCTGGATAACCGGACAGTAAGCCAAGAACACCCCAAATCTCGACATCTTGGGTGAAAGTTTTACTTTTTGGACGAATCTCCTAGAAACTGGCAAAGTTGGGACGTGGACGCGCCCTCCTTCCCAGGGGGGCGGATAGGGAAGGAGGGCACGCGAAGCGTCGTGAGCCGAGCCGAAGGAGTCAAAGGCGCGGCGTGCGTCACCCCGCCGACCTGGCCGTACGGGGTGGGAACGGGTGAATCTTTCAGCCGCTACGCCTGCTCGCCGCGCAGGACGGCGGCGGGGATGGGGATGGCCGGGAACGGGTTGTCCGGCAGGAGGATCGACCGGCGCGGCACGGCCCGCTCCGCGGCGTCCAGGTGCAGCAGGGCCGTCCCGATGCCCGCGGCTCCCACCATGTAGCCGGTGTCCGCCGTGACCTCCCCGGGGCGCAGCCGCCGGTATGCCTGATACCAGCGGAAGCCGGCCTCGTCCCCCGCGGTCGCGCGCCCGATCAGGTCCGCCGCGAGCGCGCGGGCGAAGCCGAGGTACGGCTCACGCCCGGTGGCCGCGTACAGGCCCACGAAACATTCGATCAACCCCGCGGTGCCGCAACACAGGCAGGCGACGTCCCAGTGCCCCGGCGGCCGGGACCCGGGCACCCCGCTCTGCATGATGCCGTGCGCGAGCCGCTCCACCCAGTCGAGGTCGCCCGGGTCGCCGGTGACGCGGTGCAGCTCGTGGAACATCCGGGCGACCCCGGCGGACCCCGAGCAGAAGCCGAGGTAGTGGAGCCGCCGCCCCTGCGGGAGGTGGTGCGGCACGAGCGCGCACCGGTCGGTGACAACGCTGACGGTGCGGACGAAGTCGGCGCCCCGGCGGGCCGCCGCGAGGAACCGCTCGTCGCGCGTCACGCCGTACAGGCGGGCGAGCAGGAACGCCGTGCCCGCCGTCCCGGGCAGGAACCCCGGGGTGACGGCGTCTACGGGCAGGTCGGAGCAGCCGTCGCCGCCGAAGCGGTGCCCGGGGACGGCCAGGCCGGCGATGCGCTCCCCCGCCTCGATCGCCACCTCCTCGTACGCCGGGACGCCGAGGACGCCCGCCGCGTGCAGCAGGGCGAGCACGATCCCCCCGTCGCCGCGCTGCGCCGGGTCGCCGGTCCAGCCGATGCCGTCGTCGAACCGGCGGACGGCGCGGACGAGACGGTCGGCGGCGGCGCGGGCCGCCCCGAAGAGCTCCTCGTCGCCCGTCGCCCACCCCGTCTCCGCCATGACGAAGACCGTGCCGGCGAGCCCGTGGTAGAAGGTCGGGTCGTGCTGCTCCGGCCAGGTGGCCGCGAGCCTGCGGGCTCCCGCGAGCGCGTCCTCCAGGTAGGCCTCGTGGCCGGTGGCGGCGGCCAGTTCGAGGAAGAACAGCACGATCCCGGCCGCGCCGGCGTACAGCGACGAGCCGTCGCCGGCCGCGGCCGACTTCCCCCGGGGGTCGGGGTTGGCCCGCCATCGCCGTCCCAGCTCGTCGTCGATCGCCGCCGATCGCACCCAGCGCGCGGCCGTCACGGCGGCGGTGACAGGGGTCTCACGGGGCCAGGCGCTCATCACCCCAGTCTCCCACATATCTGGTAGGAAATTAAGGCTACTGCCTCCTTATCCGGAAGGATACGGGGAGTGGCGCGCCGATCACACCGTCGGAGCGGAAACGTCCTGATGTCTCGCCGGGGACACCGGGGCCTCCGGTTGCGGGGGTGTGAGCCCGAGCAGCGTCCTGGCGTGGGCGATCGCGGCCGGGGTGTCCGGGAAGACGAGGCCGTCCTGACGGAGGTGATCGGCCACCCCGAGCCCGCTGAGCACCTCGTCGTGGCCCGGCTTGATGCCCGACAGCAGCACGGTGATCCCCCTGGCCTCCAGCCGGGTGATCACGTCGCCGAGGACACCCGCGCCGGTGGCGTCGATCGTGGACACGCGCGACATGCGCAAGATGACCACGCGCACGTCGGCGACCTCCGACAGCTCCAGCAGGAACCGGTGGGCCGCGCCGAAGAACAGCGGACCGTCGAACCGGTAGGCCACGATGTGCTCGGCCAGCAGGCGCCGTTCCTCGTCGCTGTGGTCGCCGGTCTCCAGCGGCACCTGTTCGATCTGGACGCTGCGCGCGACGGCCCGCAAGGCGAGCACGATCGCGACGCCGACGCCGACCGCGACCGCGGTGACGAGGTCGAACACGACGGTAACGGCGAAGGTGAGGACCATCACCGCGGCGTCGCCCCGGGTGGACTTGGCGATGGCGCGCAGCGACCCGACCTCGACCATGCGGACCGTCGTGGCCAGCAGCACCCCGGCCAGCGCGGCGAGCGGGATGCGCCCCACCAGGCCGCCCGCGCTGAACACGATGACGGCCAGCACGACGGCGTGCGTGAGGGCGGCCAGGCGCGAGCGGGCTCCCGAGCGGACGTTCACCGCCGTACGGGCGATCGCGGCGGTGGCCGGTATGCCGCCGAACAGCGGGGAGACGACGTTCGCCAGGCCCTGGCCGAACAGCTCGCGGTCGGGGTCGTGCCGCTCCCCCACGCTCATCGCGTCGGCGACGGAGGCGCACAGCAGGCTCTCCAGCGCCCCGAGGGCGGCCACGGCGAAGGCGGCGGGGAGCAGCGTGGTGACGGCGCTTATGTCGAGGAAGCTCATCGACGGCGCGGGCAGCCCGTCGGGCAGGGTCCCGATGCGGGCGACGTCCAGGCCGGTGAGCTCGGCCACGATCGTGGCGGCCACGACCGTGAGGAAGGAGAACGGCACCGCGGGCCGCCAGCGCGCCCCCAGCAGCATGATCGCGGCGACCGCGAGCGCCATCGCGATCGGCGCCGGGTGGGGGTCGCGGGCGAAGTTCGCCAGCGCGTCCCAGGCCGCCTGCCACACGCGCTCTCCCTCGCCGGTCACGCCGAGCGCCGCGGGCACCTGCTGGAGCGCGATGACGACGGCGATTCCGGCCGTGAAGCCCTCGATGACGGGCGTGGGCATGTAGCGGGCGTACCTGCCGACGCGGGCCAGCGCGAGGGCGACGAGCACGATCCCCGCGAGCAGGCCGACCGCCAGGACGCCGCCCGGGCCGTGGCTGTGCACGATCGGGACGAGCACGACGGTCATGGCCCCCGTGGGCCCCGAGACCTGGAGGTTGCTGCCGCCGAAGATCGCGGCGATCGCGCCCGCGACGACGGCGGTCGCCAGGCCCGCCTGCGCGCCGAGCCCCGAGCCGACCCCGAAGGCCAGCGCGAGCGGCAGGGCCACCACCGCGACCGTGAGACCCGCGATCAGATCGCGGCCGGGGTTGCGCCGCGCCGGGCGCCAGTCGGCGGGCCTGGGCAGCAGCCCCGCGACCCGCTCGTACAGTAACTGTGCGGTGGCGGTCACTTCGCCGCCTCCGCCTGGAGCTCGGCCAGCAGCTCGCCCTGGCCGGTGATCATGTCGGTGAGGATCCGCCGGGCCGCCGCGAGCAGGTCGACGACGTCGGGGGTGGCCAGCGAGTAGACCACCGTGCCGCCCTCCCTCACCGCGGTGACCAGGCCGGTACGGCGCAGCACGGCGAGCTGCTGGGACAGGTTCGACGCCTCCACCTCGATCTCGCCGAGCAGTTCGCGTACCGGCCGTGGGCCGTCCCTCAGTAGTTCGAGCACTCGGATGCGCACCGGATGTCCTAATGTGCGGAAGAAGTCAGCCTTGGCCTGATAGAGCGGGACGGGCATCGAGGTCACCGGGCCTCGTCCGCCGCGTCCGGACTGATCCCGTGGTCGGCGGCCAGGCGGTTCAGGTTGTCCAGCCGGCCCGAGGCGATCTGGACGCCGTGCTCGTCGCCGTTCTCCCGGGCCCGCCGCAGTTCCTCGCGAGCCTCCGTGAGCCGGGCGCGCAGTTCCGCCGTGAACTCGTCCATGTCGTCCCCTCCTCCGTAGGCGACGACAGGATATTCGCAAGTTGAAAAATTCTTAAATTCGTCAGATCGCGATGCCGTGATCAGAGGGGACTCGGCGCGAAGGAGCGCTGGTCGCGGCGCAGCGGGTGGCCCTCCGGGACCTCGACGAGCACGATCGGCAGGCCGTCGGGGTCCTCGATCCACATCTCCAGCAGGCCCCACGGTTCGAGCCGGGGCGGCCGGACCACCCGCACGCCGGCCCGCACCAGCCGGTCGTGCTCCCGCTGCAGGTCGCGCACCTGCAGCCAGATCGCCGCGCCCTCCTGTTCGGAGCCGGAGGCGCGCGGGGAGACCTCGAGGAATCCCTGCCCCAGGAAGAAGACCACCCCGGGGTCCTCGGGCGGCCCGAACTCGCGGCTCACGGCCAGGCCCAGGACGTCCCGGTAGAAACCGCGGCTCGCGGTCCGGCCGGGCGATCGCAGGAGAATGCGGCTGCTCAGTACTTCCACGTGACGGTGGTGCCCATTCGGGGCATGCGGTTGGGGATGGATTACGGCAAGCGGCGGCCAAGGCTTCCCGGGCCCTTCGTCCCCGCGACGCGCGACGTACGGCGGTGCCGCCGCGCGGGTACGGAACGCTAGTGTGCCGACGGCCCATGAGATCACCGAGATCGCTGTGGAGGTCCGCATGAGTGAAGACACCGCGCCCGCCGGCGTGCCGCGTCTGGACAAGCTCGACCGCGAGGAGTGTCTGCGGCTGATCTCACCCGGAGGCGTCGGCAGGATCGCGTTCAGCAATCCCAGCGGGCCGGTGATCCTGCCGGTCAACTACACGATCGAGCAGGACGCCGTGCTGTTTCGCACCGCGCTCGGCGGCCCGATGGACGCCGACCTGCGCACCGGGGTCGAAGGGGCCGACTTCATGGTGGCCTTCGAGGTGGACCACATCGACGAGAGCACCCGGGAGGGCTGGAGCGTCCTCATCCGCGGCGGGGCCCACCACGTGACCGGCGACGTGAACAAGAAGGTCGACACATGGGCGGGCGGCGAGCGCGAGCTCTACATCCGGATCGTGCCCGTCGAGGTCAGCGGCCGGCGCATCCACCACGGGTGAGCCGCCCGTGGACGCCTGGGTCGTGGCCCGGCCGGGGCCCGTCGCGACACGGCCGCTGGAGCGGGCCGTGCTGCCGGACCCCGTCCCCGGGCCGGGAGAGCTGCTGATCCGCGTCGAGGCGTGCGCCGTCTGCCGCACCGACCTGCACCTCGCCGAGGGCGACCTGCCCCCGCGACGCCCCCGTACGGTCCCCGGCCACGAGGTCGTGGGACGGGTGGCCGGGCTCGGCCCGGAGACGGCGGGTCCGCCGGTCGGCACCCGCGTGGGGGTGGCCTGGCTGCGCTCGACCTGCGGCGAGTGCCGCTACTGCCTGCGCGGCGCGGAGAACCTGTGCCCGGCGTCCACCTACACCGGCTGGGACGCCGACGGCGGGTACGCGGAGCTGCTGACCGCCCCCGCGGCGTACGTCTACCCGCTGCCGGAGGACACGCCGGCGCAGACGCTGGCGCCGCTGCTGTGCGCGGGGATCATCGGATATCGCGCGCTGGTCCGCGCCGACCTGCCCCCGGGCGGGCGGCTGGGCGTCTACGGGTTCGGCGCCTCGGCTCACCTCACCGCGCAGATCGCGATCGCCGAGGGCGCGACCGTGCACGTGATGACGAGGTCGGCGGCGGCCAGGGAGCTCGCGCTCCGGCTGGGCGCGGCCTCCGCCGCGGGCAGCGCCGACCCGCCGCCGGAGCCCCTCGACGCCGCCATCCTGTTCGCCCCGGCGGGCGACCTCGTGCCGGTCGCGCTGGCCGCGCTCGACCGGGGCGGCACGCTCGCGGTGGCGGGGATCCACCTCACCGACATCCCGGTGCTGAACTACCAGCGCCACCTGTTCCAGGAGCGGACGCTGCGCAGCGTCACGGCCAACACCCGCGAGGACGGGCGGGAGTTCCTGCGGCTGGCGGCCCGCCACCGGCCGCGGGTCACCACCACGCCCTACCCCTTCGACGCCGCCGACCAAGCCCTGGCCGACCTGGCCGCCGACCGCGTGGAGGGGGCGGCGGTCCTGCTCATGGACGGGTGACGGGCGGCACCGGCTCCAGGTGGAACAGGCCGCCCTTCACGTCCGCGAGGTCGTCGGCCCGGCGCGGCGTCCGCCCGGCCAGCGCCGCCAGCACGTCGGTGGCGGTGATCAGGCCCCGCAGGACCTCGCCGGGCCCGAGCACGGGGACCGCGCCGCAGTCCGCGTCGAGCATCAGCGCGGCGACCTCCGGCAGCGGCGCGTCCGGGGCGACCCGGGGGCAGCGCCGCCCCCGCACGAGCGTGCGCACCTCCGCCTCGGACTGCGCGGCGGGGCCGCCCGACCAGTGGGCGGCGATGTCCTCCCGCCCGATCACTCCGACGAGCTTGCAGCCGGCGTCCACGACCGGGAGGTGGTGGACGCCGGCCCGCCACATCAGCTCCCAGGCCATCAGCGGCGACTCCTCCGGCTCCACCGTGACGAGCGTCCTGGTCATCACCTCCGACGCGGTCATCGTCTCGACGCTCATCGGGCTTTCCCGCCTTCCGCCGGGCCGGTCCGCCGCGGCGCGCCCGCGGGGACGGCCCGGCCCACGTCGTCCGTCTCGTACGTCATGGCGGTTTCGACGTCCACCACGCCGTCCACCCGCCACACCTCTTCGATCAGCGCGTGGAGCCGGGACCGCAGCGCCACCCGGCCTTCGAGGTGCACGATGCCGTCCTCGACCCGTACGGCGCAGTCCGCGCGGTGGCGCCCCACCACCTCCAGGACGTCGTCGCGGAGGTCCTCCCCCGGCCGGCAGAACGCCCTGACGAGGTCGGACTGCTTGACCATCCCGGTGATGCGGCCGGTCTGCCCGTCCACCACGGGAAGCTCTTTGATCCTGTTGTGGTGCATCGCCCAGGCCGCCCGCCGCAGAGGGGTGTCCTCGGTGACCGTGATCGCGGGGCTGCTCATGATCTGGGAGACGGTGCGGCCGGCCGCCTTCCTGCGCTCCCTGCCGCGGTACGGCCCCTCCACGATCGTGTCGCCGATCCGCCGGTCCAGGTTCTTGAGGAGCAGGTCCTCGTCGCTGACCATGCCGATCACGCGCCGTTCCGCGTCCACGACGGGGACGGCGCCGACGTTGAACCGGCACATCGCGGTGACCACGTCGGTGAACGAGGCCGTCGCCTCGACCGCCACCACGAACCTGTTCATGACGTCACGGACGGTCATCGGCATGGCGACCCCCCTTCGTCTCCCCCGGTCGTGGCCACGTCCCCAGCCTTGGCCACGACCGGCGGCGGGGCGACCGGCGAACGTCACCACGCGATGGGACCTATGTCCTGTTAGTCCCATTTGGTGAAAATCCGCAAGTACCGTGTGAGGCGTGCAGAATCCCGCCATCCTCACCGTGGACGACGACCCTTCGGTCTCCCGGGCGGTAGCCCGTGACCTGCGCCGCCGGTACGGCGACCGCTACCGGGTGATCCGGGCCGAGTCCGGCGCCAGCGCGCTCGACGCCCTGCGGGAGATCAAGCTGCGCGGCGAGCAGGTCGCGGTCATCCTGGCCGACTACCGCATGCCCGGGATGAACGGCATCGACTTCCTCGAGGCGGCCATGGACGTCTTCCCGCTGGCCCGCAGGGTGCTGCTGACCGCCTACGCCGACACCGACGCGGCGATCAACGCGATCAACGTCGTCGACCTCGATCACTACCTGCTCAAGCCGTGGAACCCGCCGGAGGAGAAGCTCTACCCGGTGCTGGACACGCTGCTCGAGGCCTGGCTCGCCGCCCCGGCGGTGACGATGCCGGAGACCAAGATCGTGGGCCATCGCTGGTCGGCGCAGTCGTTCGCGGTGCGCGACTTTTTGGCCCGCAACCTCGTGCCGTACCGCTGGCTGCGGGCCGACGAGGCCGAGGGCGCCCGCCTGCTGGCCGCCGCCGGGATGAGCGAGGCGGACGTGCCGGTGGTGATCACCACGGACGGCAAGGCGCTGGCACGGCCCACGGAGACCGATCTCGCCGCGCACGTCGGCATGGCCACCGCCCCGGCCGCGGACCTCTACGACCTCGCCGTGATCGGCGCGGGCCCGGCCGGCCTCGGCGCCGCGGTGTACGGCGCGTCGGAGGGGCTGCGCACCCTGCTGGTCGAGCAGCGGGCCACCGGCGGCCAGGCCGGGCAGAGCAGCCGGATCGAGAACTACCTGGGCTTCCCCGACGGGGTCTCCGGCGCCCAGCTCACCGACCGCGCCCGCAGGCAGGCGCTGAAGTTCGACGCGGAGTTTCTCACCGCCCAGCGGGTCGTCGGCCTCGAACGCAGCGGCTCGGCCACCCTGCTCCGCCTCGGCGACGGCACCGCCGTGACGGCGCACACGGTCGTGCTGGCGACCGGCGCGTCGTACCGGCTCCTGGACGCGCCCGGGCTGGCCGACCTGACCGGCCGGGGCGTCTTCTACGGCGCGGCCGCCACCGAGGCCCCGGGCTGCGCCGGGGAGGAGATCTACATCGTGGGCGGAGCGAACTCGGCGGGGCAGGCGGCGGTGCACTTCTCCCGATATGCCCGCAAGGTGCACATGCTCATCCGCGGCGCGGACCTCACCCGGTCGATGTCACGCTATTTGATCGATCAGATCGAGGGCATCCCGTCGATCGAGGTCCACCCGCACACCCGGGTCGTCGGCGGCCGGGGCCGCGACCATCTGGAGTCGCTGACCCTGTGCGACGGGCGCACCGGCGCGACCACCACCGTCGCGACGTCGTGGCTGTTCGTCTTCATCGGGGCCGAGCCCCGCACCGACTGGCTCGGCGACGTGATCGCCCGCGACGCGGACGGCTACGTGCTGACCGGCTCCGACCTGATCGTCGACGGCCGCCGCCCGGCCGGGTGGACGCCGTCCAGGGACCCCTACCACCTGGAGTCGAGCATGCCCGGCGTCTTCGCGGCGGGCGACGTGCGGGCCGGGTCGGTCAAGCGCGTCGCCTCGGCCGTGGGCGAGGGCGCGATGGCGGTCTCGCTCGTGCACCGCTACCTGGAGGCCACATGACCCCGACGCTCTCGCCCGGCGAGCTGCGCACGCTCTTCCTGTTCGAGTCGCTGGACGACGCCCAGCTCGCCCGCCTGTCGGAGGCGGGACGGGTGGAGCGACGCGACGCCGGGACCTTCGTCTACCAGGAGGGCGAGCCGGCCACCTGCTTCTTCGTGCTGCTGAGCGGCACAGTCGCGATGAGCAGGCGGGTGCACGGCGACGACGTCGAGGTGAGCCGCACCCACCAGCGCGGCGTGTACGGCGGCGCCACCCAGGCGTACATCACCGGCGACGTCGCCCAGCTCTACCTGAGCACGCTGACCGCGGTCACCGACGCCGAGTTCTTCGTGATCCCGGCCGAGGTGATCGGCGCGTGCGTGCGCGAGTGGTTCCCGATGGCGATGCACCTGCTCGAAGGACTGTTCCTCGGCATGCGCGCCACCCAGACGATCGTCGGCGAACGGGAGCGGCTGCTCGCGCTCGGCTCGCTGTCGGCCGGTCTGACCCACGAGCTGAACAACCCCGCGGCCGCCGCCGTGCGCGCGACGTCCGCGCTGCGGGAGCGGGTGGCGGGCATGCGGCAGAAGCTCGCCATGATCGCCGACGGGCGGCTCGACGGCAGGCGGCTGCACGACCTGGTGGAGCTGCAGGAGGACGCGGTCAAGCACGCGGCGTCCGCCCCCGACCTGTCGCCGCTGGCGCGCTCCGACGCCGAGGACGCGGTGGCCGGCTGGCTGGACGACCACGACATCGTCGGCGGCTGGGACCTGGCGGCGACGCTGGTCGCCGGCGGCGTCGACGCGGCCTGGCTCGACCAGATCGCCGGGGCGGTGGGCGAGGACAACCTGGAGTCCGCGGTCCGCTGGGTCACCTACACCGTCGACACCGAGCTGCTGATGGGCGAGATCGACGACGCGGTCACCCGGATCTCCGGCCTGGTCGCCGCCGCCAAGCAGTACTCCCAGCTCGACCGCGCCCCGCACCAGATCGTGGACGTGCACGACCTGCTCGACGCCACGCTGACCATGCTGCAGGGCAAGATCCCCGCGGGCGTCCGCACGGTCAAGGACTACGACCGGTCGCTGCCGCCCGTCCCGGCGTACGCGGCGGAGCTGAACCAGGTGTGGACCAACCTCATCGACAACGCCCTCGGCGCGATGGACGGCACCGGCACGCTGACCCTCCGCACCCGGCGCGAGAACGGCAACCTGATCGTGGAGGTCGGCGACAGCGGCCCCGGCATCCCGCCCGAGATCCGGCCCCGCATCTTCGAGCCGTTCTTCACCACCAAGCCGGTCGGCGAAGGCACCGGCCTGGGTCTGGACATCTCCTATCGGATCGTGGTGAACAAGCACCACGGGGACATCCGCGTCGAGTCGCGCCCCGGTGACACGCGGTTCCGCGTCTTCCTGCCCCTCGCCCAGGCCACCGGCGAGGACCGGCGGTAGGACGCCGTACGGCCCTCCGGCGGCCGGGCCATGCCGGGCGGCATGGCCAGGTCCGGGCGGGCCGTACAGTGAGGGCGTGGGCATGGTCAGCACCGTCGGTCTCGTCCTGCATCCGCAGCGCGATTCCAAGGAGGCGATCGACACGATCGTCGAGTGGGCGCGCAAGCGCGACTGCACGGTGCTCGGGCTGCCCGACGAGGTCGGGCGCATCGACTGCAGCGCGGTCGCGGTGGACGCCCAGACCCTGGTGAGACGGTCCGATCTGCTCGTCAGCCTCGGCGGCGACGGCACGATGCTGCGCACGATGCGGTTGATCGCCGGACGGCCGACCCCCGTCCTCGGCGTCAACCTGGGGCGGCTCGGCTTCCTCGCCGAGATCGACGTGGACGAGCTGGCGCCCGCGCTGTCCGCGATCGACGACCACAGATACACGGCCGAGCCGCGCATGGCGGTCCGGGCCACCAGCCACGACGGCCGGATGGTGACCGCGTTCAACGACATCGCCCTCGTGCGCATCCCCGGCGACGGGCTCACGGCGGTCTCCGTCTCGGTCTACGGCGAGTCGTTCGTCCGGTACGCCGCCGACGCCGTGATCGTCGCCACCCCCACCGGGTCCACCGCGTACAGCTTCTCGGCCGGCGGCCCGATCGTCTCCCCGACCGTCGAGAGCTTCCTCGTCGTCCCGGCCGCCGCCCACTCGGCGTTCAACCGGGCGCTGGTCCTGTCGGCCGACGAGGAGGTCACCCTCGACGTGCTGCCGACCAGCGGGCAGCTCGCGATGGAGGTCGACGGCGCCATCGGCGGCTACCTGTGCCCCGGCGACCGGCTCACGGTGACCGCGCTGCGCGCCGCCGCCCGCGTGGTGCGGCTCGGGACGACGACCTTCTACGAACGCGCCCGCCGCAAGCTCCGCGTGAACGGCAGCGCCGAGGTCGACTGACCGCGGCGCCGCGTCCGCGCCGTCTGCGGCGGCGTGTCGATCTACAGCAGCTTGTCGATCTCGGCCAGCTCCTCGGCGGTGAGCGGGGGCGCGTCGAGCGCGGCGACGTTCTGCTCGAGCTGCTCGACCGAGCTCGCCCCGATCAGCACCGAGGTGACGCGCCGGTCCCGCAGGATCCACGCCAGCGCGAGCTGCGCGAGCGTCTGGCCGCGCTCCCGGGCGATCTTGTCGAGGCCGCGGAGGGTCTCCAGCAGCTCGGGGGTGAGCCGGTCGCGCTTGAGGAAGTGGCCGATCGCCATCCGCGAGCCCGCCGGCACCTCGCCGTCGAGGTAGCGCCCGGTCAGCAGGCCCTGCGCCAGCGGGGAGTAGGCGATGCACCCCGCTCCGGCCCGCTCCAACGTGTCGAGCAGCCCGCCTTCCACCCACCGGTCGAGCATGGAGTAACGCGGCTGGTGGATCAGGAGCGGGGTGCCCAGCTCGCGCAGCACGGCGGCGGCCCGCTCGGTCTCCTCCGCCGAGTAGTTCGAGATGCCCGCGTAGAGCGCCTTGCCGGAGCGCACCGCCGTGTCGAGGGCGCTCATCGTCTCCTCGATGGGGGTGTCCGGGTCGGGCCGGTGGGAGTAGAAGACGTCGACGTAGTCGAGACCCATCCGGGTCAGCGACTGGTCGAGGCTGGCCAGCAGATACTTGCGCGACCCCCACTCGCCGTACGGCCCGGGCCACATGTCGTAGCCCGCCTTGGTGGAGATGAACAGCTCGTCGCGGTAGGGCCGGAAGTCGGCGCGCAGGTGGCGGCCGAAGTTCTCCTCCGCCGAGCCGTACGGCGGGCCGTAGTTGTTGGCCAGGTCGAAGTGGGTGATGCCGAGGTCGAAGGCCCGGCGCAGGACGGCGCGCTGCACGTCGAGCGGGTGGCCGTCGCCGAAGTTGTGCCACAGCCCGAGGGAGACCTCGGGAAGCAGCACACCGCTCCTTCCGCTGCGCCGGTAACGCATGCCGTCGTACCGGGCGGGGGCGGGGACATAGGGGTGCGGGATCATCCGTGACCTTTCTTCGTGCGGATCGGCCGGTGCTCGACCATGGCCTTACTCAAGGACTACCAGCAAACCGCACGTGCGAAGTTTCCGCTCGTCACCCTGTTCATGCCGGTCCCGGCGGCGCCCCGGCCGCCCGCGCCGCGAGCACGGGCCGCCGGGGTGGCGACGCTCCCTTACGCCGGGGCCGTCACAGGACCTGGAGCTCGAGACCGGGCGGAAGGCCGGTGATGGTGGCGTTCCCCGCCGCGTCCACCGCGACGTCCACCGCCGCGCCCGCCACCCGCAGCCCCCGGGCCGACACCGCGCCGAGGGGCGCCCCGGCCATGGGCCGCAGCACCACCCGCCCGGCCGGCACGTCCGGATACAGGCCGAGCGCGGCGTGCGCGATCGTCACCGCCGCGGCGGCCGACCACGCCTGGGGACGGCAGGCCGCCGGGTACGGCATGGGCCTGCCGCGGCCGGGGCGCGGATCGGCGGTGTCCCCGGCGTACAGCTCGGGCAGCCGGTAGCCGAACGCCTCCCCCGCGGCGAGCAGTCCCTCGGCGAGCCCGGCCGCCTGGGCGGCGTACCCGGCCCTGGCCAGCCCGGCGAGCACGATGGCCGTGTCGTGCGCCCAGATCGAGCCGCAGTGATACGACAGCGGGCTGAAGCCGCCGTCGCCGGACGACATCGTGCGCAGCCCGTAGCCGCCGCTCATCATCGGGCCCGCCAGCAGCCCCGCGACCTGGGCCGTCTCCTCCTCCGACAGCAGGCCGGTGCCGAGCAGGTGGCCGATGTTGCTGGTCAGCGCGTCGACCGGCCGCTTGTCGGTGTCGAGCGCGAGCGCCGGGAAGCGCCCGTGCGGGCCGTCCACCCAGAACCGGGCGCGGAACCGCTCCGACAGCGCGTCGGCGTGCTCGTTCCACCGGGCCGCTCCGGGACGGCCGAACGCCTCGAGCAGCGACGCGGCGTTCCTGGCCGCCTCGTACGCGTAGCCCTGCACCTCGACGAGCGCGATCGGCGGCTTGGCCTGGCTGCCGTCCCGGAACCGCACGGCGTCGCCGGAGTCCTTCCAGCCCTGGTTGGCCAGGCCCCGGGCGGAGGTGTCGATGTACTCCACGAACCCGTCGCCGTCGGGGTCGGCGTGGTCGGCGAGCCAGCCGAGCGCGGCCTCCATGTTCGGCAGCAGCGCCGCGACCTCGCGCTCGGGCATCCCCCACCGCCAGGCGTCGTGCAGGAGGGTGATCCACAGCGGGGTCGCGTCGATCGTTCCGTAGTAGGCGGCGGGCAGCCGCAGGCCGTTGCCCTCGACGGTGAACTCGCGCCGGCGCAGCTCGTGCAGGATCTTCCCCGGCGCCTCGCCGGAGACGGGGTCGACCCGCGTGCCCTGCCTGCGGGCGAGCACCCGCAGCGTGCCGGCGGCCAGCTCGGTGCCGAGCGGCAGCAGCATCCTGGCCGCCCACAGGCTGTCGCGCCCGAAGAGCGTGAGGAACCACGGCACCCCCGCGCCGAGGAAGGTGTCGTCCGGAGCGCCGATCTCCACCAGCCGCAGCGACCGCAGGTCTTCCAGCGACTGGTTCAGCAGCCGGGTCAGCCGCCGGTCGGAGGCGGTGATCTCGGGCGTGCTCCACTCCAGCGCCCTGGTCGGCGCGACCACGACGGCGGCGGGGTCGTCCACGACGACCTCCCAGCGCAGCGTCGTCGACCCGCCGGGAGGCAGGCTCAGCTCCCAGCGCAGGCGGGCTCCGCCGCCGATCTCCGCGCGGGCGTCCGTGCCCGCGGCCCTGACCCGGATGCCGCCGCTCTGCCACAGCAGGCCGCCGGGGCTCCCGCCGTCGGAGCCGGAGTCGTCGGGCTCGGCCGGCACGGTGTCGCCGCCCGACTTGACCACCTCGATCGGCGCGAAGTCGCAGCCCAGCTCCACGGTGACCGACGCGGTGACGGCCACCGAGGCGGTGGAGGTGATCTCCACGCGCTCGCTCATGCCGTTCGCGCCGACCTCGCGGACGCGTTCGAGCCGGACGGTGGGGTCGGGGTGGGGGTCGCCCAGCCAGCGGGCGAGCGAGACGAACCGGGTGCGCCCGGCCTCCTCGTGGACGTGACCGATGGCCTCCGGCTCACGGCCGTTCACCAGCAGCGTGGCCTGCGACAGCGCGCGGTGGTCGGCGTGGAAGAGCCCCTGTACGCCGGAGGGGCGGATCTGGCCGTCAGCGCCGCTGAGCGCCCCGGTCGGCGCCATGACGGTGCTGACCAGGTCGTGCAGTGGCGGTTGCAGGCGGTACGCCGCTGCCCCGGCGGCGAGGTCGCCGTCCGGACCTGGCGTGGCTCCGACGAGCACCGATGGGCCTCCTGGATCGAATCGGCCCGGCTTTCACCTTGACATGTGGTCGCCGGGGGTGCACATTGCGAAACATTCGGATTATTTTGATCGATCTAATCATGCCTTACTCCTCCTTGAACGTTCAAACCCCCAGAAGGGCAGAGCATGGCCGAAAAAGTGACGATCGCCGACGTGGCCCGGCTCGCCGGCGTGTCACGCCAGACGGTCTCGAACGCCCTGAACAACCCCGACGTCGTACGTGAGGAGACCCGGCAGCGGGTGTACCGAGCGGTCGAGCAGCTTGGTTACCGGGTCAACCAGGCCGCCCGCCAGATGCGCACCGGCCGCTCCCGGCTGATCGCCATCCGGATCGAGCCCGACCGCGACGGCATCAACGGCTCGGTGCTCGATCGCTTCCTGCACGGGCTGACCGAGTCGGCGGCGCAGGCCGGCTACCGGGTGCTGCTCTACACCGCCGACGACGACCAGGCCGAGATCGACACGTTCGAAGACCTGCTCGGCGCGTACGAGCCGGACGCGTTCGTGCTGACCAGCACGCACCACGGCGACCTGCGTACGGCCTGGCTGCAAGAACGCCGGGTGCCGTTCGTCACATTCGGCCGCCCCTGGAGCTCGGACTCCCCCAAGCACCTGTGGGTGGACGTGGACGGCGCGGCCGGCACGGCCGCCGCCACCCGGCACCTGCTCGACGCGGGCCACCGCGTCATCGGCTTCCTCGGCTGGCCGCCCGGCTCCGGGGTCGGCGACGACCGCCGCGAAGGGTGGGCGCGCACGCTCACCGCGGCGGGCGTGGACCCCGCCGGCCTGAGCCGGGCCACCAGCGACGAGGTCGCCGACGGCGAGAAGGCCGCCTACGACCTGCTGCGGTCGGATCTCGGGGTGACCGCGCTCGTCTGCGCCAGCGACTCGCTCGCGCTCGGCGCGCTGCACGCCGCCCGCTCCCCCGCGCTCGCCTGGCGACCCGGCAGGCGGGGCAGCGGCGGCGGCATGGAACGGCCGGTCGCGGTGATCGGCTTCGACGACACGCCGGTGGCCAAGGCCGTCGGCCTGACCAGCCTGAGCCAGCCGCTGGCGCAGGCGGCCGCGCAGTGCGTGGCCCTTCTCACCACACTTCTCGACGGCCACACGGGCTCCGGCGAACCGCCGGCGAACGTGCTGCTCGAACCCACGCTGGTCATCCGCCAGTCGGCGTGAACCGGCGCGTCCCCCCCATAACGAAGATCGGGAATCCTCATGATGAACAGAACCGTACGGATGGCGGTGTTCGGCGCCGCCTGCGCCGCTCTTCTCTCCTCGGCCGCCTGCGGCAGCGGGTTCGACGACGACAAGGCGGCCGCTCCCGCCCAGCAGAGCAGCGGCCCGGCCGACCTGCAGATCCTCATCGGCTCCTCGGGTGAGGCCGAGACCAACGCGGTGAAGGAGGCGGCCGCGGCCTGGGCCAAGAAGACGGGCTCGAACGCGACCGTGACCCCCGCCCAGGAGCTCGCCCAGCAGCTCGGCCAGGCGTTCGCCGGCGACAACCCGCCCGACGTGTTCTACGTGGACGCCTCCAGGTTCGCCGACTACGCGAGCGTGGGCGCGCTCGAGCCGTACGCCGACAAGCTGTCCGGGGCCTCGGACTTCTATCCGAGCCTGCGCGCCACGTTCACCTACGACGGCAAGTTCTACTGTGCGCCGAAGGACTTCTCCACGCTCGCGCTGGTGATCAACGACGACCTGTGGGCCAAGGCCGGGCTGGGCGACGGCGACGTGCCGACGACCTGGGAGCAGCTCAGGGAGGTGAGCGAGAAGCTCAAGGCCAAGGGCATCACGCCGCTCGCGATCGGCGACACCCGCGACCGGGTCGGCGCGTTCATGGTGCAGGCGGGCGGCTGGATCACCAGCCCCGACGGCAAGCAGGCCACCGGCGACACCCCGGAGAACCTCAAGGCCCTGGAGTACGTCCGGTCGCTGCTGAAGGACAAGCTCGCCCAGTTCCCCAGCCAGCTCGACACGGGCTGGGGCGGTGAGGCGTTCGGCAAGGGCAAGGCCGCGATGACCATCGAGGGCAACTGGATCAAGGGCGCCCTGAAGGCCGACTTCCCCGACGTGAAGTACAGCGTGCACGAGCTTCCCGCCGGGCCCAAGGGCAAGGGCACGCTGTCGTTCACCAACTGCTGGGGCATCGCCGCCAAGAGCAAGTACAAGCAGCAGGCGATCGACTTCGTCGAGGCGATGACCACCGTCGACCAGCAGATGGCGTTCGCCCGCGCCTTCGGCGTCATGCCCTCGCGGCAGTCGGCGAAGGACGCCTACACCAAGGAGTTCCCCGCCGACGCCGCGTTCGTCGGCGGCGCCGACTACGCCCAGGGCCCGGTGAACGCGCCGAAGATGGACAGCGTCCTGGCCGACTTCGACACCGGCATCCAGAAGCTCACCTCCAGCGACCCGAAGGCGCTGCTGGAGCGTCTGCAGAAGAACACCCAGGCCGCCCTCGGCTGACGCGAGACGGTGCGGGTCCCGGCCGGGCAGCGGCCGGGACCCGCCGACCGGAAGGAGTGACCGTGGCCGACACCGCACCCGCACAGGCCACGCGGCCGGGGCCCCGGCTGAGCGCCGCCGTCAGGGAGAACATCGCGGGCTGGCTGTTCGTGGCGCCAGCGGTGGTGATCCTGGGGCTGTTCCTGCTGCTGCCGATCCTCATGGCGATGTGGGTCAGCCTCACCGACTGGAACGGCCAGGGCAGCCCGTTCCGCTCGAGCGTGCCGTTCGTCGGGATGGAGAACTACACCAGGCTGTTCACCGAGGACGGCCTGGCCCGCCAGGACTTCATGACGAGCATCCGGAACAACTTCTACTACGTCGCGCTCGTCGTGCCCGCCCAGACGGCCCTGGCGCTGGGCCTGGCTCTGATCGTCAACAGCAGGCTGCTGAAGGGCAAGACGTTCTTCCGCGCCGCGTTCTTCTTCCCCTCGGTCACCAGCTCGGTGGCGATCAGCGTCGTGTTTCTGTTCATCTTCGCCAACTCGGGCGCGGTGACCAGCCTGCTGAGCCTGTTCGGCATCGACGGGCCGCAGTGGTTCTCCGACTCGCGGGGCGTGCTTCACCTGCTGCTCGGCGGGCTCGGCCTGGTCGATCCCGACAATCCGCCGGCGGCGCTGACGGACGGCGGGCCGTTCGGGCTGTCGTGGTGGGAGTGGCTGTCCGGGCCCAGCGTGGCGATGTGCACGATCATCATGCTCGTCGTCTGGACGACCTCTGGAACGTTCATGTTGATGTTCCTGGCGGCGCTGCAGGACATCCCGGTGGCGCTGGAGGAGGCGGGCATGCTCGACGGGGCCGGCCGCTGGCAGCGGTTCCGGCACATCACGCTCCCGCTGCTCAAGCCCACGCTGTTCCTGGTGCTGACGCTCGGCCTCATCGCGACCTGGCAGGTCTTCGACCAGGTCTACGTGATGAGCCAGGGCAACCCCGCCAAGACCACCCTCACCCCGGCCTTCCTGTCGTACCAGACGGCCTTCCGCAGCTTCGAGTACGGCTCGGGGACGGCCATCTCGTTCGTGTTGTTCGCCATCATCGTCGTGCTCGCGCTGGTCCAGCGGTGGGTCATGCGCGACCGCGACCCCGCCCGTCGCATGAGGAGGTCGTGATCGTGAGACGCCGGGATCTTCGGAGCCTCGCCTCGACCTTCGCGGGCTACTTCGTACTGGTTTTCTTCGCGCTGATCTTCCTCTACCCGTTCGTGATCCAGGTCGCGAACTCGTTCAAGACCGAGCCGGACGCCGCGGCGAACGCGCTGTCGCCCATCCCGCATCCCTTCACGACCACCGGGTACGAGAAGGTCTTCGTCAACACCGACCTGCCGCTCTGGCTGGGCAACTCGGTGCTGGTGACGGTCATGGTCACCCTCGGCCGGGTGCTCCTGTGCTCGATGGCCGGGTACGCGCTGGCGCGGATCCGCTTCCGCGGCCGCAAGCTGCTGTTCTCCGCGGTCATCGGGGTCATGGCGGTGCCGCCCGTGGTGCTGTTCGTGCCGAAGTTCCTGGTGCTCAACCAGTTCGGCCTGTACGACAGTTACACGGCGCTGGTCCTGCCCGTGATCGTGGACGCCGCGGGCATCTTCATCATGAAGCAGTTCTTCGAGTCGATCCCGGTGAGCGTGGAGGAGGCCGCGCGCATCGACGGCGCCGGGGTGTGGCGGACGTTCTGGTCGGTGGTGCTGCCGATGGCGCGGCCCGCCCTGATCACTTTGACGATCATCTCCTTCCAGGGGAGCTGGAACGAGTTCGCGCACACGCTGGTGGCGGTGCAGAGCCCCGACCTGTTCACGCTGCCGCGGGGGATCGCCGACCTGGTGAGCGGCTCGCTCGGCAAGGGCACGCAGTATCCGCTCAAGCTGGGCGCCGCCGCGCTCGCGACGATCCCCGTCGCGATCCTCTTCGTGGTGTTCCAGCGCTACTTCGTACGCGGCGCGAACGAGGGCGCGGAGAAGGGCTGACGTCCCGTACCCCTGGGCCGTCTCGTGTGCCTGCCGAGCCGTCTCCTCGGGCCGGCCCCGGCTCTTCCCGGGGCCGGCCCGAGGACCGGTTCAGGGCCCGTCCAGCAGACGGACCGGGCAGAGCAGCTCGGCGCCCACCCGATCGAGCAGCACGGCGAAGCCGTCGCGCGTGCGCGGCCCGAGCTTCCGGAAGAACCCGTTCGCCGGCGGCACTCCCCAGCGCAGGCGCTCGGCCACGTCGCGGACCTGGTGGACCAGCAGCGTGCCGGCCGGATCGGGCGCGAGGCGATACTCGCCGCGATACCACCAGCCGCCCTGCGCGGCCAGCAGATCCGGGCCCACCTCGACCGTCATCGCGTGGCCGGGCGCGGCGAGCGTGAACCGGCCCGGCCCGCCGGTGAGCGTCCCGCCGTGCTCGGCAAGGAGCGGGCAGTTGTCCCGCCCCACCGGCCCGGGCCGTACGCGCAGGAGCAGGCCGGCCACCCGCTCGACCGGCGCCTCGACGACGCCGCGCACCTCGCACAGGAGGGTTCCGGCGGACGTCACGGCGTGCCGATCCGCGTGTTCTGGAACGACGCGAAGCGCCAGCCGTCGCCCCGCCTGACCGCGGTGAACGTCATGATCGAGTCGCGGCCCGGATCGGCCGTGCCGCCGGCCGGGGCCGAGCCTCCCGTGGTGACGACAAGCGCCGCGTCCGGGCTCAGGAAGCGGATCTTCCGCAGCGGCGGCGCGGCGGCGGGCGCGCCCAGCCTGGACCCCTTCAGCGGGCCCTCGAACAGCGCCCGGTGGCTGTCCTCGATGGCCCGGCGGCCCTCCATGCGGGCCCCGAAGTACGTCACGTAGTCGGCGTCCTCGGTGAACAGCCCGGCGAAGGCGGCGGCGTCGCCGTCGTTCCAGGCCGCCGTCAGCGCGTCGAGCAGGCGGTGGATGTCGCCGGACGCGGCGTCGGGCACGGCGTTGGACACAGTTTCGGGCACGGGTGCGGACATGATGCGGCTCCTCTCGGACGACCGCGAAGCCGCCTATCCTCTGGGGTGCGAGTCCTGATCGGCCGCTTCGCGGTGGTCGGGTCCGGCGCCGGCCGGATGTTGGCGCATCCGGCCGGCGCGTCATGGTCGGTCGAGCTGCCCCGCGTTCGACTCGGTGCTCCAGGAGATCCGGCCGGACCTGATCTCGGCGAGGGTCGCGCGGACCCACTCCAGCTCGGCGGCCTTCATCGCCCGGTCGTACTCCACTTCGAGGACCAGCACCCGCGGCAGGCCGGAGCCCTTCAGCGCCTCGATGTGCGCGTCGGCGGAGACGATCGCGCCCTCCAGCGTGGCGGCGCGGGCGCCGAGCGCCCGCTCCGCCTCGGCGACCGGAAGGCACCCCATCAGCGACACAGCGGCGAGGAAGACCTTGGTGTCGCCGTCCGGCCGCTCCAGGAGACGGCGGAGCCGGGTGCCCAGCTCGGCCCGGCCCTCGTCGGTCACCCGGTAGACCGTCCGCTCCGGCCGGCGGCCCTCCCTGCTGGTCTCCACGGGAACGATGAGCTCCTCGCGGGCCAGCCGGTCGACCGCGTGGTAGAGGCTGCGCGGCAGGCCGCCGATGTAGTCCTTGTGTGTGTCGATGACGAACCGGTGCAGCTCGTAGGGGTGCGCGGGCCGTACGGACAGCAGGGCGAGCACCGTGAGCCCGACCAGGTCCTTGTCCGCCCGTCCCCGCGCCATCACTCCCCCAGTTGCCTTATTGCAAATTGCACTATAGCGAGGCGCAACTTGGACGGGAAGCCCTCGGCGCGAGAGCCCGGTGCGGGTGCGCCGGGGGCGCATGGCTGGTGCATGGCGCGCCCGACCTCCCGGCCGGCGACTTGCGACTCGAGGGTTGCGACCTGTGACTCCAACAATCCGTGTTGCATGGTTGCGCAGAGTGACGAGAGCAAGAGAGAATTAGAACGGAGATTCGAGATGCAATCTGGGAGGTGCCGTGAATCTGTTTGATGTCGATCCCGGCACCTGTCGTCGTTCGAACGATATTGACGGCGGTTGGTGGGATCGGTTGGTCGCCGGTTCGCCGTTGTGGTCTGGCCAGGGTTCACCGGCCCGCGATGATCACCGCTTCAGGCTTTTCTCCACTTCATCATGTGCGGCCGACAATCTGATCCCTCGTATGGGCCCCGGCCCTGGTGGGTCCGCGTCCGGCATAGCCGCCTTCATCGACAGCACATGTCGTGGCGGCATGACCGGCACCGGCGCGGGCTTCGGTGGCATGCATGCCGGTGAAAGTCGGCGAGTCGGAGCCCGGGGCGCTGCCCGGAATGGTGCCGCCCGGCGCGGTGGCCTGTCTGCCGGTGCTGGTGCGCTCGATAGTGCGAGGGCACCTGACGGTGCGCGCACCGGCGGCACGGCTGACACCGGCGTGACGGAGGGTTTCGGCATCACGCCTACCGGCGGGAGCCGGAGAGCCGGCGGCCTCGGGATTTGGGGCACTGCCCCGGGCGCTGCTTCGGGCGGTGACGCCTTCGCCGGTCCTGGTGCGTGTGACGGCGCGGCAGCACGTGAGGGTGCGGACACCGGCAACGGTGCGCACGAAAGCGGCACGGCCGCAAGCGGTGGCGCGGCCCGTGCCGGGAGCGCTGCCCGGGATGACGACGCGTTCGCCGATGGTGGTTGTCCTCGGTGTGCCGGTGGCGCGGCTGCCGGTCCCGCGGGCACCGGTACCGATGCTGCGGCTGCGGCTGCCGGAGCTGGTTTCGGTGACGCGGGTGGTGCCGGTGGTGGCACCGGTTCTAATGGCGCGGGTGCTGCCGGTGGCGCTGACATTGGTTCCGACCGCGCGGGTGCTGGCGCGGCTGCCGGCAGCGACCATGCCGGTGGCAGCCGTGCCGGTGGTGCCGGTGCGGGTCATGCCGGTGCCGACGACGCGGGTGCCGGTGCTGGTGTGGGTGGTGCCCGGGGTGGGTCGTCGTGGGTGCTGGTGGAGTCGGCGTGGGAGGCCGCGGACGC
>NZ_BMPY01000002.1 GCF_014647835.1 Microbispora rosea subsp. aerata
GGGGCGGCGGTATCACAGTGGCCCTTCATGGGCGATCAAAACAGGCCGTCACCCCGGCTCCCGCCGAGTCCCCTTCACGAGCAGCTTGCCACTGCCCGCGAGAAAGAGGGTGCCCTAGTGATCGGCGCGGACGACGTGGGTGGGGTGCACATCAAATACCTCTACCACTGTCGACGGCAGCTCTGGTTGTACGCCCGAGGGATCCGGCCCGAGCAACTGAGCACGGCCGTACAGCTGGGCGAGGCCGTGCACGAGACCTCCTACACCCGTAGTTCACCGATCGACCTCGGGGCCGCGAAACTCGACCACCTCGACGGCGCCGCCTGGGTGCACGAGGTCAAGTCATCCTCTCGCCCCACCCGGGCAGACGAGGCCCAGGCCATGCATTACTGCTATCGGCTGAGCGCACTGGGAGTCGCCGCCCAGGGCGGCATCCTGCACTACCCGAAGACCCGTCGCACCAAGCGACTGCCGTACAGCCGACAGGCCGCCGAGCAAGCGGAAGCCGACGTAGCCCAGGTCGTGGCCGTGGTGTCCGCGCCGACTTCACCGGATCGGCTCGCTCGATCGGCCTGCCGTGGCTGCTCTTACGCCGACTACTGCTGGAACGAATAGATGCCCACCGCCGCCCGTACCTATTGGCTTACGACACCCTGCCGCATCCGTCGCAAAGATCAATCGCTGTGCATCGAACGAGCTGAGGGCACGCCCGTACATATCCCGATCACTGATGTGAGGGACATCGTCGCCTGCGAGGCTGTGGACATCAATACGGCCGTCATCAGCCTGCTCAACCAGCACCGCATCAACGTGCACTTCCTCAGCCATTACGGCGACTACGCGGGCTCGCTGCTGACCTCGGAGACCAGCGTCTCCGGGCAGACCGTCACCGCCCAGGTCAGACTGGCCGACGATCCGGCCGCCTCCCTGACCATCGCCCGGGCGATCGTCGGCAGCGCCGCGGCGAACGTCCGTCGTGTGGTCGATCGCAAGCTCCTGGCCCGGCCCATGGCCGTACTCGAGACCTCACTTGCCGAAGCCACCACCAAGGAGGAGTTGATGGGCGCCGAAGGCACCTTCAGGCGCTCGGCCTGGGCCGTGCTGGACACCCGGCTGCCCGAGTGGCTGCGACTCGGCGGGCGCAGCCGCCGGCCTCCGCGCAACGCCGGGAACGCCTTCATCAGCTACGTGAACGGGATCGTGTACGCACGCATGCTGTCGGCGGTCCGATTGACTCCGCTGCATTCAGGGGTCGCCTTCCTGCACAGCACGATGGAGCGCCAGCGCCACTCTCTCGTCCTGGATCTCGCCGAAGTGTTCAAGCCGCTCTTTGCAGAGCGGCTCCTGCTCCGACTGGCCGGGCGCGGACAGCTCAAGCCGACCCACTTCGACGTGGACGTCAATCAGGCGATGCTCAGCGAGACCGGGCGCAAGCTGGTGGTGCAGACCGTCCGAGACGAACTGGCCGTGACGATCCAGCATCGGGCGTTGGGCCGCAGCGTCGCCTATGACGAGCTGTTGTATCTGGAAGCGCTGCAGCTCACCCGCACCTGCCTGGAAGGCACGCCGTACAAGCCGTTCCGGATCTGGTGGTGAGGCCGCGTGTACGTGGTCGTGGTTTACGACACCCTGGCCAAACGCAACGCCGCGATCCTGCGCCTCTGCCGCCAGTACCTGCATCACGTGCAGAGAAGCGTATTCGAGGGCGCGCTGAGCCCGGCACAACTCCGACGTTTCCGACACCGGGTCGAAGAGGTGATCGACCAGTCGTACGACAGCGTGCTGGTCTTCACATTCCCGCCGGGCACGACCCCGGAGCGCCAAGAATGGGGCGTACCGCAGCCGGCGCCCACCGACATCCTGTGACGGATACCACTTTTGATCATGAATGTGCAGCGAACCTCCCGGGCTTCATGCACGACCGGAGGTTCGCTGCAAAACCCGGCCCCAATCCCGCCAGAAAGGCCAGCACAACCTGCGGCTTTATACTGGGGTCCTCATCGCCCCTACGAGGGGTCGCAACTTAAAGTCTGGTGTACTGTTCTTCTTGTCAACGGTCCTCATCGCCCCTACGAGGGGTCGCAACCGCTGCGTCGAACACGGCACCCTCGACAATCCCCAGTCCTCATCGCCCCTACGAGGGGTCGCAACGGGTTGTGGCTACGGCCGATCTCGTCCAGGTAGAAGTCCTCATCGCCCCTACGAGGGGTCGCAACACGGGAGCACCTGCGGCTCCTGAGCCGTAGTTCATGCTTGTCCTCATCGCCCCTACGAGGGGTCGCAACTGGACGGTCGGGACGATCTGCATGTCCGCGTCCCACAGGGTCCTCATCGCCCCAACGAAGGGTCGCAACCAAGGCACGACCAGGGCGTTGGCATCGAGCCTGGTGAGGTCCTTATGCGGCCGGCGACAAGCTCCTGACCGCCGCGATGCTGTGCACCTGGGCGTACGGCTTCGCCATGGTGGACGGCACCACCGGCCGCTCCTATCTCGCAGTCATGGACGAGCTGTGGCGGGCGCTGCGCGGGGCGCCGGGATTGGTCGAGTACGCCGACAGCCTGACCCGGCTCAACCGCGCCAAGGGCATGGCCTCCATCATGATCACCCATTCGCTCGCCGATCTGGAGGCACTGCCCACCGAGGAGGACCGGGCCAAGGCACGCGGCTTCATCGACCGCAGCGCCATCACCGTGCTGGCCGGGCTGCCTCCGCGTGAGCTGGCCCGCGTCAGCGAGATCACCCGCCTGACCGGGCCGGAGCAGGAACTCGTCGCTTCCTGGTCCGCACCGGACTCCTGGCAGCCGGGCGTACGGCACCCGGGTCGCGGCAAGTACCTCATCAAGACCGGCGACCGGCTCGGCATCCCGGTCGAGCTCGCGCTCGTCGGCGTCGAGCACGAGCTGTACGACACCGATCAGGCGGTCCGATGACAAGGGCTGTGGGACCACGCACCGGGTTCACCCCGCACGGAGCGACCGGAGCATGGGCGGCGCTCCTCGCGGGGTGGGGCGTCGCGGGCTTCTTCGGCCTCATCTGGATCGCGGCCCGCGTCGCGGCCGGTCTGTTCGGCGGGACGGTCCGCGAGTTCGGTGCCGACTTCGTGTGGCGTGTGCTCGAAGGTCGTACAGCTTCGGCCTGGCCCGGCACTCCGACGCTTGCCGTTGTCGTCGTCGCCGCGCTCCTCCTGACTGCCGCGCTTGCCCTCGTCGTGACCGGCTGGTGGTTCGTCATCGGGCGGCTCCCCGATCCTGTGGATCCGGTGGCCGCGCTCGCGCACAATCCCGGGCTCTCCGCGCTGAAGCCGGAGGCGGCGGAGAAGAAGGCCCGCGAGCTGCGGCCGTCGCTGTCCGGACCGGTGATGCCCTGCGACATCGGGCTGGCGCTCGGCGACCTGATGCGCAACGGGCCCACACTGTATGCCTCCTGGGAGGACACCATCGTGGCCTTCATGGCCCCCAGGTCGGGCAAGACGACCTGTCTGAGCATCCCGTACGTGCTCTCGGCTCCAGGGCCGGTGATCGCGACGTCGAACAAGTCCGATCTATGGGCGGCGACCGCCACCCTTCGCGCCGCCGAGGGCATGGTGTGGCTGTTCGACCCGCAGCACATCACCTATCAGCCGCAGACATGGTGGTGGGATCCGCTGCGCGGGCTCACAACCGTGGAGGACGCGCACCGGCTGGCCGGGCACTTCGTCCTCACCGTCGACGACGGCACCAAGCGCGACCTGTGGGGACCCGCCGCACAGGACCTGCTCTGCGCGTTGTTCCTCGCCGCCGCGTCCTCCGGGCGCACAATGCGCGACGTCGCCAAATGGCTCGACACGCCGGCCGTACCGACCCCGGTCGAGCTGTTGGAGGCGGCCGGCTTCTCCCTGCTCGCCTCGTCGCTGCGCGGCGCGCAGAACGGCGCGGTCGAGACACGCGACGGCATCTACCAGACGGCTCGCACCGCAGCAAAAGCGTTGCGCGACGAGGCGATCATCTCCTGGGTAACGCCGTCAGCCCTGCCGGTCTTCGATCCGACGGCTTTCGCCGGCGGAACCGACACCCTTTATCTGCTATCGAAGTCGCGCTCGGCTGCGGCGCCACTGATCGCCGCGCTCACCGACACCGCGATGCGGGCCGCCGAACGCCGAGCCGAGCGCATGGGCGGCAGGCTCGACCCGCCGATGGTCGTCTCTCTGGACGAGGCGGCGAACATCTGCCGGATCGCCGACCTGCCCGAGCTGTACAGCCACCTCGGCTCGCGCGGCATCGTCCCCGTGACGATCCTGCAGTCGTACGAGCAGGGCGTCACCGTGTGGGGCGAGGCGGGCATGGCCGCCCTGTGGGGCGCGGCCACCCGTAAGGTCATCGGAGCGGGCGTCGACTCCCCGCGCCTGGCTCGTGACCTGGCCACGCTCGTCGGTCAGCACGACGTGCCCGTCCGTTCCGTCTCGTACGCCGACGGCCGGGCCTCAGAGCAGATCTCGCTGCGCCGGCAGGACATCCTCGAGCCCGCCGCCATCCGGGCCCTGCCGCCGGGCACCGCGCTACTACTCGCCACCGGTGGGCGTCCCGCCCTGATCTCGCTGCTCCCGTGGTACGAGAGCCTCGACGCCGACCGGATCCAAGCCTGTCGCAACCGGCTCGAACGGCTCATCGCGGAAGGGGCGGCACGATGACCGAACCGGTCTACAAGACGGTCGAGGAATGGGTGACCGAGCGGTTCGTCCCCATGTACCGGCGGACGCTCGGCGGCGAATTCCGCTGGTGCGCCCAATGGTGGAGGCACGCCGAGGCCATCTCACGGCTCACGGCGCTCTGGCACGCCTGGGAGGCGCTGCGACTGGAAGCCGGCACCGGCATGGGCGTGTGGTACCGCGACCACCTCGACCATCAACTGCCGATCCTGCTCGGTGCCCGCGGCCCTTTCTATCAGTGCAGCGAGGACGAGCACCTCGAATCCCATCTGGCCTACGTCGAACCCGCCCCGCCCGGCTGGTGGGGCCCTTCCACAGAATCCGCTTCGGATGACCCTGCGGATGAGCCCGAGCTCGACAGTCATGTCTGAATCACTAGGAGGTCTCGTGTCCCTGATCGATAAGCTGTCCAAGGCGCACGCCGAGCTGGAGGCATGGCGCGATGTCGACACCGCTCTACACGCGTTCCTGGTCGCGTCGGAGGCGGCCAGAGCCATGGAAGGCGCGAGCGCCCCCGAGGAGTTTCCGGCATGGGTCTCGGCCGGAGACGCCGCATTCGAGGGTGCGTCCGCGCTGAGGCCGGTTCCCGCCACGGCGTACGAGATGCCGCTGGTCGTCAGGGACGCCGACGAACGGTCTGCGATCACGAAAGCCGTGGCCGCCCTGGGCGGGCTCCTCCGAGAGGTGCTGGCCGAAAGGGCTCTCGATCTGAAGACCCCGGACGCCCGGCTTGCCGCACTGACCGCCTCACGCTGCGGCACCCGCATCCAGCTTTTCCTGGGCGGGTGAGCGGCCATGACGACCGTCTACGGCGACTTCCTGCGGGAGGCGTTCGAGCAGATGAACACCGCCGTCTATTGCGCCGAGCGCTCCATTTCCGGTGTCGCCGCCATCGCGACGATAGAGCCGGCACACCGGATGACGACCGTTCTGCTCCGATACTTGGGCGATCTCGCGCCTGAGCGCGCCCCCGCGCGTGAGCGGCTGTCCCAACTTTGGGACCGGGTGAACCATCCGCGTGTCCGGCTTGAGGAAGCCGACGTGATCCTGCGCGACCTCGACCGGCAGCTCGCCGGTCGGAGTCGCAACACCGCGCATCCCGTTCCGGTTCATCTGGCTGGTGCCGCGCTCGCTCTCGGCACCGGGCATGACCTGCTGAAGACGCACTACAACCCGCGGTCGGACTGGGCGAACGCAATCGAGGACATGGGCGTCCGGCACGCGGTGCTGGACATCGTGGCACGCCAGTCACAACTCCTCGGCCGAGTCATCAAGGCGGTCAAGGCCGAAGTGCGCAGGGCGGGCCTGGACAGCGTACGGCTCAGTCGGTTGGTGACCGCCCTGCAGACCGCAGGTGACATCACCTTCCGGGTGACCGCGCCGGGAGCCGCCGAGACGCTGGCCGCCGTACCCCTCAGGGTGGTCCAGCCGCCGTCGGCGCTCGCTGCGACCGCTTCCGTTGAGCAGCTCTGTGCTGGGATCATCACGAACGCCGAGGGGATACGCGCCGCCCGGCCGGAGGCGGGAGGACAGCTGTCGTCCGCGGACTGCCGACGCAACGCCACCGCCGCGGTCGTGGCCCTCCACTGCGCCTACCAGGCCGTCACGATGCTGACTAGGCGGTACACCGAACTGCATCCCGCCCGCGAACTGCTTGTCCGCCGCGCACTCCGCCAATCGGCGGAAGGTCTTCACCGTGTGCTCGACCGCTGGCAGGCCGTACGGCACCGCTGGCAGCGGCTCCTGTTCGACCAGCGACGTCCCGGCCCGGCGGGTCACCTCGATCAGATGACCATCGGATGGGCCGTCTCATCTCGACCGACCCAAAATGGACCTTCGAGCTGCGTAACCTGCCGACGCTGAAGTCCCCCGCCGAGCTGGCGCCGACGACGGCGGACATGTCACAGATCCTGCTTTCCGTCCGGCACGCCGTAGAGGCCCTCGCCATACTCGGCCAGCATGACCTGGCTCAGGTCACCGTCCCAGGCCGCACCGAAGCGATTCATGCGATGTCGAGAACCGCCGCTGCCGTGAACGGCCACGTGGGAGCGTCAGAGGTACGAGCTCTCGTGAGCGCATACCGAGAAGTCATCGGCTACACGAACGCGGTGCTCTCGGACCTGAATCGAGCCGCTCTCGACACCGCGACTCCCGCAGAACGTCCGCGCGTCATGGTCGCGCTGTCCATCCTCGACCGCCGCCGAGATCCGGCCCTGGTTTCGACACTCTTCGACGACTCCACCCTGATCAACAGGACGACGGCGTCGCAGTACACGTCGGGCATCCCAGGGGTACCCGCCAGCGTGGTTACCGCGGCCTCGAGAGCCAATACGGCCAGCGAACGACGTACGAGAAAGCCAGCGAGGTACTACTGATCGGGGCTGTACAAACAACGGCTCTGTCCCGTGGGCCTGTCCAGCGACGGTGATCCCATCCTCACAGTCGTAGCTGTCGCCGCGCGAGCCGGCCGAGCAGACCGCGCCGGCGTCGGCCAGGCGCTCGGTGTAGCGAATCGCCAGGTATTGGCAGCCGCGGCCGGAGTGGTGCACCAGCCCCTCCAGCCGCCGGCCGTCACCGGAACGGTGCCAGATGGCCATCTCCAGCGCGTCCAACGCCAGGTCGGTGCGCAGGTGATCGGCGAGCCGCCAGCCGACGATCATGCGTGAGAACGCGTCGATGACCAGTGCCGCGTACACAAACCCCGAGGCGGTGGGGATGTAGGTCCGGGCGGCGACCCACAGCCGGTTCGGGGCGGGGGCGGTGAAGTCGCGTCCGACCAGGTCGGCGGGTGGTTCGACGCGTGTTTGGGGGATCGTGGTGCGCGTCTTGTGGTCCCCGCGGATCGCGCCGGCAAGGCCCAGGCGCTTCATCAGCCGGGCCACCGTGCAGCGGGCCACGCCCGTGCCGCGCCGGTTGAGCTCCTTCCACATCGTGCGCACGCCATACACCTCGAAGTTGTCGTTCCAGACGGCCACGATCTGCGTCATGAGCTGGGCATCGCGCACCTGACGGGCCGATGGCGGGCGCACCTTGGCCGCGTAGTACGTCGACGTGGCCACCTGCAGCACCCGGAAGATCGGCTCGACGCCGAAAGCGTCGCGGCAGGCGTCGATGAAGGCGACTACCTGGGCGGCCGAGGGCCGAGTTCGGCCGCGAAAAAAGCGGCCGCGGCCTTGAGGATCTCGTTGGCCCGGCGCAGCTCGCGCACCTCACGTTCCAGTTCGGCGATCCGCTGGGCATCGGTGCTCAAGGTGCCCCGGCCGCTGCCCCTCCTGGTCGGTCAGTCTGCGTACTCTGACCGGTTCTGCCACCGTGCCTCCCAAGCCGTTCGGATGTGATCGACCCATCCAATCGGCACGGCGGACTACGCGCGAACCCGGTGATCGTTTCCGGTCACAGCACTAGGCGGCCGTGTGGCTGGTGTGCGGGTCACACAAGCCTGCGGAGTGCCGCTTCGGCCGTGTCCACGGCTGTGGTGAGAGCGTGCATGTCGGCGGGTGAGAGCTTCCCGGCGCCGAGCCCTGACGCGGTGAGGACATCGTCGAGTTTCCGTCTTTGCTCGGTGGTCAGGTGGGAGGACAGGGGGTGGTTCAGGACATCGCGGGCGGCGTTGGCGTCGAGGCTGGCCGCCTCGGCGACGGTGTCCTGTAAGCGGGCGGCGTCGGCGCCGGTGCGGTCGGGGACCAGTTCGAGCGCGGTCAGTCCGGCCCGGACTTGGAATACGGCAGTCGCAGGGTCGGGCGGGGCGAACAGCGTAAGCGTTTCCCGCAGGGCATGCTCCAGCTCAGATTGGGGCGCGGGCGAGGTCGCGGGCCGGCAGCAGACGCGCAGGAGGGCTGCGATGGCGTCCTCCCACGGTTCTGCGGGGGCAGTGGATTCGATGGTGGCGCGGGCCTCCTGGTCGAGGCCGCGTTCCATCAGGGACATGATCATGATTTGGCGGCCGTCGAGGAGGCGGTTGCCGACGCCGCGATGCGCGTGCATGATGTCGGCTGCCTCGATCCAGCGGCCGATCCGCGCCAGGGCTCTGGCGCCGTCGACGAGGAGGGTAGCCCACAGCTCCTCGCAGACCTTCCGGTGGTCTGCGTCGGTGCCGATCAGCGTCGACAGATCGACGGTGGTGCCGCAGATCTCCGCTGTGGTGCGCTTCTGCGCAGCGCGGTACAGCCGCAGAAGCAGGTCGTAGGCGGCTTCGCCGTCGCCTTCGCGGGTCAACAACCGGGAGATGTTGATCAGCGGCATGAGTGCCATCACGGCGATGTCCCCGGTGTGGTTGCCCGCTTCGGCGAAGACCTGGTGCTGCCTCCAGCACAGCTGGGCGGCCAGGTCGGGCATCCCGACGTCGGAGGCGATGAGCGCGGCGTAGTTGAGGACGCCGCTGGCGCGGGCCACCAGATCGCGGTGGCTCGCGCCGGGCGGTTCGACAGTCAGCTCGGTGAGGTGGGTGATGCGTTCGTCCAGTGGTAACGCAGGCGCCTTGGGCCGGCGGACCAGCGGGATACGGCTGGCTATCGCGGGGATCACCGGTGTCAGCTCCTGCGCGGCCAGTCGATGACGAGACGGCTGTAGGTCTTGTCGATGACGAAGCGTGGGTCGGCGGCCGTCAGTTGGTCGCGGGCGTTGCCTACGGCCATGCGGAAGCTCGGCTTGGGCCCGTTGTTGCCCCAGCCCTGATGCCAGTCGGTGATCCCGGTGGCGACCTCGTCGGCGAGGGAGGCGCCGCGTGGGCCGTGGCCGATGACGCCGAGCTCCCAGAACCTGCCCTGTTCGTCCTCGCCTTCGCGGACGGTCAGGTAGGCCAGGCTGTCACCGTCGAGCGCGGCCATCGATCCCCATGCGAAGTGGGGGGCGAAGCCGGGGCGGGAGCCGGGCATGCGGGACAGGCCGTTGGGCAGGACCGCGGCGAGGTAGAGGTACAGCCATTCGAAGGGGTCGCCCTGGCGGAATTTCACCCCGGTGTAGATCTTCGTGGGGGGCTGGTCGAGGACGGTGCGGATCGCGTCGCGGTCCACGTCCTGTTCGCTGAAGGTCTCCAGGTGGACGTTCCCTTCCCCGGCCATGGGGACGCGGGTGTAGAGGTCGTCGCAGACGCCCTTGCGGAGGGGGACGAACGTCGCCATCTCACACGACACGGTTCTCCACGCGTCGCCGTCGCGTTCGAATGCGAAGCTGCGGGAGATGCTGCCGCGGATCCTCATCGGGAGGACCAGCCGTCCGCCGGGGGCGAGCTGGTCAAGGATCGGCAGGGGAATGTCGCCGGCGCCGACGGTGAATTGGATGCGGTCGAACGGGGCGTGCTCCGGAAGACCGGCCGCACCGTCGCCGAGAACACAGGTGACGTTCGAGGCGCCGGCATCCGCGAGGTTCTTCTGGGCGCGGTCCACGAGGTCCTGATCGACGTCGACAGTCCATACGTGGCCTTGGGGGGCGACGAGCCGGGACAGGAGCGCGGCGTTGTAGCCGGTGGCGGCTCCGGCTTCCAGGACCTTGTGGCCGGGCCTGGCGTCCAGCTGCTCCAGCTGGAGGGCGACGATGGAGGGCGCGGAAATGCAGGAGATCATTTCGCCGGTTTCGTCGTGCTTGATGGGCACGGCGTCTTCGGCGTATGCCACCTGCGGGGTGACGCCTGGGAGGAAACGGTGCCGTTCGACGGCCCGGAACGCGGCGATGACTTCGGGGGTGTGCAGGTGGCCGCTGCCGATGAGGCGGGTCACGAGTGCTTCGCGCAGTTCGGCAGTGCCGGCTGGGGTCACGGTGGTCTCCATTCGGGTGAGGTTAGAGGACGGGGACGTGGACCTGCGGGTGGACACGTCGGCTGGTACCCATTCGCTGAAGGCGGCTTGTCTGCCGAGCCACGCGGTCGCCGCCTGCTGGTCGGTGGGGATTCCGGCGCGGTTGAACGCAAAGATCGCGTGGTGGGTGAGTACGGCGCGCAGGCCCCGCGTCAGCCGTCCTTCGGCGGCCAGCCGCCTGAGCCGTAGCCCGGCCTCCTCGAACGCGGCCACGCGTTCCGCCCAGCCCGGCTCCGCGTCCGGCCTTTGGGCGGCGTCGGCGAACATCAGACGCCGCATCGCGCTGATCGCCTGGTCGCGGGACGGGCCGGTGGGCGGGGTGACCGGTGGCCGCAGGTCGCCGAGTTTCGCCCAGACGTCGCCGATCTCGAACGGGTCCAAGCCCGCCGCGCGGGTTATCGACGACAGCAGTAGGACGCAACGTTCCCGGGCGTTCGGGCTGCCGGTTTCGGCCAGAGCGGCGGGGCTGTCGGCGCAGAACAGGTCATGGGCGACCGCCATCCCTTCGGGGCCGCCGAAGGCGTGAATCTCGGGCTCGTAGATTCCGCCAACCCAGCCGGCCACGACGTGGTCGGCGGCGAGCTGGTCGAGCAGGTCTGCCGCGGGCCGCTCGGTGCGGAGGCGCAGGCCATTGTCCTTACGGAGGAAGTGGAAGCGGTGGCTGGACAGCGCGGTCGACAGCGCCCGGGCTGCGTCCGGCGTTATGACGGCGTCGGGGAATGAGACGGTGGCGTGCCACCAGCTCGTGTCAGTGGCGATCGGGAGGCGCTCGTCGTCCACGAAGGGCTCCTTATCGTGGGTCAGGTGATCAGGAGGGCTCTGGTCCAGCCGGTCGTGTTCGTGCCGTCCAACGCCAGATGTGCACCGGCACGGCCTTCCAGAAATCCGGGCTTCGGCAGCCGGTCCAGCTCGGCGGCCAGGCGCCTGGTGAGGTCGTCGATGAGCGGCGCGAACCGGTCCGGTGCGGGACTGTCACCGGCTACGGCGCGGGTGACGGCCAGTAGACCGGCCCAGCCGTGGCAAAGCGTGGCGTCGGTGATCCGGCTGAGACATGCCGGGTCGGCCAGCACACCCAGGACGGTGTTCTCCGCCCGGTGCTGGCGGGCGGGGTCGTGGAGGGCGAGCGCGGCCAGCTGCAGGGCGCGGGCGATGCCGAGCTGGCCGTAGCACCAGGACGGTCGTGCGGGCAGCGGCTCGGGAGGGTCAGCCGTGGCCAGTTCGCTGAGGCTGACCCAGTAGCGGCAGCCGTACCTGTCCAGCCAGCGCGCGAACACCTCGATCGCGTCGCGCTGCCCCGGCACCTGTACACCGTGGCGGGCGGCGAGAGACAGGACCGCCAGAGGGCCGGCGATGCCGTGCGCGACACCGTTGTTGCCGTGGCCCCCGGCCATCTCCTCATGCCCGGGGCCGTCCAAGGACCACCACCCGGGCAGAGTCCTGCCGCCAACGTCGACCGGCTGTGACAGCGACACGAGGTAGACCAGCACTTGTTCGAGCAGCGGCGGCGGCTCTGCGCGGGCCAACAGCAGCGCGGCCAGCCCGGTGAGCCCGCGGATCAGGTCGAACTCCGCGAGGCGCGGCAGCGCCCCGGACGCCTGCCGCCGACGTGCTGCGGCCAGTCGGGTGGTTACGATGCGGTCGACGATGTCCCGTACCGCGTTGTCGACGTGTCCGGCGCGGCCGAGGACGAATTCGAGCGCCGGGGCGCCGTGGAACAGCGACGCGTTGCCGCCCGCGCTGACGCCACGTGCGACAGCCTGCCTCAGGATGTCGTGGGCAGTGGTGAGGTCGGCGCGTTCGATGTGCAGCAGCGCCACTCCGAGCAACCCTTCGGACAGCTCCTGCGTCCTGGGCAGGTCTGGCGCGTTCATGAGCGTGCCTTAAGCGGGATGACGAGGCTGTGGGCCCGTCCGCCGATCCAGCCGTCGGCGTCCGGCGGTGGCGCGTCGTGGAGGACCGCGACACCAGTCCGGCTGGCGTCGAGGCGGGCGCGCAGGAGATCCAGGTGCATATCCTCGCGTAGGTCGAGCGGCAGGTGCTGGTCGTCCTCGGCCAGGAGCACACGTTCCGGCACCCTGAACCGGCTCATCCAGGCGTGTAGCCGGCTGGCCCACTCGTCCAACGATGCAGCGCGGCCGGGCAGGTCCCGGGCCCTGACCATCCAGCGTGCGGCGGTCAGGATCGACCGCCGGTAGGTCAGCGCGGGGAGGAACGGCAGGATCCAGGCGGCGCCCCAGTCGAACCAGGTCACCTGGGCGGTGTGGGCGCGGCTGATCTCGGCCAGGAACCGGACCAGGGGCGGGGTGTAGTTGTTCCACACGAAGTTGAGCGCGGTCGGCGCGAGCAGCTCCAGACGCTTCCCCGTGGCTGCCTCGGCCAGATACAGACGGCCGTCGCGCACTCCGACAACCAGGTCAGATGGCACCAGCACGCCCTTGCCTGGGTGCCGGAACTCGCCGACGCTGACCAGGCGGGGCAGCACTTGCGGGGCGCGGGTGAGCAAGTCGGCGTGAACGCGGGCGGGGTGGAAGGACAACTGGGCCAGCTCGGCGCCGGGCTCGACCGTGGGCAGGCTGGCGTACGCGGCGCCGGTGTGGGGGAACAGGTGCCAGAACCGGCCCGTCATCGAACCGGCAGCGCGGGAGACGGTGACCACCCGCAGACGGAAGTCCCCGCGGTCCACAGCCTGAGTTGAGGCTGCTTGGAGTTGCGCGCATAGTTCGATGTGGGGCGGGATGACCGCGGGCTGCCCCGTAGCTTCCAGGCGTTCGATCATCTCCTCGGCCAGGGCCACGGACCGGTTGCCTTCGACAGCTGCTGTGCCGGCTATCTCCAGAAGGAGCCGGTCCCGGAGGGTCATCGGGCGGGGAGACTCGGCCAGCTGGCCAAATCCTTCGGGGAGGCCCAGCCCCTTGTCAGGGTCGATGACGAGTGTCAGCGGTACTTCGGCGCCGTCGCCGTAGAGGTCGGTGAACCGGTCCGCGTAGCGGCGCCATGCCGGCGTTCCCCCCGGATGCGTGGCGAGCCGGGTCAAGACTGTGGCGGCTGTCTCCGCCTCCGTGAGCACCGCTTCTGGCAGCCGTACTGTGGCGTCCAGCCGCAGGTCCGCCGCGCCGGCGCGGGTGGCCGCACGCAGGGTGGGCGGCAGCGCGTCGGCCGGATTGACGACGGTGGCGGGAGCACGCAGCGACGACCGCAGCAGCCGCACCCGCAGAAGCTCGGCCAGGAGCCCCGCCCGCTGGTGGCCGGACGTGCTGGGGAACTCGGCGGCGAGCTTGCCGCACAGCTCCGAATACCGGATCGGCGATCGGGCCGCGTCGAGCACCAGCATGATTGCGGGCGTCAGCGCGAGGGAGAATTCCGAAGCTCCCTCGGACGGGATGTAGACGCGGCCATTTTGCAGGCGTGCCAGGGTGTTGACGCAGACCTCGACGTCGGCCATCAGCTGGCCGTCCGCTTCCCACTCCGTGATCAGCGCGTCCAGCGCGACCGGGTCGGGCCGGGTGACGGCCTGGTGCTGATCCCCGAACCGCACCTCGGCCCCGCCGCCCAGCTCCACCAGCGTGACACCGGCGAACAGACCGAACGGGGTGGACCGGCGGGTGTATCTGATCGCGTACCGGGCGGTGGCCAGTGCCGCCCGGCGTACTCGACGGGGCTTCATCGAGCGCCCCCCAAGGACCGCCTGGACGTGGCGGGCAAGGTCTGGGCTGGCCATGGACACCGCCTCCCGGAAGGCATCGTCGGCCCACACCGACTCCAGCCATGAACGCCAGCGTTCGACCGGCGCTGCAGGCCCTGAACCGCGCCGAGTTTCGTGGAGGCCGGGTTAGCTGGCTGGGGTGAGGATAGCCGGGGCGGTTCGTATTCGGTAGTGGGTCTCGAATTCGGCTGGTGGGAGGTCGTTGCAGGCGCTGTGGAGTCGGCGGTTGTTGTACCAGTCGATGTACTCCATGGTGGCGATCTCGAGGTCGTCCAGGCCGTTCCACGGGCCGCGCCGGTGGATCAGCTCGGTCTTGTACAGCCCGATGGTGCTTTCGGCCAGGGCGTTGTCGTAGCTGTCCCCACGGGAGCCGACCGAGCAGACCGCCCCGGCGCCCGCGAGACGCTCGGTGTAGCGAATCGACAGGTATTGGCAGCCGCGGTCGGAGTGGTGGATCAGTCCATCGAGGCGCCGGCCGTCACCGGAACGGTGCCAGATGGCCATCTCCAGCGCGTCCAGCACCAGGTCGGTGCGCAGATGATCGGCCAGCCGCCACCCGACGATCATCCGCGAGAAGGCGTCGATCACCAGCGCCGCGTACACGAACCCCGAGGCGGTGGGGATGTAGGTCAGGCCGGCGACCCACAGCCGGTTCGGGGAGAGGGCGGTGAAGTCGCGTTCGACCAGGTCGGCGGGCCGGTCGGTGAGAGCTTCGGAGATCGTGGCCGGCCGCTTGTGGTCCCCGCGGATTGCCCCGGCAAGCCCCAGGCGCTTCATCAGCCGGGCCACGGTGCACCGGGCCACGCGGGTGCCGCGCCGGTTGAGCTCCTTCCACATCGTGCGCACGCCATACACCTCGAAGTTCTCGTTCCACACCGTGGTGATCTCGGCCATGAGCTGGGCATCGCGCACCGCTCGTGCGGACGGCGGACGGGACTTGGCCGCGTAGTAGGTCGACGTCGCCACCTGCAACACCTGGCAGATCGGCTCGACGCCGAAAGCGTCGCGGCAGGCGTCGATGAAGGCGACTACCTGGGCGGCCGTGGGTCGAGTTCGGCCGCGAAAAAAGCGGCCGCGGCCTTGAGGATCTCGTTGGCGCGGCGCAGCTCGCGCACCTCGCGCTCCAGCTCGGCGATCCGCTGGGCGTCGGTGGTCGAGGTGCCGGGACGCTGTCCCTCGTCGATCTCGGCCTGGCGCACCCACCCGCGCAGCGCCTCGCGGTGAACACCGAGCTGATCGGCCACCCGGGCGATCGCGCCGGGCGCACCGCCGGTCTGCCGGCGGACCTCAAAGACCATGCGCACCGCGCGCTCTCGAAGCTCTTGCGGGTACTTCCTCGGGGCTGGCATCGTGACGTGTTTCTCCCTTCCGCCAGCAGATGATGCTGGCTTCAGGGCTCCACGAAAGTCGGAGTGGTTCAGTCCCCGTTATGCAGGTGAGCCAGTGCCGGCAGTGCCTGCTGCCCGGGGTTCAGGCGCCGCCACCGGCTGCGCTGTTCGGCACGGCGGGCGCGGATGAGCTCGGACAGGCGGGCAAGGGTGCGGTTCGACAGGGGATCGCGGCAGGGTAGGACAGCATCGAGGCTTCCGGTCAGGGCATCGGATCTTGGTCGACTGCTGTCTTACCGGGAGCCTCGTCTCACCCCCGACTCCTCCGGCCCGCCCGCCTCGTGCACCCATCCTGACCAGCGTGATCAGGATGAAAATGGCTCAGTGATCACGGCTTTTCTGGCTTTAGTTGCGTCCGCCAGGTCCTCCGGCGCTTCCGGCCGCGCGGGCGTCCACTGTGACGGCGACGGCTCGGTGCGCGCACGGCTCCCGCCTTCTGGGACCGGAAAGGCGGGAGCCGGGGCGGTCCGGCCTGCGGACGCGGGCTCAGGTCGTGCCGGGGCGGGTAGCGGGGAAACCGTGCCTCCGGGCGGCGACCACCACGGCCAGCACCGGCAGCAGCAGCGCGAGAACGCTCCAAGGGAACGACGCGGGGCGAAGGCCTCCAGGAGGATGCCGCCGGCGGCGCCCCCGCCGGCCATGAACAAGTTCCAGGTGGTGACCAGCAGGGCCTGTCCCCGGTCGCCGCCGGCGTCGGTGACCGCGGTCTGCAGTGGGGTGGCGACGCCGCCCCAGCCCAGTCCCGCAGCACCATCGCCAGGTAGACCACCACAGCGCTGTCGGCCAGCACCGTCAGCAGGCCGGCGGCGACGATGAACAGCACGGCGCTGGCGATGGTCAGGTGGCGCAACCGGCGGTCGACCCAGGCGCCGGTGATGAGGATGCTCGCCATGGAGGCGATGCCGAAGACGAGGAGCACGATGTCGCGCTCGCTCCCCATGCGGTACTCGTCGAGGAACGTGGCGATGTAGGTGTAGAGGATGTTGTGGGCCAGCACGTAGGCCGCGACCACGAACAGCACCGCCACCACCCCGGGCAGGCGTAACGCCTGCAGCACCGGCTCCCGGCGTTCCCGCGGCCGGCCGGGGAAGTCCGGCACCGAGATGAAGATCCATCCGAGCAGGACCACCGAGACCAGCGTGACCAGCCCGAACGTCAGCCGCCAGCCGAACATCTCGCCCAGGAACGCGCCCAGGGGGATGCCCAGGGACAGGGCGAGCGGGCGCCATGGTGATGGCGATCGCCCGGCCCTGCAGGTGCACGCGGGCCAGCCGGCGGGCGTACCCGACCAGCTCGGCCCAGATCACCGCGGCGGCCACCCCGGCGACCAGCCGGAACGCCATGGTCAGCGGGTAGCTGGAGGAGACCGCGGTGACCGTGTTGGCGACCGCGAACGCCGCCACCGCCGTAAGCGGCAGCCGTTTACGCGACCACGTGGCCGTCAGCGCGGCCCCGGGGATCGCGGAGAGACCGGTGGCGATCGCGTAGATCGTCAGCGACTGCCCCATGGCGGACTCGCCGACCGAGAGGTCGCGGGCCATCTCGGGCAGCACTCCCGCGGGCAACGCTTCGGTCAGGCCCATGAACGCAGCCATGCACGGGGCCAGCAGCTAGATTGAGCCGACTCAGGTCGTGCAGGGCGGCCGGCAGCAGATGCACCGCGTCGCGGTCGGGGAGCGCGTCCGCGCCTTCGACGACGCCCTCGGCAGAGCTTCCACCGGCGTTCCCGCCTGACGACGTACTGACTCACCGTCCCATCGAGCCAGCCGAACCGGGCAAATCGGGACAGCGACCCCCTGTTCGCTCGCCGAAAATCTGACGTGGGTGAGTCAACTGCTCATATAGCGTGTTCGGCATGATTTCGCCCCTTCCGCAACGCACTCTCCCCAGCGGACCGCGACCGTGCTGAGCCGGCTGCTCCGCACGTACCTGCGGCCCTACAAGTCCGCGCTCCTGGCGGTGGTGCTGTTCCAGTTGGTCGGGACCATCGCCTCGCTATACCTGCCGAGCCTGAACGCCGACATCATCGACCAGGGCGTCGCCACCGGCGACACCGGATACATCCTGCGCACCGGTGCCTGGATGCTGACCGTTTCTCTCGTGCAGATCGCCTGCTCGATCGCGGCGGTCTACTACGGCGCCCGTACGGCGGCGGGGTTCGGCCGGGACGTCCGGTCGGCGGTCTTCCACCGGGTGAGCTCCTTCTCCGCGCGGGAGGTCTCCCACTTCGGGGCTCCCTCGCTGATCACCCGAAACACCAACGACGTGCAGCAGGTGCAGATGCTCGTGGTGACGACCTGCACGATGCTGGTCGCCGCGCCCATCATGGGCGTCGGCGGCATCATCATGGCGCTGCGTCAGGACGTCGGGCTGTCGTGGCTGATGCTGGTCTGCGTCCCGGTGCTTTTGATCTCGATCGGGCTGATCGTCTTCCGCATGGTCCCGCAGTTCCGCGCCATGCAGGCCCGCATCGACGAGGTGAACCGGGTGCTGCGCGAGCAGCTGTCCGGCATCCGCGTGGTGCGGGCCTTCGTCCGGGAGCGCGAGGAGACCCGCAGGTTCGCCCGGGCCAACGACGACCTGACCGGCACGGCGCTGCGCGTCGGGCGGCTGACCGCGCTCATCTTCCCCACCGTGATGCTGATCCTGAACGCCTCCAGCGTCGCCGTGCTGTGGTTCGGCGCCGCCCGGGTGGACGGCGGCGAGATGCAGGTGGGCGCCCTCACCGCGTTCCTCATGTACCTGATGCAGATCCTCATGTCGGTGATGATGGCCACCTTCATGTCGATCATGATTCCGCGCGCCGCCGTCTGCGCCGAGCGCATCGCCGAGGTGCTGGACACCGAGTCGTCGGTGCGCCCGCCGGAGCGTCCCGTGCGGCAGGTGAGCCGCCGGGCCGAGCTGGAGCTGCGCGACGTCGAGTTCCGCTATCCGGGCGCGGCGGCGCCGGTGCTGTCCGGCGTCTCCTTCCGCGTGACGGCGGGGCAGACCACCGCGGTCATCGGCAGCACCGGGTCGGGGAAGACGACCCTGGTCTCCCTGATCCCCCGGCTGTTCGACGCCACGTCCGGCTCCGTGCTGATCGACGGGGTCGACGTACGCGACCTCGATCCCCGGATGCTCTGGACGCGCATCGGCCTGGTGCCGCAGAAGCCGTACCTGTTCAGCGGCACGGTCGCGAGCAACCTGCGGTACGGCAACCCGGACGCCACCGACGAGGAGCTGTGGGAGGCGCTGGAGGTCGCCCAGGCCCGCGACTTCGTCGAGGCGATGCCCGAGGGCCTGCAGGCGCCGATCTCCCAGGGCGGCACGAACGTGTCCGGCGGGCAGCGGCAGCGGCTGTCCATCGCCCGCGCGCTGGTCGCCAAGCCGGAGATCTACCTGTTCGACGACTCGTTCTCGGCGCTCGACCTGGCCACCGACGCCCGGCTGCGCGCCGCGCTGCGCCCGTACACGGCCGACGCCGCCGTGGTGATCGTCGCCCAGCGGGTCTCCACGATCGCCGACGCCGACCAGATCGTCGTCCTGGACGACGGCGTCGTCGCCGGCATCGGCACCCATGACGAGCTGCTCGGCTCCTGCCCGACGTACGTCGAGATCGTCGAGTCCCAGCTGACCACGGGGAGTGCGGTATGAGCGACCGGCCCACGGCACCCGTACGGCCCCGGCCCGGGGGCGGCGGTTTCGGCCCCTTCGGCGGTCAGATGCCGGTGGAGAAGTCGATGAACTTCGGCCCCTCCGCCCGGCGGCTGGTGCGGCGGCTGAGCCCGGAGCGGCCGAGGATCGTGGCGGTGATCGCGCTCGCCGTGATCAGCGTGGTCTTCTCCGTCGTCGGGCCGAAGCTGCTCGGCCGCGCGACCGACGTGATCTTCAGCGGTGTCATCGGCGGGCGGCTCCCCGAGGGGATGACCAAGGAAGAGGCCGTGCGGGCGCTGCGCGCCTCGGGCCACGACGACTTCGCCGACATGGTCGCGGGGATGGACGTCGTCCCCGGTCACGGCATCGACTTCGGCGCGCTCGCCACGGTCCTGGGCTGGGTCCTGGTGCTCTACCTCGCGGCGTCGCTGTTCATGTGGCTGCAGGGCTACCTGCTCAACGACGTGACGCAGCGCACGGTCTTCCGGCTGCGCGCGGACGTGGAGGACAAGCTGAACCGGCTGCCGCTGAAGTTCTTCGACGGCCAGCCGCGCGGCGAGCTGCTCAGCCGGGTCACCAACGACATCGACAACGTGTCCCAGACGCTGCAGCAGACGCTGAGCCAGCTCCTCAGCTCGTTGCTGACCGTGATCGGCGTGGTGGTCATGATGTTCGTGATCTCCCCGCTGCTCGCGGCGATCGCGCTGGTGACGATCCCGGTCACGATGATCGTCACCGGGCAGATCGCCAAGCGCTCGCAGAAGCAGTTCGTCGCGCAGTGGGCCCACACCGGCACGTTGAACGCCCACGTCGAGGAGGCGTTCACCGGTCACGAGCTGGTGAAGGTCTTCGGGCGGGGCCCGGAGGTCGAGGAGGTGTTCCGGCAGCGGAACGAGGATCTTTACAAGGCGAGCTTCGGCGCCCAGTTCATCTCCGGGATCATCATGCCGGCGATGATGTTCATCGGGAACCTCAACTACGTCGCCATCGCGGTCGTCGGCGCCGTACGGGTGGCGAGCGGGTCGATGAGCCTGGGCGACGTGCAGGCGTTCATCCAGTATTCCCGGCAGTTCACCCAGCCGCTGACGCAGGTCGCCTCGATGGCCAACCTGCTGCAGTCGGGGGTGGCCTCCGCCGAGCGGGTCTTCGAGCTGCTCGACGCCGAGGAGCAGGAGCCCGACCCCGCCGACCCGGTGCGGCCCTCCACCCGGCGGGGGCGCGTCGAGTTCGAGCACGTGTCGTTCCGGTACGACCCGGAAAAGCCCCTCATCGAAGACCTGTCGCTGGTGGCCGAGCCGGGGCACACGGTCGCGATCGTCGGCCCGACCGGCGCGGGGAAGACCACGCTGGTCAACCTGATCATGCGTTTCTACGAGCTGGACGCGGGCCGCATCACGCTCGACGGCGTCGACATCACGGCGATGCGCCGCGAGGACCTGCGCTCCCAGATCGGCATGGTGCTCCAGGACACCTGGCTGTTCGGCGGGACGATCCGCGACAACATCGCCTACGGCAACCCGCGGGCGACCGAGGAGGAGATCCAGGCGGCGGCGCGGGCGGCGTACGTCGACCGGTTCGTCCGCACCCTGCCGGACGGGTACGACACGGTGATCGACGAGGAGGGCGGCAACGTCAGCGCGGGCGAGAAGCAGCTGATCACCATCGCCCGGGCCTTCCTCGCCAACCCGTCCCTGCTCATCCTGGACGAGGCGACCAGCTCGGTCGACACCCGCACCGAGGTCCTGGTGCAGCACGCGATGGCGGCGCTGCGCAGCGACAGGACGAGCTTCGTCATCGCCCACCGGCTGTCCACCATCCGCGACGCCGACCTCATCTTGGTGATGGAGGCGGGGCGCATCGTCGAGCACGGCACCCACGACGAGCTGCTCGCCGCCCGGGGCGCCTACCACCGGCTCTACTCGGCCCAGTTCGCCGGCGCGCTGACCGGCGACGACGCCCCCGCGGGAGCGTAGCGACCGGTGCCGCGTGATCTCCCCGGGGTCGCGCGGCACCGCGTCACACCCGGCACGACAGCGCACGCGGCCCCAGCACATGCGGCGCACTCGGCACCGCAGCACACCCGGCGCACCCGGCACGACAGCGCACGCGGCGCCCCCGCACATGCGGCACCACAGCCGCGGCTCACGGGATCACGAGCGCGCGGACAGGGTGAACTCCTTGCGCGGCTCCTCGATGGCGCCGAGCGAGACGATCTCCCGGGGGAAGAACAGCCCGAGCGTCCAGTCCATAAGAATCCGGGTCTTCTTGTTGAAGGTCGGCATCCGCGTCAGGTGATAGGTGCGGTGCATGAACCAGGCGGGGAACCCGCGAAGCTCCCGGCCGTAGACCTGCGCGACCCCCTTGTAGAGCCCGAGGCTCGCCACCGACCCGGCGTACTTGTGCCGGTACGGCCGCTGGGCCTGCCCCCGCATCGCCGCCAGCAGGTTGCCGGCCAGCCGCCTGGCCTGCCGTACGGCGTGCTGGGCGTTGGGCGGGCAGAACTCACCCGGCCGGGTGAGGTCGGGCACGGCGGCGCAGTCGCCCGCGGCGAACGCGAAGTCGGTGCCGTGGACGCGCAGGTATGGATCGACTTTGACCCTGCCCCGTTTGTCCAGGGGCAGGTCGCCCGCGGCGACCAGCGGGTTCGGCTTGACGCCCGCCGTCCAGACGAGGGTGTCGGCGTCGAACTCGTCGCCGTCGCTCAGCACGATGTGGCAGCCCTCCGCGGACTTCAGCAGCGTGTTCATGCGGATCTCGATGCCCCGCTCGCGCAGCTGCTGGGCGGTCCACTTGCCCATGTCCGGGCCGACCTCGGGCAGGATGCGGTCGGTGGCCTCCACCAGCACCCAGCGCATGTCCTCGCGGCTGAGCCCGGCGAAGTACTTGAGCGCGCCGGAGGCCATGTCTTCCAGCTCGGCCAGGGCCTCCACCCCGGCGTAGCCGCCGCCGACGAACACGAAGGTCAGGGCGCGGCGGCGGACCTCCGGGTCGGGCGTCGACGCCGCGATGTCGAGGCGGCCGAGCACGTGGTTGCGCAGGGCGATGGCCTCTTCGATGGTCTTGAAGCCGATGCCGTGCTCGGCCAGGCCGGGCACCGGCAGCAGCCGCGAGATCGATCCCGGCGCCATGACCAGGTAGTCGTAGCCGATGGTGAGGTCGGGTCCCTCGTGCGGGGTGAACTCGGCCTTCCGGTCGCCCAGCCGCACCTGGGTGACCCGCCCGCTGAGGATCTGGCACCTGTTCAGCACCCGCCTGAGGGGGACGACGACGTGCCGCGCCTCGATGTTCCCCGCGGCCGCCTCCGGGAGGAAGGGCTGATAGGTCATGTAGGAGTCGAGATCCGCGACGGTCACGAGCGCCTCGCCGCGACGGAGCCCGCGCTGCAGGCGGAGTGCCGTGTACATGCCGACGTATCCGCCGCCGACGATCAGAATCCGTGGGACAGCCATGGGTGTCCCCTACCCCTACTCGAGGAGGAAACGCATCGTCACCGTGGTCCCCCCGGGGCCGGTGGTGACGTGGAGGTCGTCGCTGAGCAGCCGCGCCACCCACAGCCCCATGCCGCTCGTCGCGTTCTCCGGGGGCGGGTCGTGGCCCGGCTCGCCCTCGAAACGCCAGTCCCGGCCGTCGTCGTGGACGGCGACCACGAGATCCGGCCCCTCCCGCCGGATGCCCAGCCGCGCCTTGATCGACCCGTGGGTGACCGCGTTGGTGGCGACCTCGTTGAGCGCGACGAGGAAGTCGCCGACGGCCTCCTCCCGCATGCCGCGCAGCAGCGCCTCAGCGGCGGCGAACTCCCGCAGATCGGGCAGTTCGGCTAAGGAGAAGGCGCGTTCCCTCGCCGCCCTGGTGACGTGCGCGGGAACGCCGTCGTCTTTCACCCGATATACGCCTCCCGCCGGAAATCTGATCGTCTCAAGATCCATGGGCCGTGGGCAGGTCGAAGACACCCCGCGACCCCGCGCGGGCGCAGACGTCCTCGCGGGCGTCGTCGCGTCCTCCCGCCCCGCTCCCGTGGATCTTCCCCGTGGCCGGGACCGGCCGGATGGACGCGCCGCGGGGCGGCCGCGAACCACGCGGAGATCCCGGGCAGGCGCGGAGCCCGCGCGGGCCGGGCGGCGACGCGGCGCGGCGCCGTACGGCCGGCCGCGGCCGGCGGGGCGACCTACGGGACACCGATCAGCTCCGCCCGGAGCTGGTCGAGGGTCTTGCGGAGGATCCTCGAGACGTGCATCTGCGATATGCCGAACTCCGCCGCGATCTCGGCCTGGGTCAGGTTGCCGTAGAAACGCAGCAGGAGGATGTTCTTCTCCCGCTCGGGGAGAACGTCGATCAGGGGCTTCAGCGCCTCGGTGTCCACCAGCGTGTCCAGCGCGTCGTCCGCTTCGGGGATCACGTCGCCGAGGGAGGCGGCGTCGCCCGCGGCGCCGATCGGCGCGTCGAGGGAAAGGGTGCTGTACGCCGCGGAGGCGTCCATCGTGAGGAGCATGTCCTCCTCGGACAGGCCCATCTTCCCGGCGAGCTCGGCCACGGTGGGGAACCGGCCCAGCTCCTGGGTCATGTCGGCCACGTGCCGGTTGAGCTCGGCCCGGCGCTCCTGGTAGAGGCGGGGCACCCGCACGGCCCAGGTGCGGTCCCGGAAGTGCCGCTTGACCTCCCCCGTCATGGTGACCATGGCGTACCCGCGGAAGCTGTGGCCGAGGGCGGGGTCGAAGCCGTTGACGGCCTTCATGAGGCCGACGTACGCGGCCTGGAGAAGATCCTCCATCGGCTCGCCGCGGTTGAGGTACCGCCGGGCGATGTCCCTCGCCATCGGGCGGTGCATTTCGACGATCTTCTCGCGGAGGCGTTCCCGCCGCTCCTCGGGCAGTCCGTCCCGGATCAGCTCGGCCAGGAGCTCTTCGGCGGTCGGATTGCTGGCGGTCTCCGCACGGACCTCGGCAGCCATCTGCGCAGTCCCCTCGTGGGTTTCTCGCGAGGGCGCCGGCGCGCTGGGGGTCCACCACGCAGAAGGCACGCCTCGCTACAGTCTCGAGACGAGGCCCTCTGCTGGACCTCTTCCTCAGCATATTGCCCAAAATTCGGGAGTATCACCATCCCTTCGGCACAGTACTGTTGCCGCAGAGGAGGCGCGAGGTGTCTGACAACGGACTGCTGTCCCTGTCGTCCGGCATGGCGGGGGACATCGTGGTGATCCGCGTGAACGGCGTCCTCGACGCCACGACGCGTGAGCAATTCTCGGACTATCTGGACGCCGCGGCGGACGACCACGGCCCCGACATGATCCTCGACCTGGGCGGCGTCGCGTTCATGGACTCCCGGGCGCTGGGGCTGATCGTGCACCACTGGCAGCGCTCGACGACGGCCGGCGGCAACTTCGCGCTGGTCTCCGTGCGGTACCCGAACTCCAAGGTGATGTGGGTGACCGGGCTGTCGGAGCGGCTGCCCCTGTTCGACACCCTCGACGAGGCCCTGGCCGCGTTCGCCGCCTGAGCCCGGCCCCTCATCGGCTCACGCCGCGCGTACGCCCGGCCCACGCCGCGCGCGTACGGACACGGTGGTCGCGTGATGCGATGGTTCACACGGGGTTCGCCTCGGGTCTTGCGCGGAGTCCGTGGAGTACGCGGAAGTACGGCCGGGCGTTCGCGAGGGCCCGCTCAGGCCGGGGGCGCGCCGCCGTGCCTGTGCTGATGCTCGGTGACCAGGAGCCTGGCCAGATCGGCCACCTTCACCTGGTGGCGCTGCGACACGCGCCTGAGCTCCTCGAACGCCTCCTCGGCCGAGCAGCCGCTCTTCGACATGATGATGCCCTTGGCCTGGTCGATCACCGACCGGCCCGCCAGCGCCTCCTGCATCTGCGCGGCGCCGGTCAGGACGTCGTCGAAGTCCCAGATGTTGGCCAAGGCCACGGTGACCTGCTCGCGCAGCAGGGCCATGAGCGCGCCCTCCGAGGTGAACACACCGGGGCGCACGCCGTACAGGCCGATGATCACGACGGCGCCGTCCACGGCGATCGGCACGACGAGGACCGAGCGCACCCCGTGGCGCACGGCGGTGGCGGCGTAGCGGGACCAGCGCGACTCGCGCATCACGTCGGGAACGGTCACCGGGCGCCCGGTGGACAGGGCCTCCCGCGACGGCCCCTCGCGCAGGTCGCGCTCCCGGTCGATCAGCACGGTGAGCGCGCTGTGGGAGGCGGCGAGCAGCACCCGCTCCTCCATCCACAGCTCGGCCGTGCCGCCGGCGCACCCGGGGACGCCGCGCGCCACCGCCTCGGTGATGCCGCGCAGGACGCTCTCGGCCGACGTGCCCTCCGTCACCCGGCCCAAAGCCGCGAGGTCACGCGCGAGAATGGGTGTCGTCCGCATGGTAGAAAGACCATTCCCATAGTTTTCGAATTAATCCGGACTGGATCGATTAGACCCGGGGTGTGGCGTACCGTCTACATCGAGAGAGGGGGCCGCTTGCCCGACATCGCCGAGCTCGAACGCGCGCTGAGCGGCCTCGCCGACCGCATCGCCACCCTGCGGGAAAACCCCGATCCGGGCGCGATGCTGCGGGAGCTGGACGCCGCCGAGGAGCTGCTCCACAACGCCCTCGGCGAGCTGGTGCGCGGCCGCAGGCGCAGGGACGGCGGCAGCCGGCGCGAGCAGAAACTGCTGCGCCAGGTGTTCCGCGCGCTGCCGATCCCCGTGATCGTCATGGACACGGGCGGCACGGTGCGCCGTCTCAACAACGAGACCACCCGCCTGCTCGGCAGCCCCGCCGGCTACCTGATCGGGCGCGCCTTCCCGCTGCTCGTCGACGTGACCGGCCGCGCCGCGTTCCGGCAGCACTTCGCCGCCGTCCTCCGCGGCGACGACAGCGTCTCCTTCCAGACCCGGCTGGCCCACCAGGGCCGGGCCCACACCGTACGGCTGGTGCTGAGCCGCCTGCGCATGCCCGGCGAGCCGCAGGAGATGATCGCGGCGGTCGTGCTTCCGACCGAGGTCCAGCTACCCGAGCCCGCCGTACGGGTGGGCGCCGCCGACGACGCGGCGGTCCTGGCGACGGCCAGACGGCACGAGCTGCTGTCGCGTTTGACCGGGCTGCTGCTGGAGGAGGAGAGCCTGCGCGAGCCGGTCGCCCTGCTGCGGGCGGCCCGGCTGCTGGCGACGGAGACGGCCGACTGGGTGATCGCGGACGTCTCCCGCGACGGCGGACTGGTGCGCGCGGTCGTCGTCGGGCCGGGCGACCAGCCGGTCGGGCGGCTGCGGCGGACGGTCGAGGAGACCCCGCCCGCGCGGACGCCGGTGGTGGAGCAGGTGCTGACCACGCAGAGCGGCGTCGTCCACGAGATGCTGACCGACGACTCTCTGCTCGGCGGCGACGTGCTTCAGGCGATGCGCGCCGGCTCGCTGCTGAGCGTGCCCATCCGCACCGGCGGCGAGGTGCTCGGCGTGCTGACGCTGGTGCGGCTGTGCGACAGGCCGCCGTTCGGCCTGGCCGACCTGGGCGTGATGGAGGAGATCGGCCTGCATCTCGGCCTGGCGATGCGGGCCCAGCAGGGGTTCCAGCGCCGGGCGCAGGCCGCCGACACCCTGCAGACCGGCGTCCTGCCCCGCACGCTGCCCGACGTCCCCGGTTTCGAGATCGCCGCCGCCTACCACCCCGGCTCCGGCATGCGCGCCATCGGCGGAGAGTTCTACGACGTGTTCCCCACCAAGAACGGATGGGGCTTCATGATCGGCAGCGCGGCGGGGCGCGGCGAGGAGGCGGCGGCCGTCACCGCCATGGTCCGCAACGGCCTGCGCGTGCTGAGCGTGTGGGAGGACGACCCGGGGCAGGCCCTGCGGAAGGTCAGCGACGCGCTCGTCGCGCAGCGCACCGGCCTGTTCGTGATGGCCGCCGCGGGCTTCGTCCGGGGCCGCAGGGTGCGGCTCGCCTGCGCGGGCCACCATCCCGCCGCGCTGATCCGGCCCGGCGGCGGGGTCCGGTTCTCCGAGGGGGGCGGCGTCCCGCTGGGCTTCGAGGAGGGGTCGGTGCCCGCGACCGAGGAGCTCACGCTGTCGGCCGGCGAGGCGCTGGTGCTGTACAGCGACGGCCTGGTCGGCGCGCAGAGCCCCGCGGGCGACAACTACGGCGAGCAGCGGCTCGCCGAGGCCCTCGCCCGCTGCGCCGGGCAGCCGCCGGACGCGGTCGTCAAGGCCATCGAGCAGGATCACCGGGCCTTCTGCGCGGGCCACGCCATCGACGAGATCACCCTTCTCACGCTGCGCCGCTCCCGCTGACGCGTGCGCCGCCCGTACGGCGACCGCGTGCGCTCCGGGAGGCGATCGCGTGAGCCGGCCGGTGGCGCGCGGCTACGAGCGGCCCTGGCCGGTAGGCCTCTGAACTGCGATTATGTGACATCCGGCGGGAGGAGGGCCGCCGCGCCGGGGTGCGGGCGACGGCGGCGCGACCCGCGGCACAGCAGATGATTTTTCCCGATTGGGCGTTTAGCGCGAATCAGAGTAAGGTAAACATCATCACAGATCGTGCCTAGGACGCAGGCACACCCTTTCACAGAGGCCTTTATGTCTCGAGGTGTGCCATGGATATCGCGATCGTCTCCGCCCACGAGCTGACTCCCGACACTCCCGCCATCGCCCGTGAGCTGGGCCGGGGGCATCGGGTCACCGTCTACACCCGGTCGAGGGTCACGGGGGACGGCGTCGAGCACGTGCCCGCCGGACCCGACATGGAGCTGTCGGAAAGCGATCTCCTGCCGTACATCCCGGACTTCAGCGACGGCCTGCGGCGCAGGTGGCGGGAGCAGCGCCCGGACATCATCCACGCGTACTCGTGGTCCAGCGGCCTGGCCGCCATCGCCGGGTCCGAGGGCCTGGACGTGCCGGTCACCCAGACCTTCCACAGCCACTACGGCGACGCCCTGAGCGCCGCGCCGGTGCGGCGGCTGGAGTGCGCGATCGGCCGCCGGGCCAGGGCGGTCATCGCCGCCTGCGCCGACGAGGAGTCGGAGCTGATCCGGATGGGCGTCCCCCGCCGCAACATCTCGGTCGTCCCGCACGGTGTGGACATCGAGCGCTTCCGGCGGCAGGGCCCCGCCTTCCCCCGGGGCGAGCTGCCCCGGCTCCTGCACGTGGGGCACGTGGGCGCCGACTACGCCGTGCACGCGCTGCGGGCCGTTCCCGACGCCGAACTCGTGATCGCCGGCGGCGACGACCAGAGCGTCGAGCGGCTGCGCGCCCTCGCCGGGGAGCACGGCGTGGCCGACCGCGTGGAGATGCTCGGCATGGTCCCGCACACCGCGATGCCCAAGCTCATGCGCAGCGCCGACCTGGTGCTGTCGCTGCAGCCGACCGTCCCCACGGGCACCGCGGCGCTGGAGGCCATGGCCTGCGGCATTCCGGTCATCGCCTCGGCGACCGGGGCGCACCTCGACTCGGTGGTGGACGGCGTGACCGGATTCCTGGCCCGGCCGGACCGCCCGCTGGAGATCGCGCACCGGATCCGCCGCCTGCTCGGCGACGCCACCCTGCGCACGGCCATCGGCTACGCGGCGGCCGACCGCGCCCGTTCCCGCTATTCGGTCGAGCGAATCAGCATGGAACTGCTGCGCGTATACGAGAAGACGTGCGCATAAAAGGCAAGCGGTATTACCAAATGCAACCAGTTATCCGAGTGAAATCCTGTGATTAACTCGGACTTATGTCACGTCATGGGCCTGGATTAGCGGTGGCGGCGGCGGTGCTCATCGCCGCCGCCACCGCCTGTTCGAGCGAAGAATCCACGAAGGTGTTCAACGCCGGGGGCGAGTCCACCACACAGGAGGCGGCGTCCTCCCCCGGCTCGTCCGGCCGGTCGTCGGGCAACGCGAACGCGGCGGGGCTCGACGCGACGCAGACCGCCACGGCGGCCGCCGCGTCCGACGGGGACGGCGCCGCCGGCCGCAAGGGCGAGGAGGGCACGCGGGAGACCGCGGAGAGCGCCGACGACGCGGTCGCCGAGAAGATCGGCGACCTCCCGGCCAATCCGCGTCCCTCTCCCCGTCCTTCGTCCGTCCCCTCCCCCGGCCTGTCGCCCGGCCCGCGGGCGACGCCCTCCGGTGCGGCGAAGACCGAGCCCCCGCTGCAGCTCGCACGCTCGGCCGATGAGCCGGTCTCGGTGCGCGTCATCCAGCCGGAGGACGTGCCCCGGCAGGAGCGCGAGCCCGCCGCGGCGACCCCCGCGGGCACGGGCGGCACCCGGCAGGAGCCCTCTACCCTGTCCCGCACGACGCCGCGTACGCCGTCCCCGCGGCCGTCCGGCGCGACCGCGGGCGGCTGGGGCAGCCCGGCCGTGGCCGAGGACTTCGGCGGCGAGGCGCTGCGCCTCACCGGGGGCGACGTCGCGGACCTGTCCGGGACGTCGGTGCAGCGGTACGGCCGATGGGAGATCCGCCTGCGGGCCGACGGGGGCGCGCTGCCCGTGGCACTGCTGCGGTCCGGCGAGCAGGGCGCCGGCGGATACGAGACCGTCCGCTACGACGAGCCCCGCTACGAGGAGTCCACATACGGCGAGTCCCGTTACGGAGAGCCTCGGTACGGGGAGCCTCGGTACGGCGAGTCCCGATATGACGACGCCGGTTACGCCGACCCCCGCTACGGTGACTCCCGTTACGGAGACTCCCCGTACAGTGACTCCCGGTACGGCGACTCCGGCTACGCCGACCCCCGCTACGGCGACTCGCGGTACGGGGACTCCCGCCATGGGCGGTTCCGCGACGACGGCGCGGAGTACGGCGACCCCTGGCACGGCGCTCCGCGATCCGAGGAGAGGAACGACACGGGCACGCAGGACGCGGCGATCGGCGTGGCGGCGCTCGGCGACGCCGGCGGGCGGCGCGCGGAGCTGTCCGTACGGCAGGGCCGGGAAACGGCCCGGGCCGTGCTGGCGGCCGACTTCACGCAGTGGCACACGATCACCGTCGACTGGCTGCCCGGCCGGGTGACCTTCTGGCTGGACGGCAGGCAGGTGTGGAACTACACCGGCCCGTACGTCCCCCGGGCTCAGGGGATGAGCCTGGCGCTGCGCAACGACGGCTCCGGCGGCGCGGTGTACGTCGACTGGGTGCGGGTCTACCGGGCGCCGGCGCAGCAGCCTTCCCGATGATCTCGGTGCACGACGGAGACGTGGGGCGGGTGTGAGCGAACGGCACGGCGCGGCGGGGGAAGCCCACGCCGATCCCGTCGCGGAGGCCGTCCGGCCGGGCGACGAGGCCGTGTTCGGCGAGCTCGCCTCACGTCACCGGCACGAGCTGCGGGTCCACTGCCACCGGATGCTCAGTCCGTCACGAGTGCCCGAGGAGGGCCGCCGCCTTCAGCGACAGGTGGAGCAGCAGGCGGTCCTCCCCGTCGGCGAGGTCCAGCCCGGTGAGGTGCTCGGCCTTGCCCAGGCGGTAATACAGCGTCTGCCGGTGCACGCCCAGCGCCGCCGCCGTCTCCTGGACCTGCCCGGCGTGGTCGAGGTAGGCCTCCACGCTCGCCGCGATCCCGGGCGTGAGCGCGGCCGACTCGGCGGCGAGGTCGGCCAGGTCGCGCGGGGACAGCCGGGCCAGCAGCCGGTAGACGCCGAGCGTGCTCCAGTCGGCGATCGGGGTGTGCCGCTCGACGTGCTCGGCCACCCGCAGCGCCAGCAGCGCCTCCCGCCAGCTCTGCCACGCCTCCCCCGGGTCGTCGCGGGGGCCGCCTACTCCGGCGGCCATGCCGTACAGGCGGTGCAGGAGGCGGGCGACGTGCCCGGCCTGCGCGGCGGGCGCGAGCACCGCGAGGAGCGGCGCGTCCACGGTCTCGGTCATGTCCGGATCGGCCAGCACGCCGCGCGGCAGCGTGCGCGGCGGCGCGGCGACCTCCGCCGGTGTCCGGACGGCCACCGCCGTCACCGGTCCCTCGATCTCGACGCCCGCGGCGGCCCGGACCGCGGGGTCGGCGGAGAAGAACTGCCGCAGCGGGGCGTGCCGCCCCCGGGCCTGGTTCGCCAGCAGCGCGGCCGCCCGGGCGACCAGCGGGGCGACGGAGGCCAGGCGTTCGTCGGTGAGCGCGCCGGATTCGAGCGCCCACAGGTAGCCGTAGGTCACCCCGCCATGCCGCAGCGGCACGCACACGCGGCCGAGCAGGCCGGGCAGCCCGGGGATGCGCACCGGGCCCGTCGCGGTGGCGATGCCGTACGCCTCGAAGTGCGCGCGCACCTCGTCGGAGGCGTGCCTGCGCAGGATCGACTCCTGCCGCACGCGGTCGATGTCCCCGCTCTGCGCGCCGTACGCCAGCAGATTGAACGAGCGGTCCTCCAGCGTCACGGAGGCGTCGAGCAGGCGGGAGATCTCATCGACGATGTCTTGCATGCTGACATTCTTGTACATTTGTCGAAAAATGCTGTGGCGGATGTCCGTGGAACTACCGTGACGTGCGGATTTAGCCTGAGGCCATGCTCGGTTCCCTGCTTCTCGCGGCCTCGCGCAGCCCGCGCGCCCGCCGGGTCGTGTCGGGGCTCCCAATCACGCGCAAGGTCGTCGACCGCTTCGTGGCCGGGGAGTCCGGCGCGGACGCCGTCGCCGCGACGCGCCGCCTGACAGGCTCGGGGCTGTCCGTCACGATCGACCACCTGGGCGAGGAGGTCCGGGATCCCGGGACCGCCGTCGCCACCGCCAAGGCGTACGTCTCGCTGCTGGAGGAGCTGCGGCCGCTCGGCCTCGGCGACCGGGCCGAGGTGTCGGTCAAGCTGTCGGCCGTCGGCCAGGCCCTCGACCCGGGCATGGCCCTGGAGAACGCGCGGCAGATCTGCGCGGCGGCGCGCGAGTGCGGCGCCATGGTCACCCTCGACATGGAGGACCACACCACCGTCGACGCGACGCTCGGCACGCTGCGCGCGCTGCGGGAGGACTTCCCGGAGACGGGCGTGGCCATCCAGGCGTACCTGTTCCGCAGCGAGGCCGACTGCCGTGACCTCGCCGGGTCGCGGGTGCGGCTGGTCAAGGGCGCCTACGCCGAGCCCGCCTCGGTGGCCTGGCAGAGCAAGGCCGAGGTCGACCGCGCGTACGTGCGGTGCCTGAAGGTGCTCATGAACGGCACGGGCTACCCGATGGTGGCCACGCACGACGACCGGCTGATCGCGATCGCCGAGTCGCTCGCGGCGAGCGCCGGGCGCGGCGCCGGCGACTACGAGTTCCAGATGCTTTACGGCATCCGCGCCGACAAGCAGGCGGCGCTGGCCGCGGCCGGGTCGCGGGTGCGGGTCTACGTCCCCTACGGCGACGACTGGTACGGCTACTTCATGCGCCGCCTCGCCGAGCGCCCGGCCAACGTCGCCTTCTTCCTACGCGCTCTGAGGGGTAAATGATGGATGCGATCACCGAGGTCCCGGCGCCGGCGAACGAGCCGGTGCACGCGTACGGGCCGGGCAGCGCCGAGCGCGCGGCCCTGGAGACCCGGATCAAGGAGCTGTCCGGCACGTCCCTCGACCTGACGATGACGATCGGCGGCGAGCGGCGCATGGCCGGCGGCGCCCCGATCGACGTCGTGCAGCCGCACAACCACGCCGCCGTGCTCGGCCGTACGGCCGACGCCACCGCCGCGGACGTGCGGGCGGCGATCGACGCGGCGCTGGAGGCCGCGCCGCGCTGGCGGGCGCTGCCGTTCGAGGAGCGCGCCGCGGTGTTCCTGAGCGCCGCCGAGCTGCTCAGCGGCCCGTGGCGGGCCACGCTCAACGCGGCCACGATCCTCGGCCAGTCGAAGTCGGCGCAGCAGGCCGAGATCGACGCGGCGTGCGAGCTGATCGACTTCTTCCGGTTCAACGTGGCCTACGCCCGGCGGCTGCTCGCCGAGCAGCCGGTGTCGTCGCCGGGTGTGTGGAACCGCATGGAATATCGCCCGCTCGAGGGCTTCGTCCTGGCGATCACGCCGTTCAACTTCACCTCCATCGCGGCCAACCTGCCGGCGTCGGCGGCGCTGATGGGCAACGTCGTGGTGTGGAAGCCGTCGCCGACGCAGCAGTTCGCCGCGCACTTCACCATGCGGCTGCTGGAGGCGGCCGGGCTGCCGCCCGGTGTGATCAACATGGTCACCGGCAACGGCGCCGCCGTCTCCGAGGTCGCCGTTCCCCACCCCGAGCTGGCCGGGATCCACTTCACCGGCTCGACCGCCACGTTCCAGCACCTGTGGCGCGCGGTCGGGGAGAACATCTCCGGCTACCGCGGCTACCCGCGGCTCGTCGGCGAGACCGGCGGCAAGGACTTCGTCCTCGCCCACCCGTCCGCGGACACCGCCGTGCTGTCGACCGCGCTGCTGCGGGGCGCGTTCGAATACCAGGGCCAGAAGTGCTCGGCCGCCTCCCGGGCGTACGTGCCGCGCTCGCTGTGGACCCGGATGCGCGACGACTTCGTGTCGGCGGCCGAGTCGCTCACCGTGGGCGACGTGTCGGGCGACCTGTCCACGTTCATGGGCGCGGTCATCGACGCGCGGGCCTTCGCCAAGCACAAGGAGGCGATCGACCGGGCGCGGTCGGTGGACTCGATCTCGGTGCTCACCGGCTCCTACGACGACTCGACCGGCTACTTCGTCCGGCCGACCGTGCTGGAGTGCGCCGACCCCGCCGACGAGGTCTTCGCGAAGGAGTACTTCGGCCCGATCCTCGCCGTCCACGTCTACGACGACGCCGCCTACGACGCCGTGCTCGACCAGATGGAGAGCGTCGCGCCGTACGCGCTGACCGGGTCGGTCATCGCCCGGGACCGGTACGCGATCGAGGACGCCACCGAGCGCCTGCGCTTCGCGGCGGGCAACTTCTACGTCAACGACAAGCCGACCGGCGCGGTCGTCGGGCAGCAGCCGTTCGGCGGGGCCCGCGCCTCGGGCACCAACGACAAGGCCGGCTCGATCTTCAACCTGATCCGCTGGGTCAACGCCCGCACGATCAAGGAGACCTTCGTGCCCCCGGTCGTGAGCGGGCCGTACCGGGGCGACGTGCCGCAGGGCGGCTGGCAGCAGCCCGACCTCGGCGACCTCGGCTACTGACCGATCGCGCTGCCCTCGGCACCCCGGCACCGGGTTGCCGGGGGCATCGGCGTCGGTGTTCGTGAGCGACCGGTACAGCGTCCTGCTCGCCCCGCCGGCGCGCCGTGCCTCGAGCAGCGGTCTTCCGGAAGAGGCGACAGCCGCCGCCGGGGAACTCATCACCGGCCCGATAGCCCGAGAGCCGTGGCGAGTGCGCCCCCGTCTGGCTCTCCACCCCTTCCACGAGGCGGCGGCGGAAGGTCACCGATTTCCTGATCGTCATGCCTCAGTCTTGGGTGGGGACGGCCATCTCGCCGAGCGGAGACCAGTCGTCCTGCGGGATGGTGACGTTGACGATCCTCGGGGTCTCGGCGAGGTGGGGCGGAAGCGTGCGCCGGGCCGCCTGGAAGTGCTCCGACGCCACGTGCGCCGCGCCCGCCTCGTCGTCCCGGAACGCCTCCACGAGCACGTACTCGTTCGGGTCGTCGAGGCTCCGCGACCAGTCGAACCACAGGCAGCCGGGCTCGGCGCGGGTCGCCTCGGTGAACTCGCGGGTGATCTGCGGCCACTGGTCGGCGTACTGCGGCAGCACCCGGAACTTCGCGGTGATGAAGATCATCTGACGCCCTCCTCAACTGATCGCGGCGAGGACCACGTCCTCCAGGACGGCCGTCGGCGCCCTGTCCTGACCGGCCCCGTTGTAGTCGCCGGCGGTGACGGCCACGACGACCCCGAGATCGGGCAGGAGGAACAGCCGCTGGCCGCCGTTGCCGTTGGCCGTCGCCCGCCCGTCCGGGCCGACGTACCACATGTATCCGTAGGAGACGCCCGGCCGGGCGGGCACCCGCGGGCGCAGCATCTCCTCGATCCAGCCGGGGGCGACCTCCCGGTCCAGCACCGCCTGCCCGATCCGGGCGAGGCCGCGCGGCGTAAGGCGCAGGCCGGAGGCGGCCAGGGCCGTGCCGTCGGCGCCGGCGGGCCACTTGAACGCTCCCACGCCGAGCGGTTCGAACAGCGCGGCGCGGGCGAACTCCTCAAGGCGAAGGCCGGTGCCCTTCTCGATGACCGCGGCGACGAGGGTCGTGGCTCCTCCGCAGTAGCGCCACCGCTCGCCCGGCTCCTCCACGAAGGGGCGCTCCAGCACGTAGCGGCGGCTGTCCGGCGCCAGGTCCATGGCGATCTCGCTGTTGGCGGGGCTGGTGTAGGGCGCGCTCTCGTCCCACTCCAGGCCGAGTGTCATCGTCAGCGCGTGCCTGATCGTCAGCCCGGCCCGGCGGGGATCGGCCGCCAGGTCGGCGTACTCGGGCAAGATCGTCAGGATCGGCTCGCCGGGGTCCGGCACCAGGCCCGACTCCAGCGCCAGGCCGTACAGCAGCGCCACCACGCTCTTGGTGACCGAGCGCATGTCGTGCAGCGTGTCCGGCCCGAAGTCCACGTGGCCCAGCGGGGTGTTCAGCGCGTAGTCCTCGCCGCCGCCGTACCACTCCAGGACGACGCGGCCGTGCCGGGCCACCACGACGCCGTGCAGGGTGGGGGCCCCGCCCCGCCGTACGAGGGCGTCCAGCCGGTCGGGCAGATCGGGCGCGAACCCGGCTTTCTCCGGCGAGATCTGCTGCGGCATGGCGTCTCCTCCGCCTCTTGGGGATCTTCCTTTTTCCGAGCCTCGCACAGTATCCGAACGGTAGGGGACCCCTGACGGGGGTATCGAGCCCGAAAGACGCTCACCGAACGAGCCGGGGGCGACATGCGTGGGATCCTTGCGGCCGTCTGCGTCGCGGCCACTGCCGTCACCGCCGCCTGCGGCGACCTCAAGCAGGACTACTACACCCAGACGATCCCCCAGAACGAGGGGGCCAACGCGAACCTGCCGGGTCTGCTGCTGCGCAACGCCTTCATCATCGGCTCGCTGCGGCCCGCTCCCCCGGGGACCGACATGCCGATGTACATGATGCTGCTCAACGAGAGCGGCCGCGCCGACCGCCTGGTTTCGGTGGACGCCGGGGGCCTGTTCCGGGAGGCCGTCCTTCCGGCCGGCGGCCTGGAGATCCCCGGGGGGAAGTACGTCGGCGGGACGGCCCTCCCGCAGGTGCTGCTCGCCGGGCTCACCCGCCCGCTGGGCAGCGGCGGCACGATCCCGGTGACCTTCCGCTTCCAGAACGCGGGCACGGTCAGGCTCGAGGTGCCGGTCCTGCCGCCCGGAACGTGGCGGAGCACCTACTCCCCTTGGCCGGGCACGTCGCCCAGCCCCTCGCCCGGCCCGCCTGGACCCGCCTCCCCGAGCCCGTCGCCGGCCTTGTCGCCGGGCCCGTCACCCACCGGCGGCTGACCCGCCCCGGATCCAGGGAATCACCCCACCGGCCAGCACCATCGCCCTCTGCCGCTCGGACAGCCGGTGCCGGGTGGAGTACAGCTGGTCTCGGGTGGTGTTGCGCACCGTGATCTCCGTGCCGCCGGAGGCCATCGCGTCCCGCAGGCCCTCCAGCACGAGGATGTCGCCCTGCTCGACGCGGTGATAGTCGCCGGCGTCGCCGAACTCCAGCGCGAGCACGCCGAAGTTGGCCAGGTTCTGCCAGTGGATGCGGGCGAAGGACACCGCCAGGACTACGCGCAGACCGAGATAGCGGGGGGCGATGACGGCGTGTTCGCGTGAGGAGCCCTGTCCGTAATTGGCACCGCCGACCACGATGTGCCCGCTGTCGCGACAGGCGTGCGCCCTGCCCGCGTAGTTCTCATCGATCTGCGCGAAGGTGAACTCGGCCAGCTTGGGGATGTTGCTGCGATAAGGCAACACGTGCGCTCCGGCGGGCAGGATCTCGTCGGTGGAGACGTCGTCGCCGACCTTGAGTGCGACCGGCGCCTCCACACGGTCGGGCAGCGGCGGGAAGCCGGGCAGCGAGGAGATGTTGGCTCCCTTGACCAGTTCGACCTGCTCGGCGGGCGCGGGTGGCGGTTCGAGCATGGCGGTGTTCACGCTGGACTCGGCGGGCAGTTCGAGGCGCGGATAGTCGATGCCGAGCAGGTGCGGCAGGTCGCGCGGGTCGGTGATCTGGCCGGTGAGGGCGGCCGCGGCGGCGCTCTCGGGGGAACAGAGAAAGACCGAGTCCTCGCGGGTTCCGGACCGGCCGGGAAAGTTGCGAGGAACGGTGCGCAGGCTGTTGTGCCCGTTGGCCGGCGCCTGACCCATGCCGATGCAGCCCATGCAGCCGGACTGGTGCAGCCGCGCACCGGCCGAGATCAGCGCGAACGTCGCGCCCATCTTCGTCAAGTCCTGCAGGATCTGCCGCGAGCTCGGGTTGACGTCCAGCGACACCCTCGGATGCGCCTGCCGCCCGGAGACGATGGCGGCGACGACGGCGAAATCGCGCAGCCCCGGGTTGGCCGACGAGCCGATCACCACCTGGTCCACGGGCCGACCGGCTGCCTCACGCACCGTGACCACGTTCCCCGGTGAGCTGGGCAGCGCGATCAGCGGCTCCAGACTCGACAGGTCGATCTCGTCGGTCACGTCGTAGGTGGCATCCGGGTCGGCGAGCAGTTCGACGAAGTCATGCTCACGCCGCTCTGCCCGCAGGAACTCCCGGACCTGATCGTCGGCCGGGAACACCGTGGTGGTCGCGCCGAGTTCAGCCCCCATGTTCGCGATCACATGCCGGTCCATGGCGGTCAGATGCGCCAGCCCGGGGCCGTGGTATTCGATGATCCGATCCACGCCGCCTTTGACGCCGTGCCGGCGGAGCATCTCGAGGATGACGTCCTTGGCGCTCACCCAGGCCGGCAGCTCGCCGGTCAGCCGTACGCCCCAGATGTGGGGCATCCGCAGATACACCGGTTCGCCGGCGATCGCCATCGCCACCTCGATGCCGCCCAAACCGATCGCCAGCATCCCCAGCGAGCCCGCCGCCGGCGTATGGCTGTCGGAGCCGGCGAGCGTCTTGCCGGGGATGCCGAATCGCTGCATGTGAGTCGGGTGGGAGACGCCGTTGCCCGGCTTGGAGTACCACAGCCCGAATCGATGGCAGGCCGAGCGCAGAAAGGCGTGGTCTTCGGCGTTCCTGCTGTCGGTCTGCAACAGGTTGTGATCGACGTACTGCACCGACACCTCGGTGCGGGCCCGGTCCAGGCCGAGCGCTTCCAGTTCGAGCATCACCAGGGTGCCGGTCGCGTCCTGGGTGAGGGCCTGGTCGATACGCAGGGCGATCTCCCGCCCGGCGGTCATGTCGCCCGCCAGGAGGTGGGCCGCGATCAATTTCTGCGCGACATTGTGCCCCATGCCGGGCCTCCTGGCCTCGCCTCGAAGAATGTGCTGCCGCCACCACGCGCGTGCCGTACCGCACCGGCGTTGCGGCCTGTCACCACCGAATCACGCAGGACAGAAGCCGCGGCGGCAGGGCCGACGACCGATATCGCGCGATACCCGGTTGTGCGCTGACGGACGCTGACGTGCGCCAGCGTCGTCAGGGCCGCACCAGGGCCGATAACCCTCCTCTTGACACCGACGCTACGCTGGTGGACGTCAAGGCGAGTTCAGAAGACAGCCATGACGGTGGCGCCTTCGCCCGTCTCCAGGCCTGCCGATGTCTGCGTCCTCCGCGCGCCCACCGGCGCTCGTACGCCGGACCGCCTTGAGCTGCCCCACCGGGAGGCGTCGGCGATTCCACCCGCGTTCATCGCGCGCAAGACACGCGGCGGCACCGCAGCCGCTCCTCGCCGAACAGCCCTTGGCCCCTGCGGACACGCCACGTTTGATCCCGGCCGAGGGGGTATGGCGGCACTTGCGCGCTCTGCCCCGGCGGGAGACCGCCGCAGGCGGAGCCGCGGGGTCGGGGTCCACGTCTTTCTCGCCGGCCGCGGCCTGACCGTTCGCCGCCAACGCACGCAAATGCGTTTCCACGCGCCGATCCGGGGCGGCGAGCCGTACGGGCCGCCGCGCCACCCCGCGCGTGACGGCCGCCGGCCCCGCGGAGCGCACCACGTCTGTGGCAGCCACTCCGAGAGGAGAACTCGTGATCCGCCAACTCGCAGGCGGCGCCGCCGCCGGAGCGCTGTCCACCGCGACGATGAGCGCGGTGATGCTGGCCGGGCAGAAGGCCGGTCTCATGCCGGGCCAGCCGCCCAAGCACATCGTGAGGGCTGCCCTGCCCGGCCACCGGCACCGGCCGAAACGCGGGGAGAAGGTCCTCGGCGCCGCCGCTCACCTGGGGTTCGGAGCCGCCAGCGGCGCGGCGTTCGCGCTGCTCACCCGCGGGCGGCGGTCCGGGGTCCCCCTCGGGGTGGGCTACGCCCTGCTGATCTGGCTCGCCGCCTATGAGGGCTGGGTGCCCGCCCTGAACATCCTGCCGCCCGCCTCGCGCGATCCCGCGCCCGGCCGTCCGGTCGTCATGGCCGTGGCGCACGTGGTGTACGGCACGACGCTGGCGCTCGCCGTACGCGCCATGCGCGGAACCGGCGAACGACACGACCAGCGGGAGGAGAGCCACCGCCGACGCGCGGACACCCGCTCGGCGGTAAACCCCGTGAGCCGGTGAGGAGCACTCTCCGCTCCTTACCGGGCCCACCCCGCCTGATCACCTTGCGTGCCGAAGCCGACGGCCGGCACACCGGGAACAGCGTCATCACCCCAGCCGACGCCCCCGGCGCGGCGGCCAAATCGGAGAAGCCCGGAAGGCCGCGAACGCCTCAGTGCATTCCGAGCCGACCCCGGCTCGGCGGCCGGCGCACCGGGAACGGCGCTCTCACCCCGGCCGGTGCCACCGGCGCAGCGGTCATGCCGGAGAGCCCGGCCGGCCGCGTCACAGGGAGGCGACCGCGGGGATGACCCGTTCGCCGATCGTCCGCAACGGGTCCAGCCGGTGCACGTTCTTGACCTGGCCGAGCGCCTCGGTGAAGCCGAGTTCGGCGAACCGGCCCAGGTCGTCGACGATCCGCTGGACGTTCTCCCCCTTCTCCCCGACGTCGAAGACGTAGTAGACGGTCTTGGTGATCTCGTCGTAGTCGCGTCCCTCGGCCTCGCAGTGGGCCCGCAGCACGTCGAGCTTCCTGGCCAGGTCGGGGCTCGGGAACAGGTTGCAGGCCTGGGCGTAGCGGGCCACCAGGCGCAGCGTCTTCTTCTCGCCGCCGCCGCCGATCAGGATCGGCGGATGCGGCCGCGACAGCGCCTGCGGCGAGTTGAGCGGCCGTTCCAGCCGGTAGTGCCTGCCCTCGTACGGCTTATCGTCGCCGGCCCACATGCGCAGGCAGATCTGGATCGTCTCCTCCAGCCGTTCGAACCGCTCGGCGAGCGGCGGGAACGGCAGGCCGAGCCCGCGCGACTCCTCCTCGTTCCAGGCGGCGCCGATGCCGAGCCAGGCGCGCCCTCCCGACAGCACGTCGAGCGTGGTGACGATCTTCGCCAGCAGGCCGGGCTCGCGATACACGGTGCCGGTGACCAGCGTCAGCAGCTTGGCCCTGGACGTGTGCGCGGCGAGGTAACCCAGCGTCGTGTAGGCCTCCAGCATGTCGCGCTCCGGCGGCCCGATGAAATCGATCTGGAAGAAGTGGTCCATCACCGCGACCGTGGCGAATCCCGCGTCGTCGGCCGTCCGCGCGATCGCCGCCAGGTCCGCGCCGAGCGTCGCGGGTCCTCCGGGATAGGTGAAATCAGGAATCTGCAGTCCGACCTTCATCGAACACCTCCGCTTACGTGATTACCTCGTGAATCGGCCCGCGATGCCGGCGCCTTCACGCGAAACGTTCCGTCGGTTGAGTGCGATCGCCGTCCCCGAACGGCCGGCACGGCCGGGCATGGGCACCACGGCGGGAACGAAGGCCACGCGGACGGCGCACGCGGCGACGTACGCACCAACGGCCGGTGCGAAGCCCATAGGCTCACCGTCCCCCGGCGGTGACACCGCGCGCGGCACGGCCGAACAAGCACACCACAGCGGGGACAAGGACCATGCGGACGGCGCACGCCGCGGCGAGCACGGCGCGAAGCCCGTCGGCTCGGCGGTGACACCCACGCACGGCCGAACAAGCACACCACGGCGGGGACGGCCGCGCGCGGCGCGGCTCAGGAGGCGACGTCCTTGAAGGCGACGACTTTGCCGATGCGAAGGCGCACGAGGAGCTCGCCGGGGACGCCGTTGCGCGCGCCGAATTCCCCGGCCCGGTCCTCGCCCATGTAGCGCCCGCCGAGCACGGTCGCCCAGCGGCGCACCTCGTCGAGGTCGTCCGACAGCGTCGCCTCCCCCTCGATCATCACGTACGAGTACGGCGGGTGCTGGTCGTCCACGCACAGGGTGGCGCGCGGCTCGCGCCGCAGTGCACGGGCCTTCACGCTGCTGCCGTAGGTCGTGAAGACCACGTCGTCCCCGTCGAGCGCGAACCAGATCGGCGTCACGTGCGGCCGTCCGTCCTCCCTCGTCACGGCGAGCTTTCCGGTCTTGGTGCCGCTCATCGCGAACTCGCGCCACTGCGCCTCGGACATCCTTTCCATGGCCTTCGAACCTAGAGCATGCCCGAGCCGTATACCCGTATAAGCGGCCCCGTGCGCGGACGCCGTCACCGGAGATTCGCGGGCGAACCGGTGCCCGCGTTTGCGCACGTCGCGTCGGCGCCGTCACACGCGAGGCATCCGCCCGGCCCTCCGTCGTTCTAACGCCATACGCACCAAGCTGGCCGCTTTTCCGTAGATATACGGATATCACTACGGATGTTCGTGTCCGGGTCATGGTCTTAACGTCGCGCTCGGGCCGGGTTCCCCCGGCCCAGTCGGCGAAACGAGGAGCCCTGTGACGTAGAACCCGCTCTTCTTTCTCCCGCCGCTTATGCCATGGGAGAAACGTCCCCGCTCGCGCACGTCGCGGCGGGAACCACCCGTTTCCGTTCGTCCCCGCGAATCGGAAACCCCTCCATTTCTCTCATCACCCCCCAAACCCCACGGTGCCCGCTGCCCGGGGCTCGTCTCCCGGCGCGTGGCCGCCGGCGCCCGCCCACAAGGCGGGCCGCCACGTGGGAGGCAGAGAAAGGACGACGCCCATGAGGCGCACAGCACTGCTCGCGGCTGCCGCCGCGCTGGCCGTGACCGGTGTGGTGGCCCCCACCACCACCGCCGTCGCCAAGCCCCCGCCCGGCAGCGAGAGCGCGGTGAGGCCCCTCGCCGCCGACCCGGTGCAGCGGGCGGCGGCCGCCGCCGACCAGGCCGTGGCGAGCGGCGTGGACGACCTGCGCGTGTCCCCCAACGAGACCTACCGGCGCACCGGCGTCACGCCGAGCGGCGGCATGTACTACGTCACCTACGAGCGCACCTACAAGGGCCTGCCGATCGTCGGCGGCGACGCGGTCGTGGTGACCGACGCGAACGGGCGCGTACGCGACACCGAGGCGGCGTCCGGCGCCCTGCCCCTGGGCGTGCCGTCCTCGCCGACCATCAGCGCCGAGGCCGCCACCGCCAAGGCCAAGACCGTGCTGTCCCGGGTCGACGACACCGCGGAACCGCGCCTGGTGGTCCTGGCCTGGGGTGACAAGCCGCGCCTGACCTGGGAGGCCAAGGTCGCCGGCATCGCCGACGGCAAGCCGAGCATCCAGCACGTGTTCGTCGACGCGACCACCGGTGAGATCGCCGACTCCTACGACGACGTGCGGGCGGGCACCGGCAACGGCTACTACTACGGCACGGTCACCATCAACACGAGCGGCTCCGGCTCGTCGTACTCGATGACCGACCCCACCCGCAGCGGCATCCGGTGCGGCGGGCAGAACGGCTCGGCCTACACCGGCACCGACGACGTGTGGGGCAACGGCAGCGGGACCAACCTGGAGACCGCCTGCGTGGACGCGCTCTACAGCGTCCAGCGTGAGTGGGACATGCTGCGCGACTGGCTCGGCCGCAACGGCATCAACGGCAGCGGCGGCGGCTTCCCCATCCGCGTCGGCCTCAACGACGTCAACGCGTACTGGAACGGCAGCTACACCAACTTCGGCCACTCGCAGGACAACGCCCGCCAGGCCACGCCGATGGACGTCGTGGCGCACGAGTTCGGCCACGCCATCTTCCAGACGACCCCGGGCGGCGCCGGCTCGAGCAGGGAGAACGGCGGCCTCAACGAGGCCACCGGCGACATCTTCGGCGCGCTCACCGAGGCGTACGCCAACAACCCGAACGACCCGCCGGACTACCAGGTGGGCGAGGAGGTCAACCTCGTCGGCTCCGGGCCGATCCGCTACATGTACAACCCGTCCCTCGCCGGCGACCCCAACTGCTACTCCAGCTCGATCCCGACCACCGAGGTGCACGCCGCGGCCGGCCCGCTGAACCACTGGTTCTACCTGCTCGCCGAGGGCTCCTCGCCCGGCGGCGGCAAGCCGAACAGCCCGATCTGCTCGGGCGGCCCGTCCTCGGTGACCGGCATCGGCATCCAGAAGGCCGGCAAGATCTTCATGGGCGCGCTCCAGCGGAAGACCTCCACCTGGCGGTACATCAACGTCCGGACGGCGTCGCTGGCGGCGGCGGTCGAGCTGTACGGCGCGAACAGCGCCGAGTGCGCGGCCGTCAAGGCGGCCTGGAACGCGGTCGCCGTCCCGGTGCAGTCGGGCGAGGCGAGCTGCGGCTCGTCGGCCAACGACTTCTCGGTGACGCTCAGCCCCACCGGGGGGACGGTGTCGCCCGGCGGGTCGGCCACGACCACGGTCGCGACGTCGACCACCTCGGGTAGCGCGCAGACGGTGACCCTCAGCGCCTCCGGGCTCCCGTCCGGGGCGACCGCGAGCTTCAGCCCGTCGTCGGTGACCTCGGGCGGCTCCTCCACGCTGACGATCTCCACCAGCGCGTCCACGCCGTCGGGGACGTACACGATCACGGTCACCGGCAGCGCCTCGTCCGGCACCCACACCGCGACGTACACGCTGACGGTGTCGGGCGCCTCCGGCGGGCGCACGTTCACCAACGACACCAACTACACGATCAATGACTGGGCCACGATCACCAGCCCGATCACCTCGACCGCCACGGGCGCCGCGATCTCCCCGGTGCAGGTGAAGGTCACGATCTCGCACACCTGCGACCAGGACCTGCGGATCAGGCTCCGGGGTCCGGACGGCACGTGGTACACGCTCAAGTCCAGCGGCGGCGGATCCTGCGCGCAGTTCGGCACCCGCACCTACTCCGTCCCGGTCACCCAGAACGCGGCGGGCACCTGGACCCTTGAGGTGCGCGACGACTACCTGTTCGACACCGGCTACCTCGACTCGTGGAGCATCACGCTCTGAGCGACGGCGGTGAGAGTCCCCGGGACCGGCGTGGTCCCGGGGATTCCCCTTTTCGCGGGCGGCCCGGCAAGGCGCGGCCTCATCCAGGCCGGGCGAATTCCGTCGTCCGGCCGGACGGCTTCCGCAGGCCAGGCGGGCGCGCATCGCCGGCTGGACGCGGCGTCATCCGGCCGGACGGCTTCCGCCGGTCAGGCGGGCGCGCGCCGTCCCAGCCAGACGCGGCGCCGTCCGCCCGGGCGCGGCGTCGGTCAGCCGGGCGGCTTCCGTAGGTCAGGCGGGCGGGGCGATCTGCGTCCGCGACCGCACGCCGAGCTTGCGCAGCACGGTGGCGACGTGGGTCTCGACCGTGCGCGTGGACAGGAACAGCACGTCGGCGATCTCGCGGTTGGTCCGGCCGAGCGCGACGAGCCGGGCCACCTCCCGCTCCCGCTGCGACAGCCCGCCGCCCGCGCGCCGCCCGCCGCGCGGCAGCGGAATGTCCGCGCCGATGTCGCGCAGCGCCCGCCTGCACCGGGCGGCGTCGTGGGTGGCGCCGAGCCGGCCGTACCACTGCGCGGCGTCCCGCAGCCCCTCCGCCGCGGCGCGGTCCCCGAGGGCGAGCCCCGCCCGCGCCTGTCCCTCGGCCGCCCGGGCCGCGGCGTACGGCTGGGGCAGCGCGGCGTACGCCTCCCGGGCCCGGGCGAACAGGGCCGCGGCGTCGGCGTGCCGCGCCTCGGCGGCGGCGAGCGCGGCGCGGGCGTGGTCAAGCGCGGCGTGCGCCGCGGGCGCGACCCGGCCCGCGATCCCGGCGGCGTACTCGTCCACCAGCTCCGCGGCCGTCCGCGCGCGCCCGGCCCTGGCGAAGGCGGTGACGGCGGACGGGACCAGGCTCGCGCCCCACACCCACACGCCCTTGCGGCGCAGCCGGGCGACCGCCCGCCCGGCCTCCGCTACCGCCTCGTCCACCGACCCGCGGGCGAGATGCAGGTCGACGAGACCTCCGGAGGCGGCGGTCACGATCGGGATGTTCCGGTCGTCGGGGGCGTCCAGCCCGGCGCGGTGGAACTGCCTGACCGCCTCCTCCCATTCACCGGTGGCCAGGGCGAGCAGCCCGAGCACCAGCCAGAGGTCCACCGCGACGAGCGGCGTCTCCGTGGCCGACTCCCCCAGGGACGCCGCCCTGTCGCGCAGCCCGTCCCACTGCCCGGTGAGCCACTGCCTGCGGATCGTGGAGGCGTCGAGGAGGAAGGCGGGATAATGCGCGCCGGTCTCCAGGGCGAGCCGCCGCCCGTCTCTGGCGAACCGTTCCGCCTCGGCGTAGAGCCCGACGGTGGTGGCGGAGTCGTGGAGGTTGCAGTACGCGCGGGCGACCTCGCGCCGGACCGCCGTACGCGGGTCGGCGGCCGGGAGACACGCGGCCACCTCGAACGCGGCGGGAGAGCCGGTCGTCATCTCGAACGACGCCCGGTTGGCCAAAACGGCGGCCGACAGCTCGGGGTCGTCCGCGGCGGCGACGAGCGCCTCGGCCCGGGCCATCCACTCGGCGTGCTCCGCCAGCGGCTGGGTGCCCCACTCCGGCATCGCCATGCTGGCCCAGCCGCGGGCGGCCAGCGTCGGCCGGTCGCTCAGCTCGGCGAGGGCGGCCATGATCTCGAGCCGCCCGGCGGCGGCGTCGCCCGCCTGGTTGGACAGGACGACACCGAGATTGAGCCGCACCTCGCCGCGTACGTCCGGCGACAGAAAGTCACCTCGCAGCACCTGGCGCAGCAGCCGCACCACGCGCTGGTGCGACAGGCCCGTCGCCGCGAAGCGGCTCAGCATCAGCACGAGCGGGCCGCGGTCTCGCACCGGCAGGTCCGGGTCGTCCAGCATGCCCTCGATCACCTCGACGGCCAGGGCGGTGTCGCCCATCGCGGCGGCCTGCTGGGCGGCGGCCGTGCCGTGGCGGACCCAGGCGGCGGTGTCCCCGGCCTGCCGGGCGTGGAAGGCGAGCTGCACCAGCGGCGGCGCGTCCATCGCGGCGAGCGCGGCCATCGCCCGCACGTGCGCCGACCGGCGTTCCGGGCCGGGGATCGCGTCGTAGACGGCCTGCTGGGCCAGCGCGTGGCGGAAGCCGTACCGGCCGCCGGGGTGTTCGTACAGCACACCGGCGCGCAGCGCCTCGGCCAGTCCGGCGGAGGCGGTCCCGGCGCGGCCCGGGCCCGCCGCGCTCGCGGAACCCGGCCACGCGACGCCCGGCCCGGCGAAGTCCGGCGCCTCCGGGTCGCCGGCGACCGCGGTGATCAGCTGCTCGCCCGCGGGGAGCCGCAGCACCGCCGCCGCCTGGACCGCTCTGGCCGCCGCCGGGGACAGGCCGGCCATCCGCTCGGCCATCGCCTCGCGCAGCAGCAGCGGGACGCCCGCGTGGTCGACGGCGCGGTCGAGCGCGTCCGGGTCGTCCGCGCCCGGCGGGGACGCGGGCAGGGATCGGACCAGCTCCTCCACCACGAACGGGATGCCCGCCGTGCGCTCGTGCAGCCGCGCGACGAACCCGGGCGACAGGTCGGACCGCTCCAGCAGCGCGCCGGCCAGGCTGGCCACGCCGGAGGCGTCCAGCGGCTCCAGCCGTACGACCACGTTGGCCGTGTCCGGCTGATGCCGGTAGGCCCGGCCGAGCGGCGGCCCCGCCGTGCCGTCCCGCCGGTACGTCGCGACCACCGCGAGGCCCTGCGGCGGCTGCCCGGCGAGGAAACGCAGCAGGTCGAGCGTGCCGTCGTCGGCCCAGTGCAGGTCTTCGACGACGAGCACGGCCGGTCCTACGGCCGCCAGCAGGGCGCGGATGGCGCGGAACACCCGGTGGCGTTCGGCGCGGGGGTCGTCCAGGGGCTGCGGCGACGGCGGCAGCGCGCCGGCCAGCTCCGGGAGGTGGTCGCGGAGCGTTCCGGTGACCGGATTGAGCCGGTGCGGCGACGGGAGCCGTCCCCTGATGTCCCGCAGCGCCTCGAACACCGGCCCGTACGGGAAGGGTTCGCGAATCTGATGGCAGTAGCCGAGCAGGACCGCCCGGTCGCCGGACGGCAGGCGGTCGAGCGCGGCCCGGACGAGCCGGGTCTTGCCGATGCCCGCCTCGCCCTCCACGAGCACCACCGCCGGCGGCCGGGCCACCGCGTCGATGAGGGTCCGCAGCTCAGTAGCGCGTCCGACCAGCGGGGGCGAGGGCACGATGCTCATCCACGGCTCCAAAGTACGGGTTGCGGCGCCCCCCGCGTCAGTTATCCCCGCCTCCTGACCCGCGGTCAATACTTGCGCGTAACGTCCGTGTTGCGGATACGGACAGACCACCTGTGCCCGCAGAGCACATTCCCGCGCTCTACGGGCCGGCGACGCCGGGACGCGTGGCGGCCCAGGCCGACTTGTACCGGGTCGAAAAGCCGGCGTCGCAGGCCGCGATGTCAGGCTCGGGCGCCGCACCGGCCCACCGATGTGCGGCGCCTGCCGCGGCGGCCTGCGCCCGGCCCGGCCTCGGTCACGTGGCCCGGGAGCCGCCGGGGTGCGCGCGGGCCCAGGCGGTTGCCGCCCGCCCCGCCTTCTCGGGCTCGGGCGCCGTGCCGGCCCGCCGATATGCGGCGCCTGCCGCGCGTCAGCGGGCCGGAGACGAAGTGGTCAAACTCGCCGCGAACCGCGACCACCCGCCCGACGGGGTATGCGCCGAGACCGGCGAAGACGAAGTCGACACAACTCGACGTGATCGCTCACCAGGACCGGTGGACACACGATCCCGGCCATGCCGGGAGCGCAGCATCCGCATCAGCAGCCCTCGGTGAGCCGACGAGCGACGCCGGTCAGTGGCCGCGGAACGCCTCCTCCAGCCACCACGACGGGCGGTCGTTGGCGACCTTCGCGTGGACGAGCAGGGGTTTGTCGCGCGGCCCCTTCAGCCAAGCGGCGACCCCCGACAGGTCTTCCTCCCGTCGTACGGTCACCGCCTCGAAGCCGAAGCCCCGGGCGATGGCCGCGATGTCCGCGGGCGGGAAGGTGACCGTGCCGAGCGGGAACCCGTGCGGGCCGAAGTGGTGGACCTCCGCGCCGTACCCGTCGTCGTCGTAGACCACGACCACCATCGGCAGGCCGAGCCGTACGACGGTCTCCAGCTCGGCGACGCCCATCAGGGCCCCGCCGTCGCCGAGGGCGGCGACCGTGAGCCGGTCGGGACGCGCCATCGCCGCGCCGATCGCGGTGGCCAGGCCCAGCCCGACCGCCTGGAACGCCTGGGTGAAGCAGAACGCGCCGCCGTCCGGGACCGTGAGGAACATCGACGGATATCCCATGAAATTTCCGGAGTCGACGGCTATCAGCCGTTCCTGCGGGAGCAGGTCGTCGAGCCCGATCGTCAGCGTGCGCGGGTCGATGCGCTCCCCGGTGCTCAGATCTTCGTACGGCACGTCGCGCCAGCGGCCCTCACGGGCGATGCGCTCGGCGATCTCCGGCGAGCGGTAGCCGCGCGTGCCGGTCTCGCCCCCGGCCTCGGGCTCGCCGAGCAGGGCGGTGACGGCCCGCGCGGTCTCGCGTACGTCGCCGACCACCCCGAGGTCGATCTCGCGGTGCACGCCGAGCGCGTCGGGGTCGAGGTCGACCTGGACGACCTTCGCATCCGGCCCGATCAGCGCGCCGTGCCGGGTGGTCCACATGGTGAACGAGCAGCCCCAGCCGACGACGAGGTCGGCGCCGCGGATCAGCTCGGCCGCGAGCGGGGTGGCGAACCCGCCGCTCACGTCGAGGTCCCAGGGGCTGCCGTGGAAGTGGCCCTTGGCGACCGCCGAGGTGGCGAACAGCGCCCCCACCCGCTCGCCGAGCGCCTCCAGCTCCCGCCGCGAGCCCCGGGCGCCCCGCCCGGCCACGAAGACCGGCCGCCGCGCCTGCGCGAGCATCCGCGCGAACCGCGTCAGCTCGTCGGACGGCTCCGCCGCGAGCCCCTCCGGCTCCTCGCCGTCCCCGGACTCGACGGGGAACGTCAGCCCCCACGGCGCCGGCACGCGGACCGCCACGTCGCGGTGCCCGCGGCCGGCCACCAGTTCGCGTACGGCATCGACGGCCTCGTCGGGCAGCGTCTGCGCCTGCACGTCCAGGGGCAGGTTGAGCACCACCGTCCGGCGTCCGAGCAGGGCGGCGAGGAAGGCCATCACGGTGTCGTCCACGACCGTGGCGGCCGATCCGATCCTGGCGCAGTGCGCGCCCACGGCCTCGGCGAGCGCGGTCTGGTCGATCCGGAAGTTGGAGGTCGGCGAGGTCGCCTCCGGGGCGAGCACCAGCAGCGGCGTGCGGCTCTTGGCCGCCTCGGTGACGCCGGTCAGCGCGTTGGTCAGGCCGGGCCCCTGGTGCACGGTGAGCACGGCGACCGTGCCGCTCATCCGGGCGTAGGCGTCCGCCATCGTGGCGGCCCCGCCCTCGTGCCGCGCCGCGACGAACCGCACGCCGTGCTCGATCAGCGCGTTGGTCAAATGGAAGTTGCCGCTGCCGACGACGCCGAAGGCCGCCCGTACGCCGAGGGCGGCGAGGGCCGCGCCGACAGCCTCCGCGACGTTCACCGCTCCACCAGCGCGAGCACGCGGACCGGGCTGCCCGAGCCGCCGACGATCGGCAGCGGGCCCGCGACCACCACCGCACCCGTCGGCGGCAGCCGGTCGAGGTTGCGCAACTGGGTCAGGCCGTACTTGCCCGCGCCGAGCAGGAACGAATGGCACGGGAAGGGAGGATCGAAGGTGGGGGCGGCGCCGGCGTCGGTGCCGACGGTCTCCACCCCGATGCCCGCGATCGGCGTCTCCTCGGCGAGGAAGCGGGCGCAGGCGGACGAGATGCCGGGCGTGTGCGAGCCCGCCTCGTCGGCGTTGAGGAACTCCGCCTGGTCGTGGGCGCGCGCGTCCCAGCCGGTGCGGTACAGCAGCCAGCCGCCGTCCGGCAGCCGCCCGTGCTCGGCCTCCCACGCCTTCACGTGGTCGATCTCCAGCAGGAAGTCGGGGTTGTCCGCCGACTGGGCGCTGAAGTCGAGCACCACGGCGGGGGCGATGAGCTTGGCGGGGGCCACCTGCGACACGTCCTCGCGGTCACGTCCGGTCACCCAGTGGTTGGGGGCGTCGAAGTGGGTGCCGGTGTGCTCGCCGGTGGTGAAGTTGTTCCAGTACCATGCCGGGCCGCGGTCGTCGTACCTGCTGATCTCCTGCAACGTGAACGGCACCGTCTGCCCGAACGGCTCGGGCAGCGACAGGATCGGCGTCTTGTCGCTCAGCGGCGCGGTGAGGTCGAGCACCTCGATCCCCCCGCTCCGGATGCCGTCCACCAAATCCCGCAACACCGACATCTCAACGCCTCCCAAGTGTCAGAGCCCCCAGCGATACTCCTACACCCTCCCCCCGGAGCGCCATAAGGGCCGTGAGTGAACCGTACGGCGACGGTGATCGTCCAATCCGCGGCAGGCGCCGCCGGACGGACGAGACGAGGTGGCCGTGCGTCCGTCCCACATCAGCGGCCCCAGCCGCGCGCGCCGCCGAGCCGTGCGGGCCGCCTTTCGCGCGGACGCCGATCACTGGGACGTCGTACGACCACCCTTGACGCCGCCGGTCCCCTCCACGTCCCAGCAGCTCCCGGCGACCGGTGCCGCGATCAACCCCGGCCCGTCACCTGGGCCCGTTCCTCGTGCACCCCGCCTCGGGCGGTGCGGTGAGCCGGGCCCGGCGTACGAAAGTTCGCGGGCGGGCTGATCGGGGCACTCGCCTACACGGCCCTTGCGGCCTCGCGAGGAAAGGCGAAGCTGGAGAGCACGACCACCACGGCAGTAGGGACCGCATCGTGAAGAAGCTCATCAACGGCGTCGACACCGTCGTCACCGACGCGCTGCGCGGCATCGCCGCGGCGCACCCCTCGCTCCGCGTGGACGTCGAGAACAGGATCGTCTTCCGCGCGGACGCCCCCAGGCCGGGCAAGGTCGGCCTGGTCTCCGGCGGAGGCTCCGGCCACGAACCGCTGCACGGAGGCTTCGTCGGGTACGGCATGCTCGACGCGGCCTGCCCCGGCGAGATCTTCACCTCACCCGTCCCCGACCAGATCATTGAGGCGACCAAGGGCGTGGACGGCGGCGCGGGCGTGCTGCACATCGTGAAGAACTACACCGGCGACGTGCTCAACTTCGAGATGGCCGCCGAGCTCAGCGGCGACGAGGGCGTCGAGGTGGCCACCGTGCTCGTCAACGACGACGTGGCGGTGCAGGACTCCCTTTACACGGCGGGACGCCGGGGCACCGGCGCCACGCTGTTCGTGGAGAAGATCGCCGGGGCGATGGCCGAGACCGGCGCGCCTTTGGCCGAGGTGGCGCGGGTCGCCCGGGAGGTCAACGAGCGCAGCCGCTCGTTCGGGGTGGCGCTGACGCCCTGCACGGTCCCCGCCGCGGGCAAGCCCACCTTCGAGCTGAGCGACACGGAGATCGAGCTCGGCATCGGCATCCACGGGGAGCCCGGCCGCACCCGGGCCCCGCTGCGCGAGGCCCGCGAGATCGTCCGTACCGCCATGGACGCGATCGACGCCGACCTGCCGCTGTCCGGCGAGACGCTCGTCATGGTCAACGGCATGGGCGGGACCCCGCTGATCGAGCTGTACATCGTGTTCGCCGAGGTCGAGGCGTACCTACGGGAGAAGGGCGCGACGGCCGTACGCAGCCTGGTGGGCAACTATGTGACCAGCCTCGACATGCAAGGCTTCTCGGTGACGACGTGCTCGCTGACCGACGAGCTCACCCGGCTCTGGGACGCGCCCGTGGAGACACCGGCGCTGCGCTGGGGCCGCTGACCGCCATCCGACCCTCTGGAGCCCTTCGTGAACACCCAGTTCTTCGCCGCCTGGATCGAGGAGATCGCCGCCGCGGTTCGGAGCCGGCGCGACCACCTCACCCAGCTGGACGCCGCGATCGGCGACGCCGACCACGGCGCCAACCTCGACCGCGGTTTCACCGCCGTACGGGAGGCGCTCGCCGCCGCCTCCCCGCAGACCCCCGGCGCGCTCCTCGTGCTCGTCGGCTCCACGCTCATCCGCAAGGTCGGCGGCGCCTCCGGCCCCCTGTACGGCACCGCCTTCCGCGAGATGGGCAAGGCGTTCGGCGACGCCGCCGAGGTCTCGTTGGCCGAGCTGAGCACCGGCCTGAACGCGGCCCTCTCCGGCGTCCAGCGCCTCGGCGCCGCGGCGGAGGGCGACAAGACCATGGTCGACGCCTTCGCCCCGGCCGCCGACGCCCTGGCCCAGGCCGTACGGGACGGGGTGAAGCCGCAGGAGGCGCTGGAGGCGGCGGCCTCGGCCGCCGAGCAGGGCGCGAAGGCGACGGTCCCGCTGCAGGCGCGCAAGGGCCGGGCCAGCTACCTGGGACCCCGCAGCGTCGGGCACGAGGACCCCGGCGCCGCCTCGACGGCCCTGCTGTTCGGCGCGCTGCGGACCGTCGCCGCCCGATGACCGCGAGCTGTGGCCGGGCGCGAGCGACGGGGCGTACACCGGCCGGGCCTACGGCCGTAACCGTGCGGCTCGGCCGGCGGGCTCGGGCTCCCCGGACCTGCCGGGCTGCCCTCGTCCGATCGCGTACTGTCCCGGCCGTCCGGGCGGCGCGCTTGGCATCCGGTCAGACGGCCGGGCCGCCGGGCACGGCGTACCGGGCCGCGCCGAGGTCACGCGAGAGCGGCCGGGCGGTCTCACATGCGGCCTGCGCGATCTCCTCCCGCCGGACCGGGTCAAGCACCCGCGCGACCGGGCCGACCACGGCGACGCCGAACGATCTCAGGGATGACGAATGGTTGGCATCGTACTCATTTCACACAGCAGCGGCCTGGCGGCCGAAGTGGTCGCACTGGCCAGGCAGATCGGCGGCGCGCGGGTGCCGCTGGCGGCGGCGGGAGGCACCGAGGACGGCGGCCTCGGCACCAGCCCCGACCGGGTGAGCGCCGCCATCAAGGAGGTGGACCAGGGAGACGGCGTGGTGCTGATCCCCGACCTCGGCAGCTCGGTGCTCACCGCCCGGCTGTTGCAGTCCCCGGGTGAAGTCGTGATCGCCGACGTGCCGTTCGTGGAGGGAGCCATCTCCGCGGTCGTCGCGGCGGGTGGCGGGGCGTCGCTTGACGGCGTGCTGGCGGCGGCCGAGGAGGCATGGCACGTCCGCAAGCTCTGACCCCTCCGCACCTTCAGCCGAGCGCAGTCCCAGAGGCCGGCGGGCGAGCGGCCGATCGTCCTGACTGGAGACCTGCACGCCCGTCCCGCGCCCTCGCCGGCACCGAAGCGGAGCACCTGGTCGGCGCGCTGGAGCGCCTGCGCGCGACCTTCCGCCGGAAGGTCGACGGCCTCGACTCGGCGGGGCTGCGGGCCCGGATCGGTGCTTCCCCACTGACCCTCGGGGGCCTGCTCAAGCACCTCGCGTACGTCGAGGAGCAGTGCTTCGGCACCAAGCTCAGCGGCGCGCCGCTCGGTGCGCCGTGGGATGCCCGGGCGTCACTCATCTCTGAGGTGCTCCGGCGGCGGGCGCGAGGCCGGGAGGGCCGCCACGAAGAACGCGGCCGTGTTGCATCAGAGCCTGGTGGGGGCCGCAGCCCTCGCCCGACGGACATTGGATAAGGCCAGACGACCGGCCCGGATGCCGAGCGAGCCGCGCCGCTCCTGCCGCCGGCCAGGCTGAAGAAGACACGGCCCATCATGACGCAGATCCAGGCGGGCCAGCCCGCTAAGGAACTCGCACGATCTCCCGTGTGGGCGAGCGGTTATCCGCGGGGACAGCGCAAGGCCGTAGGCGCATCATTCGCGCAAGAGCACGCCGGGTCGAGTCCTCTGGTCGTGCTCTCCGGAAGATCAATCCCGCCGGACGCGACAGGCGCTTACTTCCACTGGAAGTAGACGAACAGGCGGCCGTGGTTCTTGGAATCCTTGTCGATCCGGTGATAGAGCGCCTTGATTTCCTTCTGCTCCAGGAAGCGCAGCACCCTCTTCTTGAGCTGGCCGGACCCCTTGCCCGGAATGATCTCCACCTGGGTCGCCTTCTTGCGTACGGCCTCCTGGATGATGCCGTGCAGCGCCTTATCGATCTCGCTGCCCTTGTTGTAGATGTCGTGGAGGTCCAGCTTCAGCTTCACGCAAGCGAGTCTAAGTCGCGGCACACGGCGGCGGCGCGGGGCGAGGCGGGTGACCGCACCCCACGCCGGCAAGGCGATGTCGCGTCAGCCGTTGATGTAGCCGACCAGGGCCTCCCGCTCGCTCTCCAGCTCCTGGATGGAGCTCTTGACGACGTCGCCGATGCTGACGATGCCGACCAGCTTGCCGTCGCGGACCACGGGCACGTGCCTGATCCGGTGGTTGGTCATGGTGCGGCGCAGGTCGTCGACGTTGGCGTCCGGGCCGCAGGTGCGCACCTCCGCAGTCATGATCGACGAGACGGGCATGGTGAGCAGCGCGGCGCCGTGCTCGTGCAGCCGGCGCACGACGTCGCGCTCGGACACGATGCCCTCGATGGACAGCCCGTCCTCGGAGACCACGACCGCGCCGATGTTGAGTTCGGCCAGCCGGGCGAGTAGCTCGGACACCGTGGCGTGCGGAGATACGGTCGCCACACCTGTCCCCTTGTTCTGCAAGATCGTCCCGATGAGCATCGACACCGCCTCTCAGGGGCACCCGGGGGACATGTCCCCGTTTCCGCTCCCGCCGAGCCGGCCGGAGCGGCGAACACTGTTTTCCCAGGCAACAGCGGTCGTCGTACGTCGTCAAGGGCCCGCAGCCCTACGATTGCGAAATATCACCACACCCTGGGGGCACATCGATGGCCGAGAAGTTCAACACCGGGAGCCATGATCTCCCGATCTCACCCGAGCTCGCGGAGTTCATGCGCGGCGGCTGGGCCGACACGCACGCGGACCCTGCCCCGCTGCCGGTCGCCCCGTACGCCGCCAAACGGCGGGCGCGTCTGGCCGAACGGTTCCCGGGCGAGCGGCTCGTCATCCCCTCGGGCACGCTGAAGGCCCGCAGCAACGACGACGACTACCGGTTCCGTACGCACAGCGCGTTCGCCTACCTGACCGGCGGCCAGCAGCCCGACGACGTCCTGGTGATCGAGCCGTCGGGCGAGGCGCGGCTGTTCCTGCATCCCCGCCCGTCCCGGGCCGAGTCGCAGGAGTTCTACCGCGACCGGCGGTACGGCGAGTTCTGGGTGGGCCGCCGTTTCGACCTCGCCGAGGCCGAGGCGGCGTACCAGATCGAGTGCGCGCACATCGACACGCTGCCCGCGGCGCTCGGCGGACCGGCGCGCGTGCTGCGCGGGGTGGACGCCTCGGTCGACGCGATGGTGTCCCCCGCGGGCGACGACGCCGACATCGAGCTGGCCGCCGTCCTGTCGGAGCTGCGGCTGGTCAAGGACGAGTGGGAGATCGCCGAGCTGCAGCAGGCGGTGGACGCGACGGTCCGCGGGTTCGAGGACGTCGTGCGCGCGCTGCCCGCGGCCCTCGCACACCCGCGGGGCGAACGGTACGTCGAGGGCGTCTTCGGGCTGCGCTCGCGGCTGGAGGGCAACTCGGTGGGCTACCAGTCGATCGTGGCCTCCGGGGCGCACGCCTGCGTGCTGCACTGGATCCGCAACGACGGGCGGCTCGACCCCGCCGAGATGCTGCTGCTGGACGCGGGGGTCGAGAGCGACAACCTCTACACGGCCGACATCACCCGTACGCTGCCGCTGTCGGGGCGGTTCAGCCCGATCCAGCGGCAGGTGTACGAGCTGGTCTACGAGGCGCAGACGGCCGCCATCGCCGTGCTGCGGCCGGGGGCGCGCTTCCGCGAGTTCCACGAGACCGCGATGCGGGTGATCTCCGACGGGCTGCGCGAGTGGGGCCTGCTGACCAAGGCGCAGGCGGACGCGGGCCTGTACCGGCGCTACACCCTGTGCAGCAGCGGTCACATGCTGGGCCTGGACGTGCACGACTGCGCCCGGGCGCGGGCGGAGAACTACCTCGACGGCGTGCTCGAGGAGGGACAGGTGCTGACCGTCGAGCCTGGGCTCTACCTCCAGCCCGACGACCTGACGCTGCCGCCGGAGCTGCGCGGGATCGGCGTCCGCATCGAGGACGACCTCGTCATCACGGCCGACGGCGCGCGGCTGATGTCGTCCGGGCTGCCCCGCCACCCGGACGAGGTCGAGTCGTGGATGGCCGCCCTGTCCGGCTGAGCGCATCCGGGTCCGGCCACAGGACCGGAGTGACGACGACCGAGCGGCGCGTGCACGGCCGACCTGACCGTGTACGGGCGATCCGGCGCGCGGTCGGCCCGGCGCGCGGGCGTGGGTGGACCTGCGCGGGTGGGCTTTGACAGCGCAGGGGAGCCCCAGTTCACTCGATCGTCACATCGGTCCCCTACAGTGGCCTGGTGCGCCCCCCACTGGCCGTGGCCGGCCACACCGAGGACGTGCTGGACATGGTCACCGGCACCCTGACCGATGCGGAGCGCGAGCGCGCCGCACGTTTCACCCGTAAGCGGGACCGCCTCGACTTCATCGCCGCCCATCTGCTCGTACGGCACTGCGCGGCGGAGCTGCTCGGCACCCGGGCCCGTACGCTGACCGTGGTGCAGCGGTGCGAGACCTGCGGGCAGGCCCACGGGCGGCCCTGGCTCGCCGAGGCCCCCGAGGTGTCGATCAGCCTGGCGCACACCTCGGGCTACGTCTGCGCCGTGGCCGGGGCCGGGCGCGTGGGGGTGGACGCCGAGCACGCCACGAGCGGCCCGGCGGACGAGAGGCTCGTGGAGCTCGCGCTGACCCCGGCGGAGGCCGAGCTGGTCGGCTTCGACAACCGCGGGCTGATCCGGCAGTGGGTGCGCAAGGAGGCGCTGGTCAAGCGGGGAGAGCTGACGCTCGACCGGCTGCGCGACGCGGACCTTTCCGCCCTGCCGCTCGACGACGGGCTGCCGAACCCCCTGGAGTGGCAGGGCCGCTACTTCGTCGAGTGGACGTCCGGCACCGTGATCGCCTCCGCGGTCACCGACGAGCCCGCCGAGCTACGCCTCCTCGGCGGCTGACCGGCGAGGGGCGGTCCGGCGAAGGGCTGGACGTACGACGGCCGGACGCGTCTCGCCTATCAGGCGACCAAGGAGGCGCGGCCTCACTTCGAACCGGTGAGGGACAGTGCCGAAGCTCTCAGCGTTCCCGAAGTGAGGCATACCACTACATCGGCCCAGGTGATCTTATGCTGGTCGTCATGGAAGCCCCTCATTGGCTGACCCCGCAGGAGCAACGTGCCTGGCGGGCCCATCTGGCCGCCCACCGCCTGCTCTTCCTGCAGCTCGACCGCGAGCTGCAGGGCACCGGGCTGTCGCTGAACGACTACGAGATCCTCGTGAACCTCTCCGAGAGTCCCTGCCGCCGCATGCGCATGAGCGAGCTGGCCGACGCCACGATCCAGTCGCGCAGCCGCCTGTCCCACCAGATCTCCCGGATGGAGGCCGCGGGCCTGGTGACCCGGCAGGACTGCGAGGACGACCGGCGCGGCACCTTCGCCGTGCTCACCGACCACGGCTGGGAGACGATCCAGCGGGTGGCGCCGGACCACGTCGCGAGCGTCCGCCGGCACTTCATCGACCTGATGACCCCCGAGCAGGTGTCCGCCCTGGAGCAGATCTACGCGCCGATCATCGACCATCTCCAGAAGGTCCGCGACACCCGGTGAGCGGGCGCCGTACGGCGGCGGCCCGCGCGGGATGAGCGCCGGTCCGGCCTCCCCCCGGCGGACGATGCCAAACCGATGGCCGCGTGCGTGCCTGCCGTCCACGTCGGCTCGCTACGATCCGGCTGTGCGAAGAATCCTGGGGCTCGTCGTGGCCGGCCTGCTGCTCGTGACCGCCTGCAGTGCGAAAAGCGAGACCACCCTGCCGGACGGTCCCGCGCTGCTGAAGCGCTCGGCCGATGCCATGCGGACGGTCAAGACGGTCGCCTTCACGATCGAGACCAAGGACAAGCCCGCCGTACCGGTACGGCACGCCGAGGGCAGCCTCACCCGGGAGGGCGACGCCAAGGGCACCCTGCAGATCGAGATCGCGGGGCTGCAGGAGATCGAGTTCGTGCTGGTCGGCGACAAGGTCTACTTCAAGGGCCCCACCGGCGGCTTCCAGACGATGACCCGGCAGCAGCTCGTTGCCCTCTACGACCCATCCGCCGTGCTGACCGGCGTACCCGACCTGCTGTCCACCGCTCAGGACGTCCAGCCGCAGGCGGAGGAGAAGGTCGGCGACGCCGCCGCCTACCGGGTGACGGCCGCGCTGTCGCAGCAGGTGCTGGCCAAGCTGGTCCCGGGCGTCCAGCAGGGCGTCACCGGCACATTGTGGATCGACAAGGCCACCAGCCGCCTGCGCAAGCTCGACCTGCCGCTCACCGGCGGCTCCGTGGCCGTGACCCTGGGGGACTACGACGCTCCCGTGACCGTCACCCCGCCCGCGTCGTGACCGACGCGACCGACGCCACCGGCGCGGCCGGGCACACGCAGGCAGACGAGCAGACCCAGGCAGACGGGCAGGGCCGGCCGACCGAGCAGAGGCGGCCGGCCGGGCAGGCGCGGGCGGCCGGGCCTCTCGTCCGGCACCGGCGTCTCGTGCTCGGCGTCGGCGGGGCCGCCGTGCTGCTCGCCGCGCTCGACGCGTACGTCGTCGTCACCGTGCTCGTGGACGTCGCGGCCGACATCGGCGTGCCGCTGAACCGCCTGGAGCGGGCGACCCCGATCGTGACCGGGTTCCTGCTCGGCTACGTCGCGGCGATGCCGCTGCTCGGCCGTCTGTCCGACCGGTACGGCAGGCGTGCGCTGATCCACGCCTGCCTGGCCGGTTTCGCGGCGGGCTCCCTCGTCACCGCCCTGGCGGGAGGCGTCCCGGCCCTGGTCGCGGGCCGTACGCTCCAGGGCGTCGCGGGCGGCGCGCTGCTGCCGATCACCATGGCCCTCATCGGCGACCTGTGGGACGAACGCGCCCGGCCGGTGGCCCTCGGCGCGGTCGGCGCGGCGCAGGAGCTCGGCAGCGTGCTCGGCCCGCTGTACGGCGCCGGCCTGGCCGCGCTCGCCGGGTGGCGCGGCATCTTCTGGATCAACCTCCCGCTCGCGCTGCTGGCCGCCGTGGCCGTGCAGGTGGCCGTCCCCGGCGGGCGTGAGCCGTACGATCGGTCCTCCGGCGCGGCGAGCACGGGCAAGGTGGACGCGGGTGGCGGCGTCCTGCTCGCGCTGGCGCTCGGCCTGCTGGTCGCCGGGCTGTACAACCCCTCCCCCGGTACGGCCGTGCTGCCGCCGTGGGGACTGCCGTGCGTGATCGCCGGGGCGGTAGCGGCCGTGCTGTTCGTGGTGTGGGAGATTCGCTCGCCCGTCCGCCTGCTCGACCTGACGGGCGTGCCCAGGACACCGCTGCTCGCCACGCTGGCGGTGAGCCTGCTGGCCGGGGCGGCGCTGCTGGTCACGCTGGTCGACGTGCAACTGGCCGCGCAGACGCTGCTCGGCAAGGACGCGGTGGGTGGCGCGCTGGTGCTCACCCGGTTCCTCGCGGCGCTGGCGGTCGCGGCCTTCCTCGGCGGGCTGCTGGTGCGGCGGTTCGGGGAGCGCCCGGTCGCCGCGGCCGGGATGGCGGTTGCCGCCGTGGGCTACTGGCTGATCTCCCGGTGGCCGCTCGACCTGGCATCGGCGGGTCTGCGGATGGACATCGACCTCGTGGTGGCCGGCCTCGGCCTCGGCGTGGTGATCGCCCCGGTCTCGTCGGCGGTGCTGCGCGTGGTCCCGTCGGCCCAGCACGGTGTGGCGTCGGCGGCGGTCGTGGTGGCCAGGATGATGGGCATGCTGCTGGGCGTGGCCGCGCTGTCGGCCTGGGGATTCCACCGGTTCCAGTCGCTCACCGCGCACCTGGACACGCCGCTGCCGTTCGGGGTGGACCCGGCCGAGTACGCCCGCAGGCTCGCGGACTACACGGCGAAGGTCCAGGCGGCGCTGCACACGGAGTACACCGAGATCTTCCTGATCACCTGCGGGTTGTGCGTGCTCGGCGCGATCGCCGCCCTCGCCCTACCCCGCCGGGCCTCCTAGGCCGAGCCGCGCCTTATCCGGCCGACGTCCGGCCTTGCCGACGTCTGACGCCGCGACATCCGGCCATCGGGCTGGACTCGCCGCGCCCGCCTTGAGCGCGCGTCTCGCCCCACCGATGTCCGACCCCACTGGGCCGGACTCACCACGCCTCCTAGCTCGAGCCGCGTTTGCCCCCACCGGGCTGGGCTCGCCGCGCGTGTGACGGCGGGAGACGGCGAGGGCTTCACCGCGATCGTCACCGCCCCCGCCGGGGCCAAGGCCATCCTGCCCGACGGCACCGTGCACGGCGTGCCGCCCTGGATCGCCTGACCCGGCCCATCCGCCGTACGGGCGGCGGCGCGTGGCGGTATGGCCGTACGCGAAACCCGCCCAATAGTCGAGGGCGGGCCTGGCAGGGACGATTGGTCGAGGGCGGGCAGGTAGGGGCCCGGCCAGGGCTGCGCGTACGGCGTGATCAGCAGCACGAATGAGGTGAATCACCACGGCGCGACCGAGGTGGAGCGGTGCCGGTCCCGCGCCGATGACCAAGCGGCGCCGCCCGGCCTGCTATCGGGCGCGGACGCGACGTCAGGGCCGCAGGGCCACGTGGGATCGCGGACGTCAGGGACGCAGGACCGTGCGTGAGCGCGACGTCGAGGCCGCAGGGCCGCGCGGGAGCGTGGCGTCAGGACCGCACGATCGCCGGCCGCGTGGGACCGAAGACGTCGGGACCATAGGGCCGCGCGGGAGCGCGACGTCAGGACCGTAGGTAGGCCAGCACCGCGAGGACGCGGCGATGCTGATCGCCGTCCTCGGCGTAAAGGCCGAGCTTGGTGAAGATGCCGCGAATGTGCTTTTCCACCGCGCCCTCGGTGACGACGAGGCGGCGGGCGATCGCCGGGTTCGACTTGCCCTCGGCCATCAGCGCGAGGACCTCCCGCTCGCGGGGCGTCAGCGAGGCCAGCGGGTCGTCGCGCCGCCGCCGCACCATCAGCTGGGCGACGACCTGGGGGTCGAAGACCGTTCCCCCGGCGGCGACCCGGCGCAGGCCGTCCATGAACTCCTCGACGTCGACCACGCGGTCCTTCAGCAGGTAGCCGACCGCGCCGCGGGCGTCGGCCAGCAGGTCGTCGGCGTACGACACCTCGACGTACTGCGACAGGATGAGCACGGGCGCGCCGGGAACCTTCTCCCGGGCCTCGACGGCGGCGCGCAGACCCTCGTCGGTGAACGTCGGCGGCATCCGCACGTCGACCACCGACACGTCGGGCCGGTGGGCGACGATGGCCTCGACCAGCCCTTCCCCGGTGCCCACGGTCTCGACGACCTCGCAGCCGAACTCCTCCAGCAGGCGTACGAGCCCTTCCCGGATGAGGACGGCGTCGTCGGCAACCACTACGCGCACGGAACCTCCGCCGTGATCAGTGTCGGCCCGCCCGCCGGCGACCGCACCGACAGCTCGCCGTCGACGGCCCGCAGCCGGTCGGCCAAGCCGGACAGGCCATGTCCCTTGGCGACGTGAGCGCCGCCGACCCCATCATCCCCGATGGTGAGGATGAGCGTGTCGCCGATCCTCGTCAGTCCGACCGTGCAGGACGTCGCCCTGCTGTGCTTGGCCACGTTGGTGAGCGCCTCGGCGGTCACGAAGTAAATGGTGTTCTCGATGAGCGCGGGATACCGCTCGGCCGTCTGGACGTCCAGCTCGACGGGCACCGTGCAGCGGCCGGCCAGGGCGGCGAGCGCCGGGGCGAGGCCGCGATCGGCCAGGATGGGCGGGGCGATGCCGCGCGACAGCGCCCGCAGCTCGTCCAGGGTCTCGCGGGTCGCGCTGATGGCCTTGCCGATCGTCTCGTGCGCGGCGTCGGCGTCCCTGCGCAGCTCCCGCTGGGCCCGCGACAGCTCCATGGCCAGGTGGACCAGCCGCTGCTGGGGTCCGTCGTGGATGTCGCGCTCCAGGCGGCGCAGCGCGTCCGCCTCGGCGTGGGCGGCGGCGTGGCGGCCCTCGGTGAGGTTGTCGATGCGCTCCTGCAGCTCGGCCACGCCGGTCAGCAGCGCCCGCGCCAGCGACGCCTTGACCAGCGCGCAGAAGCGGATGACGGGATAGAGCGTGAGAGCGAAGACCACGCCCGTGATGAGATAGAAGACGGTGTCCACCAGGTAGCCCCGGCCGAACCCGAGCAGCTCCGGGAGCTGGTGGTTGTCCGGGATGTTCGACAAGATCCAGCCGTGCAGCGGGTAGGTGAGCCCGAAGATCGCGACGGCCCACCAGGTGACGGTCACGCAGAACGCCACGACCGCGACCGGGAAGTTCAGCAGCGCGTGCAGCGCGTCGAGCCAGGGCTGGCCACCGGCGAGCGGGGTGACGGTCTTGCGGAGCACGCCCGCCCCGGGCGGCGACGTGGGATAACGCGGCCGGGGCACGTCCCGGCCCAGCACGGCGCGGATGCGGAGCCGTTCGATGTCGCCCATCGCCCTGGCGATGAGGAGAGTGACGGCGAGCACGGGCACGCCCAGCCAGACCACCAGCAGACCGGCGCCGGCCGATAAACCGGCCACCACGAGGCAGAACGTTATCGTCGCGAGGGGAAACCCGACGAGGATATAGACGGTGTCACCGCCGAGGCGGGAGAGAAGTCGACGCATGCCTCAACGCTATTTAGCCGAGCTTTGATCATCGATCCGGCGGACGGCAGTCCCGAGGGTAGGGCTTTCCCTACCCCCGCGATACCTCGATGAGACTCTCCAGCAGCTCCGGCGGGGCGTCGCGCATGAGGTGTGCCCGCCGTCCAGCGCGTACGTCGTCCACGCGGGGTCCTCGCGCAGCCGCTCGTACGTCGGGGTGAAGGGGCCCAGCCCGCCGCGTACACGTAGATCCGGCGGCCGATACGCGCAGGGTCGCCGGTCAGCCGCAGCGGCCGAGCGCCGTCCAGGTGAGCACCACCTGCCCGAGCGGCGCGTGATGATCGGGCAGGCGGGCGAGGAGCAGCCCCGCGGCGCTCGCCCCGCCGCCAGCCGCCGCATGGAACGGCGACGGCCCCTCACTAGAGAAGGTGCCCTCCCGGACCGATCGAATATCCGGCACTCCCCACGGGTGGATCTTGACCATCCGGCCGTCACGCGAGACGGCGGCGGCCACTGACCGGCGAAAGCGCCCTTCCGGGCCGAGCGGGCCTTCGGCATCCAAGGGGTAACTCTCGCTGCCTGGCAGCCGCGAGGAACGGCGACGGCCACTGACCGGCGGGGGCGTCACTTCGGACCGAGCGGGCCTTCGGCGCTCCCGAGGATCTCGGCTGTCCCGCCGCCGGCGGCCTGCCGTACGCGACGGCCGGACGGCGGCGGGCGGGGCGCTACTTCTTCTTGCGCTTCTCGCGGATCTTCATCGTCACCTCGATCGGAGAGCCGGCGAAGCCGAACTCCTCCCGGATGCGCCGCTCGATGAACCGGCGGTAGGTCTCCTCCAGGAAGGCCGTGGTGAACAGCACGAACTTCGGCGGCTCGGTGGACGCCTGCGTGGCGAACAGGATCTTCGGCTGCCGCCCGCCGCGCACCGGCGGCGGCGTGGCCTGCGTCAGCTCGGTGAAGAACTGGTTGAGCCGGGCCGTCGGCACCCGCGTGCCCCACGACTCCAGTGCCCGTTCGATGGCCGGTCCGAGCTTCTCGACGTGGCGGCCGGTCTTCGCCGAGATGTTCACCCGCAGCGCCCAGGGCGTGCGGACGAGCTGCCGGTCGATCTCCTTCTCCAGGTAGTATCGCCGGTCCTCGTCGACCAGGTCCCACTTGTTGAACGCGACCACCATCGCCCGGCCCGAGTCGATGACCAGGCTGATGATCCGCAGGTCCTGCTCGGTCAGCACCTCGGAGGCGTCGATCAGCACGACCGCGACCTCGGCCCGCTCCAGCACGGCCCGGGTGCGCATGGCCGCGTAGAAGTCGGCGCCCTTCAGCTCCCGGTCGCGCCGCCGGATGCCGGCCGTGTCGATGAACCGGTACGTCGTGCCGCCGAGCTCGATCAGCTCGTCCACCGGGTCGCGGGTGGTGCCGGCCATCGGGTCGACGAGCACCCGCTCCTCCCCGGCGAGCTTGTTGAGCAGCGACGACTTGCCCACGTTGGGCTTGCCGAGCAGGGCGATCCGGCGCGGGCCGCGCCCCTCGCCGAACGTCTGCGGCGGCGTCTCGGGCAGCGCGTCGAGCACCACGTCGAGCAGGTCGCCGCTGGCCCGGCCGTGCAGGGCGGAGACCGGGTGCGGCTCGCCCAGGCCGAGCGACCACAGCCCGGTCGCCTCCAGCTCCATCTGCTGGTTGTCGACCTTGTTGGCGGCCAGCACGACCGGCTTGCCCGAGCGGCGCAGGACCGCTCCGACGGCCTCGTCGGAGTCGGTGACCCCGACGCTCGCGTCCACCACGAAGAGGATCACGTCGGCCAGCTCGGCCGCGATCTGCGCCTGCTCGGCGATGCGCAGGGCCATGCCGGTGGCGTCGGGGTCCCAGCCGCCGGTGTCGACCAGCGTGAACCGCCGGCCCCGCCAGGCCGCCTCGTAGGTGACCCGGTCGCGGGTCACCCCGGGCACATCCTCCACGACCGCCTCACGACGGCCGATGATGCGGTTGACCAGCGTCGACTTGCCGACGTTGGGGCGCCCCACCACGGCGACGACCGGCAGCGGGCCCGCGTCGGGCTCCCGCTTCGCCTCCTCGGTGGCAATCCCGGCGAGCTCGGCCTCGATCCAGCCGCCCTCGTCCTCGTCGTACTCCCCCGTCACGTCCATACCCTGCCTCATCGGCTGCTCTTCCGTTCTCCCCGGCCGTACCGGACCGTCTCCGGGGCCGGGCTCGTTCGTACGTCGCACCGCGTGGCGCACCCTGCGCGGCGGAGACGGCGCGGCGCGGGCACGGTCAGGCGGGGCGCACGGGTGTCAGGTCCGCTCCTTCACGAGCCGGAGCACCTCGGCGATCACCTCGTCCAGGTCCAGCGGCGTCGTGTCGAGCTCCACCGCGTCCGCGGCCTTGGTCAGCGGATCGGTCTTGCGGGTCGAGTCGAGGGCGTCGCGGCGCGCCATGGCGGCCTTCTGCGCCTCGATCGTCGTTCCGTCCAGCTCGGCCGTACGGCGCTGGGCGCGGGCCTCGGCGCTCGCGGTGAGGTAGATCTTGACGGGCGCGTCCGGCGCGACCACGGTGCCGATGTCACGGCCCTCGACCACGATCCCCCCGTGGGGGAGGGACTCGGCGATGATCTCCCGCTGCATCGCCACCAGGCGGCGGCGCACCTCGGGCACGGCGCTCACCGCCGACACCGCGCCGGTCACCTCGGCGCCGCGGATCGGCCCGCTGACGTCGACGCCGTCCACGGCGACGCCCGGCGCGTCGGGGTCGGTGCTCATCGTCAGCGTGGGCTCACCCGACCTCGCGGCGATCTCCGCGGGGTCCTCCAGGTTCACGCCCCGCTGGAGCATCCACCAGGTGACCGCGCGGTACATGGCGCCCGTGTCGAGGTAGCGCAGGCCGAGGGCCCGCGCGACGCCCTTCGAGGCGCTCGACTTGCCCGATCCCGAGGGACCGTCCATGGCGACGACCAGACCCGACACCGGTTCTCCTTCTCCCCATCGAGTTGTCGTCCCCGAGGCTACCGGGATCCCGCCGGAAAGCATGCATCGGAGGCGGAACGGGGCTTCCCACGCGACCACCCCGAACCCAGTGAGCGCCCGTCTCCCGCGCCCGTGCCTCGCTTTGCGGCCGCCCGTTCCCCGCGCCCGTTCAGCGCTCCGAGCGCCCGTACCCCGTCCCCGCGCCCACTCCCACGCCCGTCGCCCGCCCGCATCCCGCACCCACTCCCCCGCCCTGTCCCACGCCTGTGCCCCGAGCCTCCCCACACCCGTTTCCACACTCCGTGGCCGCGGCCACCTCACACCCGTCGCCCACCCGCGCCCCGCCCCGCCCCGCTCCATCACAAGGCCCAGGCCCCCGCACCCCGCGCGCCGCCCGGGTGGGGGGCCGTCAAGGTTCCAGGTCCTGCGGGAGAAGCTGCTCGGTGAGCAGGCGCCGTACGCGGCTGGGACGGTCGGGATGGTCGAGCCAGGAGCCCAGCAGCCGCCAGCCGTGGTAGTAGCCGAGCGTGTAGAGGCCCATTCCGGCCGTACGCAGGGAGGCGAGCACTGTGGCGGCGTCGGAGTCGGAGAGCAGCGCCCAGCGGGACAGGTAGCCGGTGATCTCGTGGTCCGGCCGTCCCTCGGCGGCCAGGAGCGCCGCGTTGGCCCAGACCCCGAACAGCGCGGTGCGGGCCCGGTGGATGGCGGCGAAGTCGCTGCCGTCGGGGGCGATGCCCTGCTCGGCAAGAACGTTGCCGGTCAGCCACTCCTGGGCTTCGCCGTCGGCGAAGACGATGTCCTGCGCGTGCAGCCCGAGCCCTTCGCTGATCGTGAACGACGGCCCGAGCATGAACCTGACCCACTGGTCGTGCCGGCCCTGCTCCTCGATCAGCACCAGTTCCTTGAGCATGGACTCGGCGATGTGCCCGGGATGGCCCTCGTGCGCGACCACGTACAGCAGGTCGGCCAGGTTGAACGGCAGATCGGCGTTGATGAAGATCGTCGAGCGCAGCCCGCCCGCGTAGTGCCCGGCCGCCAGATAGTGCACGCCGTGCCGCAACCGGCAGTCCACCACCTCGCCGTCCGGCAACGGGATCAGGGCGTGCGTGCGCCGGCGTGTCTCGGCGACGGCCCGGTCCACGAGGGCGGGCAGCCGATCGAGCCGTTCCACCGGCAGCGTGTGCGCCGCCTGCCAGGCCCGCAACCGCTCGGCCAGCGGTCCGCGCCCGGCGGAGCCGGCCCTGGGCAGGGCCCGGTCGAGCCGGGCGTGCGCCTCCTCGAACACCTCATGCGGCACCCAGGGCACTTCTACGCCCAGGCATTCCCGGGCGTACCGGGGAAGCGGCGACTCCTCCCCGCCGAGTCGCCGGGCGACCGCGCGCAGCGCCCGCACCTGCGCGGTCAGATATCGGACGCGCCCGGGTTCGAAGGGCGGCCCCTCCAGCAGGGCCTCGGCGTCGTCGGCCAGCCGTGCCGCCGGCGGCGGGTCCTCCCGTTCGACCTGATCGCTCCACTCCCGCGGCCCCCGGTAGACGAGCATGGTCGCTCCGCCGTCCCCGGTCAGCAGGCGGTTGACGCGCAACGCCAGCAGCGCGTATCCGCGCAGCCACTCCTGCGGGGTCATGCGGCATCTCTCCCTTCCACGACTCCACGACGCGGCTTCAGGGCCGAAGCTAGCCGTACGGTTTTCCGTACGTCGTACGGGAGCGTCGTACGGAAGGAGGAGAGGGTGTCCCGGCAGCGACCACCCGCCGTCTGGTTCACCGAGGAGCAGCCGCGCAAGCCCCGCCTGTCCCGCGAACGCATCGCACGGGCCGCCGTCGATCTGCTCGACGCCGAAGGCGTGACGGGCTTTTCCATGCGCCGCCTCGCCGCCCGCCTCGACGCGGGGGTGATGTCGGCGTACGAGTACGTCCGCGGCAAGGAGGACGTGCTCGACCTGGCCATGGACCAAGTTTTCGCGGAGATCGAGCTGGACGACCCGGGCTCCGCGCCCTGGCGCAGCGTGCTGACCCGGCAGCTCCACCAGAGCCGGCAGGTGATGAAACGCCACCCCTGGCTGCCGTCGCTGATGGCGGTCCGCCCCCTGCTCGGCCCGCACTTCCTCGCGCGCTCGGAGCTGTTCTACGCCACGCTCGAGCGGGCCGGGCTGAGCGGCCCCGAGCTGCTCGCCGCCGTCGGCACTCTGACTTACTACGTCCAGGGATACACGGCCGCGGAGATCACCTGGCGCGGCTCGGTCCGTGAGGCCGAGGAGGAGGCCGAGCTACGCCGTCAGGCCCAGCGATACCTCGACCAGCGGGCGGACCTCTATCCGGCGCTGGCCCGGCAGGCACAGCTCGCCGACGACGACTTCGACGCCCAGTTCCAGCGGGGGCTGGACCTCATCCTCGACGGCATTCAGGCCCGGCTCGGCCCGCCGCCGCAGCCCCGGGACCGGTAGGGTCCGCGCGCCGCACCCCGCACAGGGGCGGTGCACACCGCCCATCGCGTGGTGGCCACTGCCCGAGCGCTGTGGCCGCTTGCCGGCATCGGCCGTACGCTGCCGAGCGCCGGGCGCTGCCTGCGACCATCGGCCATAGGGTGCCCGAGCCGCCGGGCGCTTCCGGACGCCGCCTGCGGGCACCTCGGCCGTCCGGATCATGGCGGCCGGATCCCCGGCGCGACCGGCCGAGGTATGCCGACGCCACGCCGTGCACTGGTGAACCGGCTCCCCAGCAGCCATGCCGGGGCGCTGGTGAGCCGGTTCTCCGAGCAGCCCGGGCGGGCCGGGTCAGCCCGGCACTTGCCAGCCGCGCTCGCGCAGGCTCCTGGTGAGCGGCTCCACCGCCTCCGGCTGGACGTACAGCTCGGCCGCGCCGAGCTCCAGCCCCGAGGCGTGCTCCAGGCGGATGTCCTCGATGTTGACGCCGATCTCGCCGGCGGCCTGGACCAGGCGGGCCAGCTCGCCGGGACGGTCGCCGATGAGCACCTGCACCACGGCGTACGTCCGCGCCGGGCCGCCGTGCTTGCCGGGGATCCTGCCGGTCCCTTGCACGCCGCGCGTCAGCAGGTCGGTGACCCGGTCGATGGTCGTGCCGTCGCCCGCCAGCGCGCGAAGCGACCGGGCGGCGGCGCTCAGGTCGGCAGCGATCGCCTCCAGCACCTCGGCGACGGGCAGCGCGTTGCCCGCGAGGATGCCGGTCCACAGCGCCGGGTCGCCGGCGGCGATACGGGTGACGTCGCGCACCCCCTGCCCCGACAGCCCGAGCGCCGTCTCCGACGCCTCGGCGAGCCGGGCCGCCACGGCGGCGGCGGTCACGTGCGGGGCGTGCGAGACGACGGCGACGGCGCGGTCGTGCTCAGCCGCGTCGACGCGCACGGCGTTGCCGCCGCACAGCGAGATCAGCCGCTCGACCACGGCGATCGCCTGCGGGGACGCCTCGTCCGTCGGGCAGTACGCCCACGGGCGGCCGAGGAACAGGTCCGCGCGGGCCGCCGCCGGGCCGGACCGCTCGCGGCCCGCGAGCGGATGCCCCGCGACGTACGCCGACAGGTCGCAGCCGAGCTGGGCGGCCTGGGCGAGCGGGAGAGCCTTCACGCTGGCCACGTCGGTGTAGAAGCGGGCGCTGTCGTGCTTTTGCAGGTCGAGCAGTTGCTGGGCGACGAACTGGGGCGGCACGGCGACGACCGCGAGGTCCACCCGCTGCTCGCCGTTCCAGTCCTCCCCCGCGCCCAGCTCACGCGCCAGCCGTACGGCTCCCGGGTCGAGGTCGGCCAGGTAGACCCGCACGTCCCGCTGCCGCAGCGCCAGTGCGACCGACGTGCCGATGAGGCCCGTCCCGACAACGACCACGCTGCGGATCTCGGCGTCCTCGATGGGAGTCATCGTGCTCTTCCTGCTGTCGCCGTCCCGGGCGCGCCGTCCCGTGACGGATGTCTCGTGGGTGAACAGTGGTGGTCGCCGGTCCCCCACTCCGGCGTGATCCCGGTCCGGCGGCGTGCGCAACCGGGCGGCGGCCACCGGGCGATCACTGGGCGATGTCCACGCGCAGCGCCACGGCCCCGCGCAGGTACACGTGCTGGATCTCCTGGCGGGGGCGGTCGGTCTGCACGTGGGCCATCAGCCGCACCACGCGCGGAAGCGCGCCGGGCACGTCGATCTCGGTCGCGCACAGCAGCGGCACGTCGTGGAACCCCAGCTTGCGCGCGGCCAGCGCGGGGAACTCGGCGGTCAGGTCGGGCGTGCACGTGAAGATCACGCTGATGACGTCGTCGGTCGTGAGGCTGTTGCGCGCCATCACCTCCGTCACCAGCTCGGTCGTCCCGGCGAGGATCGCGTCACGATCGTTCCCCTCGACCTGGATGGCTCCGCGAATCGCCCGCACCATGTCGTTCCCCTCTCATGGGATGGGCCGGTCTCCTGCGAAGACAAGCCCGACCCATCTATGCGCTTTGACCAAGTCTGCCCGGCTTGCGGCTTTCGCCCGCCGCGCGGAAAGGCTACAGCCCGACCGCCGCGTACAGGTCACCGATCTCCTGCACGGTGAGCGCGCGTACGGTCCCCGGCTTGAGCCGGCCGAGCTTGACCGGGCCGAACTCGATGCGGGCCAGATCGATCACCCGGTGGCCGACCGTCTCCATCAGCCGCCGCACGATGTGCTTGCGGCCCTCGTGCAGGACGATCTCGACCAGCGCCTGCTGGCCGTGCTCCTGCACCACCCGGAACGCGTCCACCCTGGCCAGGCCGTCCTCCAGCTCCACGCCCTTGCGCAGCACCTTGTGCAGGTCGCGCGGGATGGGGCCGGGCACCTTGGCCCAGTATTTCTTCTGCACGCCGTAGCTCGGGTGGGTCAGCCGGTGGGCCAGCTCGCCGTCGTTGGTCAGCAGCAGCAGGCCCTCGGTCTCGGTGTCGAGACGTCCCACGTGGAACAGCCGGGGCGCGAGGTCCTGCACATAGTCGTTCAGGCAGGGCCGGCCCTCGGGGTCGTCCATCGTGCTCACCACGCCGATCGGCTTGTTCAGCGCGTAGTAGACCGTGTCGGCGGACGTCGGGATGCGCTTGCCGTCGACCCGGATGACCTGCTTGGCGGGATCGACGCGGGCGCCGAAGCGGCGCACGGTCTGCCCGTCCACCGTCACCCGGCCGTCGCCGATCATCTCCTCGCACGCCCGCCGGCTGGCCACTCCCGCCCGGGCGAGCACCTTCTGCAGGCGCTCGCCACCCGGCACCTCGGTCGTGTCGCGCTCGTCGGTGTAGTCCTCGTCGTAGAAGTCCGGGTCGCGCAGCGGCTGCCGGGACGTCTTGAACGGGTTGCCCACCGGGCCGCCCGCGCCGGGGCTGCCCTTGGCGCCCACGCCGGGCCGGGTCGTGCCGCGAGAGCCCGCGCCCGCGGACCGGCCGCGCGCGCCGCCCAGGCGGCCGATCGTCCGCACCTCGTCGCGGCTCACCCGGCCCCTGCCGCCGCCGCGCGCGGCGCGGAAGTCGTCCCGCCGGCCGGGGCTGTCGTGCCGGTCGCGATCGCCGGTCCCGTCGCCGCCGCGCCGCTCGTCGCGGAAGGCCGCGCGCCGCGTCTCCTCGGCCGTCTCGTAGCCGCCGTCGCGGTCGCGCAGCCGGTCTCGGCCCTCCGACCTGCCGTACCGGCCACGCGAACCGGTCCCCTCGGTACGGAACAGGGGACGGTCGGCGGAGAAGGCATCCCGGGAGCCGCGCTCCCGGCCGAAGCCGCGGTCGCGGTCGAAGTCACGGTCGTCGTCGAATCTCCGGCCGAAATCACGGTCGAAGCCGCGACCGGTGTCACGGCCGCCCTCGGGCCTGCCGTACCGGCCGCGGGAACCTCCCCGATCGGCGCGGAAGGAGAACCGCTCGTCGTCGCGGTACCGCTCGCCGGAGGAACGGACGTCGCGGCGGCCGGCGCCGCCGTCACGGCCGGTTTCGCCATAGCGGCCGCGGGAGCGGTCGCCGCGGGCGTCGGCGGCACGGCGGTCGCCGTACCGGTCGCCGCGCGGGGCGTCCTCGTCGCGGAACCGCCTGGAGTCCGGCCTGCCGGACCTGTCCGCCTTGAAGCCGGACCTGGAGTCGAACCTGGAGTCGGAACCGTGCCCGGACCGGGAACCAGGGACGCGGGAACCGCCGCGCCGGTCGCCCTGGGGGCGGAAGCCGCCGGAACCCCCGCGGGATCCGCGCGGGTTCGCGCTCTGCCGACCGGTGCCACGGCTCCGACCGCGTCCCTCACCGGACGGGGTGCCACGCCTGTTGTCCACTACTTCTGCTCCTCAAGTGTTTCCACGTCGTCCGGGAGGAACGGGGCGAGCTCGGGCAACTCGTCGAGGCTCCGCAGCCCCAGTTTCTCCAGGAAGTAACTCGTCGTCCGGTAGAGCACGGCCTGGCTCTCCGGGTCGGTCCCGGCCTCTTCCACGAGGCCGCGTGCGACCAGCGTCCGCATGACGCCGTCGCTGCTCACGCCGCGCACCGCCGCCACCCGGGCCCGGCTGACCGGCTGCCGGTAGGCGACCACGGCGAGGGTCTCCAGCGCGGCCTGCGTCAGCCGCGCCTGCTGGCCGTCCCTGACGAACCTCTCCACCAGTGGCGCGCACTCCGCCCTGCTGTAGAAGCGCCAGCCTCCGGCCACCTCTCGCAGGTCGAAACCCCGTCCGGCGGCCGTGTATTCCTCCGACAGCGCGCGGAGCGCCGCGGCGACCTCCGCCGTGGGACGTTCCAGCACCTGCGCGAGGGTCACCTCGGCGACCGGCTCGTCGACCACCATCAAGATCGCCTCAAGGGCCGCGGTGAGCGTCGGGCCCTCGGCCTCCCGCCCTTCCGCCGGGGACTCCTCTCCGCGCTCCTCCCCCGGCCCTTCGCCGAAACGCTCGCCCCCGGTGAGGTTCTGCGCCGCGTCCGACGAGCCGGAGGCGGGAGCGCCGCCGTCGCGGGCGGCGCGGGATCGGTCCGGGTCCGGCGCACCGGGCTCGGATGGCGCGAGCGCGCCGCCGTCCCCGCGCGTCACATCGCCGGCGGTGCCGGAGAGGTCGTCGCCGGAACCGGGGGTGTCGCTGGCCTCCATCGCTCCTCGCTCGTCGTGCCGCTGTTGCCGTCCGCGCCGCGTCGCTCGCTCAAGCGCCGTTCGTGCCGGCCGCCGTTCGTGCCGGCCGCCGTTCGCGGTGGCCGCCGTTCGCGGTGGCCGCCGTTCGCGGTGGCCGCCGTTTCCCGTGGCGGCGCTTCCTTCGGATGCCGTCGGATGCCGGTTCCTTCGGGTGCCGATCGTCACGCCGCCGTCTCGTCGGCGCCGTCCGCCCGGCGCTCGCCGTCCAGTGCCTCCTCCGCGCGGGCGGACGCGGCGGGCCGCCTCACTCGTCCCGTGCCGCCGCCTCGGCGGGCCGCTCCTCGCGCCGGCCCACGTCGTAGTCGTCGCCCACCGTGACGTCGCCCTCCGCGGTGCCCGTCCAGGTGACGTACAGGTCGCCGAGCGGCTCGACCTGCTCGAAGGAGACCGCGGCCTCCCGGAACAGCTCAAGGACGGCCAGGAAACGGGCGACGACCTCGTACGTCCCCGCGCAGTCGGCGGTCAGCGCCCGGAAGGTCGCCGTGTGCAGCCGCCTCAGCCGCTCGACAAGAATAGCGGCTTGCTCCCGGACGCTGGCCAGCGGCTGATAGATGTGCGCGACCGACACCGACGGCGGGGTCTTGGGCGTGAAGGCCCGAGCCGCGATCTTGGCGAGCTGCTCGGGCCCGACACCGAGCACGAGTTCCGGCAGCAGGTCGGCGAAGCGCTTCTCCATCGGCACGGCGCGCGGGAAGCGCAGCGCCTCCTCGGCCATCCGGCCGGCGAAGATCTTCGCGACCTCCTTGTACGCCCGATACTGCAGCAGCCGCGCGAACAGCAGGTCGCGGGCCTCCAGCAGGGCGAGGTCCTCCTCGTCCTCCACCTCACCGGTGGGCAGCAGCCGGGCCGCCTTGAGGTCGAGCAACGTCGCGGCGACGAGCAGGAAGTGGCTCGTCTGGTCGAGGTCCCACTCGGGGCCCCGCGACCGGATGTACGCGATGAACTCGTCGGTGACCTTGTGCAGGGACACCTCGGTGATGTCCAGCTTGTGCTTGGAGATCAGTCCGAGCAGCAGGTCGAACGGCCCTTCGAAGACGTCCAGGTGCACCTGGAAGCCGCCCTGGGCGCTCTCCCCGCTCCCCTGGTCGGTCTCCTGGCTGGTCGTCACACCCGCCATTGTCCCCCACCGGCGCGATCGCCCGGCACTGCATCGCCGATGTCAGACGCGGGCGGGCCACCTGGCCAGCAGCTCGCGGGCGAGCTCGCGGTAGGCGGTGGCGCCCATCGAGCCGGGGTCGAACTGCGTGATCGGCTCACCCGCCAGGGTGGCGTCGGGGAAGCGGACCGTCCGGTTGATGACGGTGTGGAACACCTTGTCGCCGAAGCCCTGCATGATCGTCTGCAGCACCTCGCGGGCGTGCAGCGTCCGGGGGTCGTACATCGTGGCCAGCAGGCCGTCGATCTCCAGACCCTTGTTGAGCCGCTCCTGGACCTTGCCGATCGACTCCATCAGCAGCGCGACGCCGCGCAGCGCGAAGAACTCGCACTCCAGCGGGATGATCACGCTGTGCGCGCAGGTCAGCGCGTTGACCGTCAGCAGGCCGAGGGACGGCTGGCAGTCGATCAGGCAGATGTCGTAGTGCGGCAGCAGGGGCTCGAGCGCGCGCTGCAGCGCGTACTCCCTGGCCACCTCGTTGACGAGCCGGATCTCCGCGCCGGACAGGAAGATGTTGCTCGGCAGGAGCTGCATGCCCTCCACGGTGGTGTCGAGCAGGACGTCCTCGACCGTGACGTCGGGCTCCTCCATGATGAGGTCGTAGATCGTCGCCTCGAGCGGCCGGGGGTCGATGCCGAGACCGACCGACAGCGCGCCCTGCGGGTCGAAGTCGACGAGCAGGACCCGCTGACCCACCTCGGCGAGCGCGGCGCCCAGGTTGATCGTGGTCGTCGTCTTGCCGACGCCGCCCTTCTGGTTCACCATCGCGACGATGCGGGCGGGCCCGTGGGACTCTGGCGGGGTCGGCTCGGGGAATACCGGACGGGGACGTCCGGTAGGCCCGATCGCGCCGGGGACCCCCACCCACGTCCCCTCTGTGGTCGCAGTCACCTGTTGGTCCTCCCTGACGGCCCTCGAACCTGATCGAATCTAAAGGGTAGGCACGTGGTCGGCAAGGCGGCGCGCCAGAGGCTGCCCAGATGGACGTGCTCAGTGCAAGGCGCGGGGATGTGCCGCCGCGTAGACCTCCCGGAGCTTGTCGACCGTCACCAGCGTGTACACCTGCGTGGTGGTCACGGAGGCGTGGCCGAGCAGTTCCTGGACAACCCTAACGTCGGCGCCCCCGTCCAGGAGGTGGGTTGCGAACGAATGGCGCAACATGTGCGGGGATACACCGGAAAGTCCGGCTCGTTCCGCCGCCGCCTGCAGCACCTCCCAGGCGCCCTGCCGCGTGAGCCGCCCGCCCCGGGCGTTCAGGAACAGCGCCGGCGTCCCCCGGCCGTGCGCGGCCAGCCGGGGCCTGGCCCGGACCAGGTACGCGTCGAGCGCCTGGCGGGCGAAACGGCCGAGGGGCACGATCCTGGTCCGCCCGCCCTTGCCGCGCAGCCGCACCTGGTCCTGGTCGGACTCCCCGTCGCGGACCGGCCCCGTGGGCACGTCGTCCACCGCCAGCCCGACGGCCTCGGAGATGCGGGCGCCCGTGCCGTACAGGACCTCGAGCAGCGCGCGGTTGCGCAGGGCGAGCGGCGAGTCCTCCGGGCCGCAGGCGGCGATCAGCCGCTCGACCTCGGCGACGGTGATCGCCTTGGGGAGCCGCCTGAGCTGGCGCGGCGGGCGCACCTCGTGCGCGGGGTCGTGGCCGGACACGCCCTCGCGCAGGGCGAAGCGGTGCAGCCCGCGCACGGCCGACACGGCGCGGGCGGCCGAGCTGGCCACCAGCGCCGGGTGATCCTCGTCGCCCTCGCGCAGCGCGGCGAGGAAGGAGACCACGTCCGACTCGGCGACCTGCGCGAACGTCTCCAGCCCGCGCGCACGTAGATGTTCGACGTATCGGCGCAGGTCACGCCGGTAGGACGCGAGCGTGTTGGCAGACAGCCCCCGCTCCACCGCCAGATGGGCGAGGTAGCTGGACAGCACTGCCTCGGGCTCGCTCAGGTCGTCTCCCTACGACTCATGCCTCCGGCGCGTCGGCGGGACGAAGGCCCTTGAATCCGTCGGCGGAAGCAGCGTATGCCGCGAGGATACCGGCGACCGCGGGAGAATTGTGGATCATTCCGCTCAGCGCCTTGCCGACCGCCTCGGCCAGGGGAATCCAGACCGCCGGCATGTCGGTCTCCTCGTGCTGGCGCACGTAGGTGTTCTCCTCGTCGGGGATCGGCTCGAGATCGCGCGCCAGGAAGATCCGGATCCGCTCGTCCGACATGCCGGGCGACGTGTGCAGATCGACCAGCGTGTGCCACGTACGCGCCCGGTAGGCGGCCTCCTCGGCGAGCTCGCGCGCCGCGCAGTCGACCAGAGGCTCGCCCGGCACGTCCCGGATGCCGGCCGGGAGCTCCCACAGCAGGCGGCGCACCGGATGCCGATACTGGCGGAGCAGCAGCACCCGGTCGGCGTCGTCGAGGGCGAGCACCGCGACCGAGCCGGGATGGACGACGTAGTCGCGGTCGGCGGTCACCCCGCCGGGCATGTCCACGGTGTCGGTGCGCACCGTGATGACCCGCCCGGCGAAGCGCTCCGCCGAGGCGACGACCTTCCAGGACTCCTCGGTGTCCTCGACTGTCAGCGCGGCTCCGGCGGCGCCCTCCGCGTTCCCGGCTGCCGTCACTTGGCCCGCCCCGCCTTCGCCACGTGCTCGCGCCGGCCCGCGTACTCCAGCGCCGCCTGGACCAGCCCCTTGAACAGGGGGTGCGATCGGGTCGGCCGGGAGCGGAACTCGGGATGGGCCTGCGTGCCGATGAAGAACGGGTGCTGGTCGGTCGTCAGCTCGGCGTACTCGACGAGGCGGCCGTCGGGCGACAGGCCGGAGAACACCATGCCGACCTTCTCCAGCCGCTCCCGGTAGGCGTTGTTCACCTCGTAGCGGTGCCGGTGGCGCTCCTCCACCTTGGCCTTGCCGTAAAGGCGGCGGGCCAGCGAGCCCTCCACGAGCTTCGCCGGGTAGAGGCCGAGCCGCATGGTGCCGCCCATGTCGCGCTCGCCGGCGACCACGTCCATCTGGTCGGCCATGGTCGAGATGACCGGGTTGCCGGTCTCGGGGTCGAACTCGGTGCTGTCGGCGTCCTCGATCCCGGCCAGGTTGCGGGCCGCCTCGATGACCATGCACTGCATGCCGAGGCAGATGCCGAGCAAGGGGATGCGGTGCTCGCGGGCGTGCCGGATGGCGCCGACCTTGCCCTCGATGCCGCGCACGCCGAACCCGCCGGGGATCAGCACGCCGTCGACGCCGTCCAGCTCGCGGGCCGCGCCCTCGGGAGTCTCGCAGTCGTCGCTCTTGACCCAGCGGATGTTGACCCGCGCGTCGTTGGCGAAGCCGCCGGCGCGCAGCGCCTCGGTGACCGACAGGTACGCGTCGGGCAGGTCGATGTACTTGCCGACCAGCGCGATCGTGACCTCCGTGGCCGGGCGGTGCACCCGGTGCAGGAGCTGGTCCCACTCGGTCCACTCCACGTCGCGGAACGGCAGGCCGAGCCGGCGCACCACGTACGCGTCGAGCCCCTCGGCGTGCAGGACCTTGGGGATGTCGTAGATCGAGGCCGCGTCGACGGCGGAGACCACGGCGTCCTCGTCCACGTCGCACATCAGGCTGATCTTGCGCTTGAGCGAGGTGGTGATCGGGCGGTCCGAGCGGCAGACGATCGCGTCGGGCTGGATGCCGATGCTGCGCAGCGCGGCGACCGAGTGCTGCGTCGGCTTGGTCTTCAGCTCCCCGCTCGGCCCGATGTACGGCAGAAGGGAGACGTGCAGGAAGAAGACGTTGTCACGGCCGACCTCGTGGCGGACCTGCCGGACGGCCTCCAGGAACGGCAGCGACTCGATGTCGCCGACGGTGCCGCCGACCTCGGTGATGACCACGTCGACGTCCGGGCCCGCCATGCCGCGGATGCGGTCCTTGATCTCGTTGGTGATGTGCGGGATGACCTGGACGGTGTCGCCCAGGTATTCGCCGCGGCGCTCCTTGGCGATCACGTTCGAGTAGACCTGGCCGGTGGTGACGTTGGCGGAACCGTGCAGCTCCGTGTCGAGGAAGCGCTCGTAGTGGCCGATGTCGAGGTCCGTCTCGGCTCCGTCGTCGGTCACGAACACCTCTCCGTGCTGGAAGGGGTTCATCGTGCCGGGGTCGACGTTGAGGTAGGGATCGAGCTTCTGCATCGTGACGCGTAGGCCGCGAAGCTTGAGAAGACGACCGAGGCTGGAGGCCGTGAGTCCCTTGCCGAGACTGGAGGCGACGCCGCCGGTGACGAACAGATGCTTGGTTTGTGCGGCGCTGCGCAAGAAGAGCTCCCGTGGTCGATGCCGATCGGGCCGTCCGGAATTGGACGCCGCGATGCCCACGGGCTCTCAGAATATCAAACGTCAGGCAACATTGGGCTTGCCACGTGCGCTAACCCTCCATAGCGGTCAAGCCGACCAACGGGTAACTTGTCGCGTTATGTCGTTCGTGAAGCGTGCCGTCGGCCGTCTGGTGCACCGGGGGTGGGCCTACGTACGGGAGGCGGCGGCGGTGAGCCCGGACGCGCCGGGCGGCTACCGGTTCCGCGCCCTCGGAGAGGGGGCGTGCATATCCTTCCCCCAAGGCGCGATCTTCGGCGAGCAGTGGATCGAGATCGGCCCGCACACGCTCGTCGGGGAGCGGGTGTCCATCTCCGCCGGGATGGGCCCCGGCGTGGACCTCGGCCCCGACTCCATCGTGCGGATCGGCCGGGGCTGCTCGATCGGCAGGGGCAGCCACATCGTCGGCCACCAGTCCATCGACATCGGCGACGACGTGTTCACCGGCCCCTACGTCTACATCACCGACCAGAACCACGTGTACGACGACCCCGAGACGCCCATCGGGCGGCAGTGGCCGCGCAACAAGCCGGTCTCCATCGGCTCGGGTTCCTGGATCGGGACCGGGGCGATCATCCTGCCGGGGACGCGGATCGGCCGCCAGTCCGTGGTCGCGGGCGGCGCCGTCGTTCGCGGGGAGTTCCCCGACCACTCGGTCATCGCCGGCGTCCCCGCCAAGATCGTACGGCGTCACTCTCCCGAGCTCGGCTGGCACGACCCCTCGGCCGTCCGCCCGCCCACTCCCCTCACCGCGGAGCCCCCGACCCCCACGGACCACCCCACCCCCCGGCAGGCCAGCCCCGCCGAGACCTGACCCCATGACACGCTCCCCGGCCTGAAACTCGGCCCGTGCCGCGCGTGCGGCACTTCTGCGGCTTCCCATGTCGCCGAGTCCTGCCCTCCGCCAGGCGGCGGGTCTTACGAGCACCACGGATGAGTCCCGTAGCAGGGCGGCAAGCCCGCAGACCCGCCGGACGACGGCGCGCACGGAGCACGCCAGACGACACCCTCGACGCGCCAACCACCCCCGCTCGTCACGACTCAAAGGCCGCACCGCCCGCCACCGCGAGCGGCAGCACACCCAGGACGAGGAAGCCGGCATCCATCAGCCGGTGGGGGCCGCTTCGGACGTGGTGGCCGCCAACGATGTGATCCGGGACGGGGCCTACCAGTTACGGAACGGGTCACCCTTTGTTACTGTCCGTGGCAGAATTGTGATGTCCAGTAATCGATTCAGGGAGAGGAGGGCACCGGAGTGACCACGGCATTCCCCGAGTGGTTCTATCCCGGCCCGCCCGGTGGGTGGACCGCCGACATGCTCGATCGTCTTCCCCCCGACGCGCCCCCGCACGTCGAGCTGATCGATGGGTCCCTCATCATGATGTCCCCCCAGACCGCGTTTCACATGTTCGTGCTGAGGCTCTTGGAAAGAGAACTCTCGCCTCCCCAGAACCTGTGCGTCGTACGCGAGATGAGTGTCACCTTGGGGCTGCGGCAGCGGCCGGAACCCGACCTCATGCTCGTGGAGCGCAGCGCGTTGACTGACCTCAAGGTGAGGTCCTTCAAGCCGGAAAACGTCCACCTCGTCGTCGAGGTGGTGTCTCCCGAATCGGCAGACAGAGACAGAGTGACAAAGCCAATCAAATACTCCAACGCCGGCATCAAGTACCTCTGGCGGATAGAGCCTGAGGACGAGCAGGCGGTCGCGTACACATTCGAGCTGGAGCCGAGCGTCAAGGCGTACGTGCCGACGGGGATCCACCGCAAGCGCCTCACTACCTATGTCGGTTTCGACGTGGACATCGACCTGGACCTGGGCCAGTTCATGAGCTGACCCGCCGTTCCGAGGCACTGGCCGCCGTGGTTCGGCGGATCAGCCGGACGGCGCGGCGGCACGGGCGCGGCGGGCCGCCCGGAAACGCCGCGCTCTGCGGATGAGCCGCCAGGCGGCGAACGCGAGAACGGCCAGCGCCACCACCACAAGGACGGGCAGGAAGATCGCGATCAGGCTCATACCGAGCGAGCCCACATCCTCGACCGCGCTGACCACGGGCGCGCCGGCACCCGCCGTGGTGGCGTTCACCACCGGCCGGGCCGTCGCCTTGATCGCGTGCACGGCGAGCGCGACGGCGATCCCCAGCAGCCAGCCGACCGCAGGGTGCTCGGCCATCCACGCCGAGTTGTCGACCTCCGCCGCGGCCGCCGTAGCACTGAAGATCACGCCACCCGCGGCGGGCCGCACGGCCGTCTGGATCATGTCGTTGACGTGGTCGACCACGGGGACCTTGTCGAGGACGAACTCGGCGACCAGCAGCACCGCGATGATCGCGAGGACCCACGTGTCGGACAGCCACGCGTACTCGGACGGCAGCCGCACGGCGTCGGTGAGCCGCGCGAGCACGCCGACGAGCAGCAGCGGAATGTACGCGTTGAGCCCGGCCGCCGTCGACAGTCCGAGCCCGGTGAGCGCCGCGAACACGAGCAACCTCCTCAGGCCGGCGGGAAACTCCCGTCTCCCCCTCAACGGACGGCCCCGGTGCCTTGTCCCCGTTCACCACGAATCCGGCTTACGGCACCCCGCTGCCGTTATACGTCTGGAGTCGTATTTGTCCGCGCTCGTACGGCGGCATATTGGAAGCAGAACGGGCTCACCGCCTGGGCGACGACGCGGGCGGGGCTGCCGCGGCTGCGACGACACGAGCGCTCAACGCGGCCGATTACCCGGAGCGTCCGCCTCCGCTTCGGCGCCGCATCCGAACCACGACCTAATTCGGGAGAAGAACGGACTGCCGCCCGCCCCGGCCTCATCGTCGCGCATTCCGAGCGCGGCGCACTTCGCGGCAATCGTCGCGAAGTGCGCCATGAGCCCGGGGAGCGGCGGAAAATCACCGGCTCCGGTCGGCTCTCGGGCCGGTATGAGGATTAGGTGCCTTACCGCGCGGCGGGCGCGAGCACCAGCTCGGCGGTGTCGCCCTCGACCCGCGCGAGCCGTACGGCGACATCGCCGATGCGGCCCGGCTCGCTGGTGCTGATCGTCAGCCCTCCCTTGACCTGGCAGCGGCCGTTGTAGCACCTGCGGCCGATCGTGGTGTCCCGGCCGTCGACATCCGTCGAGGTGCCCGTGAAGGTGAGCCTGACCGCGTATCCCCTGATGCCCGCGACGACGATCTCGTCCACGCCCAGCGTCGGGTCGATGGCGATCCGATCACCCTGCCGCGCCTGGACCTCGCAGTCGCCGTCCCGGCAGGAGCCGAGGTCGGTGCCGCTGGGCGTCGGCGACGGGCTGGGCGACGCCTGCGCCGGGGCGGGCGGCGGGCTCTGCGGCACCGCGGCGAACGACCGCGCCAAGCCGACGCCGCAGCCGGTGAGGAGCATGGCCATCGACGCGGCGGCGAGCGCGAGACGGACGGTGGAATGTGACACGGTGCTTATCGAACGCATGATTTCCCCGCAAACCACAGGTCGGATTCGCACGGCGGGAGCCGCATGAATGGCCGCTCCCGCAACGCGTGAGTCTTGAATTCACGCGCCGACCGATGCCTTCCCGATGACAGTTCAGGTCAACCGCGCCCAGAGCCGCGCCCGGCTCAATTCTTCGCAACCAAGAGGCGTTCCCCGTGAGATAGCACGCCGGAATTCTGGGATGATTTCCCACATTAAACACAAACGACCTTCGCGACACCGATCGCCGGATTTCACCGCATCAGGAGTGAATTACGGCACCGACAACGGCCCTGAAGCAATGCCCGTGGACGACGAGCGAGAACCGGCGGGCCGAGTTCAGCTGTGAGGCCCCGTTCGACGGCACGCGGGAGCGGAGCCCGCGACCGCGCGCCGACCAGGTTGGCACACCCTGGCGAGCGGCGATGGGTGTTGTCTTCCCGGCAGGCCACGCCGGGATGGTTGGGCAAGGCGTTCCGCGCGTTCTTCGGCCGGGTGAAAACCGTGTGCACGCCTGGATGACCGCGTGAAGCCCTTGCGTACGCCGCTATGACCGCGTCAACCCGAGCTACGCCGGGATTTTGAAAAGGCGCGGGCTCACGCGCCGGTTCACGGCGGCCACGAGCCGGACCACCGCCTGCTCACATACGACTCAGCGCATCCAGCCACGTCTACACCCGCTCACGCGCGATTCAGCGCACCCGGCGAGGGCGATGTCCATTCGTGTGGGGTTGAGCGCATCCGGCCGGACCGTCGCCCATTCGCACACTTTGCGCACCTGGCCGAGCCGACGCCCGTTGAACACATCAGTGAGCCCACCCAGCCGCGTCTACACCCACTCACGCGCGATTCAGCGCACCCGGCCGGGGCGACGCCCGCTTGCGTACGGTTAAGCGCATCCGGCCGGGACCGCCGATCGGTAATGAGGGAAACGCCGTCCCGTGAGGCCGACGTTGCCAGGGCGCCTAGTGAAGGGCGTTCGCGTCCGCCGGTCCGATCGGCCAAGGTTGCCGCGCATCACGATCGCTCCTGGAGGTGATCCGCAGTTGCCGGCACAGAACCGCCCTGGGGTGATCGGTGACTGTCGCACATCACCACCCGGCCCTGGAGGTTATCGGCGGTTGCCGCGCAGAACCCCGGCCCTGAGGGCGATCGACGGTTGCCGCGTATCACCGCCCGATTTTGGGGGTGATACGCGGCGACCTGCCCGTCACTTCACGCCGGCTTCGCGCATGTCGCGGAGCTCCCGCTTGAGCTCCTTGATCTCGTCGCGCAGCCGGGCGGCGACCTCGAACTGCAGGTCGGCGGCGGCGCTGTGCATCTGCTCGGTCAGCGACTCGATCAGCGACTCGAGCTGGGCACGGGGCATCTCCCCCGCGATCGCCTTCGCGTGCTGGCCCGCCCCCCGCGACGCGAGGCCCGGCACCGGCGCCTTGCCGCGCGACTGCTGACGCCCGCCCCCGCCGAGGAGCTGCTCGGTGTCGGCGTCCTCTCGGACGAGGCTGTCCAGGATGTCGGCGATCTTCTTGCGCAGCGGCTGCGGGTCGATGCCGTGCGCCTGGTTGTAGGCGATCTGCTTGGCCCGGCGCCGGTTGGTCTCCTCGATCGCCCGCTCCATGCTGGGGGTGATCTTGTCGGCGTACATGTGGACCTGGCCGGACACGTTGCGGGCCGCGCGGCCGATCGTCTGGATCAGCGAGGTCTCCGAGCGCAGGAAGCCCTCCTTGTCGGCGTCGAGGATCGACACCAGCGACACCTCGGGCAGGTCGAGGCCCTCCCGCAGCAGGTTGATGCCGACGAGCACGTCGAACTCGCCCATGCGCAGCTCGCGCAGCAGCTCGATGCGGCGCAGCGTGTCGACCTCGCTGTGCAGGTAGCGGACCCGGATGCCGTTCTCGAGCAGGTAGTCGGTGAGGTCCTCGGCCATCTTCTTGGTCAGCGTGGTGACCAGGACCCGCTCGTCGCGCTCCGCCCGGACCCGGATCTCCTCCATCAGGTCGTCGATCTGGCCCTTGGTCGGCTTGATGATCACCTCGGGGTCCACCAGGCCGGTGGGGCGGATGACCTGCTCGACCACCTCGCCCTTGCTGCGGCCCAGCTCGTACGGCCCCGGCGTGGCGGACAGGTAGACGGTCTGGCCGATGCGCTCCAGGAACTCCTCCCACTTGAGCGGGCGGTTGTCCATCGCCGACGGCAGGCGGAACCCGTGCTCGACCAGCGTCCGCTTGCGCGAGGCGTCGCCCTCGTACATGGCGCCGATCTGCGGGACGGTCTGGTGCGACTCGTCCAGCACGAGCAGGAAGTCGTCGGGGAAGAAGTCGAGCAGCGTGTGCGGCGGGCTGCCCGCCTCGCGGCCGTCGATGTGCCGCGAGTAGTTCTCGATCCCGGCGCAGGTGCCGACCTGGCGCATCATCTCGATGTCGTAGGTGGTGCGCATGCGCAGCCGCTGGGCCTCCAGCAGCTTGCCCTGCCGCTCCAGCTCGGCGAGCCGCTCGGCCAGCTCCGCTTCGATGCCGGCGATGGCCCGCTCCATCCGCTCGGGACCGGCCACGTAGTGGGAGGCGGGGAAGATGTGCAGCTCGTCGTCCTCCCCGACGACCTCGCCGGTCAGCGGGTGCAGCGTCGCCAGCTTCTCGATCTCGTCGCCGAACATCTCGATGCGGACGGCCAGCTCCTGGTAGACCGGGATGACCTCGACCGTGTCGCCGCGCACCCGGAACGTGCCCCGGGTGAACGACAGGTCGTTGCGGGTGTACTGCATGTCGACCAGCCGGCGCAGCAACTGGTCGCGCTCGATCTGCTGGCCGACCTTGAGCCCGACCATCCGGTCGACGTACTCCTCCGGCGTGCCCAGGCCGTAGATGCAGGAGACGGAGGCGACCACGACGACGTCGCGGCGCGACACCAGCGACCAGGTCGCCGAGTGGCGCAGACGCTCGACCTCCTCGTTGATCGAGGAGTCCTTCTCGATGTAGGTGTCGCTCTGCGGGACGTACGCCTCGGGCTGGTAGTAGTCGTAGTACGACACGAAGTATTCGACGGCGTTGTTCGGCAGCATCCCGCGCAGCTCGTTGGCGAACTGGGCGGCGAGCGTCTTGTTCGGCTGCATGACCAGCGTCGGGCGCTGCACCCGCTCGATCAGCCAGGCGATCGTGGCGGTCTTGCCGGTGCCGGTCGCGCCGAGCAGGACGACGTCCTTCTCCCCGGCCTTGATCCGGCGCTCCAGCTCCGCGATGGCCGTCGGCTGGTCGCCGGACGGCGTCATATCGGTGACGACCTGGAAGGGCGCGACCTTCCGCTTCAGGTCCAGCATGGATGTCATCGGCCGCTCAGCTCCTCACTCGCCCCGTCCACCGATGGGAGCCGCCGTACAGGCACGCGGCGCCCGCTCCGGTTCACATGCATAACCTACGCGCCGCGACCGACATTTCCGTCCCGATGCCCGCTCAACCCCTCGCCGAACCGCGTCGCGGCGTCCGCGTCGACCCGTTCTCGCCGCCGCCGACGGGGTCAGCCGAGGGGATCAGTGAGGGCGGGATCAGTCGTCGAGGCCGCGTGCGGCGAGCGCCTCCCCCAGCGCGTCGGCGTGCCGCAGGGCGCCCACCACCAGCGGGACGGCGAAGGCCCGCGCGCTGCGCTCGACCCCTCTGGCGCGCTGGGCGTCCCGCACCCGGGCGGCCAGGTCCGCCATCACCGGCACGCTGCGCAACGTGAGAGACAGCAGCAGCGACACGCGGAACGGGTCCAGCCCGGCGAACCTGACGGGGGCGAGGCAGCGCTCCAGGCAGGCCATGAGCGCGGCGGTGCGCGTGGTGAGGGTGACCAGCCCGGCCAGGGCGACGGCGAGCACGACCCGGAGCGTGGAGGACGCCGCCGTGGGCAGGTCCGCGAACACCAGCTGCACGCCGAACAGGACCACCGCGAACCAGCGGATGGGCCGCACCTGCGCCCAGCCCGCCGCGACGCCCACCCGGGAGACGGCGTACAACAGCACGACGGCGGCCGCCGCGCCCGCCAGCGCCGCCGGCGAGCCCAGCAACAGCAGCGCCGTGCAGGACGCGGCGAGCCCGGCGAGCTTGGCACCGGCGGGCAGCCGGTGCAGCGGGGAGTCGCCGGGCACATAGGCGCCGGTGAGCCCGTTCACGCCATCATCTTCCGGTAGTGGCCGATCGCGGCGGCGGGCTCGGCGTCGGCGACGACGCGCCCCTCGTCGATCACGAGCACGCGGTCGAAGTCCTCCAGCAGCGGAAGATCGTGGGTGACCACGACCACCTGCTGCGGAAGCGTCCGGAGCAGCGCGGCGACCTGCCGGGAGTGGCGCAGGTCGAGCAGCGTGGTCGGCTCGTCCATGACCAGGATCTCCGGTTCGAGCACCAGGACCGCGCAGAGGGCGAGTAATTGCTTCTGACCGCCGGACAGGTGATGCGCGGGGTGGTCGGCGTGCTCCGCCAGGCCGTACCTTTCCAAGACCTCCCGCACCCGGCGCTCGATCTCCTCGCGCGTCAGCCCCTTGCGGCGCAGCGAGAAGGCCACGTCCTCGGCCACGGTGGGCATCACGATCTGCGCGTCCGGGTCGGTGAACAGGAACCCCACGCTCCGCCTGATGCGCGCCGCGTGGCGGCGCGTGTCGAGCCCGGAGACCGTGACCGTGCCCGAGGTCGGCAAGACCAGGCCGTTGATCAGCCGGGCGAGCGTGCTCTTGCCCGAGCCGTTGGCCCCGACCACCCCCACGCGGCGCTCGGTCAGCGAGGCCGTGACGCCGCGCAGCACCTCCCGCTGTCCCAGCCGTACGTGGACGTCCTCCAGCCGGATCACTCACACCACCTCGAACAGGGCGGCGATGCCGAGACCGCCGCCGACCGCGACCGCCGCGAGACCGAGCGTCCCCGGCGGCGACCCGTCCCCGGCCCCGGTCCCGAGGAGCCGGCTGAACAGCCGGGTCACCACCACGGCGCCGCTCGCGCCCCAGGGATGGCCGAGGGCGAGCGCGCCGCCGTCGGCGCACACCCGGTCGGCGTCGGCGCCGAGGGGGTCGAGGCCGAGCGCGTCGGTGACCGCGAGCACCTGCGCCGCGAACGCCTCCACGATCTCCACCACCGCCACATCCTGTAGATCCACACCGGTCCGCCCCAGCACGCGCCGTACGGCGGGCACCGGCCCCCACCCGGGAAGCGCGGGGTCGCAGCCGGCGACGGCGCCCGCCAGCAGGCGCAGACCGGGCAGGCCGGCCGCCGCGCGCAGCCGTTCCGGCACGACCGCGACCGCCGCCGCGCCGTCGCTCACCGGGGAGGAGTTTCCGGCCGTCACCGTACCCCCCGGAACGAACGCGGCGGGCAGCCGGGCCAGGGACTCGGGCCGCAGCACGCGCGGGCGCTGGTCGTCCGAGCGGCCGTCGATCGGGACGATCTCCCGGGCGAACCGCCCGGCCTCCCGGGCGGCCAGCGCCCGCGCGTGGCTCCGGCAGGCGTACGCGTCCTGGCGCTGCCTGGTCACGCCCCGCGCGGCGGCGAGCGCCTCGGCGGCCGGGCCCATGTCCGGGTCGGGGTGTCCCTCGGGGGCGAACGGCGCCCGCTCGTACGGCACGGCGGCCTCCTGCCCGGCGCCGGGGACGCGGCGGGCCCGCAGCGGCGCGGTGGAGGCGCTCTCGACACCCCCGGCGACGACGAGGTCCGCATCCCCGCAGCGGACCGTCTGGGCGGCCAGCAGGATCGCGGCCAGGCCGCTGCCGCACTGCCGGTCGACGGTGACGCCAGGCACCTCGTGGCCCATCCCGGCGGCCAGCGCGCAGACCCGCGCCAGGTTGCCTCCGGGGCCGGTGCAGTTGCCCAGAACCACGTCGTCCACCGGGACGCCGAGGTGCGCCACATCGCGGGCGACCGCCTCGATGACGGGCGCGGCGAGCCGCTCGGCCGTCAGGGTCCGGAACGCGTGACCCGCGGTGCCGATGGGGGTGCGGCGGGCCGCGACGACGACCGCGCGCTCGTCCATGTCAGCCGAGCCTCCGCAGGCCCGGGTCTCCGCCGGCGGCGAGGCGGGCGGCGACGAGGCCGCGGGCCGGCTTGCCGGTGGGGGTCCGGGGCAGAGACGCGGCGGCGTACCAGCGCCGGGGCCGCTGCGCGGGGTCGAGTTCCGCGCGCGCCACCGCCTCAAGCGCCGTCCGCGACGCGCCCTCGCCCTCCACGACCGCGGTGACCACCGCGCCCAGGTAGGGGTGTGGCGTGCCGACCACGACCACGTCGTCCACTCCCGGCGCCTTCCTGAGCACCTCCTCCACGTCCTCGGGCACGACGGTGGCGCCGCCGGTCTGGATCGCGCCGTCGCCCCGTCCGCGCAGCCGCAGGACATCCCCGGGCCGGTACGGCTCCGCGAGGTCGCCGACCGTCATCCAGCCGTCGTCGTCGCGCCGCAGCGGGCCCGTCGCTCCGGCCAGGTAGCCCTCGCAGAGCCACGGGGAGCGCACCCACACCTCGCCCAGGTCCTGCCCCGGCGGCACCCGTACGTCGATCTCCACGCCGGGGAAGGGCCGCAGCCCGGAGCCGGCGACGTCGACGGCGACGAACGACAGCTCGGTGGCGCCGTAGTAGGACACCACGCGCACACCGGCCGCCCCGGCCGCGATCCGGGCGGCGGCGTCCAGGGCGGCCCCGCCGACGACGGCCGTACGCAGCGGGCCTCCCGCCGCCCGCACGGCGTCGAGCACGGCCGTCAGGCGGTGGGGCACCACGTGGACCACGGTGGCCCGGCGCGACTGCTCCGCCAGCGCGCCCGGCGACCACCGGCCGGGAACCACGGCCGTCGCGCCCGCCGCGAGCGCGTGCACGGCGGCGAAGCCGTACAGGGAGGAGACCAGCGGGCCGGGGATCAGCACGACGTCGTCGGGGCCGATCCCGGCCAGCGCGTCCAGGTGGGCGAACGAGCCCGTCCACGACGCGCGGCGGCGCACCACGGCGCGGGGCCTGCCGGTGCTGCCGGAGCTGAAACAGGCCCAGGTGAGGTCGTCAGGCCCGGGGAGGTGCCGTACGGGCGGGCCGTCGGCCTCCGGCATCGGGGCGTCGAAGCCGGCGGCGACCGGCACCGCGGCCATGACCTGCGCGCGCCGTTCCTCGCTCCAGGCGTGGTCGCACAGCAGCGGCGTGACGCCCGCGAGGTCGGCGGCGAGCACGGCGACGAGCAGGGCCACCGGGTCGGCCTGGGCGACCGCGACGAGCGCGCCGTCCGCGAGGCCCTCGTCGCGCAGACGGCGGGCGGCGCGGCCGGCCCGGGCCGCGAGCTCGGCGTAGGTGAGGTCTCCTCCGGGTCCGGACACCGCGATCCGCCCGGGGCTGGCGGAGGCGTGCCGCATGACCTGCGCGGCTACCGGCACGGGCGGGTCACCGTCCCCCTGCCCGCAGCCGCTCCTGATGCACGGCGGGGATCGCGTCGGGGTAGGCCCGCTGGGTGCCCCGCCCCACGATCGACGCCACCACCGCCTTGAGCAGGTCGCCCGGCAGGAAGGCGGCGCTGAGCAGCGCGGCCTTGCCCAGGGACAGCCCGGCGACCAGCGCCTGCACGGGGATGCCGAACAGGTAGACCACCCCGATGCCGCCGGCCAGGCAGGCGGTCATCAACCGCGCCATGGACGGCGAGCGTCCGCCGCGCTCGACGATCCACCCGGTCACGGCCGCGCCGGGAAGCCAGCCGATCAGGAAGCCGGCCGAGGGGGCGGTGAAGACGCCGAGCCCGCCGCGTCCGCCGGCCAGCAGCGGCAGCCCCGCGGCGACCAGCACCAGCAGGACCGCGACCGCGAGGGCGGACCGCCACGTGCCGAGGATCACCCCGGCGAGCATGACGCCGAGTGTCTGCAGCGTGATCGGCACCGCGCTGCCGAAGACGTTCAGCGCGCCCGGCAGGCCGAGCACGGCGATGAGCGCGGCGAAGACGCTGACCCTGGCGATGTCCGCCGCGGGGAAACGCCGCCGTTGCGGACTCTGTTCATCTGTCACGGATCGATCCCATACCAAGACCCTCCGTGCGGCGAATGAGGATTCCCACAACTTTCCACCGTGTCGTTCTCATCGGTGCCCATAGCCGCCGCGCCCCACCGCCGCTCAGCCGATGACAGCACGGTCACCACCGCTGACCGTGAAGGTGCGGTACGGTCGCCGCTGCCGCCGCTTCAGCCCGGTGAGGATGCCACCGCCGCTGATCAGCCGGTGAGGGTGTCATGGCCGGGGATGAAGCCGGTGAGGAGCCGTACGGTCGCCGCCGGGGTCAGCCGGTGAGGATCAGGACGGTGACCGTCGCGGCGACGCCGGTCACCGCCAGGCCCGCGCCGGTGGCGACGAACTTGCCCAGCGGCACCCGCACCTCCCCACGCCGGCACCACTCGAACCACAGCAGCGTCGCGAGCGAGCCCCAGGGCGTGATCACCGGGCCGAGGTTGGTGCCCGCGAGCAGCGACAGCAGCTGGGTGTGGTTGGCCGCGGGGATCACCTGCTCCCCCGCGACGTACGCCGGGAGGTTGTTGAGCACGTTGGACAGCGCGGCTCCGGCCACGGCCGCGCGGTAGGCGCCGTCCCCGTCCCCGCCCACCCCGACGAGCGTGCGCATCACGTCCGCCAGGCCGAGCCGGCCGAGCGCCGGGACCACGAGGAACAGCCCGGTGACGAAGACCAGCAGCCGCCAGGGGATCAAGCTCCACACGAGCTTGGTGCGGTCGCGCCAGGCGAAGGCGGCGACCACCGCGACCGCCGCGACGAGGGCCGCCACGCCGATCTCCACGCCCGCCAGGATCGCGGCGACGAACAGAAGGCACGCCACCCCGGCCACGCCGAACAGCACCCGGTCGGCCACCGGCACCGGCCGAGGCGGCACGTAGCGGTCCTCGCCGCGCCGGCCACGCCGCCAGTAGAACGCCCACAGGAACGCCATCGTCACCGCGATCGCCACGACCTGAGACGCTCCCATCCGCGCGGCGAACTCCCGCGTGGTCAGCGCGACCCGGTTCATGGCGAGCAGGTTGGTGAGGTTGGAGACCGGCAGCAGCAGGCTCGCGGTGTTGGCCAGCCAGACCGTCGTCATCACCAGCGGCAGCGGCGCGATCTTCGCGCGCGGCGCCAGGGCCAGCATGACCGGCGTCAGCAGGACGGCCGTGGTGTCCAGGTTCAGGAAGATCGTGACGAGCGAGGCGAAGGCCGTGCAGAGCAGGAACAACGCGGCGTAGCTGCCCCGGCCGACGATCGCGATGCGGGTCGCGATGACGTCGAAGACCTGCGCCTCCTTGGTCAGCTCCGCCAGCACGATCACCGCGCCGAGGAACAGCAGCAGAGGGGCGATGCGCCCGATGCTCTCCCCGGCCGACTCGGCCGGCAGCAGGCCGGTGGCCACGAACACCAGACCCGCCGCGAGCAACCCGAATCTGATCCAATCGAGAACGCTCAGTCGCCGCAGCCCGATCAGCACGCGCACACCTTATCGGCCCGCCCGCCGAGCTGATCGACCCCCTCCATGCCGTCGCCATCAGGGGAATGCCGGGCCCATTCACACGTGCGGGACGGCGCGAAGCGAGATCCTCGTCGGCGAGCGGTAGGCCGTGAACACTGCCACGACCGGACGGGCGTCTCCTCTTCGGTTCCGGTACGTGACCGGCACGCGCCGAGCCAAGCGAGTGCCCACCCAAGGTCAACCAGCCGACTATGGACCGCTTTCTGTCCCACGAGGTCAGGCGGGTGGTGGGCCGTTAGCGCCATGCGGCCGCTGTGGTCTTCATAGGTGTGCGACCAGGTGGGCGGTGCGGCGTGGCGTCGGATCTCGGAGGCGTCGCTGCGACGGCGCTCAGCGTTAGCGGGGAGGGTGGAGCCCGGAAATGACCATGTGGGCCAGCAGAGCGTGGGTCTCGTCGAGGTCCTCGGCGAGCTGAAACGCGCCCGCGGCCTCCAGGACGGCGAACCCGTGCATCGCGGCGCGCAGGCAGCGGACCGCGTGGATCGCCGCCGAGCCCTCCAGCCCGTACGCCCGCAGCGCCGCGAGCATGATGCCGACGAGCCGGTTTCCCACCTCGGCCGTCTCCTGCCGCGGCGCCTGGATCAGCGCCGAGTAGCGGTGCGGATGCCCGGCGGCGTAGGAGCGCCAGCCGTCCATCAGGGCGCGCAGCGCCTCGTCGCCGGATCGCCCGAGCACCGCCTCGCTCGCGACGTGCGTCAGCTCCTCCATGACCCGGCCGGAGACCAAGACGCGCAGCTCGGCGAGGTTGCGTACGTGCTTGTAGAGGGAGGGGGTGGCGACCCCCGCGCGCCCCGCGACCGCGGACAGGGTGAGCGCGTCGGGGCCTTCCTCGTCCACGATCCGCAACGCGTGGTCGACCACCGCGTCCCGGGACAGCGCCGCCCTAGCCACGGTCGTGCTCCTTGAGGAACGCGAGCATCGCGGCGGCGACCTCGTCGGGGTGTTGCGCGTGCGGGTAGTGCCCGGCGCCTTCGATCATCGCCACCTTGCCGAGCCCGGCGGGCATGCCGGCGACGATGCCGTCCGCCTCGGCCCGGGGGTCGGCCCAGTCGGGGTCGTGAGTGCCCATGACGACCAGGGCGGCGCAGCGGATGCGGTCGAGGTGCGCGCCCGCGTCGACCGGTGCGGACGCGCCCATCGCGCTGACCACCGCCATGCGGCCGGGCCTGCTCAGGTCGCTCTCCAAGGCGGCCAGGTAGTCCGTCCAGTCCGCGGGCTTGACGCCGGGGTAGGCGTGGTCGAGGTAGCTCTTCCACATCCCCGTGCTGCGCAGAAGCGCGACACCCATGAGCCGCGTCATGCCCTTGCGGTAGCGGCCCTTGCGCAGCAGGCCGCCCAGATCGGGCTTCTGCGGCCGGGTGAAGGGGCCGATCTCCACCAGCGCGGTGACCAGCTCGGGCCGTCGCGCCGCCGCGATCGTGGCCGCCCCTCCGGCGAACGAGTGCCCCACGACGACGGCGGGCCCGCCCAGGTGCTCGATCAGGGCGACGATGTCGTGTGCGGTGTCGGTGCGGGTGTAGGAGTCCCAGCCGAGGCTCGACTCGCCGTGCCCGCGCAGGTCCATGGTCGCCACGCGATATCCGGCGGCGGTCAGCGCCGGGGCGAGGAAACGGTACGCACGGCGGCTGTCCCCCATCCCCGGAACCATCACGACCAGCGGACCCTCCCCCGTCACGTCGTACGCGAGCTCGCCGCCGCCGGTCTTCAAGGTCTCGGTCACAACACTCTCCTGGCTCATATTCATAGCTAGCAGGCTAATAGCATTAGCCAGATGGTGTCAACGAGAGAATCACGTCACCGAGGTCGGGCGAGATATCGCTTGATCGGAAAGGACAACCTGCACCATGGGGACCGCCGCGATGCCCTCAAGGGGCTCGGTACGTCACAGCCACCGGCCCGCGGGACCATGCGGCCATAGGCGTGGTCGAGCCGCCCCAACCAGCGCCGGACGAACCGGATGCAATGCGGCCCCTCTGCTTCTCCGTCGCGCCAGCTTGTGCGGGCGGGCTACCGCTTCGCAGGGGTGACGCGCGGTCGTCACGTTGAGGGTGGAGCGGAGAGGGATGATCACCTGGCGAGCACGTCGGGCAGGCTCGGGCCCCGGGAGCGGCCGATGGGGTTGGTCAGGGAGGATTGAACGCTACCCGGCTGCTTTTACGTTGTAGATTTTGAAGCGGAGCCTTGGTCGGCGCGATGGCTCAGCCAGGCTCGCCCGCCTGCACTGCGACGTTGGAGAAAGCCGGGGACGGCTGGAAGTGCCGCTGCCGACAGCGACGCCGGAGTAAGCCAGGGACGGCTGAGGGCATCGCTGCCGGCGGCGACGCGGCCGCCGGGTCGGTCGGTCCGCTCGCACGGGAGCACGCCGTCACATGAGAAACGCGTCCCTCACAAGCGAGCGCGCCCGTCCATGAAAGCGCGCCCTCGTATGAGGGTGCGTCCCTTGCGTGGGAGCGTCTCCTCGCACAGCAGTCCCCTTGCAGGGCACGCGTCCCTCCCGTGCGAGCACATCCCGACATGCGAGCATGTCCCGCGCAAGGGAGTGCCTCCCTCGTAGGCGAGCGCGTCCCTCACAGACAGCGCGGCGTCACAAGCGAGCGTGCCCCTCGCGTGGGAGCCGCCTCCTCGTAGGCGAGCGCGTCCCTCACAGACAGCGCGGCGTCACAAGCGAGCGTGCCCCTCGCATGGGAGCCGCCTCCTCTCAGGCGAGCGCGTCCCTCGCATGGGAACGCCTTCCTCATAGGAGAGCTGTCCCTCATGCGGAAGCGCTGCCGGGAGGCCCCTCACGCCTCCCGTGCGGCCCGGGCGGTGAGGTCCTGCCATACCTTCTCGACCTGGGCGTCCAGCTCCTCCAGGGAGCCCTCGTTGCCGATCACGATGTCGGCGATCCGCAACCGCTCCTCGCGGGGGGCCTGAGCGGCGATCCGGGCGCGGGCGTCCGCCTCCGGCATGTTCCTGAACCGCCGCAGGCGCTCCAGCCGGACCTCGTCCGGCGTGTCCACCACAACCACCACGTCGTACAGGGCGGCGAGGTTGTTCTCGGCCAGCAGCGGCACGTCGAAGACGACGACCGCGTCCGGCGGGGCCTCCCGCTGGAGTTGCTCAGTGCGCTCGCCCACCTTCGGGTGGACGATCCCGTTGAGGATCTTCAGCTTCTCGGGGTCTGAGAAGACGATCGCGCCGAGCCGTTCCCGGTCGAGCGTGCCGTCGGGGCGGAGCACCTCCTCGCCGAACGCCTCGACGATCTCGGCGAGGCCGGGCGTGCCCGGCTCGACGACCTCCCTGGCGATCTTGTCCGCGTCGATGACGACGGCTCCGCGAGCCGCGAGCCGGCGCGACACCTCACTCTTGCCCGAACCTATGCCGCCCGTGAGCCCAACCTTCAGCACGTGCCGCAGCCTATCGGGCGGGCCGGGGAGCTACGGCACCCGGCGCAGATGGACCAGCGTCAGGTGGTCCTGCACCCGCTCCCGCTGGGTCTCCCGGTAGCCGAGGCGGCGGTAGAGCCGCAGGTTCCCCTCCGACAGGTGCCCGGTGAACAGGTCGAACGCGGTCGCCTCCGGCACCGCCTCGTGGATCGCGGCCAGCAGCGCGCTGCCGATCCCCCGCCCCTGCAGGTCGGGGGCGACCACGAGGCGGCCCACCAGGCAGGTCGAGCCGGACATCTGGCCTCGGACCGCGCCGACCAGCCGCCCGCCGTCCGTCGCCTTCAGCACGATCGCCGTCTCGATCACCGTACGCACCTGGTCGAGCGACTCGACGAGCGGCGCGATGAACGGGTCGCCGTAAAGCTGCGCCTCGGTCACGTACGCGGCGCGTTGCAGGGTGAGGATCTCCCCCGCGTCCGCGGGCAAAGCCCTCGCGATCTCCACCACGGGGGCCACCTTATCGGCGGAGCCGTCGTGCACAAGCGCGGAAAGGCCCCGCCGAAGCGGGGCCTTCCGTGATGCCGTGGAGGATCGGCCGCGACCTCCGGTCCAGTGGGACCGGGGTCAGCTCTGGCCGCCCGCCAGCTTCTCGCGCAGGGCGGCGAGGGCCTCGTCGGAGGCCAGGGCGCCGCCGCCGGACTGCGAGCCGCTCTCGCCGCCGTAGGACGGAGCAGCCTCGTTGGCCGCCGCCGCCTCCTCCATGCGGGCCTTCTCGATCTGCGAGCGGTGCGCCTCGAAGCGGGCCTGGGCCTCGGCGTACTGCCGCTCCCACTCCTCACGCTGCTTGTCGAAGCCCTCGAGCCACTCGCCGGTCTCCGGGTCGAAGCCCTCGGGGTAGATGTAGTTGCCGTGCTCGTCGTAGGTCGCCGACATGCCGTACAGCGTCGGGTCGAACTCGACCTCGGGGCCGACGCCCTCGTTGGCCTGCTTGAGGGACAGCGAGATGCGACGGCGGTCCAGGTCGATGTCGATGATCTTCACGAAGATCTCGTCGCCGACCTGCACGACCTGCTCCGGAATCTCCACGTGGCGCTCGGCCAGCTCGGAGATGTGGACCAGGCCCTCGATGCCCTCCTCGACACGGACGAACGCACCGAACGGCACCAGCTTGGTGACGCGGCCCGGCACGACCTGACCGATCTGGTGGGTCCGGGCGAACTGCTGCCACGGGTCCTCCTGCGTCGCCTTGAGCGACAGCGAGACCCGCTCGCGCTCCATGTCGACGTCGAGAACCTCGACCGTGACCTCCTGGCCCACCTCGACGACCTCGGACGGGTGGTCGATGTGCTTCCAGGACAGCTCCGACACGTGCACCAGACCGTCGACGCCGCCGAGGTCCACGAACGCACCGAAGTTGACGATCGAGGAGACGACGCCCTTGCGGACCTGGCCCTTCTGCAGGGTGTTGAGGAACGTCTGGCGAACCTCGGACTGGGTCTGCTCCAGCCAGGCGCGGCGGGACAGAACCACGTTGTTGCGGTTCTTGTCCAGCTCGATGATCTTGGCCTCGAGCTCGCGGCCGACGTACGGCTGCAGGTCGCGCACGCGGCGCATCTCCACCAGGGAGGCGGGGAGGAAGCCACGCAGACCGATGTCAAGGATCAGGCCGCCCTTGACGACCTCGATGACGGTACCGGTGACGATGCCGTCCTCGTCCTTGATCTTCTCGATGGTGCCCCAGGCGCGCTCGTACTGGGCGCGCTTCTTGGACAGGATGAGGCGGCCTTCCTTGTCCTCCTTCTGGAGGACCAGGGCCTCGACGTGCTCTCCGACCTCGACGACCTCGGCCGGGTCGACATCGTGCTTGATCGAGAGCTCGCGCGACGGGATAACGCCCTCGGTCTTGTAGCCAATGTCGAGCAAGACCTCGTCTCGATCGACCTTGACAACGGTGCCCTCAACGATGTCGCCGTCGTTGAAGTACTTGATGGTCTCGTCGATCGCGGCGAGGAAGGCCTCCTCGGAACCGATGTCGTTGACCGCTACCTGCGGGGTGCTCGAGGTGGCCTCAGTGCTGCTCGTCATGTGTGGAATTGCTCCGAACCGGACAGATGTCGTTGTGACAGAAGCGCGGCGGGCCGTTTTTCGTTCACCGTGATGATGTGCTTCCTGGTAGTCACCAGGTGACCGAGCGCGAGCCCTCTCCGTCCGTGACGCGCGCGAGCCCACAACGCAGCGATCAGCATATGAGACGGAGCGAGCCGGGTCAATCCGAGGCAACCAGACGGACGCCTAATACGTGATCACCGACTTCGCCCGCGCCGGCGAGAGGGTTGACCGTAATTTACGCGGCACTGACACGCTCGTGGGATCCCCGTCCGACGTATAACGCTCCCGTGGGTGTTTGTCGAGCCAGTCGAGCCAGTACGTCGAGCACCAGCGGCGGCATTCGCCGCGTTTTCCGTTGGACTGGATCCTCGGGATCGCGTATGGCGCAAACCTTTTCGCGTACGGCGAAACCGTAGGCTCCGCGCCGGCCAGGAAGACGCCGCCGAAGTGATATTTCGTGCCGTCCCACTTCCCCTCCCGCGCCCGGCTCGGCTTCCTCGGCCGCGACCCGTACGGCAGCGCGAAGGTCGTCGAGGCCGGCGCGCCGATCTTCTTCAGCAGCCGCTCCTGCCGGACGATCTGCTCGCTGACCCGCTTGCCGGACAGGCGGCGGAGATCGGGATGGGAATAGGTGTGGTTGGCCACTTCGAAACCGTGGTCGAGCAGCCACTTGACCGCCTGCCGCTGCCGTTTGCGGTCCCGGATGCCGAAGGGGTCGCGGTTGACCCAAAAGGTGGCCGTGGGGCGGAAGTTCGGATATTTGGCCGCGACCTCGTAGATGATGCCGACGGCCGTGTCGTTCTTCGGCATACCGTTCCCGTCCATCGCGAAGTGGCTGGGGTGGCCGTCGTCGAAGGTCAGGACGACCGGGTGGGCCCCGGCCGGGATGTCGATCTTCCTGGCCACCAGTTCCGCGGCGGTGATCGGCACGTACCCGCTCTTGGCCAGGCGTTCCAGTTCCTTGCGGAGCTGGGCGGGGGTCCGGTCGATGGAGGCCCGCCGCTTGGGCAGGATGCGGTGATACATGATCACGGGCACCAGGCCGGCCTCGTTCGCCTTGACCTTCTTGGCCGACTCGGGAGTCGCCTTCGGCGGAGCGCCGCTGGGTGCGGGGGACGGCGTCCGCGGCTTCGCCTCGACCTGCGACCGCCCGTCATCCCGCGGCAGCAGTACGAGCGCGGCAAGACCGATCACGACAACGACGACATTGGCGATTGCGGTAATTCGGGCGAGCTTGCGCACAGTTATTTGACCTTAGTGCCAGGCGTGTCCGCATCCGCGTGTGTTGCAATTTTCATGTGGACTGGAGCCTGCGCGCCTGCGGACGGCACGGGCACGTCACGTACGCCCCGGACGAGGAGGCGCTGCGGAGCCGCCTGCGGGCCGAGACCGCGCTGGGCGAGGCGTGGCGCTGTCTACGCTGCGGCGACTTCACCCTGGGCCCGCCGCGCGGCGCCGGACCGGCCCGCGACGCGCCCGTCGTGCTGCGGGGCCGCGCGCTCCGGGACGCCGCGGTGCTCCGGTTCATCGCCGTCTTCCGCTGGGCCAAGGCCGTGCTCGTGCTGGCGGGAGCGTACGGCGTGTGGCGGTTCCGGGATCACCACGACGCCGTACGGCGGGCGTTCGACCAGGACCTCCCGCTGATCAGGCCGCTGGCACGCCAGATCGGGTGGAACCTCGACCACTCGGGCGTGGTGCACACGCTGCGCACCGTGCTCGGCGCGCGGACGACCACCCTCACCTGGATCTTCCTCGCCCTGCTCGTCCTCGCGGCGCTGCTGCTGACCGAGGGGACCGGCCTGTGGCTGCTGAAGCGGTGGGGCGAGTATTTCTCCGTGATCGTCACCTCGGCGTTCATCCCGGTGGAGGTCTACGAGATCGCCGAGAAGGCGAGCCCGGTCCGGATCGCGATCCTCCTGGTCAACGTCGCGGCCGTGATGTACATCGCGCTGAGCAAGCGCCTGTTCGGGCTGCGCGGCGGACGGACGGCGCATGAGGCGGAGCGGCACGAGGCGAGCCTGCTGGAGGTCGAGGAGGCGGGCCTGGCCGTCACCGAGCGCGACCACCGGGCCACCCGCCCCTCCGGCCACCCCTGACCCCGCCACCCGGCGGGCCCTTCCCCGCAGAGCCACCCCGACCGGGCCGCCCCGGCGACGGGCCCGGCCACCCCGGCCCGTCGCGCCCGGCGGTGAGCCCGGCCACCCCGGCCCGTCGCGTCCGGCGGTGGGAGCGTCATGCGCCAGGTCCGGCAGGGACACTGTGAAGCCGATCCGGCCCCTCCGCCGCGTCGACCCGGCCCGCCGCGCCCGCCGAGAGCGCCATGACCAGGACCGAGGAGCACGCGGCACGCCCTGTCCGGCGCACTCCCCGCACCGGCCCGATGCGGCGGCCCGCACCGGCGACAGCGAACCCGGGTCGCCGCGGGTCAGTGGCCGGCGTCCTCCCAGGTCGTTCCGACGCCCACGCTGACCTCCAGCGGCACCCTCAGGTCGTAGGCCCCGCACATCTGCGTGCGCACGATCTCGGTCAGCTCCTCCAGCTCGCCCGGCGCGACCTCGAACACCAGCTCGTCGTGGACCTGGAGCAGCATGCGGGAGCGCATGCCCGCGATCGCCTTCCGCACGTTGAGCATGGCGACCTTGATGATGTCGGCGGCCGAGCCCTGGATGGGCGCGTTGAGCGCCATCCGCTCGGCCATCTCCCGGCGCTGCCGGTTGTCGCTGGTCAGGTCGGGCAGGTAACGACGCCGGCCGAGGATGGTCTCGGTGTAGCCGTCCTTGCGGGCCTGGGCGACGACCGACTCCAGGTAGTCGCGGACGCCGCCGAACTCCTCGAAGTATTCCTCCTTGAGCGCCCTGGCCTCGGCGACGGGGATGTTGAGCTGCCCCGACAGGCCGAAGTCGGACAGGCCGTAGGCCAGGCCGTAGTTCATGGCCTTGATCCGGGCGCGCAGCTCGGCGTCCACCTGGTCCGGCGGCAGGTCGAAGACGCGGGAGGCGGTGGCCTGGTGGAAGTCGTGCCCCGACTCGAAGGCCTCGATCAGCGCCTCGTCCCGGGACAGGTGGGCCATGATCCGCAGCTCGATCTGGCTGTAGTCGGCCGTCAGCAGCGTCTCGTAGCCCTCCCCCACCACGAAGCCCTTGCGGATGCGCCGGCCCTCGGCCGTGCGGATCGGGATGTTCTGCAGGTTGGGCTTCTCGCTCGACAACCGCCCGGTGGCCGCCACGGTCTGGTTGAACGTGGTGTGGATCCGCCCGTCGTCGGCGATCTCCTTGATCAGGCCCTCGACCGTGGTGCGCAGCTTGGTCTGGTCGCGGTGGCGCAGCAGGATCACCGGCAGCTCGTTGTCGGTCTGCTGGGCCAGCCAGGCGAGCGCGTCGGCGTCGGTCGTGTAGCCCGTCTTGATCTTCTTGGTCTTGGGCAGGCCGAGCTTGCCGAACAGGATCTCCTGGAGCTGCTTGGGCGAGCCGAGGTTGAACTGCTCCCCCACCACCTGGTGGGCGGCCTCGACCGCCTGCTTGACGGCCGCGCCGAACTCGGCCTCCAGCGCCGCGAAGTATTGCCGGTCGGCGGCGATGCCGGCCCGCTCCATCTCCGCCAGCACCCGCACCAGCGGAAGCTCGACCTCGGTCACCAGCCGGGTGCCGCCGCGCTTGGACAGGTGCGCCTCCAGCGCGTCGGCCAGGTCGCGTACGGCCTGGGCCCGCAGGGCCAGGTCTCGGGCCGCGCTCTCGTCGGCGTCCTCGAACAGCGAGACCTGCCCGTTCGGCGCGGACTCCGCCCGCAGCTCGCGGTGGAGGTAACGCAGGACCAGGTCGTCGAGCGGGAACGACCGCTGCCCGGGCATCGCCAGGTAGGCGGCGAGCGCCGTGTCGCAGGTGAGTCCGCGCAGGTCGTGGCCGTGCGCCCACAGCGCGAGCAGCGGCCCCTTGGCGTCGTGGACGGCCTTCGGCCGGCTCTCGTCGGCCAGCCAGGCGCCCAGCGCCGCCTCGTCCTCCTGCGTGAGCCGGGTGGGGTCGATGTAGGCGGCGCCGTCCGCCCCCGCGATCGCGACGCCCTCCAGCCGCCCGGTGCCGCTGCCGTACGCGCCCTGGAAGGCCAGCCCGGCCCGGTCCGCGGGGAGCGCGGCCAGCCAGCCGGCCACCTGCCCCGGTTCGAGCACCGTCACCTCGAGCTCGAAGCCCTCGCCGGTCTCCGGCTCGGTGGTGCCGAGGACCTTGAACAGCCGCTCGCGCAGCTCGCCGCGGATCTGCACCGCGTCGAGGAGCTTGTTGACCTCCTCGCGGTCCCACATGCCCATGGTGAGCGCGGACGGCTCCGCGTCGACCGGGGCGTCACGCCTCAGCTCGGTCAGCATCCGGTTGTGGATCACCTGGCCGAGGTGCTCGCGGAGCTTGTCGCCGACCTTGCCCTTGACCTCGTCGGCCCGCCGGACCAGCTCGTCGAGCGAGCCGTACTCGACGATCCACTTGGCGGCGGTCTTCTCCCCCACGCCCGGGATGTTCGGCAGGTTGTCGCTCGGGTCGCCGCGCAGCGCCGCGAAGTCGGGATATTGCCTCGGGGTGAGGCCGTACTTCTCCACGACGGCCTCGGGGGTGAACCGGGTCATGTCGCTGATGCCCCGCCGGGTCATCAGCACGGTGACGTTGTCGTCCACGAGCTGCAGCGTGTCGCGGTCGCCGGTCACGATGAGCACGTTCATGCCCTCGGCGGCGCCCCGCGTCGCCAGCGTCGCGATCAGGTCGTCCGCCTCGAAGCCGGGCACCGACAGGCGGGGGATCCGCAGGGCGTCGAGCAGCTCGAAGATGAGCTGCATCTGGCCGCGGAAGTCCTCGGGGGTCTCCGCCCGGTTGGCCTTGTAGCCGTCGTACGCCTCGTGCCTGAAGGTGGGCTCGCTCCGGTCGAAGCAGACAGCGATGTGGCTCGGCTGCTCGTCGCGCAGGATGTTGGCCAGCATCGAGGTGAAGCCGTAGACCGCTTCGGTGTGCTGACCGTCGGTGGTCATGAGGTTCGCGTCCTTCAACGCGTAGAACGCGCGATAAGCAAGGGAATGCCCGTCCAGGAGCAGCAGACACGGACGGGTGGGGGTCGCTTCACTCTTCGGCACATCCGCAGCCTAGTCTCCCTGTACGACAGAAGACCCGTGCTCTTCCCACAGGAGGCGTCCCCTTGACCTTGACGAATCCCGAGGAGTCCCTGTCGTCGATGAACGCCCCGGGGGACCACCTGCATCAGCGGATGGGCATCGAGATCCTCGAGGCCGGGGCCGAGCGGGTGGTCGGCCGCATGCCCGTCGAGGGCAACACCCAGCCGTACGGCCTGCTGCACGGCGGCGCGTCCTGCGTGCTGGCCGAGACCCTCGGCTCGACCGGCGCCGCCCTGCACGCCGGCCCGGGCAGGATCGCCGTCGGCATCGAGATCAACGCCACCCACCACCGCTCCGCCACCTCCGGGCACGTCACCGGCGTCGCCACCCGCGTGCACGGTGGCCGGACGCTCGCGACGTACGCCATCGAGATCACCGACGACGAGGGCCGGGCGGTCTGCACGGCCCGGCTGACCTGCATGCTCAGGGACGCCCGCTGAGGCGCTCCGGCGGGTGCGGCGTGCTCCCCCACGCGCCGTCGCGGCTATCACCATAAAAACCCCGTACGACGCATTGAGCTTCAAACCGGAACGCCTTGCGACTCTCTTTGCACGGGAGTCGCTCGGGTCGCTACCGTTGTGGCTCCAGAGCCCGTGGGGAAGACCGAGTAGACAACGTGCGGAGCCGGGGAAGCTGTGTACGGTCCCAAAGGTCCCCCACGGGCTCACGCCGTTTTCGGCCCCGCGGACTCACACTGTTACAGCACTGACCGCTCATTTGACTCCTTACACGCCTCTGACCTGCGAAGCCTTTCTCACGCCAGTGAAACACCATGGTCACCAATTGGTGACGAACGACCCCGAAACGGGCGTCTCCGGCTTATGCTCCGGCCACAACATCGCAGCAACCCAGCCGATGTTGCGTGTCCATGGGGGCACGACCCCGCCATGACCTGAACATAGGGAGCACCATTGCGCAGAGCCGTGATCGCGTTCACGGCCTTCCTGGGTGGACTCGTCTTTCTGCTCTCCTCCCCCGCCTGGGCGGACGGGGAGGCACTGAAGGGCACACTCCAAAACCAAGGCCAGCCGGTGAACGGCGTGAAGATCAGTGTGGCGGCCGAAGACGGCAAACCCGTAGGGGACGCCACCACCGGTGCCGACGGCAAATGGGAGGTGCCGGTTCCCAAGGCGGGCAGATACAAGGTCACACTCGACCAGTCGACGCTCCCCTCGGGGATCGCGCTGAAGTTCCAGGACCGGGCGACCCTGGACGTGCAGGTTTACGAGGGCAGCGAGCGCAACGTCCTGTTCGCCCTCGTTCCCGCGGGCCAGGAGGGCGCCGCCGCCGCACAGTCCTCGTCGGACTCCCCCTCCATCTGGGGACGGGTCGCCCAGCTGACCTTCGAGGGCTTCAACCTCGGGCTCATCATCGCCCTCGCGGCCATGGGCCTCTCGCTCGTCTTCGGCACCACCGGCCTCACCAACTTCGCCCACGGCGAGTTGCTCACGTTCGGCGCGATGTGCGCCTACTTCTTCAATGTAGTGCTGGGAATCCCGCTCATCCTGGCCGCGGTGATCTCGGTCGTCATCGGCGGAGCCTTCGGATACACCCAGGACAGGTTCTTCTGGGGGCGGCTGCGCAGACGCGGCAGCAGCCTGGTCGCGATGATGATCATCTCGATCGGCCTGGCCCTGTTCCTCCGCTACATCTTCCTGTTCTTCTTCGGCGGCGAGGGCGCGCCGTTCGCGGACTACAACGCCCAGCCCGGCGTCCAGGTGGGCCCGATCTCGGCCGCGCCGAAGAACTTCATCGCGATGGGCATCGAGCTGGCCGTGCTCGTGCTCGTCGGCGTCGCGCTGCTCAAGACCCGCGTCGGCAAGGCCGCACGGGCCGTGGCGGACAACCCCGCCCTCGCGGCCTCCTCGGGCATCAACGTCGACGGCGTCATCCGGATCATCTGGACCGTCGGCGGCGCCATCGCGGCGCTCGCCGGCATCATGCTCGGCCTGTCGCAGAACGTCGGCTACCAGATGGGCTTCCAGATCCTGCTGCTCGTCTTCGCGGGCGTCACGCTCGGCGGCCTCGGCACCGCGTTCGGCGCCCTGGTCGGATCCATCGTCGTCGGCCTGTTCATCCAGCTGTCCACCCTCGTGGTGCCGACCGAGCTGAAGACCGTCGGCGCGCTGCTGGTGCTCATCCTCGTCATGCTCTTCCGGCCGCAGGGCATCCTCGGCCGGCGCGAGCGCATCGGCTGATCGGAGACCACACGTGGACTGGAACACAATCTTCATCACCACGGTCAAGGCCTCGATCGGCCTGGAGACCGTCGTCTACGCGCTCGCCGCGATCGGCATCAACATCCAGTTCGGCTACGCCGGGCTGCTCAACTTCGGCCAGGCGGCCTTCCTCGGCGTCGCCGCGTACGGCATGGCCGTCACCGTGGCCACCTTCCACCTGCCGTTCTGGCTCGGCATCGCGATCGGCCTGGTGGCCACCGTCGTGCTGGCCTTCCTGCTCGGCATCCCCACCCTGCGGCTGCGTGCCGACTACCTCGCCATCGTCACCATCGCCGCGGCCGAGATCGTCCGGCTCATCTTCAGGTCGGTCCAGTTCAGCAGCGTCTTCGGCGGCTCGGACGGCCGGCAGAACTTCTCCGGCGACTTCTTCGCGATGAACCCCTATCCCCCCGGCACGTACGGCATCGGCCCGATCAGCTTCAACGAGCGGGTGACGTGGGTGCTGACCGTCGGCTGGGTGCTCATCGCCATCGCCTGCGGGCTGGTCTACCTGCTCATGAAGAGCCCGTGGGGCCGCGTGCTCAAGGCCATCCGCGAGGACGAGGACGCCGTGCGCAGCCTCGGCAAGAACGTCTTCTCCTACAAGATGCAGGCCCTCATCCTCGGCGGCGTGATCGGCTGCCTCGGCGGCTTCCTGTTCGCGCTCGGCCAGGCGTCGGTGCAGCCCGACCTGTTCAGCACCGAGTTCACCTTCTACGCGTACACGATCGTGATCCTCGGCGGCGCGGCCCGCGTCTTCAGCCCCGTCGTCGGCGCCGCGATCTTCTGGGTGCTGCTGGTCCTCGTCGGGAACACGCTCAGCGAGGCCGTGGGCGCCGGGCTGCTCCCCTCGTTGTTCACCGTGAACAACATCGGCGCGGTCCGCTTCATGCTGGTCGGCCTCGGCCTGATGCTCCTGCTCATCTTCCGGCCTCAGGGCATCTTCGGTGACAAGAGGGAGATCGCGCTCGATGCACGCTGACACCACCCAGAGCAGGAAGGCGGCGGCGCTGGCCGCCTTCGCGGGACTCCCGCACGAGCCCGGCGTGCCCAAGCCCGACCCGATCCTCGTCGTCGACAAGGTCGTACGCCGGTTCGGCGGCCTCACCGCCGTCAACGTCGACCACGTGGAGATCCAGCGCGGGTCGATCACCGCGCTCATCGGCCCCAACGGCGCCGGCAAGACGACGTTCTTCAACCAGCTCACCGGCTTCGACAGCGCCGACGAGGGGTCGTGGACCTTCAACGGCAAGCAGCTCAGGGGCGTGCCCGCCCACCGGGTCGCCCGGGCGGGCATGGTCCGCACGTTCCAGCTGACCAAGGCCCTGTCGAAGCTCACCGTGATGGAGAACATGCGGCTCGGCGCGCAGAACCAGCTCGGCGAGAGCTTCTTCCGCGCGTTGATCCCGGGCATCTGGCGCCGCCAGGAGGACGAGATCACCGAGCGCGCCGAGAAGCTCCTCGAGCGCTTCAAGCTCGCCGCCAAGCGGGACGACTTCGCCGGCTCGCTGTCCGGCGGCCAGCGCAAGCTGCTGGAGATGGCCCGCGCCCTGATGGTCGGCCCCGAGCTGGTCATGCTGGACGAGCCGATGGCGGGGGTGAACCCGGCCCTGACCCAGTCGCTTCTCGGGCACGTGAAGGACCTGCGCGAGGAAGGCATGACCGTGCTCTTCGTGGAGCACGACATGGACATGGTCCGCGACATCAGCGACTGGGTCATCGTGATGGCCCAGGGCGCCGTGATCGCGGAGGGGCCGCCGGACACCATCATGTCGGACCCCCGCGTGGTCGACGCCTATCTGGGCGCCCACCACGACGCGCCGATGTCCGCCGAGGAGTTCCAGGAGCAGCTGCAGGAGGCCGAGGCCGAGCTGGAGTCCGAGATCGAGGAGAAGGCATGACCGCCCCCGAGCCAGACCGCGCCCCCACCCCGGACGACGCCGTCGAGCCGGAGAACGCCGCGCCCGTCTCGCGGGCGGAAGTCGTCGACCGCTCCCAGCACCTCGCCGGCGCGGAGAAAGCGCTGCTGCGGGCGGACGAGCTGTACGCCGGCTACATCCCGGGCGTCAACATCCTCAACGGCGCCGACCTGTACGTGCGCAAGGGCGAGCTGATCGGCATCATCGGCCCGAACGGCGCCGGCAAGTCGACCCTGCTGAAGACCCTGTTCGGGCTCGTGCCGGTGCGCAGCGGCTCGATCAAGCTGAACGGCGAGGACATCACCAACCTCAAGGCCCACTCGCTGGTGGCCCGCGGGGTCGGCTACGTCCCGCAGACGAACAACGTCTTCCCCAGCCTCACCATCGAGGAGAACCTGGAGATGGGCGCCTTCCAGGTGCCCGGCAAGTTCAAGGAGCGGTTCGAGTTCGTCTGCGAGATCTTCCCCGCCCTCCGGGAGCGCCGCAAGCAGCGCGCGGGCTCGCTGTCCGGCGGTGAGCGGCAGATGGTCGCCATGGGCCGGGCCCTGATGACCGAGCCGTCGGTGCTGCTCCTGGACGAGCCGTCCGCGGGTCTGTCGCCCAAGCTGCAGGACCTGGTCTTCATCCAGGCCCAGCAGATCAACAAGGCCGGCGTGACCGTGATCATGGTTGAGCAGAACGCGCGGCGCTGCCTGCAGATCTGCCACCGCGGCTACGTGCTCGACCAGGGCCGCAACGCCTACATGGCCAGCGGCCGCGACCTGATCAACGACCCGAAGGTCATCCAGCTCTACCTGGGCACGCTCGCCAAGGCCTGAGCCGATCTCACCGGGGCCCCGGCGGATCGTCCGCCGGGGCCCTTGTCGCGTGTCTGTGACCGTATGTCCACTCCATCGGCAACCGCCGGGGAGACAATGAGCCGTATGACCCGAACCCCCCTCCGGGCGGCGCTGGTCGTCGCGGCGCTCGCGGCCGGGCTGTCCGCCTGTTCCCCCGAGCCGGAGACCTCCGCGGACGGCGTGCCGTCCGGCTCCGTGTCCGCCGGGGGCGCCTCGCCGGGCACCGCCGGCGCCGTCTACGTCACCGGCGCGAAGACCGGGGACGACCCCTGCACCCGGGTGGTGTCCGCCATCGGTTACCTGAGGCTGTCGCTGCTGCCCGCGGGGCGGGAGGAAGCCCAGCACTGGGACGGCGACGTACGCGGCCGATTCGGCTACCTGCGCGGCACACTGGCGATGTACGGCTCCCGCCTGCCCGGCCCGGCGTCGGACGCCGCCACGGCCATCGACGACGTCGCGGAAACCCTGTCCCGGGCCGACACCGCCGATTCCCGGCGCCCGGACCTGCTGCGCCGCTACCGTACGGCGTCCGCCGCCGTGCTCGCCGCCTGCGGCCAGACCTGACCCGCACGGGCCGCCGGGCCGTACCCGACCCACTCCGGTGCCCTTGCGGCCGCACCGGCCGTACCCGACCGCCGGCAGCCCGCGACCAGACTGGTCCCTACCGGCCGCCTGCGGCCGTGCCAAACCCGTACCAGCCCGCCCGGGGCCGTATCCGACCGCCGGCTGTACGCGACCGCGCCGCCCACCCACACCGGAGCATGCCGGCCGCCTCCGGCCGTATCCGCCATGCCGGCGTCTCCGCCGTACCCGACCCCATGCCGGCCGCGTGGGGGCACATCCGACCATGTCGGCGCCCGCAGCCGTACCCGGCCTGGGCGGGGCGGCATGCCGGGCCGCGTCGTCGCGACATCGTGCGCGCGCGACCGGCGGATCGGCCCTTGAGGACGCGAAAGGGGCCCGCTCCGTGGAGCGGGCCCCGTGGCGCTTTCAATCAGCCGGCGATCTTGCCGGTGTTGAAGCCGATGTTCTTGTTGTTGTTGTCGGCGCCGTACTGGTAGATGCCGATCGTCGCCTCGGCCGGGTCACCGGCCTCGTTGAACTCGATCGGGCCGGAAGCGCCGTCGTAGTCGATGTCCTTGCCGGCGGCCAGCAGGTCGTTGCAGGTCTTGAAGTCCGTGCACTTCTCGCCGCCGGAGGAGACCTCCTGCAGCTTGGCCGCGATGTCCTTGGGCGCGTCGCTCTTGGCCGCGACCGCCGCGAGCGCGGTGAGCATCGTGGCGTCGTACGCCTCGGGCCCGTAGTTGAAGTCCTTCAGGCTCGGGTCGACCGTCTTCAGCCGCTCCTTGAAGGCGTCGGAGACCTGGGCGCCCGGCTGGGTGCCCTTCGCGCCCTCGAGCGTGCCCTTGGGGAAGCCGTCCGCGCCCGTGCCGTAGTTGGACAGGTTGCCGTCGACGAAGTAGTACTTCACCTTCTTGGCGGTCAGGCCCTGCTTGACGAGCTCAGGAATGATCTTCTTGGTCTCGTCGAAGCCGATCAGCGCGACGGCCTTGGGATTGGCTTCCTTGATCTTGGCGACGTCCGCCGAGTAGTCGGCCGCCTTCGGGTCGTAGATGACCTTCTCCACGACCTGGCCGCCGCCGCCCTCGACCGCCTTCTGCACGTTGTCCGCGAGACCCGTGCCGTACGCGTCCTGGAGAGCGAGGATGCCGACCGTGTCGTTGCCGTCGGCGAGGATCAGGTCACCGAGGACACGGCCCTGCAGCACGTCCGGCGGAGCCGTGCGGAAGTACAGGCCCTTGTCGTCGTACGTGGTGAACTGGTCGGAGGTGTTCGCCGGCGAGAACTGCAACACGCCCGCACCGGTGATCTTGTCGATGACCGACAGCGACACCGAGGACGAGGCGGCGCCCACGACCACATCGACCTTCTGCTGCAGCAACTTGTCCACAGACTGCGACGCAATGTTGGTCGAGGTGTCACCCGAGTCCGTGTCGATCTGGACCACCGGCTTGCCGAGCACGCCGCCGGCCTCGTTGATCTCCTTGACCGCCAGCCCGACACCCGCGAACTCCGGCGGGCCGAGGAAGGCGAGCGAACCGGTCTGCGGCAGCAGCGTGCCGATAGTGAGAACGCCGTCACCCTGGGCGGTGGCGGCAGCGGGCGCGGAGGACTCGGCCGCCGGCGCCGAGGACGCCGGCGCGGCGCTGTCCTCACCACCGCCGCAGGCTGTCAGCGCGAGAGTGGCGGCCGCGGCGACGGCCAGCGCCCGCCCGAGGGGGGCAATGCGGATCATGAAGCATCTCCTTCATCCAGGCCCGGGAGTCGCCGGCAGTGCCGACTGGATCCCGTTCGAATGGCTGAAAGGTACATAGACCAGGCACGGCCCGACCAGGGATGCATCAGAACTGTCCGCACTTGGATGCGGAGTCGTAATAACTCCTCAACCGTGGCACACGGCCTCTCACCAGGAGCCTTCCCGGACCGCGCTCGCTCAGGCGGGCGGCTGGGCCTCGCCGGTGTGCTCGTTCACCACGATCTGCGCGACCTGGCGCATGCTCATGCGCCGGTCCATGGACGCCTTCTGGATCCACCGGAAGGCCTGCGGCTCGGTCCACCCGTGCTGGGCCATCAGCAGGCCCTTCGCCCGCTCGACGAGCTTCCTGGTCTCCAGCCGCTCCGAGAGCGTGGAGACCTCCTTCTCCAGTGCGGCGATCTCCTCGTGCCTGCTGACCGCCATCTCGATCGCCGGCACCAGGTCGCCTTTGGTGAAGGGCTTGACAAGGTAGGCCATCGCACCCGCGTCCCTGGCCCGTTCGACCAGATCGCGCTGGGAGAACGCGGTGAGGATGAGACACGGCGCGATTCGTTCGGAGACGATGCGCTCGGCCGCGGAGATCCCGTCGAGCACGGGCATCTTCACGTCCAGGATGACCAGGTCGGGCCGCAGCTCCATGGCGAGCTTGACCGCCGTCTCGCCGTCACCGGCCTCGCCGACCACGGCGTACCCGTCCTCTTCGAGCATCTCCTTCAGGTCGAGGCGGATCAGCGCCTCGTCTTCCGCGATCACCACTCGCCTCTGCGTACTCACGCACAAGAGGTTACCGACGTCCGCTACATTAGAACCACGCCAGGTGGAAGATGATCGACTACCCGTTGATCACTCTAAACTTGGACATATCGGGACATGTTCCGATAAAAGAGCCGGAATGATGGAATGGCAGACATAGACGCCTCAAAAGCGTCCGCCTGAAAGGGCGTGCGGGTTCGAATCCCGCTTCCGGCACCGAGAGTCACGGCCGAAGACTGTCGGTCACGTCTGGCATGGTCGCACTATGCACCCCCGTGAAACGGTCGACCGGGCCCTGCGTCTGTCGGCCCTCGGCTACACCGACCGTCAAGTGGCCGCGCTCTGCGGTGTCTCCCTCGGTGCCGTACGAAAATGGCGGACCGGTGCGCGGCGCGCCAGAGAGGACGAGGATCGCCGGCGCAACACATCCTGTCCGCGCTGTCACGGAAGGGCGCTCGACCGGCGGTCATACTCCTACCTGCTCGGTCTCTATCTCGGCGACGGGCACATCGTGCTGTGCCGCAAAGGCGTCTACCAGCTGTCCATCTTCTGCAGCGACGCCTGGCCCGGCCTGATCGACGCCGCCGGGCACGCCCTCGCCGCGGTTATGCCGACTTCCAAGGTCGGCCTGCGACGCCACACCGGCTGCACGGAGGTCAAAAGCTCCTCCACCCATTGGGCCTGCCTCTTCCCTCAGCATGGGCCGGGGAAGAAGCACGAGCGGGCGATCGTCCTGGCGGACTGGCAGGACGAGATCGTCGCCGAACATCCCGGCCCGTTCGCACGGGGGCTCTTCCACTCCGACGGCTATCGCGGGACGAACCGGGTCAGGCGGCCGGTGGGCGGCGAGGACAAGTGGTACGAGTACCCGCGATATCTGTTCAAGAACGAGTCGGCCGACATCCTCCGGTTATGCGGGGAGACGCTTGACCGCCTCGGCGTCGCGTGGCGCTACAACAAGCGCAACGAGATCTCGGTCGCCAAGCGGGACGCCGTTGCCCGCCTCGACGAGTTCGTGGGCCCCAAATACTGAGCCCCTCGTACGCTCAAGGCCGCATGACCCCACCTGCCGAACCCGCGCGCGGGCCACGCGGCCCTCCCGCTGCTGATCCTGGCCGTCACCGACCGAAGCCGTACGCGCCCGGGCCATTCACCGCCCAAAATACGGACCCGCGCACCAGGCTACGCGCCCTCGCAATACGGACCTTCGCGCCGGGCTCGTCGCCCAGCCGCGAACCCGTGCCCGCTTCAGGTCACCCGGCCCCCGAATGGCGAGACCGTACACGCCGACTGCCGAAACCCGCACACGTGGGCCACCCGCCCCCGAAAGCGGACCCGTGTGCCAGGCTCGTCACCCCGATCGCGAAGCCCGTGCACGGTGAGATCGGACGTCCCTCGTGCTGAGCCGTACGCGGTCAAGTGCCGGGGAGGAGGCGGACGGCGTCGAGGGCGAGGGAGAGCTCGACGACGTCCAGGGGGCGGGCCAGCGACCGGCCGGTGAGCTGCTCGATGCGGCGCACCCGGTTGAAGACGGTGTTGCGGTGGCAGTAGAGCTCGGCCGCCGCGCGGACCGCCGACCCCTCGCAGCGCAACCACGCCTCCAGCGTCGCGAGCAGCACGCCGCCGTCGGGCGAGGAGATGATCGGGCCGAGGACGCCGCCCGCGAGGTGCCCGGCCAGCTCCGGCTGGCAGACCACCAGGGCGGCGGGCAGCCGCCGGTCCAGCCGGGCGATCTCCGGAGCGGTCCCCGAGCAGGTGCGCATGGCCACCTCCGCCAGGCGGCGGGCCGTGCCGAGGTCGGCGAGGCTCTCCACCACCGGGCTGACGCCGGCGCTCGCGCAGACGACCGGGGTGATGGCGGCCACCAGGTCGTCCAGCTCCCGGTCGCCGAGGTAGACCACCGCCATCTCCAGGTCAGGGCGCATGCGCCACAGGAAGCGCAGCCCGCCGATCTCGTCGGGGCGGTGCACGCGGTCGGGCTGCGCGGGCAGCCGCGTTGTGACGACCGCATAGCGGCCGTGCTCGGGCAGGCCGAGGGCCTCGGCGGCCACTCCGGCGACCTCCGGGTCGGCCCGGCCCTCCAGGAGCGCGTCCAGCATGGCGTTGACGCGCTGGTTGGTCCGGCCGAGCAGTTCGTTCTCCCTGCGGCGGTAGGCGTCGGCCGCCGCCACGGCCTGGCGGTCGATGGCATGCCACACGTGGGTGGCGCTGCGCAGCAGGGCGGGCAGCCGTTCGGGATCCTGGTCGCCGACGATGTCGATGAAGCCGTTCCAGGTGACCTGCGCGGCCAGGCGGTAGCTGCGCATGAGCGAGTCGAGGGGCAGCCCGAACTCGGCCCGCCTGCGCCCGACCGTCTGGGCGTACGCGACGTCGCGCCGCTCGTGCCGGGGCTGGAGGATCGCGGTGATGCCGACCCGCAGCCCCTCGTGGGTGCTCTTCCAGTGGTCCTCGTACGGGACCATCATGCGGTAGGCCTCGTCGCTTTCCCTGCCGAGTTTCACCAGCTCGTCGGCGAGCTCGGGGAGCCGTTCCAGCAGGCCGGCGGCGGAGGTCCGCAGCACTTCCCGGGTCTCGGTGTCCGTCCTGGACCTCATGTCCTGAATGTGCCAGCCGACACCCTCCGGAACAAGGTTCGGTTTTCGTTTCGTGACGCGAGATTGTGCGGGAGCACAACGCACGGCCCGTACGCATGGGCTGGGGTCCCGACTTGACTCCCGGCGCTGGACGTCCCTCGACCACGGTGGGTTGGGTGTGCCTTCATCGAAGTCACAGGAGGCGCGGATGTCTGGTGATGCGGGCCGCCCGGGAGCCGGCGGCCCAGAGATCGAAAGCCCGGAGACCGCGGTCCCTGAGGCTGCGAAACCGGCGACACCGGAGACGGAAGGCCTTGAGATCAGGGGCCTGGAGGTGCGGTACGGCCCCGTACGCGCCCTGCGGGGCGTCGACCTGACCGTGCCCCGGGGTGCGGTGGCCGCAGTGCTCGGCGCGAACGGCGCGGGCAAGACGACGCTGCTGCGGGCCGTGTCGGGGACGCTGCGTTTCCACCGGGGCGCGATCACGGCGGGGACGATCACCTTCGGCGGAGCCCGCGTCGACGGCGCGCCCGCGGCGGAGGTCGTACGGCGCGGCGTGGTGCAGGTGCCGGAGGGGCGGCGGGTGTTCGCCCGCATGACCGTGGCCGAGAACCTGCGCGCCGGGGCGCTGGCCGTGCCGGGCAGGCGCGCGGCGGCGGCCCGGGAGCGGGTGCTGGAGCTGTTCCCCGTGCTGGCCGAGCGCGCGCACCAGCGGGCGGGCCTGTTGTCGGGCGGCGAGCAGCAGATGCTGGCGATCGGCCGGGCGCTCATGGCCGGGCCGTCGCTGCTGCTGCTGGACGAGCCGACGCTCGGGCTCGCTCCGATGATGGCGGCCCGGATCGCCGACACGGTGCGCCGGATCAACGCCCAGGGCACGTCGGTGCTGCTGGTGGAGCAGAACGCCGCGATGGCGCTCGCGCTCGCGGAGCGGGCGTACGTGCTGGAGGTGGGCGAGCTGGCGCTGTCGGGACCGGCGGCGGAGCTGGCGGCCAGCGACGAGGTGCGCCGCCGTTACCTCGGCGTCGGCGCGCCCGACACAGACCGACCGGTCGGTACCGGTCTCGAAGAGCGGGCCGAGAGAACGAGGCCGGCGAGATGGACGGCCTGACCCGACGCCGGGCCGCGTCGGTGAGGCACCCCCGCGGGTCCGCGAGAGACCAACCGGTCGGTACGCCTGATAGCGACGGCCCGCCGGAACTCGTGGTCAGCGAGGTGACGGTCCGCTTCGCCGGGCTCACCGCGCTCGACGCGGTCAGCTTCACCGTGGCGCCCGGCAGCGTGCACGCGCTGATCGGCCCGAACGGCGCGGGCAAGTCCACGTGCTTCAACGTGCTGTCGGGTGTCTACCGCGCCGCCTCCGGCAGCGTGCGTTTCGGCGGCGCCGAGCTGACCTCGCTGCGCCCGCACCAGGTGGCCGCGCTCGGCGTGGCCCGGACGTTCCAGAACATCGCCCTGTCCCCGCACCTCACGGTCCGCGACAACCTCATGCTCGGCAGGCATCGCCTGACGCGGGCCGGCTTCGTCTCCGCGGGCCTGCGGCTGCCCTCGGCCCGGCGCGAGGCCGTACGGCACGGCGCGCGCGTGGCGGAGATCGCGCAGTTCGCCGGCGTCGGCGACGTGCTGCCGGTCCCGGTGGGGCTGCTGCCGTACGGCGTGCAGAAACGGGTGGAGCTGGCCCGGGCGCTGTGCATGGAGCCGCGGCTGCTCCTGCTGGACGAGCCGGTCGCGGGGATGAACGGCGGCGAGCGGCGGGAGATGGCTGACCTCATCCAGGCGGTGCGCGACAGCCTCGGCGTCTCGATCCTGCTGGTCGAGCACGACATGGGCATGGTCATGCGGATCGCCGACGCCGTGACCGTGCTCGACTTCGGCAGGCGGATCGCGGACGGGCCGCCCGAGCGGGTCCAGCGCGACCCCGAGGTGATCCGCGCCTATCTCGGCGACTTCGGCCGCCCCTCCGATGAGCATGGGGAGGCGTGATGGCGGTCTTCCTGGAGCTGCTCGTCAACGGGATCTCGGTCGGGGCGGTGTACGCGCTGATCGCGCTCGGCTTCGTGGTGATCTTCAAGGCCACCGAGGTGGTCAACTTCACCCACGCGTCGCTGCTGCTGGCCGGGGGCTATGTGATCGCCCGGCTGCACCCGCTGGTCGGCTTCTGGGCGGCGCTGGCGGCCGGGATCGCGGCGGCGGCGCTGGTCGGCGCGCTGGTGGAGTTCCTCATCCTGCGCCGGGCCCACGTCGGCTCGCGCGGCGTGCTGGCCATCGTCACGATCGGCGTGGACATCCTGCTCACGACCGAGCTCACCCGGCAGATCGGCACCGAGGTGCTCGCCCTGGGCGACCCGTGGGGCGACCGGGTGCTGCGCCTTGGCCCGGTCACGGTCGCCGAGACCCGTGTCGTGGCCCTCGCGGTCGCCGCCGCGCTGATCGCGGCCTTCCTGCTGGCGTTCAAGTTCACCGGCTGGGGCGTGGCGATGCGCGCCACGGCCGAGGACGCGGAGACCGCCGCGCTGATGGGCGTACGGCTCGGCCGGGTGTCGCTCGGCGCGTGGGCCGTCGCCGGGGCGCTGGCCGCGGTCGCGGCGCTGTTCCTGTGCGTCTTCCCGACGCCGGGCCTTGACCGGGGCACCACCGCGGCGGCGATGAAGGCGTTTCCCGCGGCCATCCTCGGCGGGCTCGACTCGACCACCGGGGCGCTGGCCGGAGGGCTGATCGTGGGGGTCACCGAGACGCTGATCAGCGGTTACCAGAGCGAGCTGGCGTTCCTCGGCCGCGGCATCGGCGACGCGGCGCCGTTCCTCGTCATGATCGTGATCTTGCTGCTGCGGCCCTCCGGGCTGTTCGGCACGAAGGAGCCGGTCCGTGTCTGAGCCCACGCCCGCACCCGACATGTCCGCATCCGGAACGCCGGTGACAGACACGGACACACCCGCCGCCCCCGCCCCCGGCGCACCCGTCCCCGCCGCCTCCACCCCCGGCGCGCACATCCCCGCACACGCGTCGGCCGCGCCGGCGTACGGCGTCCGTACGCGGCGCGTGTCCCGGCCGGTCCGGGCCGCGCTGTGGGCGGTGCTGCTCGCGGTGGCCGTCGCGGTGCCGTTCTACCTGGAGGGGTTCTGGCTGCAGACGGGGCTGTTCGCGATGGCGGCGGCGATCGGCGCGATCGGGATCAACCTGCTGACCGGAGCCACCGGGCAGCTGTCCCTCGGGCACGCCTTCTTCCTCGCGGTCGGGGCGTACTCCTACGTCTACCTGTCGTCGGACCTCGGGCTGCCCACACCGCTCGCGGCCGTGGCGGCGGTGGCCGTCGCCGGCGTGTCCGGCGGCCTGTTCAGCCCGATCGCGGGCCGCCTCAAGGGCGCCTACCTCGGCATCGCCACACTCGCCCTGATCTTCGTCGGCCAGCACATCCTGTTCAACGCCGAGCCGGTGACCGGCGGCTTCAACGGCCGGCCGGTGCCGCCGCTGGAGCTGTTCGGCCTCGTCTTCGCCGACACCCCGGAGCTGGTGGTGCTGGACGTGCCGTTCGGCTCGCTCGAACGGCTGTGGTTCCTGGGGATCGCGCTGCTCGCGGGCGCGGCGCTGTTCGCCCGTGGCGTGCTGCGCGGCCGTCCCGGCCTGGCGATGAACACGATCAGGGACCACGAGATCGCCGCCGGCGTCATGGGCGTCCCGGTCGCGCGGTATCGCGCGGGCGTGTTCGTCCTGTCGTCCATGTACGGCGGGCTCGCCGGGGTGCTGGTCGCCCTGGTCTTCCAGCAGGTCGTGCCGGACTACTTCGGCATGCCGCTGTCGCTCGACTACCTCGCGATGATCGTCATCGGCGGCCTGGGATCGGTCGCCGGGGCGATCGCCGGAGCCGCGTTCGTCTCTCTGCTCCCCCAGCTGCTCACGCGCTACAGCGACGCCCTGCCGCTGGTGGCGGAGCCGGGCTCCGGCGGGGTCTCCCCCGCCGAGGCCGCGCGGATCCTCTACGGCGCCGCCGTCGTCGCGGTGGTGCTGTTCCTGCCCGGCGGTCTGGCCGGGCTCGCCACGCGGCTCGGCCGCGTTCGACTCAAGGAGCTCAGATGGGCGAAATCGGCACCCGCGCAGGCGTCGCGGCGTTAGCCCTGCTGTCCCTGGCCGTGGCGACCTCGGCGGCGGGGTGCGCCAGCGGCAAGGCCACCGGCGGCGGTGCGGGCGCGGCGAGCGGCGACGGGGTCGCGACCGGTCCCGGCGTCACCGCCACCACGGTCACCGTGAGCGCGCTCACCGACCTGACCGGCCCGTACGCGTCGTTCGGCAAGAGCCAGACGCAGGCGCAGCAGTTGTACTTCGACCAGGCGAACGCCGCGGGCGGCGTCTGCGGGCGCAAGTACGAGCTGGTCGTGCGCGACCACGGCTACGACACGCAGAAGGCGGTCGCGGCCTACACCGAGGTCGCGCCGAAGTCGGCGGCGATCGTGCAGTTCATCGGATCACCGATGATCACCGCGCTGAAGCGGCGCATCGACGGCGACAAGCTGCTCACGATCCCGATGGCGTGGGCGACCACGCTGCTCGGCAGCCGGGCCATCCAGGTGACCGGCACCACGTACGACATCGACATGATCAACGCGGTGGAGTTCCTCGTGAAGGAGAAGGGGATCACCTCCGGCGACGCGATCGGGCACCTGTACTTCGAGGGCGACTACGGCGAGAGCTCGCTGAACGGCTCGAAGTACGCCGCGGGCAAGCTCGGCCTGCGGATCGTCGAGCAGAAGATCAAGGCGACCGACCAGGACATGAGCGCCCAGGTCGCGGCGTTCAAGGCGGCCGGGGTGAAGGCCGTGCTCGTCTCGGTGGGCCCCAGGCAGACGGCCTCCCTGGTCGGCGTGTCCCTGGCCAAGGGCATGGACGTGCCGTTCGTCGGCAGCAACTCGGCCTACTCGCCGCAGCTTCTCGCGACGCCGGCCGGCCCCGCCCTGCTGAAGGACTTCTACTACGTGTCGGCGGGGACGCCGGTCAGCGCGACGAACCCGGCGATGCAGAAGCTGGTGGCCGACTACCAGGCGAAATATCCCGGCGAGACGCTCGACAGCGGAGTGCCGACCGGCTGGAGCGCGGCCATGATCGTGGACGAGGCGATGAAAAAGGCGTGCGAGGCCAAGGACCTCACCCGCGAAGGCGTGCTGAAGGCTCACCGGTCGCAGTCGAGCTTCGGCGGCGACCTCGGCACGCCGATGGACTTCACGTTCTTCGACAAGCCCGCCTCCCGGTCGTCGTACGTGCTCAAGCCCGACAAAGCCGCGCTCGGCGGCTCGGTGATCTACAAGGAGGCGGAGGTCTCCGAGCTGGCGAAGGACTACCCGGTGCCGGTGGGCTGACGCGCGAGCGGTCGCGCCGCGTCCGCGCCGGGGGTCGCTCGCGGCCGGGCGCGTCACGCTGCTCGCTATCGCGGGGCAGGTCCGGCGTCCACCGCGCATGCAAGCAGGGCACGTTCGATCGCGGGCACAAGCAGCGCGAGTTCGATCGCCCGGCGGCGGCGAGGGCGACCGTGACGGCGGTGAACGCGGTCACGCGAGGCTGTCGAGCCAGGCGCGGTGGAGGCGGGCGAAGCGGCCGGCGTCGGCGATCAGGCGGTCCGGCGGGCCGTCCTCCACGATCCGCCCGTGCTCCATGACGAGCACCCGATCGGCGATCTCCACGGTGGACAGCCGGTGGGCGATGATCAGCGCGGTCCGGTCGGCGAGGATCGTCCGCAGCGCCCGCTGCACGAGCCGCTCGCTGGGCACGTCGAGACTGGAGGTGGCCTCGTCCAGGATCAGCACGGCGGGGTCGGCGAGGAACGCCCGGGCGAACGCGACGAGCTGCCGCTGCCCCGCCGACATGCGGCCGCCGCGCTTGCCGACCTGCGTCCGATAGCCGTCGGGGAGCGCGGAGACGAACGCGTGGGCGCCGATGGCCTCGGCGGCCCGCTCGATCTCCTCGTCCGTCGCGCCGGGCCGCCCGAACCGGACGTTGTCGGCGATCGTCCCGCTGAACAGGTAGTTCTCCTGGGTGACCATCACCACGTGGCGGCGCAGCGTGTCCTCGTCCAGGTCGCGCAGGTCCACACCGTCCAGCAGCACCCGCCCGGCGACCGGGTCGTGGAACCGGGCGATGAGCTTGGCCAGCGTGGTCTTGCCCGCGCCCGTGGTGCCGACGACGGCCACGGTCTGCCCGGCGGGGATCTCCAGGTCGATCAGCGGCAGCACCGGCGGGCCGTCCCCGTAGGCGAAGCTGACGGCTTCGAAGCGCAACGCCCCGGCGGCGCGCGGCAGCGGCACCGGGCGGTGTGGCTCGGCCACCGACGGCCGCTCCTCCAGCACGCCCGACAGCTTCTCCAGCGCCGCCCCCGCCGACTGCAGCGCGTTGTAAAACTGGCTGATCTCCTGCATCGGCTCGTAGAACTGGCGCAGGTAGAGCAGGAACGCCGCGAGCACGCCGACCGTGACCGTGCCGTGCAACGCGAGCAGGCCGCCGTACAGCAGGACGACGGCCACAGTGACGTTGCCGATCAGCTTGATGCCGGGCATGAACACGGCGACCAGGCGCATGCCCCGCCTGTTGGCGTCGCGGTAGCCGACGTTGAGCCGCTCGAAGATCTCCTGGTTGCGCGGCTCCCGCCGGAACGCCTGCACCGCGCGGATGCCCGTCATCGACTCCACGAAGTGGACGATGACCAGCGCGACCGCCTCCCGGGTGCGGCGGTAGGCGACGCTCGACTGGCGGCGGAACCATCGGGTGAACAGCAGCAGCACCGGCAGCGGCACCAGCGCCACCAGGCCGAGGCGCACGTCGAGCACAAGCAGCATCACCGCGGTGCCGCACAGCGTGAGCACGGCCGTGACCAGGCCGTCGAAACCGGACTCGAGCAGTTCCCCGATGGCGTCCACGTCGGAGGTGAGCCGCGAGATGACCCGCCCGGAGGTGTACTTCTCGTGGAACGACATCGACAGGCGCTGGAAGTGATCGAACACCCGGCGGCGCAGCTCCAGCAGGATGTCCTGGCCGATCCGGCCCGACATCCGCAGGAACGCCTGCCGGGTGAGCGCCTGCGTGGCCGCGGCGGCCAGCACCGCGGCGACGATCACAAGCAGCGTGCCCGCGCCCTGCCCCCGCAGCATGGGCGGTATGCCGTCGTCGATGCCGGCCTTCACCAGGTACGGCAAAGCCAGGCCGGCCGCGTTGGACACCACGATGACCGCCGTGAGCACGGCGATCGCCCGGCGGTGCGGACGCAGCAGATCACCGAGCAGGCGGCGCGACCTGGTGCGCAGCAACAGGGAGACCCGCTCGGGAATCTCGTCCCGCTCCTCGGCGGCGACCCCGCGCCACGCTGTGTCTCCCGCGTCGCTCGCTGTGGCGCTCTTACCCGCGATCTTCCCTCGTCGCGCTTGGTCGCTCCGCTCCCGCGCACTCCTCACTCCAGACTCGCGGCGCGCCCCACCGGCTCGCTCGGCGTCTCCCGCGTCGCCCGTCGCGGCGCTGTTGCCGGCGTCGCCGGCGGTCTCCCGGCTCATCGCAGGGAGCCCTCGGGGTCGAGGTCGGCGTCCTGGGCGAGCAGCTCGCGATATTCCGGCACGGCCGACAGCAGCTCGCCGTGGCGGCCGACATGGGTGACAGTGCCGTCGCGCAGCAGCGCGACCCGGTCGGCGAGCAGCACGGTCGAGGCGCGGTGCGCCACGACGATGCCGGTGGCCTCGGCGAGCACCCGCCGCAGCGCCTCCTCGACCAGCGCCTCGGTCTCCACGTCGAGTGCCGACAGGGTGTCGTCGAGGACGAGCACGCGCGGCCTGCCGAGGATCGCCCGGGCCAGCGCGAGCCGCTGCCGCTGACCGCCGGACAGCGACATCCCCTGCTCGCCGATCCGGGTGTCGAGCCCCCACGGCAGGTCGTACGCGAACGTCGCCTGCGCGATCTCCAGCGCCTGCCTGATCTCCTCATCGGAGGCGCTGCCGTGGCCGAGCGTCACGTTCTCCCGCACGCTCATCGAAAACAGCGTCGGCTCCTCGAAGGCGGTGGCGACCACCGAGCGCAGCGAGGTCAGCGTCAGGTCCCGTACGTCGTGCCCGTCGATCGTGACGCGGCCGGCGGTGACGTCGAGCAGGCGGGGCACGAGCGCGGTCAGCGTGGTCTTGCCCGACCCGGTGGCGCCCACGACGGCGACGGTCTCCCCCGGCCGCACCTCCAGCCAGACGTCGCGCAGCACCGGGCGGTCGGCCCCGGGAAAGTGGAACCCCGCGCCCTCGAAGCGTACGTGGCCGCGCGGGCGCCGGATGACGACCGGCCCGCCGCTGATCGCGGGCACCGTGTCGAGCACCTCGATCACCCGGTCGGCGGAGGTCATGGCCTCCTGGCCCATCGTGAGGATGTAGCCGAGCGAGGCGACCGGCCAGACGAGCTGGAGCACCAGCGTGGTGAACGCGACCAGGGTGCCGAGCGTCAGCGCGCCCGCGCCGACCGCGATCGCGCCGAGCAGCAGGACGAGGGCGAGCGTGACGTTCGGCCCCAGCTCAAGGAAGGTGAAGAACCGGGAGGCCAGCCGCACCTTCCGCAGCGCGGTGCGGCGGATCTCGCTCGCGGCGGCGGCGAAGGTCGCGAACACGTGCTCGCGCCGCCCGAACGCCTTGATCGTGCGGATGCCCACGGCCGACTCCTCGACCAGCGTGGCGAGGTCGCCCTGCTGGTCCTGCACCTGCCGGGAGACGACTCTGTAGCGCCGCTCGAACCGCAGCGACAAGACGACGATCGGGACGGCGGAGACGGCGACGAGCAGGCCGAGCGGCCAGTACATCCGCAGCAGCACCGCGGTGACGGCGGCGAGCTGCAGGATGTTCATGATCAGGAACAGCACGCCGAAGCCGAGGAACCGGCGGATCGTCGACAGGTCGCTCGTCGCGCGGGACAGGAGCTGGCCCGACTGCCACCGGTCGTGGAAGCTCATCGGCAGCCGCTGGAGGTGCCGGTAGAGGTCGTCGCGGATGGCGGTCTCCAGGCCGAGGACCGGACCGGCCTGCGACCACCGGCGGACGAACGTGAGAACGGCCTCGGCGACGCCGAGGCCGAGAGCCAGGAGCCCGAGCGGGATCAGCCCGCCGAGGTCGCCGTGGGCGACCGGGCCGTCGATGATCTCCTTGCTCACCAGGGGGATCACCGTGCCGGCGGCGATCCCGAGCAGCGCCGCGAGCCAGGACACCACCAGGCTGGGCACATAGGGGCGCAAATAGGACCGCAATCGCCACAGGGAGCGCCACGACGACCTCCGGGCATCCGGCCCGGGCACCTGTGACTGATCGATCAACGGGCGCAGCGCTCCTCCGGCGTCTGACAGGACAGCTCACTCGCTCCTGCCATGCTCCGTCGGAGGGCGCCGCGCCTTCAAGAGGTTTCCCGCCGCCGCCGGGTGCTCCAGGCGGCGGGTACGGAGGAACCCGGCCGCCGGGGTCAGGTCGCCGGGTGGGCGACCGCCGAGCCGATGGTGTGGACGCGCAGCGAGTTGGTGGAGCCGTGGTTGCCGGGCGGGGAGCCGGCGACGACGACGACCTTGTCGCCCTTCTCGCAGATGCCGAGCGACAGCAGCGAGGCCTCGACCTGGCGGACCATGTCGTCGGTGTGGTGCACGAACGGCACCTCGAAGGTCTCCACGCCCCAGGTCAGCGCGAGCTGGCCGCGGACGAGCGGGTTGGAGGTGAACGCCAGCAGCGGGATGGGCGAGCGGTAGCGGGCCAGGCGCCGGGCGGTCTCGCCGGACATCGTGAACGCCACCAGGGCCTTGGCCCCGACGATCGCGCCGACCTCGGCGGCGGCGCGGGCGATGGCGCCGCCGGTGGTCTCGGGCAGGCGGTCCAGGGTGTGGGTGGCCTGCAGCGTGTTGGTCTCCGCGGCGACCGCGATGCGGGCCATCGTGGAGACCGCCTCGATGGGATAGTTGCCGACCGAGGTCTCGCCGGACAGCATGACCGCGTCCGCGCCGTCCATGACGGCGTACGCGACGTCGGACGCCTCGGCGCGGGTGGGGCGGGGGGCGCTCATCATCGAGTCGAGCATCTGGGTGGCCACGATGACGGGGTGGGCCTTCTCCCGGCACAGGTCGATGATGCGGCGCTGGACGATCGGCACCTGCTCGAGCGGCAGCTCGACGCCGAGGTCGCCGCGGGCGACCATGATGCCGTCGAAGGCGTCCACGATCTCCTCGAGGCGCTCGACCGCCTGCGGCTTTTCGATCTTCGCGAGGAGCGGCAGCCGGACGCCCTCCTCCTCCATGATCGCGTGGACGAGCGCGGCGTCGTCCGGCGAGCGGACGAACGACAGAGCGATCATGTCGAAGCCGGTGCGCAGCGCCCAGCGCAGGTCCTCCTCGTCCTTCTCCGTGAGCGCGGGGGCGCTGACGGCGACGCCGGGGAGGTTGAGGCCCTTGTTGTCGGAGATCATGCCTCCGATGACGACCTTGGTGACGACGCGCGGCCCATCCACCGCGGTCACTTCGAGGTTCAGCCGGCCGTCGTCCACGAGGATCGTGTCGCCGGGCTTCACGTCGCCCGGCAGGCCCTCGTACGTGGTGGAGACGATGTCCCGGTCGCCGGGGACGTCCTCGGTGGTGATCGTGAAGACGTCGCCGTAGCCGAGCCGTACGGGACCGGAGGCGAAGCGTCCGACACGGATCTTGGGGCCCTGCAGGTCGGCGAGGACGCCGACGGCGCAACCCAGCTCGTCGGCGGCGGCCCTGACCCGGTCGAACACCTCCTTGTGCAGCTCGTGGCTGCCGTGCGAGAGGTTGAAGCGGGCGACGTTCATTCCCGCCTTGATGAGCTCGCGTAGGCGCTCCGGGGAGGAGGTGGCGGGCCCGAGGGTACAGACGATCTTTGCTCGACGACTCACAGCACTACCCTAATTGGTACAGACCACTTGCAGTGACGGCGCACACAGCCGTCGCCAAATGTTCAGACACTTCACGCGATCACCCGCGTGCCCTAGCCTTGGCAGCCATGGGACGTACCCGGACCTGGAGGGCAATAACGGCGCTGTTCACCCTGGCCGCGTGCGGAGGCCAGGGTACCGAATCGACCACGCCGCCGACGGGTGTTTCGGTGTCGCTCAACCAATGGCGCAGCGACGAGGCGTCTCACATGCTGGAAGTGTCGGTCCGAAACGACACCGACACCCCGGTGCGTTTCCTCGATGTCCAGCTCGTCACCGGCTCGTTCGCGACGCTCCCGCCGACCCGCATGGACACCACCCTCGCCAGGACGCCGCGTACGGACCTGCGGATCCCGTACGGCGAGGCGCGCTGCGACCCGGCGACGATCCCGCCGGTCAAGCCGGCCACGGTGGTCGCCCGCGTCCAGGTCGGCGACGACCCGCCGCGGAGGGTGGAGTTTCCCGTCCGCCATCCCGATCCCACGCTGGACGGGCTGGTGAAGGCCGAATGCGGGGCCTACATTCTGCGCCAGTCGGTGGACGTGACCTTCGGCGACACGTGGACCCGGGTGGGCCGCGCCCTGCACGGCGACCTCGTCGTCACCAGGAAGGGCGGATCGGAGCCGGTGGCCGTCGACGACCTCGGCGCCACCACGCACTACACGCTGCTCCCCCGCTCCGGCAAGCGCCGTCCCGTGGCGGTGCTCGCGGCGGACGCCGCGCGGCTGGAGATTCCGATCGAGGTCACTCCCATGCGCTGCGACTGGCACGCGTTCGCCGAGGCCAAGAAGGCGTACCTGTTCCCGGTGTACGGCACGGTGGGCGGCGGGGAGAGGCGCTACCTCATCGCGACGCCTCCGCCCTCGGTGCAGCAGACGTTCCTGTCGTACGCGCAGGACGTGTGCGGCGTCGGCGGGTCCTGATCACGACACCGGCCCAGGAGGCGAGCACGACGGCGATCACGGCCAGCCGGACGTGCCAGACGTACGCCTCCGGGTAGACGACCCCCTCGATGTAGGTGTCGATGAAGCCGCCGGGCAGCAGACCGCGTTCGCCCGCCCTGGCCCGCCCCCAGTTTTCCAGCGCGGTCAGCGGGCACTCCACGAGCCCGGCGAGCTGCACCAGCCCCCAGGCGCACAGCGCGAGGTGCGGCCAGATCAGCCGGGGCCGCCACCAGGCGAGGAAGCCGCCGAGGGCGATGTAGGCGACGACGAGGAAATGCGCCGCCATCGTGGCCTGCCACACCAGCCGGTAGATCACGGTCTACCCTCCTTGTGAAGGAGGGTAGACCGGCACGGCCCCGCCCGCCATGCGGCGGACCGCCCGGACGCGTACCCGGTCCGGGCGGCGGCTCAGGGCGAGACGGTGGCGGCGCGTGCGGCGTCCACGAGGCCGTGGCCGAAGAAGCCGTTCTTCGCCTTGGGGCCCTCGCACATCTGGGCCTCGCCGGTGCCGTAGCGGAAGGTGCGCGGCGAGGGGCAGCCCTTCGGGATCGCCGTCGCGTACAGCAGGCGCTCCACCTGTGCGGGGTCCATGTGGAGCCCGCCCTTGCCCGGCTTGCCGAACCGGCCGATGATCAGCGCCGCCACGCCGGTGACGTGCGGCGCGGCCATGGAGGTGCCCTCCATGTACTGGTAGTAGGCGCACGTGCCGCCCTGGCAGTCGCGGATCACCGAGGACGTCCTCGGCTTGCCCTCGGCGTCGAGGAGGCCCTTGGCCCGCAGGACGTTCTCGGGGGCGGCGGCCAGGATCTCCCGGGCCACGCCCTTGAGCGCGGTGCCGCTGTCGAAGATGTCACCGCCCGGCGCGGTGATGTCGGCCTGCTCGACGCCGTAGTCGGAGTACGGCGCCTTACGGCCGCTGGGGCCGACGGACGACACCGAGATGACGCCGTCGAGCTCGGCGGGGACGTTGAGGCAGGTGTTGTCGATGGTCCGCTTCTTCTCGGCGCCGGGCGGGAAGTCGGGGCTGGAGGTGTCCGCCTTCGGCTTTCCGAGGTCGCCGCCGCCGTTGCCGATGGCCGTGATCAGCGTGACGCCGTGCGCGCGGGCGTACGCGACCGCCCGGCGCATGCCCTCCAGGATCCCCCGCTGCTCCAGCCGCTCCCTGGGCGTGTCGCTCGGGTTGTCGGCGCAGTTGAACGTCCACGGGTCGACGTAGAAGCTCATGTTGACCACGTCGACGCCGACGTCGGCGGCGTACGTCAGGGCGTCCATGGTGGGCTTGAGGAAGAAGAAGCCCGAGTCGGTGCCGGCGCGGAGGTTGACCAGCGAGACGTCGGGGGCGACCCCGCTGACGCCGAGGCCGTTGATCGGCGAGCCGATCGTGCTCGCGACATGGGTACCGTGGCCGTCGTCGTCGACGTCGGCCGGATCTTTGCAGCCCTTGTGCTCGCAGGGGCCGTCGAGCTTCCTGCCGTTGTCGTCGGTGGGCTGGTCGATCACGAAGTTGCGGCTCAGCGCCCGGTTGAAGTTCGGCGCGATGTCCGGGTGCTTGCCGTCGATCCCGGTGTCGATGACGCCGACGAGCACCTTGTGGCTGCCCCGGGCCTTGGCGTACGACCCGGCGGGGGTGGCGCCGATCATCTTCATGTCCCACTGGCGGCTCGACAGCGGGTCGCCGCCGGACGTCTTCCCCGTGCCCGCCGCGGCCGGAGTGCCCGCCGCGGCCGGGGCGCCCGCGGACGCGGGCACTCCGGCGACCTTGCCGACGGGACGGTCGAGCGTGACGCCGACCACGGAGGGATCGGACCCGATCTTCACGGGATCGGAGGCGCGCACGATGAGGTAGCCGAGCTTGTCGTCCCGCGCCTGGATCGTTCCTCCGGCCGCCTTCACCGCCCGCTGCGCGGCCGGCAGGCCGCCGTCCTTGTAGAAGACCAGGTAGTTCCCGGCCGGCTCGGACGCGGTCGCCGGCCCCGGCGGGAGCGCGGCCCCCAGCCCGCCGAGCAGCGTGATGGACATGATGGCCCCGGCGAGCCGCCCCCGTGCGTGCAACGATCCTCCTCGGTTGCGGGCCCCGGGTGGCGGGGCCCTCGATCGGGCTCAGCATCCTCCCGGCAGCCGCGCTCGCTCGCAACCCGGCCACCAAGGTGGATATGCCCGTTTTATTCCCATAACTCCGTGGCCGTGGTCCGGTCCCCTGGGACCACGGCCGCGGATCACATCTCAGACGAGCGGCCGCGCGGTCGGCGGGATGGGAACGGGCAGGACGGTCCGCCCGCTCAGGTAACGGTCGACCGACGCCGCCGCCGACCGCCCCTCGGCGATCGCCCACACGATCAGCGACTGGCCGCGGCCCATGTCACCGGCCACGAACACGCCCTCGACCGACGTCTCGTACGAGGCGTTCCTGGCGACGTTGCCCCGGGCGTCGAAGAACGACTCCGGGTCGCCGGACAGCGCGGCGAGGTCGTTGAGCAGCGGGCCCTTCTCCGGGCCGAGGAAGCCCATGGCGAGCGTGACCAGCTCGGCCGGGATCTCCCGCTCGGTGCCGGGGATCGGCTTGAACCCCGTCTGCGGGCCCTCGACCTCGACCAGGCGCAGCGCCCGCACGTTGCCCTCGTCGTCGCCGACGAACTCGGTGGTGGAGACCGCGTAGACGCGCTCGCCCGCCCCGGCCTCCAGCTCCTCGTGCGCGCTTTCCATCTTGAACAGCGCCGGGTACGTCGGCCACGGCTGGCTGCTCGGGCGGGTCGCCGGCGGCCTCGGCATGATCTCCAGCTGGGTGACCGACAGGGCCCCCTGGCGGATCGCCGTGCCGATGCAGTCGGCGCCGGTGTCGCCGCCGCCGATCACGACGACGTGCTTGCCCTTCGCGGAGATCGGCGACTCGGGATAGTCGCCGAGCTGGGCCTTGTTGGCCGGCGGGAGATACTCCATCGCCTGGTAGACGCCCTTGAGCTCGCGGCCGGGCACCGGCAGGTCGCGCCACGCCGTGGCGCCGCCCGCGAGCACGATCGCGTCGAACTCCTCGCGGAGCCGCGCCACCGTGACGTCCACGCCGACGTTGACGCCGGTGCGGAACTCGGTGCCCTCGGCCTCCATCTGGGCCAGGCGCCGGTCGACGTGCCGCTTTTCCATCTTGAACTCGGGGATGCCGTAGCGCAGCAGCCCGCCGACGCGGTCGGCCCGCTCGAACACCACCACGTCGTGACCGGCGCGGGTGAGCTGCTGGGCGGCGGCGAGGCCGGCCGGGCCGGAGCCGACGACCGCGACCCGCTTGCCGGTCTTCGCGGCCGGCGGCTGCGGGGTGATCCACCCCTCGGCGAACGCGCGGTCGACGATCTCGACCTCGACCCGCTTGATCGCCACCGGGTCGGAGTTGATGCCGAGCACGCACGCCGACTCGCACGGCGCCGGGCACAGGCGACCGGTGAACTCCGGGAAGTTGTTGGTCGCGTGCAGCCGCTCGATCGCCTCGCGCCAGTCGTCGCGGTAGACGAGGTCGTTCCACTCGGGGATGAGGTTCCCGAGCGGGCAGCCGTTGTGGCAGAACGGGATGCCGCAGTCCATGCAGCGGGCCGCCTGCTTGGTCAGCGCGGGCCTGGGGAAGTCCTCGTAGACCTCGCGCCAGTCGCGGATGCGCACGTCGACCGGGCGGCGCGCCGGCAGCTCACGCCCGTGTGTCAGGAACCCCTTCGGGTCAGCCACTGGTGTACCCCCCTCTAGCCCTGCGCGGAAACAGGCGTGGAAACGGTCAAGGAAACGGTCGGGTGAACGGTCGTGGGGATGCGCATCGGCGTCACCCGTGGGCGGCGGCCATGACCGCCTCGTCGATGTCGCGGCCCTCGGCCTCGGCGGCGGCCCGCGCCAGCAGGACCCGCTTGTAGTCGGTGGGCATGACCTTCGAGAACCGGCCGAGCGCGGCGTCCCAGTCGGCCAGCAGCGCCTTGGCCACCGTGGATCCGGTCTCCGCGAAGTGCTTTTCGACGATCTCCCGCAGGAACTCGGCGTCGTCGTCGTCCAGCGCCTCGAGGTCGACCATCTCGCGGTTGACCCGCTCGGGCCGCAGGTCGAGCACGTACGCGATGCCGCCCGACATGCCGGCGGCGAAGTTGCGGCCGGTCGGCCCGAGGACGACGGCCCGGCCGCCGGTCATGTACTCGCAGCCGTGGTCGCCGACGCCCTCCACGACGGCGGTCGCGCCGGAGTTGCGCACGCAGAACCGCTCGCCGACGATGCCGCGGACGAAGACCTCGCCGGAGGTCGCGCCGTACAGGCCGACGTTGCCGGAGATGACCTGCGTCTCGGCCTCGAACGGCGCGTCGGGGTGCGGCCGGACGATGATGCGCCCGCCGGACAGGCCCTTGCCGAGGTAGTCGTTGGCGTCGCCGGTCAGCCGCAGCGTGATGCCGCGCGGCACGAACGCGCCGAACGAGTTGCCCGCGGAGCCGGTGAACGACACGTCGATCGTGTTGTCCGGCAGGCCGGCGCCGCCGTACCGCTTGGTCACCTCGTGGCCGAGCATGGTGCCGACCGTGCGGTTGACGTTGCGGATGGGCAGCTCCAGCGTGACCGGGTCGCCGTAGTTCAGCGCGCCCTCGGCGAGCTGGATCAGCGTGTTGTCCAGCGCCTTGTCCAGCCCGTGGTCCTGCTCGACGACCTTGCGGCGCGGGGTGCCCTCGGGCAGCTCCGGCTGGTACAGGATCGGCGACAGGTCGAGGCCGGAGGCCTTCCAGTGATCGACGGCCGCGGTGGTGTCGAGCAGGTCGACCCGCCCGATGACCTCGTCGAGCGAGCGGTAGCCGAGCTGGGCGAGGTACTCGCGCACCTCCTGGGCGATGAACTCGAAGAAGTTCACCACGAACTCGGGCTTGCCGCCGAACCGCTTGCGCAGCTCGGGGTTCTGCGTGGCGATGCCGACCGGGCAGGTGTCGAGGTGGCAGACCCGCATCATGACGCAGCCGGAGACGACCAGCGGCGCGGTGGCGAAGCCGTACTCCTCGGCGCCGAGCAGCGCCGCGATGATCACGTCGCGGCCGGTCTTGAGCTGGCCGTCGGCCTGCACGACGATGCGGTCGCGCAGCCCGTTGAGCAGCAGCGTCTGCTGGGTCTCGGCCAGGCCGAGCTCCCAGGGGGCGCCCGCGTGCTTGATCGAGGTCAGCGGGGAGGCGCCGGTGCCGCCGTCGTGGCCGGAGATCAGCACGACGTCGGCGTGGGCCTTGCTGACGCCCGCCGCCACGGTCCCGACCCCGACCTCGGCGACCAGCTTCACGTGGACGCGGGCGCTCGGGTTGGCGTTCTTCAGGTCGTGGATGAGCTGGGCCAGGTCCTCGATCGAGTAGATGTCGTGGTGCGGCGGCGGCGAGATCAGGCCGACGCCGGGCGTGGAGTGCCGGGTCTTGGCGACCCACGGGTACACCTTGTGGCCGGGCAGCTGGCCGCCCTCGCCGGGCTTGGCGCCCTGCGCCATCTTGATCTGCAGGTCGTCGGCGTTGACCAGATACTCGCTGGTCACGCCGAACCGGCCGGAGGCGACCTGCTTGATCGCGCTGCGCCGCTCGGGGTCGTACAGCCGCTCGGGGTCCTCGCCGCCCTCGCCGGTGTTCGACTTGGCGCCGAGCCGGTTCATCGCGATGGCCAGCGTCTCGTGCGCCTCCCGCGAGATGGAGCCGTACGACATGGCGCCGGTGGAGAACCGCTTGACGATCGACTCGACCGGCTCGACCTCGTCGATCGGGATCGGCGCGCCGGCGGGACGCAGCTTGAACAGGCCGCGCAGCGTCATGAGCTTCTCGGACTGCTCGTCCACCAGGGACGTGTACTCCTTGAAGATCTCATACCGCCGGGTGCGGGTGGAGTGCTGCAGCTTGAAGACCGTCACCGGGTTGAACAGGTGCGGCTCGCCCTCGCGGCGCCACTGGTACTCGCCGCCGACCTCCAGCCGCCGGTGCGGGTTCTCCGCGCGCGGGTAGGCGCGCGCGTGCCGCTCCAGCGCCTCCTTGGCGATCACGTCGAATCCGACGCCGCCGAGGCGGGAGGTGGTGCCGGTGAAGCACTGGTCGATGACCTCGGCGCCGAGGCCGAGGGCCTCGAAGATCTGCGCGCCGGTGTAGGAGGCGACCGTGGACACGCCCATCTTGGACATGATCTTCAGCACGCCCTTGCCGTACGCCTTGATCAGGTTGCGCACGGCCTTGCGCGGGTCCATGTCGAGCCGGCCGGTGGCGACCATGTCCTCGACCGTCTCCAGGGCGAGGTAGGGGTTGATCGCGCTGGCGCCGTACCCGATGAGCAGGGCCATGTGGTGGCACTCGCGGGCCTCGCCGGTCTCGATCACCAGGCCGACCCGGGTGCGGGACTTCTCCCGGATGAGGTGGTGGTGCACCGCGCCGGTGAGCAGCAGCGACGGGATCGGCGCCTTCTCGCGGGAGGACCCGCGGTCGGACAGCACGATGATCCGCGCGCCGTCCTCGATGGCCCGGGAGACCTCCTGGCGGATCTCCTCCAGCCGCCGCACCAGCGCCTCGCCGCCGCCGGCCGCGTCGAACAGGCCGGACACCACGTACGGCTGGAAGCCGGGCAGCGCGCCCTCGTCGTTGATGTGGATGATCTTGGCGAGCTCGTCGTTGTCGATCACCGGGTAGGGCAGCACGAGCCGGCGGCACGAGGCCGGGCCGGGGTCGAGCAGGTTGCCCTCGGGGCCGATCGTCGTCTGCAGCGAGGTGACGAGCTCCTCGCGGATGGCGTCCAGCGGCGGGTTGGTGACCTGCGCGAACAGCTGGCTGAAGTAGTCGAACAGCAGCCTCGGCTTCTCGCTCAGCACCGCCACCGGGGTGTCGGTGCCCATCGAGCCGATCGGCTCGGCGCCGTTCTTGGCCATCGGCGTGAGGATGACCCGCAGCTCCTCCTCGGTGTAGCCGAAGGTCTGCTGCCGCTTGATCAGCGCCTCGTGGGTGGGGTGCTCGTGCTCGCGCTCGGGCAGCTCCTCGAAGCGGACCAGGCCCGCGTGCAGCCACTCGGCGTACGGCTCGGCGGCGGCGAGCTCGGCCTTGATCTCGTCGTCCTCGATGATCCGGCCGCGCGCGGTGTCCACGAGGAACATGCGGCCCGGCTGCAGGCGGCCCTTGCGGACGATCTTCTCCTGCGGGATGTCGGCGAGCACGCCCGCCTCGGAGGCGAGCACGACCAGGCCGTCGTCGGTGACCCAGAACCGGCCCGGGCGCAGGCCGTTGCGGTCGAGGACCGCGCCGACCAGCGTGCCGTCGGAGAAGGTGATCGAGGCGGGGCCGTCCCACGCCTCCATGAGGGTGGAGTGGAACTCGTAGAAGGCCCGGCGGGCCGGGTCCATCTCGGTGTGGTTCTCCCACGCCTCCGGGATCATCATCAGCACGGCGTGCGGCAGCGACCGGCCGCCGAGGTGCAGCAGCTCCAGCGTCTCGTCGAACGAGGCGGTGTCGGAGCCGTCGGGGTCGCAGATGGGGAACAGCCGCTCCAGGTCGCCCGGGATCAGGCCGGTGGCGAGCATCGCCTCCCGGGCGCGCATCCAGTTGCGGTTGCCGCGCACGGTGTTGATCTCGCCGTTGTGCGCGATGTACCGGTACGGGTGGGCCAGCGGCCAGGAGGGGAAGGTGTTGGTCGAGAAGCGCGAGTGCACCAGCGCGATGGCGGTGACGTAGCGCTCGTCGGACAGGTCGGCGAAGAACGACTCGACCTGCAGCGAGGTCAGCATGCCCTTGTAGACGATGGTCCGCGAGGACAGCGAGGGGAAGTACACGTCCGCCTCGTGCTCGGCCCGCTTGCGGAAGGCGAACACGATCCGGTCGAGGTCGAGGCCGGTCTCGCCGCCGGGCGAGGTCACGAAAAGCTGCGCGAAGTGGGGCATGACCGCGCGCGCGGTGGCGCCGGGCAGGTCGCGGTCGACCGGCAGGTCGCGCCAGCCGAGGATGGTGACGCCCTCCTCGGCGGCGATCTGCTCGATCAGCTCGATCGCGGTCCGCCTGGCCTGCTCGTCCACCGGCAGGAACGCGGTGCCCGCGGCGTACGCGCCCTCGGGCGGCAGCTCGAAGTCCACCACCACCGCGCGGAAGAACGCGTCGGGGATCTGGGTGAGGATGCCCGCGCCGTCGCCGGTGTCCGGCTCGCTGCCGCTGGCGCCCCGGTGGTCGAGGTTGCGCAGCGCGGTCAGTGCCTTGGCGACGATGTCGTAGCTGCGGCGGCCGTGCACATCGGCGACCATGGCCACGCCACAGGCGTCGTGCTCGAATCCGGGGTCGTAGAGCCCCTGGGGCTCGGGGAGACCTCCGGGAAGGCCAAGGCGGGCAGCAGGCATGTAGTCACTCCCGTCGTCATCGTCTGCGTGGAACAGAGGGACGACGTTGGCCCTGCTGCGGTTGAGTGCTTTAGAGATTACAACACGCTGCCGGAATAGTGCCCCCCAGGTCCGCTTCGCGAACCTTCACAGGTCAGCGCCGTCGATATGGTGTCCGCATGGGTGGTCATGACGCGATCGACGAACTGCTGGCGGAGGCCGGTGTGGACGGCCTGCGCCTGCGCGGAGCACTGGCGCTCCTGTCGGACGGCCGCTGGTGGACCCTTCCCGACCTGGTCAGGGAGACCGCGACGTCGCGGCGGACGATCGAGTCGCTGCTGCGGGTGCTCCCCCTTGAGCACAGCGGCGACCGGGTCCGTATTCCCAGTGATCAGGCCATCCGCTACAACGTCGGCATCGATACGGATATTTCCAGTCTCGGGAATCCGGTCGCCGGAATGGTCGCGGCGCACGCCGAGACGCTCGGACGCCTCGAGACGCTGATCGCCAAGGCTCCCCGGGGCCGGCACGCGCTCGACCACGTCTCCGCGACCGCCGAGACCGTGCTGCGCCGCGCCCTGCTGCTGGGGCGGCGGTTCTGGCTGCCGGGCGCCCGCCTTCTGTGCGTCGGCGACCACGACCTGACCTCGCTGGCCGTGCGGATGGTCCACCCCGAGGTCGAGGTCGCCGTGGCCGACGTCGACGACCGCGTGCTGGAGTACATCGACGCCCAGGACCTGGGGGTGCGCACCCGCTGGGCCGACCTGCGCCTCGGCCTGCCGCCGTCCCTGCGCGGCTGGGCCGACCTCGCGATCACCGACCCGCCGTACACGCCCGAGGGGATCGGGCTGTTCGCCGCCCGCGCCGCCGAGGGCCTGCGCGACCGCGAGCGCGGGCGCATCCTCGTGGCGTACGGCGCCTCCGAGCGCACCCCGATGCTCGCGCTGAAGGTGCAGAAGGCCCTTTTCGATCTCAATCTTCTGCACGAGGCGATATTTCCGCACTTCAACCGGTATCACGGGGCCGAGGCGATCGGCAGCGCGGCGGACCTGTACGTGCTGCGGCCGACCACGAAGACCTGGCCGGCGGTCGCCTCCCGGCTCGACCGCCTGGCCACGGCCATCTATACGCACGGCCCCCAGTCCGTGGAGGCCGCCCCGGCCGCGCCGCCGGACGAGGCGGCGGTGACCGGCTTCGGGCCGGACCTGCTCGCCGGCGACTGGCCGCGCGGCCTGCTGCCGCAGGTGCCGCGCACCCGGCTCGCCACGCTGCTGGCCAAGCCGTACGCCGCCGATCCCGGGCGGGTGGCGATCGCCGTGCCGGCCGGGCTGGAGGCGGCGCTGCCCCGCCTGCTGCTCGCGACCCGCGCGCGGCACGTGCGGGTGCTCACCGCGGGCCCGGTCGCGGACCTGCCCGCGCTGGCCGCGCTGCTGGCCCCCGTCTACCGCCTGACGGCCGCGCCCCGGGACGCGGGCCACGTGCTCGACGCCGTACGGCTCGCGCCGCCGGAGGGCGGCCCGGACCGGGTGGTACGCAAGATCCTGGACAGCGCGCACGGCAAGGTGGCCAACACCTGGCGGGAGGCCCTCACCGAGACGGCCGGGCTCACCAAGCGTCAGGCCAGGGCGGCCGTCGAGAAGGCCGCGCCGTGGGCCCTCGACGCCACCCCGCTCGAGCTCCCCCTCCACCGGCTCGCCCAGATCACGGCGCGGGCCGCCGCGATCTGACGCCCGGACGGGCCTCCCCATGCCCCGGCCGCCCGGCGCCCGCGGACCTGGGCCGCGGTTCCAGGCCCGCGTGTGATCCGCCGAGGCGGCCCGCCCCGCCCCGGCGCGACCGCCGCCGTCACCACACCGGCACCGGCCGCCGGCCGGGCCGCGGGGCGGCCTACGGGGCGGGGAGCGTCGGCGGCGAAGCGGCCGTGGCGGACGGCTGCGGCGCGGACGCGGCGGGAGTGGCGCCGGGCTCGGTGGGCGGCTCCTCGGAGGGCTGGGCGGTGTCGGCCGGGCCGGGCGGCGGCGCGGGCTCCGACGGCACCCCGGCCACCTTGACCACGCGGCGGAACAGCGCCTTCTCGGCCTCCCGCACCGCCAGGTCGAGCATGATGAAGTCGTCGCGCTCCCCCGGCTCCGCGCCGTCGGCCCGGCCGATCCAGGTCACCCCGAGGTAGTGCCCCAGGACGTAGGCGTTCGCCTCGCTGTAGGCGCCGAACCTCGCCCGCGCCGACTCCAGCGGCTGCACCCAGGCGCCCCGGTAGAGCGACCCCAGCGACCGCGCCAGCGTCTCGGCGGCCTCGGCGTCCTGGAGGTTGAACAGGGTGTACTGCGCGACGTACACCCCGTCCGCCGTGGCGTACAGGCCGCGGACCGCCTGGCTGCATCCGGCCTCGGCCAGGGCGTCGGTGAGGTCGGCTCCCCACACCGCGCCCGCGCAGGACTGGTCCAGGCGGGCGGTGAGCCTGCGCAGCGTGACCTTCCCCGCGGTGAGCGTCCGCGCGCCGAACACCTCCCTGGCCGTCAGCGGCGCGGCGTCGGCCTTCCGGTCGCCGATCGGGGCCAGCTCCTTCAGCCCCGGCCAGTATTGGAAGGACGCGGGCAGGCCCTCCCCGACCACGCCGCCCGCGGCCCGCGCCGGCTGCGGCGGCGCGCCGCCGATCGCGTTGACCGTGAGCGTCAGCACCAGGGCGATCGCCAGCACGCCCACGGCGACCACCGACCACACGACGACACGCTGCTGCCGGTCGTCCAGCCCCAGCTCCGACAGTGCGGAGCCGGGCGCGGACGACCGGCGCTTCCGCTTGGTCATAGACCGCCGGTTCCGATCAACGAGCCCAGGCCCCACGTCAGCGCCGCCGCCACGGAGCCGACCACGAGCTGGCGCAGGCCGCTGAACCACCAGCTGCGGGCCGTCACCCGGGAGACCAGGGCGCCGGCGGTGAACAGGGCCACCATCGACACCGCGGCGGAGACCCACAGCCCCCGCGCGCCCAGCAGGTACGGCAGGAGCGGGATCACGGCGCCCGCGCTGAACGCCAGGAACGACGACACGGCCGCCAGCACGGGCGAGGGCAGGTCGTCGGGGTCCACGCCCAGCTCGGCCCGCGTGTGGACCGCCAGCGCCTCCTCCGGGTCGCGGGAGATCTGCCGGGCGACCTCCCTGGCGGTCTCCGGGTCCACGCCCCGCTGCTCGTACATGCGGGCGAGCTCGGCCTCCTCGGCCTCCGGATGCCGCTCCAGCTCACGGCGCTCGACTTCGATCTCCGCCTGCGCGAGCTCGCGCTGGCTGGCGACCGACACGTACTCGCCGCCCGCCATGGAGAACGCGCCGGCGGCCAGACCGGCGACGCCGGCGAGCGCGATGATCCTGGTCTCCGCGGTGCCGCCCGCGACGCCCGCGATCAGCGCGAAGTTGGAGACCAGGCCGTCCATCGCGCCGAAGACCGCCGGGCGTAACCAGCCGCCGGTGACGTCCCGGTGCTCGTGGTGAATCTCGGCCCGCGCCCCCGTCGTGGCCTTCGTCATCGCCGGCCTGCCTCCGGTTCCGGCGCCGTGCCGTCGCCCGCGGCGCCCGCGCCCGCCGTCTCCTTACCCGGGCCCGGGTCGGCCTGCGCCGGCTCCTCGCCGCTCGGGCGCTCCGGCGCGTCGGCCTGGTCCCGGTCCTGCGCGGAATCGGCCTGGGCGGAGTCCGCGCCGGCGGAGCCGGTGTCGGCGGGGTCCGCGGGGGCGGAGCCGGCGTCGTCGCCCGGCACGCCCAGCGACTCCTCGCCGGTGCGCTTGCGGGCCAGCCACAGGTACGCCACCGCGCCCAGGAAGATGACGATCGAGGTCCACTGGTTCAGCCGCAGGCCGAGGATCTGGTGGGCGGGGTCCACCCGCAGCCCTTCGATCCAGAAGCGGCCGAGCGTGTAGCCCGCGACGTACAGCGCGAACACCCGGCCGTGCCGCAGGGCGAACCGCCGGCCGGCCAGGATCAGCACGCCGGCGAGGGCGAGGTCCCACAGCGACTCGTACAGGAACGTCGGGTGGTAGGTGGTCGCACCGGGGATGGTGCCCGGGCGGCCGGGCTCGATCTCCAGGCCCCACGGCAGGTCGGTCGGGCCGCCGAACAGCTCCTGGTTGAAGTAGTTGCCCCACCGGCCGATGGCCTGGGCCACTGCCACGCCGGGGGCGAGGGTGTCGGCCATCGCGGTGAAGGAGATGCCGCGCCGGCGGCAGCCGATCCAGACGCCGAGCGCGCCGAGGGCGATGGCGCCCCAGATCCCGAGGCCGCCCTCCCAGATGAACAGCGCGTCGATCGGCCGCTTGGGCGCCTCCGGCCCGAAGTAGATCTGCCAGTCGGTGACGACGTGGTAGAGACGTCCGCCGACGAGACCGAACGGCACGGCCCAGACCGCGAGGTCGGTGATCGTCCCGGGGGCGCCGCCGCGGGCGCGCCAGCGGCGTTCGCCGATCCAGACGGCGACGATGACACCGAGCACGATGCACAGCGCGTACGCGCGGATCGGAATGGGTCCGAGATTCCAGACTCCCTGCGAGGGGCTGGGAATCGAGGCGAGGAGGGGCATGTAACGTGACGTTACCGCAAGAGAGGGCGGGTCCGGAGCGAGGCGCGGGCATCCGCCCGGCGACCTGCGGCGATCATCCTCCGCGCCGCGTTGCCGGTCCGTCGCCTGCGCCCTGCCGGAGCGCCGACGGGCGCACGGCGAGGCCCCGGGCCGGATGCCCGGCGAGATCCACCGGCCCCGGCCGAGAGCGGCGCCCCCTCGGGGCCGCGCGCGCCGGGGATGTCACGCGGAGGTCCTCGGCGGGGTCATGCCTGCCCGCGCACGCCTGCCTCTCGCACCGGTTCCTCCGCCTGGTCGCGCGGGTCGCCGGCCTCGGCGCTCGATGTCCCGGGCCCGGGGGACCATGCGGCCTTCGCCGGATCTCGGCGGCCCACCCGCGAGCATCCTCCGCCGGAGCAGCCGGCTCGTCGCATCTCACGCCGGGAATGCCGCGACGGCGTTCCCCCCACCCGGACGGCCCCGTGCGGGGCCGTCCGGGCCGGAGGTCACTTGCCGGCGCTCTCCACGGCCTCACGCAGCGAGCTCGGCACGAAGGCGACGTTGGTGTCGAGCTCCTTGCCGTTGAGCTTGAGGGTCGGCGTGCCCCCCAGCTTCTGCGTGCTCATGGTCTTCGACGAGAACTCCTGGTGAGCGGCGACGTTGCGCTGCTCCCGCACGCAGTTGTCGAAGTCGGGGGCGGTGACTCCGGCCTCCTTGCCCCACTTGATCAGCTCGTCGGCGGTGAAGCCGGTCACGGACTCGCTCGGCTGGTTGGCGTACAGCTTGTCGTGGTAGGCCAGCCACTGCTGGCCGTCGGTGACGCACCGGGCCGCGGACGCCGCCCGCAGGGAGTTACCCTTGGTCGGCTCCTGCGAGAAGATCGTGATCGGGTGGAACACGATCTTGGCCTTGCCCTCGGTCGCCAGGTTCTTCAGCGTGGGGCCGCTGACTTCCTCGAACTGCTTGCACGCCGGGCACTGGAAGTCCTCGAACACGTCGACCACGGGCGCGGTCACGCCGGGCTGGGCCATCACGACCGTCCCGTCCTTCTCCACGGTGACGGGCACCGAGCCGCCGGAGGCCTCCTCCGAGGTTCCCTGCCGCACCGTCCATACCGTGAAGACGGCCGCGATCACGACGACCACCGCGATGGTGACGATCATCGTGATGCGCTTGCGCTGCTCCTGCTTGCGCAAGGCCTCCCGCTGGGCCGCGATGCGGGCCCTGGCCGCCTCTGTCGTCCGCTTGCTCACGAAGCTTCCCCCCTGGCTATGTGCACAGCGGCGCTCCGCGGCCGTCCGCGATCACACACGATCGTCCTCGCCGCCGTCCGCGCCGTCCTCATCCGACGTTTCCCGCTCCCCTGTGAAGCCCAGCGCGGAGTCCAGCGACAGGCGGCTCGCCGGCTTGACGACGATCCACGCCGCGCACACCAGCAACCCGAGGTCGCGCACCAGCTCCCAGAAGTAGTTGGGGTCCTGCCCGGCGGCGAGCGTGCCGTCGCCGCCGAAGCAGCCGCAGTCGATGCGCAGCCCCCTGGCCCAGGCCGACGCGATGCCGATGACGAACGCCACCATCAGCAGCCCGCCGACACCCGCGGCCACCCGTGTGAACAGGCCGACGAGCAGCAGCAGGCCCGTGATGATCTCCAGCACGGGCAGGCCGTACCCGACGACCTGCGCCACGGAGTCGGGCAGCAGCTCGTACGCCCGCACGGCCTGCACCGACAGCGCGGGCGCCCCGATCTTGAGCGCCCCGGCGACGATCAGTACGCCGGCGAGCACGACCCGTGCGATGGTCGTGACCCAGGAGAGTACGGGTTTCGCGGGCTGTAACCGTTCGGACACCGAGGCGCCGGATGCCAACTGAACCATGAGTCTCCTCGCCCGGTAGGCAACACCGACTGAACAGTACCGGGACCCAACCTCACCATGTGCTGGATAAGAGCATGGTAAGCCGCCTTATTTTGCCTGCTCACGGCATGTCTGCGGGGAGGAAACCCCCGGGAGGGCTCAGCGCCGGACGCCCCGGGCGAGATCCGACGCGAGGTCACGAACCGCCGCGATGCCGGACTTCTCGTCCGGCGCGTCGAGCAGTCGCCGGATGAACGCGGACCCGACGATGACGCCGTCGGCGTACGCCGCGATCTCCGCGGCCTGGTCGCCGTTCCCGACGCCGAGACCGACGCAGACGGGCAGGGACGTGAGCGACTTGGTCCGCTTGACCAGACCCTCGGCCGCCGCGTTCACGGTCTCCCTGGCGCCGGTCACGCCCATCAGCGAGGCCGCGTACACGAAGCCCGTGCAGCAGGCGACGACCTTGCCGATGCGCTCCTCCGGCGAGCTGGGCGCGACGAGGAACACCGTGTCGATGCCCGCCCCCTTGCTCGCGGCGAGCCAGGGCTCCGCCTCCTCGGGCGTCAGGTCGGGCGTGATGGTCCCGACGCCGCCCGCCGAGGCGAGGTCGCGGGCGAAGCGCTCGGCGCCGTAGCGGCCGATCGGGTTCCAGTAGGTCATGACCAGCGTCGCGGCCCCCGACTTCGCCACACCCTCGACGGTGCGCAGCACGTCGGCGATGCGGGTGCCGTTCGTCAGCGACCGGTGCACCGCGTCCTGGATGGTCGGGCCGTCCATGAGCGGATCGGAGTACGGCAGGCCGATCTCGATCACGTCGCAGCCTGCCTCGACCATGGCCGTCGCCGCGGCGATCGCGCCGTCCTTGGTCGGGAAGCCGGCCGGCAGGTAACCGACCAGCGCGGCCCTGTCCTCGGCGCGGGCCTTGTCGAACACCGCTTGGAGTGTCGTCATCGGGATTGCCCTATCGATGCTGGATCAGAGGTTGAAGTACTTCATGGCGGTGCCCATGTCCTTGTCACCGCGGCCCGACAGGTTCACCAGGATGACGGCGTCGGGGCCCAGCTCACGGCCCAGCCGCAGCGCGCCCGCGAGCGCGTGCGACGACTCGATGGCCGGGATGATGCCCTCGGTGCGGGCGAGCAGGGCGAAGGCCTCCATGGCCTCCTTGTCGGTCACGCCCTCGTAGGTGGCCCGGCCGATGTCCTTGAGCCAGGCGTGCTCGGGGCCCACGCCCGGGTAGTCGAGACCCGCCGAGATCGAGTGCGACTCGAGCGTCTGGCCCTCCTCGTCCTGCAGGACGAAGGTGCGGGCGCCGTGCAGCACGCCCTCGCTGCCCTGGGTCAGTGTCAGCGCGTGCTCGCCGGTGTCGGCGCCCCGGCCGCCGGCCTCGTAGCCGTACAGCCGGACGTTCGCGTCGTCGACGAAGGCGTGGAAGATCCCCATGGCGTTCGACCCGCCGCCGACGGCGGCGCAGACCGCGTCGGGCATGCGGCCGGTGAGCTCCAGGACCTGGCGGCGCGCCTCCACCCCGATGATCCGGGCGAAGTCCCGGACGATCTCCGGGAACGGGTGCGGCCCGGCGACGGTGCCGAACAGGTAGTGGGTGTGGTCGACGTTGGCGACCCAGTCGCGGAACGCCTCGTTGATGGCGTCCTTGAGGGTCTGGCTGCCGTTGGTCACCGGCACGACCGTCGCGCCGAGGAGCTTCATCCTGGCGACGTTCAGCGCCTGGCGCTCGCAGTCGACGGCGCCCATGTAGATGACGCACTCCAGGCCCATCAGCGCCGCGGCGGTGGCGGTGGCGACGCCGTGCTGGCCCGCCCCCGTCTCCGCGATGACGCGCCGCTTGCCCAGCCGCTTGGTCAGCAGCGCCTGCCCGAGCACGTTGTTGATCTTGTGTGCGCCCGTGTGGGTCAGGTCCTCGCGCTTGAGCAGGATCCGCGCGCCGCCCGCGTGCTCGGCGAACCGCGGCACCTCGGTCAGCGTGGTGGGACGGCCGGCGTACGTGCGCAGCAGGTGCTCGAACTCGCGGACGAAGCCGAGGTCGTTCTTGGCCTTCTCGTACTCCGCGGCGACCTCGTCGAGGGCCGGGATGAGCGCCTCGGGCACGTACCTGCCGCCGAACCTGCCGAACTTGCCGTAGATGTCCGGGTCGTTGCGCTGGGCACCGCTACCGGCCAGGTCGGCGGGGGTGATCAAGGTCCCTTCCTTCGGGGTCACGCGGCCTCCTTCTGCAGCGCCGTCGTTCACGAGTGCCTCTCGGAGCCGGTGTCCTGCCGCGAGGCCGGGTGCGCGCCCGCGGTGACCAGGTCGTTGACCGCCGCCTTGGGGTCCCTGCCGGTGACCAGGCTCTCGCCCACCAGCACGGCGTCGGCCCCCGCCCGCGCGTACGCGAGCAGGTCGTGCGGCCCGCGCACCCCGGACTCGGCGACCTTGATGACGCCGTCCGGCACCTTGGGCGCGAGCTTGGCGAACACCTCGCGGTCCACTTCGAGCGTCTTGAGGTTGCGGGCGTTGACACCGATGATCTTGGCGCCGGCGTCGACCGCGCGGTCCAGCTCCTCCTCGGTGTGCACCTCGACGAGCGGGGCGAGCCCGATCGACTCGGCCCGCTCGATCAGCGAGACGAGCGCCTGCTGGTCGAGCGCGGCCACGATGAGCAGGGCGAGGTCCGCGCCGTACGCCCTGGCCTCCCACAGCTGGTAGGAGGTCACGATGAAGTCTTTGCGCAGGATGGGGACGTCCACGGCCGCGCGCACGGCCGCGAGGTCGGCGAGCGTGCCGCCGAACCTGCGCCGCTCGGTCAGCACGCTGATGACGTGGGCGCCGCCCTCCTCGTAGTCCACCGCGAGGGCCGCGGGGTCGGCGATGGCGGCGAGCGCGCCTTTCGAGGGGCTCGACCGCTTCACCTCCGCGATGACCGACACCCGGTCGCCGCCGAGCGCCGCGTAGGCGTCCCGGGGCTCGGGGGCGCGGGCGGCGAGCCGCTTGAGCTCCTCGATCGGCACGTCGCGCTGCCGCTCCTCGAGGTCCTCCCGCACGCCCGAGATGATCTCGTCAAGAACACTCACGCGTCCTCCTCGCCTTCGGCTCGGAGCTCACGCGATTTGCCTGTCCGCTCGCTCACGCGTAAGGGTCCCCTCCGGTCGGCTGCTCTGCGTGTCCTGCCCTGCGATGGTATCGGCCCATCCCCCGTCGATCCGCCACCGGGTCGATTCAAGGTGCAAGGAAATGCCCGAAAGGCGTGTTCCGCATTACCCAAAAAACGATCACGATGGCAGCGAGCCCCCACAGGTACGCGGGGTGCGCGAGGCTCGTGCGCACAGGCCGTCCCTGCCATGATCGTAGTGCCCAGACGGCCCATCGGTAGACGAGGAACACGACGGCCGCGACGGTGAGCGGGTTGAGGGACAGCGCGGCCGGCACGTCGGCGTGTCCCAGGGCGTGAATGGCGCGAAGCGAGCCGCAGCCGGGGCAGTACAAGCCCGTGAGGAAGAGGAACGGGCAGGTCGGATAGTGCCCCGGCTGGTTGGGGTCCACGGCGGCGACGTACGTGGCCGCCGCCGCCGCGACGGCCGCCACGCCGAGCGGCGCCAGCACGGACCGCAGCCGGTCCGCGGGACGCCGCAGCGGGACGGTGGATGTCATGACCCTCAGTATGACGTGGTCGAGGTGGTGACGCTGAAGACCCCGAGCACGACGACGAGAAGGATGTACAGGACGAACACCACGACGCCGGTGATCAGCGACGCCATCCACCACTTCTTCGCCGACTCCGAGGCCGCGTACGCGCCCTGGTAGTCCCCCGCCATCCACTTCGAGTTGACCTGGGACGCGTAGACGATCGAGACGACGCCCAGCGGCAGGCAGCACAGGATCGTCGTGATGATCGCCATCACGAGGTGGTTGTTCGGAGGGGTGGCGCCGGGCTGCATCGGGGCGCCGTAGCCGCCGGGGGGCGGGGGCGGCGGGAAGCCGCCGGGGTAGCCGGGGTCGTTGCCGTAGGCCATTTTGTCGCTCCTGTTGCGTAGGGGGAGAGATTCGATGTGAGACGGGGACCGGGTCAGTGGACGCTGCTTGAGGCGTATGTGGCGATGCCTCCCCGTGGGGAGCGCCATCGGGACGACCCGCGCCATTCCCTGCGCAGGACGTTGCTTAAAAGGACGTTTCCCGTACAGGGCATGACGAGGCCGGCGACGCCGTGCCGCGACACTCTTGGCCGTTCCGCCTGATCTGACTCAGAGCGACGTGGCCGAAGATCACATCGAGATGCGACGTGAAGCCGCACGAGAGCATGCGGGTGACGCTCCGGGCCGGCGGCACGACCGGCGATCCGCCCGCGCCCCGCCCCGGGTGGGACGGATACCCGCACGGAGCCGGAGGCGGACACCCGCGAGCACCCGTCGCCGGGCGCGGGCATCCCCCGCCGGACGGGTGGCCCCCGTGTCCGTCCGGCCGGTGCTGGTAGCTCATCCGAAGCTCCCGTGTGATCCTTCAGGTCGAGCGGGAAGCTTAGCGAGCCGGGAACGCCCGACGAGGAAAAACCACGCTTTGTGGGCAACTTGTGATCGAAGAGTAAGGATCGATCCGGCGCCCGTTCACGACTCGGCGCGCCCGCCCGTGCGCCTTCCGCGCGCGGAAGGCGCGGCGGCAGGCATCCGGAGACGCACCGACGACCGCGCCGGAGCCGCGGCGGACCGGCGTCGACCTCGACGAGCGGCGAGAGCGGCCGGGGGCTCGCGCCGGCCGCGGGGCCGGCGGCTACGCGGTGGGGTCCTCGCCCTCGTCGATCGCGTCCCACATCGCCCTGCCGGGGTCCTTCACCCCGGCGGTCCCGCCGGAGGCCGCGCGCCCGGACCGCCGCTCGTACTTGCTCGACATGCCGGGCCAGCGCGTGCTCAGGACCACCGCCGCCGCGCCCGCGAGAGCCAGGACGACCCCGCCCGCGGCGGCCAGCACCGGCCAGACCCAGGCGCGCGACTCCACGGCGACCTGACCGGCGGAGGTTATCGCGGTCGTCATATGCCCGGCGGCCGCGGCGGCGATCGTCCCGTCGCGGGTGCCGTCCCACGCCCCGGCCGCCACCGCGACGCCCAGGAGCGCGACGACCGCGCTCACCGCCCGCCGCGCGATCCCCCTCGTGGCCAGCACGGCCAGCACGGCGGCGAGGGCGGCCAGCGCCGCCGGGGTGAGCCAGGCGACCAGGTCGTCGCCGGTGAGGGTGCCGGCGCCCGCTCCGGCGGGGCTCCCCGCCGTGCCGAACGCGGCCCACTCGCGGCCCGCGGCCAGCAGCGCGAGCCCGCCGCCCGCGGCGCAGGCGGCCAGCCACACCAGCAGCGAGCGCCGCGCCGTACGCGCCGGGTCGCGGGTTGGGGCCGGGACGGGAGCGGTCACGGCGCGCCGCTCACGTCGAGGAGGTCGGCGTCGAAGCAGGTGCGGTCGCCGGTGTGGCAGGCCGCCCCCACCTGGTCGACCTTGAGCAGGATCGTGTCGCCGTCGCAGTCGAGCGCCACGTGCTTGACCCACTGCACGTGGCCGGAGGTGTCGCCCTTCACCCAGTACTCCCCTCGGCTGCGGGACCAGTAGGTCGCCCTGCCGGTGGTGAGCGTGCGGTGCAGCGCCTCGTCGTCCATCCAGGCGAGCATGAGCACCTCGCCGGTGTCGTACTGCTGGACGATCGCGGGCACCAGGCCGTCCGGGGTGCGCTTGAGCCGGTCGGCGATCTTCGGGTCGAGGGCCATGAGGCCAATTGTGCCGCAGGGGCCGGCCGGTCCCGCTTCCGCCACCGGCCGATGGTCACCGGCGGCTGACCGCCGGCCGGGCGCGCGGAGCAGCCGGCGGAACCGGGCGGCCCCGGGCCCCGCCGCCGCACCTCGCCGGTCCGGCGCCTCTGGAGTCCGGAGCGCGGCGTGGGACGCGCCCACCGGACGGCGCGGGCCCGAGCAGCGGGCCCGATCAGGGCCGGAAGACCTCGGCCGCGGTGATCGGCAGCACGCCCTCGCGGACGTTCGCGACCTCCTCGCGGGCGCATACGGCGTACGTCAGCGCGTCCACGTCGCCGGTGAGGTTCGCCGCCTTGCGCGACAGCCGCGCCCGCAGCCGTTCCGCGTCCACGGTGCGGCTCCACTTGGCCTCGCCGACGAGGACCGGAACCCGCGTGCGGGCGGGTTCCGCGAGCACGACGGCGTCGATCTCGTCCTGCCCGTCGTCCTTCCACCAGGGCCCGACGGCGACGACCCGGGGTCCGAGTTCGCCCGCCGCGGCGCGCCGCCGCAGGTGGTCGCGGAACGCCTCCTCGTAGACCAGCCCGAGATGCTCGCCCATCGCCTCGTACAGGGCCTGAACGACGTCCGGCCCGGCGCCCTGCTCGATGTCGGCCCGGTAACGCGCGAGCGGACCCAGGTAGAAGGCGAGGAAAGGGTCGGCGATGCGGTAGATCTTGCGCCGCGTCCGCTGCTCGGACTCGGTCACGGGAAGCACTCTCTCGAGGAGCCGGAGGCGGACGAGCTGGCGCAGCGTCCGGCTCGGATCCGCGCCCAGGGCGTCGGCGATCTCGTGATGGCGGGTCTTGCCGTTCGCCACGGCCTGCAGGACGGCCGCCGGGTACTCTCCGGCTTCCGCCTCGGTGGCCAGCACGAGTTCGCCTTCGGTGAGCAGCCGTGCCCCCGGCCTGCCCGCCAGGCGAAGCAGGTTCTGCTCGATAGTCAGCTCCTGCCGCCACCAGCTCAGGTAAAGGGGCGTTCCGCCGACGATGCCATAGACCACCGCGCGGTCGGCCGGGGCCAGATCCGGCAGCATCAAGGCCGCCTCGTGCGGCCGGAACGGGTGCACCTGCAGGGCCAGGTCGAACCGTCCGTAGAGAGGCGCTCGATACTCCTGCATCTCCCACATCGTGCGTACGGCCGAGCCGCAGACGATGAGACGCAACCGCCCCGTCCCCTCCGGCCGGTCCAGGAAAGCGCGCAGCACGCCCGGCAGTTCGGGGGACGACTTCATCAGCTCGGGAAACTCGTCCAGGATCAGCAGGAGCGGGCTGTCCTGCGCCTGCGACGCCAAGTGCTCCAGCGCGTCGTCCCAGTCCCGGTAGGGGCGGTCCTGCGGGTTGCGGCCGCCGGTGGTGGTGACCGCGGCCGCCCGTGCCGACAGCGCGGCGAGTTCGGCGGGCGCGGGGCGCGTGCCGCCGATGTGATAAAGCGTCCGGGCACCGCAGCGGGCCGCGAACTCGGTGATGAGCGCGGTCTTGCCCACCCGACGCCGCCCCCAGACCAGGGCCGGGCGGGCGTCGGCGGTCTCCCACCACTCCTGAAGCCGCGCCAGTTCGTCGACGCGATTGACGAATCCCACATGTCATTACTAGCAGGCGACGTCACTGACATCCAACGTCGGTGACGTCCGACGTCACCGACGTCGGACGTCAGTGTCTCCTCGCACTTGCGTCGGTGCGCGTTGAAAGGCGTCCGCCGGTGCCGGCGCGACGACATGGGCGCCGTCACGTGGCGGGCCGGCTGTGACGCCGACGCCGGCGCAGTCCCCGTACGGCGGGCACACCGAGGTGCGCACCACCGGCCGCCGGTGCGGGCGGCCGGTGCGCGCCGGCATCCTGCCGGCCGGGGCGATCGGCCGGACGCGTCAGCGGGTGGTGGTGGCGGTGGTCCAGGAGGCGTAGAGGTCGGCGTACACGCCGGGCTGCTCCACCAGGACGGCGTGCGGGCCGCGCTGGACGATCCGGCCGCGCTCGAACACCAGGACCTCGTCGGCCGCCTGGGCGGTGGACAGGCGGTGGGCGATGGAGATCGCCGTACGCCCCCGGGTGACGCCGTCGAGGGCGCGGGCGAGCCGCACCTCGGTGGCGGGGTCCACGGCGGAGGTGGCCTCGTCGAGCAGCAGCAGGTCGGGATCGGCGAGGTAGGCGCGGGCGAGCGCGACGAGCTGCCGCTCCCCCGCCGACAGGGACTCGCCGCGCTGGCCGACCGGGGTGTCCAGGCCGGCGGGCAGGCCGTCGAGCCAGTCGGCCAGGCCGAGCTCGGTCAGGGCCCGGGTGATCTCCTCCCGGGTCGCCGAGGGCCGCCCGAAGCGGATGTTGTCCTCCAGCGTCGAGTCGAACAGGAACCCGTCCTGCGGGACCATCACGATCCGCTCCCTGAGCGAGGAGAAGCTGATCGTGCGCAGGTCCGCGCCGTCCACGAGGATCCTGCCGGAGGTCGGGTCCATGAGCCGGGTGAGCAGCTTGGCGAAGGTCGTCTTGCCCGAGCCGGTCTCCCCCACCACCGCGATCCGCGTCCGCGGCGGGATATCGACCGAGACGTCGTGGAGCACCGGCGGGCCGCCGGGGTAGGCGAAGCCCACGCCGTCGAACCGGACCGAGATCGGGCCGCGCGGCAGCGTCACGCCGTTCGCCGGGTCGGCCACGTCGGCCGGTGTGTCGAGCACGCCGAGGATGCGCCGCCATCCGGCGATCGCGTTCTGCGCCTCGTTCAGCACCTCGGTCGCGGTCTGCAGCGGGCTGATGAACAGCGTGATCAGGAACAGGAACGCGATGAGCCGCCCGGCCGTGATCGACCCGCCGACGCCCAGCCAGACCCCGGCCACGACCACCAGCGCGACCGTGATCGAGGCGACCAGCTCGGTGGCCGGGAACGTGAAGCCGACGATCTTCTGGGCCCGGGTCTGCGCCGCGCGCATCCCGTCGACCGCCGTGTCGATCCGCTCGGCCGTGCGGTCCTCCGAGCCGTACGCCCGGATCACCGCGCTGCCGACGACCGACTCGCTGACGGCGGCGAGGACGTCGCCGGCCCGCTCGCGGACCTTGGTGTACGCCCGGGCGACCAGGCGCTGGAACCGGGGCAGGACCAGCACGAGCGGCAGGAAGCAGGCCCACACGAGCAGGGTGAGCTGCCAGGAGTAGACGGCCATGAGCGCGGTGGCGACCAGCAGCTGACCGGCGGAGACGATGACCATCAGCCCGCCCCACTGCATGAAGGCGCTGATCTGGTCGACGTCGCCGGTCACCCGGGAGACCAGGCCGCCGCGCCGCTCGGTGTTCTGCGTCAGCACCGACAGGTCGTGGACGTGGCGGAAGCCCTTGCCTCGCAGCGTCGCCAGGCCGGACTCGGTGGAGCGGTAGAGCCGGACGTTCATGAGGTAGCCGCACAGCGCGGTCAGCACCACGGCGAGCGCGCACAGGGCGACGGCGTTGCGGATGAACGGCAGGTCGGGCTCGCCCGAGCGCAGGCCGCGGTCGATGACCTGCTGCACGGCGATCGGCACGACGATCTTGCCCAGCGTGGCCAGCACGGCCAGCACGATCGTGCCGGCGAGCCCGCGGCGGAACTCCGGCGACAGCCGCAGGCCCTGCCTGAGCGTCTCCAGGGCGCTCCGGTCGGCCGACCGCAGGGACGAGGTCTCCGCGGCGGCGGTGTCCGTCACGGCGGTCACCGGACCACGCTCCCCGCGAAGGGCTTCGAGCCGTACGTCATGCCACGACCTCCTCATCGGTGTCTTCGTCGAACGCGGCCCGCTCGGCCTCCTCGCGCTCGTAGGCGGTGACGAGGTCGCGGTAGCCCGCGCAGCGGGCCAGCAGCTCCTCGTGGGCGCCGTGGTCGGCGACCACGCCCTGCTCCAGGTAGACGACCTCGTCGGCCAGGGCGATCGTCGCCATGCGGTAGGCGACCACGATCACCGTGGTCTCGGCGGCGCCGTCGCGCAGGCCGTACAGGATGCGCTTTTCGACCTGCGGGTCGACGCTGGAGGTCGCGTCGTCGAGGATGAGCAGCCGGGGCTCGCGCACGACCGCCCGGGCCAGCGCGAGGCGCTGCCGCTGCCCGCCCGACAGCGTCGCGCCGCGCTCGCCGATGCGGGTGTCCAGGCCGGACGGCAGCGCGCTGACGAAGCCGTCGGCCTGCGCGAGCCGCAGCGCGGCCCAGATGCGCTCGTCCGGCACGTCCGCCCCGATCGCGATGTTGCCGCGCACGGTGTCGTCGAACAGGAACGTCTGCTGCGGGACGATCGCCACCGAGGCGCTGACCTCGCCCCTGGCGACCTCGCGCAGGTCGGTGCCGTCGATGCGGACGACGCCCTCGTCGGGGTCGATCAGGCGCGCGAGGAGCTGGGTGAGCGTCGACTTGCCCGCCCCGGTCGGCCCGACGACCGCGATCGTACGGCCCGGCTCGACGGTGAAGGTCACGTCCCGCAGCACCGGGTTTCCCGGCGTGTACGCGTAGGAGACGCGCTCGGCCTCCACCCGGGCCGGGCCGGAGGCGTCCAGGCGCGCGGTGCCGTACTCCATGGAGCCGGTGGCGTCGAGGACGTCGGTGATCCGGGTCCAGCCGACGACGCTGCGCGGCAGCTCGGCCAGCACCCAGCCGAGCGCCCGGATCGGGAAGGCGAGGAGGGTGAACAGGTAGGCGACCTGGATCAGGTCGCCGGCCGCGACGCCGCCGGACTCCAGCCGCAGGGAGCCGACGAGCAGCACGGCGAGCACGCCCAGCGTGGGCAGGGCCTCCAGCATGGGGTCGAACAGTCCGCGGACCCGCCCGACGGCGACGTTGGCGTCCCGCAGCGCGTCGGCCTTCGCCTGGAACCGCGCGGCCTCGGCGTCCTCGCGGCCGAGGGTCTTGACGACGAGCGCGCCGTCGAAGCTCTCGTGCGCGACCTCGCTCACCTCGGCCCGCAGCTGCTGGGCCCGCATCGCCAGCGGCGACAGCCTGCGCTGGTAGACGAGGTTGAGCACGGCCACTGCCGGGAAGATCAGGAAGCCGACGACGGCGAGCACCGGGTCGACCAGCACGATCGCCACGGCGGCCGTCACGAGCATCACGATCACGCCCACCGCCATCGGCAGCGGCGCGAGCGGCGCCCAGGCCGCCTCGACGTCGGAGTTGGCGTTGGACAGCAGCTGCCCGGTCGGGTGGCGGTGGTGCCAGGCGAGGGGCAGCCGCAGATACTGCCTGGTGACGGCGCGGCGTGAGTGCGCCTGCATGCGGTACTGGTGGATCCCGGCCATGATGCGCCGGCCCATGATCCCCGCGGCCTTGAGCACCGCCACGCCCACGATGAGCAGGGCCGCCGCGGTCAGCGTGCCGGCGCTCGCGTCGCCGTCGCGGAACGCCGGCAGCACGGCGTTGTCGGTCGCCCAGCCGAGCGCCCAGGACGAGGCGACGGTCATCGCGCCGTAGACGGCGCTGGCGAGGACCGCTCCGGTGAAGATCGCCGGCTCCGTCTTGATCGCCACGCCGATGACCTTGAGACCCCGGAGCATGACTGAGCTGCCGGGCCGCGCGGGAGGCTCCTTCGTCGGCACGCGGTGCGTTCCTTCCGATCGGGGAAACCAGCCGGGGCGCTCCCTGCGAGCGCCCCGGAGGGGGACGTTACCCACTCGGGGGGCGTCGCCGGATCGGTCACCGGACCGACGCCGCCCAAGCCTTTGGTCCTAGTTACTTCCCTATCATCCTGATCAAGGGGTTTATTCCTGGGAGACAAGCGCCCGCGGACCCGCGGGGCGCGGCCGGCGCATAGGCTGATCACGTGACACACGCCCAGACGGAGCGCGCGGCGCTCTGCGACCTGCTCGACCGCCTCGGCCCGGAGGCGCCCACGCTGTGCGAGGGGTGGGCGACCGAGGACCTCGCGGCCCACCTCATCCTGCGCGAGCGCCGGCTGGACGCCGCGCCCGGCATCGCGCTGCCGTTCCTGGCGGGCTACACCGCCGCCGTGCAGGAGCGCCTCAAGCGGCGCCACTCCTATCCGAAGCTGGTCGGGCTCGTCCGCAGCGGCCCGCCGCGCTGGACGCCGTACGGCCTGGTGCCGGGCCTGGACGACATCGTGAACACCGTCGAGCTGTACGTCCACCACGAGGACGTGCGCCGGGCGCAGGCGGACTGGGAGCCCCGGGTCATCCCGCGGGACCTTCAGGAGACGTTCTGGCGCCGGCTGCGCGGCATGGCCAGGCTCTTCCTGCGCAAGGCCCCGGTGGGGGTCGTGCTGCGCCGCCCCGACGGGGCGAAGACGGCCGGGCGCATGGCCGAGCCCGCCGTGGTGGTCACCGGCGAGCCGTCGGAGCTGGTGCTGTTCGCCTTCGGGCGGCAGGCCCACGCCCGGGTGACGTACGAGGGGGATCCCGCGGCGGTCGCCCGGCTGCGCGAGGCCCGTTTGGGGCCGTAAAAAAGAAATTCGGGACTTGTCCGGAATCTTCCCGGAAACGCCGTGCATTGCGGCAGCATGGGACGGGCCACGATGTGTGGAAGCCGTTGGGGAGCCCCGGATGAACCTCAAGAAGTTCCTGACCTACCTGGCCGTCGCGTTCGTGATCTTCTATTTGTTCACGCAGCCCGCCAACGCCGCAGGCGCGGTCAGGAACCTGCTCGGGGGCATCACCACCGGGGCCGAACGCCTGTCCGCGTTCTTCACCTCGCTCTTCTCGGGCTGAGCCCCCGGGTTTCCGGGCAGGGCCCCGGCCCTCACCGGACCGGGCCCCGCCTTCGCCGGGTCCCGTCGCGCGGGGCTCGCGGCCGTACCGCGCGGCGGGGGCCGTTCGCCCCTGTCTCACAAGGGGGGCGTCCGCCACACGATGAGGGCGCTGTCTCACAATGAGGGCGGAACGGCCTCATGGCCACGCGGCTAGTTATGATCAAAACTGCCGCCGGGTACAAACGACCGGGATACCGACTGCAGGAGGCCCCCCGATGAAGGCGAAGAAGGTTCTCACTTACGCGGCCATTGCGTTCGTTGTCTTCTACCTCTACAGCCAGCCACAGGCGGCGGCGGGCGCCGTGCGAGGCGTGTTCGACACGGTCAACACCGGAGCCAGCAGGTTGGCGACCTTCTTCACCACGGTGCTGAGTTGAGGTCGCGGACCCCCCGCTCCCGCTCCCCCGCGCGGCTACCCCGGCGATAATCACTTTGCGCAACCAGCGACGAGCGAACTGTATCCGCGACAGAGCCGGGAAGGCTCTGCGCGCACAAGGGCCGGCAGGGCACCCGCCTTGCTCCGCCGGCCTCTCCTTCCGCGTCTCCCGCGCACCTCATCCGCCCCGGGAGCCCGGCCCATGCCCCGTACGGCGGGTGCGGGGTGAGCCCTACCCGGCCCGCCGGTGCTCGGTGAGCTCGTATTCGATGAACGCGCCGATCATCGCCCGCCAGACGGCCTCGGCGACCTCCGGGGACAGCCCCTCGCGCTCCGCCCTCTCCCGCGCCGCCGCCACGACGCGCTCCACCCGGTCCGGCGCCCGTACGGACTGCTCGTCGGTCTTGAACGCCGCCGCCGCGCGGACGAGCGTCTGCCGTTCGGCCAGCAGCGTCGTCAGACGGGCGTCGATCTCGTCGATACGCCGGCGGACCTCCTCGAGCGAGGCGGGTGCGGACATGTGCGTTCCTCCGTCGGTCGGCTGTTGATCACCCGACACACCCTAGGGCATTCCGGCCGGACATGATCAACAAAAGCGTATGCCCGCTTTTCGCCCACTATCGCCCTATTTGGGGTGATTGGTATGGACGGGCTCGTCGCGATCGGCCGACCATTGAGGAAGCGGACTCCGGAGCGCCGCGCGATTCCTCTGAGGACAGGAGACAGCTATGCGTGCCAAGCGTTTCCCGAGCCTGCTGGGCCTGGCGTTCCTCGTGGCGGTCGGCCTGGCGGCGGCCCAGCCGGCCGGCGAGGCGTCCGCCGCCTCGACCTGCTGGAGCGACAGCTGCTGCGGCTCCGGCGGCTCCTTCCAGGTCCAGTGGCAGTATCAGTCGATGGCGTCGTCCTCGCTCGGCACCGGTCCGGACGCCTACCCCACGGCGATCATCGACATCGACTGAGGACCTGCCGCCGGGGGCCGGAGCCGGCCCCCGGGCGGGCGCTCAGCGGACCGGGTGACCGGCGGCGCGGAGCGTGTCCTTGACCTCGTGGATCTTGAGCTGGCCGAAGTGGAAGACCGAGGCGGCCAGCACGGCGTCCGCACCGGCGTCCACCGCGGGCGGGAAGTCCTCCAGCCGCCCGGCGCCGCCGGAGGCGATCAGGGGGACGCTCACCGCCGCCCGTACGGCCCGCAGCATCTCCAGGTCGTATCCGGCCTTGGTGCCGTCGCCGTCCATCGAGTTGAGCAGGATCTCCCCGACGCCGAGCTCCTCGCCGCGCCTGGCCCACTCGACCGCGTCGATGCCGGTCCCGCGGCGGCCGCCGTGGGTGGTCACCTCGAACCCGGACGGCGTGGGCGGGCCGTCGACGACCCGGCGCGCGTCCACCGACAGCACGATGCACTGTGACCCGAACCGGCGCGAGGCCTCGGTCAGCAGCTCCGGCCGGGCGATGGCGGCGGTGTTGATGCCGACCTTGTCGGCGCCGGCGCGCAGCAGCCGGTCCACATCCTCGACCGAGCGCACGCCTCCGCCGACGGTCAGCGGGATGAACACCTGCTCGGCCGTGCGGCGCACGACGTCGAGCATGGTCTCGCGCTCACCCGAGGAGGCGGTGATGTCGAGGAAGGTCAGCTCGTCGGCCCCCTCGGCGTCGTAGCGCGCGGCCAGCTCGACGGGGTCGCCGGCGTCCCTGAGGTTCTCGAAGTTGACGCCCTTGACGACCCGGCCGGCGTCCACGTCCAGGCAGGGGATCACCCGCACCGCGACGGTCATCGCCCGGTCCCGTCGTTGCCACGTTCCATCGGCCGGTACGCCTCGACCTCGACCTCGACCAGCATGCGCTCGTCGACCAGCCCGGCGACCTGCACGCTCGTGCAGGCGGGCCGTACGTCGCCGAAGATCTCGCCGTGCGCCTTGCCGACGGCGTCGAAGTCGTCGGCGTTCACCACGTACAGGCGGGTGCGCACCACGTCGGCCCGGGTGGTGCCGGCCTTCTCGACGGCGTCCAGCGCGATGGAGAAGGCGGTGAGCGTCTGCTGGTAGGCGTCGCCCACGTGCTGGACCTCGCCGCCGACGGTGGCGGTGCAGCCGGACACGAGCACGTGCGGCCCGGCGACGACCGCGCGCGCGTAGCCGTACCGGTCCTCCCAGGGACCGCCGGAGGAGATCCGTCCTTCGGGCATCTGCGTGCTCATGCGGACTTCACCGCCGCGAGCGCCTCTTCGAGCGTGAACGCCTGGGCGTACAGCGCCTTGCCCACGATGGCGCCCTCCACGCCCTCCGGCACGAGCGTCGCGATCGCCCGCAGGTCGTCGAGCGAGGACACCCCGCCGCTGGCGATGACCGGGCGCTCGGTCCGCGCGCAGACCTGGCGCAGCAGGTCGAGGTTGGGACCGCGCAGCGTGCCGTCCTTGGTGACGTCGGTGACGACGTAGCGGGGGCAGCCCTCCGACTCCAGCCGGTCGAGCACCTCCCACAGGTCGCCGCCCTCCTTGGTCCACCCACGGGCGGCCAGCGTGGTGCCGCGCACGTCGAGCCCCACCGCGATGCGGTCGCCGTGCTCGGCGATCGCCCTGGCGCACCACTCGGGGTTCTCCAGGGCGGCGGTGCCGATGTTCACCCGGCGGCAGCCGGTGCTCAGCGCGGCCTCCAGCGACTCGTCGTCGCGGATCCCCCCGGACAGCTCCACGTTCACGTCGAGCGCGCCGACGACCGAGGCGAGCAGCTCGCGGTTGCTCCCCCTGCCGAACGCCGCGTCGAGGTCGACCAGGTGGATCCACTCCGCGCCGGCCTTCTGCCAGGCCAGGGCGGCGGCGAGCGGATCCCCGTACGAGGTCTCCGTCCCCGCCTCGCCCTGCACGAGGCGGACGGCTTGGCCGTCGGCGACGTCGACGGCTGGGAGCAATACGAGCGACATTTGGTCATGACCTCCGGTCGAAAACAATGGTGACGAACACCGGGAGCAGCAGGATCGAGCCGAGGAACACGCCCAGCCGGGCCATCCACGAGTCGAGCAGGATCCAGGCGAGCACCTGGACGAGGAACCACAGCACGGCCACGACGGCGTTCTCGTTCCGGCGGCGGCGGGCGAGATAGCCGCGCTGCCGGGCCACCCGCACCGGCCTGGGCCGCACGGCGGCGACGACCCCGGCGACGGGCCGCACGACCCGCTCGCGCATCTCGCGCCGTCTCGCGGCCCTCGCCTCACGCTCGGCCCGGGCCGCCGCGAGGCGTTCGCGCTCGGCCTCGCGCTCCGCCCTCCGGCGGGCCCGTTCCTTGCTCATCGGGCCTCCCGCCCAGTCCGGTCACGCCGCTCGGCTCCGGTCACGGCCCGGCCGGCGCCCACGGACACAAACGCCGCACCACCAGTGTCGCACCGCTGTTGTGAGATTACGCCCGCCGAACACGCTCACAACGTGCTCAGCCAGTTGGACAGCAGCACGGCCCCGGCGTCCCCGGACTTCTCCGGATGGAACTGGGTGGCCATGAGGGGGCCGTTCTCGACGGCGGCCACGAACGGCACGCCGTGCTCGGCCCAGGTGACCAGCGGAGCGCGGAAGCCCTCGCCGGCCCGCAGCCGCCACTCGCGCACGCCGTAGGAGTGGACGAAGTAGAAGCGCGTCCCCTCCTCCAGGCCCCGGAACAGCACGCTGCCCTCGGGCGCGGTCACGGTGTTCCACCCCATGTGGGGCAGCACGGGCGCGTCGAGCCGCTCGACCGTGCCGGGCCACTCGCCGCAGCCCTCCGTGTGGACACCGTGCTCGACGCCCTTCTCGAACAGGATCTGCATGCCGACGCAGATCCCGAGCACCGGCCGCCCGCCGGCCAGGCGGCGGCCGACGACCTGGTCGCCGCGCACGCTCTTGAGCCCCTCCATGCACGCGGAGAACGCCCCGACGCCGGGGACGACGAGCCCGTCCGCGTCGAGGGCCGCGTCGAAGTCGGCCGTGACGGTGACGTCCGCCCCCACCCGGGCCAGCGCCCGCTCGGCCGAGCGGAGGTTGCCCGAGCCGTAGTCCAGCACGACCACCCGCTTGCCTACTGCCACCACATCACCCCCGCGGTGATCGCCATGACCGCCCCGACGCCCGCCAGCACCGCCAGCGGCTTGAGACCCTGGCGTATGCCCGAGATGACCCCGCCGATCAGGAAGAGCCCAATGAAGATCATCCCACCGGACGCGAGGGTCATCAGAGGACGCCCTTGGTGCTGGGCACTCCGGTCGCCCGCGGGTCGCGCTCCGACGCCTCGCGCAGCGCCCGCGCGAGCGCCTTGAACTGCGCCTCCACGATGTGGTGCGCGTTGCGCCCGTACGGCACGTGCACGTGGAGGCAGACCGCCGCCTGCGCGACGAACGACTCCAGGATGTGCCGGGTCATGGTGGTGTCGTAGTCGGGCCCGATCATGGGGGCCATGCCCTCGGGCTCGGTGTGGACGAGGTACGGCCGGCCGGACAGGTCCACCGTGACCTGCGCGAGCGCCTCGTCCAGCGGGCAGGAGGCGCTGCCGAACCGCCGGATGCCCGACTTGTCGCCCAGGGCCTCGCGGAACGCCGTGCCGAGCGCGATCGCGGTGTCCTCGATCGTGTGGTGGGCGTCGATGTGCAGGTCGCCCTCGGTCTTCACGGTCAGGTCGAACAGGCCGTGCTTGCCGAGCTGGGCGAGCATGTGGTCGTAGAACCCGACGCCGGTCGACACGTCGACCACCCCGGTGCCGTCGAGGCAGATCTCGACCAGCACCGACGTCTCCTTCGTCGTGCGCTCGACCCGGCCGCGGCGCTCGGTGAGCTCGGTCATGGCAGGACCCCTTCCAGCGCGGCGCGGAACGCCGCCATCTCTTCCGGCGTGCCGATCGACACGCGCAACCAGCCCGCGGGGCCGGTCTCCCTGATGAGCACCCCGCGATCGAGCAGCCCCTCCCACACCGACCGCCGATCCTCGAACGTGCCGAACAACACGAAGTTGGCGTCCGAGTCGGCGACCGACAGGCCGCGTCCCCGCAGCCAGTCCACGGTCGCGTCCCGCTCGGCGCGCAGCGCGTCCACCGTGCCCAGCAGCTCCTCGCGGTGCGCCAGCGCCACCCGGGCCGCCGCCTGGGTCAGCGTGGACAGGTGGTACGGCAGGCGGACCAGCAGCAGGGCGTCGATCACCGCCGGGTCGGCCGCGAGATATCCGAGCCGGGTGCCGGCCATCGCGAACGCCTTGGACATGGTGCGCGTCACGATCAGCCGGGGGTGGCCCGGCAGCAGGGTCAGCGCCGACGGCGTGCCGGTGCGGGCGAACTCGGCGTACGCCTCGTCCACCACGACCATGCCGGGCGCGACGGCGAGGATCCGCTCGATCACCTCCAGCGGCAGGGCCGTGCCGGTCGGGTTGTTCGGCGAGGTCAGGAACACCACGTCGGGCCGGTGCCGCTCGATCGCGGCCACGGCGGCGTCGGGGTCGATCGAGAAGTCCCCCTCGCGCAGGCCCTCGATCCAGCGGGTGTTCGTGCCGCCCGCGATGATCGGGTGCATGGAGTAGGACGGCTCGAACCCGATGGCCGAGCGGCCGGGGCCGCCGAACGCCTGGAGGATCTGCTGGATGACCTCGTTGGAGCCGTTGGCCGCCCACACCTGGCGGGCCGTCAGCCCGTGACCGAGGTAGTCGGCGAGGTCCTTGCGCAGCTCGACGGCGTCCCTGTCGGGGTAGCGGTTCAGCGTCGCCGCGCCCTGCCGTACGGCACGGGCGAGGTCGTCGATCAGCGCGGCCGACGGGGGGTAGGGGTTCTCGTTGGTGTTGAGCTGCACCGGCACGTCGAGCTGCGGCGCGCCGTACGGCTGCTTGCCCCGCAGGTCGTCGCGGATCGGCAGGTCGTCGAGGGTCGTCATGCGGGCACTTCCCAGTCGAAGCGGGCGCGGATCGCGGCGCCGTGGGCGGGCAGGTCCTCCGCGTCGGCGAGCGCGCACACGTGCGCCGCGGCGCCGGCCAGCGCCTCGCGGGTGTAGTCCACGACGTGGATGCCGCGCAGGAACGTCTGCACCGACAGCCCCGAGGAGTGGCAGGCGCAGCCGCCGGTCGGCAGCACGTGGTTGGACCCGGCCATGTAGTCGCCGAGCGACACCGGCGCGTACGGGCCGACGAAGATCGCGCCGGCGTTGCGCACGCGGGCGGCGACCGCGCGGGCGTCGGCCGTCTGGATCTCCAGGTGCTCGGCGGCGTAGGCGTCGACGACCTTCAGGCCGTCGTCGATGTCCGAGACGAGCACGATGCCCGACTGGCGGCCGGCGAGCGCCTCGGTGATGCGCTCGCTGTGCCGGGTCGCCGCGACCTGGCCGGGCAGCTCCTTCTCCACCGCGTCGGCCAGCGCCACGCTGGTGGTGACCAGCACGGAGGCGGCGATCACGTCGTGCTCGGCCTGGCTGATCAAGTCGGCCGCGACGTGCACGGGGTCGGCGGTCTCGTCGGCGAGGATCGCGATCTCGGTGGGGCCGGCCTCGGAGTCGATGCCGATGCGGCCCTTGAGCAGGCGCTTGGCCGCGGCCACCCAGATGTTGCCGGGGCCGGTCACCATCGTGGCCGGGCGGCACTCCTCGGTGCCGTAGGCGAACATCGCGACGGCCTGGGCGCCGCCCACGGCGTACACCTCCTCGACGCCGAGCAGCGCGCAGGCGGCGAGGATCGTGGGGTGCGGCAGGCCGCCGAACTCCTTCTGCGCGGGCGAGGTGACCGCCAGCGACGGCACGCCCGCCTCCTGGGCGGGGACGACGTTCATGACCACGCTGGAGGGGTAGACGGCCCGGCCGCCCGGCACGTACAGCCCCACCCGGTCGACCGGCACCCAGCGCTCGGTGACCGTGCCGCCCGGCACGACCTGGGTCGTGATGTCGGTGCGGCGCTGGTCGCGGTGGACCAGGCGGGCGCGCCGGATCGACTCCTCCAGCGCCGCGCGCACGGCCGGGTCCAGCTCCTCCAGGGCCCGCGCGAGCGCCTCGGCGGGCACCCGGGTGGTCTCCAGCTCGACGCCGTCGAACCTCGCGGTCAGCTCCCGTACGGCTGCCGCACCGCGATGGCGTACGTCCTCACAGATGGGCCGCACCTTCTCCAGGGCGGCCTCGACGTCGAGCTCGGCGCGGGGCAGCACGTCGCGCAGGTCGGCAGGCAGGGACCCGCGCAGGTCGATACGGGAAATCACCGTCCCAGTCTACGGATGACCAGGGACGGATCCGCGTGTGTCCAGCATTCGGGACAGCGGTGTCATCGGCGCGCGCACCCGCCGGGAGCTGGGAATCTTCGCCGCCGCCCGCTTCTACGGTTGAAATCTTGACAGTTTCGCGGGCATCGATCCACACTCTCGGGCACCATCGGTCATATTCGGTCATTGGTGGATCACTTGCTTCCGGCACAGCGTCATCAGCGGATCATCGAGACCCTCGGGCGCAAGGGGACCGTGCGCACCGAGGACTTGGCCGCGCTGCTCGGCGTCTCCCAAGAGACCGTCCGGCGCGACCTGGCGCTCCTGGAGCGCCGCGCGCTGCTCGTCCGCGTGCACGGCGGGGCGACCTCGGCGCCGTCCGGCACCGGCGAGGAGCAGTCCTACCTGGAGCGCTCGACGAGCCGGTCGGAGGCGAAGGCCGTGATCGGCCAGCTCGCGGCGCGGCTCCTGCGGCCGGGCCAGACCGTGATCATCGACGCCGGCACCACCGCCGTGCACGTCGCCAGGGCCGTCCCCCCGTCCTTCCGCGGGATGGTCGCCACCTGCTCGCTGCTGGTGGCGGCCGAGCTGGCGGGCCGTCCCGGCGTCGAGGTGCTGGTCTCCGGCGGGCGCGTACGGCAGGGCGACCTGGCCGTCTCCAACGCCCACACACTGGCGTTCTTCCAGGACCTGCGCGCCGACGTGGCGTTCCTCGGCTCGGGCGGGGTGGACGCCGAGGCGGGGGTCACCGACTACTTCCTGGACGAGGTCGCGACCAAGCGCGTGGTCCTCGCGCACACCGCGCGGACGTACGTGCTCGCCGACAGTTCCAAGCACGGCAGGGTCGCCCCCCACCGTGTGTGCGCCCTGGACGACTTGTCCGGCCTCATCACCGACGAGGACCCCCCTCCCCCGCTGGCCTCCGCCCTGGTCAAGGCGGGCACGGAGGTGATCGGCCCATAAGCCCGGCCCGGCCGCCGGGCCCGGACCGTCTCGCCTCGCCCGCACGGCCGGGAAACGATCCGCGACCCGATCACGGCCGCCTCCGGCTCCGGTCTTCCCGCGCCGGCCGGGAGGCGATCCGCGTCCCGGCCCTTCATACCGGGCCGTGCTCGCGATCGGCCGGGGCACCTCGGGTGCGAAGGCGGGCGGCGACGGCGTCCCGCCGCACCGGCCGAGACGCCCGTCCGCCCCGCGTGCCCGCCGGGCGGGGCGGGCCGAGCAGGGCCCCGGGCTGCCCGATGTCTCGCGTCCGGGCGCCGTGGATCATGATTACGGTGGTCTATGGCTCACTTCCGCCGGACCGCCCTGTCCGTCCTCGTTTCATCCGGTGCGCTCGCCGGCCGCGGGCGTGTCGTCGCCGGCCGCGATGCGAGGAGCGGCGCGTGAGCGAGTGGCCGCAGGCGCTCGGCAGGTCGCCGGCGCGGCTGATCGTCCTGACGTTCGCCCTGTCCGTGCCCTTCTGGCTGGCCGGGTCCGTGCTCGGCCGCCTGTCGCAGAACCTGCCCGTGAGCGCGCTGATGGCCTGCTGCCCCGTGCTCGCGGCGATGACGCTCGTCCGCCGCGAGGGGCGCGGAGCCGTGGCACGGCTGCTGCGGCGCGTCGCCGACTGGCGCGCCGCGCCTCATCCCGGCTGGTATGCGCTCGCGCTCGTGCTGCCGTTGGGTGTGATGGCCGCCTCATACGCCGTGATGGTCCTCCTGGGCCGGTCACTGCCCGAGCCGCGAATCGCGCCGATCGAGGTTCCGCCGCTGTTCGCCGTGTTCCTCCTCGCCGCCGCCTGCGAGGAGGCGGGATGGACCGCGTACGCCACCGACCCGCTGCGCGCCCGCCGGAGCGTTCCGGTCACCGGTCTCATCCTGGGGGCGACCTGGGCGGTGTGGCACCTCGTCCCCTACGCGCAGGCCGGCCACGCCCCGTCGTGGATAGCGGGCCAGTGCCTGTTCACGGTGGCGCTGCGGGTCGTCATCGTCTGGGTGTACGAGCGCGGCGCGAGCGTGCTCGCCGCGGTTGTCTGCCACGCCTCCTCCAACGTCGGCTGGTCCCTGTTCCCCGGCCACGGATCGCACTACGACCCGGCCGTCGCGGGCGGTGTCGCCACCGCCGTGGCACTGCTCCTGCTCGCCGCCCGCCGCGGGCCGTCGCGGCCGCGGCCCTGAGACGAGCCGGCGGGGGCGTCCCGGCCGGCACGAGGGCGAATCCGGGCTGGATGAGCGGCCCCTCGGCCCGCGCATCGCGGCGAGGACACCGCCGCCGAGCTGGACCAGGAAGAACGCGGCGCCGACCGGGTCCCGTGCGCCCACGCGAGCAGCCGCCAGGCCAGCAGGGGCTGTTTCGCCCCACATCTGGTGGTCATGAGGACCGGTGCACCGCGCGGCCGGCGGGACAATGGGCCGCATGGAGATCTGGATCAACCCGGCCTGCTCGAAATGCCGGTCGGCCCTGTCCCTGCTGGACGCCGAGGGCGCCGGCTACACGATCCGGCACTACCTGGAAGACCCGCCGAGCGCGGCGGAGCTCACGGAGGTGCTCGGCCGCCTCGGGCTGGAGCCCTGGGACATCACCCGGCTCGGCGAGCCCGTCGCGGCCGAGCTGGGCATGGAGTCGTGGGCGCGGGACGACGCGTCCCGCGCGCGGTGGATCGAGGCCCTGGCCGCCCATCCGATCCTGATCCAGCGGCCGATCATCACCGCCGACGACGGCACCGCCGTAGTGGGCCGTTCTCCCGAGGCCGTGCGCTCCGTCCTGCCCTGACAGCCTCCCCTGATGTCCTGCCCCGACGTCCCGCACGGCGGCTGCTCCGGCGGCCTGCCCCGGCGAGTCGCGCGGCCGGCGTGACGGCGCGGGGCGGTGCACGCGGGCGCGGGCGGACCATAGCCCGCCGCCGCTTCGGGCATGTACGTTCGCCCTGTGCTTGTACGGCAATCCGCGCGCCACTGACGCCGAAGGGGCCTGAGCTCACATGACGACGACGCACACCGTGCAGACCGCCGGAGCCACCATCGTGTACGACGTGGACGGCCCGCCGCCGGCCGCCGGGGGCCGCCCGCCGCTGTTCATGGTCGGCCAGCACATGGACGCGGCCGGTTTTCACGCGCTGGCCTCGTACTTCCCCGACCGCACCGTGGTCAGGTACGACCCGCGCGGCCGGGGCCGCAGCACCAGTGCGGACGGCCGGGCCGACAGCTCGCCCGAGGTCCAGGCGGGCGACGTGCACGCCGTCATCGAGGCGCTCGGCGCCGGCCCGGTCGAGATGTTCGCCAGCGGCGGCGGCGCGATCACCGCGCTCGCGCTCGTGGCGGCCCACCCGGGCGACGTGACCACCCTGGTGGCGCACGAGCCGCCGCTCATGGGCCTGCTTCCCGACGCCGAGGCGGCCCGGCGCGCCTTCCTCGGATGCATGCAGGCGTACGAGGCCAAGGGGTTCGGCTGGGGCATGGCCGCCTTCCTCACGATGACGAGGTGGCGGGGTGAGTTCACCGACGCCTACTTCGCCCTGCCCCCGGCGGACCCCGCCCGGTTCGGACTGCCCGCCGAGGACGACGGCTCCCGTGACGACCCGCTGCTGTCCGACCGGTCCACGGGCGCCGACAGCTTCCGCCCCGACGTCGGCGCGCTCGCCGCGGCGCCGACGCGTGTCGTGATCGCGATGGGCGAGGAGTCGCGCGATCTCCTCACCGGGCGCACGGCGGTGGCCACCGCCGAGTTGCTCGGCCGGGAGGTGACCGTGTTCCCCAGTCATCACCGGGGTTTCCTCGACGGCGCGGGACGGCCCGGGGACTTCGCCCGCGCGCTGCGCGAGGTGCTCGACGACCGCGCCCGGGAGTCCTCCGGCGCACCGCGGCCATCCTGATCGGCCATCCCGATCGCACGGCGAGGCACCACTAGGCTTGCCGTCGTGAGCAGGACCAAGAGCAAGGGCGGCCAGGGCACTCCGGCGACGGTCGCCCTCACCCAGGCGAAGGCGGAGTTCACCCTCCACCCCTACGACCACGACCCGAACGCCCAGGCGTACGGCGAGGAGGCGGCCGACGCGCTCGGCGTGCCGTACGAGCGGATCTTCAAGACGCTGGTGGCGGAGACCGAGGCGGGCCTGGCGGTCGCGGTCGTGCCGGTGGCGGGCAGGCTCGACCTCAAGGCGTTCGCCGCCGCGCTGAAGGGCAAGCGGGCGGCGATGGCCGACGCGGCCAAGGTGGAGCGGGTCACCGGCTACGTGGTCGGCGGCATCAGCCCGCTCGGGCAGCGCAAGCGGCTGCCGACCGTGGTGGACGAGTCGGCGCTCGGCTTCGAGACGATCTTCTTCTCCGCCGGGAGGCGGGGCCTGCAGATCGAGACGGCGCCGGACAACCTCATCAAGCTCACCCAGGCGGTGACCGCCCCCATCGCGAAGCTCTGAGGCTGTCGACTGTTGCCATCGCCCGTACGGCTCGCCGCCCGTAAGACTGTCCGGGAACCGCACCGAACGGGGGAGATGTGAACGAGCTGGTCGACCTCACCGCGACGGAGATGGCCGCGCTGCTGCGGGCGCGCGAGGTGAGCGCGGTCGAGCTGACCGAGGCGTGCCTGCGGCGCGTCGAGGAGACGAACCCGCGGGTCAACGCCGTCGTGACGCTGACCGCCGAGCGGGCGCTCGACCAGGCCGCCCGCGCCGACGAGGACCTGCGGCGCGGCCTGGTGCGCGGCCCGCTGCACGGCATCCCGGTCGCCCACAAGGACCTCGCCGACACCGCGGGCGTGCGGACCACGTACGGCTCGCGGGCGTTCGCCGACCACGTCCCGGCCGAGGACGACCCGCTCGTGCGGCGCATCCGCGAGGCGGGCGGGATCGCGCTGGGCAAGACGAACACCCCGGAGTTCGGCACCGGCTCGCACACGGTCAACGAGGTGTTCGGGGCGACGCGCAACCCGTACGACCTGTCGAAGAGCGCGGGCGGCAGCAGCGGCGGCGCGGCGGCGGCGCTGGCGTGCCGGATGGTGCCGCTCGCCGACGGCTCCGACATGGGCGGGTCGCTGCGCAATCCCGCGTCGTTCTGCAACGTGGCGGGCCTGCGGCCCACCCCGGGGCGGGTGCCGGCGAAGTCGGCGACGGCGGCCTGGTTCACGCTCAGCGTGGCGGGGCCGATGGCGCGCACCACGGGCGACCTGGCGCTGTTCATGTCGGCCATCGCCGGGTTCGACCCGGTCTCGCCGTTCTCGATCCGCGAGGACGGCTCGGTCTTCGCGGGGTCCCTCGACATGGACCTGGCCGGGGTCCGCGTCGCCTTCAGCCCCGACCTCGGCGGCCTCCCGGTCGACCCCCGCACGGCCGAGGCGACGGCGCGGGCGGCCGGGACGCTGGCCGCGCTGGGCGCCGAGGTCGAGCAGGTGGACCTGGACCTGTCCGACGCCGAGGAGGCGTTCCGCGTCTACCGGTCGTGGTTCTACGCGCTCAGCTTCGGCGACCTGCCCGAGGTGGGCCCCAACGTGGCCTGGAACGTGGAGCAGGGGCGGAAGGTCACCGGGGCCGACCTCGCCCGGGCCGAGCGGCTGCGCACCGGGCTGTTCCACCGCATGCGCGAGTTCTTCGGCCGCCACGACTTCCTGGTGGCGCCCGTCAGCCAGGTGCCGCCGTTCCCGGTCGAGCAGCCGTACGTCACGGAGGTGGCCGGGGTGGAGATGCCCGACTACCTGGCCTGGATGCGGTCGTGCTACTGGATCAGCGTGCTGCACGCGCCCGCGATGTCGGTGCCGTGCGGCTTCACCTCCGACGGCCTCCCGGTCGGCCTGCAGATCGTGGGCAGGCCGTGGGCCGACATGGACGTCCTGCGCCTCGGGCACGCCTTCGAGCAGGCGACCGGCTTCTGGCGCACCAAGCCCCCGCTCTCCTGAGAGCACGTCCGGTGCCCCACCGGCACCGCTCGCCCGGCGACGCCTCAGCCGGCCACCGTGTCCCCCCGCAGGATGGCCGCGCCCAAGGGGGTCAGCGCGTGCAGGACGGCTCCGCCGATCCGGGTCGTGGAGACCAGGCCGGCGTTCCGCAGGACCGTGGCGTGCTGGCTGGCCGAGGCCGGGGACACTCCGACCCGTTCGGCCAGGGCGGTCGTCGTCGCCGGGTCGCGCAGGGCGGCCGCCCGGGTCCGGCCGAGCAGAGGGCCGAGCGCGTCGGCGGAGCCGGCCCGATCGTCGTCGTGGCAGATCGGGTAGACCAGCACGGTGGGCTGGTCCGGCCGCCAGGCCAGCAGGGGCGTCGGCGCGAAGTACGAGGGGATCAGCAGCAGCCCCCGCCCGCACAGCGGGACGTCGTGACTGAGACGCGACGGGACGTGCAGCACGGGAGGCTGCCAGTGCCAGCGCGGGTTGAGCGTGGCGAGCAGCGCGTCGACCCCGCCACGAAGCAGGGTCTCGGCACGCAGGGAGCGATCGGCGGCAGCGGCGGCCTGAACCGTCTGCCACACGGGCGCGAGCGACGAGCTGAAGTAGGCGCGGAGGTCCTCGGCGAGCGTCCGCCGCGCCGCGACGGCCCCGTCCTTCAGCTCCCGCAACCAGCGGCTCGGCGTCGGGGATGGGGGCAGCCGGGACAGGTCGGCGGCGAGCCGGTCCGCGGGCACCCGGGCGATCAGTTCCACCCCGGTGGCGAGGTCGCGGGCCGCCGGCTGCAGCAGGAAGTCCGGGAGGAAGCCCTCCGGCGGGACCACTTCGAGAAGCACCCCCGCCCGGGCCGCCAAGCCGCCGTTCACCATCTGGTGGAGCCGCCGCAGGCCCGGGAGCGCCCGGCCCCCGCCGCGCGGCCCGGTGCGCAGCCGGCGCACGCTGAGGGCCGTCTCCAGCACCACGTCAGGAGTCGCGGCCACGGTGATCCGGCGCAGGTCGGCATCGGTGAACTTCAACCTGAGCATGATAATGATCATGATAGGGCGGCGGGCCGTGACCGCGGCTCAGCGGCCTCGGTCGTTGTAGGTCACGGCGAACTCGATGACCCAGAAGACGGCGGTGGCCAGGAGCGGCCAGGCGAACAGCACGCCGTGCGCGGTCAGGTCGAGCGAGGTCGTGGTGGTGTAGCCGCCCGGTCCCGCCGCCTGCACGCCGCCCTTGGCCGTCCCGCCGACCAGCATGGCGACGTACCCGGCGAGCAGCCCGCCCGCGGCGAGCCCCACGAGGACCTCGACCGGCCGGCCGCGCGCCAGCACGTAGCCCGCGATCCCGCAGGCCAGGCCGAACGCGCCGGTGACCACGGCGAACCATCCGTCGGCCTCGATGAGGGTCTGCGTCTCCGGGTCGGCCAGATGCGGCGTCCCGTCGATCAGCACGTACCGCGTGACGGGGGCGAGCATCGACCACACATATCCGGCGACCACGCCGAGAACGGCGAGCACGAGGACGGTCACGCCGGTCGTCGCCAGATTGCCCCTCAGGTGCCGCACCGTCCCGATAGTACCCACATGGTGATCGGGTGCGATCCCGTTAGTCTTGCTGAAGCCGGGCGCAGGGGACGCACGGCATTCGTGTGGGCCAAGGAGGCCGAGTGAGCGAAGAGGTATGGCAGATCGACCCGTCCGGCCCGTTGCGGGGAGACGTGGAGGTCCGGGGATCGAAGAACGCGGTCTCCAAGCACATGGTGGCGGCGATGCTCGGGACGGGTCCGAGCACATTGCACAACGCCCCCGAGGTCGGCGAGGTGGGGCTGACCGCCGCCATGCTCGAAGCTCTGGGCATCCACGTGGAGATCACCCCCGGGGAGATCACCATCGAGCGGGGCAGCGAGATCAAGCCGCGGGTGCCGGAGGAATACACCGGGCTCAACCGGATCCCGATCCTGATGCTCGGCCCGCTGCTGCACCTGGCGGGGGAGGCGTTCGTCCCCCTCGTCGGCGGCGACCCGATCGGCAGGCGGCCGGTCAACTACCACGTCGAGGCGCTGCGGTCGATGGGCGCGGAGGTCGAGGTCGGCGAGAACGGCATCACCGCCAAGGCGACCCGGCTGCGCGGCAGCCGCATCACGCTCCCCTACCCCAGCGTGGGCGCCACCGAGACCATCCTCATGACGGCGGTGCTCGCGGAGGGCAAGACCGTCATCAAGGGCGCGGCCATGGAGCCCGAGGTGGTGGAGCTGGCGCTGTTCCTCCAGCGCATGGGCGCCATGATCGAGCTGAGCCCCGACCGCCGCATCGTCATCGAGGGCGTCGAGCGCCTCCACGGCGCGTCCACCTGGCTGGCGGGCGACCGCATCGAGGCGTTCTCGTACCTCGTGGCGGGCCTGGTGACGGGGGGCGAGGTGCGCGTGCACGGCTGCCACCAGGACCGGCTCGTCACCGCCATCACCACGCTGGCGCGGATGGGCGCGCGATTCGAGATCACCGACGAGTGGCTGTGCGCGTCGGCCCCGGACGGCCTGCGCGCCGCTGCCGTGCAGACCGACACGCACCCCGGCTTCATGACCGACTGGCAGACGCCTCTGATGGTGCTGTTCACCCGCGCGGAGGGCATGTCGGTGCTACACGAGACGGTGTTCGAGAACCGGCTCGTGTACGTGCCCGCGCTGCAGAAAATGGGCTGCGAGATCGAGGTTTTCGCCCAGTGCCTGGGCGGGCCGGCGTGCCGCTACCACGACACCAACGCCAAGCACTCGGCGGTCGTGCGCGGAGTCTCCAACCTGCGCGGGGCCGACGTCACGCTCCCCGACATCCGCGCCGGGTTCTCCGCGGTGCTGGCCGCCGCCGTCGCCGAGGGCACCTCCACCCTCCGGGGCGTCAACCACATCGAACGCGGTTACCACAGGCCGTTCGAACAGTTCACCTCTCTCGGATTGAAGATCAACAGAATCACGTAAAGCTTTGCGGCCCCTGGGTTTGGGCAAACGCCTGAGGTCGCACTGATATCCCGTGACCTCTCGTCTACTCGGCGTCAGTCTCGGGCGCGCCGTCCTCGCCCTGGGCCTGTGCGGCGCTGCCGGGGGCACCCTGGTCGCCGGGCTGGCGATGCCCATCGTGGGCGGAGCCGGCCTGGCGGCCAGGAAAGCCGCGTCCACCCTGACCGACCTGCCCGCGCCGCTGCGCGAGGAGCCGCTGCCGGAGGTGACGCGGCTGCTCGACCGCAACGGACGGCAGATCGCCCAGTTCTACTACCAGAACCGGAAGTCGGTCCCGCTGAGCGCGGTCGCCCCGGTCATGCGCCAGGCCATCGTGGCCATCGAGGACGCCCGGTTCTACCAGCACGGCGGGCTGGACATCAGAGGCACGCTGCGGGCCTTCATCACCAACACCCGGGCCGGGGGGATCCGGCAGGGCGGCTCGTCCATCAGCCAGCAGCTCGTCAAGAACATCATGCTGAACCAGGCCGAGTCGCCGGACGAGCGGGCGCAGGCCCTCGTCCGCTCCTTCCGCCGCAAGTTCGACGAGCTGCGGTACGCGCTGGCGCTGGAGCGCAAATACACCAAAGACCAGATCCTCGAGCGCTATCTCAACATCGCCTACTTCGGGGCGGGGGCGTTCGGCGTCCAGGCGGCGGCCAAGCGGTTCTTCGGCGTCGACGCCGCCGACCTCACGCTCACCCAGGCCGCGACGCTCGCCGGCGCGGTGCGCACGCCGTACGACACCGATCCCTCCCTCGGCGAGGAGCACAGAGACCGGCTGCGCGCCCGGCGCGACCTGGTGCTGGGCCGGATGGCCGACCTCGGGATGATCGGCGAGGACGTGGCGCGCGCCGCCGCGGCCGAGCCGCTGGGGCTGCATCTGCGCCCCGAGCCCGGCGGCTGCGCCGGCAGCGCGTACCCGTTCTTCTGCGTGTACGTCGAGCGCGAGGTGCTCACCAACCCCGCGTTCGGGCACACCAGAGCCGACCGGGAGCGACGCCTGCAGCGGGGCGGGCTGACGATCTGGACGACCATCGACCCGGTCGCGCAGCGGGCGGCGGAGCGCGCCATCGCCGCGCGGGTCAAGCCGCGCGACAACCAGGTGGCGTCGGAGACGATGATCGAGCCGGGCACCGGCCGGATCCGCGCGATGGCGGTGAGCAAGCGGTACGGCCGCAACCCGCACAACCGCGACCTGGGCCCGGCCACCACCTACAACCTCGCGGCCGACAGCGCGCACGGCGGCGGGCTCGGCCTGCAGGCGGGCTCCACGTTCAAGGTGTTCACCCTGGCCACCGCGCTGAAGGAGGGGATGCGGTTCGGGGACGGCTTCTTGATCCCCGGCGCGTACGTCCCGTCGTACGGCTACCGCGACTGCTCGGGCAAGGCCGTCAACGACCCGCGCACGGTCATCCGCAACGCCGGCGGCGAGGGCCGCGGCGGGCCGTACAGCCTGGAGATGGGCACCTGGCAGTCGGTGAACATCTTCTACATGCGGCTGGAGCGCGAGGTCGGCCTGTGCGACGTCGTGCGCACGGCCAAGTCGCTGGGCATCAAGCGGGCGGACGGCACGCCGCTGCGCGAGGTGCCGACGTTCACGCTGGGGGCCAACGAGATGGACCCCACGACCGTGGCGGCGGCGTACGCGACGTTCGCCGCGCGCGGCCGCTACTGCCGCCCCCTGGCCATCACCGCCATCGTGGAGCGCGACGGCACCCGCACCGAGATTCCCCCGGCCTGCCAGACCGCGCTCGAACCCGAGGTCGCCGACGCGGTGAGCCACGTGCTCACGGGAGTCTTCACCAAGGGCACGATGCGCGGCCAGTCCATCGGCAGGCCCGCCGCGGGCAAGACGGGCACGAACAACGGCTACACCTCGGCGTGGTTCGCCGGATACACGCCCAGCCTGGCCGCCGCCGTCAGCGTGGGCGACATCCGCGGCTCCTACCGCTATCCGCTCACCGGCGTCACCATCGGCGGAAGGTACTACGGCGCCGTGCAGGGCGCCTCGCTGCCGGGCCCGATCTGGGTGGACTCGATGCGCGCGGCCCTGCGGGGCACCCCCGCGTACGACTTCGTGCCGCCGAACATGGCCAGGTTCGGCGGCGGGTTCACGCCGGGCCTGAAGGAGGCGCTGGAAAAGCGGCGCGAGAAGGAGAAGAAGAAGCGCAAGGCCGAGCGCGAGCGGGACGACCACGAGGGCGACGGCACGACGGCCGGTCACGCGCAGGCGGCCGGAGGCGGCCGGGCCGCCACCACGGCCGGAAGCCCCCAATCTCCCGTGGCCATGGGAATCGGCGGGACCGCCCCCTCCGTCCCCGTCATCCGCCCTCCGGCGGCCGGCGCGCGGGCGCCCGGCCGTCCGCTCGCCTCCGGCGCTCACACCGTGGCCCGCGGCTCCTCTCCCCGCGCGCCGGTCCGTACGGGCTCGGCCGGCGTGCCGGCGCGGACCGGACGGGCGGACCGGGCGAGCCTGGCCCGTCCCCGCGCCGCCGCTCCCCCGGCGTCGGCTCCCGCCGCCGGCCGCGCCCGAGGCGGCTTAGCCCATAAAGCCGCGGCCCACAACGACACGGCCCGGCACTCCAAGACCCGGAGGACCCCCACCGGGCACTCCAAGACGGGAAAGACCCTCATCGGGCGGGGCAAGGCCCGGAAGACCCCGGCCGGGCGCGCAAAGGCCCGACGTGCCGCAGCGGCCCGCCGGGAGACGGCACGACACAGCACGGCACGGCAGCGCGCGGCGCAGCACCGAGCGGGGCGCACGCCTCATCGTCACGCGGCGGCGTCCCGGCGTGGGCGGCACGGCTGATCAACCCGACCGGACCACCGCGCGCGGGCCCCGGCTCGTCCGCACCACGGACGTGCGACGCCGGCCGGCGAAACCGGCGGACCCCGAGGCCCGGCGGCGAGCCGCCGCAAACGCCGCCCGGCTTACCCACTTCGCCCCGGCGCTGACGCCACAACGCCACCGGCGCTCGCCCGCTTCACCCCGGGCCCCTTATGGCCACTCGGTCACCCGGCTCACCCGCTTCACCCGGGACGCTGACGCCGCAAACGCCGCCTGACTCGCCTGGGGCGCACATGGGCCCCTCTCGCCGCTCCGGCGGCGAGCCGCCGTACGACGGAGGCGGGCCGCGTGGCGGCCCGCCTCGTCACGTCGTCGGCCGGGCGCCCGGTCAACCGGCGAGGCAGGCCGGGCCGAGCAGTTGCTTGAGGTCGCCCATCAGGGCCGGCGAGGGGGTCACCCGGAGCCGGTCGTCCAGCCGCATGACCGTCGTGCGCGGCCCGTTGTGCACCTGGAGATGGACCTCCGTGGTCCCCGGGTGGGTGGTGAGCACCTCCTTGAGCCGGCCGACGACGGGCGGCGTGCAGCGGTTGATCGGCATGCTCACCACCAGCGGCCCGCCGTTCTCGGCGGTGAGGTCCGGCGCGGTCACCTCCATCGCGATGATCTTCGCGACATCCTCCCGCTTGTCGATCCTGCCCTTGACGAAGACGATCGCGTCCTCGGCGAGCACGGTCGCGCAGAGCTGGTAGGCCGACGGGAAGATCATGACCTCGATGGAGCCCTCCAGGTCCTCCAGCATGGTGAGGACCCAGGTGTCGCCCTTCTTGGTCACCTTGCGCTGCAGGCCCGACAGGATGCCGCCGACCGTGACGATCTGCCCGTCGGGGCGGCTTTCATCCTGAAGCGCGGCGATCGAGCAGTCGGCGCCGGCGGCCAGGATGTGCTCGACGCCGAACAGCGGGTGGTCGGAGACGTACAGGCCGAGCATCTCCCGCTCGAACTGCAGCAGCGTCGTCTTGTCCCACTCCCCCGGCGGGATCTGCACGTCGAAGGTCTGGTCCTCGGCGCCGTCGATCGCGCCGAACAGCGAGTCCTGGCCGATCGCCTCGTTCTTCTTGATGTCGATGATCGCGTCGACGGCCTGCTCGTGCACCATCATCAGGCCCTTGCGCACGTGCCCGAACGAGTCGAACGCGCCCGACTTGATCAGCGACTCGATGACGCGCTTGTTGCAGACGATCGCGGGGACCTTGCGCAGGAAGTCCTTGAAGTCGGCGAACCTGCCCTTCTCCTTGCGCGCCGCGATGATGCCGTCCACGACGTTCGCGCCGACGTTGCGGATGGCCGACAGGCCGAAGCGGATGTCGGTGCCGCGCGGGGTGAAGTCGAAGTCGGAGTCGTTGACGTCCGGCGGGAGCACCTTGATGCCCATGCGGCGGCACTCGTTGAGGTAGAGGGCCGACTTGTCCTTGTCGTCCTTGACGCTGGTCAGCAGCGCCGCCATGTACTCGGCCGGGTAGTTGGCCTTGAGGTAGGCCGTCCAGTACGACACCAGGCCGTACCCGGCGGTGTGGGCCTTGTTGAAGGCGTAGTCGGAGAACGGGAGCAGGATGTCCCACAGGGCCTTGATGGCCTCGTCGGAGTATCCGTTCTCCTTCATGCCCTTCTCGAAGAACTCGAACTGCTTGTCCAGCTCGGCCTTCTTCTTCTTGCCCATCGCGCGGCGGAGCAGGTCGGCGCCGCCGAGCGTGTAGTTGGCCACCTTCTGGGCGATGGCCATGACCTGCTCCTGATACACGATCAGGCCGTAGGTCGTGCTGAGGATGTCCTTGAGCGGCTCCTCCAGCTCGGGGTGGATCGGGGTGATCTCCTGCTGGCCGTTCTTGCGCAGCGCGTAGTTGGTGTGCGAGTTGGCGCCCATCGGGCCGGGCCGGTAGAGCGCGAGGGCCGCGGAGATGTCCTCGAAGTTGTCGGGCTTCATCAGCCGCAGCAGCGTGCGCATGCCGCCGCCGTCCAGCTGGAAGATGCCGAGCGTGTCGCCCTTGGCCAGCAGCTCGTACGTCTTGGTGTCGTCGAGCGGAAGCTCGAGCAGCTCGATCTTGTTCCCGGTGTTGGCCTCGATCATCTTCAGGCAGTCGTCGATGATCGTGAGGTTGCGCAGGCCCAGGAAGTCCATCTTCAGCAGGCCGAGCGTCTCGCAGGTCGGGTAGTCGAACTGCGTGATGATCGCGCCGTCGGAGTCGCGGCGCATGATCGGGATGTGGTCGGTCAGCGGCTCGGCCGACATGATGACGCCGGCGGCGTGCACGCCGGTCTGCCGGATCAGGCCCTCCAGGCCGCGCCCGAGGTCGATCGTCGCCTTGACGTCGACGTCCTCCTCGTACAGCTTGCGCAGCTCGCCCGCCTCGTTGTAGCGCGGGTGGTCGGGGTCGAAGATGCCCGACAGCGGGATGTCCTTGCCCATCACCGCCGGGGGGAACGCCTTGGAGATGCGGTCGCCCAGCGCGTACGGGTAGCCGAGGACGCGGCCGGCGTCCTTCACGGCCGCCTTCGCCTTGATGGTGCCGAACGTGGCGATCATGGCGACCTTGTCGGCGCCCCACTTCTCGGTCACGTAGCGGATCACGTCGGCGCGCCGGCGCTCGTCGAAGTCGATGTCGATGTCGGGCATCGAGACGCGCTCGGGGTTGAGGAACCGCTCGAAGATCAGGCCGTGCGGGATCGGGTCGAGGTCGGTGATCCCCAGCGCGTACGCGACGAGCGAGCCGGCGGCGGAGCCACGGCCGGGACCGACCCGGATGCCGTTGTTCTTCGCCCACATGATGAAGTCGGCGACCACGAGGAAGTAGCTCGGGAAGCCCATCTGGACGATGACGCCGAGCTCGTTTTCGACCCAGGCGCGGTGCTCCTCGTCCACGCCGCCGGGGAAGCGGCGCTTCATGCCCTCCCAGACCTTCTGCCGGAAGTACTCCTCCTCCGTCATCCCCTCGGGGATCGGGTAGGTCGGCATCAGGTTGCGGTGGGTGAAGAAGCCCTCGGGGTCGACCTTCTCGGCCACGAGCAGCGTGTTGCGGCACCCCTCCTGCCAGATGTCGGAGGAGTCGAGGGCGCGCATCTCGTCGGCGGTCTTGATGTAGTAGCCGGTGCCGTCGAACCGGAACCTGTCGGGGTCGCTGAGCTGCTTGCCCGTCTGGATGCACAGGAGCGCGTCGTGGCCGGCGGCGTCCGACTCGTAGGTGTAGTGGGAGTCGTTGGTGACCACCGGGGGGATGTTCAGCTCGCGGCTGATCTGCACCAGCCCGTCGCGGACCCGCCGCTCGATGTCGAGCCCGTGGTCCATGATCTCCAGGAAGTAGTTCTCCTTCCCGAAGATCTCCTGGTATTTCGCGGCGGCCTTGAGCGCCTCGTCGTACTGGCCGAGGCGCAGCCGGGTCTGCACCTCGCCGGACGGGCAGCCGGTGGTGGCCATCAGGCCCTCGGCGTGCTCGGCGAGGATCTCGGCGTCCATCCGGGCCCACTTGCGGACGAAGCCCTCGGTGTAGGCGCGCGAGCTGAGCTTCATCAGGTTGTGCAGGCCGGTCTTGTTCCGCGCCCAGATCGTCATGTGGGTGTAGTAGCCACCCGCCGACACGTCGTCGCTCTTCTGGTGCGGCTCGCCCCACAGCACCGGCTTCTTCTGGAAGCGCGACTCGGGCGCGACGTACGCCTCGATGCCGAGGATGGGCTTCACCCCGGCGCCGGTCGCCTGCTTGTAGAAGTCGTAGGCGCCGTGCATGTTGCCGTGGTCGGTGATCGCGATCGCGGGCATCTCCAGCTCGCCCACGAGTTTGAACATCTGCTTCAGCCGCGCCGCTCCGTCGAGCATCGAGTACTCGGTGTGGACGTGCAGATGAACAAACGAATCACCCATGAGACCCCCATCGTCACCGGAACGCGGACCAGAGCCTACGCCGTGATCGCCAACCAGTGGGACTCAGGTGAAACAGAATCTTATCGCGTCTGTCTCCCGCGCCCCCGGCGCACGCACGCGCTCCTCACTCCGGGCCCGCGGCGTCCCCCTCCGCGTCGCTCCGGTCCTCCCGCCGGGCGGCGTGGAGGCGCAGGCCGGCCTCGATGACGGCGTTCATGATCGGCGCGAGCAGCCCGACGCCGAGGCTCGGGGCGCGGCGGGCCATGGCCTCCACGAGACGCCGCTCGCGCTCCATGTCCCGCCCCCGGAAACCGCCGACGGGCTTGAGCCGCTGGATCCGCCCGGCCAGCGCGACCCGGCGTTCGAGCAGCGTGGCGAGGGCCGCGTCCACCCGGTCGATCGCGGCCCGCGCGGCCTTGAGGGTCTCGGGGTTCTCCCGGCGCACCAGCGCCGCCATGACCGTCGCCGCCTCGTGCGCCGCCGCGAGCGTCGCGTCCGGCGCGGCGGGGCCGACCAGCAGGCCGTCCGCGCCCGCCGCCACGGCCGCGCCCGCCAGCGCGCCGTCGCCGCCCAGCCCGGCGAGCACCGGGCGGCCCGCGCGCTCCCGCGCCGCGCGCATGAGCCCGAGGTCGGGCGCGGCGTCCTCCGGCTCGCCGCGGCCGCCGCTCTCGCAGAGCACGACCGCCCCGTTGCCCTCGGCCACGCAGTCGTCCACGGCGGTCAGCCACTCCTGCAGCGTCGCCGCGCGCCCACCCGGGAGGACGCCGCGCTGGAGGACGACGGGCAGCCCGAGCCGGGCCGCGGCGCGGACGAGACCGGGGTCGCCGGCCCAGGCCGCCCCGACCACCACCCCGTCGGCGTACCGGGCCACGGCGGGCAGGTCGGCGGCCGACGCGGGCTCCACCAGCAGCGGGCCCGCCCAGCTCGCCCTGGCCGCGGCGACCGTCGCGTCCGCCGTATCATCCGGTGACGGCGCCGCTCCCGCGCCGTCGCCGGACGACGGGCCGCCGTCGCCGCGCAGGCGCAGCCAGCGCGCGTCCCGTCCGCCGACGACCACCACGGGTAGCCCGGCGCCGATCACGAGATCGCCGATCCGTACGGCGTCGCGCTCGAGTTGGGCTGCCTTCGTCATGTGGGCTCCTCCGTGGGCCGGCCCCGCGGAGCCGGCCACAATCGATCTTCGGAAACGAAAAAGGCAGAGACGCTGGCGTCCCTGCCTCAAGCCGGCTCCGGATGGTCGCTAGCTCACCTCACGCGACCGGCCCTTCCCGGAGCCGGCCTCGTAAACGAGCTGTGCGTACCCATAACAAGGACCTTAGCAGCGACGGGCCACGACTCGAACCGATCTGTCTCATATTTCGGGATCGTGCGGCGTGGACGCGGTTGATCCCTTTGCCATCCGTGGGACGATTCATGAGTCCAGGAAGGGGTTCGAGTGTCGCGTGCGGAAGACCGGCTCGTTGGAGGCCGGTACCAGTTGGTGGAGCCGATCGGCCGGGGTGGCATGGGCGTCGTCTGGCGCGCCCACGACCAGTTGCTGGACCGCGCGGTCGCGGTCAAGGAGGTCCGCTACGACAGCGCCATGGGCGACGAGCTCAGCGACCTCAATCGCCGGACCATGCGCGAGGCCCGGGCCGCCGGCCGCCTCACCCATCCGAACGTGGTCGTCGTCCACGACGTCATCGAAGAGGACGACCGGCCCTGGATCATCATGCAGCTGGTGCCGTCCCGCTCGCTCGGGCAGGTGATCAGGGAGGACGGCCCGCTGTCTCCCGAGCGCACCGTCGAGATCGGCCTGCAGATCCTGGACGCGCTGCGCGCCGCCCACCGCCAGGGGGTGCTGCACCGCGACGTCAAGCCCGAGAACGTGCTGCTCACCGATGACGGCCGGGTGGTGCTGACCGACTTCGGCATCGCCCGGCTCGAAGCCGACTCGACCATGACCCGCACCGGCCTCGTCGGCACCCCCGCCTTCATCGCCCCCGAGCGCCTGCGGGGCGAGCCCGCGCAGCGCGAGTCGGACCTGTGGTCGCTCGGCGCGACGCTGTACACGGCCGTGGAGGGCAAGCCGCCGCACGACCGGGGCATGGCGATGGCCACCATGCACGCCGTGCTGAACGACGACCCGGCCCCGCCGGTCCGCGCGGGGGCGCTGGGTCCCGTGCTGCTGCGGATGCTCGCCAAGGAGCCCGTCGACCGGCCCGGCTACGAGGAGCTGATCCGGCTGCTCAAGCGGGCGGCCCGGGAGCTGTCCCCGCCGCCCGCCAAGCCGGAGGCCCCGAAGCCGGGGACGCGCGGTCCCGCGTCGGGGGCGGGCAGGCCGTCCCGGGGCGCGGCGCCCTATCCGCCGGTGTCCCCCGCCCTCGGCGACGAGCCCACGGACCCCGGCGACGCGGCGGGAGCCGCGCCCGCCGGGGACGGGGCCCCCAAGCGCGGCGCGGCGGGCGCGGCCGCGGCGGCGCCGGGCGGTGCGGCCGCCGTCAAGGCCGGGCGGTCCGGCCGCGACGGCGAGGACGCCGCGGGTCCGGGCGAGATCACCTCGCCCCTCCCGGTCGTGGGCGACGAGGAGGGGCCGGAGCGGAAGGGCGGCCCGGCGTCCGGAAAGGCCGAGAAGGCCGGGAAGCCGGGGAAGGCCGGTAAGGCGTCCGTGCCGATGCCGGAGACCGGCGTGCAGGCCGCCCCGCCCGCCCGCGGGACGCCCTCGGCCGGCGCGTCCACCGCGGGCAAGCCCGGCGAGGACGGCGGTGCGGCAGCGGCGAAGCCGGAGGCCGAGATCGGCACCCGCAAGGTCGGCTCCTCCGCCGCCTTCGGCCTGTCCTCCGGCCCGGAGGACGGCAAGGGCGCGAAGGGCCCGGCCGCCCCGGGGACGGCGAAGGCTTCCGGAGTCTCCTCCGGCGAGCGTCCGTCCACCACGCCGAAGACGCCGTCCTCGGCGGCCTCCGGCGCGAGTGCGGCGGCGAAGGGCGCCACGGGCGGGCGCACCGGATCGAAGGGCGCCGCGCCGTACGCCTCCTCCGGCGCGACCGGTGCGGCCGGCGGCAGCCGCACGGACCGGGCGGGCGACCGGGCCGAGACGTCCCGGCCCGCGAGCGGCGGGTCCGGGCCGGGCACGGCCGACGAGCGGCGCGCCGCCACGGCGGGGCGGACGCCGGACTCCGCGGGCGCGGCCGGGATCGCCGGGAGCCCTATCGCCGGGCTGCGGCAGGAGCCCGCGGCGGTGCCCGGGCACAGCCAGGCGGCGTGGCACGGGATGTCCACCGCCCCGGTCGCGCCCCGTCCGGGGGGCGGCCTGCTGAAGGTCGCGCTGATCCTCATCCCCGCCCTGCTCCTGGTCGCGGGCGTGGCGGGCTATCTCGGCATGCAGGCCGGCGCGAGCGGCTCCGGGGACGACACCGCCACCGGGGCGGCCCCTGCCGCGAGCGGGAAGAGCGGCGACAAGTCCTCCGCCTCGGCGCCGCCGTCGGACGCGCCGACCTCCGCCGAGCCGTCCGCGTCCGCCTCGTACGAGGAGACGAAGTCCCCCGAGCCCTCCCCCAGCCCCGAGAGCATCGGGCCCGGGGACGTCCCCGAGGGCTGGCGCAAGTTCAAGCACCGGAGCGGGTTCTCCCTCGCGCTGCCGGAGGGGTGGCACATCGACGGCAGGGGCAACGGCGAGGTCCGCTACCGCGGCGACTCGCACACCTACCTGGAGGTCCACCACACCTCCAGTCCGGAGTCGGACGCGCTGAAGGTCTGGCGGCGCGACGCGCCGGGCATGAGCCGGAACTTCCCCGGCTACAAGCTGGTCGAGATCAGGGAGGTCAAGGGCTTCTGGAAGACCGCGGCCGACTGGGAGTTCACCTTCGGCGACAGCCGTTTCCGGTCCCGCGTGATCGACCGCGGCTTCGTCACCAGCAAGAAGCACGGGTACGCGCTGCTGTTCAAGACGCAGGACAAGGACTGGAAAAAGAAGAAGAAGCTCTTCGAGACCATCGCCGCCACCTTCAAGCCGGCGAAGTAGCCGCCGCCCGGTGCGCCCCCGCCGTGAAACCGCGGCGGGGGCTCGGCGTCCGGACACCGGCCGCCCTCGGGTGGTAACCGGCAGGACGGGCGTGACGCCGAGTCCGAACCCGGCCACCCGCCACTCCCGGGCGCGTCCGGCAGAACGGGCACAACGCCAAGCCCAGGCCCCAGACGCCGACCGCCCTCGGGGAGTGCCGGCAGGGCGGGCATAACGGCCCTCACCCGCCGGATCAGAGCCGGACCGGGTTCCCGCCGCCCTCGGGCGGTAACCAGCAGGGCGGGCGTGACGCCGAGCCCGAGCCCCGGAGGCCGACCGCCCTCATCCGTCGGATCAGCGCCGGACCGGATCGGAGCCAGACCAGATCAGGGTCAGACCGGGTCAGGGCCGAACGTGTCCCCGCCGCCCCGCCCGGATGATCCCGTCAGCACGTGATGGAGCGCGACAGCCGCGAGCAGGACGACCGCGACGATGTCGAACAGGATGCCGGGCGTCGCACCCGCACTCACCGCGGCGGGCAGGGTCGCCATCAGGCCGAGGAAGACGGACTTGGTGACGATCGCCGTCACGGCCGCCGGGACTCTCACCGACGGATGGAACGCGGCCCAGACGAGGGCCGCGCCCAGCGCCGCCTGCAGGATGCCCCGATGCTGGAGCAGCGCCAACGCCATCGGGTCGGACGGCGGGGAGATGCCGTAGGAGACCTCAAGCGCCCGCCCCGGGGAGATCAGCGCGAGCGCCGGAAGCGCCGTGATCGCTCCCAGGATCACCAAGGTCCATCGGATGGTCCGCTCGATCCTCAGCGTCATGTGAACCCCGTCGTGCGGCCGGAGGGGGAAGGACACCGGGCCGCCGGTGCCGGCGCCCGTGCCCGCGCACTGGTCACGATGGTCCCTCTCCGGCCACAGCGGCGGGAGCGATCACCGCTGCTTCCACTGTATGAGCCAGCCGCGTTCGGCGCGGCGCTCCGGCTCATGTTGCATCGGCTGAAAACGCTCCGGAGAGGAATCCCGGATTCCCGGGCGGCGGACTCCGGCGAGCCGCAGCCTCGTACGGCGTTTCTCGCCGATCTCCGGCGCGTGACCGGTGCGGGTCTCCCCGCCCTCCATTCCGCGCCGCGTGCTGCGGGCGCCGACGAGGGCTTCACCGCGATCGCCACCGCCCCGCCGAGGCGGCAGGCACCTCGATCTTGCAGTACCCCTCGAGCATTTCGCCGCCGCAAGGCTCCGGCGCGGTGGCCCCCGGAGGGCCGTGGAGACCCCGCTCAGCCGGCCTGGCGGGCCTGCTCCAGGTAGGCCACCAGCGCGGTCATCCGCTCCGCGGGCCAGGGGAGGCCGCGGCTGATCTCAGCGCTGTTGTCCTGCCACATCCTCCGGACCGCCGCCCTGGTCCGCTCGCCCTCCGGTCCGCGGGGGTGGAACCTGCCCGCGAGGGCGTCCCAGCGGCGTACGAGGTCGCGGGCGCGTTCGTCCTCCGCCGGTACGCCGGTCTCCAGGAGCCGCAGACCCTCCTCGACCAGCCCTTTCCACTCGTGCTTGGCCGCTTCGACGCCCTCGCCGCCCAGCGCGGCCCTGCGCTCGGCCAGCCGCTCGCGCTGCTCTTCGGTCAAGTAGGTCTCGAACACCGACATCAACTCCAACGTGGTCATCAACCGGTCCGGGTCGGGGCCGGACGGGTCGCCGGCCTGCCGCAGCAGGCCGCGGATGCGCTCGCGCAGCGCCCCGATCAGCTCGGCCTGCTCGTCGAGCCTGCGCAGCTGCGCCGCCAGCAGCGCGCGCATCGACTCGGCGTCGTCCGCCGCGCCGTCGAGGACACCCGCGATCTCCTCCAGCGACAGCCCCAGCGCGCGCAGGGCGCGGATGCGGTACAACCGCCGCAGGTCGCGCGTGGTGTATCGGCGGTGCCCCGCGTCCGTACGCTCGCTCGCGCTCAGCAGCCCGATCTCGTCGTAGTGATGCAGCGCGCGCACCGTCGTCCCGCTCGCCCGCGCCAGCTCGCCGATGGACCACCGCCGTCCGGCGTCGTCTGCCCCGACCATGCCCGGAACGCTATGACCTCCCGCGACGGGAGGTTCAAGCCCCGTAAGCAGGCGACAGGGCGCGGGCGCACCGAGGGTGGTCAGCGGGAGTAGTGCTCGACCACGAGCTGCTCGTCCACCGGGACCACGACCTCCTCGCGCGCCGGGCGGCGCAGCAGGGTGAAGCGCAGCCTCCGGTGGTCGACGTCCAGGTAGGGGGCGATCCGCTCGTCCGCGTACGTGCCCTCGGCGGCGGCCACGAACGGCTGCATCCGCGTCGACCGGTCGCGTACGGCCACCGACTGGCCCGGCTTGACCTGGTAGCTGGGGATGTCGACCTTGCGGCCGTCCACCGTGATGTGCCCGTGGTTCACGTACTGCCGGGCGGCGTAGATCGACGGCGCCAGGCCGGCCCGCAGGACGAGCGAGGCGAGCCGGGTCTCCAGGAGGACCAGCAGCTCCTCCCCCGACCGCCCGGGACGGCGGACGGCGAGGTCCCAGTAACGGCGGAGCTGGCGCTCCGACACGTCGTAGTACCAGCGGAGCTTCTGCTTCTCCAGCAGCCGCAGGCCGTAGTCGCCGGTGTTGCGCCGGTTGGTCTTGCGGCCGTGCTCCCCGGGCGGGTAGGGCCGGGCCTCGAAGTATTTCACCGCCTTGCGGGTGAGCGGCACGCCCGCCCGTCGCGACAGCCGCACCTTCGGTCCCGTATAGCGCATGACGCCCTCTTTTCAAGTTAGGTATGCCTTACTAAGGTAAGGCTAACCTACTCATGCGAGGAGCTTCCCATGCGGCGTCCGGTCACCGCTCCCCCCGTCCCCGAACGCGTGCGATCTCTCGCGGCGCTGGCCGCGCCCACGCACGTCTCCGTCGCCGGGTCCGCCGTGCCCGCGGCCGTCGCACGCGGCGGCGTGGACGGCGAAGGCCGGCCGGTGCTGCTGGTCAAGCCCGGCGAGATCCTGCACGGCGCGCCCGCGGAGACCTTGGTGACCGTCGATCTCACGGTGAGCAGGCGGATCGGCGACGCCGAACGGCCCCGCGCCCTGCTCAAGGTGCGCGGGTGGACCCAGCCCGTGCCCGCCGCGCAGGCGCGCGCCACGGCCGTCGCCATCGCGGAGGCGTGCCCCGACGAGGACCTGTTCGAGGCCGTCGAGGGCGGCGCTCCGGCGCTGCTGCGCGTCGACGTCTCCCACGTGATCTATCTGACCGGCCAGGAGTCGGGCGTGCTGGACGCCGAGAGCTACCTCGCCTCGGCCCCCGATCCGCTGCTCTCCCAGGCCGAGCGGATGGTCCGCCACGTCAACGAGTCGCACTCCGCGCAGGTGAGGGAGGCGGCGGAGCGGCTGACCGGGGAACCGGCCACGGAGGCATGGCTGTGGGAGCTGGACCGCTACGGCGCCACCCTGCGGCCGGGGCCCGGCCATCTGGTCAGGGTCGCCTGGCCGTCGCCCGTCACGACACCCGCCGCGCTCGGGCACGCCCTGACGAGTCTGCTGCGCCCCTGAGCCCGTACGGGTTCACGGGGATTGGCCGAGGGGACCCCGGAACCGGCCGTCCGGCGCGCGGCGGGTGATCGCCGCCGCCCGGTCGCATCCGTCCTGTCGAGAGATACGGCCCGGAGGGCGGAGAGAAGCAGCCGACGACACCGGATGTAGCCCACGCTTCGGCTGCCGTGGCCTCCGGTCACGTCACTGGGACGCTATGCCGGCGCGGGTGATGGAGATCAGCCGCCTCATGACGGGGAGGAGGGTCTCGTTGATCGTGGCGGAAAACTCATTCACCGTCCTTACGAGGAGGGTATGGTCTCCCTCGTCCAAAACGCGCAAGCAGTCGCCGGCCGCCTTCTCCAGCCGGTCGAGCCCCCGCGACCACAGCTCCTGGCTCTGCCGATCCGGCACCCGGAAGAAGGTGTCGGATCGCCGTGCGGTCGTGTGGATGTCCGTGCACGCCCCGCGCAGACGTGCCTCGTCGAGCCGGCGAGAGGGGTCGGTGGCCTCGGGGAGGGCGCTCCCGGCACGCTGGTAGGCGTCGAGGATGTCGTCCACCAGTTCCCCTCCACCGCTATGGAACCATGCCGCTGCCTGCAGCGTGCGGACCTGTGGCGACGGTGTCGGCTGGCGGACGCTGACGAGATCCGCGAATTCGAGGTGGCGCCTCGATGGGGGTCCTGAGTGCCACACCGCGAGAAAGGCGGTGGTGGAACCGACGCTGACCACGGTGAGCACGGCGGCGACGACGCGGCGAGCGTCGAAGCCGCGGACCCGGCTGACGGCTGTCGGCACCGGAGCGGGGGCTTCCCTCCGGCACCGCTCGCGCAGGGCGGCGACCGGCGCGGCGACGGCCGCCACGATCAGCAGCGCGGCGACCAACGCGTAGAAGAGCAGAAAGGAAACGCCTCGCCAGGCCGTTCCAGAGGGCCAGGAACAGGACACGGCTGACGTGCGCAATAGCGGGACACAGCCGCTGGTCCCCAGGAGAAAAAAGATCCCCACACCGGCGATCACGGCGGCGGCGCCACCGCTGACCAGCGCGGCGAGCAGTTGGTAGCGCTCGGTGAGCACGGCGACGACCACAGCGACGACCAGGGCGGTGACCACTACGATCAGAGCGCACAGCACCATGCTCACGAGGACGCGCTGGGAGGCTCCCCCGATCGGGCTCCACAGGTGCATCGACGCCATGGCGGCCGTGAACACCCCCCAGGAGCACACGCCGGTGAGCGCGGAGATCAGCAGCGGCCGTCGCAGGTCGACATGCGGCGCCCCGATCATGGTCGGCACCCGTGCGCCCTTCAGAGCCCTGCTCACCCACCCGGGGACGCCCCTGGCCGGGCCGAGCGCCCATCCCAGGAGCGGGACCAGCCACAGCACCGACACCGCCGAGACCTCCAAGGGGCTTGAGGCGACACTGCCGACGACGACGAACGCCGTCACGACCGCGGGGACGATCTCCGATGCCGTCATGCCGGAACGGGAAAGGAACAACTGCACGGCCGCGTCGGAGGTGTCGAACAGCCAGCCGTACGCGTAGGCGGTGTCGAACAGGTTCCACCAGTGGAGCAAGGCGGCGAACAGCAGCCAGGTCGCCGCCAGGACCACCATCGTGCCCAGCCGTATCGAGCCCCATCGCCACGCCCTGACCCACAGCTCGGCGCACTGGGCGGTCCACCATGTCACCAGGGCCGCGGCGAAGACGACGAGCAGCAGGGCCTCCGGGTGCGGCGGGGCCCACTGGTTGACCGCAAGGCGGTTCGTGGTCAGCTCCCCCACGGCCAGACCCGCCCCCAGCCACAGCCCTGTCCTCAGTCCGGACGGAACCCGGCGCGACGTGAGCACCGCGTGGGTGACCGACCGGCACACGGCGACACCCACGATGCCCGTCAGCACCGCCGCCGCCACCGGCGTCGCCAGCGTGTCGATTTGCTTGCCGCTCCACTGAGCCAGCCCACGTGGGAAGAGCTGGTGCATGATGAGCCACGTGGCGGCCCCGGCGAGGAAGACCGGCAGCGCCTGCAGGTCGAACAGCGCGGCCGGGTCGGTGAGAGACCGCAGGCGCAGATTCCAGCTCGGATGCGTGCTCCACAGCCGGGCGAACCTCGCGAACGCTTGGACTCGCCCGGGCCGGCCCTCCGCGGCGGACCTGCGTCTCCAGGTCTCGGCGTCACCACCCCAGGCCAGCGCGTCCAGGTCCGCGTAGATCTCGCGGCTGCGGAGCACGTCGGCGCGCGCCAAGTAGACCAGCACCACCATGAAAGCCGCCAGCAGCAGATTACGGGTGGCCAGGGGCAGCTCTCCCCGCCGCAGCTCCGGCGGCAGCCGCACCAGGATCTCCACCGTCCTCACCAGGTAGGGCAGGAGGACCACGACGACGAACACCCGCCAAAGAGCGACGGTGGCATAGGCGATCGTCACATCGCCGTTGCGGATGTGGGCGAGCTCGTGCAGGACGATGGTCCGGAAGCCCCTGGGATCGGCCGCCCTGCGGACGACGAGCCCGTCGTTCAGACTGATGATGTAGCGGCCCGGACGCCCGAAGGTCACGGCGTTCGCCCCGGCCTTTCCCGAGGCGACGACGAAGCGGGGGGCGCGGGCCAGCCCTGCGGCCGCGACGAGGGCCGCCAGTTCGGCGCGCAGGTCACCCCGGCTGTCCACCATCTCGACGGGAACGACTCGCCCGGGGCGCCCCTTCCAGAGCGGCAGCACCCACAAGAGCGTTCCGGCGGCGGCCAGGAGCAGGAGGAACATCCCGGCGTAAAGCCACTGTCCCAGCGCTCCCGGACCGTGCCGGGCTTCACATGCCTGCAGAGCGTCGTACTGGTCGAGGAGAGCGGCCACGATGGTGACGTAATCGCCGTCGAGCAGGTCGGCTCCCGCCGCATACGCGCACATGTTGGAGGTGCCGAAACCCACGACGGACCGCAGCATCCACGCACTGCTGGCCAGCATCAGGACGAGCAGCAGCACGAAGCGCATGGTCGTCCCCGCGTTCAGCACACGCTGGTCCACGCGCGGACCGGCGGGCGCGGCGGCCGTGGGATCGAGCGGGAGGTCAGACATGCGGCTCCGGAAGGCCGCCCGTCGCGTCGTCCCCGGCCTGTCCGGCATCGCCTCGCGCCGGACCGAACGCGGGGCGATCCCCGTCGGGCAGCACCAGTCTCACCACCAGCGCGTCCGCGAGCCGTTCGGCCGCCGGCAGTTCCAGACCATGGCGGGCGCCCACCTCGATGACCCGGCGCCGCAGGTCGGCCAGTTGCTCGGGGGTGAGCGGAGGCACCGTCATGGGCTCTTTCCGCCGTTTGAAGATCCGGCGGAGCCCGGCCTTCCCCTGCCTGACGGCGCCGTCGACCGCGGCGTCCGCCGCGCGACGCGCGGTCTCCTCCAGCGCCAGCCACAAAATGGGCGTCAGCAGCGTGACGAGGTCACCCAGGCCGAATCCGAGAGGTTCGTCCGACCGGTCCCCTCGTTTCAGCCGCCGCAATATCGTTTTGTCATCGAATCGGCAGAGACCATCGAGATAAGGCAGCTCTTCGGGAGCTACGTCGGCTATCACATAACGGACGATGTTCCGTATTTGGTAACGGCCTTCCGTATTTACCTGCCTTATCTCCATATCGTTGGTCATGTCGCCATGCTATGTCCCGCGTAAACACCGCTGTCGAAGCAAAACGACATCGATATTCAGAGGAGCCGGAGGCCGTCATCCGGCGACGGCCGGCGTCCCCTTCACGGAATCGCCGAGGTCCGCCGGGCTGCGGGACCGTTCACGTCCCGGACCGGCGGCTCCCGCTGCCGGGAGCCGCCGCAGACGGGATCACCAGGAGGTGGGCTTGCCCTTCTGGAAGAGCCACACGTCGAAAAACGCCGTGAGGTCCATGCCCGAGATCTTCTCCGCCGCCCGGATGAAGTCGGCGGTGCTCACGTTGCCGTACCGGTGCCCGGTCGCCCATTCCTTGATCAGCGTGAAGAACGCGGCGTCGCCGATCTTTCCGCGCAGCGCGTGCAGCGTCATCGCGCCGCGGTTGTACGGCACGTTTCCGAACATGTCCTCGGGGCCGGGGTCGGCCGCGACGATCTGCCAGAACGACGAGGTCGCCGCCCGGCCGTAGTTGCCGGCGCCGTCGAACGTCTGCTGCGCGGTGGCGCCCCCGGTGTGCTCGGTGTACAGCCAGGTCGCGTACGTCGCGAAGCCCTCATTGAGCCAGATGTCGGACCATTTGCCGAGGCTCACGCTGTCGCCGTACCACTGGTGGGCGAGCTCGTGCGCCATCGTGCCGACGCTGGGCGCGCTGGAGAAGATCGGCTTGGTCTGGCTCTCCAGGGCGTAGCCGACGCCCGGCGCGCGGTCGATGACGGCGCCCGCCTGGTTGAAGGGGTACGGCCCGAAGATCGAGGAGAAATACTCCAGGATGTCGGGGATCCGCGCGACTGCCGCGGCCGACTGGGTCACCAGGCGCGGGTCCACGGCCGTGTAGACCGGGATGCCGTTCGGCGTGGTCGTCTCGCTGACGGCGAAGTTCCCCAGGGTCACCGTGGCGAGGTAGGTCGCCATCGGCTCGGCCGAGTCCCAGACGAACGTCGTCTTGCCGTTCGCGGTCGTCTTCGACACCAGGCGGCCGTTGCCCACGACCGTGACGCCCTCGGGGACGGTCGCGCGGAAGGTGAACGTCGCCTTGTCCGTCGGGCTGTCGTTGGACAGCAGCCAGGCCGGGGCGCCCTGCGGCTCGCCCGGCACGAAGACGCCGTCGTCGGTCGGCACCCAGCCCTCGATCGACCCGTCGGGGTCGGTGATCACCGGCGGCGTCCCGGCGTACGACACGGTGACCGTGAAGGTCTCCCCGGTCTTGAGCTTCGGCCGCGGGGTGACGACGAGCTCCTGGCCGTCGCGGGTGAACGCGGCCGGGTGCTTGCCAACCGTGAGCGAGCTGATCCGCGGGCCGCGGAAGTCCAGGTTGAACTGGTCCAGGTCCTGGGTGGCGACCGCGGTGATCACCGTCGTGGCGTCCATGACCCTGGTCGCGGGGTCGTAGGAGAACGTGACGTCGTAGTGCCGCACGTCGTAGCCGCCGTTGCCCTGGTCGGGGAAGTACGGGTCGCCGAGCGAGGGGGCGTCGGCGGAGTAGCGCGGCTGCCCGGGGTTGCCCGGCGCCGCGGAGGCGGCGGTCGCCTGGGTCGCGGTGAGGAGCGCGGCCGCGAGGGCCGCGCCGCCGATCCGCGCCGCCCGGCGCGAACGGGACGAGGTCATGAGGTTCCTTTCGCGGCAGACCGGGCGGCCGGGGAGACCGGCCGCCCGGCCCGGTGACATGCGTGGGATCAGGCGACGACGGAGCGGAGCGGGATGCCCGCCGCGCCGAGGTCGCGGACCAGGTCGCGGACGAACGGGTGCTCGTCGGCGGACAGGCCGTCGGGATTCGGGATCGTGATGTAGGACGAGCCGTCCGCGGACGCGGTCCGCGCCGTGTCCGTGTAGCGCTCGACCACCGCCCGCGCCCGCGCCAGGTCGGCGTCGGCCACCTGGATGACGATCGGCCGCCACTCCCCGCCGAGGTTCGGCGGCTCCTCGGCCGCCGCCGCGGCGCCGCGCGGCTCGTCCGGAGCGACACACGGCTTCGCCTGGGGCGACGGCCGCTGGGTGCCCGCCGGGTAGAGCAGCGCGTTGGCGAGCGGGTGGATGCCGTTCTCGTTATACGCCCTGAACAGCGGGTTGTACGCGAACAGCACGGCGTGTCCCGCGCCGGTCGGCTCGTCGACCAGGGAAACGGTGCCCTTGAGCGCCTCGGCGCCCACCGTGTAGCCGTTGGACCAGAACGTGTCGCCGGAGGGGTAGGTGAGCACGTTCACCCCGGTCTGGCTGGGGTTGAGGATCGGGTCGCCGTTGTCGAACTGGAAGTCCTCCGCCGGGCGGCCCAGCGACACCGGGCTGCCCTGCGCCACGTCCACGCGGAAGTGGGAGCCGATGACCTGGTAGCCGGTCGGCTTGGCCTTTACGGTCGCAGAGGTGAGGCCGGCCGCCCGGGCCACCCGGGTGCCCTCGTTGCGCAGCCCGACGTACGTGCCGCCGGCGGCCACCCACTGCTCGAGGTTGGCCAGGCCCTGCGCGGTCAGCCCGCCGTTCGAGCTGCTGCCGTCGGGCACGAGCAGGACGGTCCGCTCGGTGAAGGCCGGGGTGTTGCCGTTGATGTCGGCCGTGGTCACCGGCGTGAGGCGCAGGCCCCAGCGGTCGCCGAGCACGTAGCGGGCCTCGCCGTACGACCCGGAGGTGGTGGAGACGCCGGTGCCGGCGAACAGGCCGACGTCGGGGGTGCGCAGCGCGGCGCCGGAGGCCGGGACGGGGCCGCCCTCGACCGTCACGCCCAGCGAGCGGGCCGGCGTGTCCAGCTCGCCGCGCTTCATCGCCGAGGCGGGCAGGCTGACGACCCCGGTGGCGACGTCACGCGTGAGCGGCACGCCCGCGCCGAGCAGCCGGAAGGTCAGCTCGGAGGCGGCGGCGGAGTCCATCGGCTAGGAGTACGAGCTCGGCCTTCGGCGACAGCGTGTCGCCGGTGGAGACGGCGTTCACGCCCGCCAGCAGCGGGTTGCTCCACGAGGAGACGTCGTAGAAGTACGGGAACGGAACGTACGGGTCCTCCCCCATGACCGCCTGGATCCAGTGCTTCTGCGGCTGGTTCATGGGGATCCAGTAGGCCCCTTCGGGGACCGTCACGTCACCGGCCGTCCGGGTTCTGGGTCGGGAGGATTACCGTGACCAGGTTGTCGTTGCGCTTGACGACGTCGCAGGACAGGCCGGCGGCCAGCTCGTACAGAGTCTTCAGCGCGGCGTCGGCGCCGCTCTTCTCGCCGCCGTGCACGTTGCCGGCGATCCACACGATGGCGGGCGAGTCGGCGGCGATGCGCGCCGCCTTGCGGCTTGGCCTGCGCCGGGGACGCGGGCGTCAGCGTGAGCGCGGCCGAGACCAGGACCGCGACGCCGAGCGCCATGCCATAGGGGGATCTTCCGCACGACGTCGTGCGTAACCGCACCTCGCCTCCAGGCAAGGGACGGGAAATGTCTCGGGGGAGCACCCGTCCGGAAACGACAAAGACCCTGCGGACAGTATTAGAAGGGAAAGACCGGACAAACTGCCACTAAATGTAACGACGGTCGAACGGAAACTGTGAGCGCGGCGTTTGCGCACTTCAGTCTTGTTATGGACGACCGAATCGCTCTTTTGTAACGTCCGATAACAACTGGGCATCGGGTTCGCCCCTGTTCGCCCGGTTACGGATCGCGACGACGCCGAGCACCCGCCGGAAAGGGCCGCCACCCGCGTCGCGACGGGCGTACCGGAAAGGACCGACCGCGCGCCCGCGGCGCCGGAGCCGATGCGGAAACGCGACGCGAACGGGCGCCGGCCGGGCTGTGGGACCATTCATGGTGGTTTCGAGGAGGACAGGGTGGACGAGGAGCGTCGGTTAGCGGGCAGATATCGCCTGCTCGAACCGATCGGCCGCGGGGGCATGGGCGTCGTCTGGCGTGCCCACGACGACCTGCTCGACCGTGCGGTGGCCGTGAAAGAGGTGCTCTACCACCCCACCTCCGAAGAGGACAGGGAGACCTTCAACCGGCGCACGATCCGCGAGGCGCGGGCGGCGGGCCGCATCGACCACCCGAACGTCGTCGTCGTCCACGATGTGATCGAGGAGGACGGCCGTCCCTGGATCGTGATGCAGCTCGTGCGGTCGCGGTCGCTCGGCCAGGTGCTGCGCGAGCAGGGCCCGCTCCCGCCCGCCCGGGTCGCCGCGATCGGCCTGCAGGTGCTCGACGCGCTGTGCACCGCGCACGCCGCGGGGGTGCTCCACCGGGACGTGAAGCCGGAGAACGTGCTGCTCAACGGGGAGACCCGGGTGGTGCTCACCGACTTCGGCATCGCGACGATGCCGGAGGAGGCCGCGCTGACCATGACCGGCGGCATCACCGGCACCCCCGCGTTCATGCCGCCCGAGCGGCTGAACGGCGACCCGGCGACCCCCGAGTCCGACCTGTGGTCCCTCGGCGCGACGCTGTATGCCGCGGTCGAGGGCACAACGCCGTTCGAGCGCAACACCCCCGTGGCCACGCTGGCCGCGATCCTGCACGACGAGCCGGCCCCGCCCCGGCGGGCGGGCGCGCTGACCCCGGTGCTCGAAGGGCTGCTGCGCAAGGACCCGGCCCGGCGGATCGGCGCGGCCGAGGCCGCCGCGCTGCTCAACGCCGCCATGACGGCCCCGGGGTCCGCCGCGCCCGCTCCCGCGGAGGCCCGGCCCGAGCCCGGCGGCCCCGGCGCATGGCCCGCGGGCGCGGGTCGGCACGCGCCCACCGGCCCCGGGGCCGGCGCGGCCATGAGTGGCGCCGCCACAAACCCGGGCCATCCCGGCGGCCCGGCCGCCCCGTCGGGAAACGCGCACGCCGCGCCGGGCGCGCGGCGCGGCGGCAGGACGACCCTGCTCGTCCTGGTGCCGCTGCTGCTCGTGGCCGTCGTCACCGGCGGCTGGTTCGGCTACCGGACGCTGACCGGGAACAAGGCCGGGGACGTCACGGCGTCGGGCGCCGAGACCCCGGGCCCGGATCAGCCGTCGGGAGACGCCCGTCCCACCCCGGCGGACACCGGGCAGAGCCCCCGTGAGCCGTACGCGCAGCCGTCGGACACGCCGGCGGAGGAGCCGCCGCGGGAACGCCCCACGCCGACGGCGGACAGGCCGGCGACGGGCTCGCTGCCGCGAGGATGGAAGATCCACACTGACTCGCTGGGCTTCTCGATCGCCCTGCCCGCCGGCTGGGTCCCGTTCGGGCGGGAGGCCACCCGCGTGCGCTTCCACCACCCGCGCGGCCGCGACTACCTGCAGGTCGACTTCACCCCGTGGGAGACCACGGACCCGATGGCCGCCCTGCGGACGGTCGAGGCGACCTCGACGAAGAAGGGCCTGCTGCGCGGCTACGAGCGCATCGGCCTCACGTCCCGTCAATACCTCGGCGTCCCGGCCGCGGACTGGGAGTTCACCCACACGACCACCGCCGACGGCAGGGTGCGGGTGCTCGACCGGGCCTTCCGGCTCGGCGACGGCCGCTGCGTCGCCCTCTACTGGCAGGCCGCCGACTCCCGGTGGACGTCCGGCCTGTCCTACTTCAGGGTCTTCGAACGCACCTTCGCGCCCCTGTAGCGATCGGACCGGCCGGCGTCAGCCCTCGTCCGAGAGGATCTCCAGCGCGCGGGCCAGGTCGGCGGGGTAGTCGCTGGTGAAGGTCATCCACTCCCCCGTCACCGGGTGCTCGAACGACAGCGACACCGCGTGCAGCCACTGCCGGCTCACGCCGAGGCGGGCGGCCAAGGTGGGGTCGGCGCCGTACAGCATGTCTCCCACGCACGGGTGCCTGAGCGCGGACATGTGGACCCGGATCTGGTGGGTCCTGCCGGTCTCCAGCTTGATGTCGAGCAGCGACGCCGCCCGGAACGCCTCGATTGTGTCGTAGTGCGTGATCGAGTCCTTGCCCCCGGCCACCACGGCGAAGCGCCCGTCTCCGGACGGATGCCGGTCGATCGGGGCGTCCACGGTGCCCCGCAGCGGGTCCATGTGGCCCTGGACGAGCGCGTGGTAGCGCTTGTCGACCGTGCGCTCCTTGAACGCCCGCTTGAGGTGCGAGTAGGCCCGTTCGCTCTTGGCCACGACCATGACGCCGGTGGTGTTGGCGTCGAGCCGGTGGACGATGCCCTGGCGCTCGGCCGCGCCGCTCGTGGACACCCGGTGGCCGGCGCCGAGGAGGCCGCCGATCACGGTGGGGCCGGTCCACCCGACGGTCGGGTGCGCCGCCACCCCGATCGGCTTGCTCACCACCACGATGTCGTCGTCCTCGTACAGGATCGCCATGCCCGGCACGGGCTCCGCCACGGGCATCGGCGTGGTGGGGGGCGGCGGGATCGTCACGTCCAGCCAGGCTCCGGCGTGGACGCGGTCGGACTTGGCCGGGACGGCGCCGTCGACCAGCACGTCCCCCGAGGCGATCAGCTCGGCCGCGCGGGTGCGGGAGAAGCCGAACAGCCGGGCCAGGGCGGCGTCGACGCGCTCGCCGTCCAGGCCGTCGGGCACCGGAAGGCTGCGCTGGTCACCCATCGGCCCGCTCCTCCGCGCGGCCGCCGGCGCGTTCCTCCCCCGGCTCGTCCGTCTCGCGGGTGCCGTCGATCTGGTAGCCGCGCCAGGCGAGGAGCACGGCGAGCACGCCGCCGCACACGATGGCCGAGTCGGCGAGGTTGAACACCGGGAACCGGGTGACCGGGAACACCTGGATGAAGTCGACCACGTGCCCCTGGAACGGAGCCGGCGACCGGAAGATGCGGTCGGTCAGGTTGCCGACCGCCCCGCCGAGCAGCAGGCCGAGCGTGATCGCCCAGGGCAGGCTGCGCAGCTTCCGCGCCGTACGCAGGATCGCCACGACGACGGCCAGCGCGATCACGGTGAACACGATCGTCATCCCGGTGCCGATGCTGAACGCGGCACCGGGATTGCGGATCACGGTCAGCACCAGCGCGCCGGGCACGACGGTGACCGGGTCCTCGTGCTCCAGGAACTCCACGACGAGGAACTTGCTGACCTGGTCGAGCACGTACACGACCGCGGCGACGACGCCCAGGAGAGCGATCCTCCGCGCCCGGCGGGCCCTGGCCGCCTCATCGCTCAGCGGCGCTCCTCCCGCTGCTTGCACGCTACGCACAGCGTCGCCCTCGGGAATGCCCGCAGGCGCTCCTTGCCGATCGGCTTGTGGCACGATTCGCACTCTCCGTAAGTCCCTGCCTCGACGCGGGCGATCGCCCGCTCGTTCTGCGCGAGCAGGTCGCGCGCATTCAGGGTAAGGGCGATCTCACGCTCGCGCTCATACGTCTTGGCCCCGGCGTCGGCCGGATCGTCCCCCGCGCCCTGGCTCACGTCCCCGGACGCGAGCTGTTCCTCCGCCCTGGCGATGTCGGCCTGCAACTCCTGGATCTCGCGCCGCAGCCGCTTGCGGACCTCGGCGAGCTCCTCCTCGGACCAGACGTCGTCACTGGTAGCGGTTCTCGCCGTGCGCGTCGTCATTGCGGGCCTCCCCTTCGCCCTTGGACCCTTCGACCCCAGGAACCCCTTGTTTCGAGCCCGGAACCTTCGAAGTACGCTTCGAGCCGGTCCGGGCAGACTAGGTCGGCGATAACGGATCGGCAACGGACTCGCCGAGGCTTTTACCCCACCCGTAACCGGGTGACGCATTCGGCCAGCTTCTCCTCGTCACCCTCTATTTCGATCACTTTGTCGCGACTCGTACTGCCGGATACCAGCCGCACGTCGCCTCTGCGGACGCCGAAGGCCGAGGCGACGGCCCGCAGGGCCGCCTCCGTCGCCCTTCCGTCGACCGCCGGGGCGCACACCCTCACAACAAGCGCGGAGTCTCCATATGTTCCTCCCACGTATTCCCGCGAGGAGCCGGGTCTCACTCTGATCGCCAAGCGCATATCGGGAAGCCCTTCCGGCCGGGTTGCGTTATCGTCTTAGTCTGCAAGGCGTTGATGGGGACGAGTACCTCCGCATCCGCCCGCTCAGCGACCCGGGGACGGTGTGAGCCCGGGGCGGGCCGCGAAGGGAAGATCACCCCGGAGCCGCCGGAAGAAAGGCCGTCAGGCCGAGTAGAACCGGCAGCGGAATGAAAACGAGAGGGCGCCCGGCACTTGATCCGGACGTCAAGAAGGGTGGTACCGCGGAGCCGTCCACGGCTTCGTCCCTTCGCGCCATGTCAGTAGCGCTGTCAGCAGCCCTGCCAGCTCACCGCGTGGAGGTCCCGCCCGACGATGTCTTCCCACTACTTCCGCTCACTTCCCGCGCAGGTCGACCTGCCGGCCCTCGAACACGAGATCCTCGAACGCTGGCGGGACGGGAAGGTCTTCGAGCGCTCCCTGGAACAGAACGCCGGCGGCCCGTCCTGGGTGTTCTACGAGGGCCCGCCGACCGCCAACGGCATGCCGGGCGTCCACCACGTGGAGGCCCGCGTGTTCAAGGACGTCTTCCCCCGCTACAAGTCGATGCGCGGCTACCACGTCCCCCGCAAGGCCGGCTGGGACTGCCACGGCCTGCCGGTCGAGGTCGCCGTGGAGAAGGAACTCGGCCTGTCCGGCAAGCCCGAGATCGAGTCGTACGGCATCGCCGAGTTCAACGCGCGCTGCCGCGAGTCGGTGCTGCGGCACGTCGACGCGTTCGAGGAGATGACCGAGCGGATGGGCTACTGGGTCGACATGTCCCAGGCCTACCGCACCATGGACCCCCAGTACGTCGAGGCCGTCTGGTGGTCGCTCAAGGTCGTCTGGGACAAGGGCCTGCTGTTCCGCGACCACCGCATCACGCCGTACTGCCCGCGGTGCGGCACCGGGCTGTCCGACCACGAGCTCGGCCAGCCGGGCGGCTACGAGACCGTCTCCAGCCCGTCGGTGTACGTCCGCATGCCCGCCGTCTCCGGCCCCCTGGCCGAGCTGGGCGCGTCGCTGCTGATCTGGACCACCACCCCCTGGACCCTGGTGTCCAACACCGCGGTCGCCGTGCACCCCGACGTGACGTACGTCGCGGCCCGGCGCGGCGAGGAGGTGCTCGTGGTGGCCGAGCCGCTGCTGCGGCGGGTCCTCGGCGAGGACGCCGAGGTGCTGGCCACCTACAAGGGCGCGGAGCTGGAGCACACCGCCTACCGGCGCCCCTTCGACCTGGTGGACATCGAGAACGCCCACTACGTCGTGCTCGGCACGTACGTCACGGTCGAGGACGGCACCGGCCTGGTCCACCAGGCCCCCGCCTTCGGCGCCGACGACATGGCGGTCTGCAAGCGGTACGGCCTGCCGGTGGTCAACCCGATCGGCCCGGACGGCCGCTTCCTGCCGGACGTGCCGTTCGTGGGCGGGCTGTTCTTCAAGGACGCCGACGAGCCGCTGACCGGCGACCTCCGCGAGCGCGGGCTGCTGTTCCGCGGCGAGCACTTCGAGCACAGCTACCCGCACTGCTGGCGCTGCCACACCCCGCTGCTGTACTACGCGCTGCCGTCCTGGTACATCAGGACCACCGCGATCAAGGACAAGCTGCTCGCCGAGAACGAGCGCACCAACTGGTTCCCCGAGACGATCAAGCACGGCCGGTACGGCGAGTGGCTGCGCAACAACGTCGACTGGGCGCTGTCGCGGTCGCGCTACTGGGGCACCCCGCTGCCGCTGTGGATCTGCTCGGAGAACGAGGAGCACGTCACCTGCGTCGGCTCCCTCAAGGAGCTGGGCGAGCTGGCCGGCCGTGACCTGACCGGGCTCGACCCGCACCGGCCGTACGTCGACGACGTCGCCTTCCCCTGCCCCACGTGCGGCGCGCAGGCGCGCCGGGTGCCCGACGTGATCGACGTCTGGTACGACTCGGGCGCGATGCCGTTCGCCCAGTGGGGCGCCCCGCTGGTCAACAAGGACGTCTTCGACGGCTCCTTCCCCGGCCAGTTCATCTGCGAGGCGATCGACCAGACCCGCGGCTGGTTCTACTCGATGATGACCGTCAGCACGCTGGTCTTCGGGCACTCGTCGTACGAGAACGTGCTGTGCCTCGGCCTGATCCTCGCCGAGGACGGCCGCAAGATGAGCAAGCACCTGGGCAACGTCCTGCAGCCGCTGCCGCTGATGGACCAGCACGGCGCCGACGCCCTGCGCTGGTTCATGGCCACCTCCGGGTCGCCCTGGGCCCCGCGCAGGATCGGCCACGCCGCGCTCGAGGAGATCGTCCGCAAGGTCCTGCTGACCTACTGGAACACCGCGTCGTTCTTCACGCTGTACGCCAACGCCGAGTCGTGGTCCCCGGCCCGGATGGCCGAGGCCCCGGCGTACGCCGAGCGGCCGCTGATCGACCGGTGGGCGCTGGCGGAGCTGCACCGCACGGTCGCGGAGGTCACCGCCGCGCTGGACGACTTCGACACGGCCCGGGCCGGTCGCCGGCTCACCGAGTTTCTGGACGACCTGTCCAACTGGTACGTCCGCCGCTCGCGCCGCCGCTTCTGGTCCGGCGAGGAGTCGGCCTTCGCCACGCTGTACGAGTGCCTGGAGACCGTCACCCGGCTCATGGCCCCGCTCGTGCCGTTCATCACCGACTACCTGTGGGACGTGCTGCGCGACAAGGACGCCCCGTCGTCGGTGCACCTGGCCACCTGGCCCGAGGTGAACACCGCGCTGCTCGACCCCGAGCTGTCGGAGCGGATGGCGCTGGTGCGCCGCCTGGTCGAGCTGGGCCGTTCGGCCCGCGCCTCGTCGTCGGTGAAGACCCGCCAGCCGCTCGGCCGGGCGCTGGTCGGCGCCCCCGGCTGGGCCACGCTCCCCGGCGAGCTGCGCGATCTGATCGCCGACGAGCTCAACGTGCAGCGGCTCGAGGACCTGTCCGGGTTCTCCGCCGACCTGGTGACGTTCACGGTCAAGCCCAACTTCCGCAGCCTCGGCAAGCGGTTCGGCTCGCAGACCAAGCTCGTCGCCGCCGCCGTGTCGGCCGCCGACCCGACCGCGTTGGCCCGCGCCCTGCGCTCGGGCGGGACCGCGACGGTCGAGGCCGCCGAGCTGGGCACGGTGGAGCTGGGCGCGGACGACGTGATCGTGACCGAGCAGCCGAAGTCGGGCTGGGCGGTGGAGACCGGCGCGGTCGACACCGGCACCGGCGAGACCGTGGCGCTGGACCTGACGATCACCGACGAGCTGCGCCGGGCCGGCCTGGTCCGCGACGTGATCCGGCTCGTCCAGGAGGCCCGCAAGTCCACCGGCCTGTCCATCACCGACCGCATCCACCTGTGGTGGTCGGCGGACGGCGAGCTGGCCGAGGCGCTGCGCGAGGGCGGCTCCGCCGTCGCCGAGGAGGTGCTGGCGGAGAGCATCACCGAGGGCGCCCCGGACGAGGACCTGCCGGTCCACGAGGACGCCGACCTCGGCCTGTCCTTCCGCCTCCGCAAGGCCTGATCCTCACGACAAAGAGGGGGCCGGTCGCCGACCGGCCCCCCTCGCATGTCCGATCACGCGGCAGGAGGCCACCCGGCGGCCCCGCTCAGCCGGGCTCGCCAGATGCAGCGGCGGGTCACCGTGACAACCACCCCGCCCGCCAGGGCGAGGGCGGGCGGGATGCCGCGAGTTCCTTCTCGCACGTCCACCTCGCGGGCGTGTCAAACAGCCTGCGACCGTGACGTTTCCTCAGCTCAGACGATCCGGCGACACCCAGACCACTCGGGCACCGGTACAGTGCGGACCGGGCGTCGCCCCATATGGACATGCTGTCGACACTGCGACGGGCCTGCAGGACGGGTGGATTCCCGGGAGCCGATGCTCGACCGCGCTCAGGCGTGGGGCCGACGCCCCGGGCGATCAGTCGTTCTGGCAGACCGAGCAGGGGGTGAGACCGGTCTCGTCGGCCGCGGACCGCGTCATGGTCTCGACGTCCGAGTCGCCCAGCCCGCCGAGCAGGGGGCAACCGGCGGAGTGGTAGCGCCGTGTGCCGATCATGACCCGTACCAACGGGTCCTCTTCTGCGGAAGGCTTGCCCGAGGCTGCGGCACGGCCCTCTTCGCTCCCGGCCTCGTCGCGGCCTTCGCCGCTCTTGCCGGCGCCGGTCTTGTCTGTGCCGCTCTTGTCCGTGGCGGCCGTGTCCGATGCCGTCGCGTTCGCACCGGTCTTGTTCGTCTTGTCCGTGCCGGCTTCACCGGGGGCGGCCGGCTTTCCGCCGGAGGCCGCCGCGGCGGCATCGTCCTTCTCGCGCGCGGGCGCGGAGGCTCCGGAGCGGGCCGCGCTCGTGGCCGGCCGGTCCGGCTGGGAGGCGGCAGCCGTGGAGCCGGAGGTGGAGCCGGCTGAGGCCGCGGATCCGGCGCGCCCGGATCCGGGGGTCTCCGCCGGCTCCACCGGCTTTCCGACCCCCGCACGCGGGGGCGTGGGGGTCTCCTCGGAAGACGGCGCTTGCGCGTCCGCACCGGAGTCGTTCTGGTCGTCGGGGGCCTGCCCGTCGTCCGCCCGGGAAGAGGCGGCCTTCCGCGGCGAAGACGCGGTCGCGCCGGGCGTCTCGTCCCCGGAGTCGGTCGCGCCGGACTCGCCGTCCCGGGACGGCGGGGCCTGCTTCGCGGCGTCTTCGGCGGCGGCCTTGGCTCGTGCGGGGTCCCACGGCCGGGAGACCCTGCCGGGCCTGAACCAGTCGTGCTCCGCGGTGTCGGTGAGCGATTCGTCCGTCTCGTCGTCCGTACGGCCCGACGCCGGTGCGGACCATGACGTGGCGGAAGGCCAGGACGATACGGAGGATCCGGACGACGCTGTGGAAGTCTTGGTGGAGGTCTCGGTGGAGGGCGAGGGAGCGGCCGAGGACTGGGGCGTGCCGGTGGAGGACCCGGCCGCCGGAGAGGTGGAGCCGGACGGCCGTGACGTGCCCCGGCCGAACCAGTCGACCGGTGTGTGCCCGTCGTCCTTGCCGCCGGTGCCGCCTTCGGTCCGGGCGGATGCCTCGCTCTTCGACGCCGTGTCGGCCGCCGGGCCGCCGGGCCGGTCTGCCTCGGCGGGGCCGCCGCTCTTTTCCGACGCCTTCCCCGGCGTCTCGGGAGACTCTTCCCGCGCCTCGTCATCGGCCGGCTCGCCGCCGGACGGCCTGTCGTCGGGTGCCGAAGGGCCGGACGCGGCCGGATCGGCCGCCGCTGTGTCACCGGCCGCGGCACCCGTGGCCGCGCCTGACGTGGTGGAAGCGGACGACTCGGGCAGGCGTGGCCCCGGGACGCCGGGCTGAGGGAACCGTGACGGCTCTCGGTCAGCGGGCGTGGGACGGGGCGATTCCTGGTCGCTCGTGCCTGAGGTCCGGCCGGAAGGCGCGGTGGCCGCGGAAGCGGCGTGCGCGCGCGGGCTCTCGTCGCGCTCGGCGTCTCGGGCGGCGTCGTCGCGAGACGCGTCGCGGGGTGTGGTCTCCTCCGGCTCCGCCGTACGGACGGAGGCGTCGGGGAGACAGGTGGTGCAGGGCGTGAAGCCCTCCTCGCGGGCCTCCTCGTGGGTGAGCTCCTCGGTCTCGCGTCCGGCGAGCTGGCGGCAGGTCGCCAGGTGGAAGCGCTTGCGCCCGGGAATCACGAGGACGATCGCGTCGGGGGCGAGGCCCCGGCCGGAACCGGCCGAAGGCCGCGTGACCGGTCCCGTCCGCTGCGGAGGCGGGGCGGGAAAGGCCTGCGGGGGTGGTGCCCCATGTGCTGCTACCCCGTGCTGTGCGACCGGTGGTGCCGCCACCAGCGGCGTCGCCACCGGATGCGCCGGTGCCCCGGCAAGGGCGCCGCCGTACGCCCCGCTCACGGCACCGACGTGCGCGAGCTGGGGCACGGACGAACCCTGGGGGGTGGGAGCTGTTCCCTCGGCGGCACGCCCACCGGCCGGGAACAGCTCGTGGCGCCTCAGCAGTGCCCCGATCAGCAGGCAGACCGCCGACAACACGCTGACGACGATCGACCACATCACGAGAGGGGGAGTCCCCAGCACAACGCCCGCGATGAGCAGGACGATCGCGGCGAGGACCAGGGCGGCACTGATGAGGATCACGGGGGGTTCTCCGAGCTACCGGGTCCCTGCGGGGACCCGCCACTGCTTACCGGCGGTCGTTGTGGGGGCCGTCGGGACCGGGGAAGGCGCCGGAGTGCTGCGAGGGCTCCTGGCCGAACGGGTTGGGGGCGGCGCCCATCTGCTGCGGCGCGCCCGGGGCGACCGCGTGAGCCATGGCGGGGGCGGCGCCCACGATCGGGAAGCCTCCGCTGCCCTCACCCGCGACGTTCAGCTCGGCGAGCTGGTTCTCCAGGTAGAGCTTGAGACGGCTGCGGTACTCGCGCTCGAAGCTGCGCAGCTCCTCGACCTTGCGCTCGAGCTCGTCACGGGTCTGCACCAGGGTGCCCATGGCCTGACGGTGCCGCTCCTGGGCGTCGCGCTCCAGCGTCTCGGCGCGGGCGCGGGCGTCGCCGATGATCTGCTCGGCCTGGCGGCGGGCCTTGCCGAGGATGTCGTCGGCCTCACGCCGGGCGCGGGTCACGGTCTCGTCCGCCTCGCGGCGGGCGTCGGCGATGGCCTGGTCGGCCGTCTGCTGGGCCAGGGCGAGCACCCGGGCCGCGGTGTCCATGTTGTCCTCGGCGGGCGGCAGGCCCATGCCGACGGGCACCGGCTCGGGACGGGCCGGCTCCGGAGGCTTGATCGGCTCCGGCTGCGGGGCCATCATCTCGGGCTTGGGCTCGGCCACGGGAGCGGGCGCCATCTGCATGGAGCCGGGCATGCCCACGCCATTGGGGACCTTGCCCCTGAGGCACTCGGCCAGCTTCGCGCGGAGTTCCTCGTTCTCCTGGATGAGGCGGTCGAGCTCGGCCTCGACCTCGTCGAGGAACGCGTCGACCTCCTCCTCGTCGTACCCCGGCCTAAGCCGGGTGGTACTGAACTGCTTGTTCCGCACATCAGCGGGCGTCAACGGCATTTGGGTCTCCTTGGCGCGCTTGGAGTCTGTCCGGTCGGACGGTACCCGATCAACGAAGCGCGTTCACGACTTGGATCAAGACCAAAACCACAATGAACAGCACTGTGAAGCTCAGGTCAAAGGCTACCGTACCCAACCTGAGGGGCGGAATGAAACGGCGGAGGAACTTGAGAGGCGGATCGGTCACCGTGTAGACGACCTCCGCCAGCACCAGGACGACCCCGGTGGGCCGCCACAGGCGGGCAAAAGCCTGCACCGTATCTATGATCATTCTGCCGATCAGCAGAACCAGGAAGAGGGTCAGGGCGATGACCAAGATCTCGCTAATGATCCCCACGGTCGAGCCCCGCCTCCCCTCGGTCCAGCCGTCCTCGGGCCGCACGGGCACCGCTCAGCCGGTCACTGTTCATGTATGGAACTCTAGCTCTGGTTGAAGAAGCCGCGTTCCGCGATTCTGGCTTTGTCCTCGGCGGTCACCTCAACGTTGGCGGGGGACAACAGGAACACCTTGTTGGTAACACGTTCGATGCTGCCGTGTAGGCCAAAGACGAGACCTGCCGCGAAATCGACTAGACGCTTGGCGTCACTGTCAACCATTTCAGTCAGATTCATGATGACCGGTGTGCCCTCGCGGAAGTGCTCACCGATCGTCCGCGCCTCATTGTACGTGCGGGGGTGCAGCGTGGTGATGCGCGCCAGATCGGTCGTACGGCGCTCGAGCACGCCCGCGGGGGGACGGGGAGCGGGGACCGCCGTCTCGGCGTCCTCCTCGCGCTCCAGGGCCCCGGAGTGCGCACCGGAGGGCCCGGCGAAGCCGCGCCGCGGCGACTCGTACTCCTCCTCGCCGTAGTCGTCGTCGGTGCCGTACTCCGCCGCGTACCTGTCTTCGTAGCGGTCGTCCTCCACGAGACCGAGGTAGACCGCCATCTTGCGCATCGCGCCGGCCATCGCTCGTCGTCCTCCGCGTTACTGGTGCCTCAAGGTCCCTTCGGAAGGCCAGGGCGGTAGCCGTACCCCCCTTGGAGCTCACCGCTGATCGACCTCTACCTAGCGCGGACACCATGGTCCACTTGGGGGACATTACCTGACGAAGGGCTTTCTGCGGCCGAGCAACGCCGTACCGACTCTTAGGTGTGTCGCGCCGTTCGCCACCGCTTGGGGGATGTCTCCACTCATACCGGCCGATATCACGTCGGCGGCGGGGTGCTCCTCCCGGACGCGCTCGGCGACGGCCCGCAGCCGGGCGAACGCGGCGGCCGGGTCCTCCCCCAGCGGGGCGATCGCCATGACCCCCCGCAGGCGCAGCCCCTCCGCCTTCGCGACGAGCCCGGCGAGCGACGGCACCTCGTGCGGCGCCGCGCCGCCCCGCCCGGCGCCGCCCGGCACGGCGTCGAGGGCGACCTGGATGAGGCAGTCCACCTCGCGCCCGGCGCGCACGGCCTCGCGGCTGAGCGCGTCCACCAGGCGGGGGCGGTCCACCGAGTGGACCACGTCGGCGTAGGAGACGACCGAGCGCGCCTTGTTGGTCTGTAACTGACCGATGAAGTGCCAGGTGAGGCCGAGCCCGGCGCACTCGGCCGCCTTGGCCGCCGCCTCCTGGTCGCGGTTCTCGCCGGCGTGCGACACGCCCAGCTCCGCGAGCAGCCGCACGTCGGAGGCCGGGTAGGTCTTGGTCACGGCGATCAACGTGATCTCCGAGCGTGACCGGCCCGCGGCCCGGCAGGCGTCCTCGATGCGCCGCTCCACCTCGGCCAGCGCCGCGGCCAGCTCCTCGCGCCGGTCACCCACGAGTCATGCCCCCGGCCGTGCGAATCCCCAGCGTCACTTGAGGAAGTCCGGCACGTCGAGCTCCTCCTCCTGCTCCTCGAACACCACCGGACGCCGGGGGCCCGGCTGCGAGGTCCTGGAGGTGATCGGGGTCGGCGGCTCGGGAGCCGGACGCGGGATCGACAACGGCCCGGTGGCGCCCTGGTCGCGTCCGCCGTCGGCCGCCGTCTCACGCGAGAACTGCGCGGCCGCCTCGGCCTGCTGGGCCTGCGGCGCGGGCTGGGCCTGGGGCGCCGCCTGCTGGGCAGGCTGGCTCGCGGGCTGGGCCTGCGGCGCGGGGGTCACCGGCAGTTGCGTCACCGGCGCCGGGGTCGCGGGCTGCGCGGGAGCGGGCGCGGGCTGCGCCGTGCTCGCCGTCGCGCTCACCGGCCGTACGGGCGGCGGCGCGGGCTCGGTGCGCGGCTCCGGCTTGGCCGGGGCCGGGGTCGCGGGCCGGGCCGGGGCGGCGGGCGCGGGCGTGGCCGTACGGGCCGGCTGCGACGACCTCGACAGCGGCGCCGCCACCGGCTTGGCCGGAGCGGGCTCGTCGAACCCGGCCGCGATGACCGTCACCCGCACCTCGTCGCCGAGGGCGTCGTCGATGACCGTGCCGAAGATGATGTTGGCGTCGGGCGCGGCGGCGTTGCTGACGAGCTGGGCCGCCTCGTTGATCTCGAACAGGCCCAGGTCGGAGCCGCCCGCGATGGACAGCAGCACGCCGTGGGCGCCGTCGATGCTCGCCTCCAGCAGCGGGCTGGAGACCGCCATCTCGGCGGCGGCGACCGACCGGTCGTCGCCGCGGGCGTGGCCGATGCCCATGAGGGCGGAGCCCGCGCCGGACATGACCGACTTCACGTCGGCGAAGTCCAGGTTGATCAGACCGGGCGTGGTGATGAGGTCGGTGATGCCCTGCACACCGGACAGCAGCACCTGGTCGGCGGCCTTGAACGCGTCGAGCACGCTCACCTGGCGGTCGGAGATCGACAGCAGCCGGTCGTTCGGGATGACGATCAGCGTGTCGACCTCCTCGCGGAGGGTCTCGATCCCGGCCTCGGCCTGCATGGCCCGGCGCTTGCCCTCGAAGCTGAAGGGGCGGGTGACGACGCCGATCGTGAGCGCGCCCAGCGAGCGCGCGATGCTGGCCACGACCGGCGCGCCGCCGGTGCCGGTGCCGCCGCCCTCGCCCGCGGTCACGAAGACCATGTCGGCGCCCTTGAGGACCTCCTCGATCTCCTCCCGGTGGTCCTCGGCCGCCTTGCGGCCGACCTCCGGGTTGGCGCCCGCGCCGAGGCCCCTGGTGAGCTCGCGTCCCACGTCGAGCTTCACGTCGGCGTCACTCATCAGCAGCGCCTGGGCGTCAGTGTTGATGGCGATGAACTCGACGCCCTTGAGTCCCTCCTCGATCATCCGGTTGACGGCGTTCACTCCGCCGCCGCCGATGCCGACGACCTTGATGACCGCGAGGTAGTTCTGCGGTGCTGCCACGACGAGGGGCCTTTCCGCTCGTTTGCGTTTCATGCGGGCAGGGCCCGCTGCTGTCTTCTTTAAACTCTCACCCTCAAGTTGAGGTTTAGCGTTATGTCAACCTGAGGATTGATACGGACAGTAGGGTTGCGCGTCCCCCAGGGTCAACTAACCGCGCCGCAAGGCCGTCCGGCGTGTCGCGCGCTGTCCTATTCGCACGATGCCCCGGTCAAATGGGGTCCGGACCACGGGCGGCGGCCCGTGAGATATCTCACCTGACCGTCACCACCTGCGGCGAGCTGACATCGTAGCTGGTTCCCGGCTTGGCGAGCGCCGCGACCAGCACGCGTCCTTTCTGCGCGGAGCGCTCCGCGTCTCCCCACACGACCGTACGGCCGTCGGTGAGTTTAAGCGTGATCGACCTGGGCGAGGGGACGCGCAGCTCCCGCAGACGCTCCAGGACGCTCTCGGGCAGGGCCCGCAGCACGACGAGCCCGGCCCTGGTGGCGGGGTCGTCCACGGCCGCCCGCTGGACGCGCAGCACGGGCAGCCGGGGCGGGGCCACGGTGACCTGCTGCAGGACGACACCGTACCGGTCGATCACCGCGGTCGTCGCGCCCATGGGCACGGCGGCGGCGGGGACGCGCTCGACCACGCTGACGCGCAGCGTCGCCGGCCAGCCCCGGTCGACCGTGGCCGACTCGACCGCGCGCATCGCGCGCAGCCGCCGTTCGACCTCGGCCAGGTCCACGGTGGCGAGCGGGGTGCCCGTGCGCACCGCGACGACCTGGCGCAGGTGCTCGGCCGGGATCCGGCTGTTGCCGGTTATCTCGACCTCCCGCACGCCGAGGACCGGCGAGAAGAACACGACCCAGGTGGCGACGCCCACCACCCCTCCCGTCAGGAGGGTGGCGAGCGCGGATCGCCGGACGGCCCGCCTCATCGGTCCCCCCGGGTCACTGGGCGGACAGCTCCGCGACGATCTTCGGACCGAGCTCGGTCACGTCTCCCGCGCCCATCGTCAGCACGATGTCCCCGGCGCGGGCCCGCCCGGCGACGAGCGCCGGCACGGACTGCCGGTCGGGCGCGTAGACGACCCGCTCGGCGGGGAGCGGGACCTTGCCCGCGACCAGCGCGCCGGAGACCCCGGGCTCGGGGTCCTCGCGCGCGCCGTACACGTCCAGCACGATCACCTCGTCGGCGAGCCCGAGCGCCGCGCCGAACTCGTCGGCGAAGAACCGGGTGCGCGAATAGAGGTGCGGCTGGAAGACCGCGATGACCCGGCCGTCGCCGGCGACGACGTCGCGGGCGGCCCGCAGGTCGGCGGTCAGTTCGGTCGGGTGGTGGGCGTAGCTGTCGAAGACCGTCACGCCCGCGGCCCCTCCCTTGGACTCGAACCGCCGCTTGGCCCCGGTGAAGGCGGCCAGGCCCTCCTTGACGTCGTCGAAGCGCAGGCCGAGGTGGAGCGCCACGGCGATCACCGCGGTGGCGTTGAGCGCGTTGTGCCGGCCCGGCACCGCCAGGCGCACCTCGCCGCGGCCCGGTCCCCCAGGCACCCCGGGGCCGAACTCCACGCCGAACTCCACGCCGAGGCCGCGCGGCGTCACGCCGGTCGTACGCACGTCGGCGCCGGCGCTCTCCCCGTAGGTGACGACGGTGAGGCCGTGCCCGCGCGCGACCGGCACGAGGGCGGCGGCGCCGGGGTCGTCGGCGCACACCACGAGCAGCGATCCGACCCGCTCGACGAAGCGGGCGAAGCTGTCGTGAACGGCCTGCGGGTCTCCGTAGTTGTCCAGGTGGTCGGCCTCGACGTTGGTCACCACGGCGATCTTCGGCGCGAGCATGAGGAAGGAGCCGTCGCTCTCGTCGGCCTCCGCCACGAACACCTCGCCCGCGCCGTCGTCGGCGCCGAGCCCGGTCGTCACGAGCTGCCCGCCGACGCAGTACGACGGGTCCTCGCCGCACTTCTGCAACGCCACGGTCAGCATCGAGGTGGTCGTGGTCTTGCCGTGCGTGCCCGCGACGGCGATGCCGGTGCGGCCGGCCATGACCGACGCCAGCGCGGCGGCGCGCGGGATCACCCGCAGGTTCCGCCGCAGCGCCTCCCCCAGCTCGGGGTTGGAGTCGCGGATCGCGGTGGACACCACGACCGTGTCCACGTCCTTGATATGGGAGGCGGCGTGGCCGACGTGGACGACGGCGCCCAGCTCGCGCAGCTCGGCCAGCAGGTCGGAGGGCCGCGCGTCGCTGCCCGACACCGGCACGCCCCGCTTCAGCAGGATCCGGGCGATGCCGGACATCCCGGCGCCGCCGATGCCGATGAAGTGCACCCGCCCCAGGTCGGCCGCCGGAACGGGATCCACGAGCTTGACGAGACTCATCGGTGAGCGATCTCCAGCACCTTGCGGGCGAGCGCCATGTCGGCGTCCTTGCGGCCCATCCGCGATGCGGCCTCGGACATCGCGACCACGCGCTCGGGGTCGTTCAGGATCGGCAGCAGCGTCTCGACGATCCAGGCCGCCGACAGGTTCGCGTCGTCGACCATCAGGCCGCCCCCGGCCCGCACGATGGGCTCGGCGTTGAGGCGCTGCTCGCCGTTGCCGTGCGGCAGCGGCACGAACGCCGCCGGCAGCCCGACGGCGGTCAGCTCGGCGCAGGTCATGGCGCCCGCGCGGGACAGCACGAGGTCGGCGGCGGCGTAGGCGAGGTCCATCCGGTCGACGTACGGCAGGATGACGTACTGCGGGTCGCCCGGCGGGGGCTCCACCTCGACGGTGTTCTTGGGCCCGATCACGTGCAGCACCTGGACGCCGGCGGCCCGCAGGTAGGGCGCGGCCTCCAGCGCCGCCTGGTTGATGGAGCGGGCGCCCTGCGACCCGCCGAACACCAGCAGCGTCACCCGGTCGGACTCCAGCCCGAAGTACGACCGCGCCTTGTCGCCTATCGACAGCCGGTCCATCGTGCTGATCTCGCGGCGCAGCGGGATGCCGACGTACTCGGCGTTGGGGAGCACCGCGTCCGGGTGGCCGGTGAACACGTGCTCGGTGAGGCGGGCGCCGAGCCGGTTGGCCAGGCCGGGCCGCGGGTTGGCCTCGTGGACCACGATCGGGATCCCGCGCCGCCGGGCGCCGAGGTAGCCGGGCGTGGCGACGTAACCGCCGAAGCCGACCAGGATGTCCGCGCGGACCTTGTCGAGGATGCCCGCCGCGGTGCCGATGGCCCCGGCGAGACGGCCGGGCACCGTGAGGAGCTGGGGGCTGAGCGAGCGGGGCAGCGGCACGGCGGGCACGAGCTCGAGCTCGTAGCCGCGGGCGGGCACCAGGCGGGTCTCCAGGCCGCGCTCGGTGCCGAGGCAGGTGATGCCGATCCCCGGGTCGAGTCGGCGAAGCGCGTCGGCCAGCGCGAGCGCCGGCTCGATATGGCCGGCCGTCCCGCCGCCGGCGAGGACCACCCTCATGTCACTCCCTGTTCTCGCGGATGCCTTCGCGGTTGTTCCCGCGTCTGATCCTCCGTCGTTCCCTTTTGTGCCGTTCGTGGCCGTACCGGTCGCCGGGCCGTCCGCTGCCCGGCCGGCGCCCGCGAGCCCGCGGACCGCCGTCCGGCGCGGCCGTACAGGCCAAGCCAGCTTAGAGCCCGCGCGACCGGTCCCGGGCCACGGGCGGCCAGCGCCTCGGCCGCTCCGGGCTCCTGCTTGGCGAACGACAGCAGCATGCCGAGCGCGGCGAGCGTCGGCAGCAGCGCCGATCCGCCGTACGACACCAGGGGCAGCGGGATGCCGGTGACGGGGAACACCCCGATGACCGCGCCGATGTTGACGACGGCCTGCCCGGCGATCCACGCGGTGGTGGCGGCGGCCGCCAGCCGGATGAAGGGGTCCTTCGTCCGGATGGCGATGCGCAGCCCGGCGTACCCGAGGAGACCGAACAGCGCGACCACCACGAGCGTCCCCATCAGCCCGAGCTCCTCGCCCAGGATGGAGAAGATGAAGTCGCTCTCCGCGTGCGGAACGTAGTTCCACTTCTGCCGGCCCGCGCCGAGCCCGAGGCCGAACCAGCCGCCCGAGCCGATCGCCATCAATCCCTGGGCGGACTGGAAGCCCTCGTCCTGCGCGGTCTCCCACACGTGCAGGAAGCCGGTGAGGCGGCCGAGCCGGTACGGCTCGACGATGATCATAGTGGCCGTCGCCAGCACGAGCAGCGCGAGAATCCCGCCGAACAGCCGCACCGGCGCGCCGACCACCCACAGCAGCGCCAGGAAGATCATCATGAGCACGAGCGTCGTGCCGAGGTCACGCCCCATCATGACCAGGACGGCGAGCAGGGCCACCCCCGGCATCAGCGGGATCAGCAGCTGCCGCCACTCGATGCGCCCGCCGCGCGCCCGCGTCGCGAGCAGGTCGGCCCCCCACAGCACCAGGGCCAGCTTCGCCGGTTCGGACGGCTGCACCGAGAACGGGCCGATGATGAGCCACCGCTGGGCGCCCAGCAGCTCCTGGCCGAGGAAGATGACCATCAGCAGGCCGAGGATCGACAGGCCCATCAGCGGATAGCCGGCCAGCCGGAAGAACCGCTGCGGCAGCCGGGAGCAGATCCACATCAGCGGAAGCCCGATCGCCACCGAGGTGACCTGCTTGAGGAACCAGTAGAACGGGTCGCCGATCCGCTGCAGCGCCTCGATGCTCGACGCCGACAGCACCATCATCAGCCCGAGCGCCAGCAGCAGGGCGCTGCAGCCGAGCACGAGATGGTACGACGTCAGCGGGCGGGCGAGCAGCTCGCGCAGCCCGGCGATCTGGGCGCGGGCCCAGCCCACGGGCTCGGGCCCGCGGGGCTCGGCCTGCCGCTCGGCCTTGCGCGTGCTCGCGGCACCGGCGGCGGGGCCGGTCGCGGGGCCCGTCACCGGGCCGCCAGCCGTTGCACCGCTCGGGCGAACGCCTCCCCACGTGCTCCGTACGAGGCGAACATGTCCAGCGACGCCCCGGCGGGCGCGAGCAGCACGGTGTCACCCGGGGAGGCGAGCCGGGCGGCTTCGGTGACGACACGGTCCATGACCCCAGTGTCTTGCCCCGGCACGTCCACCACGGGGACATTCGCGGCGTGTCGCGCCAATGCCCGGCGGATCACGTCGCGGTCGGCCCCCAGCAGCACCGCGCCGCGCAGCCGGGGCGCGGCCTGGCGCACCAGGTCGTCGACGTCGGCGCCCTTGAGCTGCCCGCCCGCGACCCACACGACCGACGGGTAGGCCGCCAGCGACGCGGCCGCCGCGTGCGGGTTGGTGGCCTTGGAATCGTCCACGTAGTCGACCTCGCCGACCCGGGCGACGTGGGCGATGCGGTGCGGGTCCGGGGTGAACTCCCGCAGCCCGCGCCGTACGGCCTCGGGCGGCACGCCGTACGCCCTGGCCAGGGCGGCGGCGGCGAGCGCGTTGGCGACGTTGTGCGGCGCGAAGGGGCGCACGTCCTCCAGCGAGGCCAGCTCCTCCGCCGAGCGCACGGGGTCGGCCACGAAGGCCCGGTCGACCAGCAGGTCCTCCACGACGCCGAGCTCCCCGGGCCTGGGCACGGCGAGCGTGAAGCCCACCCGCCGGGCGTACGGCTCGGCCAGGCGGGACGACCACGGGTCGTCGGCGTTGTGGACCACCGTCGCCGCCTTGGGGTAGATGCGCGCCTTGGCCGCGGCGTACTCCTCCATCGAGCCGTGCCAGTCGATGTGGTCGGGCGCCACGTTCAGCACGGCCGCCGCGTGCGGCGCGAGCGTCGAGGACCAGTGGAGCTGGAAGCTCGACAGCTCCACGGCGAGCACGTCGTACGGCCCGTCCACGGCCTCCACGATCGGGACGCCGACGTTGCCCACGGCCACGGCCTTGTGCCCGGCGGCCGACAGCATCGACGTGAGCATGCGCACGGCGGTGGTCTTGCCGTTGGTGCCGGTCAGCGCCAGCCAGGGGGCCGCGCCCTCGGGTCGCAGCCGCCAGGCCAGCTCCACCTCCCCGATGACCTCGACGCCCGCCCGCGCGGCGGCGGCGAGCAGCGGGTGGGCGGGACGCCAGCCCGGCGAGGTGACCAGGAGGGAGGTCCCGGCGGGCAGGGCGGGCTCGCCGAAGCGCACCTCCACGCCCAGCTCGGCGAGCTCGGCGGCGGTCGCGCGCTGCCGCTCGCCGTCCACGGCCTCCAGCACGGTCACGCGGGTGCCGCGCGCCGCCAGGGCCCGCGCCGCGGCGGCGCCCGACACGCCGAGGCCGGCGACGACGACGGTCACTGCTTCGGCATCCATTCGAGGTAGAACAGCCCGAGGCCGGCGGCGACGCACAGGGCGGCGATCAGCCAGAAGCGCACCACGATCGTCGTCTCGGCCCAGCCCGACAGCTCGAAGTGATGCTGCAGCGGCGCCATCCGGAAGACCCGCCTGCGGGTCAGCTTGAACGACCCGACCTGGATGATCACCGACATCGTGATGATCGCGAACAGGCCGCCCAGGATGACCAGCAGGAGCTGGGTCCGGGTGGTGAAGGCCAGGCCGGCGATCACGCCGCCGAGGGCGAGCGAGCCGGTGTCGCCCATGAAGATCTTCGCGGGCGGGGCGTTCCACCACAGGAAGCCCAGACACGCGCCGAGCACCGCCGCGGCGACCACCGCCAAATCGAGCGGGTCGCGCACCCAGTAGCAGTTGGGGCCGAAGCCGACCGTCGTGCAGCTGTTGCGCAGCTGCCAGTTGCCGATCAGCACGTACGCCGCGAGGACCAGGCAGGTGGCGCCGGAGGCCAGGCCGTCGAGCCCGTCGGTCAGGTTCACCGCGTTCGAGAAGCCCACGATGAAGAACACGACCCAGATCATGAACCCGATCAGCCCGATCGACGGGCCGATGTCGCGCAGGAACGAGATCCGCGTCTCCGCGGGGGTCACGGCGTAGGCGTTGGGGAACCGCAGCACGAGCACCGCGAAGATCGCGCCCACGACGAGCTGCCCGGCGGCCTTGGCGCCGCTGCGCAGGCCGAGGCTCCGCTGCTTGTAGATCTTGATGAAGTCGTCGAGGAAGCCGACCGCGGCCAGGCCGGTCATCAGGAACAGCACCAGCAGCCCGGAGGCCGTCGGGGGGTCGCTGACCGCCGAGAAGACGGTCACCCCGTGCGCCGTGAAGTAGCCGATCAGCGACGCGATGACGATCACCGTGCCGCCCATCGTCGGGGTGCCCTTCTTGTCGTAGTGCCCCGACGGGCCCTCCTCGCGGATGTTCTGGCCGTAGCCCCTGCGGGCGAACAGCCGGATGGCCAGCGGCGTGCCGACCATGGACAGAATCAGCGAGATCGCCCCCGCGATGAGGATGTTCCTCACCGGGTGTCACCTCCGAGGATCGCCTCGGCGACCCGCTCGAGCCCGGCCGCACGCGGCCCCTTCACCAGCACGACGTCGCCCGGCGCGAGCCGGTCCGACAACTCCCTCGCCGCCGCCGAGACGTCGGGGACGTGGATCGCGCCGGGGGCCCCGGCCAGCACCGGCTCGGCGTCCTCCCCCACGACGACGACCGCCTCCAGGCCCGCGCCCGCGGCCAGCCTGCCCACGTCCTCGTTGAGCGCCCGGCTGTCCTCGCCGAGCTCGCGCAGCGCGGCGATCACCGCGAAACGCCGCCGCCCCTCCCCGATCGCCGCGAGGCTGCGGAAGGCGGCCCGCATGGAGTCGGGGTTGGCGTTGTAGGCGTCGTTGATGACGGTCACGCCGTCGGGCCGCTCGGTGACCTCCATCCGCCAGCGGCTGCGCGGCTCGGCCGCCGACAGCTCCTCGGCGATCTCGGCGGCCGGCAGCCCGAGCTCGTGGGCGGCCGCCGCGGCGGCCAGCGCGTTGTCCACCGCGTGCGCGCCGTACAGGCGCAGCCGGACCGGGGCGGCGCCGGACGGGGTGCGCAGCGTGAACGAGGCGCGGCCGGCGGCGTCGAGCGTCTCGTCCTCCGCCCGCACGTGCGCCTCGGGCGAGCGCCCGAAGTAGGTCACCCGCGCGCCGGTGCGGCCGGCCATCGCGCGCACCAGGGGGTCGTCGGCGTTGAGCACCGCGACCCCGTCGGCCGGCAGCGCCTCGACCAGCTCGCCCTTGGCCCGCGCGATCGCCTCCTTGCCGCCGAAGATCCCCAGGTGCGCGGTGCCGACGTTGAGCACGACGCCGATGCGGGGCGGGGCGATCCGCGCGAGGTAGGCGACGTGGCCGACGTTGCGCGCGCTCAGCTCCAGGACCAGGAAGCGGGTGTCCTCCTCCGCCTTGAGCACGGTCAGCGGGTGGCCGATCTCGTTGTTGTACGAGCCGACGGGGGCGACCGTGGGGCCGAGCCGGGCCGCGAGGCCGGCCAGCAGGTCCTTGGTCGTGGTCTTGCCCGCGGAGCCGGTCACCCCGACGACGGTCGCGGCGGGCAGCTCCGACAGCACGGCGGTGGCCAGCGAGGCCAGTGCCGCGAGCGGGTCGGCCACGATCACGGCCGGCGCCTCCACGGGCCGGGTGGCCAGAACGGCGACGGCCCCGGCGTCGTGGGCCTGCCGGGCGAAGTCGTGCCCGTCGGCCCGCTCCCCCTTGAGCGCCACGAACAGCGAGCCCGGTCCGGCCGCCCGTGAGTCGATCACGACGGGGCCCCGGACCACGGCCGCGGGGTCTGCCACCCCGTGTAGCGCCCCGGACGTGATCTCGGCGACCCGGGCCAGCGGCAACGGGATCATGGTGTCTTTCCTGCTCTCTTTCGCGTCGCTAACTCGGCCGCCAGGGCACGGCGGCCCGGCATCGGCTCACGCATCGGCGGCCTCCCGCGCCGCCCGCCGCGCCCGGCTCCGCTCCGCGATGGCCGCCGCGGCCACCTCGCGGTCGTCGAAGGGGATGACCTCGCCCCCGACATACTGCCCCTGCTCGTGTCCCTTGCCGGCCACAACTACCACATCTCCGGAACCGGCACCGCCGACCGCCAGGCGGATGGCGGCCGCGCGGTCCGGCTCCACGACGACGTGGGCCCGCTCTTCAATGGGTACCCGCAGCGCGCCCTCCAGCATCGCGGCGAGGATCGCGAGCGGGTCCTCCGTACGGGGGTTGTCGCTGGTGAACACGGCCAGGTCGGCGAGGCGGACGGCGGCCTCGCCCATCATCGGGCGCTTGCCGCGGTCGCGGTCGCCGCCGCAGCCGAGCACGATCACCAGGCGGCCTCCCGGGCCGTCGTCCAGCACGGCGCGCACCGAGCGCAGCACCGACTCCACCGCGCCCGGCTTGTGCGCGTAGTCGACGATGACCTGGACGTCGTCCGCGCCCGGCACCCGCTCCATCCGGCCCGGCACGCCGGTGAACTCGCCGACGCCGGCCACCGCGGCCTGCGGCGGGACGCCGGCCTCCACCAGCGCCACCAGCGCGCCGAGCGTGTTGGCCACGTTGAACGGGCCGGGCAGGGCCACCGACACCTCGGCCTCGACGCCGCCGGGCCCGACGAGGCGGAAGCGGCTGCCGGACGGGCCCAGGCGCACGTCCTCGGCCCGCCAGTCGGCCTCGGGCGCCCCGGCGGCGGAGAACGTGGTGATCGGGATCTTGGCCGTGGCCGCCAGCTCCCGCCCGTGGGGGTCGTCGACGTTCACCACGCCGGCCCGGCTGAACTCGGGCGTGAACAGGCGCGCCTTGGCCGCGAAGTAGTCGTCCATGTCGCGGTGGAAGTCCAGGTGGTCCTGCGACAGGTTCGTGAAGATCGACACGTCGTAGAGCAGGCCGTCCACCCGTCCGAGCGCCAGCGCGTGGCTGGAGACCTCCATGGCCGCCGCGCTGACGCCGCGCTCGCGCATGAGCGCGAACAGCGCCTGCAGGTCGGTCGCCTCCGGGGTGGTGAGCTCGGGCGTGAACCGCGCGTCGCCCGCGCGGATCTCCACGCCGCCGATCAGGCCGGTGCGGTGGCCCGCCGCCCGCAGGCCCGCCTCCAGCAGGAACGTGGAGGTGGACTTGCCGCTGGTGCCGGTGACGCCGATGAGCGTGATGCCGGCCGCCGGCCTGCCGTACACCCAGGCGGAGACCTGCCCGAGCACGGCCCTGGGGTCGGGCACGACGAGCACCGGCAGCCCGGTGGCCACGGCCCGGTCGCGGCCGTCGGCGTCGGTCAGGATCGCCGTCGCTCCCGCCGCGAGGGCGTCGGCGGCGAACTCCGCGCCGTGCCGGGCGTTGCCGGGCGCGGCCACGTAGAGGTCGCCGCGCCGCACCCGGCGCGAGTCGAGGGTGATGCCGGTCACCGTGCCGCGGACCACCCGCGCTCCGGGGGACGGGACGGCGACCGCGTCGCCGAGCATGGACGCGAGCGCGGACAGCGGGCGAGCCTGGACGGTCTCGGGACGCATGGACGACGGGGAACGCACGGCGAGAGCGTACCCCTCTCCGTCACCCGCCTCGGCCACTCCGCCTCCGGACACTGCGGCCCCGGTCACTCCGCCGTCACTCCGACGGGCGAAGGGCCATGACGGGTGCCTTCGTGCCGGTCGGCGGGATCTTCTTGCTCTTCAACGCGAAAGTCATGACGTCCTTGAACACCGGGGCGGCGACGGAGCCGCCGTAGTGGTCCTTCTTCGGATCCTGGATGACCGCGAGGGCCATCAGCCGGGGCTGGTCCGCGGGGGTGAAGCCGACGAAGGTGGCGGTGTACCCGCAGTATCCCGCGCACTTCTCGTCGTACCGCATCGCGGTGCCGGTCTTGCCCGCGACGCGGTAGCCCTCGATGGAGGCCTCCTCTCCCGTGCCCTCCCGGCCCACCGCGGCCTCCAGCATCAGGGCGATCTTCTTGGCGGTGGACTCGCTGATCACCCGCGTGCTCTTGGCCGCCGGGCTGGGGACGAACGCGCCGTGCGCGTCGGTGGTGCCCGCCACGATCGAGGGGGTCACCCGCACTCCGCCGTTGGCGATCGTCTGGTAGACGCTCGCCATCTGCAGCGCGGTGACCGAGATGCCCTGGCCGTAGGCGATCGTACAGCGCTGGCTGCCCGACCACGTCTGCCACTGCGGCAGCAGGCCGACCTGCTCGCCGGGAACCCCCGAGCCGCTGAGCGCGCCGAATCCGAAGGCCCGGAACATGTCGTACAGGCGCTGACTGGAGATTTTGTCGGCTACCATGATCGTGCCGACGTTGCTCGACTCGGCGAGGATCCCGGTGAACGTGAGCCGCTCCGGCTTGTGCGGGTGGGCGTCCCTGAGCTGCCGGTCGGCGCACTGGATGTGGTCGGGCACCCGGAAGACGGTGTCGGGCGTGACCACGCCCGCCTCCATCGCCGCCGCGGCGGTGATCACCTTGTTGGTGCTGCCCGGCTCGAACACCTCGGACACCGCGCGGTTGGCGCGGTCCTCGGCCGGGGCCGACTGCCAGTCGTTGAGGTTGGCCTGAGGCGTGTTCGCCATCGCGAGGATCTGCCCGGTGCGCACGTCCATGACGATCACGCTGCCGCTGCGCGCCCCCGTCTCGCGGACCCGCCGGTCGAGCACCTGCTCGGCATACCACTGCAGGTCCCTGTCGATGGTCAGGCGGACGTCCCGCCCGGGCACCGGCGCCTCGCGCTGGCTGCGGGTCATCGGGATGCGCTGCCGGTTGGCGCCGAGCTCGATGCTCTGCTTGCCGTCCTTGCCCGCCAGGACGTCGTCGTAGGCGCTCTCCAGGCCCTCCAGGCCCCTGCCGTCCACGCCGACGAAGCCGAGCAGGCCGCCCGCGAGCGAGCCGCCGGGGTAGACGCGGCGGTAGGTCTCCTTCATGCCCACGCCCTTGAGCTCGAAGGCCATGATGCGCTTGGCCCGCGCCGTGTCGACGTCACGGGCCAGCGGGATGTACTGCAGGGTGGTCTTGGCCAGCGCGGCGGCGATCTCCTCCTTGGGCTTGTTGAGCTCGCGGGCGAGCGTGGCGGCGACCAGGTCGCGCTTTTCCGGGTCGACGTTCTTGGGATCGACGAAGATCTCCCTGGCCTCGATCGTCACGGCGAGCTCGTGGCCGGAGGCGTCGGTGATCGAGCCGCGCCGCGCCGGCAGGGTCTCCGGCTGCACGCGCTGCTGGGCGGCCCTCGCCTGGAGCACCTTGGAGTCGAAGCCCTGGAGCTGCACCAGCCGGCCGGCGAACAGCGACAGCACGATCGCCATCACCACCAGCGCCGCCCTCAGCCGCCGTACGGGGTTGCCCAGCCGGAGCACCGCGGGCGGGCGCGGCGGTCCCGGCGGCCCCGGGGGACGACGTGAGCGCGACGGGGCGCCGGGCCGGGAACGGCCCGCGCCGGTCCCGCCGGTCGCTCCGGGCCGCGGCGCGCCGGTCCTGCCGGAGTCCCCGGCTCTGGCGGCGGTGGCGCCGGTCCTCGCGGAAACACCGGGACGCGGCTCGTCGCCGCCCGCGGGGCGGGGACGGCCGGGAGCGCCGGGGGCGGGCGTGCCGCCGCGCGTGCGGTCCGGGGTCCCGGACGAGGCCGCGCCCCGCGATGCCGCGGGACGCTTGCCGTTCGCGGATCCCGCGGCGCCGCGCGGCCGGTCGCCCGCGTCGCCCGCCCCGGTCGCGCGCCCGCCGCGCGGACGCCCCTCTCCGGGGACGGGGTGCTGCGCGACGACGCGGCGGGTGCGGACGCCGGGTTCGCCCCCGCGCGGCGTACGCGCGGGTGTCACAGGGGTGCGGAAGGGCGGGACGGGCCCGCGCCCGCGGGGCGGCTCGCCGGCGTCGTCACGTCCGTCCGCCCGGCCGCCGCGCTCGCCTCCGCCGGCCGGGGCGCCGCCGCGGCCGCGCCGCGCCGGGCCGCCGGTGGCGTCGTCGCGTCCGGGATCGGACGGCCGGACCGGGCGGGCGGGCCTCGGCGGGCCGTCCTGGCGCGGCGGCCGTCCCGGGGAGCCCGGGCTCCTCCTGTCGCCGCCCGGACCCTGGCCACCGCCTCGCCCGCTGGGACCCCCGCGGCCGGGACCCGGGTTCCGGCCGCTGTCTCTCACCGGTCCGTGCCCTCCTTCTGGGCCTGCTGCTGCGACATCGCGCTGTTGCCCGCGTCGATGAACTTCGGCGCGGACGTGTCGTAGTCGAGGTCCTGCGCCCTCGCCTGCTCGCTCAGCGGGCCGGGCTGCGTCCACTGGCGGAGCTGGTTCTCCTGCTCCGCGGCCTGCTCGTGCAGCTCGTCGATGCTCGACCGCAGGTCGCTCAGCCTGAACGAGTCCTGCGCGAGGACCGTGTTGAGCAGCAGCAGGGTCACCAGGCCGCCGCACATGAGGCCCACGATGAGCAGCACGAACGGCGCCCGCGCCGGCCGCCGGAACGCCCGCCGCGCCATTGTGGCACGTGCGGGCGCCGCCGGCCGGGTTTCCGGGCCGCCACGCCGGGCGCCACGGGGAGCGGGGGCGGCCTCGGCGGGCCTGCGCGTCTCGCGGGCGGGAGCCGTACGGGTGGCGGTGCGGGATGCGGCGGCGCGGGATGCGGCGGCGCGGGATGCGGCGGGGGCGTCCGTGCGGGCTCCGCGGGGAGCCGGGACGGTCTTGCGCACGCGTTCGCCGCCCGCCCCCGGCGCGCCGGTACGGACCCGGCGCCTGTCGGGGGTGGCGACGGCATCGCCCACCGTCGTGGCGGTGCGGCCCGGCGTGCGGCCGGGCACGCGCGGCGGTGCGGCCGTGCGCCCGGCCGCCCTCCTGCTCTCCTGCTCTGTCCTCATCCCTCGCGGATCCTCTCTGCCGCCCGCAAGCGGGCCGAGGCCGCCCGCGGGTTGCGGGCCACCTCCTCGTCGTCCGGGAGTTCCGCTCCCCTCGTCAGCAGGCGGAACCTGGGCTGGTGAGCCTCCAGGGGGACGGGCAGCCCGGGCGGGCTGGTGTCCTTGGTTCGCGCCGCGAGGACCTGCTTGGTGAGCCGGTCCTCCAGGGAGTGGTAGGCGAGCACGACCACGCGCCCGCCCAGCGCCAGCGCGTCCAGGGCGGCGGGCAGCGCGCGCTCGAGCGCGGCCAGCTCTCCGTTCACCTCGATGCGCAGCGCTTGGAACGTTCTCTTCGCGGGGTTGCCGCCGGTCCGTCGCGTCGCGGCGGGTATCGCCGCGCGAACCAGGTCGGCAAGCCGTTTCGTGCTGGTGATGGGGTTCTTCGCGCGCTCCTTGACGATGAGGTTCGCGACGCGCGCCGCGAAACGCTCCTCGCCGTAGTCGCGCAGGATGCGGGTGAGGTCGGCCGCGGAGTAGGTGTTCACCACGTGCTCGGCGGTGAGCTCCTGCTCGCGGTCCATCCGCATGTCGAGGGGGGCGTCGTAGGAGTAGGCGAAACCGCGCTCGGCCTCGTCGAGCTGAGGGGAGGACACGCCGAGGTCGAACAGCGCGGCGTTCACGCGGGGCCGTCCGGCGTCGTGAAGCACGTCGGCCAGTTCGTCGGAGACGGCGCGCACCAGGGTGATCCGGTCCGCGTACGGCGCGAGCCGGGCGGTGGAGCGCTCGATGGCGGTGGGGTCGCGATCGATGCCGATGAGATGAAGGGAGGGGTGGGCGGCCAGAAGCGCCTCGGCGTGCCCGCCGAGACCGAGGTTGGCGTCCACGGCCACCGGCTCCGGTCCGGACAGCGCCGGAGCGAGTAGCTCCAGCACGCGATCGAGCATGACCGGAACGTGACCACCCGGCTGACCGGGCTCGTGCGACAACGCTTCCAACCCCCATTTACGCCGCAGTACTCGCGGATTCGCGGCTGTGCCGCCGGTGACTACCCAACGGACCCCCACCCATGCCGGTTCCCGGGGGAACCGACCCGTCCGGCCAGGTCCCCATCCGCGTCGCCGTCCATGGCGTCTGACACCGGGGAAGGTGCATCAGCTGCCACATGGGAGCGGGTGGAGACCTCGCCGAACGTCACCGACGGGTCAATTGATCAAAAGAAAGGACCGCTCTACAGAATCCCGGGCAGCACCTCCTCTGACAGGTCGGAGAATGCCTGCTCCTGGGCCTCCAGGTAGGTGTCCCATGCCTGGGCGTCCCAGATCTCCAGCCGCGTGTTGGCGCCGATCACGACGCAGTCACGTTCCAGCCCGGCGTAGCGCCGCAGCGTCTGGGGGATCGTGATGCGTCCTTGCTTGTCCGGCACCTCGTCGGACGCGCTGGCGAAGAAGACACGGCTGTAGTCGCGGACCGCCTTCGCCGTCACGGGAGCGGTACGCAGGGCCTCGGTGATGCGCTGGAACTCCTCTACGGGGAAGACGTAGAGGCAGCGCTCCTGGCCTTTGGTGATCACCAGACCCTCCGCCAGCTCCTCGCGATACTTCGCCGGCAGGAACAGCCGTCCTTTGTCGTCGAGGCGCGGGTGATGGGTGCCGAGGAACACCGGACCCACCTCCTGTGCCTTGTGGAGCGCTGAGCTCTATAGCCCCTGCCCTCCACTGCGCACCACCATACTCCACTTCTCCCCACCGTCAACTGATTCTGAGCGTGTCGGCATTCAAAATCGGCGACGTTTTCGCAGGTGAAATGGGGTGGGTCGGAGTGGGGTGGGGCGGCGCCCCGCACCCCGCGCATGGGCGTGTCGGAGCCCCGGGAGCCCCGGCGCACAAGGGGTTCCCGGCGTGCGGCGCGGCCCGGGTGGGGGAAAGTGGAGCGAGGCGAACAGCGCCCCCGGTTTGTGTCACGGGATTCGGACGCGCGCGGTACGTGACCGTGAACAGACCGCACAACACTGTGGGCAGTTCACCCGGATTTTCGGACAAAGTCGCCCGAGAACCTCAGGAGACATAGGGTCGGTACACAGAATGGAAAAGGAACGTTTAACGCCCCATTCTCGGGGACGCACCCTCATGGAGGCCTGGTGGCAGTAACCCCCGACGTCACCGATCCGGCGGCCCGGCTCGAGGATCTGGTCGACACCGCCCACCGGATCCGCAACGCGATCGAATCAGTGATCGAGGGCAAGGGCGACGTCGTCCGCCTGACTCTCACCGTGCTCCTGGCGGAGGGCCACCTGCTGATCGAGGACGTGCCCGGCGTGGGCAAGACCATGCTCGCCAAGGCCCTGGCGCGCTCGATCGACTGCCCCGTCAAGCGCGTCCAGTTCACCCCCGACCTCCTGCCGAGCGACATCACCGGCGTCAGCGCGTACAACCAGCAGACGCGGGAGTTCGAGTTCAAGCCCGGGCCGGTCTTCGCCAACATCGTCGTCGGCGACGAGATCAACCGCGCCTCCCCCAAGACGCAGTCCGCCCTCCTGGAGTGCATGGAGGAGCACCAGGTGACGGTCGACGGCGTCACCTACGAGCTGGAGTCGCCGTTCATGGTCATCGCGACCCAGAACCCGATCGAGATGGAGGGCACCTATCCCCTCCCCGAGGCGCAGCGCGACCGTTTCACCGCGAAGGTCGCGATGGGCTATCCGGAGCCGGCCGCCGAGCTGGAGATGCTCGACGTGCACGGCGCGTCCCAGCCGCTCGACAAGATGGAGCCGGTCGCGACCACGGCCGAGGTCGCCGCGCTCATCCAGGCCGTGCGCGCGGTCTACGTCTCCCCGCCGGTCAAGCGCTACGCCGTCGACATCGTGGCGGCCACCAGGACCTCCCCCGACCTGCGGCTCGGCGCCTCCCCCCGGGCCACCCTCCACCTGGTGCGCAGCGCGCGGGCCCACGCCGCGCTGTCCGGCCGCGACTACGTGATCCCAGACGACCTGCAGGACCTGGCCGTCCCCGTGCTGGCGCACCGCCTGCTGCCGAGCCTCGAGGCGCAGGGGCAGCGCCGCCACCCCGAGCAGATCGTCGGCGAGCTGGTGCGGCGCGTCCCCGTCCCGGACGCCGCGTGACCCATACCTCCCCTGTGACGGCCGCCGCGAGGCGACCCCCGATTATCCGACCCCGGTGAAGCGATCGCAGTGATGAGTGCAGCAACAAGGACGACCCACGGGCGGCGGAACCCCGCGCCGCGCCGGACACCGGGGAGCGGCGGCCGCGCGTGCGCCCCTCCGGGCGAAGTTACGGTCGGCGAGTGACGGAGGGCCGATGACCGGGCTGAAGGCTCTGACCCCGCGGGGACGCTCGTTCCTCGCCTCCGGCGTGGCCGCTCTGCTGTGCGCCCTCGTCCTCGGGGAGCACGACCTGCTGCGGGTCGCCGTACTGATCATCGCGATGCCGCTGATCGCGTCGCTGGTGGTGGCCCGCACCCGCTACCGGCTGGCCTGCACGCGGCGGCTGAGCCCCGCACGGGTGCAGGCGGGCGAGGAGAGCACGGTCACTTTGCGGCTGGAGAACGTCACCCGCCTGCCCACCGGGCTGCTGCTGGTGGAGGACACCCTGCAGTACGCGCTGGGCACCCGGCCGAGGTTCGTCCTCGACCGCATGGAGCCGCGCGGCGTCCGGGAAATCGACTACAAGGTGGGCTCGGACCTGCGCGGGCGCTTCCCGATCGGCCCGCTGTCGGTGCGGATCGCCGACCCGTTCGGGCTGGTCGAGCTGACCCGCGCGTTCACCATCACCGACACGCTGGTGGTCACGCCCCGGGTGGTGCCGCTGCCGCCGGTGCGCCTGTCCGGCGAGTACAGCGGCGGGGGCGACAGCCGTACGCGCTCGGTGGCGGCGGCCGGCGACGACGACGTTGCGCCGCGCGAGTATCGCCAGGGCGACGACCTGCGCCGGGTGCACTGGAGGTCGACCGCGCGGCGCGGCGAGCTGATGGTCAGGCGGGAGGAGCAGGAGTGGCAGAGCCGGGGCGCGCTGCTGCTCGACACCCGCAGGCACGCCCACCGCGGCGAGGGGCCGCGCTCGTCGTTCGAGGTCGCGGTCTCGGCCGCCGCGTCCATCGGCGTGCACCTGTCCGCCGACGGGCTCACCCTGCGCCTGGTGACCGACCAGGGCGCGCGGCACGTGGTGGACAACGGCCAGTCGTGGTCGCTGCTCGACACGCTCGCCGACATCAGGCAGAGCACGGCGCGCTCGCTGGAGCACGGCGTCGGCGCGCTGCGCCAGGGCGGCGGGGAGGGACTCATCGTCGCGGTCCTCGGCGCGCTCGACCCGGAGGAGGCACGGGCGCTCGCCCAGCTCAGGCATTCGGGCGTGACCGCCGTCGCGGTCCTGCTGGACGTCTCCTCCTGGCAGCGCGATCCCAGGGCCGGCGCGGCGGGGGACGGCCCCGCCGGCGACGACGCGCGCGCCGCGCGGTCGATGCTGACCGGCAGCGGGTGGCGGGTGCTCGACCTGCCCGCCGGCGCCTCGCTCGCCGGCGTGTGGCCGGAGGCCGGAAACAGAAGGAGCGCGGCCTGATCGGCCGGCGGCGCGCGGAGGGGTGAGGACCGATGAGACTGCCGGTTGCGGCCGGGCTGGCCACGGCGGCCGTCATGATCACGCTCTACCCGCTCTTCGAGGGCGGAGCCTGGTTCTGGTCGTGCATGGGAGCGATCCTCGTCACCACCCTGACCGGTGTGGCGGCCTCCCGGCTGGGCGCCCGCCCGTGGGTGGCGCCCGCCGTGACGCCCGTGACGGTCCTGCTCTACATGACGGCCGTCTTCGCCCACGAGGAAGCCTGGCTGCGGGTCGTCCCCACCAAGGACTCGCTCGCCCTGCTCGCCGAGCTGCTCGGCAACGGGTTCGAGGACATCCAGCGGTACGCCGCACCGGTGCCGCCCCACGCCGGCATCACGCTGCTCACCGCGGGGGGCGTGGCGCTGATCGCCCTGCTCGTGGACGTCTTCGCGGTGCGGCTGCGGCGGGCGGCGCTGGCGGGGCTGCCGCTGCTCGCCCTGTTCACCGTGCCCGCGGCGGTCATCACCGATCCGATCGGGTGGCCGGCGTTCGTCATCGCGGCGTTCGGCTACGTCGGCCTGCTCGTCGTGGACGGTCGCGAGCGCCTGAGCCGCTGGGGCCGGGCCGTCGGGGTGCGCCGCTCCTCCGGCTCCGCGCGCGCCGCCACGCCGGACACCGAACGGCTGGCCCTGTCGGGCAAGCGCATCGGCGTGACGGCGATCGTGCTGGCGGTCCTGGTGCCCGCGGCGCTGCCGACGCTGTCCCCCGACCCGTTGTTCGGCTTCGGGGTGGGCAACGGCCTCGGCGGGGGCGGCGGCAACATCGGCATCCCCGACGCCATCGCAAAGCTCGGCGGCCAGCTCAGGCAGCAGACCAACGCGACCGTGCTCACCTACACAAGCAGCGACGACGTGCCGCGTTACCTGCGGATCTACTCCCTGGACATCTTCGACGGCACGAAGTGGACGCTGGCCCCGCTGCGGGGGCGCCCGCAGGACCGCGTGTCGGAGGGGCCGCTGCCGCCCGTTCCCGGGCTGCGCCCCGGGGCGCCGGTGAAGCGGGCCGAGATGCGCATCACGATGAGCGAGGACATCGACGAGCTCCACTTCCTGCCCCTGCCGTATCCGGCCAGGGAGGTCGAGGCGGACGGCGACTGGCGCGCCGACCGGACTTCGCTGATGGTGTTCTCCACCGAGGACCAGGCGGCCGGGATGGAGTATCGGGTGGTGACCGACGAGCCCCAGCCCACCGCGGAGGAGCTGAACGCGGCGGTGACGCTCCCCGAGAGCGACCGCTACCTGCAGCTGCCCGACGGGCTCGACCCCCGGGTGGCCGCCCTCGCGCAGCGGGTCACCGCCGACGCCACCACGCCGTACGAGGCCGCGGTCGCGCTGCAGCGGTGGTTCACCGGCGAGGGCCGGTTCACCTACGATCTGCGTGCGTCCGGGTCGGGCGCGCAGGCGCTGTCCCGTTTCCTGCTGCGCGACCGCGCCGGCTACTGCGAGCAGTTCGCCGGGGCGATGGCCGTGATGGCGCGCATGCTCGGCATCCCGGCGCGGGTGTCGATCGGCTACACGGGCGGCACCAAGATCGGTGATGAGTGGACGGTGCGCACGCACGACGCGCACGCCTGGCCGGAGCTGTTCTTCGACGGCATCGGCTGGCTGCGGTTCGAGCCCACCCCCGCCGGGGCGGCCGGGCAGGGCACGGCCCAGGTGCCGCAGTATTCGCTGCCCGTCACGCCGACCGCCGAGCCCTCGGCGGGCCCGTCGCAGAGGCCGTCGTCGGAGGAGGAGGACAGCGGCGAGAGCGCCGGGCCGGCCCGGCCGAACCCCCGCCAGCTCGACCGCGACCTCGACGGCACGGCCGTCGCGGCCGACCCGGGCACGCCCGCGGCCGTCAAGATCGGGCTCGGCGTCGCCGCCGCGCTCGCGCTGCTGCTGCTTCCCGCCGCCGCGCGGCTGCTGGTGCGCCGCCGGCGCCTGCGCCGCCTGACGCGGACGGCCGCCGGGGGCCACGCGGCCTGGGCGGAGCTGCGCGACACGCTCACCGACCTGGGCATGGCCGGGGACCCGGGCGAGACGCCGCGCGCGCTCGGCCGCCGCATCACCGAGCGGTACGCGCTCCAGGCGCAGGCCGCCGAGTCGCTCGCCCGGGTCGTCACCTCCGAGGAACGGCTCAGGTACGCCCCCACGCCCTCGGCGTCGGGCCCGGTCGCCGACGACCTTCACCGCATCAGGCGGGCTCTGGCGCCGAGGGCGTCACGGTGGCGGCGGCTGGGAGCGGTGTTCGCCCCGATGTCCGTGCTGCTGCGGGTGCGGAGGGCCGGTGAGGGCGCGCTCGACGTGTTCGACCGGCTCGAGGGGTTGCGTCCCCGGCTCTGGCGGGCGAGCGGCGGGACACGCGCGCGCGGAACGGCCACGACCGCACGGCGCTCCGGCACCGCGAGCGCCGAAGGCGCCGGCTCGGCGAAGGAGCCGACCCTGACCGGCGCCCGCCGCTGATCCGGCGCCCGCCGCGCTGGTCGCCGGCGGGCGCTTATCCGCCGTCAGCTCCGCCGTCAGCGCAGACGAACCGGTGGGCTCGCGGAGCGAGCCCACCGGCGATGCCTCATATGGGGAGCGGTGCTTTGGAGGGAAGTCAGCGCTCGTCGTGGCGGCGACGCCAGCGCTCTTCCATGCGCTCCATGAAGGTCTGGCGCTGGGGGCGGCGGCCGCGGTTGCGGGACGCCGGGGAGTCGGCGAACCCGTTCATACGCTTCCAGCTCGACAGGCCCCACAGGCAGGTGGCGAGCATGACCACGAAGCCGGCGGCACCGAGCCAGATCTGGGCCGCGACGACGCCGACCATCAGCAGGACCACGCCGAGTGCGAAGCCCATGGAGGCCTTCACCAGGCGGCGCTTGTAGTGGCTGCGCGGATCGCTGATCCGTACGGTGTTGGCCCACTTCGGGTCCTCGGCGTAGAGGGCCTGCTCGATCTGGTCGAGCAAGCGCTGCTCGTGCTCAGACAGCGGCACGGCGCCTCCCAAGGACGGCCCCATTCAGGGGAAGACGGCAACGGACGACACGGGGTGTCCGAACCTCGCGGTCGGTTATCCCCAGAATACGAGGCCTCAGACGTAGGCGAAAGAAAACGTCCAACGCGGTCCAAACCGGAGGTGGCGTCATGGACCTATTGCACCAAACGGGCGCCGAACAAGCGACGCCGGCTTCACCGCGTCCGGGCCGAAGCGGCGGGCCGCCCGGTCCATGGCCCGTTCGGCCTCCCGCCACCCGGCCTCCCGCTCTCCCAGGCTCAGCTGGTGCGTCGCCGCATCGGCCGGGAGCAGGTTCTCCACACGCACCCCGACCAGCCGCAGCCGCACCCGCTCCAGCCCGGCGGCCTCGTAGAGCTCGCATGATGTGTCGAAAATCTCCTTCGCGACGTCGGTCGCCTCGCGCAGCGTACGCGACCGGGTGATGGTCGTGAAGTCGGATCGACGGAGTTTCACGCTGACCGTGCGGCCGACGTGCCCGCCGGCCCGCAGTCGCGCGGCCACCCGCTCCGACAGCCGCAGCAGCTCCCGCCTGATCGTCTCGGGGTCGTCGACGTCGTGCGGGAACGTCTCCTCGTTGCCGATGCTCTTGTCGGGCGCGTGCGGCACCACGCGGCGCTCGTCGCGCCCCCAGGCCAGGGCCGCCAGGTGCGCGCCGACGGCGCCGAACTCGCGCTGAAGCGTCGCCACCGGCACCTGGGCCAGGTCTCCCACGGTGCGGATGCCGAGCCGTACGAGGGCCTGCTCGGTGCGCTCCCCCACGCCCCACAGGGCGGCGACGGGCAGCGGGTGCAGGAACTCCACGACCCGGTCGACCGGGACCACGAGCATGCCGTCCGGCTTGCACCGGCGCGAGGCGAGCTTGGCCACGAACTTCGTGCTCGCCACCCCCACCGAGCAGGTGATGCCGTACCGCTCGGCGACCTGGGCGCGGATCATCCGGGCGATCGTCGCGGGGCTGCCGAGCCTGCGGCGGGCCCCGCCGACGTCGAGGAACGCCTCGTCGGAGGCGATCGGCTCCACCTCCGGGGTGATCGACTGGAAGATCTCCATGACGCCGCGGGACACCTCGGCGTACTTGGCGTGGCGGGGCGGGATGACCGTCGCCTGCGGGCAGATGCGCCGGGCCCGGGTCATCGGCATCGCCGAGTGGACCCCGAACGCGCGGGCCTCGTAGGTGGCGCTGAGCACCACGCCGCGCGCGCCGGTCGCGCCGACGATGACCGGGGTGCCCCGCAGCTCCGGGTGGTCGAGCAGCTCGACGCTGGCGTAGAAGGCGTCCATGTCCACGTGCAGGATGGAGCAGCCGCTGTCGTCGGCCGGGCCGTCCGGCGGTGGCGACGGATCCCGAGGCAGCAGCTGGTTCCGGGACATGAGGTCACCCTACCCGACCACCGCGCTATCCGAACATGGTTTCTACTCGCGGTACGCGATGACGTGGATCTGGGTGGCGATGTCGCGGAGCACGGGATGCGTCGCCGCCACCCGTTCCAGCTCGACCAGGCCGTCGGGGTCGCTCTCGGCGAGCATGCCGGGGACGAGGTCGGCGAAGATGCGCACGCCGTGCACCTCGCCGAGCGTGAACCCGGCGCCGGTCAGCAGCGCGCCGAGCGTCTCCCGGGAGAAACGGCGGGGCGTGGGGTCGCGGTCGCCCCAGCGGCCGGCCGGGTCCGACAGCACCCGGTGCGCCTCGCCGAAGTTGCCGGCCAGCGACCGATGCACGGCCGCGGCGACCGAGTTGGCGGCCAGCACGCTCACCACGCCGCCCTGCCGCAGGATGCCGGCGACCGCGCTCAGCGCGCCCGCCGGGTCCTCGACGTACTCGAGCACGCTGTGGCACAGCACCAGGTCGGCGCTGCCGGGTTCCAGCAGGTCGCCGAGGTCCGCGGCGTCGCCCTGCAGCCCCTTGACGCCGACGCCCGTCTCGGCGGCGCGGCGCTCCAGCGCCGCCAGCGAGTCGGGGCTCGGGTCGACCACGGTGACGGCGTGCCCGAGCGTCGCCAGAGGCACGGCGAAGCCGCCCGTGCCGCCGCCCGCGTCGACGATGTCGAGCGTGCCGCGCCCGGTGGCGGCCGCCCGCTCGGCCAGGAGCGCGCGCAGCGCCTCCCAGACGACGGCGCGGCGTGTGGTGTCACTCACTTGCGGCCTCCCTGTCGGGCCTGTCGGGGCTGCCGCCCGAGGACATGCGGTCAGAGCGAGAGCGAGGGCTTGAGCTGCTTGAAGCGGGCCAGCAGGCCGTTGACGAACTGCGGCGACTCGTCGGTCGACAGCTCCGCGGCCAGGTGCACCCACTCGCTGATGACCACGCCCTCCGGAACCTCCGGCGACCACAGCATCTCGTAGGTGCCGCCGCGCAGGACGTTGCGGTCGACCGCCGGCATGCGCTCCAGGGTCCAGCCCTCGGCGTAGGTCGAGATCAGCTCGTCGATGCGCTCCAGGTGCCGGACCACACCCTCCACGAGGAAGGAGGTGTACTCGTTGACCGGCGGATCCGCTCGTTCCACCCGCTCGGCGAGCACGCTGAGCGGGCTGATCTGCCGGGCCTCGGCCTCGAAGAGGATGTCCAGCGCGCGGCGGCGGGCCTTCCCCCGAGCCGACACGTCAGGCCCGACCGAGGTACTCGCCGGTGCGAGTGTCGACCTTGACCTTCTCGCCGGTCGTGATGAAGAGCGGCACCTTGATCTCGGCGCCGGTCTCCAGCGTGGCGGGCTTGGTGCCGCCGGTCGAGCGGTCGCCCTGCAGGCCCGGCTCGGTGTGCGCGATCGTCAGCTCGACGGCCGCCGGAAGCTCCACGTACAGCGGGTTGCCCTCGTTGAAGGCGACGGTCGCCGTCGTGTTCTCCAGCATGTAGTTGGCGGCGGTGCCGACCACGGACCGGGGCACGTTGACCATGTCGTAGGTCTCGGTGTCCATGAACACGAAGTCCTCGCCGTCGAGGTAGGAGTACTGCATGTCCCGCTTGTCGACGTTCGCCACGTCGACCTTCACGCCGGCGTTGAAGGTCTTGTCGACGACCTTGCCGGACAGGACGTTCTTGAGCTTGGTGCGGACGAACGCGCCGCCCTTACCCGGCTTGACGTGCTGGAACTCGACAACGGTCCACAGCTCCCCGCCGTCGAGCTTGAGCACGAGTCCGTTCTTCAGGTCGTTCGTGGTCGCCACGTAGCGTCTCCCGGGTGCGGCTGCCCTACAGGACGAGCAGCTCCTTGGTCGTCAGTGTGAGAAGCTCCGGCCCGTCACCACGCGTCACAAGCGTGTCCTCGATGCGCACACCGCCCCTGCCCGGAAGATAGACCCCCGGCTCGACGGTGATCGGAACTCGATCCTCTAGTCTACCGGTCCTGGCAGGGCCCAGGAACGGCAGCTCATGGATCTCCAGGCCCACCCCGTGGCCCAGCCCGTGGCCGAACCGCTCGGCGTACCCCGCCTCCGCGATCACCCCGCGCGCCGCGGCGTCCACCTCGTGCGCCGTCGCCCCCGGCCGTACGGCGTGGCGGCCCGCGCGCTGGGCCTGCCGTACGAGGTCGTAGAGGTCGCGCTGCCAGGGGGCGGGCGGGCCCACGGCCACCGTGCGGGTCATGTCGGCGTGGTAGCCGTCGTAGCGGGCGCCGAAGTCCATGGTCACCAGGTCGCCCCGCTCGATCGGCCGGTCCGACGGCGAGTGGTGCGGGATCGACCCGTTGGGGCCGCTCGCCACGATGGAGTCGAAGGCCGGCTTGTCCGCGCCGAGCTCGACCATGGCGGCCTCCAGCCACCGGGCGACCTGCCGCTCGGTGACACCGGGGGCGATGCGCTCCACGACCAGGGAGAACGCTTCGTCGGTGATCGCGCAGGCCCGGCGCAGCGCCGCGATCTCCTCCTCGTCCTTGACGGTCCTGACGGCCTCCACGAGGCCGCCGGCCGGCGTGAGGGCGAGGCCGGGGTGTGCGCCGGACAGCCGCTGGAACAGCCCGACCGGCATGTGGTCGGCCTCCACCGCGACGCGCGCCGCGCCCGGCACCCGCGCGAGCAGGACGCCCGCGACGTCGCGGTCCTCGATCACCTCGACGCCCGCGCACACCGCCTCGGCCGTCTCGATGTAGCGCGAGTCGGTCGCGACCGCGGCCTCGCCCGTCGCGGTGACGAGCACGGCGGCGTTGGAGCTGTTAAGGCCGGTCAGGTAGCGCACGTTGACCGGCCGGGTGACGAGGGCCGCGGCGGCGTCGTGCTCGCGCAGCGTCCCGGCCAGCCGCGCCCGGCGAGATGCGTGTATCACGCCCCGGACTCTACGCCCGCCGGGCGCCGCCCACACACCGCGGGCGGGGGCGCCGGCCGGAACGGGTGCGGTGGCCGCCCGGGCGGTCACGCGGCCCTCGGGGTCGCCGAAGCCCGGCCGGTCTCCCGAGCCCTCCCGTCGTCGCGTACGCCGGGACGGTCAGGCCGCCAGGTCCTTGATCTTCTCGATGAGCTTGACGCGCTCCTCGTGCGTGGGGGCCATGGGGGCGACGTTGAGCGTGGTGACCCCGGCCTCGCGCAGCGCGGCCAGCCGCTCCCTGATGTGCCCCTCGGGACCGACCAGGGACACGCGCTCCAGCAGCTCCCTGGGCACCAGCGCCTCGGCCTCCTTCTTCTTGCCCGCCAGGTAGAGGTCCTGGATCTGCTCGGCCTCCTTCTCGTAGCCGTAGCGCCGGGCCAGGTCGTTGTAGAAGTTCCTGCCCTTGGCTCCCATGCCGCCGATGTAGAGGGCGGCCATGGAGCGGCCCAGCTCCAGCACGGCGTCGACGTCGTCGCCGATCGCGAGCACGGCCTGCGCGATCACGTCCAGCTCGCCGAGAGCGGGGTCCCTGCGCTCGCGGCCGGCGGCCAGCGAGGGGCCCCAGACCTCGCCGGCCTTCTCCGGCATGAAGAAGATCGGCTCCCAGCCCTCGGCCAGCTCGGCGGCGAGCTCCACGTTCTTCGGCCCGATGGCGGCGATCACGATCGGGATGCGCTCGCGCACCGGGTGGTTGATCAGCTTGAGCGGCTTGCCGAGGCCGGTGCCGCCCTCCAGGGGCAGCGTGTAGTGCTTGCCGGAATACTCCAGCCGCTCGCGCCGCCAGACCTTTCGGCAGATCTCGATCACCTCGCGGGTGCGGCCGAGCGGCGCGCTGTACGGCACGCCGTGGAAGCCCTCGATCACCTGCGGGCCGGAGGCGCCGATGCCGAGCGTGAACCGCCCGTCGGAGACGTAGTCGAGCCCGGCCGCCGTCATGGCCAGCAGGGCCGGCGTGCGGGAGTAGATCGGCAGGATGCCGGAGGCGATCTGCAGCCGCTCGGTCCTCGCCGCGATGTAACCGAGCTGGCTGACGGCGTCGAAGCTGTACGCCTCGGCCACGAACACGATGTCGAGCCCGGCCTTCTCGTAGTCGGCCAGCTCGGCGACAGTCTCCTTGAAGCCCCCGGCGTAGTTGAGGGCCATCCCGATCCGCATCCGCTTCGTCCTTCCGCGTACGAACCCGTCAGTAACCGAATGATGTTCCGCAGACGGATCCCAAGGCTAGCGGTGCGGCCCACAAAGATGCGCGCGCCTCCCGAAGGGCCGCGCGCATACAAAACCGAAGCCCCGCGCCGCGGACGGAAGGAGAGCCTCACGGCTCAGCCGGAGACGGAGACGGCACGGGGCGGAGCCGGACGGCACGGAGACTGGAGAAAGCGCGGGGGCGCGGGGTGGGCGTGACGGGTGTCAGGGGCGGCGGGCGACGCCTCCGAGCACCGGCAGGACGTCGCTTCGCAGCGGCAGCGCGTCGGGCTCGGGCCGCCACTCGTTCAGCGGCACCACCCCCGGCTCGACCAGCTCGAACCCGTCGAAGAAGCCGGTGATGCGCGCGGCCGGCCTGGCCTCGAAGGGCGCGTTGGCGTTGCCGTACACGCCGCCGGCCGCGGCCATCGCGTCGGGGACGGGGTCGGAGCAGGCGTGCGAGATGACGATGTAGCTGCCGGAGGGGAGCAGGTCGCGGTAGGCGGCGAGGATCCCCTCCGGGTCCTCCTCGTCCGGCACGAAGTGGAGGCAGGCCACCAGCAGCAGGCCGACCGGCCCGTCGAGGGGGAAACCGCTCGCCGACGCGGCGCTGACGATCTCCGCGGGCTTGCGCAGGTCGCCCTCCAGGAAGCGCACCCGCGGGTCGCCTTCCAGCAGGGCCCGCGCGTGCGCCGCCACCACCGCGTCGTTGTCCACGTACGTCACCAGGCAGTCCGGCGCCTCCCGCAGCGCGATCTCGTGGACGTTGCCCTGCGTCGGGAGCCCCGCGCCGAGGTCGAGGAACCGGCGCACGCCGCACTCGGAGGCCAGGAAGCGCACCGCGCGGCCGAGGAACGCGCGGTTCTCCCGCACGGCCTCCCGCACGTGTCCCTTGGACAGCTCGATGATCCGCTCGGCCGCCGCCCGGTCGGCGGGGAAGTGGTTCTTGCCGCCCAAGTAGTAGTCGTACATGCGGGCGACGTTGGGCCGGGTGACGTCGAACCCGCCGGGCGCCTGCTCCATCGTGATGCGCTCCCCTACGCGGCCGGACTGCTCTACATGATCATTGTGACGGATCTCACCAACAGCGGCGAATCGGGCAAATCATGTCTTATGGAGTCGCCGCAGGTCGGCGGGGGTGTCGATGTCCGCGGGGTCGCCCACGTCGTCACAGGGCACCGCCGTGACCAGGTCGGGGTGCGCGCGCAGGAAGGGACGCGCGCCCACGTCGCCCTCGGCGAGCGCGGCCACCTCCGCCAGGTGCTCGCGCGCGATGAGCACCGGGTTGCGCGGCGTCCCGCCGTACGCCGCGACGGCGACGCGGGCGCCCGCCTGGTACGCCGCGATCAGCCGGCGCACCGCCTCGGGCCGCACCAGCGGCTGGTCGGCCAGCGCGATCACCACCGCGGGGGCGGCCGGCGGCAGCGCGCGCAACCCGGCCCGCAGCGACGACCCCATGCCGGACGCCCATCCGGGATTGCGTACGACGACCGCGCCGGCCACCGGGACGTCCGCCGCCCCGAGCACGATCAGCACCGGGCGGCACCCGCCCTCGGCGAGCAGCCGCACGCCGCGGTCGGCCAGCCGCTCCCCCTCGAACTCCACCAGCGCCTTCGGCCCGCCGAACCTGCTGCCTCCCCCTGCGGCCAGCAGCAGCCCGGCGACCGCCGCCCCGCTCACCGCGGCTCGCCGTGGATGCGTCCCGACGTCTCGGTGAGCGGCCTGCCGCTGCCGCCCCAGCGGAGCTGGATCAGCTCGGCCGCGATCGACACGGCCGTCTCCTCCGGGGTGCGCGCTCCGAGGTCGAGCCCGATCGGCGACCGCAGCCGGGCCAGCTCGTCGTCGGTCAGGCCGGCCTCGCGCAGCCGCGCCAGCCGGTCCGCGTGCGTGCGCCGCGACCCCATCGCCCCGACGTACGCCGCCGGAGTGCGCAGCGCCACCTCCAGCAGCGGCACGTCGAACTTCGGGTCGTGGGTGAGCACGCAGATCACGGTGCGCTCGTCGACCTCGACGCGCGACAGGTAGTCGTGCGGCCAGGCCACCACGACCTCGTCCGCCTCGGGAAACCGCTTTGCCGTGGCGAAGACCGGCCGCGCGTCGCATACGACCACGTGGTAGCCGAGGAACCGGCCGATCCGCGCGACGGCCGCGGCGAAGTCGATCGCGCCGAAGACCAGCATGCGCGGCGGCGGCGCGAACGACTGCACGAACACCCGCAGGTCGTCCAGCCGCCGCTCGCCCTCGGGGCCGTAGCGCCGCACGCCGGTCAGGCCCTGCGCGAGCATGCCGCGCACGTCGTCGTCCACCGCGTCGTCGAGCCGCGCCGAGCCGAGCGAGCCCGCCGCCCGATCGGGCCAGACCACGCGCCGCGCCCCCGCGCGGCCGGGGCCCGCGACGATCGTGGCCACCGCGACCGGCCGCCGCGCGGCGACGTCGGCGGCGATCTCCCCCAGCTCCGGATAGTCGGCGCGCGAGACCGGCTCCACGAACACGTCGACGATCCCGCCGCAGGTCAGGCCGACCGCGAAGGCGTCGTCGTCGCTCACGCCGTAGCGCTGCAGCACCGGCGTCCCCTCCTCGGCGACCCGCGCGGCCAGCTCGTAGACCGCCGCCTCGACGCAGCCGCCCGACACGCTGCCGACCGCCTCGCCGTCGCAGACGGCCATGGCGGCCCCGGGCGGGCGCGGCGCGCTGCGGAAGGTCTCGACGACGGTGGCGAGCCCGAACCGCCGCCCCTCCTCCCACCAGCGCAGCACGTGGTCCAGCACGTCACGCACCGGCCTCTCCCTTCCGTGCTGGTCGCTCGCCGGCCAGCAGCGCGGCCAGGTCCTCGTAGGCGGCCAGGCTGTGCCCGGCGACGAAGTCGGTGACGTACGGCAGCGCCGCGCGGATGCCGGCCGTCACCGGCCGGTACGCCGGGTCGCCCTTGTGCGGGTTGACCCACACCACGCGGCGGGCGAGCCGGGACAGCCGCGCCATCTGCGCGCCCAGCAGGTCGGCCGGGCCACGCTCCCACCCGTCGGAGGCGATCACGACGATCGCGCCGCGGGGGTCGGGCAGGCGCAGCAGCGCCCGCACCTCCTCCCCCAGCCGGGTGCCGCCGCTCCAGTCGGGGATGGCCGCCGAGCACTCGGCCATCGCGAGATCGGGGTCGCGGTGGCGGAGCGCGGCGGTGATCCTGGTGAGCCGGGTCCCCGCGCTGAACACCTCGGTCGCCCTCGGCTCCGCGCGCACCAGCGCGTGGGCGAAGCGCAGCAGCGTGTCGGCGTAGGCGGCCATCGAGCCGCTGACGTCCACGACCATGACGACCCGGCGCGGCCGGTCGCGGCGCACGCGGCGGCGCAGCCGGGCCGGCTCCCCGCCGCTTCGCAGCATCTCCCTGACCGTGCGCCGCGGGTCGGCCGCGCCGCCGTGCGGCGACGGGCGGTAGCGCCGCGACCTGCGCGGCTGCCGCGCGCCGCGCAGCAGCGCGAGCAGGTGGTGCACCTGCCTGCGCTCCGCCTCGCTCATCCGCGCCACGTCCCGGTGCCGCAGCACCTCGATCTCGCTCGCCGTGGCCGGGGGCGCGCAGGGCTCGGCCGCCGGTCCCCGCTCCCCCGCGCCGTACGGCGCCGCCACCGGGCGGGTCACGGTGACGGCCGTCCCGCGTACGCGGCGCGGCTCGGGGAGGTCGGCGGAGAAGTAGGCGGCGAAGCAGCGGTCGTACCGCCGCAGGTCGTCGGGCCCGGCGCACAGCGTGAGACGGCCCGCCCAGTAGACGTTCCGCACATCGGAGGCGTCGAGGTGGGCGAGCGCCGCGAGGAAACTCCGCGTGCGGTGGTGGTCGGCGGCGACCCCTGCGGCGCGCAGCGTGCGGGCGAACCCGGTCAGCACCGCGACCGGTTCGCCGGCGTCGCCGGGCGGCGCGAGCAGGCCACGGCGGCGACGGTGCCCGCCCGCGCCGATCCCGGGGACGTCGTCAGCCACGGCCGCCGTCCGGGGTGAGCAGCCCCATCGCCCGCACGGCCTCCTGGTCCTCCCGGTGCTTGAGCACCGCGCCCAGCGTGGCCGCGGCCAGGGCGGGGTCGAGCTCCGCCGCGCCGAGCGTGAGCAGCGCCTCGGTCCAGTCGAGGGTCTCGGCGATGCCCGGCGGCTTGACCAGACCGGCCTCGCGCATCCGGCCCGCCGCCCGCGCCACGTCCGCCGCGAGCCGCTCGGCGCATCCGGGCAGGCGCCGCCGCAGGATCGCCACCTCCCGCTCGAACCCGGGGTGCTCGAGCCAGTGGTAGAGGCAGCGCCGTTTGAGCGCGTCGTGCACCTCGCGGGTCCGGTTGGAGGTCAAGACGACGACCGGAGGGACCTCCGCCTTGATCGTCCCGATCTCCGGCACCGAGATCGTGAAGTCGGACAGCACCTCGAGCAGGAACGCCTCGAACTCGTCGTCGGCCCGGTCGATCTCGTCCACGAGCAGCACGCTCGGCTGCGTCTCCAGGGCCCGCAGCAGCGGCCTGGCGATGAGGAACCGCCGATCGTAGATCTCGGCTTCCAGCGCGGCGACGTCGGAGGCTCCCGCGGCCTCGGCCGCCTTGAGATGCAGGAGCTGGCGCGGGAAGTCCCAGTCGTACATGGCCTGCGCCGCGTCGAGCCCCTCGTGGCACTGCAGCCTGATCAGCGGCGCGTCCAGGATCGCCGCCAGCGTCTTGGCCAGCTCGGTCTTGCCGACGCCCGCCTCGCCCTCCAGGAACAGCGGCCGGCCCATCTTCAGCGCGAGATAGGCCGCGGTCGTCACGCCCTCGTCGGCGAGGTAACCGTGGTGGTCGAGCAGCTCCGCCAGCCTCGCCGGCGCGTCGATGTCCGAGATCGTGGTCGTACGCCGCAGCACACCGTCAGGCTACGCGCCGGGCGTTCCGCAAGGCTCTGGGCGAATCCGCCAAAGCCGGGCGCGGCGCAGGGCGTCGCGTCGCCACGATCGCACAGAACTCCCGATGCTTCCCGCGGCTTCGCGCCGCCGCGATCGCGGGAGGCGTCGCGCTCAGCGCGCGGGCGCGCCGAGCACGGCGTCGAGCAGGCCGGGGAAGCGCTCGTCCAGGTCATCCCTGCGCAGGCTCACGTACCGCTGCCGGCCCTGCGGGACGTTGCGGATCACTCCGGCCTCGCGCAGGGTCTTCAGGTGGTGCGACAGCGTCGACTTCGGCACCTCTCCCCCGGTGGGCTGGCACGCCGCCACCTCCAGCGGGCCGCTCGCGAGACGCCGTACGAGCTCCAGCCGCGAGGGGTCGCTGAGCGCGAACAGCACGTCGGTCAGCACCAGGTTCGCGGTGTCGGGGTGCGGTAGGTCCCGGGCTCCAGCCATAGTTCGATAATAGTTGAACAATTCGGCACTCCGCCGTACGGTGTGACGGTTCGAAAATTTTGGAACCGATCACTTCGGGGGTGCCGTGATGACGACATCGAGGGGCTGCGCCGCGCCCGCGGACGCGCTGGAGACGGCGTCGGAGCCGCGAGCGCCGGGCGGCACGCGCGGGCGGCACGCGGCCGCAGGCCCACTCGGCGGGCCGGGCGAGATAGACGGGACCGGCCGGCGCTGCGGCGCGCACGCGGCGGGAACGCGGACGGCGCAGACGGGCACAGCCGGAACGGGGACGCGGGCGGCGGGAACGGCGGGGACGGCCGCCGTGAACCCGACCGCGACGACCGAGACGGCGGCGGCGCTTGGGACGACGACGGCCGAAAAGGCGACGCCCGGGACGGCGGCCGAGACCGCGGCGGACGGAACGGCGGCACTCGGGAGGGCGACGGCCGAGACCGCGGCGGCCGGAACGGCGGCGCACGGCAGGGCGGCCGAGACGGCGGCGGCCGGGGGCGCGGCGCGCGGACGGTTTTCCCGCGGAGCCGGGTTCTGGCTGATCGCGGTGACCCTGCTGGCGTTCATGGCGGCGTCGAGCACCCCCTCACCGCTGTATGTGATCTACCAGCAGCGCTGGGGGTTCTCCGCGTCGACGCTGACCGCCGTGTTCGCCGTCTACGCCCTGGCGCTGCTGATCGCGCTGCTCACCGTGGGCGAGCTGTCCGACCACGTGGGCCGGCGGCCCGTGCTGATCGCGGCGCTGATCGTCGAGGCGGCCGCGATGGTGGCGTTCCTGACGGCGGACGGCGTCGGGCCGCTGCTGCTGGCCAGGACGGCGCAGGGCCTGGCCACCGGCGCCGCGACGGGCGCGATCGGCGCCGGCCTGGTCGATCTCCAGCCCCGGCCGAGGCTGGGCGCCCTGGTGAACTCCGCCGCGCCGGCCGTCGGGCTGGCCGCGGGAGCGCTCGGCGCCGGGCTGTTCGTGCGCTACACGACGACCCCGACGACCTCGGTCTTCATCCTGCTCACGGCCGTCTTCGTGCTGCTGGCGCTCGCGACGGCGCTGCTGCCCGAGCCGGTCGCGCCGCGTCCCGGCCGGGGACGGAACGCGCTCGCCTCACTGCGCCCCCGCGTGGCCGTGCCCCGGCAGGCGCGCGGTGCGTTCGCGGCGGCCGTCCCCTGCCTGGTCGCCACCTGGGCGGTGGGCGGGCTCTACCTGTCGCTCGCCGGCTCGCTGTCCGCGGGCGTGCTGCACATCTCCGACCACCTGGCCGGCGGGCTCGTCATCGCCGCGCTCAACGTCGCCGGCGTCGTCGCCTCGCTGCTCGTGCGTCACCTTCCGCCCGGACGGGTCATGGCGGGCGGGTCGCTGGCGCTCGCCGTCGGCATGAGCCTGACCCTCGCGGCGCTCGCCACCGTCTCCACTCCGCTGTTCTTCGCCGGCGCGGTCGTGACGGGCTGCGGGTTCGGCAGCGCCTTTCTCGGCACGCTCGGCTCGCTCGCGACGCTGGCCGGGCCCGCCGAGCGGGCCGGGCTGTTCGCCTCCGTCTTCGTCGTCAGCTACCTCGCCTTCAGCGTGCCCGCGCTGGTGGCGGGGCTCGAGGTGCCGTCGTACGGCCTGCGGGCCACGGCCATCGTGTACGGCTGCGGGGTCGTCGCCCTGGCCCTGCTCGCGACGGTCCTGGGCTTCGTCCGCGAGCGGGCGGCCCGAAGCTAGCGACAGGGGTCCGGCGGACGAGCGGCCGACGTTCCGGTTACCGGGACGCCGACCGCTCGCCCGCCGCACCTCAACCCGTGAAGAACTCCTCGCTTAGGGTCGGAACGTGAGCGACGATCAGACTCCGGCGCCGCCCGGCTGCCTCACCGGCTCGCCGGCCGGGCGGGCGCTCGCCGCCGAGCTCGCCGCCCGCTGGGCGGAACCGCACCGGCGCTACCACACGACGGCTCACCTGCGGGCGGTCCTGGCCGCGATCGAGCCGCTCGCCGCGCAGGCCGGCGACGCCGACGCCGTACGGCTGGCCGCGTGGTTCCACGACGCCGTCTACGACGGACGGCCGGGATGGGACGAGGAGCGCAGCGCCCAGCTCGCCCAGGCGCGGCTGCCCGCCTGCGGACTGCCCGCCGAGCGTGTGCGCGAGGTCGCCCGGCTCGTGCGGCTCACGGCGGGGCACGCCTACGCGCCCGGCGACATGAACGCCGCCGTCCTGTGCGACGCCGATCTTGCGATCCTCGCGGCGCCGCCCGGCGAGTACGAGGCGTACACGAGGGCCGTACGCGAGGAGTATCGGCACCTGCCGGACGAGGTGTTCCGGGCCGGGCGCGCCGCGGTGCTGCGGGGTCTGCTCGGCAAGCCCCGCCTCTTCGGCACTCCCGTGGGCCGCGACCTGTGGGAGCGGCGGGCGCGCGAGAACCTCGCCGCCGAGCTGGCCGAGCTGACCGCCTTTACGTCGTAGATCCGCGACGAGCCCGCGCATTGACAACCCCACGGCCGAGCTGGCCGCCTCTACACCGTAGATCTGCGACGGGCCCGCAGCCGGCCCGCGCGTCGGGAACTTCACGGCCGACCCGCCCGCAGCCGCTCGCCTTTACGTCGTAGATCTGCTGCGAGTTTCCGCTCCGCCCGCGCATTGACAACCCCACGGCCGACCCGCCCGCAACCGCTCGCCTTCACCTTGGAGACTTGCTGCGGGTCTTCGGCCGGCGCAGGCCGGACTCGCGCAGGCGGCGCACCAGCTCCTGGCTGCCGACCGGCTCGGCCCCGAGCGACACGGCCCGGTCGTACACCGTCTCCGGCACGTCGTAGTGGTCCCGGTCGAAGGCACGCTCGGGCACGCCGAGCAGGCGGGCGAACGCGTGCAGCTCCTCCAGCGAGGAGTCGCTGACCAGATGGGACCACAGCAGCCCCCGCGGTCCCGGCCAGTTCGGCCGGTCGATCAGCACCGCCATGCGCCCCTCCCGAGTCCGGGAGCCGATCATAGTCCGGGCCGCGAGCAACCACCGTCGCCATTCGCCCCGACTATCGCCGCCGCCCGCCCCGGGGCACCGCCGCCGCCCACCTCGGACACCGCCTCCGCCGCCGCCCGCCCCGACCATCGCCGCCGCCCGCCTCGGGGCACCGCCACCGTCACCACCCTGTCCCGACCACTGCCTCCGCCGCCGCCCGCCTCGGACACCACCTCCGTCGCCGCCCGCGCCGGGTGCGGGGCGCCGGGGTGAGCGGAGCGGATATCAGGCACCCGGAGAAAGTTCGGCGCTCCCCGGTCGCCCCCGGCACGGCGACATCACCGCCTCCGGCACGGGCCGACCACCGCGTACGACGCGGGTCTGACGCCCGCCCCGGACGGACCTCCGATCAATAAACCTATTGACTTGGTAGGGATTGTGGACAATGCTGATAGTGATTCCTCCGTCGTCAACTGCGAGGTGTGTCATGTCCGTCGTCGAACTCCAGGGCGAGCTGGGGGGTGCGGTCCGGGCCGATCCCCGGCGGCGGCCCCGCTCCGCCACGGCCCGCGGACCGCGGAGGGGGTGGCACAGGTGGATCAGCCCTCTCGTCGTCGTGCTGCTGTGGCAGATCGCCAGCGCGACCGGGCTGCTCCCCGCCCGGCTGCTCGCCGCCCCTTCGCAGATCGCCGCGACCGCGTTCGACCTGGTCCGTACGGGGACGCTGCCCACGGCGATCGCGGTGTCCCTCGAACGGGTGCTCCTCGGCTTCGCCGCCGGGGCGGTCGCCGGCATCGGCCTCGCGCTGATCGCCGGGCTGAGCCGGACCGGTGAGAACGCGGTCGACCCGATCATGCAGATGCTCCGCGCGCTGCCGTTCTTCGGGCTGATCCCGCTGTTCATCCTCTGGTTCGGCATCGGGGAGACGCCCAAGGTGCTCCTGGTGGCGCTCGCCGTGTCCTTCCCCCTCTACCTCAACACGTTCGCCGGCATCCGGGGCGTGGACGGCAAACTCGCCGAGGTCGCCCGGACGCTCAGGCTCGGCAGGGCCGCGCTCGTACGGCACATCGTGCTGCCCGGCGCGCTCCCCCAGACGCTCGTGGGGCTGCGGCAGAGCCTCGGGGTGGCCTGGCTGGCGCTGATCGTGGCCGAGCAGGTCAACGCCGACGCCGGCCTCGGCTTCATGATCAACGACGCGCGGGAGTTCCTGCGCACCGACGTGATCGTGGTCGGCCTGCTGGTCTACAGCGCGCTCGGCCTGCTCACCGACGCCCTGGTCCGGCTTCTGGAAAGGAGGGCGCTGGTATGGCGGCGCGAGTTCCTGTCCCGCTGAACGGCACGGCGAACGCCCCGGTGAACGACACACCGAACGGCACGGTGAACGGCACGGAGGGTGGCACGGCGGGCGCGCAGCCCCAGGACGCCGTACGACCGGCGGCCACGGCGACGGGCACGGCGGCGGCCACCGTGCGCGGGCTCACCCGGCGGTTCGGTGACCGCACGGTGCTCGACGGCCTCGACCTGACCATCGGGCGCGGCGAGTTCGTCGCGCTCCTCGGCCGCAGCGGCTCGGGCAAGTCCACGCTGCTGCGCGCGCTCGCCGGCCTGGACGAGGATGTCGAGGGCGCTCTGGAGGTGGACGGCGAGGTGGCCGTGGCCTTCCAGGAGCCCCGGCTGGTGCCGTGGAAGCGGGTGCGCGACAATCTCACGCTCGGCCTGACCGCCCCCGACCCGGCAGGCAGGGCGGAGGCGGCGCTGGCCGAGGTGGGCCTGAGCGAGCGGGCGCAGGCGTGGCCGCTGACACTGTCCGGCGGCGAGGCGCAGCGGGCGAGCCTGGCCCGCGCCCTCGTGCGCGAGCCCGGGCTGCTGCTGCTCGACGAGCCGTTCAGCGCGCTCGACGCGCTGACCCGGATCACCATGCACCGCCTGGTGCTCGACCTGTGGGCGGCGCACGGCCCCGCCGTACTGCTGGTGACCCACGATGTGGACGAGGCGCTGCTGCTGGCCGACCGGATCCTGGTCCTCGACGGCGGGCGCGTCGCGCACGAGTGGACCGTCGCCACGCCGCGCCCCCGCCACCGCGACCACCCCGACCTGCTCACCCTGCGCGCGGCCCTGCTGACCGCGCTCGGCGTCACCCCGGAAGGACCCGCATGACCAGGAGACTCCTCGCCGTACTGCTGATCGCCCTGGCGGCCGGTACGGCCTGCGCCTCGACGGGACAGGGCGCGTCCGGCGGGCAGGACGGGCAGTCGCCGGGCCGCGTCACCCTGCGGGTCGGCGACCAGAAGGCCGGATCGCAGGCCCTGCTCAAGGCCGCCGGGCTGCTCGACGGCACCTCGTACGCGATCACGTTCTCGCAGTTCACCTCCGGCCCGCCGCTGCTTGAGGCGGTCAACGCGGGGGCGGTCGACATCGGCGGCGTGGGCAACACCCCGCCCGTGTTCGCCGCCGCCGCGAACTCGAAGATCAAGATCGTGGCGGCGTACCGGCAGAGCGCCAAGGGGGCGGCGATCCTCGTCCCCGGCGGGTCCGCGATCACCTCGCCGGCCCAGCTCAAGGGCAAGAAGGTCGCGGTGGCCAAGGGCAGCTCGGCCCACTACCACCTGCTGGCCGTCCTGAAGAAGGAGGGTCTGTCCTTCAAGGACATCCAGCCGCAGTACCTCCAGCCCGCCGACGCCCTGGCGGCCTTCTCCTCCGGCACCGTCGACGCCTGGGCCATCTGGGACCCCTTCACCTCGCAGGCGCAAATCCAGCACAACGCCCAACTGCTGGTCGACGGCGCGGGCATCGTCAACGGGCTGAACTTCCAGGTGGCCGCTCCCGCCGCGCTCGACGACCCGGGCAAGCGCGCCGCCGTCGGCGACTTCCTGACCCGGCTGGCCAAGGCGCGGATCTGGGCCGCGACCCACCTGGACGAGTGGGCGAAGGTGTGGGCGCAGGAGACCGGCCTGCCGATCGAGGTGGCGAACGCGGCCGTCGCCAACGCCGTGGCCACCCCGGTCGTGATCGACGACGCGGTCGTCTCCTCCGAGCAGGAGATCGCCGACGCCTTCACCGCCGAGGGCCTCATCCCGGGCACCGTCACGTTCTCCCAGTTCGTCGACGACAGCTACAACGACGTCGTCAGAAAGGCCCAGCAATGAAATTCCACTGGTTCCTGCCCACCTCGGGCGACGGCCGTTCCATCACGGGCGGCGGCCACGGCCTGGCGCGCGTGCACGGACAGGCGAGGGCCGCGGCGACCCGGCCGCCGACGATCGACTACCTCGCCCAGGTGGCCCGCGCGGCCGAGCAGGCCGGGTTCGAGGCCGTGCTCACCCCCACCGGCACCTACTGCGAGGACGCCTGGCTCGTCACCGCCGCGCTCACCCAGGTGACGACCCGGCTGAAGTTCCTGGTGGCGTTCCGGCCCGGCGTGCTGTCGCCCACGCTGGCGGCGCAGATGGCCGCCACCCACCAGCGGATCTCCGGCGGCCGGCTGCTGCTGAACGTGGTGACCGGCGGGGAGTCGGCCGAGCAGCGGCGGTTCGGCGACCACCTGACCAAGGACGAGCGGTACGCGCGGACCGACGAGTTCCTCTCGATCGTCCGCGGCGCCTGGAACGGGCCGTTCGACTTCAAGGGGAACTACTACGACGTCGAGGGCGCGACGGTCGCCGAGCGGCCCGACCCGGTGCCCGAGCTGTACTTCGGAGGCTCCTCGGCCGCCGCGGGCCCGGTGGCGGCCCGGCATGTGGACGTCTACCTCACCTGGGGCGAGCCGCCGTCCCAGGTCGCGGCCAAGCTCGACTGGATGCGGGAGCTGGCCGCCGCCGAGGGGCGCACGCTGCGCTTCGGCGTACGGCTCCATGTGATCACCAGGGACACCTCCAAGGAGGCGTGGGCGGAGGCGAAGCGGCTGCTCGACCAGATCTCCCCCGAGGACATCGTGTCGGCGCGGGCCATCCTGTCCCGCAGCGAGTCTGTCGGGCAGCAGCGGATGCTGGCCCTCCACGAGGGCTTCCGCGGCGGCCGGGTCAGAGACTTGGAGATCCACCCCGGGCTGTGGGCCGGGATCGGCCTGGTGCGCGGCGGGGCGGGCACCGCGCTCGTCGGCAGCCACAGCGAGGTCGCCGACCTGATCGAGGAGTACGCCTCGCTCGGCCTGGAGGAGTTCGTGCTGTCCGGCTACCCGCACCTGGAGGAGGCCCTCTGGTTCGGCGAGGGCGTGCTGCCCGAGCTGCGCCGGCGCGGCCTGCTCGGCGGCGACGCCGGGCCGGTACGGCTGAGCGCCTGACGGCGGGTCCCACCCCCGCGTGCTTCGAGCGCCCCCGCCGCCGTCACAGGCGGTCGGGGGCCTCGCCGCGTTCGCGGATGAGGGCGGTGAGCTGGGCCACCGCCCGGCGCGAGCGTTCCCGCTCGGTGCTCTGGATGCCCATCGCGCCCAGGCTGTTCCCGTCGGCGAGGTCGAGCTTGGGCCAGGGGTCGCCCTCGACCATCGTGACGTCGAGCACCTCGGCCCACTCGAAGCGGTGGACCCGCAGCGCGTTCACCACCGTGATGCCCTGCTCGTCCGCCCGCACCCGCAGGCGGCCGAGCAGGTGCAGCACACCGGCCACCGCCAGGCCGAAGACGACCATGCCCACCCGGTCGGGGACCTTGAACTGCTCCGGCAGGACGACGGCCAGCAGGATCGAGCCGACCACCATCACCGTCGCCATGCCGTACGCGATGATCGTCGTGATCCGGGGCCGCCAGGTGACGGGCAGCGGCGGCGCGCTCTCAGGCATGACGGCCTCCGCGGGTCGGCACTGCGCGGCGGCGTACGACGTGCCCGGCCTGCGAGGCCGCGGGCGGATGCTGCGTGATCACCAATGAAGTCTTCCCGGCTCGGCGCTGCGGATGCGATGGCCGCGGATGCGATGGCCGCGGCTTCGAGGAGCGGCGCGAGGTCAGCCGGCCAGGTCGCGCAGGAGGAGCGCGGTCTCCAGGGCGGCGATCGTCGCCTCGTACCCCTTGTCCTCCTTGCTGCCCGGCACGCCGGACCGCTCGACCGCTTGATCAAGGGTGTCACAGGTCAGCACCCCGTTGCCCACCGGGGTGGACTCGTCGAGCGCGACCCTGGTCAGGCCCGCGGTGACCGAGTCGCAGACGTAGTCGAAGTGGGCCGTCTCCCCCCGGATCACCACGCCGAGCGCGACGACGGCGTCGCAGCGCCGGGCCAGGGCCTGCGCGACCACCGGTATCTCCAGCGACCCGGCCACCCGGGCCGTGACCACGGTGGCGCCGCTGTCGCGCGCCGCCTGCTCGGCCCGTGCCAGCAGCTGGTCGGTGATCTTCTCGTGCCAGCGGGCGGCCACGATGCCGACGGTCAGCCCGCCCGCGTCCACCGCCGCCGCGTCCGGACGTCCCTCGCCGCTCATGCCTCCTCCTCACCCGACGGTCCGACGCCGATCCGCTCGCTCACGATGCCTCCTTGCCGAAGTGCTCGCCGTGGATGTCGCGGGGCACGTCGCCGGAGATCTCGTGGCCGAGGCGGTCGCGCTTGGCCGTCAGATATCTCTCGTTGTACGGGTTCATCGCCACCGGCATCGGCTCGCGGCCCAGCACCTTGATGCCGTATCCGTCCATACCCCGCACCTTGGCCGGGTTGTTGGTCAGCAGCCGCACCGACTTCACGCCGAGGTCGGCGAGCATCTGGCCGGCGTTGGAGAACTCCCTGGCGTCCACCGGCAGCCCCAGCTCCAGGTTGGCGTCGACCGTGTCGCTGCCGTTGTCCTGCAGGCTGTAGGCCCGCAGCTTGGCCAGCAGGCCGATGCCCCGCCCCTCGTGGCCGCGCAGATAGACGATCACGCCGCGCCCCTGCTCGGCGATCATGCGCATCGCGGTGTCGAGCTGCACGCCGCAGTCGCAGCGCAGCGAGCCGAGCACGTCGCCGGTGAGGCACTCCGAGTGCGCCCGCACCAGCACGTTCTCGCCGTCGCCGAGGTCGCCGTACACGAGCGCGAGGTGCTCGCCGCCGTCCAGCGCGCTGGAGTAGCCGTACGCGCGCCACACGCCGTACCGGTTGGGGATGCGCGTCTCGGCGACCCGGGTGACCATGCGCTCGGACCTGCGGCGATACTCGATGAGCTGCTCGATGGACACCAGCGCGAGGTCGTGCTCGTCGGCGAACTCGCGCAGGCGCGGCAGGCGGGCCATCGTGCCGTCGTCGTTGACGATCTCGGCGAGCACGCCCGCCGGGGTCAGCCCGGCGAGCCTGGCGAGGTCCACCGACGCCTCGGTGTGCCCGGGCCGCACCAGCACGCCGCCCTCCCGGTAGCGCAGGGGGAAGATGTGCCCCGGCCGCACCAGCTCGTACGGCTCGGTGGCCGAGTCGCACAGCGTCCTGATCGTCTTGGCGCGGTCGGCGGCGGAGATGCCCGTCGTCACCCCGTCCCTGGCGTCCACGCTGATCGTGTACGCGGTGCGCATGCGCTCACGGTTGTCCTGCACCATCAGCGGCAGGCCGAGCCGGTCGAGCGTGGCGCCCTCCATGCCCACGCAGATCACGCCGCTGGTGTAGCGGATCATGAACGCGACGAGCTCGGGCGTGGCCTTCGACGCCGCGAAGATGAGGTCGCCCTCGTTCTCGCGGTTCTCGTTGTCCACCACGACGACGGGCTTGCCGTCCCTGATGTCGGCGACGGCCCGCTCGATCGGGTCCAGCCGGATCCCGCTCATTCCTCCTCCTCGCCCGACGGCTCGCCGCCGCCCGCACCGATCACGCTGTGCTCGCTCGATCGCTCACCCGGCCGGCTCACGCCACCACCGCCCGCAACTCGCGCGACTGCCGCAGCCAGCCGCGGAACCCGATCATCACCATCACGAAGAACACGCCGTACACCAGGCCGGAGACCACCAGCCCGGAACTGAACGCCAGCGGCACGCCGACGAGGTCGACGGCCACCCACACCAGCCAGAAGTCGACCAGGGCCCTGCCCTGCGCCCACGTCGCCACCGCGCTGCCGACGAAGATGTACGCGTCCGGCCAGGGCGCCCAGGAGACGTTCCAGCCCCGGGAGTTGAGGAAGCCGAACAGCAGCGCGACCACGACGGTGCCGGCGGCCATGACGCCTGCGAGCGCCGCCCTCTCCCCCGGGCGGGCCGGGCGGACCGGCAGCTCCGCGCCGCCTCGCGTGCCGCGCGACCACCGCACCCAGCCGTAGACCGCCAGGACGCCGAACAGCGCCTGCTTGAGCGCGTTGCCGGTGATGTGCGCGCTGATCGACGCCGCGAACAGCAGCACCGACCCGAGCAGCTGCACCGGCCACGTCCAGATCGTGCGCCTGATCGCGAGCCAGACCGTGCCGAGGGCGCACACGTTGCCCACCAGGTCGGTCCACAGCACCGGCTTGCCGAACGCGTGGAAGGCCACCGCGTCGGCCCAGCTCATGCCGCCCCCTCGGCGGTCGCGGCGGTGAGCTTCTCGACGTACTTGGCGATCACGTCCACCTCGAGGTTGACCGGCTCGCCCGGCTGCTTGCGGCCGAGCGTGGTCAGTTCGAGGGTGGTGGGGATCAGGCTGACGGTGAAGGAGTCCTCGGTCACACCGGCCACGGTGAGGCTGACGCCGTCCACGGCGATCGAGCCCTTCTCCACGACATACCGGGCGAGGCTGGCCGGCAGCGAGAGCCGTACGACCTCCCAGTGCTCGCCCGGCTCGCGTGACAGCACCTCCCCCGTCCCGTCCACGTGGCCCTGCACGATGTGCCCGCCGAGCCGCTGGTCGGCCCGTACGGCCCGCTCCAGGTTGACCCGCGAGCCGGGGCGCAGGGCCCCCAGCGACGACCGGTCGAGGGTCTCCTTCATCACGTCGGCCGTGAAGGAGTCGCCCTCGACGCCGGCCACCGTGAGGCAGACGCCGTTGACGGCGATCGAGTCGCCGTGCCGGGCGTCGGCGGTGACGACCGCGCCGCGCACCGTGAGACGCGCGGAGTCGCCTCGCGTCTCGAGCGCCACGACTTCGCCGAGCTCCTCGACGATTCCGGTGAACATTCAGCTCTCCTTAGGGGACTGCGGACGCACGGGGGACTTCGGGCGGAGGACCAGCTTGACGTCCGGCCCGATGGGAGCGACCTCGGCGAACTCCAGCCGGTGGATCTCGGTGATCGTCGAGACTCCGGCGGCGCCGAGCGCGGCCGGCCCCGCGCCCAGCAGCGCCGGGGCGAGGTAGCCGACGACCCGGTCGACCAGGCCCTCCCGCAGGAAGGCGCCGGCGAGGGTGGGCCCGCCTTCGAGCAGCACGCTCACGACCTGCCTGCGGTGCAGCTCGGCCAGCAGGGCGCGCAGGTCGATCCCGCCCGCGGCGCGCGGGAGCCGTACGGCGAGGTGGGACAGGTGGGCGGGGACCGCCGCGTCCTCGGCCACGGCGACCAGCGTCGGGGCCTCGTCGTCCAGGACGCGGGCGCCGGCCGGGGTGCGGGCGGCGGAGTCGACGACCACGCGCAGCACGGGCGTCCGGCGCGGCGGGGCGGGGACGCGGGCGGTGAGCCGGGGATCGTCGGCGAGCACGGTGCCGATCCCGGCGACGACGGCGTCGCTTTCGGCCCGCAGGCGGTGCACGTCGGCCCTGGCCTCGGGCGAGGTGATCCACTGGCTGGTGCCGTCCTCGGCGGCCGAGCGGCCGTCCACGGTCGCGGCGAACTTCCAGGTCACGTGCGGCCTGCCGGTCCGCATGAAGGTCAGCCAGGCGGCGTTGACCTCCTCGGCCTCGGCGGCCAGCACGCCCTCGTCCACCCGTACGCCGTGCCGCCGCAGGACGGCGGCGCCGCCCGCGGCCTTCGGGTTGGGGTCGGAGACGGCGACGACGACGCGGGCCACGCCGGCCTCGAGGAGTGCGGCGGAACAGGGGCCGGTCCTGCCGGTGTGGTTGCAGGGCTCGAGCGTCACGTAGGCCGTGCCGCCGCGGGCTCGCTCGCCGGCCTCGCGCAGCGCCACGACCTCGGCGTGGGGGCCGCCGGCGTAGGCGTGGAAGCCCTCTCCCGCGACCTCGCCCGACGGGTCGAGGATCACGCAGCCGACGACGGGGTTGGGACTGGTGCCGCCCAGTCCCCGGGCGGCGAGCGCGATCGCGCGCCGCATGTGAAGGATGTCCCCTGAGGTCACCCCGGTCTTCCTCTCGCCGTTGTCTACGGCGGGCCCCGGGGATCTCCGGGATGCGGCCTCGCATCACCGGCACGGACGGCACCGCTGCCGGGCGGCCACACCGGCCGTCCGGCGGCGCCACGGCCGCCCGTTCGCGCGCTTCCTCCCATCCGGACTTTCACCGTCGGTCCTGGAATCTCACCAGGTCCACCGGCCGATGGCTTCGGCCGGGTCGCGGACTGTCACCCCTGGGGGCAGGGGTGTCACCGCCGGTTCGGAATTACACCGACCCCGGAGCACGCTGCTCTGCTACCCGCCAGTGTAGCCGTGCCCGGCTCGTTGCCGTAGGGCGGGTTTGCGGTGATGTGCGACACACGCTTATCAGTTGTTATTAGTTCTCAGCCGTGTGCGGTTTCTGTCACAAATCTGTGACACAAGAACTTTGATGTAATAAGTAGTGTTCCGCAGCGCGTATAACCAGGTCAATGAGGCCGCAGGACACAAGCTGATTTACTTTGCACAACGAAGTAAGAACGTGGCGGAAAGCTCGTCTCAAGCGATTGACCGCCGCGAAATCAGTTGCCAGGGTTCCCTATAGTCGGATCTCTCCGATCGTTAATGGTCCATCCGGGAGCACCGCACCATGACGTTCCCCTCCTCGACCGCGACCGACGCCGCCGCGGAGTCCGCGGACACCGCCGGCTCGGCCGGGTCCGGCACCGCCGCCGTCGTCGGCCGCTCGCCCGGCCAGCTCATGTGGCGCCGGTTCCGGCGCGACAAGACGGGCGTGATCTCGGCGATCATCGTGCTCGCGTTCTTCGCGATCGCGCTGCTGGCTCCCGTGATCTCCGCGCTGTACGGCAAGGACCCGTACACGACGTACGGGCAGAACCAGCCCGGCCTGCTCAACGAGTACGGCTATCCGATCGCGCCCAACGGCGGCATCAGCGGCGAGTTCTGGTTCGGCCTGGAGCCGGGCCTGGGCCGCGACGTGTTCATGCAGCTCGTGTACGGCATCCGCACGTCGCTGAGCATCGCGGTGATCGTCACCGTGATCACCACCGTCATCGGCGTCGTCATGGGCCTCACCTCGGGCTATCTGGGCGGCAAGACCGACTACGTGATCGGGCGGATCATCGACACGCTGCTCGCGTTCCCCTCGCAGCTCTTCCTGATCGTCTTCCTGCCGGTCGTCGAGGCCGCGATCGTGCTGCCCGAGGAGGAGACGCCCGTCTGGCTCCGCTACGTGTCGATCTGCGTCGTGCTCACCGTCCTCGGCTGGGCCACGATCGCCCGCCTGCTGCGCTCGCAGGTGCTGTCGCTGCGGACGCGCGAGTTCGTGGAGGCCGCCCGCGTCACCGGCGCGTCGCCCGCCAGGATCATCTTCAAGGAGCTGCTGCCGAACCTCTGGACTCCGATCATCATCCAGTCCACGCTCGCGCTGCCGCTGTACGTGGGCTCGGAGGCCGGTCTCGGCTTCCTCGGCGTCGGCATGACCGAGCCCACCCCCGACTGGGGCCGGATGTTCCAGGTGGGCGTGAACGTCTACCACTCCGACGTGACCTACCTGCTGTTCCCCGGCGTGTCGATGCTGATCTTCGTCGTCGCGTTCAACCTGCTCGGGGACTCCATCCGCGACGCCTTCGACCCCAAGACAAAGCGCTGACCTCACGCGCTGTCCCCCATAGGAAGGACCACATGAGATCGCATAGCAGGCGTATCGCCTCGATCACGGCCGTGCTCGCGGCCGGCGCGCTCGCGCTCGCCGGGTGCGCCAAGGGCGGAGGCGGCGGGGCGCCCCAGGGCGCGGCGGGGACCACGCAGACGCCGCTGGAGAACAAGGCCGTCAGCGCCATCTCCGTCGGCACCGCCGCCGACTCCGCCGGCCCCGCCCCCGAGGTGCCGGGCGCGAAGCCGGGCGGCACGGTCTACATGATCGACCGTGACGACTTCAGCCACCTGGACCCGGGCCGCATCTACCTCAACTACAACTCCTCGGTGTCCAAGCTGTTCACCCGGACGCTGACGGCGTACAAGCACGAGCCCTCGGGCGACATCAAGCTGGTCGGCGACCTCGCCACCGACGCCGGCACCACCGAGGACGGCGGCAAGACGTGGAAGTTCACGCTCAAGGACGGCCTGAAGTGGCAGGACGGCTCGCCGATCACCTCCGCTGACATCAAGTACAGCTTCGAGCGCCTGTTCGCCGACTTCATCACCGAGGGCCCGGACTACGCCGAGACCTGGCTGGTCCCCGACCCGAACAAGCCGTTCCGCGACCAGTACAAGGGTCCGTACGACGGCAAGGAGCTCGACACGATCGAGACGCCGGACGACAAGACGATCATCTTCCACCTCAACGGCGAGCACCCCGACTTCAACTTCACCGTGGCCATGACCGGCTACGGCGCCGTGCCCAAGGCGCACGACACCAAGCAGAAGTACGACAAGCAGCCGTTCTCGTCCGGTCCTTACAAGATCGTGAGCCACATCACGGACAAGTCGATGGACCTGGAGCGCAACGAGCACTGGGACCCGAAGACCGACCCGATCCGGCACGCCTACCCGGACAAGTTCCACATGGAGTTCGGGGTCCAGGCCCAGCAGTCCACCGAGCGCTTCATGGCCGACACCGGCAACGACAAGTACGCGTTCACCTTCCACAACGCGGTCGCGGCCGAGCGGGTGCAGGAGGTGCTCGGCAACCCCGAGCTGATGAAGCGGTCGGTGCAGGGCCTGACGCCGTTCACCACCTTCTACAACATCAACACCAAGCGGATCACCGACATCAACGTCCGCAAGGCGATCATCGCGGCCTGGCCGTCCAAGCAGATCCAGCAGATCTCGGGCGGCGAGATCAACACCGGTAAGATCGCCACGACCGTGCTGAGCCCGACCGTGCTCGGCTACGAGGCCTTCGACCTGTACGGCAAGCTGGCCAAGCCGGAGGGCGACCCCGAGGAGGCCAAGAGGCTGCTGGCCCAGTCGGGCAACCCGAACCCGACCGTCGTCTACGCCTACAACCAGACGCCGACCCAGGAGAAGATCACCGTCGCCATCAAGGAGGCGCTGACCAAGGCCGGCTTCAAGGTGGTGGCCAAGCCGCTCAACCCGACGACGTACTACGACGCCATCGGCGTGGTGGACAACAAGTACGACATCTACTGGGGCGGCTGGGCGGCCGACTGGCCGACCGGCTCCACCGCGATCCAGCCGCTGTTCGACGGCCGCCTGATCGCGGACAACGCCTCGAACTACAGCCACCTCAACGTGCCGGAGATCAACGAGGCCATCGACAAGGCCAACGAGATCACCGACGCCGCCGAGGCGGGCAAGGCCTGGGCCGCGATCGACAGGATGATCATGGAGCAGGCCGCGATCGTCCCCGAGTACTACCAGACCTACTTCGGCCTGTACGGCTCGGGCCTCGGCGGGGTGAAGTTCGACCCGATCGAGGGCGAGCAGTCGGCGCTCGACATCTACGTCAAGCAGTAGCGGCACCGGGTCCGCCGTCCGCCTCCTCCGGGGCGGGCGGCGGACCCCCACCGTCCCGCCTGTAGGAGCAAGTGCGCAACCATGACCGGTTTTCTGGTACGCCGCGTCGCCGGCGCCCTCGTGATCCTGCTGATCATCAGCGCGGTCACGTTCTATCTCTTCTACGCGATCCCGCGTGACCCCGCCCGGGCGTTCTGCGGCAAGATCTGCCAGCCGGAGACGCTGGCGCTCATCCGGCACAACCTGGGCATGGACGAGCCGCTGTTCGTGCAGTACTGGCACTGGCTGACCGGCATCGTCGCGGGGCGCGACTTCGTCCAGTTCGGCGAGTGTCCCGCGCCGTGCCTCGGCTACTCCTTCGCCACCCAGGAGCCCGTGTTCGGCGCCATCGTCGACCGCTTCCCCGTGACGCTGTCGCTCACCGTCGGCGCGTCGGTGGTCATCTTGGCGTTCGGCATCGTCACCGGCATGATCGCGGCCTGGAAGGTCGGGCAGCCGCTCGACAAGATCGCGAGCGCGTCGTCGGTCATCGGGGCCTCGCTCCAGATCTACTTCGTCGGACCGCTGCTGGCGTTCTACCTCGTGGACACCCTGCAGCTCATCCCGCGGCCGTCCTACGTGCCGATCACCGAGAGCCCGGTGGAGTGGTTCACCCACCTGATGCTGCCGTGGGTGGTGCTGTCGATCATCTTCACCGCCAACTACACCCGCATGACCCGCTCCCAGATGGTCGAGCAGCTCGCCGAGGACTACGTCCGCACGGCGCGCGCCAAGGGCATGTCGAACCGGACGGTGTTCTTCCGCTTCGCCTGGCGCGGCGCGATGATCCCCATCGTCACGATCTTCGGTGTCGACCTCGCGGTGCTCCTGGGCGGAGCGATCATCACCGAGCAGACGTTCAGCCTGCACGGCATCGGCGAGCTGGCCGTACGCGCCGTGCAGAACACCGACCTGCCGATGCTGCTCGGCGTGACCATCGTGGGCGCGACGGCGATCGTCGTGCTGAACATCGTCGTGGACGTGCTGTACGCGTTCATCGACCCGCGGGTCCGCCTGAGCTGAGCCCCGCCCCTACCAACGCCTAGCAAGTCCGAACCGGGAACTGGAGCAGCAAGTGACCACCGTGTCGTGGAGCGGCGAGCCGGGGACCTCGCGCGGCCCCGGGCCGTTCCTGTCCGTCCGCGACCTGAGTGTCGAGTTCAGCACCGAGGACGGCATCGTGCACGCCGTCGACGGCCTGTCCTTCGATCTGGAGAAGGGCACCACGCTCGGCATCGTCGGCGAGTCCGGGTCGGGCAAGTCGGTGACCAACCTCGCCATCCTCGGCCTGCACGACCCCGCCCACACGAAGATCAGCGGGGAGATCTGGCTGGAGGACCAGGAGCTGATCTCGGCCGGCAGCGGCACGATGGAGAAGCTCCGCGGCAACCGCATCGCGATGATCTTCCAGGACCCGCTGACCGCGCTGTCGCCGTTCCACACGATCGGCCGGCAGATCGGCGAGGTGTACCGCAAGCACAAGGGCGCGAGCAAGAAGGAGGCCCGCGAGCGGGCGATCGAGATGCTCCGCCGCGTCGGCATCCCCCAGCCGGAGACGCGGGTGGACCACTACCCGCACGAGTTCTCCGGCGGCATGCGCCAGCGCGCGATGATCGCGATGGCGCTGGTGTGCGACCCCGACCTGCTCATCGCCGACGAGCCGACGACCGCGCTCGACGTGACCGTGCAGGCGCAGATCCTCGACCTGCTCAAGGAGCTCCAGCAGCAGTTCGGCACCGCGATCATCCTGATCACCCATGACCTCGGCGTCGTGGCCGGCACCGCCGACAACGTCCTGGTCATGTACGCGGGCCGGGCGGCCGAGCGGGGCACCGTACGCGAGGTGCTGCGCGAGCCGCGCCACCCCTACACCTGGGGCCTGCTGTCGTCGATGCCGCGGCTGAACTCGCCCGTGGACGTCCCGCTGAAGCCGGTGCGGGGCACTCCCCCGAGCCTGCTCAACCCGCCGCCCGGCTGCCCGTTCCACCCCCGCTGCGACTACGCCGAGCTCGCCGGGCCGGAGCTGTGCTTCACCCAGCGGCCGTCGATCTCCCCGGAGACCGGGCACGGCGACGCCTGCTACCTCACCCTGGAACAGAAGAGGGACCTTCGCACCGCGACGACCGAGGACCGCGCATGAACGAGACGCTGCTGGAGCTCAAGGGCCTGACCAAGCACTTCCCCGTACGCGGCGGCACGCTGATCAAGCGTCAGGTCGGCGCCGTGCACGCCGTCGACGGCATCGACCTCACGGTGAGCGCGGGCGAGACCGTCGGCCTGGTGGGCGAGTCGGGCTGCGGCAAGTCCACCACCGGCCGCCTGGCGGCCCGGCTGCTCGAACCCACCTCGGGCCAGATCCTCTACCGGGGGCAGGACATCAGCCACAGCTCGCGCAAGCAGCTCAAGCCGATCCGGCCCGAGATCCAGATGATCTTCCAGGACCCCTACAGCTCGCTCAACCCCCGCCACACGGTGGGGACGATCATCAGCGGGCCGATGGAGATCAACGACATCAACCCGCCGGGCGGCCGCCAGAAGCGGGTCCAGGAGCTGCTGGAGATCGTCGGCCTCAACCCCGAGCACTACAACCGCTTCCCGCACGAGTTCTCCGGCGGCCAGCGGCAGCGCATCGGGATCGCCCGGGCCCTGGCGCTCAACCCCAAGCTGATCATCGCCGACGAGCCGGTGTCGGCGCTGGACGTCTCCATCCAGGCGCAGGTGGTAAACCTGCTGCAGGAGCTGCAGCGCGACCTCGGCATCGCGTTCCTGTTCATCGCGCACGACCTCGCCGTCGTACGGCACTTCTCCCAGCGCGTCGCGGTCATGTACCTCGGCAAGATAGTCGAGATCGGCGACCGGGAGTCGATCTACGAGCGGCCCCGGCATCCGTACACGCACGCCCTGCTGTCGGCCGTACCCGAGCCGGACGTGTCGAGCGAGCCACGCGAGCGCATCCGCCTGGCGGGCGACGTGCCCTCCCCGATCAATCCGCCGTCCGGCTGCAGGTTCCGCACGCGCTGCTGGAAGGCGCAGGACAAGTGCGCCACGGAGGTGCCGCCCCTGGTCCGCCTCAGCGGCAACCGCGAGGGCCATCTGACCGCCTGCCACTTCCCCGAGGCGCCCACCACGCAAGGCGAGGACGTCGTCCTCGACCCCGCCCTGGCCTGACCCGCTCGGGCGGTCGCCGTACGCGCGCCCTCCCGAGCCGCGGCCAGTCTTTCCCGCGCGGCGCGTGGGAGCGTTCCGACGATCGGCGTTGCGGGAGCACGCGCCCGGTGCTTCCCACACGCCGCGCTTACGGGTACGCGCGCCCGCCCGAGCCGAGCAGCTTTACGCAGCGGCTGGCCCTTCCCTCGCGGCACGTACGAGCATCCACCCGATCGGCGTTGCGGGAACGCGCGCCCGGTGCTTCCCACGCGCCGCGTTCGCGGGGTGCGCATGTTCGATGCCGATCGGTTCTGCGCCGCGCGGGGCCGGTCAGTGGTTCCCGCGCGGCGTTTTCACGGCATCACCGAGGGCGGCGGCGGTCAGGCGGGCGGGTTGACCCGCTCGGCGAGGGCGCGAAGCTCCGCGACGGCCCGCGCGGGATCGTCGGCGCCGTAGACGGCGTTGCCGGCCACGAAGACGTCGGCCCCGGCCTCGGCGCAGCGCTCGATCGTCTCCACCGAGACGCCGCCGTCCACCTGGAGCCACACCTCTCCGCCGTGCTTGTCGATCAGTGCTCTCGCCCGTGACACCTTCGGCAGCACGATGTCGAGGAAGCGCTGCCCGCCGAAGCCCGGCTCGACCGTCATGACGAGCAGCATGTCGATCTCGGGCAGCAGGTCCTCGTACCCCTCGACGGCGGTCGCCGGGTTCAGCGCCAGGCCCGCCCTCGCCCCGGCCGCGCGGATCGCCCGCAGCGTGCGCACGACCGCCTTGGCCGCCTCGGCGTGGATGGTGACGCTGCCCGCCCCGGCCTCCGCGTAGTCGGGAGCCCACCGGTCCGGGTCCTGAATCATGAGGTGGCAGTCGAGAGGTGTCGAGGTCGCCTTCAGCAGCGACTCGACGACCGGCAGGCCGAGCGTGAGGTTGGGCACGAACTGGTAGTCCATCACGTCGACGTGGAGCCAGTCGGCGACGTTCTCGACCCGCGCGGCCTCCTCGGCGAGGCGCGCGAAGTCGGCGGACAGGATGCTGGGCGAGATCTGAACGGCCATAGTTCCAGCAGTCTATTTCGCCCGGCCGTCCATCCCGCCCCTCCCCCGGCCGCCTTCCGCGACGAGTGAGACCTGGTGGGGGCGACCGTGGCGGGGGGTGACATCGCCCGCTCGGAGACCGTCATGCTCCGCGTGACGCCCCGCGGGAGGCGCGCGAGCGGCATGGCCGCTCCCCCTCCCCGGGTACGCGCCCGGCCCTCGACGCCGTGAGCGAACGTTTCCCCTGCCCGCTTTCGGAGGGCCCTGCCGCCGAGGGAACGGGCAGCCTCGCGGCCCGTTCTCCCGCGCCGCCGACCGGCGAGAGGACTCCGGGCGGGAGGTCAGCGGGGGCGGCGCAGCAGGGCGAGGAACATCGCGTCGGTGCCGTGCCGGTGCGGCCAGAACTGCGCGTACGGGCCGTCGCCGAGGCCGGGTGCCTCGGGCAGGAACGCGCGGGCGTCCAGCACCTCCACGCGGTCGCGCACGTCCTCCACCACCGCCCGGGTCTCGGCCAGGTGCGGCGAGCAGGTCACGTACGCCACCACCCCGCCCGGCCGCACGGCCTCCAGCGCCGAGTCGAGCAGCCGCCGCTGCAGCGCGGTGAGCTCGGGGATGCTCCGGGGGTCGCGCCGCCAGCGGGCCTCCGGCCGCCTGCGCAGGGCGCCGAGCCCGGTGCAGGGGGCGTCGAGCATGACGCGGTCGAACGCGCCGGGCCGCCATGCGGGGCGGGTGCCGTCCGCGGTGATCACCTTCGCCTCGCGGGTGGTGCCCCACACCAGCCGGGCGCGGTGATACTGCAGGTCGGAGCCGAGCAGCCGGGCGCCCCGCTGCGTCGCCAGCGCGTCGAGCAGCCCGGCTTTGCCGCCGGGGCCCGCGCACATGTCCAGCCAGGTGGAGTCCCGGTCGAGCGGCACGCGGGTCAGCGCGAGCGCGACGAGCTGGCTGGCCTCGTCCTGCACCGCGGCCCGCGCCTCCCCCACCGCGGGGATGGCGCCGGGGTCGCCCTCCGGCAGGTAGGCGGCGTACGGCGAGTAGGCGGCGGGCTCGGCCCCGGCCGCGACCAGCTCCTCCACCGTGGCGCGTCCGGGGCGCGCCACCAGGGCCACGCGAGGCCGCTCGTTGTCGGCCTCGAGCAGCGCGGCCGTCTCGTCCACGTCGCCGCCGACCGCGTCGCGCAGGGCGGTGACGATCCAGCGCGGATGGCTGTAGGTGATCGCGAGGTTGCCGACCGGGTCCTCCTCCCGCGGCGGGGCGACGATCTCCAGCCACTGCTCCAGCGTGCGGCCCGCGACCTTGCGCAGCACGGCGTTGGCGTAGCGGGACGGGCCCGCCCCGACCCGCAGCCGTACGAGGTCGATGGTGGCGCTGACCGCCGCGTGGGGCGGGATCCGCGTGCGCAGAAGCTGGTGGACGCCGAGGCGAACGGCGTCGAGCAGCGGCGGGTCCACCTCCTCCGGCGGCCGGTCGCTGCACGCGGCGATGACCTCGTCGTAGGTCCCGAGGCCGCGCAGCGTGCCGTACGCCAGCTCGGTGGCGAGGGCCGCGTCGCGGCCGGTGAGCCGGCGCTGCCGCAGCAGGGTCGGCATGAGCAGGTTGGCGTACGCGTCGCGTTCGTCGACGGCGCGCATCAGGTCGTAGGCGGCGACCCGCGCCTCGTCGCGGTGCGGCCGCCCGCGGCCCTGCCGGGACGGCTGCCCGTTCCGTGCCGCGTGCGCGGCCGGTCCGCCGTGACCCGCCCTGCCGGTGCGCCCCGGCCGGGCCTGCCCGGAGCCGCCGCCCTGGCCGCTCCCCCGGCCTCGCCGCGCGCCGCCGCCTTGACCTCTGCCCTGCTTCACCGTGTCACCCTCGACCCTGCCAACGCTCAACTCCGCCGTCTGCCGATCCGCCGTCTTGGCGGTCCTCTCGCCGCCGCGCGCCCCCTGCCGATCCCCCTCATGGGATGGAAGCGTGACGGCCCGCGCACCCTCTCCTGGCGTGGTTGCCCGCCCGTCCTCTCCCGGCGTGACGGCCCGCGCGCCCTTCGCGGCGCGGGTGGTGGGGACGCCCCCTTCAGACCAGGGTCTCACCGCCCGTGAAGCGGACGCCGCGGCCCCACTCGGCGGCGGTCATCTGCCGCTTGCCCTGCGGCTGCACCTCGCCGAGCTCGACGGGGTGGGTGCCGGTCCCGACGAGGACGGACTTCCGCGTGGCCGCGATCTCCCCGGGGGCGAGCTTGTCCGCGTCGGGCGCGAGCCACACCGGGCCGATCTTCACCCGCTGGCCGCGGAACTCGGTCCAGGCGCCGGGGGCCGGAGTGCAGGCCCGCACCAGCCGGTCCACACGCATCGCGGGCGCGGTCCAGTCGATCCTGGCGTCCTCGACGGTGATCTTCGGGGCCAGGCTGACGCCGTCCGCGGGCTGCGGGCGCGCCTCGATCGTGCCGTCCTCGACGCCGTCGAGCGTGGCGAGCAGCAGGCCCGCGCCGGCCTCCGCGAGCCGGGCGAGCAGCGCGCCGCTGGTGTCGCCGGGCCGGATCGGCTCGGTGAGCACGCCGAACACCGGTCCCGCGTCCAGCTCCTTGACGATGCGGAAGGTCGAGGCGCCGGTGACGTCGTCGCCGTGCAGGACGGCGTGCTGCACGGGCGCCGCGCCGCGCCAGGCCGGCAGCACCGAGAAGTGCAGGTTGATCCACCCGTGCGGGGGGATGTCGAGCGCCGCCTGCGGCAGCAGGGCGCCGTACGCGACGACCGGGCAGCAGTCGGGGCCGATCGCCCGCAGCCGGTCGAGGAACTCGGGGTCCCCGGCCTTCGCCGGTTTGAGCACCTCGATGCCCGCCTCCTCCGCGAGCCGGGCCACCGGGCTCGGGTGGACCTTGCGCCCCCGGCCCGACTGCGCGTCCGGGCGGGTCACCACGGCCGCCACCTCGTGGCGGGGCGAGTCCAGCAGGGCGCGCAGCGACGGGAGCGCGGTGTCGGGCGTGCCGGCGAAGACCAGGCGCACTACAGGGCCTTTCCGTGCGTGGCGTGCGGCGAGATCTTCACCACCGGCGCCGACAGGCCGCTCCACTCGGCCTCGCGGATCGCCTTCATGGCGAGCTTGCGCTGCTTGGGGTCCATCCGGTCGATGAACAGCACGCCGTTCAGGTGGTCGGTCTCGTGCTGGAAGCAGCGGGCCATGAGGTCGGTGCCCTCGATCGTCACCGGCTCGCCGTACATGTTGAAGCCCTTGGCCACCGCCCTGATCGCGCGGGGCGTCGGGAAGCTCAGGCCGGGGAAGGACAGGCAGCCCTCCTCGCCCTCCTCGTCGATCTCGTTGCCGAGGTCGAGCTCGGGGTTGACGAGGTGACCGAGCTGCTCGTCCACGTAGTAGGTGAACACGCGCAGGCCGACGCCGATCTGCGGCGCGGCCAGGCCGGCGCCGGGCGCGTCCATCATCGTGTCGGTCAGGTCCTTGACGAGCTTGCGCAGTTCCTTGTCGAAGTCGACCACCGGCTCGGCCGGGGTGCGCAGCACCGGGTCGCCGAACAGGCGGATCGGCTGAATGGCCAAGGGTTGGCTCCGTTCACGCGCGCGTACATGAGGAAGGATCACCCCAGTCTACGGGCGCGAACGCACCTTCATCGCCGTCTTCCTGGCGGTCTTCGCGATCAGCGGATCGGGGTGGTGCCTGCCGAGCATCTCCAGCACCGCGAGGGCGTCGGGGTGATCCGCCTTGCCCATTTCGGGCACCAGGGTGAGCAGGTCTTCGCCGAGGAGGTCGAAATGGGCCACCGAGTCGACCGGGGCGCCGATGTAGAGCAGGGCGGCGAGGGTGTCGACCGCCACCCAGGCTCCGTCGCCCGGGCCGAGCGCCGGGGCCTCCAGGTCCCGCACGCCCAGCCAGGCCGCGGCGTAACGCCACATCATCGGCTCGTCGAGCGCCTCGCGTACGGCCTGCTCCGCCTCCGGGCCCAGCTCCTCCAGCACGGTCCCGGCGGTGCCGCGCTGGGCGGCGTTGCCGGACGCGGCGATCTTGATGAGCTCGCGCGCCGCGTCCTCCGGCACCCGGCGCTCCAGCCAGAGCGTGGCGGCGCTGGCGGAGGCCCGCCCGCTCAGCATGGCGTCGATGAGATCGGCGGCGCCCAGCTCGGCGAGCGCGGCCACCTCGCCGAGGGACGGCGCGTCGTGGCCCTCCCTGAGCAGGTCGCGGCGCACCGCCCACACGCCCGGCTGGGTGAGCCGCACCAGCTCGCCGGTCAGCTCGATGAGCCCGCAATACTCCAGCAGCGCCATGGCCGACGCCAGCTCCCCCGGCAGGGTCATCCGCAGCCGCCGCAGGTCGGCGGGGCGCGCCTCGCAGCCCACCTCGTGGGCCTGGAGGATGCCGCCGGCCAGGGCGGCGAGCGGCATGCCCTCACGGACCGAGTAGATCGTCGCGAGGATCTCGGTCAGGTGCTCGTCGATGACCGCCGACCCGGTCAGGCCCTCCTCGGTGCGGTCGAGCACGTCCATGACCACGCCGTCCCAGAACTCCATGGGGTCGGGCACGCCGGGCCCGGGGCGGGCGCCCCGGCGGGTGACCTCCACGAGGCGCCCGTTGACCGCGACCACCCACAGCAGGCGCAGCCGGCCGGCCTCCAGGCCGAGCTCGGCGACCGCCGCCTCGGCCTCCGCGGGGTGCGGCAGCCCCTGCTCGGTGACCTCGCAGACACCCCGGGGGGAGGCCGCCGAGCGGGCCGCGACCCACTCGGCGAGACGGCGGGCGTCCCGTACGAGCGGGACCTCCCGCACCACCCGGACGAGCTCCTCGTCGGGGGCGATGTCGACCGGCGGGAAGGTGAGCACGTCGCTGTCGGCCATTCCAGCAACTTACTGCACAGCAGTCACCTGATGCCCCGCGAACGAGCCTTGAAAGCCGCTTTCCGGGCGGCCTTGGCCGCCGCCTGGTCGGTCAGCGTGCTGCCCAGCAGCTCGAGAACCTCGACCACGTCGGGGTGGTCCACCCGCCACATGTCCTCGATGAGGTGGACGGGCGGCCCCGAGGCCGCGATGTTCTCCGCGAAGATCTCCGGGTCGGCCTCGGCCGCGGGCAGCGCCAGCGCGAGCATGTCGACGCTCACCCACAGCAGCTCCTCGGGGGTGAGCGCGGGCGCGTCCAGGCCGCGCGAGGACAGCCAGTGGATGGCGTGCGGGCGGAGCTCGGCGTCGTCCAGGTAGGCCCGCACGGCCGGCGCCGCCTCCACGCCCAGCCGGTCCACGATGGTCACCGCGACCCCGCGCACCTCCGCCGGGGCGCCGGCCACGGCGGCGAGCAGCTCCGCCGCCGCCTGCTCGGGCGTGCGCCGCGACAGCCACTCGGCGATGTCCCGCTCGGCCGCCTCGTCGGTGACGCCGTCGCTGATCAGGCCGGCGATCAGCCCGCTCGCGTCGCCCTCGGCCGGGGCGGGCGCGAGCGGCGCGTCCAGGCCCATGCCGGCGTACAGCTCCCGCAGGCCCCACAGGGCGTGCGGGGTCAGGGCCAGGCCGTCCTCGGTGCGCTGGATCGTTCCCGCGTACTCCAGGGCGGTCAGCGCCTCGTCCAGCCCGCCCACCGGCCGCCCCGCGGCCGCCTCTCGAAGGTAGTCGGCGAGCGCGTCCACCGGGACGGGCGACTGGAGCCGGTAGAGCAGGTCGTGGATCTGGGACATGCCCTCGTCCACCACCGCCTCCCCGGTGAGCGCCCCGGGCCGTTCGACGAGGAACTCCAGCGTCCCCCGCCACAGGTCGAGCAGCTCCTCCTCGCCGCGCGCGTCCAGCTCGCGGAACCTCTCCCCGGTCGCGACGGCGGTGCCGTCGAGCCGGGCGAGGCCGAGGTCGAGCGCGAGGCGCCAGGCCGTCTGCGGGCGCTCGACGCCGAGCTCGGCCGTGCACGCCCGCGCGTCCTTGACCCGCATCGTGCGGCGCGTGGTCGCGGTGCGCCCGCCCTCCACCAGCCACGCCACCACCCGGTGGGCGTCGCGCAGCAGCGGCGCCTCGCGCACGGCGCGCGCCACCTCCTCGCGCGGCGCGAGCCGTACGGGCGGCAGGGGCGCGCAGCCGGGACCGTCGACGGCGTCGCCGCCGGTCCCCGCCCCGGCCCGCGCGTCCCGGGCCGCGTCGAGCTCCAGGGAGTCGGGCCCGATGGCGCTGAACAGGCTCTTGGCCATGCCGAACTTGGACGTGTCGGCGAGCGCCCGCGGCATCTCGGGTTCGATGCGGTCGATGGTCTCCCGCATGGCGGCGGCCGTCTCGCTGCCGATCTCGCCCGTGTCCAGCAGGAACTCGACCAGTGTGCGCGCCGCGGCGACCGTCTCCGGTGCGCTCTCCGGCGGCGCGATGACCTTGCGCGGGTAGATCTCCAGCAGGAGCTCCTCGAAGGTGCCCGGCCGGAAATCCCCCAGTTCGTTCACCTCCAGGTAGTCGCTGGCGTAGTCGCACAGCAGACGTACCTCGTCGACGTCGACCTCGACGTCCCGCTCGCGCCCCCAGGCACGCAGGCTGTCGATGGCCCGGTTCACCCATTCGATCGACACACAGGCACGCTAACGGCTCGCTTTGTGCGAGGCGAATCGGTCAGATGAGGTCGAGCGGATCAATGTTCACACGTACCACCTCCGGCGCCTTGCGCGCGGAGCGAACACCGGACGCGCCCTTGAGCGCGCGGGCGAGCGCGGACCCGAGGCGGCGGGGCACCCGGATCATGGCCCGCTCCAGCCCGCCGTCCACCGGCACCGGTCCCAGCACCTGAGCTTCCGCGGGCAGCGTCGCGTCCGCCAGCGTCTCCCTGACCGCCGCCGCCGAGCCGGTCAGCGTGGCCATCCGCACGGCGGGGGGAAAGCCCAGCTCGGCCCGCTCGCCGAGCTCCCGTTCGGCGAAGGTGACGGGGTCCCAGCGCAGCAGGGCCTGCACGGCGGGCAGCGCGGCGTCGGCCAGGACGACCAGCTCCCCCGCCGGCCGCAGCAGGGCCGCGGCGTTCATCCAGCGCCGCAGGGTCTCCTCGGCCGCGCGCAGGTCGGGGCGGCCCAGCAGCGCCCATCCGTCGAGCAGCACGGCCGCGGCGTAGCCGCCGTCCGGCACCGGCTCGGCCCCCGGGGTGGCCACGACGAGCGCCGGTGTGCCGCTCACCGTGGCGAGGACGCCGTCGCGCCCGCTCGTGCGCACGGCCACCGAAGGAAACGCGCGGCCCAGCTCCTCCGCGGTGCGCCGCGCGCCCACGACGACGGCCCGCACGCCGGTCCCGCCGCAGGACGGGCAGCGCCAGTCGCCGGCGATCCGGCCGCACCAGCGGCAGTACGGCACGGCGTGCCCGCCGCGCAGCGCGAGCGGTCCCGAGCACACCGGCCCCGGGGCGAGGAGCCCGGGGGCCGCGGCGTCCGCGAGCGCCGGGTCCGTGAGCATCCCCGCCGTGCCGCCCGCCGCACGACCACCCCTGCCCGAGTGGGCGCCGTGCGCACCGGTCCGATGGCCCGCGCCCGGTCCGCCGCGATCCCGCGCGTCGCCCCGGCGTGCCGCCGCGCCCCCCGGCCCCATCGGGGCGGCCCCGGGCGACGGGGGCGCCTGCGGCAGGCCCGAGCAGCGGGCGGGAGCGCGGCAGTGGCGGCACGCGAGCGCGGGCAGGTAGCCCCGGCGCGGCACCTGGACGAGCACCGGCCCGTGCGCCAGCCCCTCCCGCAGCGCCCGCCACGCGATGCTGGGCAGGCGGGCGGCCCTGGCCGCCTGGTCGCGGGCGAGCTCCGCGTCGTCGCCGGCCGGGCGCACCCGGGGGGCGCGCGCCCTGACCGCCGCCCGATGGGGGACGAGCGGGGCCGCCCAGCCGGTCTCGACGAGCGCCGTCGCCTCGGCGGTGCGGGCGTATCCGCCGACGAGCAGGCCCGCCCCGGCCTGGTGCGCGCGCAGGCCGAGGACCTCCCGCGCGTGCGGGTAGGGCGCGTGGCGCTCGGCGTGCAGGTCGTCGCCGTCGTCCCAGATGACCGCCAGCCCGAGCCGGGCCACCGGCGCGTACGCCGCGGGGCGGTTGCCCACCACGATCATGACCTCGCCGCGCAGCGCCTTGAGCCAGCGCCGGTAACGTTCCGCGGGCCCGAGGTCCGCCGTGATCGCCACGTGCGGCGTCTCCCCCAGGGCCGCGGTCACCAGCGCCACGTCCTTGCCGTCGGGCACCACCACCACGACGCCCCGGCCGCCGTCCACCGTCGCCCGCGCGGCCGCCGCGACGGCGTGCGGCCACGACGGCCCGGCGGCGTCCGTGCCGGGCAGGGCCGTCCACACCGCGCGCGGCGCCCTGCCCTCGGCCAGCGCCTCGAGGAAGGACTCGCCCGCCGGGTAGGCCCTCCACGCGTCCCCGTACGCCCGCGCCGCCCGTCGTCCCGCCGTCTCCGGCGACGCGGTCTCCCCGTGCCGCGCGCCGTCCGCCGGCGCTGTGGCTTCACCGGCGGCGGGCCCGTGCGTGTCTCGGTGGGCCGCGCCCCCGTGGGGCGTGTTCTCCCGGGCCGGCTCCGAAGCCGCGCCTCGCCGGTCCTCGGCGGAGCCCGGCCGCGGGTCGGCGGCCTCCGCCGTCCCCCGTACGGGGGTGTCCCCGGCGCCGGAGCCGGGGGGCACCGCTCGGGCGGGGGTCCTCGCCTCGGCCTCGACCCGGGCGTGGCGCGGCGGGACGGCCAGGCGCAGGACGTCCGGCATGGTCCCCGCGTAGCGGTCGGCCACGGCGCGGGCCAGGCGGGCGATCTCGGGGGTGAGGACGGGCTCGGAGGAGACCACCCGCTCCAGGAAGGACAACCGGCCCGCGTGCTCGCTCTCGGCCAGCCGTTCGAGCAGGTAGCCGTCGGCGAGCTGGCCGGCGAAGCGGACGCGCACCCGGCAGCCCGGCACCGCCTCCGCGTCCATCGTGGAGGGGACGAGGTAGTCGAAGGGCCGGTCGAGATGCGGCAGCGGGGTGTCCACGACGACCCGGGCGACCGGCAGGTTCGGCGCCGCCTCACGGGCGCCTTTCGCGGCGGCCCGCGTCCGTCCCGCGCTCCCGCCCGCCCGCGCCGAGCCGTCCCCCGGGGCTCGCGCGGCTGCCCCGCGCGGCCTCCCGGCGGCGCCCGGGGGCACCGGGAGCAGCGCCTCCTGCGGGTGCGGGACGCGGGTCGGCTCGGTCACGGTTACGTCCTACCAGACCCGGCCGGCCGCAATCGCACGTACGCCCGCCGCCTGTGGACAAGCGGCGGGCGTACGCGGACGGCGCCCGCCGTGGGGGGCGGGCGCCGCCGGGGCGACCGTGGTCGCGATGCTCGTCAGGAGCGGGTCACAGGCCCGCGGCCGTGCGCAGGGCGTCGGCCCGGTCCGTCGACTCCCAGGAGAAGCCCTCACGGCCGAAGTGGCCGTACGCGGCGGTCTCGGAGTAGATCGGGCGCAGCAGGTCGAGGTCGCGGATGATCGCGGCCGGGCGCAGGTCGAACACCTGGAGCACCGCGTCCTGGATCACGCCGACCGGCACCTTCTCTGTGCCGAACGTCTCGACGAACAGGCCGACCGGCTGCGCCTTGCCGATGGCGTAGGCGACCTGGACCTCGCAGCGGTCGGCCAGGCCGGCCGCGACGACGTTCTTGGCGACCCAGCGCATGGCGTAGGCGGCCGAGCGGTCCACCTTGGACGGGTCCTTGCCGGAGAAGGCGCCGCCGCCGTGCCGGGCCATGCCGCCGTACGTGTCGATGATGATCTTCCGGCCGGTGAGGCCCGCGTCGCCCATGGGGCCGCCGATCTCGAAACGGCCGGTCGGGTTGACCAGCAGGCGGTAGCCCTCGGTCTCGATGTTCAGGTCGGCCAGCACCGGGTCGACCACGTGCTCGCGGATGTCGGGCGTCAGCATCTCCCGCAGGTCGATCTCCGGGGCGTGCTGCGTGGAGACGACCACGGTGTCGAGACGGACCGGCTGGTCGCCGTCGTACTCGATCGTGACCTGGGTCTTGCCGTCCGGGCGCAGGTACGGAATCGTGCCGTTCTTGCGCACCTCGGACAGGCGCCGGGCCATCCGGTGCGCGAGCATGATCGGCAGCGGCATCAGCTCGGGGGTCTCGCGGCAGGCGTAGCCGAACATCAGGCCCTGGTCGCCCGCGCCCTGGCGGTCGAAGTCGTCGGTGCCCTCGCCCTCGCGGTGCTCGTAGGCGTCGTCCACGCCCTGCGCGATGTCCGGCGACTGCGCGCCGATCGACACCGACACACCACAGGAGGCGCCGTCGAAGCCCTTGTGGGAGGCGTCGTACCCGATCTCGAGGATCTTCTCGCGGATCAGGGCGGGGATGTCGACATAGGTCTCCGTCGTCACTTCGCCGGCGACGTGGACCTGGCCAGTAGTGATCAGCGTCTCGACGGCGACCCGGCTCTTGGGGTCGTCCTTGAGCATGGCGTCGAGAATCGCGTCACTGATCTGGTCGGCGATCTTGTCCGGGTGGCCCTCGGTGACCGACTCGGAGGTGAACAGGCGACGGGACAACTAGGGCTCCTCATGCAGCGGCTGCTGACGTCCATGAGCGACCGGCGGTGGAGCCGAGCCCCACCGCGGTCACTCGATGCTCACGCGAGTCTAGCCTTAGGCGCTGCGAAGCGGCGAAGGCGTCCGCGTTACGGTCACCGCGCGGGCGGCCGGCGGACCGCCCCGACTACACGCCCGAACCGGGAGTCAGAGGTCGGGTAACGGATCTCTCGGCAGGTCACCGGGTGAGAAGGCCTCCGCGTCGGCCGCGGCCACCACGGCGGCGTACTCGTCGTCGACCTCCAGGGTCATGCCGCCGATTTCGATGCGGGGCCCCGACCCGAACTCGACCGGCCCGAGGCGGGTGCGGCGGGGATAGCGGGCCCACACGCCGGACGGCTCGTCCCGGCTGAACATCTTGGTCGACAGCAGGGTCACCGAGCGGTCCGTCACCACGACGAGGAACCCGATCATGGCGGGGGGCGGCAGAGCCACCGCGGGAAACACGTAGCGGATGTCCTCGCCGGGCCCGAGCATCGCCCGGCAGCGCTGCCTGATCGCGGCGGACACCGGCATGACGATCGCTCCCTCGACGCACGACCTGCAGGAGGCGGGGCGGGCGCCCGCACGGCACCACGCGAAGGTCAGGCGAGGCGCTGCGCCACCAAATCCCACACTACGTCGGCGAGATCCTCTTTGGGACCCCTCGGAATCTCGACGGAGTCGCCCTCCGCCGTGAGGACGACGGCCGCGTTGTCCGGCGTGCCGAACGCCAGGTTCTCGCCGACCTGGTTCACCACGAGCAGGTCGCAGCCCTTGCGCTGAAGCTTGGCCCGGCCGTTGGCCAGGACGTCGTCGGTCTCCGCCGCGAAACCCACGATCACCCGCGGGTACGGCCCGCCGGTCCCGGCCTCCCGCCCGATGCCCGGCCCGTCGCCGGCGTGAGATCTGCGGCCCTCCGGCGCGTCGTACGGCCCGTCCCCCGCGGCGTACGCCTCCCGCCTGGCCCGGCGGATCTCACCCAGCTCGGCCAGAATGTCCGGATTTTTCGTCAAATGGATGGGATCGGGCTCCGCAGAGGACTTCTTGATTTTGGTGTCGCTCCGCCGTACGGGCCGGAAGTCCGCGACCGCGGCGGCCATCACGACAGCGTCCGCGTGCCCGGCCGCCGCCAGGACCGCGTCGCGGAGCTGCCGCGCCGACTCCACCCGCACGACCTTCGCGCCCGCGGGATCGGGCAGCGACACGTTCGCCGCCACGAGCGTGACCTCCGCGCCCCGGGCGACCGCCGTACGGGCGAGGGCGTATCCCTGCAGCCCGGAGGACCGGTTGCCGATGAAGCGCACGGGATCGATCGCCTCGCGGGTGCCGCCGGCGGACACGACGACGTGCCTTCCGGCCAGGTGCGCGCGCCGGCCCGCCAGCACGCGGCGGCACACCTCGAAGATCTCGGCGGGATCGGGCAGCCGGCCCGGGCCGCTGTCGGCGCCGGTGAGCCTGCCCACGGCGGGCTCGATCACGATCGCGCCGCGCTCGCGCAGGGTCGCCACGTTCGCCCGCGTGGCCGGGTGTTCCCACATCTCCGTGTGCATCGCGGGCGCGAACACCACCGGGCAGCGCGCCGTGAGCAGGGTGTTGGTGAGCAGGTCGTTGGCCATGCCGTGCGCGGCACGCGCCAGGACGTCCGCCGTCGCCGGCGCGACGACCACCAGATCGGCGGACTGCCCGATCCGCACGTGCGGCACCTCGTGCACCGACTCCCACACCTCGGTGGTCACCGGATTGCCCGACAGCGCCGCCCAGGTCGGCTCACCGACGAACCGCAGCGCGTCCCTGGTCGGCACGACACGCACGTCGTGTCCCGACTCGGTGAACAGGCGCAGCAGCTCGCACGACTTGTAGACGGCGATGCCGGCGCTCACGCCCAGCACGACAGACGTCATCGGCGTTTTCCGCTTCGCATCGAGGCGCGCGCACTGCCCGGGGGCGGCGCTCAGTTCTCGATGGGCTCGGCGGTGAGCAGGCCCTCGGCGACCTCGCGCAGGGCGATGGACAGCGGCTTCTCCTGGGCGTGGGTCTCCACGAGGGGCCCCACGTACTCCAGCAGGCCCTCGCCGAGCTGAGAGTAGTAAGCGTTGATCTGGCGCGCCCGCTTCGCACCCATGATCACAAGGCTGTACTTGCTGTCGACGATGTCGAGAAGCGTGTCGATCGGCGGGTTGGTGATGCCTTCCGCGTAGGCGGAGCTGCTTGCCACGTCAGTGATTCCCCTAGCTAGGTGAGTTTCCCATCAAGGTTATCAGCCGGTGGCACACGTCCTTGACGGACGTGTTGACGATGGTGAGGTCGAACTCCTTCTCCGCCGCCAGCTCCACCCGCGCCGCGTCCAGCCGGCGCGCGATGACGTCGGGAGGCTCGGTGCCGCGGCCGCGCAGCCGCCGCTCCAGCTCCTCCCAGCTCGGCGGCGCCAGGAACACGAGCAGGGCCTCGGGCATCGTCGTGCGCACCTGCCTGGCGCCCTGGAGGTCGATCTCCAGCAGGGTGGGGACGCCTGCCGCCAGCTTCTCCAGCACCGGCTGCCTGGGCGTGCCGTACCGGTTGCCGGCGAACTCGGCCCACTCCAGAAGTTCGCCCGAGGCGACGAGCTTGTCGAACTCGTCGTCGTCGGCGAAGAAGTACTCCACGCCGTGCCGCTCCCCCGGGCGGGGCTTCCGGGTTGTCACCGAGACCGACAGCCACACCTCCGGGTGGGACCGCCGGAGCTCGGCGACGACCGTGGACTTCCCCACACCCGACGGACCGGACAGGACCGTCAGGCGCGGGCGAGGCATGGAGCCACCGCCGCGTGTCCGGAACTCGCTGGTCGCGACTGCCTCATGGGCCCGATCTCCAGCGGACCGGGACGTTTCGGTCACTCCAGTACCCCCGTGAACTCACTCGTACGTCGCCGAGATCAGCTCTCGGCGCCGCCGAACTCGCGCTCCAGCGAAGCGCGCTGGTTGGCGCCGAGACCCCGCACGCGACGGGATTCGGCGATACCAAGGCGCTCCATGAGCTGCTTGGCGCGGACCTTGCCGACGCCAGGGAGCGACTCCAGCAGAGCCGAGACCTTCATCTTGCCGATGACGTCGTCGGTCTGCCCATCCTTCAGCACCTCAGCCAGAGAAACCGCGCCGTGCTTGAGCCGGTTCTTGACCTCGGCACGCTCCTTGCGTGCCTTGGCAGCCTTCTCAAGAGCTGCGGCGCGCTGCTCGGGGGTCAGGGGAGGAAGAGCCACGCCGGGTCACCTCGAATTTCTTGTCGATGTACTCGGACGGGAGGGGAAACTAGCTGGTCTTGGCCGTAACGGCAACGTCAAGGGCGGTTTCTCGGACTACAAAATTGATTTTACTACTTTTGGTATTCGAAAAGTCACTCTTCGTAGATCAAAACCGCCTCAGCAGGGCCGGAACGGGATGACGTTTGGTAACCGGCGGATGAGACGTTCACGGCCCGGGAACGGCCCCGCGCGGCCGCTTCCGGGCGGCTTCGCGCCCCGGCCGGACGCCCGCCGAGGGGTCCCGGCGCGCGTCCGCGGCGTTCCCCGGGACACCGCCACGCGCGTGTGTCCAAGACCCGACGCGCCGTCACGACCCGGCGCTCTCAAAGACCCCAAGCGCGCGCCTGAGCCTCCAAGGCACATGCCTGCCTGCCAGACCCGCTACGCACGCCTGCGAGAGCCGCCACGCACGCGCCAAGACGCCCGCGCGCGTCCCCATAAGACCCCACGCGAGTGCCTGTGCATGCCAGACGCCCGCAGAGGCCGCGCCTGCGAAACCCCCACGCACGCGCCAACACGCCCACGCACGTGCCCGCAAGACCCCAGGCCAGTGCCCGCATGCCAGACCGCCACGCGCGTGCCGCAGAGCCACGGGCACGCGCCTGCGAAACCCCCACGCACGCGCCAACACGCCCACGCACATGCCCGCAAGACCCCAGGCCAGTGCCCGCATGCCAGACCGCCTGCCACGCGCGTGCCGCAGAGCCGCAGGCACGCGCCTGCGAGACCGCCAGGCGCGGGCCAAGACGCCCACGTAGGTGCCCGCGAAGGCCGCGGGCCGCGTCTTGCCCGCGAGAGTGCCGGGTGGGTGCCCGGAGAGCTCTCAGGGGCGCACGCGGCGCAGAGCGGCGGCGATCCCCGCGGCCGCCGCGCCGGGGTCGGGCGCCCCGGTGATGGGCCGCCCGATCACCAGGAGGTCGGCCCCCTGGGCGATCGCCTCCTCCGGTGTGGCCACCCGCGCCTGGTCCTGGGTGTCGGAACCGGCGGGCCGTACGCCGGGAGTGATCAATGTCACGTCCGGCCCGACCTCCGCGCGTACGGCGGCGACCTCCCGGGGCGAGCAGACGAGGGCCCGGGCGCCCGCCCCGACGGCCACGGCGGCCATACGGCGCACGGCGTCCTCCGGGGGTCCCTCGATACCGATCTCGCGGAGATCGGCCTCGGAAAGCGACGTCAGGAGCGTCACGGCGGCGATCCGCGTGTGGGGGGCGGCCTCGACGGCCGCCCTGACCATCGCGGAGCCCCCCGCGGCGTGAACGGTGAGGTACGTCGGCTTGAGCCGCGCGACCGCCCGGGCCGCGGCGCCGACGGTGTTCGGGATGTCGTGCAGCTTGAGGTCCAGGAAGACCTGCACGCCGCTCGCGCCGCGCACCGAGGCGATCACGTCGGGCCCGTACCGCAGGTAGAGCTCCAGCCCCACCTTGACCGTGGAGACGTGCGGGGTCACCAGGCCGGCCCAGCGGGCCGCGGTCTCCAGGTCGGGCGCGTCCAGGGCGACGGCGATGGGAGCGGGCGTGGTCAAAGTGAACTCTCCTCGAGATCTGATCGCGTTCGTGGTTGCGCGCCCGCCGGGCGGTGGGCCAGGCCCACCACGTCGGCGAGGCGGTCGAACCCGCGCTCCTGCAGAAGCTCCTCAAGCTCCCGCAGGACCCGCGGGCAGGCGTAGGGGTCGTGGAACAGCGCCGTGCCCACGGCGACGGCGCAGGCGCCCGCCAGGATGAGCTCGAGGGCGTCCCTGCCGGTCATCACGCCGCCCATGCCCACGATCGGCACCCCGGGGAGCGCGGCGTGCACCTGCCACACGCAGCGCACCGCCAGGGGCCGTACGGCGGGGCCGGACAGGCCGCCGGTGCCGGCCGCGAGCACGGGCCGCATCGTGTCCACGTCGATGCTCATCCCGACCGGCGTGTTGATCATCGAAAGGGCGTCGGCGCCGCCGTCCACGCAGGCCCGGGCGACCGCGACGATGTCCGCCACGTCCGGAGACAGCTTGGCGATCACCGGCACCTCGTACGGCGTGGCCGCGCGCACCGAGGCCACGACCTCCGCGGCGGCGGCCCCGTCCCGGGCGAACACCCTCCCGCGGTCCTCGACGTTCGGGCACGACAGGTTGATCTCCACGGCGGTCACGCCGGCGGCGCCGGCCAGGCGCCGCGCCAGCGCCGTGTACTCGGCCACGGTGCCGCCGCCGATCGACACCACCGTGCGGGCCCCCCGCTCGGCCAGCCAGGGCAGCTCGCGCTCCAGGAACGCCTCGACGCCCGGGCCCTGCAGGCCCACGGCGTTCAGCAGCCCCGAAGGGGTCTCGGCCATCCGCGGCGTCGGCCGGCCCGCGCGGGGGGCCATCGTGATCGACCGCGTGACGAACGCGCCCAGCCGGTGGACGTCGGAGAACTGGGCCAGCTCGCGGCCCGTACCCCCGCAGCCGGAGGCGGTCAGCACCGGGTTGGGCAGCTCCACGTGCGCCAGATAGGTCCGGAGGTCGGCCGTCACCGCCGGTCCCCCCGCCCCGGCTCAGGCATGCCGTCCGCCGGGCGCGCCGAGCGCGTCGAACGGGATCGTGCCGACGTCGTCGAACCGCACCCGCTCCCCCCGGAACACCGGCCCCTCCACGCAGGCGCGGACCATGCGGGTCACGCCGTCGTCGCCGATGACCGGCACCACGCACGTCATGCAGACGCCGATGCCGCAGGCCATGAACTCCTCCACGGCCACCTGCACGGGGATGCCGAACTCGGCGGCGACCGCCGTGACGCCGCGCAGCGTCTCCATCGGACCGCACGCGTAGACCGCGTCGGCCCGGGCGTCGGCGATCACCCCGGGCAGCACGTCGGTCACCGTGCCGCGCATCCCGAGCGAGCCGTCCTCGGTCGCCAGCGTGGTCGTCTCGCCCATCCGGCGGGCCCGCAGCGCGCCGAAGACCCGGTCGGCCGACGGCGCCCCCAGCACGAAGTCGATGCGGCAGCCCCGGCGCTGCAACGCGTCGCCCAGCGCGAACAGCGGCGCCGCGCCGTGCTCGTCGCCGACCAGTACGCAGGTGCAGGGGTCGCGGGGCAGCGGGAAAGGCCGGCCGAGCGGGCCGACCAGGTCGAGCGTGTCACGCGCCCGCAGGTCGGCGAGCCAGGCCGTCCCCGCGCCGCGCACGCCGAAGACGAGCTCCACCGTGCCACCGTAATCCGGCTTCACGTCGTGAATCGTGAAGGCCCGCCGGGTGAGCATCGAGGAGTTGCGGCCGCCGACGGCGACCGTGACGAAGTGGCCGGGCCGGAACCGGTCCGCGATGCCCGGCGCGACGACCGTGAGCGCATGGTAGGCGTCCACGCGGCGCGTCGTCAGCACCGTGCCCGTGACCTGAACCGGACTGCCGGCCACTCCCTGCTCCCTGTTCCTAACGCCCTCCGCCGCCCCGGGGCGGCGGAGGGCCTTCGCCTGTCTCGGCTAGTTTCGCAGCCTCCTGGCGTGTTCCTGGAGCGAACGCACGTCGATGTCGCCCCTGATGATGTGCTGGATGCCCTGCACGGCGGCCGCCAGGCCCTGGACGGTCGTGATGCAGGCGATGCCGCGGCTGACGGCGGCGGTGCGGATCTCGTACCCGTCCAGGCGCGGCCCGGACTGGCCGGGGCTGCTGAACGGAGTGCTCACGATGAGGTCCACCTCCCCGTCGAGGATGCGCTGCACGATCGTCGGCTCGCCGTCGGGGCCGACGCCGTCGCTGTGCTTGCGCACGATCCTGGCATGCACGCCGTTGCGGCGCAGCACCTCGGCGGTGCCCGCCGTGGCCAGGATCTCGAAGCCGAGGTCCGCGAGCGCCTTCACGGGGAGGATCGCGGCCCGCTTGTCCTTGTTGGCCACGGACACGAACGCCCGGCCCTTGGTGGGCAGCTCGCCGTAGGCGGCCGACTGCGACTTGGCGTACGCCGTGCCGAAGAACTCGTCGATGCCCATGACCTCGCCGGTCGAGCGCATCTCCGGGCCGAGGATGGTGTCCACGCCGCGGAACCGGTTGAACGGCAGCACCGCCTCCTTGACCGCGACCGGCGCGCCCATCGGCGGCGAGCCGCCGTCGTTGCCGGCCGGCAGCAGGCCCTCGGCGCGCAGCTCCGCGATCGTCGCGCCCATCATCAGCCGCGCCGCCGCCTTGGCCAGCGGCACCGCCGTGGCCTTGGACACGAACGGCACCGTACGGCTGGCCCTGGGGTTGGCCTCCAGGACGTACAGCACGTTGGAGGCCATCGCGTACTGGACGTTCAGCAGGCCGCGCACGCCGACGCCGCGGGCGATGGCCTCGGTGGCCGCGCGGATCCGCTTGATGTCGAACCCGCCGAGCGTGATCGGCGGCAGGGCGCACGCCGAGTCGCCGGAGTGGATGCCGGCCTCCTCGATGTGCTCCATGACGCCGCCGAGGTACAGCTCCTCGCCGTCGTACAGCGCGTCGACGTCGATCTCGATGGCGTCGTCGAGGAACCGGTCGATCAGCACGGGGTGCTCCGAGGCCGCCCTCGCCATGTACGCCGCGAGGGTGTCCTCGTCGTACACGATGGCCATGCCGGCCCCGCCGAGCACGTACGACGGGCGGACGAGCACGGGGTAGCCGATCTCGGCGGCGACGGCCTTGGCCTCGTCCACGGTCGTCGCGGTGCCGTGCTTGGGCGCGGGCAGCCCGGCCTCGGCGAGGACCCGCCCGAACGCCCCCCGGTCCTCGGCGAGGTGGATGGACTCGGGCGAGGTGCCGACGACCGGCACTCCGGCGTCCTTGAGCGCCTGGGCGAGCCCGAGCGGCGTCTGGCCGCCGAGCTGCACGATGACGCCGGCCACCGGCCCGGTCTCCTGCTCGGCGTGCACGACCTCGAGGACGTCCTCCAGGGTGAGCGGCTCGAAGTAGAGCCGGTCGGAGGTGTCGTAGTCGGTCGAGACGGTCTCCGGGTTGCAGTTGACCATCACGGTCTCGTAGCCGGCCTTGGCCAGCTCGAACGACGCGTGCACGCAGGCGTAGTCGAACTCGATGCCCTGGCCGATGCGGTTGGGGCCGCTGCCCAGGATGATCACCTTGGGCCGGTCCCCCACCGGCACCTCGGTCTCCTCGTCGTACGTCGAGTAGAGGTACGGCGTGCGGGCGGCGAACTCGGCGGCGCAGGTGTCCACGGTGTTGTAGACGGGCCGGATGCCGAGCTCGTGGCGCCTGGCCCGCACCTCGGCCTCCGTCACGCCCAGGATCTCGGCGATCTGGACGTCGCTGAAGCCGTGCCGCTTGGCCGTCTCCAGCGTGGGACGGTCGAGCGAGGTGATCGACCGGGCGACCTCGTCGATGGCGAAGAGCTGGTCGATGAACCACGGGTCCATCGAGGTGGCCCGGTGGAGCTGCTCGGGGGTGGCGCCGGCCCTGATGGCCTGCTGCATGGTGCGCAGCCGCCCGTCGTGCGGCCTGCGGCAGGCCGCGAGCAGCTCGTCCAGGTCGCCCGGCTCGCCCGCCCAGCTGAACGACGACCCCTTCTTCTCCAGCGACCGCAGGGCCTTCTGCAGCGCCTCGGGGAAGGAGCGGCCGATCGCCATCGCCTCGCCGACCGACTTCATGTGGGTGGTCAGCGTCTGGTCGGCCCCGGCGAACTTCTCGAACGCGAACCTCGGCACCTTGACCACGATGTAGTCGAGCGTCGGCTCGAACGACGCCGGGGTCTCCTTGGTGATGTCGTTGGGGATCTCGTCGAGCGTGTAGCCGATGGCGAGCTTGGCGGCGATCTTGGCGATCGGGAAGCCGGTGGCCTTCGACGCCAGCGCCGAGGACCGCGACACGCGCGGGTTCATCTCGATGACGATCATCCGGCCGGTCTTCGGGTCGACCGCGAACTGGATGTTGCAGCCGCCGGTGTCCACGCCGACCTCGCGGATGACCGCGATCGCGACGTCGCGCATGTTCTGGTATTCGCGGTCGGTCAGCGTCATGGCCGGGGCGACGGTGACGGAGTCGCCGGTGTGGACGCCCATCGGGTCGACGTTCTCGATGGAGCACACGATGACCACGTTGTCGTTGCGGTCCCGCATGACCTCCAGCTCGTACTCCTTCCAGCCGAGGATCGACTCCTCCAGGAGCACCTCGGTGGTCGGGGACGCGTCGAGCCCGGCGCCGGCGATGCGGCGCAGCTCGGCCTCGTCGTGGGCGAAGCCGGAGCCCGCGCCGCCCATGGTGAAGCTGGGGCGGACGACGAGCGGGTAGCCCAGCTCCTCGGCCGCGCGCAGGCACTCGTCCATCGAGTGGCAGATGACGCTGCGCGCCGACTCGGCGTTGAGGCCGTGCTCGGCGGCCACCTTGGCGACGATCTCCTTGAACCGCTCGCGGTTCTCCCCCGCCTGGATGGCGTCGATGTCGGCGCCGATCAGCTCGACGCCGTACTTTTCGAGCACGCCCGCCTCGTGCAGCGCCACGGCCGTGTTGAGCGCCGTCTGGCCGCCGAGCGTGGGCAGCAGCGCGTCGGGCCGCTCCTTGGCGATGATCTTCTCGACGATCTCCGGAGTGATCGGCTCGACGTAGGTGGCGTCGGCGAACTCCGGGTCCGTCATGATCGTGGCCGGGTTGCTGTTGACCAGGATGACCCGGAAGCCCTCGCTGCGCAGGACGCGGCAGGCCTGCGTGCCGGAGTAGTCGAACTCACACGCCTGTCCGATGACGATCGGGCCGGAGCCGATCACCATGACGGACCCGATGTCCGTACGCTTAGGCATCCTTGGCCCCCTTCTTCTCGTCCATCAGCTCGCAGAACTGGTCGAACAGGTACGCCGCGTCGTGCGGGCCCGCGGCGGCCTCGGGGTGGTACTGCACGCTGAACGCCGGGCGCTCCAGCAGGCGCAGCCCCTCCACGCAGTCGTCGTTGAGGTTGACGTGGCTCACCTCGGCCGCGCCGTACGGGGTCTCGAAGGGCCCGTCCAGCGGCGCGCGTACGGCGAAGCCGTGGTTGTGCGCGGAGATCTCGACCTTGCCCGTCCTGCGGTCCTGCACCGGCTGGTTCACCCCGCGGTGGCCGTACCGCAGCTTGTAGGTGCCCAGGCCGAGCGCCCGGCCGAGGATCTGGTTGCCGAAGCAGATGCCGAAGAACGGCACCCGCTCGCCCAGCACCTCGCGCAGGGTCTCGACCGCGTAGTCGGCCGCGGCGGGGTCGCCGGGGCCGTTGGAGAAGAAGACCCCGTCGGGGTCGAGGGCGAGGATGTCGGCCGCCGTGACGGTCGCGGGCAGCACGTGCACCTCGCAGCCCCGCTCGGACATCCGCTGCGGGGTCATGGCCTTGATGCCGAGGTCGACCGCGGCGACGGTGAAGCGCTTGCGGCCGCGCGCCGGCACGACGTACGGCTCGGGCGTGCTGACCTCGCGGGCCAGGTCGGCGCCCTCCATGCCGGGCGAGCGCCGCACCCGCTCGACGAGCTCGTCGACGTCGCCGCCCTCGCTGAAGACGCCGGCGCGCATCGCGCCGCGCTCGCGCAGGTGACGGGTGAGGGCGCGGGTGCCGGGCATCGCGATGCCGACGACGCCCTGGTCGCGCAGGTAGTCGTCGAGGCTCCTGCGGGAGCGCCAGTTCGACGGGATGCGCGACGGCTCACGCACCACGTAGCCCGCCACCCAGATCCTGCCGGACTCGGGGTCCTCGTCGTTCACGCCGGTGTTGCCGATGTGGGGGGCGGTCATCGCCACGATCTGGCGGTGGTAGGAGGGGTCGGTGAGCGTCTCCTGGTAGCCGGTCATGCCGGTGTTGAAGACCATCTCGCCGAACGTCTCGCCCACCGCGCCGTACGGGGTTCCCTCGAAGACGCGTCCGTCCTCGAGCACGAGCAGGGCTGTCATACAAGCTTCCCTTCGAGAACGGTGGGGCGGCCGCGCAGGAACGTCGCGACGACGCGGCCGGGCAGGGTCAGCCCCTGGTAGGGGGTGTTGCGGCTCTTGGACGCCATCGCGCCCGGGTCCACCGGCTGCCTGACCGACGGGTCGTACAGCGTGACGTTGCCGGGGGCGCCGGGCTCGATCGGGCGGCCGTGCCCCTCCAGGCGGCCGATGCGCGCGGGCCGCGCGGACATGCGGTCGGCGACGCCGGCCCAGTCGAGCAGCCCGGTCTCGACCATGGCCTCCTGGACCACGGACAGGGCGGTCTCCAGGCCGATCATGCCCATGGCCGCCGCGGCCCACTCGGTCTCCTTGTCCTCGACCGGGTGGGGCGCGTGGTCGGTGGCCACGCAGTCGATCGTGCCGTCGGCCAGCGCCTCGCGCAGCGCCCGCACGTCCTCGGCGGTGCGCAGCGGCGGGTTCACCTTGTAGATCGGGTTGTACGGCCCGAGCGGCGAGCGCTCCGCGCAGGAGTCGGTCAGCAGCAGGTGGTGCGGGGTGACCTCGGCGGTCACGTCCCAGCCCTTCGACTTGGCCCAGCGGATGATCTCCACCGAGCCGGCGGTGGAGACGTGGCACACGTGCAGCCGGGAGCCGACGTGCGCGGCGAGCAGGCAGTCGCGGGCGATGATCGCCTCCTCGGCCACGGCCGGCCAGCCGGTCAGGCCGAGCCTGGCCGACACCTCGCCCTCGTTGAGCTGGGCGCCCTCGGTCAGCCTGGGCTCCTGGGCGTGCTGGGCCACGACGCCGTCGAACGCCTTGACGTACTCCAGCGCCCGGCGCATCAGCACCGCGTCGGACACGCACTTGCCGTCGTCGGAGAAGACCCGCACGCGGGCCGCGGAGTCGGCCATCGCGCCGAGCTCGGCGAGCTGGCGGCCCTCCAGGCCGGAGGTGACCGCGCCGACCGGCTGCACGTCGCAGTGGCCGTACTGCCTGCCGAGCCGCCAGACCTGCTCCACCACGCCGGCCGTGTCGGCCACCGGGGAGGTGTTGGCCATGGCGTGGACGGCGGTGTAGCCGCCGCGCGCCGCGGCCTGGGTGCCGGTCTCGACGGTCTCGGCGTCCTCCCGGCCGGGCTCGCGCAGGTGGGTGTGCAGGTCCACGAGGCCGGGCAGGGCGATCAGCCCGTCGGCGTCGACCGTCTGGCCGGCCTTGGCGCCCGCGAGGTCGCCGATCTCCGCCACGACGCCGTCGCGCAGCAGGATGTCGCTCGGGGCGCCGCCCAGGATCCGGGCGCCCTTGATGAGGATGGTGGTCACAGTCCCCTCGGGAAGGTCGTACGTGCTCATTCGGCGCCTCCGATCGCGGGCTCGGAGCCGCCGAGCAGCAGGTAGAGGACGGCCATCCGGACCGTCACGCCGTTGGTGACCTGCTCCACGATCGTCGAGCGCGGCGAGTCGGCGACCTCGGCGGAGATCTCCATGCCGCGGTTCATCGGGCCGGGGTGCATGACGACGGCGTCGTCGTGCAGCCGCGCGAACCGATCGCGGTCGAGGCCGTATCTGCGGCTGTACTCCCGCGCCGAGGGGAAGTAGGCCGCGTTCATCCGTTCGAGCTGGACGCGCAGCATCATCACGACGTCCGACTTGGGCAGCACGGCGTCGAGGTCGTAGGAGACCTGGCAGGGCCAGGTCTCGACCGCCACCGGCAGCAGGGTCGGCGGCGCGACCAGCGTCACCTCCGCGCCGAGCGTGTGCAGCAGCAGCACGTTGGACCTGGCGACCCTGCTGTGCAGCACGTCGCCCACGATCGCGACCTTCAGGCCCTCGATCCGGCCCAGCCTGCGGCGGATGCTGAAGGCGTCGAGCAGCGCCTGGGTGGGGTGCTCGTGGGTGCCGTCCCCGGCGTTGACCACGCTGCCGCGCACCCACGTGGCCAGGCGGTGCGGCGCGCCCGAGGCGGCGTGCCGGATGACGACGGCGTCGGCGCCCATGGCCTCCAGGGTGAGCGCGGTGTCCTTCAGCGACTCGCCCTTGGACACGCTCGACCCCCGGGCCGAGAAGTTGATGACGTCGGCCGACAGGCGCTTGGCCGCGGCCTCGAAGGAGATGCGGGTCCGGGTGGAGTCCTCGTAGAAGAGGTTCACCACCGTACGGCCGCGCAGCGTCGGCAGCTTCTTGATCGACCGCTGTGAGATCCGCGCCATCTCCTCGGCCGTGTCGAGGATGAGGGTCGCGTCGTCGCGGGTGAGGTCGCCGGTCGAGATCAGGTGACGCTTCATCGGCCGTCCTCCTTGATGAGCACGACCGCGTCGCGCCCGTCCGTCTCCTGCAGGAAGACCTTGACCTTCTCGCTCTTCGAGGTCGGCAGGTTCTTGCCGACGTAGTCGGCGCGGATGGGCAGCTCCCGGTGGCCGCGGTCCACGAGCGTGGCGAGCTGGACCGCCTTGGGCCTGCCCACGTCGTTCAGCGCGTCGAGCGCGGCGCGCACGGTGCGGCCGGAGTAGAGAACGTCGTCCACGAGGACGACGGTCCTGCCGTCCACGCCGTCGGGGGGGAGTTCGGTGCGGCCGAGCGGGCGCGCGGGCTTCAGCCGCAGATCATCGCGATACATGGTGACGTCGAGCGCGCCCACTGGTACCTTGATCCCCTCGAACTGCGCGATGCGCCCGGCGATGCGCTGTGCGAGGGTTGCGCCACGGGTGGGTATGCCGAGGAGGACGACGCTCTCCGCGCCCCGGGTCCGTTCGAGAATCTCGTGTGCGATCCGGGTGAGCGCCCGATGGATGTCGGGGCCCTCCAGGACGGCACGGACCTGATTTCGGGCATCGGACATGAAAAAATCACCACCTTTCCCGCCTCACGGGACGGGTCTTAAAAGGGTGTTGCGTCTGTTTAGAGTATCAGGGCCGTCCGCGAACACCCCTCCCGCCAGGGACGATGCCCCGAGGACGCCCGTCCGCGGAGTGACCCGGACCACACGGGGGCGCGCCGGAGAGGCGCCGGGGATCGGAAGCCGCATCACACCGGGTGTCGGGGATTTCGGTGACAGCACTGTTTGCCGCTCTTTTTTCCAATCAGCTTGACCTTTGGGAGTGTCGGCTTTACCGTCACTGTCCGTAACCACAACACGCGACCTTCCTGGGTAAAACCCGACGCAGTGGTCACCGAAGGTGCCGGTCACGGCACCAGCCCCGGTGTTCGGAACGCTTAGGACAAGGACGCACAATCAAGTGAGAAGAGACATAGAAAGCCGGGGGCCACACGATGCCGTCTGACTACGCCAAGTCGCTGGGCGCGCGCCTGCGCGCCATCCGGACCCAGCAGGGGCTGTCCCTGCACGGTGTGGAAGAGAAGTCCCGCGGGCGGTGGAAGGCCGTCGTCGTGGGTTCTTACGAGCGGGGCGACCGCGCGGTGACCGTGCAGAAGCTCGCCGAGCTCGCGGATTTCTACGGAGTGCCGGTGTCGGAGCTTCTTCCTGGCGGGGCCGCCCCCAGTCCGCTTGCGCCCGCGCCCAAGCTGGTCATCGACCTGGAACGGCTGTCGCAGCTGCCGAAAGACAAGGCCGGCCCGCTTGCCCGTTACGCCGCCACTATCCAGAGCCAGCGCGGCGACTACAACGGCAAGGTGCTGTCCATCCGGCAGGAGGACCTGCGCTCGCTCGCGGTCATCTACGACAAGTCCCCGGTCGAGCTGACCGAGGAGTTCATCGCCTGGGGCGTGCTCGACGCGGAGGCCCGCCGCGCCGTCGAGTCCTTCTGACCTTCCGCCCGCTCGTACGCGGCTCCCCGTGACGGCGCCCGCCCTCTCCGGCGCGGGGCGTGCGGGGAGCCGCCGGCACGAGTGATTCCCGCCACGCGGGGATAGGTCAGAACATGACGTTTTATGTGGGCTCCGAGGTGGGCAGGCTCCGCCGGGTTCTGGTCGACATACCCGAACTCGCGCTGAAGCGGCTCACCCCGGGCAACAAGGACGGCCTGCTGTTCGACGACGTGCTCTGGGTGCACCGGGCGCTGGAGGAGCACCACGAGTGGTGCGAGGTGCTCGCCGGGCACGGCGTGATCGTGCACCATCTCGGCGACCTCCTGCGCGAGGTGATCGAGATCCCCGACGCGCGCAAGCACATCCTCGACGGCAGCGTCGACGAGCACTGGTTCGGCCCGCTGGCCGCCGACGCGATCCGCAACGTGCTCGACTCCCTCGACGCCGACGCGCTCGCGCCGGTGCTGACCGGCGGGATCACCAAACGCGAGATCATGGAGCTGGGCTGCGACCCGGGCTCCATCGCCTTTCACACGCTCGGCATGGACGACTTCGTCCTCCCGCCGCTGCCCAACCATCTGTTCGCCCGCGACACCTCCTGCTGGGTGTACGGCGGGGTGTCCATCAACCCGATGCGCAAGAAGGCGCGCAGGCGGGAGACCGTCAACTACGAGGCGGTCTACCGATGGCACCCGCTGTTCGCCCCGGGCTACGGCAACCCCGAGGGCGGCGGGTTCCACGTCTGGTACGACGGGGTGCGCATGGCCCCCGCGACCATCGAGGGCGGCGACGTCCTGGTGCTCGGCGACGGCGTCGTGCTCGTGGGGATGAGCGAGCGCACCCAGCCGCAGGCCGTGGAGATGCTGGCGACCAACCTGTTCCGGGCGGGGGCGGCGACCCGCATCGTGGCGCTCGACCTGCCCAAGACCCGCGCGTTCATGCACCTCGACACCGTGATGACCAACGTCGACGTCGGCGTGTTCACCAAGTACGCCGGGCTCGGCATGCTCCCGTCGTACACCGTGGAGCCGGGAGACACCGACAAGGAGCTGAAGGTCACCGACCACCCGCCGGAGGACATGCACAAGGCGATCGCGCACGCCCTCGGCCTGGACGACATCAGGGTCCTCACTCCGACCCAGGACGTGCACGCCGCCGAGCGCGAGCAGTGGGACGACGGCTGCAACGTGCTGGCGCTGGAGCCGGGCGTGGTCGTCGCCTACGAGCGCAACACCACGACCAACAACCACCTGCGCAGGCACGGCGTCGAGATCGTCACGATCCGCGGCAGCGAGCTCGGCCGCGGGCGCGGCGGGCCGCGCTGCATGAGCTGTCCCCTGGAGCGCGACCCCGTCTGACCGGGCGGCGGCCCGAGTATTTGACCGATCATTCCATAATGTGACATCCTCGGCCCATGGCCCGTCCCAAGCAGTTCGACCCCGAACGCGCCCTCGACGCCGCCATGGACGCCTTCTGGCGCAAGGGGTATGCGGCGACCTCCGCCCAGGACCTGGTGGACAGCACCGGGCTGGGGCGCGGGAGCCTGTACAACGCCTTCGCCAGCAAGCGCCGCCTCTTCCAGGACGTGCTCCGGCGGTACGAGGAGCGGCGGACGACCCGGCAGGAGGCGATCCTGGAGGGGCCCGGGGAGGTCCGGGAGCGGATCCGCGCGGTGATGATGACCGTCGTCGAGGAGGAGACCGCCGCCGGGGACGGCCGCCGGGGCTGCCTCGCGGTCAACGCCGCGGTGGAGCTGGCCGGAATCGACGCTGACGTCACCGCACAGGTGCGCCGCATCTTCGGCCGCGTGGAGGAGGCGCTGTACGGCGCGCTCGCCCGCGCCCAGCGGGACGGCGAGATCGGCCCGGACAAGGATCCGCGGGCGCTCGCGCAGTTCGTCCTCAACGCGATGTACGGCCTGAGGGTGCTGGGCAAGACCGCGGACCGCCGCACGCTCGTCGGCATCGTGGACACGACGCTGACGGCCCTTTGACCGGCGGCCTCACACGGGAGCCGCCTCGGCCTGCTCCAATTCTTCAACAAATATTCCAAAACGTTGGCCCGCACCGGCCAGGATGCGCCCGCCCGGGAGACCGCGCCCGGGGCGTCCGCCGGCTCCCGACCCGTCGCCGGGCTCCGACTTCCCGATCACTCCCGGTCCGCCCGGACCGACCGACCCCTTCCGGAGGAGCACACCCATGACCACCGCCACGCCGAAGCCCACCGTCGCCGTCCTCGGCACCGGCGTCATCGGCTTCCCGATCGCCCGCAACCTCGCCCGGGCCGGCTTCCCGGTCCGGGCCTGGAACCGCACCCGCGCCAAGGCCGAACCACTCGCCGAGCACGGGGTGCACGTCGCGGACACCGCCGCCGAGGCCGTCGAGGGGGCCTCGATCGTGCTCACCGTCGTCAAGGACGGGCCCGCCGCGCTGGAGGCCGTCACCGCGGCCGCGCCCTCGCTCGCCGACGGCACGGTCTGGGTGCAGATGAGCACCGTCGGCGACGCCGTCGAGTCGCTGGCCGCCTTCGCCCGCGACCACCGCCTGGTCTTCGTCGACGCCCCCGTGCAGGGCACCCGCCAGCCCGCCGAGCAGGGCCAGCTCGTCGTCCTGGCCGCCGCCGCGCCCGAGGTGCGCGACACGCTCACCCCGCTCTTCGACGCCATCGGCAGGCGGACCCTGTGGGTGGCCGACGACGGCGGCAGCGGCGCCGCCAGCCGCCTCAAGCTGGTCCTCAACACCTGGGTGATCGCCCTCACCCACGGCGTTGGCGAGGCCCTCGCCCTCGCCAAGGGCCTCGGCGTCGACCCCAAGCATTTCGTCGACGTCGTCAGCGGCGGCCCGATGGACAGCGGATACTTCCAGGGCAAGTCCGCCGCGGTCCTCTCCGGCGACTACACGACCAGCTTCTCCGTGGACAACGCGGCCAAGGACGCCCGCCTCGTCCTCGAGGCCGCCCGGCGTGCGGGCGTCCGCATGGACCTGGTCGAGGCCGGCCACGCCCGCTTCGTCCGCGCCTCCGAGCTCGGCCACGGCGACAAGGACATGGCGGCCGGCTACTTCGCGAGCTTCGGCGATTGACTTCCTCCTCCCCCTGAGGGCGGGGGGTTCCCGCCCTCACGGGCTGGGCTTCCCGCTTCACCGCCGACCGCACCCGGGAGGACCCGGAATGTCTCACGTCCGCTCCGCAGGCCGACGCCGCTCGACCAGCGACCAGGATGTTCGCGGCGGCGTCGATGTCCCGATCGTGCCGGGTGCCGCAGGACGGGCACGTGCAGTGCCTCGTGCTCAACGACAGCTCGGCGAGCAGGTGCCCGCACGCCGGGCAGGTTTTGCTCGTGGGTGCCGGCGGTCGATCACGACCAGGCGGCGGCCATACCACTCACACTTGTATTCCAGCCGGCGACGGAACTCGCCCCACCCGCAGTCGGAGACGACGCGGGCCGGACGCCGGTTGCGGACCATGCCGCGCGCGGCACGGCCGCGGGAAGGACGCGGCGTCAGCCGGCCATGGGCAGCGTGGGCCGGCCGGGCAGGCCGAGGATCGACTCGACCTCGCCGACGAACCTGTCGGCCTCCGCTATGATCTCCTCCGCGTCGTTCTGCGTGACGGCGCGGACCATGCCGGCCTCGGCCGCCGCACGCTTGGTCGCGCTCACCGCGAAGTAGGCCGCCCAGTCCGCGAGCTTGGGCTCGGCCTCCGGCAGCAGCTCCCAGGCGCTGCGCAGCCGCCGCCTGCGGCCGTCCAGGGGCCGCGGACGGGCCGCGAGGATCCCGGCGGCCGCGCGGAGGGCCGCCAGATGGGCCGACACGTAGCGGTCGGCGGGAGTCGGCCCGACGGTGGCGTCGGCGAGGCATGCCCTGGCGTCCGCGAGATGTGCCAGGACCGCCTGCGAGAGCCGGGGTCCGCTCTTCTGATCGTCGTTCTGCTCAGTCATGCCCGTCTCCTTGAGTCGTGGCACCCCGGCGAAGGTCGCCGGTGACTTCACAGTCGCAGATCGCACCGACAATTTCGCCGGCCGGGCGATCCCGCGAACCGCTCGAGGTCGCCCGACGCTGTCTCAGGCTCCCGTGGGCGGCCGGACGAGGAGCTTCCCCTCTCCCCGTCCGGCCCACGCCGCGGGCCGTGCCGCATTCGTCTCCGCCGACGACGAAGGCACGAATCCAACGGGGTGGGCGCGAGCCGCGAGTCCCACGCCCACTCCCTCGAACATAGATTCGATCATGTTACCTGTCAAGGATGTCAACGAATACATGTTCGAGGATCGCGTCACACACACCGGGCGGGAGACGGCGAAGGGCCCCGCACGATCACCTCGCGCGAGGCCCCTCCGGGAGGGCCGCCGGTGCGTCGTCCACCACCGTTCGCCGGGGTGGAGGGTGCGGAGCGGAAGGGAGTGAAGACCGCGGGCCTCCTTCCGGCGCAGCGACCGAGCGCCAGGGTCCGTGGACACCCGGCTAGCGCCGGAAAGCGCCTCTGACGTGCACCGGGACGCCCTTGCCGAGCATGCCGGGCAGGATCTCGGCCACGTTCATGGGCAGGCGCACGCAGCCGTGCGACGCGGGGTAGAGCGGCACCGACAACGCGCCGTGCAGCGCGATGCCGCCGTTGAAGAAGATGGGGTTGTAGAGCCGGCCGAGGTAGGACCGGTGCCAGCCCTTGACCCGCCAAGTGGTCGCGTAGTCGCCGGTCGGCGTGCGGGCGCTGCCGGAAAACCGCTGCCGCCTGCCGTTCCAGACGGCGTACTCGGTGTAGGGGATGCCGCTGCCGCTGGAGATGTGGCTGATCAGCACCGGCGCGCCGCCCTTGTACAAGACCATCACCTGCGTGGTCAGGTTCACCTCGACGCGGGTCGCCTTGCCCCTGGGCACCAGGACCTTGGGCGCGCGGGGGTTCTCCAGCGCCTTCCAGGTGCGGGCGGTGATCGTGCTGGTCGGCTTGATGCCCTGCACCTTCTGGAACGCCCAGACGGCCGTCAGCGTGCCGCCGCCGTACCGGCCGTCGATCTTGCCGGGCACGTACCCGAGCTCCTTGAGCCGGGCCTGCAGCGCCTTCACCGCGGAGCCCTTGGCGCCGAGCCGGAGCGTCTTGCCGGGCGCGGTGAACGGCGCGTAGGCCGGACGGGCGGCGACGGTGTCCCGCGCCGGGAGCGCCGAGGCCCCCGCCGAGACCCCCGCCAAGGCGCCGGACGACACCGAGGACACCGGGGACGCCGCGAGCACCGTCCCCGTGGTCACCGCCCCAGCCGGCACGGCGGTGCGCGCCTGCGCCGCCGTGCCGGTGACGCCCATCGCCGCGGCGACCGTCGCGAACGTCACGGCCCCCGCCGCGACGCGCGTGGCCGCGGCCAGTCGCCGTCGACCCCTCATCATGACCAACCCCTCATAAGCCCGATTCACGATCAAAGGACTCACCCTACGGTCCGATTGTGAGCCGCGTGATCGTAAGTGGCCATAATCAGCCCTCTATGTCCTCCCAATCCGTTTAGAGTTGCCGGGTGGCAGAAAAGTTGCATCCGAACGTCGTCCGGGTTCAGGAGGCCCTGCGGGCCCACCAGGTGGCGGGCGAGGTCGTCGTGCTCGACGAGGCCGCCCCGACGGCCGCCACGGCGGCGGCCCAGCTCGGCTGTGAGGTGGGCGCGATCGCCAACAGCCTGATCTTCGACGCGGACGGCGCCCCGCTGCTGGTGCTGACCAGCGGCGCGCATCGTGTGAACACCGATCTGGTCGCCCGGCTCGTCGGCGCGGCGAAGGTGCGGAGGGCCACCCCGGAGTTCGTCCGCGAGCACACCGGGCAGCCCATCGGCGGCGTCGCCCCGGTCGGGCACCCCGCGCCGGTGCGGACGCTGGTGGACACCTGGCTGAGCAAGCACAATGTGGTGTGGGCCGCCGCGGGGCACCCCCACACGGTCTTCCCCACGTCGTACGAGGAGCTGCTGCGCATCACCGGGGGCACCGCCGCCGAGGTGGAGTGACGCTGCCGGACCGGCCCGGCGTCGTTTTGCTAGTGTGCGACGGTGATCCAACTGCGACGCGTGGGCCCCGACCAGTTCAGGGCGGTGCTGGACACCGTGCTGGATGTCTACACGGTCGCCATGCGCCCGCCGTCGGACCAGCTCGCGGGGCGCATGGCGATCATGCGTAACCACGCCACCTATCCCGACTTCGACTGCGTGCTCGCGGAGGACGCGCAGGCGCCCGGCGGCGTCGCCGGCTTCGCGTACGGCTTCCACGGCGGCCGCGGGCAGTGGTGGCACGACGTCGTGCGCGGGGCGCTGCAGGACCGGGCCGGGCCGGTGGTGGCCGAGGACTGGTTCGGCGACGCCCTGGAGATCGCGGAGATCCACGTGCGCCCCGAATACCAGGGCCGGGGGATCGGCCGGCGGCTGATTCACACGTTGTGCGAGGGCCGCCCGGAGCGCACGGCCGTGCTGTCGACGCACGACGCCCCCACGGTGGCCCGGCGCCTCTACCGGGACGTCGGGTTCGCGGATCTGATGACCCGGTTCGTCTTCCCCGGCGGCTACGAGGAGTACGTCATCGCCGGGGTGCGGCTGCCGCTGCCCGAGCGCGGGCCCCGCGAGGTCCGAAAGGACAGCCCCCGCGAGGGCTGAGCGGGCCGCCCGGCTCAGCTCGCGACGGCGGCGGGCACGCCGTGCAGCGCCCGGAACACCTCGCGGGTCGCGCTCGACCGGTTGAAGGTGATGAAGTGGATCCCGGGCGCGCCCTCGTCGAGCAGCTTGCGGCACAGCTCGACGGCGTGCTCGATCCCGAGGCGGCGCACGGCGGCCGGGTCGTCGGCGACGGCCTGGAACCGCTCGGCCACCTCGGGCGGGAACGGCGCGCCGGAAAGCTGCTCCGACCTGGCGATCGTGCTCATCTGCGTGACGGGCATGATGCCGGGGATGATCGGGGTGTCGCACCCGTGGGCCGCCACGCGGTCGCGCAGCCGCAGGTAGTCCTCCGCCCTGAAGAACATCTGGGTGATCGCGAAGTCGGCGCCGGCCCGGCACTTCTGGACGAAATACTTGGTGTCCGACTCGATCGTCGCCGACCTGGGGTGCTTGTACGGGAAGGCCGCCACTCCCACGCAGAAGTCGCCCGACTGGCGGATCAGCCGCACCAGCTCCTCGGCGTACATCACGCCCTCGGGGTGCCTGACCCACTCGTCCAGGGGGTTGCCGCCGGGCGGGTCGCCGCGTACGGCGAGGATGTTGCGCACGCCCGCGTCGGCGAACCTCCCGATGAGGTGGCGCAGCTCGCGGATCGAGTGGTCGACCGCGGTGAAGTGCGCGACCGGGGTCAGCGTCGTCTCGTGCGCCAGCCGCTCGACGACGCCCACCGTGCGGTCGCGGGTGGAGCCGCCCGCGCCGTACGTCACGGAGACGAACGTGGGACGCAGCGCCTCCAGCTCGCGGATCGCCCGCCAGAGCTGGCGCTCCCCCTCGTCGGTCTTCGGGGGGAAGAACTCGAACGAGAACGAGCGCTCGCCCGCGGCCAGCAGTTCGCGGACCGTCGGGACGCGATCAGGAAGCCGCGAGGGCAGACCGAGAGCCATACAGGAGAGATTACAGCGCCGCGCATTCCCGATGCTCACGATCTTGCTATATGGACATTTGGCCTTACAAGGCGAGTTAACCCATAAAAGGGGATCTGCTGATGAGTGCCCGGATCAAGGCCGGTTAGTCTCAGAGCATGACCGCTTCCGCCGCCTCGCTCGATTCCATCCGTACGGAGGTGGACCGCGCACTCCGGGAGTTCCTCGACCGGCAGCGACCACACTTCGGTGACCCCCATCTGGCCGCCCTGCTGTCCGCCGCGGAAGACTTCCTGGCGGGCGGGAAACGGCTGCGGCCCGCCTTCTGTCACTGGGGGTGGCGCGCCGCCGGCGGCGGTGACGACCCCGGGCTGCACTTCGCGGCCGCCTCCCTGGAGCTGCTCCAGGCCAGCGCGCTCATCCACGACGACGTCATGGACGCCAGCGACGTGCGCCGGGGCATGCCGTCGGCGCACCGCAGGTTCGAACGCATGCACACCGAGGCGGGCTGGCACGGCTCCGCGCGGCAGTTCGGCGAGGGCTCGGCCGTGCTGCTGGGAAACCTGCTGCTGGTGTGGGCCGGGGAGATGTGGCGCACCAGCGGCCTGGCGCCCGAGGCCCTCGCCGTCGCCCAGCCGATGCACGACTACATGCTCACCGAGCTGATGTGCGGGCAGTACCTCGACCTGCTCGAACAGGCGCAGGGCGAGAGCACGTTCGACAGCGCGCTGCGGGTGGCCCTCTACAAGAGCGGCAAATACTCGGTCGAGCAGCCGCTGCGGCTCGGGCTCGTCCTCGCCGCCCGGGCCCAGCACCCGTGGATCGACCGGCTCTGCGTGCAGTACGGCCAGCAGGTGGGCATCGCCTTCCAGCTCCGCGACGACATCCTCGGCGTGTTCGGCGACCCGGCGGAGACCGGCAAGCCCGCCGGGGACGACCTGCGCGAGGGCAAGCGGACCGTCCTGATCGCCCGCGCGCTCGCCCTGGCCACCCCCGCCCAGGCGGAGGTCATCGGAGCCCTGCTCGGCCATCCCGAGCTGGACGCCGAGGGGATCGAGCGGCTGCGCACGGTGATCGAGGACACCGGCGCGCCGTCGGCGTGCGAGGACATGATCAAGCGCTATCTCGACGGCGCGCTGCACGCCCTCGACCAGGCGCCGATCGAGGAGGACGCCCGCGCGGCGCTGGCCGCCCTGGCGGTCGCCGCCACCTCCCGCCGCACCTGACGGGCGGCGCGGCCGGACCCGCGGCTGCCGCGAGCCGCCGCTCCGCACCCGGCCGTCCCGCTCCCCGGCGAGAACCCGTCCCGTTCTCCCGGCGAGGACTCGCCGTCCCGCTCCCCCGGCGAGGGGTCAGAGCGGGACGGCGGACAGCCGGGCCTTGAGCGCGGCGGCGGCGGCGCCGGGGTCGTCGGCCTCGGTGATCGCGCGGACGACGACGGCACGGCGGACGCCGTGCGCCATCACCTCGTCGAGGTTGCCCAGGTCGATGCCGCCGATGCCGAACCACGGCCGGTCGGCGCCGAGACGCGCGGCGTGCTCGAGCAGCGCGGGGCCGGGCGCGGGACGGCCGGGCTTGGTGGGCGTGGGCCAGATCGGACCACAGCAGAAGTAGTCCACGCCCGGCTCCACCGCGGCGGCCGACGCCTCGTCCGCCGAGTGCGTGGACCTGCCGATGAGCACGTCGGGCCCGAGGATCTCCCGGGCCACCGGGACCGGCAGGTCGTCCTGACCCAGGTGCAGGATGTCGGGCCGGGCGGCGTAGGCCACGTCCGCCCGGTCGTTGACCGCCAGCAGCGCGCCGTGCCGGTCGCAGGCCGCGCGGAAGACCGCGAGCAGGTCAAGCTCCTCGCGCGCCTCCAGGCCCTTCTCCCTGAGCTGGACGATGTCCACCCCGCCGGCCAGGACCGCGTCGAGGAACTCCTCCAGGTCGCCGCGGTCCCTTCTGCCGTCAGTGCAGAGGTAGAGCCTGGCCTGCGCGAGCCGCTGTCGCCGGGTGTCGTTCACCCGACCACAATGCCATGCCGCGGGACGGTCAGAAGCCCAGGGCCTGCGCCCTGCGCTTGACCTCGGTGTGGCGGCCCTTCACGATCGCCTCGATCGGAGACCCCGGCAGCGAGTCGTCCGGGGTGAACAGCCACCGGATCGACTCCACCTCGTCGTATCCGGCGTCGGACAGCACGGTGAGCGTGCCGGGCAGGCCCTTGAGGATCTCACCGCCGGCGATGAACACCGCCGGGATCTGCGGCTCGCCGCTTCCGCCCCGCCGTACGCCGACGAGCTTCTTGTCCTTGAGGAGTTGCTTGGCGCGGCCGACGCTGAGCCCCAGCTGCTTGGCGGCCTCCGAGAGGGGGAGCCACTCCCCTACGAGCTGGTCGGTCTCCCGGTCGATCTGCGCAACAGTAAGCGTCACGGAACCACCATTACCACAGCCGAGCTGCCAGGAAACACCTCGATTACGTCATAATGCAGTCGCGGAGCGGCACGGCCGGATCGGCCGCCCGCGCGGGGTCGAGCCGCCGCCCGCTTTCGATGATCTTCCGGCCCTGCACCACGTCGCGCGGCCGGTCGACGGTGAGCACCGCGGCGAGCCGGTCGTCCGTCGTCAGCCAGCACACCGACCACTTCGCGTCCTTGCGCGGGTCTCCGCGCAGCAGCGTGCGGTCGCCCGCCCCCCGGTGACCGGCGAACTGCACCATGTGGCCGAACTGCTCGGACCAGAAGTACGGCACGGGGTCGTAGACCGCGTCCTCGCCCAGCAGGGTGGCGACGGCGGTGTCGGGGGCCTGGAGCGCGGTGTCCCAGTGCTCGACCCGCATGCGGGTGCGGAACCTGCGCGACCACCAGTTCGCGCAGTCGCCCACCGCCACCACGTTGGTCAGCGACGTGCGCAGGTGCTCGTCGACGACCACCCCGTCGTCGAGCCGGATGCCCGAGCCCTTCAGCCAGTCGACCGCCGGGCGCACCCCGACGCCGGTGACGATCACGTCGGCCTTCACCCGGGCGCCGGACATGAGCGTGAGGCCGTCGGCGTCCACCGTGCCGACCATCGCGCCCAGGCGCAGCTCGACGCCCGCCCGCGCGTACCAGTCGATGGTGTGGCTGCCGACGGCGGGCCCGAGCGCCGCGGCCAGCGGGCTCTCCCCCGCCTCCACGACGGTCACCGCGCACCCGGCCTTGACGGCCGCGGTGGCCACCTCGGCGCCGATCCAGCCCGCCCCGACGACGGCCACGCGGACGCCGGGGACCAGCCGCTCGCGCAGCGCGAGCGCGTCCTCGATCGTGCGCAGCACGTGCTGGCGGCCCTCGCCGCGCAGCCGGATCGGCGTGGCGCCGGTGGCGATGACCAGGCCGTCGTACTCCAGCTCGCCCTCGGTCGTCTCCAGCACGCCGTCGCGCAGGCCCTTGGCCGCCGTGCCGAGGCACAGCCGTACGTCGAGGGCGTCGAGATCGGAGTCGACCACGGTCGAGTCGGTCTCTCCGAGCAGCACCGCCTTCGACAGCGGCGGCCGGTCATAGGGGCGATGGTGTTCCTCGCCGATGAGCGTGATCCGGCCGGTGAAACCCCGGCTCCGCAACGCCTCGATGCTTCGCACGCCGGCCAGGCCGGCACCCACCACCACGACGTGATCCACAACTTGACCATAGATTGTCAACCGGGGCCCTGGCCAACCGGCCCCCCATTACGAGTTGGGCAATTGACGCGCACTCGCGAATCCCCCCATTGTGAGGCGGACCCCGCCCTCACCGGATCACCCGCGGCCGGATGTCCGCCGCGTGCGGCACGTGCGTGACGCCGGTCCGCTCCAGCCGTACGCGGCCCCGCCGGGGCGGGAGAGCAGCCGGACGCCGTCGCCGGGCATGACCGGCGCCGCGCGCGCGAGGATCTCGCCGGGCAGGCCGGTGTCGGGGCGCCGCGCGGCGACGTCGGCGCCCGGCACGTCGACGTACTCGTCGCCCGCGGCGGCCTTCGCGTCCAAGAACATGGCGGCCGAGCGCGGCATCGCGGCCATGGGATGCCGACCTCCGTCCGGCTCCGTGGACGTCCGCCTCCCATGAGGTCGCGCGGCCCCCCATACTCGCCGGTCCGGCGATCGGCCGTGACGGACCGCGTACTACCCTTGTTCGGGTAAGACGCGCGGGAGCCCGGCGGACCGGGCTGAGAGGAGAGCGTGAGGCTCTCGACCGCCCACGACCTGATCCGGGTAATGCCGGCGAAGGGAGCGCTGTGTCCCATACACGGCCATCCAGTGCCCAGTCCGGTTACGACGTCGTGATCGTGGGTGGCGGCGTGGCCGGCCTGGCCGCCGCCTGGCGCGTGGCGCGGCGAGGCCTGTCGGCGGCCGTGGTGGACCCGGCGCCGGGAGGCGGCGCCACCCACGCGTCGGCCGGGATGCTCGCGCCGGTCAGCGAGGTGACCTACACGGAGGAGCCGCTGCTGCGGCTCGGCCTCGCGTCGCTGGCGGCCTGGCCGGCGTTCCGCGCGGAGCTGGAGGACGAGACCGGCGACGATCTCGACTACCGGACCGAGGGGACGCTGGAGGTCGCCCGCACCGCGGACGACATGGCCTACCTCGACGACCTCGCGGCCTTCGAGCGGACGCTGGGCCTGCGGGTCGAGCGGCTCACCGGGCGCGAGTGCCGCTCCTTCGAGCCGATGCTCGCCCCCTCCGTACGCGGCGGGCTGCTGGCCCGCGACGACGCCTGGGTCAACCCCCGCAGGGTGGTGCGCGCCCTGCTCACGGCGTTCGAGAAGGCGGGCGGCACGCTGGTGGCCGAGCGCGCAGCCGGGATCGACGCCCCGGAGACGGGCGGCCGGTCGGTGCGGCTGGAGTCCGGCGACACCCTCGCGGCCGGCCGGGTCGTCGTGGCGGCCGGGTCGTGGTCGGCGTCCCTGCTGCCCGGCCTGCCCGTACGCCCGGTCAAGGGCGAGATCCTCCGGCTGCGCGGGCCCCGGGGATTCCTCACCCGGTGCGTCCGCGGGCTGGTGCACGGCTCCCCCGCCTACCTGGTCCCCAGGGGCGACGGTGAGATCACCCTGGGCGCCACGACCCAGGAGATGGGGTACGACGCGCGGGTCACCGCCGGGGGCGTGTACGAGCTGCTGCGCGACGCCCGCGAACTGGTGCCCGGCATCACCGAGCTCGAACTCACCGAGACGACGGTCGGCTTCCGTCCCGGGACGCCGGACAACCTGCCGCTCATCGGCCCCGCGGGGCCGCCCGGCGTGTTCGCGGCGACCGGGCACGGGCGCAACGGCGTGCTGCTGGCGCCGATCACCGCCGACGCCGTCGCCGCGTTCCTCACCGGCGACGAGGTGCCCCCGGTCGCCGGGTTCTGCGATCCAGGGAGATTCAGCGAATGAAAGTCACGATCAACGGAGACGCGGCGGAGCTGCCGGACGGGGCGACGGTCGGCGACGCCGTACGGACCCTCACGTCCCTCACGTCCGGCGTCGCGGTGGCGGTGAACGGCGAGGTGGTGAGCCGCAGTGCCTGGGACTCCACCCCGGTCGCCGACGGCGACGGCGTCGAGGTGCTCACCGCCGTGCAGGGAGGATGAGCGGATGAGCGACGACGTCTTCGTGCTGGGCGGGGAGAAGTTCACCTCGCGGCTCATCATGGGCACCGGCGGCGCGCCCTCGCTGGAGGTGCTCGACCAGGCGCTGGAGGCGTCCGGCACCGAGCTGACGACGGTCGCGATGCGCCGGCTCGACCCGGCGGCCCGGGGCTCGGTGCTGGACGTGCTGCGCGCCCGCGGCATCAAGGTGCTGCCGAACACCGCCGGCTGCTTCACCGCCGGGGAGGCCGTGCTGACCGCGCGGCTGGCCCGCGAGGCGCTGGAGACCAACTGGGTCAAGCTGGAGGTCATCGCCGACGAGCGGACCCTGCTGCCCGACCCGATCGAGACCTTCGACGCCGCCGAGCGGCTTGTCGCCGACGGCTTCGTGGTGCTGCCGTACATCGGCGACGACCCGGCGCTGGCCCGCAGGCTCCAGGACGCCGGCTGCGCGGCGGTGATGCCGCTCGGCGCCCCGATCGGGTCCGGGCTCGGCATCCGCAACCCGCACAGCATCGAGCTGATCGTCGAGGCCGCCACCGTTCCGGTGATCCTCGACGCCGGCATCGGCACGGCCAGCGACGCCGCGCTCGCGATGGAGCTGGGCTGCGACGCCGTGCTGCTGGCCAGCGCCGTGACGCGGGCGCACCGCCCCGACCTCATGGCCGCGGCCATGCGGCAGGCGGTCACGGCGGGACGCCTGGCCCGCCTCGCCGGGCGCATCCCCCGCCGCCGCTACGCCGAGGCGTCCTCCCCCGCCCGCCCGGCCTGACACGAGGTCCCCGCCCGTCGCCCACGCGGCGGGCGGGCCTTCCGCGTGCGCCCTCACGCCGCATAGCCCGGCCTCGCGCCCGGCCGTCCTTGCCGCGCCCGCCCGGACGGCCGGGGCGGACGACCGAGTTGGACGGCAGGTCCGGGGGGTGATCCACGCCCGGCCGGCGATCCGCGCCCGGGACGGGTGCGCGAGCGCGGGCCGTGTGCGGGGGTGGCGGGCAAAGGCATGCGGCTCTCTGTCTGGTAAGCACGGTTTTCGCAATCGGCGGGGCTTTTCGGATGCCGCGGAAGGCGTCCGAATAGGTCTCGGTTTGGGATTCGGGAACACGCCCGGCGGCAAATCACCCGTAAACTCTGGCGAGTGGACACGACGCTGACCGACCCGCTCGTGGGGCAGTTGCTCGACGGGCGCTACCGCGTCGAGTCCCGGATCGCCCGGGGTGGCATGGCCTCCGTATACCTGGCTCTGGACGTCCGGCTCGACCGCACGGTGGCCGTAAAGGTGATGCACCGCTCGCTGGCCGAGGACCCGCAGTTCGTGCGGCGGTTCATCGGCGAGGCCAAGTCGGTGGCCAGCCTTTCGCACCCCAACATCGTGCAGGTCTTCGACCAGGGCACCGACGGCGCGAACGTCTACCTGTCGATGGAGTACGTCCCCGGGCGGACGCTGCGCGACGTGCTGCGCCGGCGCGGGCGCCTCCCGGCGCGCGAGGCCCTGGAGATGGTCATCCCGGTCCTCGCCGCCCTTGGCGCGGCCCACCAGGCCGGGCTCATCCACCGGGACGTCAAGCCCGAGAACGTGCTGCTCGCCGACGACGGCCGGGTGAAGGTCGTGGACTTCGGCCTGGCCCGCGCGATCGAGGCGACCAACCAGACCAAGACCGGCATGATGATCGGCACGATCGGCTACATGTCGCCCGAGCAGGTCACGGCCGGCACGGCCGACGCCCGCAGCGACGTGTACGCCGTGGGGATCATGCTGTTCGAGCTGCTCACCGGGCGGCAGCCGTACGCGGGCGAGACGCCGATGTCGATCGCCTACCGGCACGTGCACGAGACCGTGCCCGCGCCGTCCTCGATCGTGCCCGGCGTGCCGCCGCAGATCGACGCGCTCGTCACCTCGGCCACGAGCAAGGACCCGGCCGCGCGCCCGGCGGACGCGACCGCCATGCTCGTCGCCGCCGTCGAGATCCACCGTACGCTGCCGAGGACCGGGCACACCGGCGCGCATTCCGCCCCGCACGGAGGATCGGACACCGGCGCGCACAGCGGCGTGCGGACCGGCGGGCACCCGACTCTCCCCCCGTCCGGCGGGTCCTCGTCGTTCGGGACCGGGCAGCACGCGCTCGCGGAGCCCGAATCCCCTCTCGGCCAGACGATGATCCAGCCGCGCTCGGAGCTGCTGACCGGCCCGGCCGAGACGCAGCGGCACCGGGGGCGCAGGATCAGGCCCATCTGGTTCGTCCTCGCGCTGGCCCTGGTCATGCTGGCCGGGGTCGCCTTCACCGGCTGGTGGTTCTCCCAGGGCCGCTACACGAAGGTCCCGGACCTGGTGAACAAGCCCATCACGGTCGCCAGGCAGGAGGCGCAGCAGGCCGGCTTCGAGGTCCGGGTCGGCGAGGCGCGGTTCCACGACAGGGTGCCGAAGGACGTCGTGCTGGACACCCAGCCCGGGGCGGGCGCCGAGGTGGTCAAGGGCAGCGTGCTCACCCTGATCCCGTCGGCCGGCCCGGAGCTGATCGCCGTGCCGAAGGTCGAGAAGCTCAGCCTGGCGGACGCCCGGGCGAAGATCGCCGAGGCCGGGCTGACCCCCGGGCGGGTGAGCAAGAGCGCGAGCGACACCATCCCCCGCGACCAGGTCATCCGCACCAACCCGCCGGTGGGCAAGCGCGTCAAGAAGGGCAGCACGGTCAACTTCGTCGTCAGCGCGGGCCTGCTGATGCCGGACGTCACGCAGATGATGCGCGACCAGGCGGAAAAGCTCCTGCGGGAGAAGGGCTTCAACGTCCAGATCGACGAGACCTCCGACGACGCCCCGCCGGGCACGGTGATCGCCCAGGACCCGGCCGGCGGCACCGGGGTGGCGGCCGGGGCGACCGTCCACCTGACGGTCTCGCGCGGGCCGGACGGGGGCTTCCGCTGGCCGTGGGAGATCGACCCCGCGGACCCCAACCAGACCCCGCCCGCCGTCGTGAACGTGCCCAACGTGATGTTCAAGTCCGTCAAGGACGCGGTGAACGAGCTGAAGGCGGCCGGTTTCAAGGTCCAGGTCCGCAAGGTGATGGGCACCGACCGCGTGGTCGGCGAGAGCCCGCTCGGCCAGCAGCCCCCGGGCACCACCATCACCCTCTGGCACTGACGCAGGACGCCGTAACGCCGGCCCCGGGCGCGCCTCAGGCACGCCCGGCAAAAGCCCCCGGCTCCTCCGTGCGATCACGGACTCACCTCGGCCAAAGCCACTGATGGGGAATCGCTCGCCGTCAGGCGGCGTCGGGGTCGGCGCCCATTGACGGCTTCCTCCCCGCCGGACTCGGCGACGATGTCCGCACGGACATCACGCCATCTGGGAAAGTTCGTCATCACTGGTTCCGGGAAAAACGCGACACGCTCGGCCACGAAGTCGGCTCCCGCAGGGAAAAGCCCCGCCAGTTCCGGAGAACGGCGGGGAGTAATGGCCTCCGTCCATCAGGACGAGTCGTGCTCGTTCCGCTACGTTCCGGAATCGCCGCGTCACCATGCTGCGGCGCGAGCGTGAAGAGCGGCGGTTCGCGGACAGTCACACCGGTCAGGGGATGAGGGTGCCGAGGAGGCGGAGGCGGGCGAGGCCGCCGTCGGGATAGATGTCGAGCCGGGCGTGGGTGATCCGGCGGTCGTCGTCGAGGCGGAAGCGGTGGCGGGTGTCGGGCTGGAGGCGCGTCTTGGACAGCAGCGTGAACCAGGCGTCCTCGTCCTCCAGCGGCGCCCGGTCGGCGTCGGCGCCCTTGAGGGACGCCCAGCCGGGGGCGTTGAAGACCAGGTTGGTCGTGTCGAGCTCGGCGACGGCCACCCGGCCGGGCCCGGCCAGGGCGACGACGAGCCAGTCGTTGCCGCCGTCGCGGCGGCGGGCGGTCTCCCAGCCCTCGGCCTGGTTGCGGGCCAGGCCGGGCGCGAGGACGTTGTTCGGCGAGGAATAGAACTCGTTGGAGCACGCCGTGACCAGGCCGCCGTTCTCCAGCGCGGCGAGGTCGATGGTGAGGCCCTCCAGGAACGCCCGGTCGGGCACGACCCGGCCGTGGACGCGCAGCCGCGCGACGCCGCCGTCGGGGAAGATGTTCAGCCGCACGTGGGTGAAGCGGCGGGGGTCGGTCACGGTGAACTCGTGGACCGCGTCTCCCTTCAGCGGGCTCCTCGGCACGATCTCCACCCAGCCGTCCAGCTCGTCCGGCGACGGGTAGCCCTCGGCCGCGCACGCCTCCACCGACGCGTACGGCGGGTAGTTGCCGCGAAACCACGCCGTGTCCACCACGACGCCGTGGATGACCCCGGGCATGCCGAGCCGGACGACCGCCCAGTCGTGGCCGGGCTCGCGCCGCCGCCGGGTCTCCCAGCCGTCGTAGACCTGGCCCTTGGCGCCGAAGGTGTGCGGCCGGAACTCGGCGGGCCCCGGCCTGATCAGGGCCTCCTTCTCGGCGAACGACTCGTCGTTGGCGGCCACGACCGACCCGCCGTACGTACGCAGGGCGAGGTCGGGCAGGTGGGTGAAACCGGTCATCGCGCTCCCCTCCTCAGCAGTCGCCCGCGCGGCGCGGCCGGATCGACGGGCGAGCCGCGCAGCCAGGTGGTGCGTACGACGCCCGCCAGCCGCGCACCGTGGTACGGCGAGACCGGGTTGCGGTGATGGAGCGCCGTAACGTCCACGGTGAACTCGGCGTCGGGGTCGAAGGCGACGAGGTCCGCGTCGGCGCCCACCCTGATCGCCCCCTTGTACGGCAGGCCCGCCAGCCGGGCCGGTCCCTCGGCCATCCAGCGGACGACGTCGGCCAGGCCGTACCCTCGGGCGCGGGCCTCGGTCCACACCACCGGCAGGCCGACCTGGAGCGAGGAGATGCCGCCCCAGGCGGCGGCGAAGTCGGGCACCTTGAGGTCGGGCGTCGACGGGGAGTGGTCGGAGACGACCCCCATGAGCACGCCGTCGGCGAGCGCCCGCCACAGCGCGTCGCGGTTGGCGGCCTCCCTGATCGGCGGGCAGCACTTGTAGGCGGGCCCGGTGACCTGCTCGGCCGACAGCGTCAGGTAGTGCGGGCAGGTCTCGGCGGTGACGCGCACCCCGGCCGACCGGGCGGCGCGCAGCGGTTCGACGCAGGCGGCGGCCGACACGTGCACGATGTGGGCCTGCGCGCCCGTCTCCGCCGCCAGGGCGATCACCTGCTCCACGGCCCGCCGCTCGGCCTCCTGGGGGCGTGACCGCAGGAAGTCCTCGTACGCCGGGCCGCCGGGGTCGGACAGCAGGGCGGGGTCCTCGGCGTGGACGATCAGCAGGCCGTCGAAGGCCGCGACCTCCGCCAGCGCGGCCCGCAGCCCGTCCCGGTCGAGCGCGGGGAACTCGTCCACGCCCGATGGCGACAGGAAGCACTTGACCCCGGCCACGCCGGCCTCGTGCAGGGGCCGCAGGTCGGCGAGGTTGCCGGGGATCGCGCCGCCCCAGAAGGCGACGTCCACGTGGCAGCGCCCCCCGGCGGCCTTCCGCTTGACCTCCAGCGCCGCCACGTCCACGGTCGGCGGCAGCGAGTTCAGCGGCATATCCACGATCGTGGTCACGCCACCGGCCGCCGCCGCCCTGGTGGCGGTGGCGAAGCCCTCCCAGTGGGTGCGGCCGGGCTCGTTGACGTGCACGTGGGAGTCGACCAGCCCGGGCAGCAGCGGCAGATCGCCGAGGTCGGCGGACTCCTCGGCCGGCACCGCCTCCTCGTAGGGGAGCAGGGCCGCGATCACGCCGTCGCGCACGGCGACGGCCAGCGGGCGCTCCCCCTCCGGGGTCACGGTCCGCCGGGACCGCACCACCAGGTCGTACGGCCCCTCCGCCGCCGTGCTCCCGCAATCCGCCGCCGGTTCGGGCCGGTCACCGCCGTGAACACCCACGAGACTCGCCGCTCCCCTCACGATCACCTACTCGTTCACGAGATGTGCGGCGGCGACGCGCGCCGCGAGCCGCTCCAGCAGCGGCCCGGCCTCGGCCAGGCAGCGGCCCACGTCGGGTTCGATGTCGGTCAGCGCGTACGCCGCCTCGATGCCGGCCGCCCGCAGTTCGTCGTCGCCGACGCCGCGCACCCCGCAGACGGCCACGACCGGCACTCCGTGTTTGGCCGCGGCGGCGGCGACGCCCACCGGGGCCTTGCCGCGCAGGGTCTGCTCGTCGATGGAGCCCTCGCCGGTGATCACGAGCCGGGCGCCCGCCGCGTGCCGGTCGAAGTCCACGAGGTCCAGCAGGTAGCCGATGCCGGGCCGGATCTCGGCGTCGAGGAACGTCAGCGCGCCGAAGCCCACTCCGCCCGCGGCCCCTGCCCCCGGCCGCCCGGCCACGCCCATCGCGCGTACGACGCCGTCGTGCTCGGCCGCGCCGACCAGGCCGTGGGTGTGCGCGGCGACGGCCGCCAGCCGGGCCAGCCCGGCCTCCAGCACGGCCACGTCCTGCGGGCTCGCGCCCTTCTGCGGGCCGTACACCGCCGCCGCGCCGTACGGCCCGAGCAGCGGGTTGTCCACGTCGCTGGCCACGATCACCTCGAAGCCGCGCAGCAGGCCGGAGGCGTCGATGGTGTGCAGGTCGCGCAGCGCGGCCCCGCCCGGCGGCAGTTCGTCTCCGGCCGCGTCCAGCAGCCGCACGCCGAGGGCCTGGGCCATCCCCGCGCCGCCGTCGGTGCAGGCGCTGCCGCCGAGGCCGAGCACGATGCGCGTCGCGCCATGCCGTACGGCGTGGGCGATCAGCTCGCCGGTGCCGCGGCTGGTGGCCGTCAGCGGCGCGGGGGCCGCCCCCTCGGGCAGCCGGCGCAGGCCCGACGCCTCGGCCAGCTCGATCACGGCGACCCGCGCGCCGGGCTCGTCGCGTACGGCATAGCTGGCGGTGACCGGGTTCCCGACCGGGCCGGTCACCTCCGTCTCCACCCGGGTGAAGCCGCTCGCCACGACCGCGTCGACGGTGCCGTCTCCCCCGTCGGCCACCGGCAGCTCGACGACGGGGACGCCGCCCAATCCCGCGACTCTCAATCCCGCCGCCACGTGCGCCGCCACCCGCGGCGAGGTCAGCGATCCCCGGAACTTGTCCGGCGCGATGACGACGTGTCCTGTCCTGGTGTGGCTCACTGTGAACCCTTCGATCGTGTCCGGGATGCCTCAGACATGATCGTGGGTGGTCAGCCGCCGATGGGCGTCGGCTCCGGCCCGGGCGGCCGCGTCCGCCGGGACGGTGCGCAGATCCCCGCCGTCCACCACGGTCCTGCCGCCGACGAACAGCCGGGCGAGCGGCGGGGTGGCGCCGTACGCGAACGCGACGACGGGGTCGTCGATCGCGGCGTGGAAGCCGCCGAGCCGCCACAGCGCCACGTCGGCGAGCTTGCCGGGCTCCAGGGAGCCGATCTCCGCCTCCCTGCCGAGGCAGCGGGCGCCGCCGAGCGTGGCCATCTCCAGGGCCTGGCGCGCGGTGAGCGCGCGCGGGCCGTACCGCGCCCGCTGCGTGAGCATGGCCATGCGGATCTCCCCGGCCAGCGGCGTCATCTCGCTGGAGGCCGCGCCGTCGACGCCGAGCCCGACCGGCGCGCCCGCGGCCAGCAGCTCGCTGATCCTGGCGATGCCCGCGCCGAGGCGGCCGTTGGACGACGGGCAGTGGGCCGTGCCCGTGCCGGTCTCGGCGAAGCGCCGCACGTCCTTGTCGGTCAGATGGACGCAGTGGGCCAGCCACACGTCGGGACCCAGCCAGCCGAGCCGGTCGAGATACTCCACGGGCAGCACGCCGAACTGCTCCCTGCAGTGCTCGTCTTCGTCGGCCGTCTCCGCCACGTGCGTGTGCAGCCGCACACCGTGGGAGCGGGCGAGGGCGGCCGAGCGGGTCATCAGCTCCCCGCTGACCGAGAACGGCGAGCAGGGGGCGACCGCGACGCGCAGCATCGACCCGAACGACGGATCGTGATATTTCCGGATCGCGTCATCGGTAGCTTGGAGGATCTCGTCGGTGTCCTCCACGACCTCGTCCGGCGGCAGGCCGCCCTGCGAGGTGCCCCGGTCCATCGACCCCCGGCAGGGATGGAAGCGCAGCCCGACCCGCCGCGCGGCCTCGATCTCCGCCTCGAACAGGTCTCCCCTGCCCTTGGGGAAGATGTAGTGGTGGTCGGTCGAGGTCGTGCAGCCCGACAGCGCCAGCCAGGCCAGGCCCGCCGTCGCGGCGCCGGACACCACCTCGGCGTCCATCCGCGCCCACAGCCGGTAGCTCGCCACCAGCCACTCGAACAGCGTGCCGTCCGGAGTCACCCCCTGGGCCGCCCACTGGTAGAGGTGATGGTGGGTGTTGACCAGGCCGGGGGTGGCCAGGCAGCCCGAGCCGTCGACGCGTTCGGCCCCCTCGGGAACGGCCGGCGCGGGGCCGGGGCCGACCGCCGTGATCAGGCCGTCCTCCACGACGACGTGCCCGGACGGGATCTCCTCTCCCACGACCGGGACGACGTAGGCGTTCTCGATGACCACCGGGCGCTGAGACTCAGCCAACGGGACCCCCGTGCATAGACGATTCGGGCGCTTCCCCTCGCGGATCACTACCCGCCCGCGACAGCCCCGCGACGACTCGGAAAGCGCGGCGGGTCATGCGCGGGAGCCGGTTTCCGCGCGGCGGGCGGCGGCCAGGCGGACCGCGTCGAGGATCTTCTCGTATCCGGTGCAGCGGCACAGGTTGCCGGCCAGGGCCTCGCGGATGTCGGCGTCCGGCGGCACCCCGTCGGCGCTCGCGAGCAGCGCGTGGGCCTGGACGATGAGACCGGGGGTGCAGAAGCCGCACTGCACAGCCCCCGCGTCCACGAACGCGCGCTGCACCTCGTCCAGCGCGCCGTCCCGCCCGCCGCGCCGCCCGTCGCCGGCTTCACCGCCGGGTCCGCCGCCGGGGGCCAGGCCCTCGACCGTCACCACCTCGCGTCCCTCCGCCTGACCGGCGGCGACCAGGCAGGCGCAGACCGGCGTGCCGTCGAGATAGACCGTGCAGGACCCGCATTCCCCCTGTTCGCAGGCGTTCTTGGCACCGGGCAGGCCGAGCCGCTCGCGCAGGACGTACAGCAGGCTCTCACCCTCCCACACGTCGTCGGCCGTCATCGGGCGGCCGTTCACGGTCACGTTCACCCTCATCGCGCGCTCCCCCCGCGGTCGTCGGCCCTGAAGTCGTCCCAGGCCCAGCCCAGCGCCCGGCGCGCCATCACGGCCAGCGCGTGCGTCCGGTAGGCGGCCCGGCCCCGTACGTCGTCGATGGGCGCGGCGGAGGCGGCCACGAGCTCGCCGAACCGGCGGGCGACGCCGGGATCGAGCGGGCCCCGGCCGTCCCAGTCCAGCGCGCCGGACGCGAAGTCCTCGGCCTCGGCGGCGCGGCGCGGCGTCGGCGCGGCCGAGCCGATGCCGGCGCCCACCCTCCGCTCCCGCGAATCGAGGGCGACCGCGAACGAGCACACCGCGATCACCATCGCGTTCCTCGTGCCGATCTTCGAGAAGTACTGCGGGCCGGTGGCGGACGGGATCCGCACGGCCCGGATCAGCTCGTCGGGGGCGAGCGCGTTGCGCTTCACCCCCGTGTAGAACTCCCCGATCGGGATCAGCCGCGTGCCGCGCACCGACTCGGCCTCCACGACCGCGCCGCAGGCCAGCAGCGGCGGGTGGCTGTCGCCCGCGGGCGAGGCCGCGCCGAGGTTGCCCGCGACCGTGCCGCGGTTGCGGATCTGCGGCGACCCGACCGTACGGGACGCCTGGGCCAGCCCGGGCAGATCGGCCCCCAGCTCGGCGATCAGCCGGGCATAGGTCACCCCGGCGCCGAGGCGGATCACCTCGCCCTCCCGCGACCACTCCCGCAGCTCGGGGATCGGGGTGAGGTCGAGCAGCGCGGCCGGGCGGCCCTTGTCGAGGTTGATCTCGACCATGACGTCGGTGCCGCCCTGGATCGGCGTGGCCTCGGGCCGCCCGGCCTTCAGCTCCAGGGCCTCCGCCCAGCTCCGCGGTCGCAGGAAGTCCATCGGTTCACTCCCACGCCGGGCCGGGGGCGGGCGCGTCCTCGCGCAGCACCGTGCCCTCGATCAGCCCGTACGGCCGGTCGGCGGCGAAGAAGACCTCGCCGTCGTTGTCCAGCCCGAACGGCTCGAGGTCCACCAGGAAGTGGTGCTTGTTCGGCAGCGACAGCCGCACCTCGCAGACCCCCGGGCACTCGGCCAGCACCCGCGAGCCCATGGCGTACAGGGTCTGCTGCAGGGACAGGCTGTAGGTGTCGGCGAATGCCGCGAGCAGGGCGGCCCGCGCGTTCTCGTAGGTCTTGTCCCAATCCTGGGATGCGTCCGTGTGCCGCCACGTCGCGTCCACGGCGGTGGCCAGGACGCGGTCGCGGGTCTCCGGCAGCGTCGTGTACTCGTCCTTTACGAAGCCCCAGAACTCGGAGTTGGTCGTGTTGAGCACCACGAGGTCCCGCAAACCGGACACGACCCATGACCGCGTCCCGTCGTAGTGGGCGACGCAGGTGCGGATCTCCCGGCCGGAGCGGACGAACGAGTGCCCGAACGCGCCGTTGCGCTCCCAGGCGTACTCGTCGATCGCGACCCTCGCGTGGTGGATCGTGGGCTGGGAGTCCACGAAGTGGCGCGCCAGCAGCAGCGCGAAGTCCTCGATCGCCCCGACGCCGTGTTTCTTGGCGAACGCGAAGACCGTGTTCTTCTGCGTGTCGGTGGGCAGGACGGCGGAGTTGTCCCCGCTCAGGTGAACCTCGGTCATGTCGCCCGACAACGACGTGCTGACCGTGAGGTCCTTGATCCGGTGGGCGTCCCCGTGCCGGGTCACCCGCACGACTCTCGTCTCGGCCTTGCCGTACCTGTTGGGTCCCAGAACGGCCAACGCTAGCTCCCCCGATAGGTCGAGTAGGCGAACGGGCTCAGCAGCAGCGGCACGTGGTAGTGCTCGCCGGCCTCCCGGATGGAGAACACGACGCTCACCTCGGGGAAGAACGCGTCGTCCCCCAGGTAGGCGCCGGTGTCGAACACGAGCCGGTAGGTCCCCGGGCGCGGGTCCTCGGCCGGGTCCCATTCCCGGCCCAGCGGCGTCCACTCCCGGATGCGGCCGTCGCCGTCGGTGCGGCCCTCCGCGACCGGCACGAACCCGTGCGCGGCGCGGCGCGACAGCCGTACGAACACGTCCTTGGCCGGTCTTCCCGCCGCGGTGTCGAGCACGTGTGTCGAAAGGCTCACCGGCCCTCCCAGAGCTTGGCCAGCCGCAAGGCGACGATCTCGGACAGCTCGTTTCTCACGACCTTGCGCTCGGTCTCCTCGTCGTTGCCGAGCCGCTCCCGCAGCAGCGCCAGCAGCTCGCCGGCGCTCCGGCCCGTCGCGCGGACCAGGTACACGTGGCCGAACCGGCTCTCGTAGGCGGCGTTGCCCTCGCGGATCGCGTCGAGCACGTCCCGCCCGGCGTCCGCGGTGCCGGACTGCTCCGACCGCGACCACGCGGCCTCGCGTCCCGCGTCGCCGGGCCGCTCCCCGATCCGGGGGTGCGCCGCCAGCGCCTCCAGCACGTCCTGCCAGGTCAGCGCCGCGAGAGCCGACTCGCTCGCGGCGCGCAGCCCGTCGAGATCCTCGTACGGCCCGCGCGCGGCGACCGCCTCCACCCATCTGGCGGAGGCGCAGCAGGACCGCAGGTCCTCCCGGCTGAGTTCGCGCATGTCCGTCAGTCAACCGCCGGGCCGAAAGCGGGTCCAGCGGCGTGAGGTCCGAACCGCACCCCCTGCTCCGGGCGCCGCTTTGTACGTTGTGACAAAGGGGCCGTACGGCCGACAGGAGCAGGCGGCCACCGGGCCGGCGGCACGAGGGCCGCGGCCGCAGCGCCGGCGGCGAGAGGGGGGCGGCGGTCGGCGGGCCGCCTCACCGGCGGTCGACGGGGCGGCCGCACGAGAAGCTATGGCAGGAGGGGCCGGCGGTCAGCGAGACCGTCGCACGAGGAGCTACGACACGAGGGACCGGCGGTCGGCTGGGCCGCCGCGCGAGGGGCCGGCGATCAGCGAGCCGCCGCACGAAGGGCTACGGCACGAGGACCGGCGCTGACCCGCGCCAATATCCTGGGGGCATCATGACTTCTTCCAATCTCATCGGCGGCCACGTCTTCGTCGCCGGTGGCCTGGCCAAGGGCGGGCTGAAATACGCCGCCGACATCGGCGCGGAGATGATCCAGGTCTTCGTCACCAACCCGCGGGGCTGGGCGCTCAGCGAGGGGAACCCCGCCGAGGACGCCAAGCTGCGCGAGTCGGGCATGCCGGTCTTCCTGCACGCCCCCTATCTGGTGAACTGCGGGTCGCCGACCCCGGAGACCCTGGAGAACTCCATCGCGGTGATCCGCCACACTCTGCGCAGGGGCGTCGAGACCGGCGCGCTCGGCGTGGTCGTCCACACCGGCTCGGCCGTGAGCCAGCCGCGCGAGGCCGCGATGCGCCAGATCCACGAGCGCCTGCTGCCGGTGCTCGACGAGCTCCCCGACGACGGCCCCGACCTGCTGCTCGAACCGATGGCGGGCCAGGGCCAGATGCTGTGCGCGACCGTCCAGGACCTCGGGCCCTATCTGGAGGCCCTCGATCACCACCCCAAGGTCGGCGTGTGCCTCGACACCTGCCACGCCTTCGCGGCGGGGCACGACCTGGCCGCGCCGGGCGGGGTGAAGGAGACGATGGACGCCCTGCACGACATCGCCCCCGGCCGGCTCAAGCTGATCCACGCCAACGACTCGAAGGACCCCTGCGGCTCCAAGCGGGACCGGCACGAGAACATCGGGGCCGGGCACATCGGCGCCCAGGCGTTCGCCGAGCTGATGCGCCACCCCACGGCCGCCGGGGTGCCCATCTGCATCGAGACCCCGGGCAAGGTGGAAAAACACCGCGAGGACATCGAACTGCTCAAGAAACTACGCGGCGACTGACCGGCGTTCCCCGGCCACCAGGCCCACCGCCCCGCGCGGCCCGGCTCGCGGTCTGCCCGGCGGAGGGCGGCGGCGCGGTCGCCGTGGCGGCGCGCCTGCCGGTCCCCCAGTGGGCGGCGCCCGACCTCGACGAACCCGGCATCGTCGCGGCCATGCGCGGCCGTATGCCCGTCACCACCGACGAAGCCGAAGCGAGGCCGCGCGGGCCCATACCGGCACGCGGCCTCGCGGCGACGTCAAGACCACAGCCACCCTCGCGGCCGGAGGAACCCCGAGACGGGCGCGCGGCCTCGCGGCGGCGGACTGGCGGTTCCAGTGGTCCGGCACGTCCCGGAGGTCGCGGACGGCACGAAGGTCATGGGTATCGCGGCGGTCGCGGCACGGAAGTCGCGAACGCGGCAGAGGCGTGCGTAACACGGAGGTCACGGCACGGAAGTCGCGAACGCGGCAAAGGCGTGCGTAACGCGGCGGTCGCCAGCGGGGCGAAGGTCACGGGCGGCGCGGAGGTCATGGGTATCGCGGAGGGCGCGGCATGGAAGTCGCGAACGCGGCAGAGGCGTGCGTAACGCGGAGGTCGCGGCACGGAGGTCGCGGGCGTCGCGGCGGTCTACGGGGGTGCGGCTCGTCCGGGATGAGCGACGATCGGGATTGGGCCGGGGAGAGGGCGTTCGCGGCGATCCGGCGCCCCCGTATGGCCGGATCGCCGCGCACCCCCGATACGCGCTGGCGGGGCCCTTCCCCCCCGAGCAGGGCCCCGCTTGGTAACCATCCGGTGACAACCTGCTCACTTTGTGATTACCCCGCGTGTCTTGCGACGTGCGAAAGACTACGAGGTGTAATCGGGCGGCGGGATGGCCGTTCGGACGAGCGGTCTCTAGTTAGCGCCATGCGGCCCGCTCGCGCGCGACGAGCGGGCCCCGGGAGGCGACGAGCGGTAGGTCGGGGCGCGCGATGACGCCACCGCCCGGCCCGCGGGCCCCGGCGCGCACGCGGATCAGCCGCCGCGGCGTCGGTGACGGCGAGCGGACAGGGGCGGGAAGACGAGCGTGATCAGCAGCGGCCAGCCGATCGCCGAAGTGAGGGCATGGTCGTGTCCCCGGCCCGCCTCTGACTCGGCGACGGGCGCGGGGTGACTACGCGCGCTCAGGGACGGAACTGGCGGACGAGCTGCTCGCGCACCTGGCGGGTGTGCCGCCTGCTCACCGGCAGCGCCTCGCTTCCCACCTGGAGGACCACCCGGCCGGCGTCGAAGCGCAGCTCGCTCACGTGCCGCGCGTTGACGAGGGTGCTGCGATGGGCTCGGACGAAACCCGCGCCCGCCCAGCGGCGTTCCAGCGCCGCGAGGGACATCCGTACGAGATACACGGCGTCGGCCGTGTGCAGGCGCACGTAGTCGCCGTGCGCCTCGGCGTAGCACACGTCCTGCCGGGCCACGAACTTCGTACGGCCCCCGAGCTCGACCGGGATCGTCTCCAGGTCCTCCTCCTCGGCGCTCGGAGGCGAGACGGCGGCCGAGAGCCGGCGTACGGCCTCCGCCAGGCGTTCCGGGCGCACCGGCTTGAGCAGGTAGTCGACGGCCTCCAGCTCGAACGCCTGGACCGCGCAGTCGTGGGCGCTGACGAAGACCAGGCGGGGCGGAGTGGGGAAACCGCCGATGAGCCGGGCCAGGTCGAGCCCGTCGAGCCCGGGCATGCGTACGTCCAGGAAGACGCCGTCGAGGCGCTCCCCGTCGGCGATCATCTGGACCATGTCGTGCAGGGCGGCCCCGCCGTCGGTCGCCGTGCTCACGTGCTCCACCCGGGCGTCCTGGCGGAGCAGGAAGGCGAGCTCGGACAGGGCGGGGACCTCGTCGTCCACCGCGAGGACACGCAGCATGGCGTCAACCGTGCCGCGTGTGCCGCCTCGTGCGCAAGGGGTGACCGATCGGTAGGTGACTTTCCCGATACAACTCCGCCGACATCGGTTGACTTCGCGAGTCAATGTTCAGGCCAAGACTAGGTAGAGCTATCCGACTTTCGCAGGTCAAAAGGCATCTTGTCCCCTCAAGCCTGTTTACCGTGTTAGGGGAACCAGGCCCAACGAGGAACTTCGATGAGCATCAGGCCGAGCCCGTCGCTTCGCCTCACGCACTCCATCCGAATACGTGTGACCCTGACTTTGGCGGCGGTGTCCGCGCTCGTCGCCGCGGTGATCGTGGCCAGCGTGTGCATGCTGATCCGCAACCGGGTGGAAAGCGAGATCTTCGCGGAGACACGTCGCGTCGCCACCAAGTGGATCGGCCTGATGGCAGACGGTCATATCCCGCCGCCGACGCCGACGGCGCGGGTTCCGCTCGTCCAGCTCGTCGATGCGCGGGGCCGCGTGATCGTGGCCGGGCCCATGGCGGGCGACCGGCCGCTCAGCACGGTCCGGCCGACCGAGGAGGATCGCCTGCAGGAAGTGACCGAGTGCCTCGGCGACCAGCGGTGTCTCATGCTCACCGCCAGCCGGGTCCCGACGCCGCATACCGGGGATCTGTGGGGAGACGAACCCCACTTCGTCTACGCGGGCACGGACCAGCCGCCCGCCCTGCGCGGGAACCGGTTGGAGCTTCTCGTCGGCGCCGGCGGGGGACTGCTGGCGGCCGTGTGGACGTGGACGACCTGGCGGGCGACCGGCCGCATCCTGCGGCCGATCAACGCGATCCGGCAGCGGATGTCCGAGATCACCGCCAAGGATCTGTCGCTGCGGGTGCCGGAGCCGTCCGGCCGGGACGAGATCGCGCAGCTCGCCCGCGCCGCGAACCAGACGCTCAGCCGGCTGGAGGCGGCCGTCTCGCGGCAGCGGGAGTTCGCCGCCGTCGTGTCCCACGAGCTGAAGTCCCCGCTCACCGGCCTGCGGACCGAGCTGGAGGAGGCGCTGCTCTATCCGCAGGTCGACGCACGGCAGGCGATCGCCAGGTCGCTGTCGGCCGCCGACCGCATGCATCAGATCATCGACGAGCTGCTCGCCTTCGCCCGGCTCCGCAACGCGCCGTGCGCGCCCGAGCCGGTCGACCTCGGAGCGCTCGTACGCGCCGAGGCGGCGGCGCGTACGGCGGGAGTGCCGGTGCACGCCAAGATCGAGCCCGGCCTGCGTGTCCTCGGCAACCGCGTGCAGTTGGCCAGCGTCGTGACGAACCTGCTGGTGAACGCGCAGCGCCACGCCACCCGCCAAGTCGACGTGACCGCCAAGCGCGCCGGCGCGCCGGCGCTGGTGACCGTGGTCGACGACGGCGATGGCGTCGCCACGGAGGACAGGGAGCGCATCTTCGAACCCTTCGTCCGGCTGGAGGCGGGACGCCGCCTCGATCCCGGCGGCAGCGGCCTCGGCCTCGCCCTGTGCCGGGCGATCGTGGCGGCGCACGACGGCAGCCTGCGCGTGGAGGACTCCCCGCGCGGCGCCCGGTTCGTCCTGCGGCTTCCGCTCATGACCAACTGAACCGGCGGTCGGCCCGCTCCCCGGCCTGGATGGTTGCGGGCCATGCCGCGGGCCGCACACAGAGCGCGCGCAGGGCGCAGCCGGCACACCCCGGGCCCGCCGTCGGCCCGCGAGGCACGTGCCCGCCGGTTCGCACACCCGCTGGTTCGCGCGCCCCGGTCGCGGTTGACGCGCTCCCCTATCCGCCGCCCACAAGCTGGCCTCGGTCCTCACCCCGGGTTCGTTCTCCCCCGGTCGCCCACGCCTCGTGGCCGCCGGAAGGCACATTCCGGCGACCACGGTCTCCCCCGTGGGAAAAGCCGTCCGGGACGCCCCGCACGGCGCCCTCACGCCCGCCCTGGACGACCACGGGCGTGAGGTCCTCTCAGGAAAGGTCTCCCAGCTTGCGCATTCGTGATCCGGCCGTCGTTTCCCCCCGCGGCCGTGGCCTGCCGGCCTCGTCATGCCGGGAAAGCCGGTCATGCCGGGAAACAGCGTGAGCCGTCCGTGAAAGAGCGGGCGACTACCACCAGGCGGTGGTGCTGCCGCTGTAGAGGCAGGTCTCCTTCTCGCTGAACACCACGCACGCCCGGAAGGCCCGCAGCGAGTTCGAACTGGTGCGATATCCGCTGGTGTAGTTGCGGGTGGGGGCGTAGCGCAGGTCGTAGCCGTCAAAGGCGCGATCGCCGTCGACGTCGACTTCAAACCGGACGTAGGCACCCGAGCCGTAGTTGGTGACACGTCCCCAGCCATACTGGGCGCCGCCGCACGTGCCGTAACGGACTTCGACGGTGTATCCGCCGAAATCCTTCCGAACGGCCGTCTTCACGTTGGTGCAGGAGTTCGGATCGCTCCACCAGTTCGACGCGGCGCTCGCGTGCCCGGTGGAAAGGATCGTGGTCGTCGCGACCGTGACCGCCGCCACCGCGAGACCGCCGATTCTGCGGAGATTCAGCACTTCATGACTCCTTTCGCCGTGCAGGACGACGGCAAGGATGCTGTCGCCCGACATCGCCCCGCAACACCTTTCAGGCAGGGCCGAAAAGGTGCCGTCCAGCCGTCTTGCGGTGGCTACGCGGGCCTCCCCCGTGCGGTCGGCACGGCGGCCACCGGTGGCCGCGGCGGGGTCAGTGGCGGGCCGGGGCGGTGCGAGGGCGGGTCTTGGGGATGCGCAGCCGGATGCGGGTCCCCTTGCCGGGCGCCGTCTCGACCATGAGCCCGTAGTCCTGCCCGTAGAGGTGGCGCATGCGCAGGTCCACGTTGCTCAGCCCTATCCCGGTGCGTTCCTCGGCGAGCGCGGCCCGCAGGTGCTCGGGGTCCATGCCGATGCCGTCGTCCTCGACCCAGATGTGCGCCTCCGACCCCGCGTCCTTGATCACGACCCGGACCTCCCCGGGCATGCCGTGCTTGATGGCGTTCTCGACCAGGGGTTGAAGGCACAGGAACGGCACGTCGACCCGCAGCACCTCGGGGGCGACCTGCACGGTGAAGCGCAGCCGGTCGCCGAACCTCGCCTGCTCCAGCAGCAGGTAGCGGTCCACGCAGCTCAGCTCGTCGGCGAGCGAGGTGAAGTCGGCGGCCCGGCGCAGGGCGTACCGGATGAAGTCGGCGAAGTCGAGCAGCAGCTCGCGGGCGCGCTCGGGATCGGTCCGCACGAACGAGGCGATCGTGGTCAGCGAGTTGTACACGAAGTGCGGCGAGATCTGCGCCCGCAGCGCCCGTGCCTCGGCCTCCATCGTCCGCCTGCGCGAGGCGTCGAGTCCGGCGAGTTCGAGCTGGCCGGACATCCAGCGGCCCACCTCGGCCGCCGTCCGCAGCAGGGCGGCGCCGGCCAGGGCGTCGTAGGCCGCGAGCGCGCCGACCGCCCGGCCCTCCACGGTCAGGGGCACGATCACCCCCCGCCGGTCGGGGCCGGAGACGGGGGCCAGGCGCGGCCTGCCGTCCGCCATGGCCGCGCGCACCTGGGCGAGGACCGCCTCGTCGGCCGGCACGCCCGTGCCCGCCCTGGCCAGGACGGTCTCGTTCGTTGCGACCACCACGCCGCGGGCGCCGAGCAACGTCCGCAGATGCCGTACGGCACGGCGGGCGGAGCCACGGGTGAGCCCGGCGCGCAGCGCGCCCGCCGCCCGCCCGGCGACGCGCAGCGCGAGGAACGTCGCCTCACCCGGCGGCTCACCGGGAGCCGGCGCACGGCGGGCGAGGGCGCGGCCGAGCGCGCCGCCGCAGACTCCGCAGAGCGCACACAGCGTGACCCAGACGGCTGATGACACGCCGGACACCGTAGCCGCTCGGCGGCCTCACGGCGGGCCGTCGCCCGGGTCCTCCTGGTATGAGTAGCGCTGCTCCTTCCAGGGGTCGGCTATGTTGTGGTAGCCGCGATCCTCCCAGAAGCCGCGCCGGTCCTCGGTCATGTACTCGACCGCGCGCACCCACTTCACGCTCTTCCACGCGTACAGGTGGGGCACCACGATCCGTACGGGGTAGCCGCGCTCGGGGGACAGCGGGTTCTCGTCGAGGTGGGTGGCGAACAGCGTGGTCGGGCGGTCGAAGTCCGACATGCGCATGTTGGCGCTGTAGCCGTACTCGGCCCAGACCATGATGTGGCGCACGCCGGGCGCCGGGGGCACGCGGTCGAGCAGCGCCGATGTGGGAACACCGCTCCACTCGTTGCCCATGATCGAGAACTTGGTGACGCAGTGGAAGTCCGCGACCACCGTGGTCCTGGGCAACGAGGAGAACTCCGCCCACGAGAACTCGTGGACCCGGCCCGAGGCCGTGGCCCCGAACACCTGGAACCGCCACGTCTCCGGACGGAACGCCGGCACCCGCCCGTAGTGGACGACGGGCTGCCCACGCGGGACGTACTGGCCCGGCGGCAGGCGCGTTTCCTCCTCAGGTCTCTCCGGCACGCACGCCATCCTGCCATCCGCCGGAAAGGTGATCGCACCCGGACCCCGGGGGTGCCCCTGTCGAAAGGATTTAGCGGGAATGCGCTATATTGCGGCACATGCGCACCGCTTGGTCGTTTTGGTATGGCGACGGACCCGTGAGGACCGATCGCCTCAAAGCGCTGCGCTGACAGCCACGGCGAACGAAGGCCCCGGGTCCACACGGACCCGGGGCCTTCGTCGTTTTCCCCCGCATCCGCATCGGCAGAAGGAGCCACTATGGTCATCGTCATGACCCCCGAAGCGACCCAGGACGACATCGAGGCGATAGCCGACCTCGTCGCCGCCGCCGGAGGGGAGGCGTTCGCGAGCCGCGGCGTGAACCGTACGATCATCGGTCTCATCGGCGACGTCGAGCAGTTCGCCGCCCTGAACCTGCGGGGCATGCGGGGGGTCGCGGACGTCGTGCGGGTCTCCACGCCGTACAAGCTCGTGAGCAGGGACAACCATCCCCAGCGCTCCACGGTCACCGTGGGCGGCGTGCCGATCGGCCCGGACACCGTCACCCTGATCGCGGGCCCGTGCGCGGTCGAGACGCCGCAGCAGACGCTGGAGGCCGCGCTGATGGCCAAGGCGGCGGGCGCGACGCTGCTGCGCGGCGGCGCCTACAAGCCGCGCACCTCGCCGTACGCCTTCCAGGGGCTGGGCGAGGAGGGCCTGCGCATCCTGGCCGACGTGCGCGAGCAGACCGGGCTTCCGGTCGTCACGGAGGTCGTGGACGCCCACGACGTGGCGCTCGTGGCGTCGTACGCCGACATGCTGCAGGTCGGCACCCGCAACGCGCAGAACTTCGCGCTGCTGCAGGCGGTGGGCGCGGCCGGCAAGCCGGTCATGCTGAAGCGGGGCATGACGGCGACCATCGAGGAGTGGCTGATGGCGGCGGAGTACATCGCCCAGCGCGGCAACCTCGACATCGTGCTGTGCGAGCGCGGCATCCGGACCTACGAGCCCGCCACCCGCAACACGCTCGACATCTCGGCCGTCCCGGTCGTCCAGCGGCTGTCGCACCTGCCGGTGATCGTGGACCCGTCGCACTCCGGCGGCCGGCGCGACCTGGTGCTGCCGCTGTCGCGGGCCGCCGTCGCGGCCGGGGCGGACGGCCTGATCGTCGACGTGCACCCGCACCCCGAGCAGGCCCTCTGCGACGGCCCGCAGGCCCTGGTGAGCGGCGACCTGGACGCCCTCGCGGCGGTCATGCGCGACTTCCCCCCGCTGCTCGGCCGCACCGCGACCGTCATGACCCCCGAGGCGTCCCACGTCCCCGCCTGAACCCACGGCGCCCGAGCCGCCGGCGTACGGCCTCGGGCAAGGTCCGGCGGAGCCGCCCGGGGTGACCGAGCCGGAAGGCGACGCGCGGACGCGGGGGCCTGACAAGGGCCACGTGCGGACGCGGGGGCTGCCGGAAACGGGGCATGGCCGGGCGGATCGCCCTCCCCCGGCCGCGCGTGAGTGCGCACCGCACGCCCGAGCGGCGGGCGGTGCGCACTCTTTCAGACGTCGAGCTTGTACGGCTGGATCGAGTCGGCGAGCTGGGCCGCGAGATCCTCGGCGTCCAGGCGCCTTTCGATCTGCTTGAGGTCTTCGATTTTGGCGCGGGTCTCGGCCTGCCGGGGGGCGAGGAGCGTGCAGCAGTCCTCGTCGGGCAGCTCGGAGATCTCCAGCGTCCCGATGCGGCGGGCCTCGGCCATGATCTCGGTCTTGTCCAGGCCGATCAGCGGGCGCAGGATCGGCAGGTCCACCGCGTGGTCCTGGGCCGTGATGTTGGCGAGGGTCTGCGAGGAGACCTGACCGAGGCTGTCGCCGGTGATCAGTGCCTCCGCGTGGATGCGGTGGGCGACCTCCTCGGCCGTCTTCAGCATCAGCCGCCGCTGCGCGATCACCGCGAGCCGGTCCTGGCCGGAGTTCCTGATCGACTGCTGCGCCTTGCCGAACGGCACCACCCACAGCCGCGACTTGCCCTGGAACTTGTCCAGGTTGCGCACCAGCGCGTACGCCTTGTAGATCGACTCGGAGGTGGTGAACGGGATGCCGGAGAAGTGCAGGAAGTCCACCCGCAGGCCGCGCCGCATCATGCGGTAGGCGGCGACCGGGGAGTCGATGCCGCCCGACAGCAGTGCCAGCGCCCGGCCGCTGGACCCCACCGGCAGGCCGCCCTGACCCGGCCGGCCCCCGGTGAACAGGAACGCCTCGTCCTTGTCCACCTCGATGTGCACGGTCAGCTCCGGCTTGCCGAGGTCGACCGGCAGGCCGTACGTGTCGTTGATCGCCCCGCCGACCATACGGTCCAGCTCGTTCGAGCGCAGCGGGAAACGCTTGTCACGGCGCCGCGAGCGTACGGCGAAGCGGGCCTTGCGGGCCACCTCGTCGCTGTCCCTGATCAGCTCGAGGGCGGCCTTGGTGATCGCGTCCGGGTCCTTCGGCACCCGCCAGGCCAGGTGGACCAGCACGATGCCGGGCACGTCGGCCACGCGGGCCGCCACCGCCTCGGCCTCCTCCGCTCCGGTGCCCTGGGGAAAGAACAGGACGATCACCCCGTGCCGCTGGCGGATGTCGACCTGGTGGCCCTTGAGAGCGTGCTTGATGTTCGCCCGCAGGCGCATCTCGAAGATCTCGCGGTTTCGGCCCTTCAGAACCACCTCGCCTAACTTGAGCAGCACCGAGGGCTCTCCGAGGGCGGTCATGGTCATCTGTGGAAACCTCCGGACGGACAAGGACGGCCGTCACACCGGGGAAGGGCACGGCCGGGGGACACACCCCAAGGACAACGCGTCGCCGCGACGCGGGCTTCCCCACTGTAATGCCGTCGCAGCGGCAGCGCCGATTACCGACCGGTCGAGTCCGCCCGCGCCCTGCTCGATCTCGTCGGGAACGGGGCCGACCGGCGCGTTTCGCCGTGGTCGCGTGGCGTGCGGCCCGCACGGCGCGAGTCTGCCGTATGCCGGGGCCAGTGCGGATGTGCCGGGAACCGGGACCTCGGCGGCCCGGCAACAGGCCCCCGTCACGCGTACGGCTCCCGCGGGGCGACGCGGGAGCCGTACGGGGCCGGGCGCGGGCCGCGGCGACGGCCCGGCGACCGATCAGCCGAAGAAGACCTCGGCCTCCTCGTAGCGGGAGACCGGCACGGTCTTGAGCTCGGCGGTCGCGTCGGCGAGAGCGACGCGGACGATGTCGGTGCCGCGCAGCGCGACCATCTTGCCGAAGTCGCCCTCGTGCACGGCGTCGATCGCGCCGAGGCCGAAGCGGGTGGCGAGCACGCGGTCGTAGGCGGTGGGCGTGCCGCCGCGCTGGATGTGGCCGAGGACCGTGGTGCGGGCCTCCTTGCCGGTGCGCTTCTCGATCTCCTTGGCGAGCATCTCGCCGATGCCGCCGAGGCGCACGTGGCCGAACGCGTCCAGCTCGCCGGTCTGCAGCGCCAGCTGGCCCTCGATCGGGTGGGCGCCCTCCGCGACGACGATGATCGGCGCGTAGCGGGTCTTGAAGCGCGACTCGACGTAGGCGCAGACCTTCTCGATGTCGAACGGCTTCTCCGGGATGAGGATGACGTTGGCGCCGGCGGCCATGCCCGCGTGCAGCGCGATCCAGCCCGCGTGGCGGCCCATGACCTCGCAGATCAGCGCGCGGTGGTGCGACTCGGCGGTGGTGTGCAGCCGGTCGATGGCCTCCATCGCGATGTTGACCGCGGTGTCGAAGCCGAAGGTGTAGTCGGTGGCGTTGAGGTCGTTGTCGATCGTCTTGGGCACGCCGACGACCTTCACGTCGCGGTCGTACAGCTGCTTGGCCACGCCCAGCGTGTCCTCACCGCCGATGGCGATGAGGGCGTCGATGCCCTGCGCCGCGAGGTTCTCCTTGATCCGCTCGACGCCGCCCTCGATCTTCATCGGGTTCGTGCGGGAGGAGCCGAGGATCGTACCGCCACGCGGCAGGATGCCCCGGACGGCCTGAATGTCGAGCGGCATGGTGTCGCCCTCCAGAGGGCCACGCCAGCCGTCCCGGAATCCGACGAACTCGTGCCCGTACACGCCGATGCCCTTGCGGACGACGCCGCGGATCACCGCGTTCAGCCCGGGGCAGTCGCCGCCTCCGGTCAGGACTCCAATACGCATGACGGGTTTTCCTCCATCTGGGATTACGCGTGGAATGGCACGGCCGGCCCGACGCGGACCCCGGCACTCCACCGCACGGCATTCTGCCTGAGCCTATCTCAATGGTCTAGACCAACAGGAGAGGCTACGCCACCTGGCCGAGCAGACCAACTCAGTCTCGCACGGCGAGACCGGGCAAGCCGTGAGAGGCGTCTTCCCATCCGAGCCGTCGCGGTCATATGTTTGACCCAGTCAAACATTTCCTTGAGATAGGCAAGGGAAAAATGGACGTCGTTCCTGAAGTGCGGGCGTTCAACCGCTTCTATACGTCGGTCATCGGCGTGCTGGGGGCGGGAATGCACGACACCCCCTACTCCCTGACCGAGGCCCGGGTGCTGTTCGAGCTCGGCACCCGGGAGGCGGCCGACGCGGCCGGCATCAGGGCCGCGCTCGGTCTCGACCCCGGCTACCTGAGCCGCATCCTCGCCAAGTTCGAGACCGAGGGCCTGATCTCCCGGGAACGGTCGGCCGAGGACGCCCGCCGCCAGGTCGTACGGCTCACCCCCAAGGGCCGCGACACCTTCGGCGTGCTCGACCGGCGCTCGGCCGCCGAGATCGAAACGCTGCTCGCGAAGCTCACCGACCCGGAACGCCGGCGGCTGGTGTCCGCCATGGGCACGGTGCGCAGCCTGCTGGAGCAGCCCGCCGAGCGGCGCGAGCCGTACGTGATCAGGCCGCCGCGGGCGGGCGACCTCGGCTGGGTGGTCCACCGGCACGGGGTCATCTACAGCGAGGAGTACGGCTGGGGGGCGTCGTTCGAGGCGCTGGTCGCGCGGATCGTCGCCGACTACGTCGACAACCACGACCCCCGCCGGGAGGCGGCCTGGATCGCCGAGGTGCGCGGCGAGCCGGTGGGATGCGTCTTCTGCGTGCGCAAGGACGACACGACGGCCCAGCTCCGCCTGCTGCTGGTGGAGCCGTCCGCGCGCGGCATGGGCATCGGCGGGCGCCTGGTCCACGAGTGCCTGCGCTTCGCCTCGGCCGCCGGCTATCGCCGGATCACGCTCTGGACCCGCGACGTGCTCGTCAGCGCCCGCCGGATCTACCAGGCCGCCGGATTCGAGCTGGTGGAGCAGCACCCGGGCGAGGAGTCCGGCATCCCCGTCAACGACCAGATATGGGCCAAAGACCTGTGACTCCGAACCGGGCACGTCGGGGTTCGGAAACCATGACGCCGCATGACGATGACGATGTTGACAGTGTCATTGTGACAGTGTCATCATAGCGATATGAGCGACACCTGGACGATCGGCGAGCTGGCGGAGCGGGCGGCGGCCCTGCTCGGCCGGGAGCCGCAGGCCGACGGCCCGGGGCCCCATGTCAACGGTCCCGGACCACGTGCCAACGGCCGGGTCCGCGAGGTGCCGAACGAACGGCTCATCCGCTGGTACACGACGATCGGGCTGCTCGACCCCCCGCTGGGCCGGCGCGGCCGGGTCGCGCTGTACGGCCGCCGTCACCTGCTCCAGCTCGTGGCGGTGAAGCGCCGCCAGGCGGACGGCCTGTCCATCGCCGACATCCAGGCGGAGCTGACGGGCGCGACCGACGCCATGCTCCAGCGCGTCGCCGGGCTCACCGAGCCCGCCACGCCGGACGTCGCGCGGCCACCGGCCCGCGACCGCTTCTGGGCGTATCCGGCCGCCCACGCCGACAGGACTGAGGCAGCCGCGGACCGCTCCGCGCCCGATCTCCCCGGCTCCATCGCCGCGCCTTCCGCCGCCGCATCGAGATCGGCCGGCTCCTCTCCGGCCCCCGTCGCGCCGTCGGAGGCTCTCCTGCCGATCGCGCCGTCGCCGCAAGCGGCGCGGCCTCTCGCACCGGAGAGCCCCGCACACCCAGACATCGCGTACCCGGACGTCGTGCACGGCATACGGCTGGCCCCCGGGGTGACCGTCCTGCTCGATCCGGCCTACCGGGCACCGGACGCTCACGAGGTAGCCACGCTGCGCAGGGCCGCCGCGCCGCTCCTCACGGCGCTCGCCACGCTGGGCCTGGCCGGGCCGTTCGCCGGCGTTCACGACGCACACCCCACCCACGACACCTCGGCCGGCGATCCACACGCTTGCGACCCGCTGAAGGGATGACGTCATGACCGTTCCCATCACACCCCTGCGGCCGGAAGAGTGCCGGCCCGTGCCGGACGCCGGGCTCGGTGCGCTGGAGACCGAGAAGGGCAACCTCCCGCTGGAGAGCGTGGACGTCACCGCCCACGTCACCGGACTGGTGGCCGGCGTCGAGGTCGTCCAGACCTTCCGCAATCCCTTCGACGTGTCGCTGGAGGCGACGTACGTCTTCCCGCTGCCGCCGCGCGCCGCGGTCACCGCCTTCCGGATGGAGGCGGACGGCCGGGTGGTCGACGGCGTGCTCAAGGAGCGCGGGCAGGCGCGGGCCGACTACGACCGCGCGCTCGCCGAGGGCAGGCGCGCGGCGATCGCCGAGGAGGACCGGCCCGACGTGTTCACGATCAGGGTCGGCAACATCGTCCCCGGGGAGCGGGTGGTCGTCCGTCTCACGCTGAGCCAGCCGCTCCCCTACGAGGACGGCGCGGCCGAGTTCCGCTTCCCGCTGGTCGTGGCGCCCCGTTACATTCCCGGTGCCCCGCTGCCGGGCCGCCCGGCGGGTGACGGCGTGTCGTCCGACACCGACGCCGTGCCCGACGCCTCCCGCATCACGCCACCCGTCCTGCTTCCCGGCTTCCCCTATCCCGTACGGCTGTCGCTCGCGACGACGATCGACCCCGCCGGTCTCGACCTGCGGGAGGTCCGCTCCAGCCTGCACGAGATCGACCGGGAGGGCGACACGATCAGGCTGCGCCCCGGCGAACGGCTCGATCGCGACTTCATCCTGCGTCTGGCGTTCGACGCGTCCTCGTCGCTCGCGCTCGTCCCGGACGACGCCGATGCCGGTTCGCCCGGTGAGGACACGGCCGACGGCGGCGGAAGGGCCACGGCGGAGCGCAGGGTGGAGGGCGCACCGGCGGGCGGCCCGGGAAACACGTCCGGAGGCGGGGTGGAAGACACGGCGGAGAGCGCCGCGGACGCCGAGGGGACCTTCGTGCTGACCCTGCTGCCGCCGCAGGAGGACGCCACCCGCACCGCGCCCCGCGACGTCGTCCTGCTGCTCGACCGCTCCGGCAGCATGGCCGGCTGGAAGATGGTGGCGGCACGGCGCGCCGCCGCCCGCATCGTCGACACGCTGACCCGGCACGACCGGTTCGCCGTGCTCTCGTTTGATTCGGTGGTGGAACGGGCCTTCTCCGGCGGCCTGGTGGACGCGAGCGACCGCAACCGGTATCGCGCCGTCGAGCACCTGTCCCGGCTCGACGCCCGCGGGGGCACGGAGATGCTGGCTCCCCTGGAGGAGGCGCTGCGGCTGCTCGACGGCCGGAACGCGCCCGCCCCCGGGCCGGTCACCGGCGCGGGCCCCGCCGGCCACGACCACGAGGAAGAACGGCACCGCGAGGACGGCCGGATCGGCGAGGGTGGCCTGCCCGGCGACTCGGGTTCGTCCGGCGGGCAGGCACGCGATCGGGTGCTCGTCCTGGTGACCGACGGCCAGGTGGGCAACGAGGACGAGATTCTCGAACGCATCGGCCCCCGGCTGCACGGGATCCGGGCGCACACCGTCGGCATCGACAGGGCGGTCAACGCGGGATTCCTCGGGCGGCTGGCCCTGCTCGGGTCTGGCCGATGCGAACTGGTCGAGTCGGAGGACCGGCTCGACACGGCGATGGAGCACATCCACCGCCGCATCGGCTCCGCGCTGGTGACGGACGTCACCGTGCAGGCGGAGGGCATGGACCTCGTGGCGGACACCGTCACCCATGCCGGTTCGCTCTACCCGGGCGTCCCTCTGGTCGTGACCGGGCGTTACCGGGGACGCCGGTCCGCCGGATCCCTCACCGTGCGGGGCCGCACGGCCGACGGCCGCCCGTGGGAGGAGCGGATTGAAGGCCATCTCGCCCACGACCCGGCGGCCCGGGCCGTGTGGGCGCGGGCGCACCTGCGCGGCCTGGAAGACCGGTACGCGATGGGTGACCACTCCCTCGAACAGCGGATCGTCGACACCTCGCTGCGTTTCGGCGTGTTGTGCCGGTTCACCGCCTTCGTGGCCGTCGACACCCGTGTCGCCGGTGAGGGCGGCCCGGAGCATCGGGTGATCCAGCCGGTCGAACCGCCGAGCGGCTGGGACATGCCGACCGCGATGCCGATGATGGTCGCGGGTGCTCCGATGATGGCGAGGATGGCCTCCTTCAGCCGGCCCGCCCCGGAGGCCGTCTTCGGCTCGGCGGCGGACCGGCCCATCGCGGCGGCCCCGCCGGCCGGCGCGCCTCCCGCCCCGCCCTTCGCCCCGGCGCCCGCAGCGGCTCCGCGCCGGGCGCCCCGCGGGTTCTCCTTCGGCGGCTTCCACCCGCGTCCCGGCGAGGGCACCGCACCGGTCACGGATCTCGAAGGCATCCGGCCGCTGCTGGCCGAGGAGCTCACGAAGCTCCGCCAGGCGGAGTCGCTGCCCGAGCGGGAGCGGCGGCGCTACCTGGCGGATCTCGCCAGCCGCCTGCGGGCCGCCGCCCAGATGGCGGGCGGTCATCCGGACCTCGTCGCGCTCGCGGCCGAGCTGGAGAGGGCCGAGTGGGCCGAGGTCTCCCTCGACGACCTCTGGCGACGGGCGGCCGGCCTGCTGGCCGCTCTCACCGGCGGCTCCGGCTCCGCATCCCCGGGCGACGCGCCACCGGCTTCCCAGGCGCCGGGCACCACGCTCCCGGGCACCCCAACTCCGGGTTCCACGTCCACGGGCTCCGCGTCCACCGGCCCAGCGCACGGCGAGGAGAAAGGCCGGCGTCCCTTCTGGAAGCGATGGTGAGACAGCACCCCGGAGGGGCCATGACCCGGCAAGGCTGAAACGACACGGCGAGGGCACCGGCGATGACGCGCTCTGCCGCGGAGTCGGTGCCCCAGCGCGTCGATGACCGCATGCGGCTCACAGAAGCGGATCGGTCCGTGAGCGGACGCCGAAGGCGCCTGCTTCACGATGTCCGCGCCGTACGTCGAGAGCATTGGCGGTCGCTGAAGCGGTTCAGCGGCCTCGGCCTGCTCCGCGGGGACTGCCAGGAGGGAGGGCCCGCGCGCCTCCGCCTCTCATCGATGGGCAATCCGCCCGTCAACTCGCCGACAGGCGCCGACCACCGACAAAACGGATCATTTCCACCGGTTCGACGATCACCAGGCCATCGGTGATGATTTCGTCCAACTGTGGCAGGAAATTGCGGATCTTCTGCGCATCGTCCACCATAATGATCATCAATGGCAGGTCGTCCGCCAGGGAGAGAATTCGCGAGGTATGGATGAGGCTGGAGGCGCCGTAACCCTCGATGCCGCGGATGACGCTGGCCCCGCCGACTCCGGCCCGCCGTGCACGGACGACGATTTCGTGGTAGAGCGGCCGATGATGCCAGCGGTCGGCCTCGCCGATGAAGACGGTAAGACGCAGGGCGAGTTCTTCCTGCTTCATGAGCGGCCCTTCCGGCGGGAGGCGCGTTCCGGCCATTCGAACTGCACTTACCGCCCTTCACTTTACCTTGTGACCCTCCTGGTCGATGGATTACGATCACTGCTGCGGCTCTCCCCGCCGGCCAATCATCTCCGGCCTTGACAACACGAGTTGCGAAGTGTTGTCTTGACGGAAAATGCCAGGGGATATTCCGGCTGGGACCATAACGCCGCACCATCGCCCGAAAATTATGCATTTGATGCTGGGGGTCGCGTATGCCGGCGACGACGCTGAAGCCGGGGTTGCTCCACGAGTTCCGCTATAAGGTGCCCGCCGAGCGGACGGTGCCGTACCTGTACCCGGAGTCCGACGAGTTCCGGCCGATGCCACAGGTGTTCGCCACGGCATATCTCGTGGGCCTGCTCGAGTGGACCTGTGCCCGCCTCGTCATCCCGCACCTCGACTGGCCCGCCGAGCAGACGGTGGGAACCCACGTGTCCATCAGCCACGACGCCCCCACTCCGCCCGGCCTGACTGTGACCGCCTCCGTCGAGCTCGTCGCCGTCGACGGCCGCCGGCTCGAGTTCGACGTACGCGCCCACGACGGCCTCGACCTGATCGCCAAGGGCACACACCGGCGCATGATCATCGACACCGACCGGTTCAACCGCAAGGCGGCGACGAAGGCCACGCAGGTCGTCCCCTCAAACGGCGACGTCGCGAATTGACACCAGCGGGTGCGGCAGGAGCCGCTCCTGGCCCGGCAGCCCGTCGAGCCGCATGATCACCGCGTATCCGGCGACCTCCGCCCCGCTCGTCTCGACCAACACGCGCGCGGCGGCCAGCGTGCCGCCGGTCGCGAGAAGGTCGTCCACCACCAGCACACGATCACCCGGCCGCAGCGCGTCCCACTGCACCTCGAGCGCGGCCGAGCCGTACTCCAAGTCGTACTCGACCCGGCGCACCCGCCCGGGTAGCTTGCCCGCCTTCCTGGCCAGCACCAGGGAACGACCGCTCTGCGAGGCGAGCGCCGTCCCGAGCACGAACCCGCGCGCCTCGACCGCGAGCACCCGGTCGAACGTCCCCCGGAAGACGTCGTCGATCAACGCGGCGATGTCGCGGAGCAACACGGGATCGCCGAGCACCCCGCACAGGTCCTGAAAGGCGATCCCCGGCCGGGGGAAGCCGTCGAACACCCGCAGCCGCCGCGCGACGCGTTCGCTCAACTCCGCGATGGCGGCCTCATGCCCGATGGTCTTGTTCGTCATCCTTCCTCCCTGAGACGGCGGGCACGGCGAGTCATGCCCGCTTCGACGTGCGGGCGCATCGCCCTGAGCAAAACCGCGTGTCAACGAGCTCGGCGGTGAAACAGGCCGGGTGGCCGGCGCGGACGACGGCCCCGGAGAAAAGAAGGTTCATTCATACCGCCCTCATAACGGAACCCGGCCTTCTCGCCGTTGATTGTTCCGGGGGCGGCCCGGCGCGACATCATCCGAAATAACAAGGCGCACTACGACGATCGGCACAGTGCCGTTACATCATGCGCGTAGTGAATTTATGGTACTCGCTCACGCCTGCCGCGCCACTCGCCGGACGCCTACGATCGCGAATGAAACTCCGAGATAAAAGGAGAGGAAGATGTCAGCGAACAATTCTCGGCGGCCGGTAATTGCGTTCATGAGCGACCTCGGCATCACCGACGACTCGGTCGCCCAGTGCAAGGGGCTCATGCTGAGCATTTGCCCGGACGCCACTATCGTCGACGTCTGCCACACCATGACCCCGTGGGCCGTGGAGGAGGGCGCCCGCTACATCGTCGACCTGCCGCGGTTTTTCCCCGAGGGCACGGTGTTCGCGACGACCACCTACCCGGCGACCGGCACGGAGGCCCGCTCGATCGCGATCCGGCTCAAGCACGCGGCGCTGGGCGGCGCACGCGGGCAGCTCGCGGGCTCCGGCAGCGGCTTCCCCCGCGCCGAAGGCGCCTACATCTACGTCGCCCCCAACAACGGGCTGCTCACCCGGGTGATCGAGGAGCACGGCTACCTGGAGGCGTACGAGGTCACCTCGACCGACGTGATCCCGGCGCAGCCGGAGCCCACCTTCTACAGCCGGGAGATGGTGGCGATCCCGGCCGCGCACCTGGCCGCCGGCTACCCCCTGGAGAAGGTCGGCAGGAAGCTTTCCGACGACGAGATCGTGCGCTTCGACGTGAAGAAGCCGGCCGCGTCCGACGGCGGGCTGACCGGCGTCGTCTCCGCGATCGACCACCCGTTCGGCAACGTGTGGACGAACGTGCACCGCACCGACCTCGAGAAGCTCGGCGTCGGGTACGGCACCAAGCTCAAGATCACGCTTGAGGGCGTGCTGCCGTTCGAGCTGCCGCTGTCGCCCACCTTCGCCGACGCGGGCGAGATCGGCGCGCCGGTGGCGTACCTGAACAGCCGCGGCTACCTGTCCCTGGCCCGCAACGCCGCGAGCCTGGCGTACCCGTACAACCTGAAGGAAGGCATGTCCGTCAAGGTCACTCTCGCCTGACCACGCCCATCCCGCCGGGCCCGGTCCGCGAACCGGGCCCGGCTTCGCAGCAGAAAGGCGTCGGATGTCACTGCACGCAGCGGATGTCGCGCACGTTTTGGTCGCGTTGACGCTGCTCGTTCTCGTCGCGCACGTTTTCGGTCATATATTCGCCGTGCTGCGTCAGCCCCCGGTGATCGGGGAGATCCTCGGCGGGTTGCTGCTCGGCCCGACCGTGCTCGGGGCGCTCGCCCCCGACGTCAAGGAGTCGCTGCTGCCGGAGACCGGGCCCACCGCCTCGGCGCTCGGCGCGATGTACCAGCTCGGGCTGGTGTTCATGATGTTCCTGGCGGGGAGCGAGCTACGCCCGGGCGGCACGGCGTCCGAACGCAGGACGATCGTCAGCGTGTCCCTGTTCGGTCTGGCTTTGCCCTTCGGCGTCGGCCTGCTCGTCACCCGGATGGTGGATCCGGCCGCCTTCTCCGGCCCGAAGGGCTCGCCGCTCGCGTTCGCGCTGGTCTTCGGCATCGCGATAGCGGTCACCAGCATCCCGGTGATCTCCAGGATCATGCTGGACCTCGGCATTCTCGGCACCCCCTTCGCGCGGATGGTCCTGTCTGTCGCGGTCTTGGAGGACATCGCGCTGTACGTGGCGCTTGCCGTCGTGCTCGGGCTGGTGCAGGCGGAGTCGAGCGAAGGGTTCGGCCTGTGGAGCCTGACCGGCATCACCTCGGTGCCGCTCAGCGCGGCGTACTACGTCCTGGTCTCGCTCGTGTTCCTCGCGGTGTTCCTGCTGTGGGGACACCGCATCTTCCGCCGGCTCGCCCGGCACCGCCTCAACGCGCTGGAACGGCGTAGTCCCACCGCCTTCCGGGTCGTGCTCATGCTGTCGGTGGTGCTGCTGGCGATCGTCTTGGGCATCAACTCCGTCTTCGGCGCGCTGGTGGCGGGGGTGAGCGCGGCCCGAGCCGGGGACACCGACGGGCCCGGCCCGTGGGACGGGATCAAGCAGTTCTCGCTCGCGCTGTTCGTGCCCGTCTACTTCGCCCTTGTGGGCGTGCAGCTCGACTTGCTGCACAACCTGCCCGTGGTCTTCTTCGTGTGGTTCCTGCTGCTGGCGTGTGGTGTGAAGCTCGCCGCGGTCTGGCTGGGCGCGCGCGTGGCCGGCGAGGGCAACACACTCGCCGTGAACCTCGCCGTGGCCTTGAACGCCCGGGGCGGCCCCGGGATCGTCCTGGCCACGGTGACGTTCACCGCGGGAATCATCAACGCCGAGTTCTTCACCGTCCTCGTCCTGCTTTCGATACTGACCTCGCAGGCCGCCGGCATCTGGCTGGACCGGGTGTTCCGCGGACACGGCGGTCGCGACCGCGGCGAGGAAGGCGACGAGGCCCAGGTTGACAAGCCGGACGTCGTACGAGGGCTGTGACCACGCTCCCGTCAATGCCCTTGTCCGCGCGGTCGTCCGGCGCCGGCGTCTCCCGCGCTCTCCTCGTCCACATTCCACGGCGAGCATCGCGCCGCGGCCCGGACCGCGGCGCGTACCTCCCACCGGCCCGAACGGCCCCTGCCTCGTGTCGACGATCACGAAGCCGAGGCCGTTGGACGCCGTTGCCTCGACCGCCTCGGGGCGACGGGATGACGTCGAAGGCGCCGAGGAGAATGTCGCCCCCGGCCAGGCGCTCGCGCGGCCGGGGGTGCGCCGGTCATCGCGCCTGCGCACCGGCCCGCAGATGGAGGGGCATGTGCGACTTGATCTCCTCGGCCGCCTCAGGGCCGTACGCGACCGCCAGACGCTTCACGAACTCGCCCGGGTCCAGCCGATAATCCTGCGGGCCGGCCACCTCCAGCACCGTCGTGGCGAGGGCGCAGCCGACCTGGGCCGCCCGGTTCAGCGACATGCCCCACGCGACCGCCGCCAGGAAGCCCGCGCGGAACGCGTCGCCCACTCCGGTGGGATCGGTCTCGACGGCGGCGGGCACGGCCGGCACCTCGATCGCCGGCAGGCCGGCCTGCTCGATCCGGACCCCGTCCCTGCCGTGGGTGGAGATCCAGTAGTCCACGCGCCGGAGCACGTCGCTCTCCGACCAGCCGGTCTTCTTGCACAGCAGGGCCCGCTCGTAGGCGTTGGTGAACAGGTAGCGCGCGCCCTCCACGAGTCGGCGGACGCTCTCACCGTCCATCCGTGCGAGCTGCTGCGAGGGGTCGGCCGCGAAGGCGTAACGCAGGTCGCGGCACTCGTCGGTGTGCCGCACCATGGCCTCGGGATCGTCAGGGCTGATCAGAACGAGGTCGAGCCCTCCGAGCCGCTCGGCCACGGGTCGCAGGACGAGGTTCCTCGCCTCGGCCATGGCACCGGGATAGAAGGTCGCGATCTGGTTGCCCGCGGAGTCGGTCGTGCAGATGAACCGCGCGGTGTGCCGGGTGGCGGACAGCAGCAGGAACCGGCAGTCCACTCCCTCGCGCTCCAGGTCCGTGCGGGTGGCGGCGAAATCCGCACCGGCCGCGCCGAGGAGCACCGGTGCGTGCCCCAGCCGCGCCAGCCCGATCGCGATGTTGGCGCCGGCGCCGCCGCGCCGTACCACCAGGTCGTCGGCGAGAAAAGACAGTGAGATTTCCTCGAGGTGCTCGGCCACCAATTGGTCGGCGAACCGGCCCGGAAAAGTCATCAAATGGTCGGTGGCGATGGAACCCGCGACGACGATCCGCACGACACGCTCCTCCTTTTTCAGACGTCGTGCAAATCATCGCCCGCCGCGCCGCCGGCGGACAACCGCACATAGGTGGAATCAGGATTACTACGTTCTAGGTAGGCCCGTTCATCCCTTTTGGCGTTTCCGCGGCGCCGAAGTCATTTATAACGTGAATCCGCCGGCCCTCATCTCGCGGAAAGGGCTGGAAAGCGATGGCGGCGGAAAGCGCGGAGCGCCCCCGCCGGCCGTCGGCCGCTTGAACGGTCTTGCCCGCCTCGGCACGGGCTCCGCGGCGGGCCCGCCGGAAAGAGCGCGCCCGCCCGTCGTCGAGGCGCGACCCTCGCCGACGGGGCGGGCGGCGTCTCGCCCACGGAATCACCGTCGTGCACGCGCTGACACGGCGGACGCCGCGCCCGTCACCGGTGCCCCCTCTCCGGCTTCGGAACCGATCCGTGCGCGGGACGCTGGAACTCCTTGGGCTCGATGAGACCCATCGCGATGGCCTTGTTGATCGCGTTCATCCGCGTCGTCACCTCCAGCTTCATGTAGATGTTCGTCAGATGCCGCTTCACCGTGCCCTCGGTGATGAAAAGCCGGGCGGCGATCTGGGCGTTGCTCAGGCCGGACGACACCGCCTTGAGCACCTCGAACTCGCGAGGCGAGAGCGGGGAGGCCGCGGGCTCCACCATCCTGGCCATGGTTTCCCGCGAAACGGACACGACTACCTGTTCGTCGTCGCGCCGGGCGCCTCGGATCGCCGCGAGCAACGTCTCCCGGTTGGCGGACTTGATCACATAGGCCGCCGCGCCCGCCGCGAGCATCCGTTCGACCAGCGCCGGGTGATCGTGCATGGTCAAGACGATCACCCGGGTCGCCGGAAACTCCCGCAGGACCTCACGCACCGTCGTCTCGGGAGGAGGGCCGGGCATCTCGATGTCGAGCATCGCGACGTCCGGGTGGGTTTTCCTGACCGTGGCCAGGAGCGCGTCGCCGGAGTCGGCCTGGCCCGTCACCGCCAGATCCGGCTCCTGCGACAGCAGTTCGACCAGGCCCTCGCGGAACAACGTGTGGTCGTCGGCGACGACGAGGCGGATACGGTTATCTGCCGCATTCATCACTCGCTCTTCTCTGCGGCACCCCGATGGCAATTCGCGTTCCCCGGCAGTGACAGGAAGCGATTTCGAAATCACCTCCCACATTGGCCACCCGCTCACTCATGGAGGCGAGCCCCAGGCCCTCCGCCGGCGGCAGCCGGCGCGGCTCGAACCCCTCCCCGTCGTCCTCCACGACCGCGCGGATCATCTCCCCCTCGAGTCGCACATCCACAGTGATCCGGCGGGCCCGGGCATGGACCACCGCGTTCTGCACGGCCTCCCTGAGCACCAGGCGCAATTGCTCGTACACGTCGGTCTCGCCCACGGCTCGGCCGCGCATTCCCTCCGCCCCGTTCCGCCCCGGCGCACGGTCGTCATACAGCGGGAGGTCGTGTCTCGAGTGCCGCTCGTGCTCGGCCCTCGTTCGCAGCCTGGCGGCGACGTGCCGAAGTCGCTCAAGTGCGTCGGCGGCGGCTTGCCTGGCGAAAGAGAGAGACTTCAGCGCGGTCGATCCGCGCACCTCGCCGCTCATTTCAGCCAGTTCCAGCCAGGTCACCACCGTGAGCATCGCGTGCGCGACCTCGTCGTGAATTTCCCGGCTCAGCGCGCGCAACTCCTCCGCGCTTCCCCCGACCGTTAAATGCTTGTCCACGCCTTCTCCTGTCGGGCAGCAATATTCGGCACGGCACAGAGCCGCATTTCACCTGTATCACTCCGGTTACACGCACAAGGCTCTATTGCAGGACGTGAGACATGGAGTCAGGATTGCTCTGACTTACAGTAATGCCCATTGACACAATCATCAAGAAGGCAAGTGTGGACATCTTCGCGATCACGCTAGGTAATCACATGAAAACGGGGAGACAAAATGCGTTCGGTCCGTCAAAAGCGCCAAGGGAGATGCGGTCCGGCGCCCGGGATGAAATTCGAATACCGGTCGCGCCCATCCTGAATTACATGCATCCATTTTTCGGCGGACCGGCACCAGGCTCCCCGTTGAGGCGGCCCAGGAACCATTCCCCCGCCGATGGCAGTGTCCGCGTGCCACTCGGCGCGGCGGCATCCCGGTCCCGCCGCCCGCGACCACGCCGGCGGGTGCGGCACCGGCGAGGGGCCGCACACGGCGGGGCCGGACGCACACGACCGCAGGAGACCGGGAAGACCGGATCACCCCATACCCAGGCGGGCCACCCGATCGGGTGACGGCGACAACGATGTGACTCAGCCCTCTACCATGCAGCCCCGGCCCTGCCGGGGCTACCGGTAGGACCGGGGCTGCACACAGCGACACCGGGTGGTATGCGAGGGCGGCCGTCGCGCGCCCGGCCGCCCTCGCCTCAGATACCCGCAGCCTGCCGAAGCGCCTCCACACGGTCGGTGCGTTCCCACGTCATCGTGGCAGTCTCCTCCCTGCCGAAATGCCCGAACGCCGCCGTCTGCGCGTAGATCGGCCGCAACAGGTCCAGCTCGGCGATGATGGCCGCCGGGCGAAGGTCGAAGACCTCGGTCACGGCGTTCTGGATCTGCTCGACCGGGATCTTCTCCGTGCCGAAGCACTCGACGAACAGGCCGACCGGGCGGGCCTTGCCGATCGCGTACGCCACCTGCACCTCGCAGCGCGCGGCCAGACCCGCGGCCACGACGTTCTTGGCGACCCAGCGCATGGCGTAGGCCGCCGACCGGTCCACCTTCGAAGGGTCCTTGCCGGAGAAGGCTCCGCCGCCGTGCCGCGCCATGCCGCCGTAGGTGTCCACGATGATCTTGCGTCCCGTCAGGCCGGCGTCGCCCATCGGGCCTCCCACCTCGAAGCGCCCGGTCGGGTTGACCAGCAGCCGGTAGCCGTCCGTCTGCAAGTCGAGCCGGGCGAGCTCCGGGGCCACCACGTAGTGCTCGATGTCGGGAGCGAGAAGTTCGTCGAGGTCGACGTCCGGAGCGTGCTGGGTCGAGACCACGATCGTGTCGAGCCGTACGGGCAGATCACCCCGGTAGGCGATCGTCACCTGGGTCTTCCCGTCCGGTCGCAGGTACGGCAGCACGCCCTCCCTGCGGACCGTCGAGAGCCGCCGAGCCAGGCGATGCGCGAGCATCAACGGCAGCGGCATCAGCTCCGGCGTCTCCGAGCACGCGTACCCGAACATCAGGCCCTGGTCGCCCGCACCCTGCAGGTCAAGCGGGTCGACGTTTCCCGTGCGGGCCTCGTAGGACCGCTCGACCCCCTGGGCGATGTCCGGCGACTGCCGGCCGATCGACACGGTCACAGCGCAGGAGGCTCCGTCGAACCCCTTCGCCGATGAGTCGTAGCCGATCTCCAGGATCTTCTCCCGCACGATCGACTCCACATCGGGCAGGCGCTGCGACGTCTCCCCGGTCAGATGCACGAACCCCGTGCTGATCATCGTCTCGATCGCGGCCCTGCTGTGCGGATCGGCGGCCAGCAACGCGTCGAGGACGGCGTCGCTCAACTGGTCGGCGATCTTGTCTGGATGTCCCTCGGTAACCGACTCGGAAGTGAAGAGGCGTTCGGGCACGTCGTCCTCCTGCAGCGAGATCGCAGTGTCAATGCGAAAGGTGTCCGCCGATCAGAAGCTCAAGCTGATCGCGCACCACCTGGGGCACCGCGGTGCGGTCGGTGATGATCGCGTGGGCCAGCGCGTTCCGGCACGGGCATTCCGGGTCCGCCGGCAGTTTCTCGATCAGAGCGGCCAGGGTGTTCACCGCCGCCTCGGCGTTGCGCGCCATCACCTGGCTCACCTGGTCGGCGTCCACGTCCTCGGCACCGGAGTGCCAGCAGTCGTAGTCGGTGACCAGCGCGAGCCCGGCGTAGCACAGCTCCGCCTCCCGGGCGAGTTTGGCCTCGGGCGCCGCGGTCATGCCGATCACGTCCATTTTCAGGAAGCGGTACAGCTCGGATTCCGCCCGTGTGGAGAACTGCGGCCCCTCCATGCAGATGTACGTCCCGGAGTCGTGCACAGGAGTGTTCGCCGCCGCGCGCGCCGCGTCGGCCAAATCCGCCCGCAGCCGCAGGCAGTAAGGGTCGGCGAGCGAGACGTGCACGACCAGGCCCTCGCCGAAGAAGGTCGACGCCCGCCCTTTCGTCCAGTCCACGAGCTGGTGCGGCACGACGAGATGCCCCGGTTCGTAGTCGGCACGCAGGCTGCCCACGGCGCTGACCCCGACCACCTGGGTCACGCCCAGCGCCTTCAACGCGTACACGTTCGCCCGCGCCGGGATCGCGGAGGGCGGGACCAGATGCCCGCGGCCGTGACGCGGCAGGAACGCGACGCGACGCCCCCGCAGTTCGCCGACGACGAGCGGGCCGCTGTGGGCGCCGAAGGGGGTGGGGACGCGGACCACCTCCGGGCGTTCCAGGCCCGCCAGGTCGTACAGCCCGCTGCCTCCGATCACTCCTATTTCCGCGCGTTCCTGCTTGGCCATGTTCTCAACCGCCTCGGTTAATCGTCCGCCGCGCCCTCCCCCGCGGGCATCGAGATCTGACGATAGCCACGGGCGAGACGAATCCGAATCCCGCGAAAAGTGGAATTCAAATGGGACCTTCGATGCACCGGCGATCCAACCTACGGGGATTCATCAGGCATGATGCGGCGGTCTATCGTCGGCCTTCTGAACGTTTACCGCAATGCATTTCCCGGGTGAATCGGAGTTGCGGATGGGACAGTACGAGTTCAAGGTTGCCGATCTTTCGCTTGCGGACTTCGGCCGCAAAGAGATCCGCCTCGCGGAGCACGAGATGCCGGGCCTCATGGCGACCCGGAAGGAGTACGCCGCGTCGCAGCCGCTGCGTGGTGCGAAGATCACGGGCTCGCTGCACATGACGGTGCAGACCGCGGTCTTGATCGAGACGCTGGTCGCGCTCGGCGCCGAGGTCCGCTGGGCGAGCTGCAACATCTTCTCCACCCAGGACCACGCCGCCGCGGCGGTCGTCGTGGGCCCCGGCGGGACGCCGGACGACCCCAAGGGCGTGCCGGTGTTCGCCTGGAAGGGCGAGACGCTGGAGGAGTACTGGTGGTGCACGGAGCAGGCGCTGCGCTGGCCCGACGGCTCCGGCCCGAACATGATCCT
>NZ_BMPY01000003.1 GCF_014647835.1 Microbispora rosea subsp. aerata
TGCGGTCCCGGGCGGCCATCAACCGCTCGGCCTCGGCCATGCAGATCCCCGCGTCGTCCGGGGCCGGGGCCAGCGCCACCGCGTCCGCGGCCTCCCACGCCGACTCCACCAGCACCCACGACGACCGGCCCCGGGCACCACCCACACCAGCACCGGCACCCGCGTCGTCGGCACGCCCGCCGCAACCGCTGGCACCGGCATTGTCATCGGCGAAGGTGTCATCTCGGGCAGCGTTGTCAGTGCCGGTCGCACGACCACTGCCGTACGTGCCGTGGCCGGTGTCCGCAGCGTCATGTGCCTTCGCAGCGTGGCGTGCCCCCGCACCGCGACATGCCTTAGCGCCAACGCGTGCGCCGCCGTCGGTGAAGGCGTCATCGCCCCGGCAAGCGCCGAAAACAGCACCGAAAGCAGCGCCCTGGGCTCCGGGACCGCCGGCTGCCCGGCTCCCACCGCGATGTGTACCGCCGGTTGCTTTCTCCGCGGCGGCGTCGCGCGTGCCGGTGTCGAGTGTGTCGCCGCCCCGTGTGCTGATCGTGAACGCGGCACTGCCGCTCGCGGATCCATTCGCGGATCCGTCGGCGCCGGGTGCCGGACCGCTGCTCGGAATGTCGGTCGCAAGTGATGACATCGAGAAAGACCCGGGGCGGCGGTCATCACGGGCCGATGAGCCGTCCGGCGACCACAGCGGCGAACCGGCGATCAGCCGATCCCACCACTCGCCGTCAGCACAATACGAACGAGGAGAGTGCCCAGGATCGACATCAAACAGATCCACAGCACCTCCCGTAGCTACCTCGAATTTGTGTTCTAATTCTCTCTCGCTGTCATCACTCTCCGCAACCGCTCACCACGATTTGTTGGAGTCACAGGCTCACAAGCCCGGCCCGGAGATCATGCAGAACGTGCACCAGTACCCGGGCAGGGGCACCTCCGACGACATCCCTCTAGCGGAGTCAGCTCTCACCGGGGTGAGCGGACCGGGCGCGCCGATGCCCGCTAGGCTCGGCGCGCGTGACCCCCGATCCCGACGCCGTCGCGCGCTGGCTGCGCACGCGGCCCGCCCGCGCGGCAGGCACCCGCGTCCTGGCCGTCGAGGGACGCTCGGGCGCGGGCAAGACGACGCTGGCCACGGCCGTGGCCGCCGCGCTCACCGCGCCGGTTGTGCGCATGGACGACCTGTACGACGGCTGGGACGGCCTGCAGGCCGGAGTGGACGCCCTGCTGGAGTGGGTGCTGCGTCCCCTGGGCCGTGGGGACCGGGCACGGTGGCGGCGCTACGACTGGACCCTGGGCCGGTACGCCGAATGGCACGACGTCCCCTCGGCGGACACCCTCGTGATCGAGGGCGTGGGCTGCGGAGCCCGCGAGGCCGGTCCGTACCTCAGCGGACTGGTGTGGCTGGAGGCCGGCGAGGAGACCCGCCGCGCGCGGGCGCTGGCCAGAGACGGCGAGATGTACGCGCCTCACTGGAGGCGCTGGGCCGAGCAAGAGGAGCGGTATTACGCCCGTCACAACGTGCGCTCCCGAGCCGACTTCATCATCGTCACCGGCTGATCCGGGTACGGCCCGCATCCCGGCCCCGCCATCTTCACGAACAGACTCATCAACTGGCCAAAGCACATCACGACCAAAGTCAGACACCGGCCTCGCCGAACCGCGTCAGTAGGTCAGAGGGGACGGCCTGCACCCCTGCCCCGCCCGGACCGCACGCTCACCGGCCCGCCGGAGCACGTCACGGCGAGGCCTGGACGCCGACCCCATCGATCGGCATCGGCACGTTGGCGGGGGCGGCCCACACAGGCCGCCTTCCCCGCCTCTCGCCGGCCAGCGCCCGCCGGAGCCGTGCGTCCGCCCAAGCCGTGCGGCCGTCGCTCGCAGGGACACCATGTACGAGCAGACCCGGCCGGTGCTCAGCCGAGCCCGGCGCGGTATTCCTCGTCGGTCACCGGCCCGTGCCAGTGGGTCTTGCCGTTCGCCGTGACCGCGATGTGCACCAGCGTGTCGTCGGCGACCGCGCCGTGCCAGTGCTTCTCACCCGGCTGCACGTGGACCCAGTCGCCGGGTCCGATGATCGTGCCTTTCGCCTCGCCCCAGCGCATCACCACGCCGCGTCCCGACAGCACGTACAGCGCCTGCTCCCCGTCGTGGGTGTGCCAGCCCGAGCGGGCCCGCGGGTCGTAGGAGAAACGCTGGGCGCGCAGGCCGTCCGGCTCCACCGCCTTCAGCGCCTCCGCCTCCCACACGCCGCCGGTGAACCGGTCCGGTCCCGGCCGGGTGGCCTTGATCTCGCTTTCGCGTACGAACCTCATCACGTGCTCCTTCCGTCAGGGCATCTCACGTCGTCGCCGGCCGTGTCCGTCGCGTACGACGGCGGCGGGCATCACGATCACCCTGCCGCATCACCCCGACGGCGACTCAGAACTGGCCGATTTGTCCGATTTCGGTGGGGTACTTCCTCCATGATGAGTTCTGCCGGACGGAGGTGACAGGTGATGAGCGTTCCGATGCGACGGGAGTCGAGAGGTCTCATCCCCGACCTGTTCGACCTGCTGGAGGCCCCGATGGCCGCGCTGCGGCCGATGGTCGGGCAGCAGATGCGGCTCGAGGACTACATCAAGGACAACCGGTATGTGCTGCGCGCCGAGCTGCCGGGAATCGACCCGGACAAGGACGTGGAGATCAGTGTGTCGAACGGCATGCTGACCATTCACGCCGAGCGGCGCCACGAGGAGCGGCAGGCACACCGCACCGAGTTCCGGTACGGCGCCTTCACCCGGTCGGTCATGCTGCCGCCGAACGCGGACGAGAACGACGTGAAGGCCACGTACGACAAGGGGATTCTCGAGGTGAGCGTGCGGCTCGCCGAGGAGCGGGAGGAGCGCAAGCGAATCCCGATCGAAAAGCCGCAGTAGCACGGCCGGAGCTCCGCGACGGGCCCGCCCGCGACGCCGGGCGGGCCCTTTCACGCCCCAGACTCCCATCAGGGCGCCGACGGGGACCGTACGACGGCGACCGGGCACTCGGCGTGGTGCAGGACTCCCCGGCTGACCGAGCCGAGCATCGCCGAGCCCAGCGCGCCCCGGCCGTGGGAGCCGACCACGAGCAGGCTCGCCCCGCGCGACGCCTGGACGAGCGCGTCGACCGGGTGCCCGTAGACGATCTCCTCGCGCACCTGGACCTCCGGACACCGCCCGCGCGACCGCGCCACCTTCTCCCGCGCCACGCGCCGGTGGGCCTCGCGCACCTCCTCCACGTCGTAGGTGATCTCGGGCGCGAGCGGATGCGCGGGCAGCTGCCAGGCGTGCACGGCCCGCAGCTCGTGGCCGTACGCCCCGGCCTGCTCGAAGGCGTACGCGAGGGCGGGCTCGCACTCGGGCGAGTCGTCCACGCCCACGACGATCCCTTCTCCGTCGCCGCTCCAGCCGGGCCGTACGACGACGACCGGGCAGAGGGCGTGACCGGCGACGTGGGTGCTGACCGACCCGATGACGATGCCGGCGAAGCCGCCGAGCCCCCTGCTGCCGAGCACGATCTCGACGGCCTCCCTGGCCTTGTCCCGCAGCACGCGGGCGGGGATGCCCTCGATGATCTCCGTGCTGATCTTCACGTCCGGCTGCCGCTCCCGTGCCACGGCCTCAGCGGCGTGCAGCGCCCGCTCGGCGTGCGAGGTGAGGGGGTCGCCGCCGGAGGTGGGGAGCTTCGGGATGCCGTACGCCCAGTGGTCCACGACGGAGACGAAACGCAGCGGGCAGCCGCGGCGGGCCGCGTCGTCGGCGGCCCACCGGACGGCGGCCGTCGCGGCGGGCGAGCCGTCGGTGCCGACGATGATCGGGCCGGGCATGGGCGCTCCTTCCTGGCCTGTGCCTTCCCGCGACTCGGCCGGGCCGCCCCGGGTTCCCTTTCGGCGGACCATCGCGGGTCGCGGTCCTCCGAGGCCGCAGGTCCTGGTCCCGGGGCCGATGACGAGGCCGTTCGGCCGAGAGGGATGCTGGAGTCCTGGAGGTGGTCCGACATGGAATCCAAGCGCTGGACCGTCGAGATCTTCGTGAACGAGGACGACAACGACGACGTCACCACCGCGACCGCCGTGCTGTACACGCCCGCGGGGCGACGCCACGAGAGCGTCGGCCGAGCCCGCCGCAACCCGTCCGACCGGCCCGTGCCGGAGATCGGCGACGAGCTGGCGGCCGGACGGGCCCTCGCCGACCTGGGGGCGAAGCTCATCGGGGACGGCGCCGAGGACGTGGCCCAGCTCGCCGGTCCCGCCTACGAGTCGTACTGAGACCGTCGAGAAGCCGGGGGCCGGGGCTCCGCCGCGAGCCCCGGCCCCCGGTGCGGGCCGTCCTCATTGCGCCTGATCGGACGGGTTCTCGCCGAGAAGCCCGGCGGCCCGCATCTCCTCCGTCAGCCAGGCCATCGCGGCCTGCTCGCCGGCCGCCGGACCCGTCGTGCCCGCCGGCGTGCCGTTGGCCGTACGGGGCCCGGCCGGGGCGTCGCCGGATGTCCGGCCCCCGCCCGCGGCTTCGGCGGTGTACGGACGGGAGGAGGACGTCCCCCCTCGCTTGGCCCGTGACCCCGTGCCACCGGACGCCCCGCTCCGATCCGCCGACCGTACGCCGCCGCCGGTCGCCGTCGTACGCCCGCGCGGGCCGCCGGTGACGAGACCCCCGTGCACCGGCCCGTTGGCCGTGCCGCCCGCGCCGTACGCCGCCTGCGCCGCCATCCCGGGCTGTGCCGTCATGCCCGGCTGCGGCGTCGTGGCCGGCTGCGCCCAGGGGTCCGCCTGGCCGCCCTGGCCGGGCCCGCCGGGGCCGCCGCCGGACTCCCAGGCGCCCGACACGAGCAGCCCCGCGCCGGTCATCTCCTCGGTGAGCTGCCCGAGCAGCATGTCGGTCTCGATCGGCTCGGGTGTGATCTGCGCGAGGGCCGGCGCGAGCGCGCGCAGCGCGTTCGGCATTCCCGCGCCGGTGCGGTGGAGGTCGCCGAGGTTCAGCGGGACGCAACTCGACTTGATGATGTGGAAGAGGTGGTCGACCCGCCGCGCGTCCCGTACGGCGTAGGGGCCCCGGAAGTCGCCGTGGTGGGCGAGCACCAGGGCCGCCAGGCCGACGACGTGCGGCACGGCCATGGAGGTGCCGTCCAGCGCGGCGTACCCGTCCGGAGGAACGGCCGACAGTACGGCCACGCCCGGGGCGCACACGTCGATCTCCGGGCCGTGGCAGGTGAAGCGCGGCGAGAAGTATCCGTCGCCGGTCACCGGCCCGCTGATCTCGGCCTCGTGGGCCGTGCCGGACGGGAACGCGCCGACCTTGCCGACGGCCGCGACGGTCAGCACGCCGGGCAGGGTGCCGGGGAAGCCGACCGGTCCCCCGTCGTTGCCGGCGGCCACCACGCAGGCCACTCCCGCCTCCCGCGCCTGCTCGATCTTCGCGGCGACGAGCGGCGAGTGGTGCCTGCTCGCCAGGCTCAGGTTGACGATGTCGATCCGCTGCTCGACGCAGTAGTCGAGCGCATCGATGAGGTCGCTGAACCGCCCGCCCGGGAAGATCTTGCAGGCGTGCACCTCGGCCTCGACGGCGAAGCCGACGACGCCGCGCCCGTCGTCCGCGCCGGAGACGACGGCCGCGCAGTGGGAGCCGTGGTAGGCGGCGTCGGCCGACCAGCCGTCCGCGTCGGCGCCGACGAGGTCGACCCCGGCGCGTACGCGGTCGCGCAGGTCGGGATGCCGCACGTCGGCGCCGGAGTCGATGATGGCGATCCTGACCCCCGCGCCGCGCAGCGTGGGCGGCAGGCGGTCGAGGTTCATCGCCTGCTGGCCCCACCCGAAGATCTGCTTGCCGGGGAAGCCGTCGAAGGTCTCCGACAGGCGCACCGGCTCGATCAGGTTGTCCCGGGTCGTGGACAGGTCCGGGCGGTCGATGTGGACGCTCCAGTAGCCGGAGCGCGGCCGTACCGTCACGCCCGTGATCGACTCGGGCGTCTCCCCCACCATCGTCACCACCGCGCGGCCGTCGGCGCCGGTGAGCGCCTGCGCGGGCCAGCCGTGCCCGGTCACCAGGACGCTCGCGCCGGGCAGCGGCGTGCCGTCCGCGTCCCTGACCAGGAACGCGAACGTGCTCTCCACGCCCGGGGCCACCACGGCGGGGGCGGGCCGCCGTCTGCGCGGCGGCTGGGGCACGTCGCTGTAGGTGAGCAGCCGGTCGCGCTCGAAGTAGAGCTGCGGATACTGCCGCCGCAACGCCTCGACGTGCTCGGCCGTCATCTCCGCCACGACCACAGCGGGGAACCCGGGTGCCTGAGCCCCCGGGTTCCCCGCCGCGCCCCGCAGGCGGCGCAGCACGCGCACCTCGGGATCGTCCTCAAGCAGCCTGCGCACCGTGTCGCCGTCGAGAGCCGGCACGGCCGCTCCCGGCGCCGCCGGATGCGGCTGGGGCAGCGCGGCCACCATGTAGCGCCGCGGCCGGGGCTCCACCGGCCGCGGCGCCTGGCGGGACGCCTGGCGCCCCCGCGGGGACGCCGGCCGCGGCTCCTCGCTTCCGTCCTTGGGCTTGTCGTTACTGGTCACGAACGTCTCGACTCTCCCCAGCTCAGGCTGGTGTGGCCGGCCGCGCCCCGTACGGCGCGGCGGGCAGTTCAGGCTCTGTCATCACAATTCGCCGGTCTCGGGACGGCGGGGGCCCGGACCGGCCGCCGGCTGGTCCGGGCCACCGAGGTGATCACGTCACAGCAGTGGAACCGTGGGCCGCCCGGGGGTGACGGCGCCGAGCGCGAAGTGGATCTGCGCCAGGCACGCGTCGTACCGCCCGGCCCGGTACAGCTGTACCGCCTGCACCAGCAGCGGGATGACCCCCGCGACCTGGGGCGCCTGCGGGAGTGACGCCTGCAGCCAGCCGTACAGCCGCTGGAGCGTCACGGCGCAGTGCGCCTGCAGCGGCGCGACCGGCGCCGGATGCCCCGTCGCGACCGCCGCGACCGGGGGCGTCACCGGACCCATCCCGGGACCCATCGACTCCACGGTGTTCCTCCGATCAGAGAGCGGCACCGGCCGGCACCGGGACCTGCTGCGCGACCTGCTGGTGCAGCTGGCCGTAGACCTGCGGCAGCGCCTGCGTGGTCAGCGGCGCCTGCTGCCCGTACGCCGCCTGGATGTGCTGGGGCATGACGGACTGGATGCCGAGGTGCATGGCCTGCTGGCCGGGGTGCTGCGCGTACGCTTGGGTGGCGTACGGCTGGCCGTACACCTGCGGGATCTGCTGGGCCTGGGCCTGGATGGCCTGCAGGGCCTGCAGAACCTGCGGCGGCAGGAGCTGCTGCTGAACCTGCTGCTGAAGCTGCTGCTGGACCTGGTGCTGGTAGAGCACGCCCTCCAGCGCCTGGCGGGCCGCGGGAGCGCCGTAGCGCACGCTGTAACGCGCGACCTTGGTCCAGAAGGTCACCGGGCTCACCAGGTGCTCCTGCGGAAGGATCTGCTCGTCCTGCTGCTGGATCATGGCCAGCGGCGACAGCTGCTGCGCCCCCGGGATCTGCTGCGCGAGCTGCAGGGGCGAGATCTGCTGCTGCTGAGCGCCGTACCCCAGCGTGGTCGCCATGGACGCGGGGTTCATACCTGTGAACGTCATAGTCACTCCTTCGGAGCCAGTAGGTCCGGCCCATCGCCGATGTGATTACATCGCGTGACAGATCGCTCGCACAACGTTATAGGCGTAATGAGTGGATAAGGCCGATTTGGCATGCAAGCACAGGGTCACGGCGAGACGCCGCGCCCGCCGTACGGGCCTCGCCCGCCGGCCTTCCTCGCGATCCGGAGGCGGCGCCGCACCGACATGTGTTGCTGCCTTGACAAATTTGTTTGTCGGAGGACATGCTTGGGGCCATGCAGGACGTGGCGGTGATCGAGGACCCGGCGGCGGCGGAGGCCTCCCTGGATCCGATACGGGCGCGGTTGCTCGCCGAGCTGGCGGAGCCGAACTCGGCGACCATGCTGGCGGCGAAGGTGGGACTGCCGAGGCAGAAGGTGAACTATCACCTCAAGACCCTGGAGCGGCACGGCCTCGTGGAGCTGGTCGAGGAACGCCGCAAGGGCAACGTCAACGAGCGGGTGATGCGGGCGACCGCGGCGTCGTTCGTGATCTCCCCCGCCGCGCTGGCGTCCGTCGCGCCCGATCCGTCACGCTCGCCCGACCGGCTGTCGGCGCGGTGGCTGCTGGCGCTGGCCGCCCAGCTCGTACGTGACGTGGGCACGCTGATCGTCGGAGCGTCCCAGGCGCGCAAGAAGCTCGCGACGTTCGCCGTCGACGCCCGGGTGCGTTTCGCCTCGGCCGCCGACCGGGCGGCGTTCGCCGAGGAGCTGTCGGCCGCCGTGGCCGCGCTCGTGAGCAAATATCACGACGATTCGGCCGAAGGCGGGCGTGAGCACCGGCTGGTCGTCGCCGTCCATCCCGCCGTCCCCCGGACGGCCGACGCCGAGGAGAGCTGAGACGTGCCCCACGAGTTCGAGCTGAGCAAGGAAATCGCGCTGGACGCGACACCGGAGCAGGTCTGGGAGGCGATCGCGACCGGCCCGGGGGTGGACTCCTGGTTCATGGGGCGCACGGAGATCGAGCCGGGCGAGGGCGGCCGCGGCCGGTTCACCATGTTCGGCAACACCGAGACCTCCACCGTGACCGCGTGGGAGCCGGGCAAACGGTTCGCGTACCGCGGCGACGAGGGCCCGGACGGCGCGTTCATGGCGATGGAATACCTCATCGAGGGCCGCGACGGCGGCGGCACGGTCCTGCGCCTGGTGCAGCACGGCTTCCTCGGCGACGACTGGGAGACCGAGTACGAGGCGATGGTGACGGGCTGGGACCTGTACCTGCACAAGCTCGCCCGCTATCTCACGTACTTCCGCGGGCGGCCCGTCACGGTCGTGTCCGCCGCCCTCCCCGACGCGCCGGAGCGCGAGAAGGCGTGGGTGACGATCAAGGACGCGCTGGGCCTCGCCGGCGCGGTGCGCGAGGGCGACCCCGTACGGGTCGCGGTGGACGGCCTGCCGCGGGAGGACGGCGTGGTCGACTACGCGGCCCTGCCCGACTTCCTGGGCGTGCGGACCGGCGACGGGCTCTACGGGTTCATCCACTCCGGGCCGAAGCGCGGGAACGTGGTGGTCCTCGGGCACCACATCTTCGCCGAGGGCGCCGACCAGGAGAGGGCCGAGGCCGCCTGGCGGTCCTGGCTCACCCGGCTGTTCCCCTGACCCTCCCGGCCGTCCGGCGGGGGCCCGCCCGAGGTCCCCGCCGAGCCGTACGTCCCGAGCCGGCGTCTCCCCCGCCCGGCGCGCGGGGTCCACGACGAGCTTCCGAATCGCGCGGGCGCCGAAAGCGGTCACCATAATTAAAAAACGCACAAACAGAAGTGCGAAATTCACTGTTCCGAAACCTCGATCTCGTTGATAGCGTCGATGAGAGCGCGGTAATTCGGAGGCGCACGCCATTCATTTCGCGTGCGACGACATGATCCCGAATTACGACCACGGGTGGGCGCGTCATCGTTTCACAGGTCGAGGGGGCGATTGTGACTGCCGGCACCATTTACGAACGCAACTGGTTACTCGTGGATCCGCAGACACAGCGACGGCTGGACCGCACGGTCGTGTTCGCCGCGGGTGTCGGCGGGGCCAGCCACACGGTGCAGCTCGCCTGCCGGACGGGAGTCGGCCGCTTCATCGTCGCCGACCACGACTCGGTGGAGCTGTCGAACCTCAACCGCCAGGGGTACGGCGTCGAGCACATCGGCCGCAACAAGGCACGGGCCCTGGCCGACTCGGTGCGGTCGATCCGCCCGGACGCCGAAATCGAGGTCATCGACCGCGCCATCGACGAGAGCAATTTCCGCGATCCGATGCTGCGCGCCGACGTGGTCGTCAACTCTGTCGACTTCCACGAGCCCGCGTTTTTGCGGCTGAATCGCGAAGCGCAGGCGGCGGGCAAACTCGTGCTGCTGCCGCTGCACCTCGGGTGGACGGGCGTATCCATGGTTTTCACCCCGCAGTCGCAGACGCTCGACGAATTCCTCGGCCTCCCGCCCGAATACGATCCGCAGGACGTGGCGACCACGCTTGTCCGGCGGGTCGTGGCCCAGCTGCCGCCCGCGACGCGGCACGCTCTGACCGAGCTGGTCGAGCGGTTCGCCGCCCGCGACGACGACTGGCCCGGGGACCCGCAGCTCGGCCCCGCCGTGTACGCCACGGCGGCGCTGAGCGTCGCGGCGATGGTCGCCTGGATCTCCGGGCGCCCGATGCGGACGGTTCCCGACATCGTCCACGCCGACCTCACGAGCAGCTGCACCACCGACCTCCTGGTGGCGCGGTGACGACGGCCCACCAGCGGCTCGCCGAGCGCTCCACGCAACCCCGCCGCGTCACCTGGCGGGACCTCGACGCCGATCCCGTGCTGCTGACGGCCCTCGTGGACGCCTACCGGACCGTGTTCGGCGGGGCAGAGTGGCGCGAGTGGTCCCGCTGCACGCATCCCGACTGCCTGCGGCAGTACAGCAAAGACGAGTCGCTGCAACTGGCGGTGTGCGCGTGCGGGCGCGCGGGCACGCTGGTGCCGTTCCATCCCGAGCACGAAGTGATCCGCCGCCTGCGCCGGCACCTCGCGGATCCGGTGCAGAGCGCCTGCTACCTCTGGGCGGACCGGCCGGACTCCGTCGGCGCGTTCTGCTGGGGATATCGGACATCGGTGTCCGAGCTGGCCGAGGAGTTCGCGACCGACGACGACAGCGCGGCGGACATCTCCGCGCACATCGCCGAGCACCTGGGCCGCCACCCGGGCGACGCCGCCCCCGACCCGGCGCGTACGCGGGTGTGCCGCTTCGCGGAGGGCGGAGTCACCCTGCCGCTGCGCAACACCGGGCTGACGTGGGCGATGTTCGACCGGCTGCTGGCCTGGGCCGACGAGACGCGCACGTCGGCGGTCGTCGCGCGGACCTCCGGCCGGTCGCCCATGTATCGCATATGCGGCGAGCGCCTCGGCATGCGGATCGTGTACCACTACCGCCACGCGGCCGACGACCGGGTGATCCTCGCCGGAACGGCGGCCGAGATGCGGCGCAGGCTGGAGTCCCGGCCGACCCGATGACGGCTCCCTGACGGCAGACCCGACCCGGAAGGCCAGGTCCGCGGATCGCGGACCTGGCCTTCCGACGTGGGCCGGGTGAGGCCGCCGGCCGCCGCCCGGTCACCCGGTGATCACGCGGTGTTCAGCAGTTCTTCGAGGGCGGTGGCGGCGGCCGTCGCGCCTCCGGCGGCGCGGAGCCGGGCGCCGGCCCGCTCGGCCCGCGGCTTGCACGCGATCGCGGCGCGTACGGCCTGGCGGAGGCGGGCGGGGTTCAGCCGGGAGACCGGCAGCCTGGTTCCCGCACCGGCCTCGGTGACGCGCCGGGCGACTTCGAGCTGGTCTCTGCCGAACGGGACGATGCACACCGGCACGCCGTTGAGCAGCGACTTCTGGGTGATCCCCATGCCGCCGTGGCACACCACGGCCGCCGCCCGCCGCAGCACCACACTGTGCGGGACGAACCGTTCGAGGTGGACGTTGGCCGGCCGGCGGAACCCGCCGGGGTCCAGGGACGCGGTGGTGACCACCACGTCGTACGGCTCGCTCTCCAGGGCGTCGAGCGCGGTCTGGATGAGCTTGCCGTCGTCCTGGAACACCGTCGAGATGGTGACGAGCACGACGGGCCGCTTCATGCGCGCCAGCCAGTCAGGCTCGGACTCCCCCGCCGAGGGGTCCCAGTCGGCGGGGCCGACCATGCGCACCGACGGAGGCAGGTGCGTACGCGGGTATTCCAGCGGCTCGGCGGTGTAGCTGAGCACCAGGGGAGCCAGCATGTACAGGTCGGGGACGTGCTTGACCGGCCGCAGGCCGAACTCGCGGCGCAGCTCGTTGATCGGGGGCAGCGCCATGTCGAAGATCGGCAGGGCCGACTTGGCGAGGATAGCGTCCCGCAGCCGGGCCGGCAGGCTGCGGGAGGGTTTCAGGCCGAGGCCGAACGGCGGCGCGTCCGGGGTGGTCAGCGGCAGCAGGAAGGTGGCGGCCTGCGCCCAGGGGACGCCGGACGCCTGCACCGCCGCGGCGGCGCCCCAGCAGTTGTTGTCCACCAGGATCACGTCGGGGGGCGTGTCCTTCATGGCCCGCTTGATGTCGTCGACCTCGTGCCGGGCGCGGTCGACGAACATGGCCACCGATCGGCGCATGGCGCCGACCGGGGTGCGGGCCTTCCAGGTGTCGTCCGGGCGCGCCTCGATCTCGGGGGCGATCGCCTCGGCCTCGAAGCCGAGCCCCCGCAGGGTGGGCAGGCTCTCCCGCTCGGCCCAGACGACGACCTCGTGGCCGCGGCGGCGCAGCTCCTCCAGGGTGGGGATCAGCGGGTACAGGTGGCCGCTGCCGGGCGCGGTGTAGGCCAGGAAACGACTCATGTCCTTATGTCCAGCGTCCGATGCCGACGGCCTGCGCGCCGTCGAGCAACTGCTCGCGAAGTTGGACCCGGCGGATCTTCCAGGTGCCGGTCCGCGGGAAGTCCTCCCAGCGGATCTGAATCGGCTCGGCCAGCCGCGGCAGGTCCGCGGTGGCCGCCGCCCAGGCGCGCTGGTCGAGCGGGACGTCTCCCTCGGTGCTGAGCACGGGGACGGGCAGGCCGCCCGCCACGGGCAGGATCACGACTTCGGTGGTCTGCGGCAGCCTGTCGAGCAGGACGTCTTCCAGCTCGATGGCGCTGCCTCCCGGAATGCGGTCGATCTCCCTGTCGACCAGGCGGACCGCGCCCCACCGGTTGATCACACCGAGGTCGCCGGTGTTCCACCAGTTGCCGTTGCGCTTGAGGTCGTGCCGGTGCTGCTCGCCGACGTACGCCAGGCAGCGGCCGGGCTGGGAGATCTCGATCAGGCCGACCTCCCCGCGCCGTACGGGCCGGCCCGTGGCGGGGTCGACGGCGCGGATCTTGGCGACGGACGGGAGGGGCCAGCCGAGCACCTGGGTCGGCGGCGGCCGCAGACCGGACCGCTTGACCGAGCCGCGCAGGTAGGGACGGATCACCAGGGCGCCGTTCTCGCTCTGGCTCCAGGACTGGACCCAGATCGGGACCCGCCGGTCGGTCGCGGCGAGGAACGTGCGGATCGTGCGGGTGTGGATCGCGTCGAAGGAGTTGATGAACAGCCGCACGTTGCCGAACGGCCTGGCCGGGTCGCGGGCCAGCTTCTCCCAGTACAGGTAGATGTTGGGCAGGGTCTCGACGACGGTCGGCCGGTGCCGCAGCAGCAGGTCCCTGACCACCGGCGACTTGGGGTCCGACACCATGAGCATGCGCGGGGCGACGGTGGCCATGGCGGGCAGGCCGGTGGTCATGCGCTGGTGGCAGAACGGGTCGCAGTAGAGCATGACGTCCTTGGTGCGCAGCCCGAACTTGGGCCAGCGCTCCGCCTCGACCAGGGCCAGCGAGTACGCCGAGTCCGCCGAATGCATGACCAGCTTGGGGATGCCGGTCGTGCCGGACGTGTGGGTGATCACCATGGGCTCGTTCGGCGGCCGCAGCGCCGGGGCGACGGGCGGGGCGCCCTTCAGGGAGGAGAGCTGGACGAGGTCGGGCCGCTCGTCGTAGGCGTCGACGCAGATCGTCATTTTGGTCAGCTCGGCGACGACGTCCGGGCCGACCTCGCAGCTTTCGACGTGGGCGCGGTCGGTGATGAGGAAGGGCCGCTCCAGGCGGGTCAGCAGCGCGCGGGCGGCCTCGGGGCCGAACGTGCCCGACAGCATCGCCGGCACCGCGCCGATGCGCGCGGCGGCGCAGCCGAGCAGGGCGACGTCGAGGTGGTTGGCCTTCATGATGGCGACGCGGTCCCACGTCCGGACGCCCGCCGCGTGCAGCCAGGCCGCCGCCTCGTCCACCAGGGCGGCCCATTCGGCGTACGTGCGCTCGACGGGCCCGTCGGGGTCGATGTCACAGGGCCGGTCCACGATGACCAGCTCGGTGGGGTTGCGCTTGGCCGCGGCCTGCCAGACCTCCCCCATGTGCCCGGTGACCGGCACACGGGAGAAGGGGGTGAACCGCTTGCGGTAGCGGGTGGGCGCGTAGTCGGTCAGGAAGCGGGGGATGGTGGGACGCTCGGGGGCCGAGGTCATGGTCTCTCCAAGTAAGCGTCGGGCTGCTTGGCGGGCGCCGCCGCGGGGCACGGCCTGAAGGCCGGACGGCGGCGCGTTTCCCGGGGCCGCGCGGTGACGGGGCGACCCCGGTGGGGAAGGGGATCGCTCATCTCCTTTCGACGTCGGCCCGCTCGGCCGTGTCCGTCTCGATCCCGGCCTGGGCCTGGTGGAAGTCGCGGCGCCTGATGAGCGCGAATCCGAACACCGCGCCCACGATCCCGATCCATCCGGCGACGTCCATCACCGCGTTGACCCCCTCGATGGGCCCCGCCGTTCCGGCCTTCGCCAGAGCCGCGATGCCCAGGGCCACGCCGCCCTGCTGGAAGGTCTCGCTGACGCCCGAGGACATCCCGGCCCGCGACAGCGGGACCAGGTCGACCGCGGTTGCGGCGCGTGCCGGGTTGAACATGCCCATGCCGAGCCCGGCGAGCAGCATGCCGGGCAGCAGCGCGGTCCACGGGGAGCCCGCCTCCACGCCGGTCAGCAGGAATCCCACGCCGACGGCGAGGCAGCCGCCGCCGATCAGCAGCGCCGCCGGGATCTGGGCGGCGAAGGTGCCCGCCACCGCGGCGGCGACGAACACCACCAGGGTGAACGGCATGAAGCGCAGGCCGGTCTCGAACGAGGTGTGGTGCAGGGTGTTCTGCAGGTAGAGCACCATGAACAGCAGGGCCACGTAGACGGCGGCGTTCACGGCCACGGTGGCGAGCGACAGACCGGCGAACGACCGGTTGCGGAACAGCGTCAGGTCGAGCATCGGGTCGGGGATCGCCCGCTCCACCAGCACGAAGGCGACCAGCAGGACCGCCGAGCCGGCCAGCAGCGTCACGATGAGCACGCTCCCCCAGCCCGCCTCGGCGCCGCGCATGAGCGCGAACACCAGCATGGCCAGCGACGAGGACAGCAGCACGGCCCCGAGCCAGTCGATCCGGCCGCCCTCGGCGCGCGACTCCTCGGCCCGCGTCAGCATGACCACGGCGACGGCCAGGCCGATGGGCACGTTCAGCAGGAACACCCAGCGCCAGCTGATCTCCGTCAGCGCGCCGCCGATCAGCGGGCCGAGGGCGACGGCGAGCCCGGTGACGCCGCCGGAGATCCCGAAGGCGATGCCGCGCTCCCGGCCCTCGAAGGCGTTCGCGATCAGCGCGGGCGCGACGGCGTACATCACCGCGCCGCCGACCCCCTGGAACGCGCGGGCCACGTTCAGCATGAGCGGGAAGACGGCCAGGCCGCACAGCAGGGACGCGACGGTGAACAACGCCAGCCCGGCGACGAAGATCCTGCGCCTGCCGAGCCGGTCGGCCAGCGACCCGGCGGTCAGCAGGAACGCGGCCAGGGTGAGCGCGTAGGCGTCGATCACCCAGGCGAGGTCGAAGAAGGTGGCGTGCAACGTCCGCTGGATGTCGGGGAGCGCCACGTTGACCACGGTGACGTCCAGCAGCAGCATGAACGTCGCCATCGACACCGCGCCGAGCATCCACCACTTGTTCGGTCTCATGGCGTCGCCCCCGGGCGGGACCGCTGCGGCGGCATCGTCACCCTCCCACCCCGGCCGGAACGTGGTAGGTGGTCGCCTCGCCGGTGAGACCCGTCAGGATGCGCTGGAGGTTCTCCACCAGGGTGCGCTCGGCGATCGGGTCGATGATCGGGGCCAGGCTCGGCATGCCCAGGTCGAACTCCGCGTAGAACCCGATCGTGACGTCCCCGTCGCGCTGCTCGACCTTCCAGTGGCCGTCGAAGCGCTCGAAGTCGCCCTCCGTCTGGGTGAACGTGATGGTGCGCTCGACCGGGTCGATGACGTCGCGCTCCGACCAGCGCAGGATCCCGTTGCGGAAGTTCACCGACCAGTCCGAGTCGAGGACGCCGCCGTCGGCCCGGCGCACGTGGACCTCGCGTACGGCTTCGGTGAAGTCGGGATAGCGCTCGAAGTCCGCCAGCGTCGCGAAGACTGCGTCGGCGTCGGCGGCAGGGACGAGGGCTTCCAGGGTGACCTGTCGCATCAGAACAGTCCTTTCACGGCGGCGGAGGCCTCGGCGAAGGCGGTCAGCAGCCAGGTGATGTCGGCGTCGGAGAGGATGGCGGGCGGGGTGAGCCGGATGACCTTGTGCGCGTTGAGGCTGTGGTTGACCAGCACGCCTCTGTCCAGCAGCTCGAGCATGTAGGCGCCCGCCACGTGCTCGTCGCGTGTCTCCAGGCCGATGAGCAGCCCGGCCCCGCGGATGTCGGTGACCAGCGCGGGGGCGAGCGCGCGCAGCCCGTCGAGCAGGGTCTGCCCCAGGGCGGCGGCCCGTTCGACCAGGTTCTCGGCGGCGATGGTCCGCACCGCGGCCCGGGCGGCGGCCATCGCGATGGGCGAGGCGGCGAAGGTGGAGGTGTGCAGGAACGGGTCACGGTCGAACGGCGCGTAGGCGGCGTCGGTGGCCACCATCGCGGCGACCGGCACCACCCCGCCGGACAGGCCCTTGCCCACGAGCAGGATGTCCGGGGTGACGGATTCGCGGTCGGCCCCCCACCAGCGGCCGAGCCTGCCCAGCCCGGTCTGGATCTCGTCCAGCACGAAGAAGGCGCCCCGCTCGCGGCAGATCCGCTGGACGTCGGTGAGGTAGCCGTCCGGCGGGATGTTCACGCCGGCCTCGCCCTGGATCGGCTCCAGCACCACGCAGGCGTCCGGTCCCACGACGTCGGCCAGCGCGGCGGCGTCGCCGTACGGCACGTGCGTCACCTCGGGCAGCAGCGGCCGGAACGGCGCCTGGTAGAGCTCCTTGGCGGTGAGGGCCAGCGCCCCCGTGGTCTTGCCGTGGTAGCCGTCCACGGCCGAGATCAGCCGGGTCTTGCCGTGGGCGCGGGCCAGCTTGATGGCGGCCTCGGTGGCCTCGGCGCCGGAGTTGACGAAGTGCGCCCTGTTCAGGCCGGCCGGGGTGACCTCGGCCAGGGCGGCGGCGGCCTCCGCCGCGACCGGTTCCAGCAGCAGCCGGGTCGCCAGGGGATGCGTGCGGACCTGGGCGACGACGGCCTCCACCACGGCCGGGTGGGTGTGCCCGAGCAGGAAGACGCCGTACCCGCCGCAGTCCAGGAACCGCCGGCCGTCGGCGCCGAAGACGTACGCGCCGTGGGACGAGAGCTCCACCTGGCCGCCGGTCATCTCCGCCAGCCGGGCGCGGCCCTTGCTCAGGTGGCGCCGGTAGAGGTCCAGTACGTCGGTCGCGGAGTCTTCCGCTTGTATCGTCATGTCGGCGTGTCCTTCTGAGGGCTGTGGTGCCGGCGACCCGCAGGAGAGGGCGGAACGCGGGCCGGTTTCACGCCGCCGCCTCGCTGTCCCGCGGCAGGCCCTTGGCCTGGGCGTAGTAACGCAACGAGGCGACGAAGGCGTCCCGCAGGCCGGAGGTGGTCGGCGCGGTGATGCCGGGGATGCGGTCGCACGAGCTCTCGAACGGCTGCGGGGTGCAAAAGAGCGCGGTCATCGCCAGCATGTCGTCGAACCGGCGGCGCCGCCATTTGGGCAGCGGGTCGATGAACACCGGGCGGATCAGCCGGTCCACCATGTCCTGGGAGACCAGCCGGGGCGCGTGCAGCTCCAGGCCCAGGCCGCGGCCGGTCTCCAGGGCCAGCTCGACCATCTGGTCCACGGTCACGGCGGCCTCGCCGGCCGTGACCCAGAAGTCGCCGTCGGTGACCCCAGCCCGCAGCAGCCCGGCGATGGCCCGGGCGACCACGTCCTGCGGGAGGAAGTCGACCCGTGAGCCGGGCTCCAGGGGAAGCAGGGGCAGGGCGTTCTTGAACACCGCGCCCGCGATGCCGTGCAGGCCCTGGAACTGGGAGATCCGCCCGGTGACCGAGTCGCCGATGACCACGCTCGGGCGGATGACGGTCGCGGGCACCCCGGAGTCGCGCACCAGCCGTTCGGCGGCCCGCTTGCTGTCCAGGTAGAACTCCGGGCGTGCGGAGCTGCCGTTGTCGCGGGCCAGCTCGGTGCGCGCCACGAACGCCGTGCTGACGTGGTGAAGGGGCACGCCGGCCCGCTGGGCCAGGGCGATCACTTCCCCGGTGCCGCGGACGTTGATGTCGTCGGTCTCGGACTTGCCCGCGCCGAAGCTGGTGACCGCGGCGCAGTGGATGATCGCATCGATCCTGCGGACGACCTCGTTGTACTCGTCGCGGTCCAGTCCGAAGTTCGAGACGGTCAGATCGCCGCGGATGCTCAGCACGTTATCGCCGGTGACCGGTCTGTTGCGGGTCAGGCAGATGACGTTGTGGTCGGTGAGCTCGGCGAGCAACGCCTGGCCGACGACGCCGCTCGCGCCGGTGAGCAGGACGGTGGGACGGGCCGTGAAGTCGATGCCCGACAACGGATTCTCCCTTCAGGCCACACGTAGGGGCTGGCCCGCGAAGTAGTCACACAGCTGCTGGGACATGCGCGCGCGGGACGGCGGGTGGAACATCAGCGCGGCGGAGGCCGCCGACAGGTAGGCCACGTCGCCGGAGCCGATATAGGCCATTCCTCCCAGTAGTTCGGTCGCACGACGCGCGATGCGGCCGATGGCGTCCTGGACGGCGTAGCGGGCGCACAACGCCTTGGCGAACATGTCCTGACCGCGCTCGCCGTCGCCCATCGCCCTGGCGACTCCCTCCAGCGTGGTCATCGCCGCCTCCGCCTCGATGATCAACGCGGCCCGTTCGACGGCGTCGGCCTTGCCGGCGAGCAGCACCCGCTCGGCCAGCGCGCTGGCCACTCCGAGGTAGGAGGCGCTCACCAGAAGCTCGAACCAGAGGAAGGTGCCGCTTTGCAGCTCGTCGAGCTGCTGGTCCTCGGTGGCCTCGGTCATGACGACGAGGTGCCGCGACACTTCGACGTCCTTGAGCACGACCTCGTCGCTCTCCGCCCCGGCCAGCACGAAGCTGTTCCAGAACGGCCGGATCTCGATGCCGGGGCTGCCCGCCGGGATGAGCACGACGGCCAGCCGGTCGCGCCCCTCGTCGTCGGCGACCGTCACCGAGGCGGTGAGCATGTCCATGGAGCGCGACAGGGTGCAGGGCTTCTTCGACCCGGACACGACGAGGTTGTCGCCGCGCCGTACGGCCCGCAGCGTCGGGGACAGGATCGGGGCGCCGGTGCGGCCCTCGGCGAAGGCGGAGGCCAGCAGCAGGTTCTCCCGGGCGATGCCCTCGAGCAGCATCCATTCGAAGCCGGTGCTGGTCTGGCTCACCTCGACCAGGCCGGCGACGGAGAAGCCGTGCATGGTGGCGGCGATCGCGAGCGAGGGAGAACGGCTGCCCAGGGCCCTGTGGACGCGCACGGCCTGCAGCGGTGTGGCCCCCAGGCCGTGAAATTCTGTCGGCACCAAAAGCCGCGGACCGCCGGCGGCCTTGAACGCGGGAAGCCCCGGGTTGCCGGGCCGCTCCAGATCGGCCAGCGGAACGGCGGCGAGCTTGTCGTCGAGACCGGGCAGGAAATGCTCCAACTCCGCCCGTTCTTTCGCCATGAACTCCATGGGCCCCTCCTCAGGTACCCCCCCTGGCGGCCTATGCGGGGAGAGGTGTCCGGCCTTTCGAACGGAAGAAAAGTCCATCCGAAATGCGTCCGCAACGGAGGTGAAAGTAAGAGGAAAGAAAGTCGTTACTCGACGGCGGAAGCAGCCGCTCGCCGGGCTCGCCGCGGGGTGTCCCCCGCCGTCCCGGCGGACGCGCGCGGCGCGTCACCGCGACGATCCGTCATTCGGACGACCGACGGCGTAATGACCGCGTCAATCCGATGATCAACAAAGACCTTGACGATCGCATACTGATTTGTGCAAATGATGCCCTCAATCTTCCGCGTTGTAAACCCCGGATAATCGTGCCGCCACCCGGCAAGGCTTCCCGGCTCCGCTTCCGCCGGCGGATTGAGTTCCGCCGTTACATAAGCGAAGAGAGCCGGGGCGAATTCTCGCCGGAGAAGACGACGGGGGTGTCCGCACGGCCCCGTGGCGGGCTTCCGGCGCGCACGGGCACGCCGTGACCAGCGGCGGCGTGGCGAGGTGGCGCTTGCGCTCCGGGGGATGCCGCTTGCGGACGCGGGCGGATGCGGAGAGTTCGCAACTGCGCCATATCTGCTTTTGTCGAGATGCCGCAGCGGATTTTGCGAGGCATTGTGGTTGCCATGAGCCGGCAACATACCGCCCCCGGCAACGGGCACGGCCACGGACATGGGCACGGTCATGGGCACGGTCATGGGCACAGCCACGGGCATGGTGCGGGGGCGCTCCGCGCGCGGGTGGCGCATCTGCTGCGCCCGCACTCGCACGAGGCGGCCGACAAGGTCGACTCGGCGATGGAGTCGTCCGCCAGGGGGATGCGCGCGCTGTGGGTGTCGCTGGCCGGTCTCGGCGCGACCACGCTGGCCCAGGCGGCCGTGGTGGCCCTGTCGGGGTCGGTGGCGCTGCTCGGCGACACCCTCCACAACGCGGCCGACGCCCTGACCGCCGTGCCGCTCGGGATCGCGTTCCTGCTCGGCCGCCGCCCGCCCACCCGCCGCTACACCTACGGCTTCGGCCGGGCCGAGGATCTGGCCGGCGTGGTCATCGTCGTGACGATCGCCGCGTCCTCGATCGCCGCGGCGTACGCCGCGATCGGGCGGCTCCTCGAGCCGCGGGAGGTCTCCCACCTGGGGGCCGTCGCGGCGGCGGCGCTGGTGGGCTTCGCCGGCAACGAGCTGGTCGCCCGCTACCGCATCCGGGTCGGGCGGGAGATCGGCTCGGCGGCCCTCGTCGCCGACGGACTGCACGCCCGCACCGACGGCTTCACCTCGCTGGCCGTGCTCGCCGGAGCCGGAGGGGCCGCGCTGGGCTGGTCCTGGGCCGACCCCGCTGTCGGCCTGCTCATCACGCTCGCGATCCTGATGGTGCTGCGGCAGGCGGCGCGGGAGGTGTACCGGCGGCTGATGGACGCGGTCGACCCCGCCCTCGTGGACCGTGCCGAGGCCACCCTGCGCGCCACCCCCGGCGTGCTCGGCCTGGGGCAGGTGCGGCTGCGCTGGATCGGCCACCGGCTCAGGGCCGAGTGCGAGGTCGTCGTCGATCCGTCGGCCACCGTGGTGGAGGCCCACCGGATCGCGGTGGACGCCGAGCACAACCTGATCCACGCCATCCCCCGGCTGACGGCGGCCATCGTGCACGCCGACCCGCTGCCCCTCGACGGGGTGGACCACCACGCCGTCCTCGACGGCCACCGCCACGACCACCACCCGGCGCACCACCGAGGCTGACGCCGTACGGTGAAACGCGGCGACGTCACGAGCACGGCCGTTTGGCGGGACGGTCAAGGGCCGCTGCTCGTGCGCGCGGCGGCCGCGGCTACGGCCGCGGGCGATCACGCTCCGGGCCGAGAGCCGCGCGCATACCGGGCCGTGGCCGTGCCGCGCCGCGAGGCCACCGCGCCGCTTCACCCACTTTGTCCGCTGAACGCGCCGCATCGGCCGCTGGCCGCACCGATGGGGAGGTCTGTGCGCTTCCGGGCGTCGGGAGCGTTACGGTGCTCGGGATCACAGACCTCTCCGCGGGAGCCCTGCGGCTGCCGCGGCGGGTCGCCCGCTCTGAGCTTCCCTGGAGGCCGCTCGATGTCGTCCCGTTCCGTCATCGACCCCGACCCGCTGATCAGGAAACACCGCACCGCGGGCGCGACGCTCACCGTCACCGCGAACGGCGCGCCCCTGGCGGGGCGGGAAGTCGTCGTCGCGCAGCGCCGGCACAAGTTCCTGTTCGGCTGCATCGGGTTCGACTTCATCCCGCTGGCCAACGGCGAGACCGCGACGGACTCCGGTGATCGGCGGTCGCTGGGCGAGTCTCCCGCGGCCGGGTCCCAGGAAGTCGCCGACCTGTGGTTCGAGCTGTTCAACTTCGCCACGCTGCCCTTCTACTGGGGACAGTTCGAGCCGGTCCGGGGCAGGCCGGACACCAAGCGGCTGCTCACCACGGCGCGGTGGTTCGCCGACCGCGGAGTCGTGGTCAAGGGGCACCCGCTCGCCTGGCACACCGAGACCGCCGACTGGCTGATGGACCTGTCGAACGCCGAGATCGCCCGCGCCCAGGTGGACCGGATCCGGCGTGACATGACCGACTTCGCCGGCGTCATCGACATGTGGGACGTCATCAACGAGGTCGTGATCATGCCGATCTTCGACAAGTACGACAACGGCATCACCCGGATCTGCCGGGACATGGGCCGGATCCCGATGGTCCGGATGGTCTTCGACGCGGCCCGCGAGGCCAACCCCCACGCCACGCTGCTGCTCAACGACTTCGACATGTCCGCGGCGTACGAGTGCCTGATCGAGGGCGTGCTGGAGGCGGGCATCAAGATCGACGTGCTCGGCCTGCAGAGCCACATGCACCAGGGCTACTGGGGCGAGGAGAAGACGCTCGCCACGATCGACCGCTTCGCGCGGTACGGCCTGCCCATCCACTTCACCGAGACGACGATCGTCTCCGGCCACATCATGCCGGAGGAGATCGTCGACCTGAACGACTACCAGATCCCCGAGTGGCCGACCACGCCCGAGGGCGAGGCCCGCCAGGCCGACGAGGTCGTGCGCCACTACAAGACCCTGCTGTCGCACCCCGCCGTGGAGGCGGCGACGTACTGGGGCCTGTCCGACGGCGGCTGGCTCGGCGCGCCGGGTGGTTTCGTCCGCGCCGACGGGACCCCCAAGCCGTCGTACGACGCGCTGCGCTCGCTCATCAAGGGCGAGTGGTGGCTGCCGCCCACCACGATGGTCACCGACGACGCCGGGCGTGTCCGCTTCGACGGCTTCCTCGGCGAGTACGAGATCACAGTCGGCGACCGGACCGTCACGTTCACCCTGGACGAGCCCGGAGACGCCGAGGTCACCGTCTCCCTCTGACGCGCCTCTGATGTCCGTTTGACGGCGCGACGTCGACGGGCCGCAGGACTGAGCGGCGCCCGGGACCGTTTCTGCCGGCCCCGGGCGCCTCGCACGTGGAGGGTCGCACGCCCCGCGAGGACGGCCGGGGGCAGGGCGACGGCTTGACGCGGGCCGAGTTCGCGCCCTAAGTTGCTACCGAAATCGACATTTTTCACAATTTTCCCGAAAATTTTCGGGCTAGCCGATACCCGCCGGACCGGGTGCGGCACGGCCCGTCGCCGCCACATGATTCGGAGTGCGTGTGAAGGTCCTCTACATCGGCGGCACCGGAACGATCAGCTCGGCCTGCGTGGCCGAGTCGGTGCGCCGGGGCCTTGACGTCCACGTGCTCAACCGGGGCCACACCGCCCGGCGTCGTCCGCTGCCCGACGGGGTCACCACGCTCACCGCCGACGTACGGGACCGCGACGCGCTGCGCCGGGCCCTGGCCGGGAGCGCGTACGACTGCGTCGTCGACTTCCTCGGCTTCACGGCCGATGACGCGGCGGCGATGGTGGACCTGCTCGACGGCCACACCGGCCAGTACGTCTACATCAGCAGCGCCTCCATCTACCACAAGCCGGTGCGCCGGGCGCCGATCACGGAGTCGACCACCCGGCGCAACCCCTACCTCGCGTACGCCAGGGACAAGATCGCGGCAGAGGACGTCCTGCGCCGCGCGTACGAGGAGCGTGACTTCCCCGTCACGATCGTCCGCCCGTCGCACACCTACGACGACGCGCACCCGCCGCTGCCCGGCGACTGGACGGCCTGGGACCGGATCGCGCGCGGCGACGAGATCGTGGTGCCCGGCGACGGCACCAGCCTGTGGACGCTGACGCACGCGGACGACTTCGCCGTCGGCCTCGTCGGCCTGATCGGCGCCTGGCAGGCGGTCGGCGAGGACTTCCACATCACCTCCGACGAGGCGCTCACCTGGAACGAGATCTACGAGGTGATCGGCCGTACGGCCGGGACGCCGGCCCGGCTCCTCCACCTGCCCGCGGAGTTCCTGCCGGTCGTCGCGCCGGACTGGTTCTGGTCCGACCTGATCGTCGGCGACCTCCAGCACACCGCGTTGTTCGACACCACGAAGATCAGGCGGTTCGTCCCGTCGTTCCGGCCGGTCGTCACCTGGGCGGAAGGGGCCAGGCGGCTGCACGCCTGGCGGTCGGCCCACCCGGAGGAGACCACGGCCGACGCCGGAACCGACGCGGTGCTGGCCCGGCTGGCCGAAGCGCACCGACTCGCCGCGGCGGCCGTGGCGCGGCTGGCGCCGGGTGACGCCGACGGCTCGTGAGGGAAGGACGTTCCCGATGCGCCTCGACGCCCACGACGACCCGGCGGTCCCGGACCCGGCGCTGCGCCGGCCGTTCGGCCGCACCGGCCTGACGGTGACCCCGATCTGCGTCGGCACCAGTCCGCTGGCGAGCATGCCGGGACTGTACGGGTACGAGGTCGGCGAGCAGCGCGCGCGGGCCACGGTGGAGGCCGTGTTCGACGGGCCGTTCAACTTCCTCGACACCTCGAACAACTACGGCGGCGGCAGCGCCGAGCGGCGCATCGGCGCCGTGGTCCGCGAGCGCGGCGGCGTCCCCGCCGGGTTCGTCCTGGCCACCAAGGTCGACGCGGACCCCGGCACCGGCGACTTCTCCGGCGAGCGCGTGCGCCGCTCGGCCGAGGAGAGCCTGGAGCGGCTCGGCGTCGACAGCGTGCCGCTGCTCTACCTGCACGACCCCGAGTTCTACATCACGTTCGAGCAGGCCATGGCCCCCGGCGGGGCGGTGGAGGCGCTGGTGGCGCTGCGGGACGCCGGCGTCGCCGCCCACATCGGCATCGCGGGCGGCCCGATCGGCCTGTTGCGAGACTTCGTCGCGACCGGCGTGTTCGACGCCGTGATCAGCCACAACCGGTGGACTCTGGTGAACCGCGAGGCCGCGCCGCTGCTCGACGAGGCCCATGAGCGCGGCGTCGCCTTCGTCAACGGCGCGCCGTACGGTGGCGGGATGCTGGTCAAGGGACCCGACGCCCAGCCCCGCTACGCCTATCGGGACACCGCCGAGTCCGTCCGGGAGGCGGTCCGCGCCATGCGGAAGGTGTGCGACGAGCACGGCGTGTCCCTTGCCGCCGCCGCGTTGCAGTTCTCGCTGCGCGACCCCAGGGTGGCGTCCACCATCATCGGCATCTCCGAACCCGAGCGGATCGAGGAGACGCTGCGCCTCGCCACCACCCCGATCCCGCCGAGCCTGTGGGATGAACTCGACCGGCACCTGCCCACCCCCGCCACCTGGCTCGACTGACCAAACCGACCAGCCCGCGATCGGCCGTCCCCAGCTCCGCCCGGCCCACAGAACAAACACGACCGGCACCTACCCACCCTCACCACCTGCTCCGTGACGGGTCGTGGGCTCGACCGCCATACGGCGCGGGTGTCGGCACGGGGCGTCGTAGCCGGAGCGGCGGGCGCGAACGCGCCGGACCGACGGACGTGGACGCGGAGGATCACGCCGGGCCGCGCGGGCACGGCTGCCCGCGCACCGCCTCGGGACGGATCTCAGCGAAGAGCGCTCACAGGAGACCGGCGTCGCGCACCTTCATGGTCGGAGTGACCGAGCGGGAGAGCCGGCGGACGATCGGCGGCTACTCGCTCGGGATGCGGCAGCGGCTCGGCATCGCGCACGCACTGCTCGGCGATCCCGAGGTGCTCGTCCTGGACGAGCCCGCCAACGGCCTCGACCCCCAGGGCATCCACTGGATGCGCCGCCTGCTGCGCGACCTCGCCGACGCCGGATGCGCCGTGCTGCTCAGCTCGCACTTGCTGCACGAGGTGGAACAGGCGGCGGACCGCATCGTGATGATCGGCCGTGGCCGCGTGCTCGCCGAGGGCACGGTCGAGGAGCTGAGCCGGGGCCGCGGCCTCGAACAGACCTTCCTCGAACTGACCGCGCACCCCGACCGGAGCCCGGACAACCAAGCGTCCCCGCGTACGAACGCGGGCGGGCGCATCCGCTCCGGCTCCGGCACGCACGCGAACCCGGGCACACAGGGCGACTCGGCAACACATGCGACCCCGAGCCGCAACGCAGGCCAGGGACCGATGCCGGGTGGAGACACCACATGACCGTCACGACCAGCCCCGGGCGCCGCCTCAGCAACATCGCGGGGGCCGGACCGAGCCCCGTCACGAAGGACGACACGATGACCACCACCACTCGGATCCCGTTCCGCCGGCTGCTCGTGGTCGAAGCCCGCAAGCTCATCGACACCCGCAGCGGCAAGATCATCGCGTCGATCATGCTCGCGCTGGTGATCGCGGCCGTCGCCGCGCGCGGAGCCGTCGTCGGGCCGAAGCTGCAGACGCTGGTGGGCACCGCCGGGATCGTCCTCAGCACGCTGCTCCCGGTGCTCGGCATCCTCACGGTGACGAGCGAGTGGACGCACCGCACGGCGCTGACCACCTTCGTGCTTGAGCCGCGCCGGCATCGCATCCTCGCCGCGAAGTGCCTGCCGCCCCTGCTCGCGGCGGTGGCGCTCTCGCTGTTCGCCATGCTGGTCGCGGTGCCTGCGACGGCGGTGGCGGCCGAGCTGCGCGGCATGCCCGCGGTCTGGGATGTCCGGCCTGCGGCGTTGCTCGGGTGGACCGGTGTCAACGTCTTGTCCGTCGCGGGCGGCCTCGCCCTCGGGGCGCTGCTCCTCAACGCGCCCGCCGCGATCGTGATCTTCCTGTCGACTCCCGTCCTGTGGGCCGTCGTCGGCAGGCTCGGCTCGGTCGGCGCGGCCCTCGCCGAGTGGCTCGATCTCAACACCACCAGCAGTCCGCTGATCGACGGCGACCTGACCTGGGGCGAAGGCGCCCGGCTCGCGACATCCGTCGTCTTCTGGATCGTCCTCCCCATGACCATCGGCCTCGTCCGCATGCTCCGCAAGGAGCCGACCTGACGATGCCGCGCCACAACCCGCACCCGACAGGCCGCTTTTCCCTGCACCCGCCAGGCCGACCTCCTACGCTTACCGCCAGCACGACGCGTCAGATAGGGACAGACCCCGGCGAAGCGTGTGTCACAGGAGATCGAGGAGCGCGGCCACCCGCTCGACCTCCGCGGCGAGAAGCTTGTCCGGCACCGGTTCGAACAGCTCCACGACCGGCCGCCCCTCCTTCGCCTCCCACACGCCCGCCACCTTCCCCCGGTGGATCACGACGGGTGAGATCCATCCGGCCGTCCGGCTGACCTTGGGCCGGACGGCCTTCGGCAGGAGCGGTTCGAGGTCGCGCGGCGCGCCCAGGATGAACTGGTCGAAGCCCGGCAGCAGACGCACGCCCTCGGACGGCGAGCAGGACAGCAGGTCGTCGAGAAGTTCCGCCGGCAGCACGGCGGGCTCGCCCTCCACCTCGACCCGCGCGAGCTCGCCCTCCAGCTCCCCGAACCAGCCGCGCAGGACGGCCTTCGGTGTGGCGCCGCGCAACAGCCAGGCGTCGAACATCTTCGGGGTGGCCGGGCCGTGGGCTCCGAGGAACGCGCGGAGCACCCGCACTCCCCCCTCCTCGGGTGAGAGCGCCTCTCCCCGGCCGCCGGGCAGCCAGTCGGCGGGCGTGGTGAAGGTGACTCTGCCGTCGCGCGGCGGGCCGTAACACAGCTCGCCGAGGAAGCTGAGCGGCTTGAGCAGCGCGCCCCAGCCGGACGTGAGGGCCTGCCTCACGTGGGTGTCTCCGGTCACCTCGATGACCGCCTCGACCAGTTCCTCGCGGGTCAGCACCCGGCCGGACAACGCGCGCGGAACAGCGTCCACGACGGCCTCGATCTCCCGGGCCGACACCCCGTGGCCGCGCTGCCAGGAGGCTTTCTCCCAGAACCGGTACGCCCCGAGGGCGGCGCGGTAGGCGGGGAACTCGTCGGCCGGGAGGAGATGGAGCGTGCCGCGCATCATCCAGGTCTTGACCAGCGTGCGGTCCCGCCACAGGGCGTCCTCGATCTCCCCCGGACGCGGGCTCGCGTGCCGTACGGCGACGGCCAGCGCCGCCGACGAGGCGACCTGAGCCTGCACGCCGCACAGACGGCGCGCGATCGCCACCGCGTCACCGCCGTCCGCGAGCTCCACGAACTGCCGTCTCAGCCTCCAGGCGAGCACCTGCGCCCACGTCGTCTCAGCAACCACCCCACACTTCTACACGCCAGGTACGACAAATCGCGCACCCGATACGTGGTCGTGCGAGTTCTTGCTCGAATGACGGTCCGGCGCGGAGATCATGATGACGTCGGGGGCAGCGCCCACCCGCGATCCGCAAGGAATGGCTGGATCGCCGTCATGCGTTCGCCTTCACGCTTATCGGAGACGTGCGAGACCGCATCGAAGAGACGCCGCGCGCCGCCGCCCGATCCGGAGGAACGGCACCGCATGATCAACCGGCGGCGGGAAAAGTCCGCGCGGTCGTCCGAAGGTGTCAGCCGAGCCGGCGCAGGAGGTGGTCGCGGACGGCGTGGTCGCCGGGGCCGCCCCGCTCCGCGAGGCGCTCTGCGACGTACCGGCGGTGGGCCTCGTCCACGTTCCCGCCGTACTTGAACTTGCCGTTGATCTTCTGGATGGTCAGCCGGAGCCCGCGGATGCCCGGCAGGCGCCGGTGATGCTCGGCGGGGTCGGCGAGATCGTGATCCAGGTGGGCGAGCTGGGCGCGCAGGATGCCGAGCTTGCCGTCAACGTCGTCGACGATCTCCGCGTGACAGATCAGTTGAACGGCCGCGTAGTAGGTCGTGGGGACGCCGAGCCGGGGGTCCTCGCCGGTGCCGGGCAGCGCCTTCCACGCGCCCTCGACGTACGCCCAGTCGCCGGCCACGGCCATGACCACGGCGGGGTTCTCCTCGATCGCCGGCCAGACGGGGTTGGGCCGGGCGAGGTGCAGCAAGATCGTGGACGGGTCGGCGAGGAGGAACTGCGTCGGCACGATCACCGGCACGTCGCGGCCGCGTCCGGACGCGATGAGGTGGCCGAACTCGTTCGCGCGGACGAAGGCCAGCGCCTCCTCGTCCGTGGCGGCGTCCCAGGGGTGGATCAGCACCTTTTCACTGTACGCACCCGCCCTGTCGGCATACCTCGTCGATTTCCTGTGCTCTTCGCCACTGGATCACCGTGATGGGAACGGTTCAGCCGGTCCAGGAGCTGTTGAGGAAGGACATCAGCATCGGCACCATGAGCGGTCCGATCACCGCGGCATAGAGGATGATCACCGATCGGCGCCGGGCCCCCGCCCTGCCGATGAGCACCCACAGCGGCCACCACAGCAGCGCCGACCGGGGGATCGACATGTAGAACGTGGAGGTGACCAGCGCGCCCCACTGCAGCCCGACGTAGACGAACTCGGCCCAGCGGCGGGTGATGAGCAGCCAGACGAGCAGCAGCACCCCCACGATCGCCGCCGCGATCTCCATCCGGAACATCGGCCCGAACCCGTCGTCGCCTCCGGTCGAGTCCCATGTGGTGCGGAACGCCTCCCAGGGCCAGACGAGCTTGCGGCCCCAGCCGGTCTGCTGCGCGTTGTTCCAGGCCAGCCAGTCGCCCGTACGGGAGTACTGGTAGGCGGCGTACGCCAAGATCGGCGCGAACGGAAGCGCGAGCCAGAGCCCCCGCCACCAGCTGGTCCAGCCGTCCCTCCGGATGCGGCTGACGACGAACTCGACGATCAGCGCGACGGCCAGGAACAGCCCGGTGATCCGCACGCAGGACGCCCCGGCGGCCAGGGCGCAGGCCAGCGGCCAGGCGCGGCGGCGGGCCGCCAGCCAGGCGGGCAGCACGAAGGCGAGGAAGAGCGCCTCGGAGTATCCGGCGAACAGGAACACGGCGGGGGGACACAGCAGCAGCGCCAAGACGGCCCAGCGTCCCGCGCCGGGCGGCCCCTCCAGGTCAGCGAGCCTGGCCAGCGCCGCCACGGCCACCGCACCGGCCACGAACGAGATGATCAGGCCGGCCAGCGTCCAGTCGTCCACCACCAGGTGGACCAGCCGCAGCGCCAGCGGCAGGCCGGGGAAGAACGCCGGCAGCCCCGGGTCGGGCTCCAGCTTCGGGTCGCCGTCGTACCCGAACTCCGCGATCTTCCGGAACAGGTCGACGTCCCAGTGCTTCCACCTCTCCAGCAGCGGAGCACGGTTTTGCCCGGAGACCAGCAGGATGCCGTAGAGCGCCACGAGGAGCATGCCGGCCCGGGTGCCCACCCACAGCAGCAGCGCGTCGCGGACGCTGGAGCTGCGGTGGAGCGGCTCGGGGGCGGCCTCGCCGGCCGACGGGCCCGGCTGCTCGGAGGCATCCGTGTCCGGCCCCGTCGGGCGCCCGCGTTCGGGGTCGCGCTCAGCCTCCCGGACGGTAGCCGCCACGTGCCGCCTCCTCTCGCCTCTGCCGCCCGTCGCCGCCGGCTGTCCTTCCGCTCCGGTGAGAGCTTCACCGTTCCGTCGGGTCGCCCGGCCAGGCCGGCAGCTCCACCGTCGAACGCGGCCCGTCCCCCGGGGCCGTACGCGGCGGGCGGCGGCCGCGTGAATGATCATCCATGATGTCAAGCGCCGAGGACGCCGCACCAGGGCGGGCTCCGGCGCCGTCCGCGCGAGCCGCGATGACCTCGGGTTTCACCCGTGACGAGCCGGAGCGACCGGCGCCCCGGGTGAAAGTTGCAGCGCCCGGCGAAGCGAGCGCCCACTGAACGGCATCCCGGCCGGGAGACAGCGCGGCTGAGGGGACGGCGCGGCTGAGGGAGCAGGGGCGACGGCCTACCGCGACGGCCGTTCCACGACCGGGGGTTCGGGCAGGACGAGCGCCGAATGAACCGGATTCCCCTCCGCGGGCGGCATCGCGCTGAGATCGCGCAGCCTCTCGTCGCGCCGCCTCAGGTCCTCGGCGGTGGTCGGCATGAGGGCGATGCGGCCCGCGCCGACCAGGTCCTGGTTCGCGGTGACGAAGCCACGGGTGTCGCGCTCGTAGGCGGCGAAGCCCTCCACATAGTCCCCATGCGCGAGGGAGGCCGCGAGCATGTAGGCGCCGACGAGGGCGAGGCTGGTGCCCTGCCCGGTGAGGAACGACGGCGCGAACGCGGAGTCGCCGACCAGCGCGACACGACCGCTGGACCAGCGGGGCATGCGGATCTGGGCGACCGCGTCGAAGAACAGGTCGTCCGACTCCCGCAGCGCGGCCAGCATGTCCGGCACCACCCAGCCGACGCCGGCGAAGACCTCGCTGATCAGATCGCGCTGGGCCCGCGGGTCGCCGAAGGCGTGGAACGGCGTTTCGGGCCGGGCGAAGGTCAGGAGGGCGTTCACCTCGTCGCCGGTCGCGTAGAAGGCCGCGGCCCTGCCCGGGTCGTTCCACATCGCGACCTCGTTCTTGAGACCGAGGATGTTGGGCATGGAGAATATGCCGAAGGAGTAGCCGAGGTAGCGGTGGAACGGCTCCTCCGGGCCGAACACCAGCTCCCGGGTGTGCGAGTGCATGCCGTCCGCGGCGATCACCAGGTCGAAGGTGCGGCCGCCGCACCCCTTGAAGGTGACGTCGACCCCGTGGCCGGACTGGTCCAGGCCGACGATGGAGTCGTCGAACAGGAACTCCACGTCGTCACGGACCGACGCGTACAGCGCGTCGGTCAGGTCGCCGCGCCGCACCTCCAGGTCCCGCCCCGCGACACCGCCGGTGACGCTCTGCGGGCGCAGTGTCGCCACCACGTCGCCTTCTCCCTCGTAGAAGGTCATCCGTTCCATGTCGATGTTCGCCTCCCGCAGCCGGGGCATCAGGCCCATGCGCTCGACGACTCCCAAGGCGGTGCCGCGGATGTCGATGGGGTAGCCGCCGCTGCGCGGCGCGGACGCCTTCTCGACGACGGTGACCTCGTAGCCGTAGCGGTTGAGCCAGTAAGCGAGGGTGGGACCCGCGATGCCGGCTCCGGAGATCAGGACGGTGCGCGCGGGTGTGACACGGCCGTGGTTCGGCTGGCCGGTGAGGGTCATGCCTTGACTCCTTCGTGCATGGTACGGACGACGAGCAGGCACAGCGCCGCGGTTATGCCTGCGGTGACGAAGCCGGTGACGAAGCCGGACTCGGCCGGTACGCCGGAGCCGGCGACGGTGTGGGCGGTGAGGAGGGCGCCGCCGAGCATGGCGCCGACGGCCGAGCCCAGGGCGCGGGTCACCAGAAGCACGCTGGTGGCGATGCCGGTGTCGCCTTCGTCGACAGAGGAGGCGACGCTGGTCATCATGGCCGTGACACACAGGCCGTTGGCGAGCGCGATCAGTGTCTTGCCGACCACCATGTGCCAGATCTCGCCGTGCGCGGCGCTCAGGCCGAGCAGGGCGGAGGCCATCATGACGGTCGAGATGACGGTCATCGTGCGCGGGCCGAAGCGCCGCTCCCCGATCCCGCCGATCGGCCCGGCCAGCGTCGCGGCCACGGCGCCGGGCAGGAGGACGAGGCCGATCGTGGTGGGAGACGCCCCGAAGCCGTAACCGTCGCCGGACACGTCGAGCAGCTGCGGCACGAGGTAGGCCCCGTTCGCGGTGCCGAGGCAGATCACGAACGTCACCACGCACGACTTCCAGACCACGGGCCGTGCCAGCATCCGCAGGTCGATCATGGGCGCGACGGCGCGGCGTTCCACGGCGATCCACCCGGCCGCGAAGGCGGCCAGCGCGACGACGAGCGCGCCGAAGACGACCGGAGCCGAGCCCGCCTCGGGCGCCAGCGCCAGCACGAGCATGAGGGTGGAGAGAGTGCCGCTCAGCAGCAGCAGGCCGGGCCAGTCGATGCCCGAGCCGTCCGAGCCGCTTGGCGCGTCGGCGGGCATCAGCTTGTTGACCAGCAGGGTGAACCCGATGATCGCGAAGGTCGGCAACGCGAACATCCAGTGCCGGGAGAGCGACTCCGCCACGGGGCCGGCGGCCAGCAGCCCTACCATCGAGCCGCCCACGAACATCCCGCTGACCAGCCCGATGGCGGCCTTGGCCTCGCCCGTCCGCAGGTGTTTGCGGAGCACGATGAACGCCAGGGGCAACGAGCCCACCATCGCCCCCTGCAGGATCTGACCGACCAGCAGCACCGGCAGGTTGGGCGCGAGCGCGGAGGTCAGGCCTCCCACCGAGACCACGGCCATGAGCCGGATCAGCACCCGCTTGCCGCCGTAGCGGTCGCCCAGCTTGCCGGCGATCGGAGTGATGAGCGCACCCGTGATGAGGAGCATGATGTTGAGCAGCGCCCCTTGGGCCGGGCTCATGCCCAGCTCGCGTTGCAGGAGCGGCAGTGTCGGCGACACGACCGACTCCAGTGCGCCGACGGAGACGGCCAGCAGTCCGAGGGCCACCACGGCGGCCCTGCTCATGCGGACCGGCGAGGAGGAGGGGGGTGTGGTCATGGGCGTCCTTTTTCTTGCTGCCGGGCGAGTTGAATGCCGGTCGTGCGCGGGACGCCGTTGTCCTCGCGCACGACCGGCCGCGCGGAGGCGTCGCCGGCCGCCGGGGAGGCGGCCGGTCCGGTCGTGGCCGGCGCCGGGTGGGAATCGCATCGGGCGGTGAGATGGCCGAGGCCGCTCACAGCGAGGACGACGAGCGCCGCCACCCCGACCGCGAGGCCCTCGTGCACCTGGCACAGCGCCGCGCCGGCGGCCGCGCCGAGGATGATCCACATGACGGCGGCGGCCCGCCGCAGCGCACCCTGCGAGCGGGCCGCGCCCAGCCGGGAGTCCGCCGCGAGCCCGGTGAGGGTGGAGGTGACCACCACGGTGGTGACGTCCTTCACCGCCAGATGGCGGGCCGTCGCCGCCTGCACCCCCATGGCCAGGGCGAGCGCCGCCGCCGTCGCCGGGCGCAGGCCGGGCGCGGCATCCGCCCCGACGGCGACCAGTACGAAGGCCGCCGGCACCAAGGCCAGCGCGACACCGGCCAGCAGGCCCGTGCACCGGGCGCTCCAGCCCGGGGCGGCGGTGCGCAGCACCCGCCCGGCCAGCGCCGCGCCGGCGAGAAAGCACACGAGGGCCACGGCGGGGCCGAGCACCGGCAGGTCCGTCACGCCCGTGGCGGCCATCCCGAGGATGACCACGTTGCCGGTCATGTTGCCCGCGAACACCTTGTCGAGGCGCAGATATCCGACGGCGTCGACGACGCCCGTCGCGAAGGTGAGCGCGAGCATCAGGCCGGGAAGGGACACCCGTCGCAGCACCGTCCCGGCCCCGGCCGCACGGCCCGTCATCGCCCCACCGCGTATCCCTGGGCGCCGCGCGGGTTCGCCGCCGCCCCCAGGACGCCGCTGTCCGGATCACGGGTGACGACCGACAGCCGGCCCTGGCTCCACGGCCCGGAGACGGTCACATCGTGGCCCCGCCGGCGCAGCTCGTCGATGACCGCCCGGTCCGCTCGTTCCTCGATCACCAGCCCGCCCGGTGTCCAGGTCCGCGGCCAGAACGAGCTCGGCACCGCGGTGGTGTGGAACGCGGGTGCGTCGATCGCCTGCTGCGGGTCGAAGCCCAGAGCGAGGGTGCGCACCAGGTACAGCAGCTGCCACTGGTCCTGCTGGTCGCCGCCGGGAGTGCCCAGCGCGGCAACGGGAGCGCCGTCGCGCAGCAGCAGGGTGGGCGTCAGCGTCGTCCGCGGACGCCGGCCCGGTTCCAGGCGGGAGGGCGCGGCCGGGTCGAGCCAGGTCATCTGCAGCCGCGTGCCCAGCGCGAAACCGAGCTCGGGCACGGCCGGGGATGACTGGAGCCAGCCGCCGGACGGCGTGGCGGAGATGATGTTGCCCCAGCGGTCGACGACGTCGATGTGACAGGTGTCGCCCCGGGTCTGCCCGGTCTGCTGCACGGTGGGTTCGCCCACGCCGTCGGCCTGCACGACGTTCCGGCGCGTCTCCAGGGGTGGTGTGTACGGCCTGATGCCGATGTCGCCGGGCCTGAACTCGGTGGAGGCGGCCGGGCCGATCAGTGCGGCGCGTTCCTCGCTGTACCGCGGGGACAGCAGCCGGCGCACCACCTCCTCGGCGTCCGCCGGGTCCAGGTGCCCGTAGTACGCCTCCCGGTCGGCCATGGCCAGCTTCAGGGCTTCGACGATGGTGTGGACGCCCTCGGCGGTCGACGGATCGATTCGCGAGTCGTCGAAGTGGTCGAGCAGGGTGAGGGCCTGCAGCAGCACGGGGCCCTGGGACCACAGGCCCGCCTTCGCCACCGTGATCCCCCGGAACCGCGCGGTGACGGCGGGTTCGAGACGGGGCTCGAAGTCGGCGAAGTCGGCGGCGGTGATCACTCCGGCGTGGTCGGTGCCCGACGAGTGCCGGTGCGGCACGGCGGCGGCCTCCTCCACGGCGGTGGCCACGAACCCGGTCCGCCAGGCGCGTCGCGCGGCCTCGATCCGTGCCCTCCGCGTCATACCGGTGCCCTCGGCGATCAGCCGGCGCAGGGTGCGGGCGTAGACGGGGTTGACGAGGGTGTCGTACGGCTGCGGGACACGGCCCTCGGGCATCCACAGCGCGTACGACGTCGGCCAGTGGGTGCGGAAGAGGTCCTCGACCGTGGCCAGGACGCGGGCCAGCTGGGGGACGACGGGCACGCCGCGCTCGGCGTACTCGATCGCGTAGGCCAGGATGTCGGCGAGCTCCCAGGTGCCGTGCTCGGCGAGCAGCCAGAGCCAGGAGTCGACGGCGCCGGGAACGGCGGCGGCCAGGGCGCCCGCGCCCGGGACGTGGTCGAGCCCTTCGGCGCGGAAGTGCTCGATCGTGGCGGCGCGCGGGGCATGGCCCTGTCCGGCCAGCACGCGCGGGGTGGGGTCCTCCGCGGTGGCCAGCACGGCGACGAGGTCGCCGCCGGGTCCGTTCAGGTGGGGTTCGGCCACGTGGAGCACGAAGGCGCCCGCGGTGGCCGCGTCGAAGGCGTTGCCGCCCCGTTCCAGTACGGACTGGGCCGTCGCGGACGCCAGCCAGTGAGTCGAGGCGGACATGCCGAAGGATCCGCGCAGCGTGGGGCGGGTCTGGTGAGGGAGATCGGTCTGCGCGCGGTGTTGACCGGCCATGGGTCACCTTCCGTTCGGGGCACGCGGTGGATCGGGGACGCGCCGGCCCGGCCCCCGTGGCGACGTGGGCGTGCGGGGGCTCGGGTCATGTGGGCGTGGGGTGGTCACGTGAGGGCCGGGGCCCATGTGCCGGTCGGAGGGCCCGGGTCAGGGGGCCGGGCCAGGGTTCCGGATCATTGCACCGGAGTGCCGCGGGCTCAGGACGCGTGGTGGGCGGCGTGGTGGGCGGCCAGGACGTCGCCGCCGAAGTCGGTCTCCGGATCCCGCCACACGGCGTGGGCGTGGTTGGCGCCGCGGTGGACCTTGGTCCACTCGATGAGCAGCCGCGGGCCGTGCAGGCGGTAGTAGTGCGGCTCGCCCGGCTCCGTCGATCCGGCCCAGGCGAAGTGCACGGCGTCCAGCTGCGCCGGGTCGTCGTAGCGCGACAGCGGGGAGATCCCTTCGGGCACCCGGGCGAGGTAGGTGCCGAGCAGGGCACGGAGCACCTCCCGTTGGCCGGCGTCGAGCTCGGCGGCGGGCACGCCCTTGAACGGCGGAGTGAGGGACACCGCCCGCCGCTCCGCGTCGTCCAGGAGGGTGTGCGGCTGGTCGGGACGGTCCGGCACGTTCTGGTCGGGCCGCCACAGCTCACGGCGCCTGATCACCCGGTCGTCGATCCGGGGGCTGTTGCCCGCCACGACGTCGTACGGCGGCCGCGGCAGCAGGATGGCGCGCTCGGCCGCCTCGGGCCGCAGGGAGCGGACCAGTTCGCGGGCCAGGTCCTCGGGCGCTCCCAGCGGGCGCAGGGTCGCGCCGCCGAGCAGGGGTGACGCGGCCGGGTCCGCGCCCATGAACAGGGGCGTGGTGGCGGTGACCCGCCCGTCGGCCACGAGGAAGTTGAGCGAGACGTGGTGGCCGCCGAACCGCCAGCCCCACGGCTCCGTCCCGCCGGGCTCCCCGAAGACCCGCAGGTAGTACATGTTCGGGTCGCGGGACCGCTCCCTGCCCCAGTACACCGAGAAGTCCTCGACGCGGTCGAGCACGTTCTCCAGGCCGATGACGGTGGCGACCGTGTTGTACCCGGCTTCGGACAGTCCGCTCGCGACCAGCCGCATCACCATCCGGTGCTGGGCGGGACGCTGCCGGGAGAACGTCAGGCCACCGTGGTCGGTGGGCGTGTAGTACCAGCTGGTGCGTTCGGCCTCGGCCGCCTCCCCCGCGCCCGGCGCCGGTCCGGCCGCCAGCCGGCGCTGCTCCGCGTCCAGGGAGTCGAGCCACTCCCGGGCCGCCTGGGCCATCGCGTCCGCTACCTCGCGGGCTGCGTCTGTCATGCCTGAATCCCCTCCTGTTTTCGTACGTGTGGGGGGTGCGCCGGCGGTGCTCATGTCGCGTCCACTCCCAGGAACTCGCGCACCCACAGCGCGACCGTGTCGGCGAACTCCTGCGCGATCGCGTGACGTCCACCCTCGACGGCCCTCAGTCGGGCGTTCGGAATCCGCTGCTCCATGAGGACCGCACCGGCGTACGGCGCCAGCCGGTCCTCCGTGCCGTGCACGATGAGGGTGGGCGCCGAGATCTCCGCCAGCCGGTCCCGGACCTCGTGCTGCCGGATGACGTGCTCACGGCGGGCGTTCTTGTCGGGGCTGCGCTTGGTGAGCACACCGACCCGGCCACCCTGCGCGGCCTGTCCCTCGGGGGTGAAGAAGAAGTCCACCGCCGAGCGCTGCCGCTCCTCGTGGGTCATGGACAGCAACTCGTCGATCGCCGCGCCTTCGAAGAAGTAGCTCGGTGAAGTGGCGACCAGGATGAGGGAGGCGACCCGTTCGGGATGCCGCAGGGCGACGTGCTGGGCCACGGCGCCGCCGAAGGACGTGCCCAGCAGGTGCGCGGAGGGCAGGTCCAGCGCGTCCAGCAGGTGGACGAGGTCGTCGGCGAGGTCGGACATCGTGTAGAGAACCGGCGGGTTGACGGTGACGCCCGAGTCACGCTGGTCGTACGAGATGACCCGGATCCCCGGGCCGAGATGGGCACGCAGTGCCGTGAACTGGGTGCGGTCGCTCTCGCCGCCGTGCACGAGCACGAGCGGCACGCCGGACCCGCTGTCGATGATCCCGACCTCGAGGTCACCCGCCCGTACGATCGATGTGGCCGGGTCGGCGGGTGCGGTCGTGTCATCGGGCATCGTCACTGCGGACCTCCTGATGGGTGGCGTCGGTGGCGCAAATCGGCACAGTGGGTCCGATATGCGACAGGTGTCTGGCGTCGAGCCATGGGAGAACCCGTTCACCCCGGGGTGGGTTCGACGGGTTGAGAAAGAGTGTGGGCCGACGGCCACATGTCCGGCGTCACACCTGAGAGCCAAGCCGGAGGTGATACCGCGGTAGGGGGTGTCTCGGGTGCGGCTACTCGCCGGGAGCCACCAGTCCCGACTCGTAGGCGAAGACCACCGCCTGGGCGCGGTCGCGCAGGTCGAGCTTGGCCAGCACGCGGCTCACGTGCGTCTTGACCGTCTGCTCGGCCAGCACCAGAGCCTGGGCGATCTCCTGGTTCGAATAGCCGCGAGCCACCAGGGTCAGCACCTCGGTCTCGCGTTCGGTCAGTTCCTTCAGCCGCCGCGCGGGCTTGCCCCGCGCCGCGGGACGCTGCTTGACGAAGTCCGCGATGAGACGCCGCGTCACGGACGGCGCGAGCAGCGCGTCGCCTCCGGCGACGACGCGGACCGCCGCGACGAGGTCGCCCGGCGGCGCGTCCTTCAGCAGGAAGCCGCTCGCGCCCGCCCGCAGCGCCTCGTACACGTAGTCGTCGACGTCGAACGTGGTCAGCATCAGCACACGCGGCCGGTGAGTCACCCCCGGCGGGGGCGTGAGGAGCCGGCGGGTGGCCTCCAGGCCGTCCATGACGGGCATCCGCACGTCCATCAGCACGACGTCGGGACGGGCACGCCGGCTCACTTCGACGCCCTGTGCGCCGTCGGCTGCCTCGCCCACCACGTCGATGTCGTTCTGGGCGGCCAGCAGGGCCGCGAAGCCGGCTCGCACCATGGCCTGGTCGTCGACGACGACGACTCGTATCGTCACGTGAAGTCCTCTTCGTTCAAGGGGAGCCGGGCGGCCACTCGGAAGCCGCCGTCCGGCAGAGGTCCGGCCTCGAGGGTGCCGCCGACCAGCCGCACCCGCTCGCGCATGCCGACGAGTCCCTGCCCGGTGCCCCTCGACTCCAGCGGCACGGCGCGCGGCTCGGGCGACGGTCCGTTGACGATCAGGACGGTCAGCCGCCCGCCGCCCGCACCGCCCTCGCCTGCGGACGGCTCCGACACCGACAGGCACACCCGCGTGCGGGCTCCGGGTGCGTGCCGCACGACGTTCGCGAGGGCTTCCTGGACGATCCGGTACGCGGACAGGCCCACCGACTCGGGGACCTTCGCGTCGCAGGGGGTGAACTCCACCGGCACGTGCGCCCGCGAGATCGCGTCCACCAGCTGACCGATCTGCGCCAGGCCCGGCTGGGGCGCGAGTTCGTCGTGCGTCTCCTCGTTGCGCAGGACGCCGAGGAGGCGCCGCATCTCGCCGAGCGAGTTGCGCGCGGTCGAGGCGATGTTCGCGAACTCCTCCCGCACGTCCGGCGGCAGCCGGTCGAGGCGGTACTCCGCGGTGTCCGCCTGCACCGTGATGACGGACATGTGGTGCGCCACCACGTCGTGCAGCTCACGGGCGATCCGGGCCCGCTCCTCCAGCAGCGTCCGCCGGGCGCGCTCGGCCTCGCTGATCGTCTCCTGCTCGACCAGCCTGCGCTGCGCCTCGGCCCGTTCCCGCAGCGCGACGGCGACCAGCAGGGCGAGGCCGCCGAGGACGGTGAACGACAGGTCCACGGCGTCGGCATCGTGCGGCGCGAAGAACATCAGCGTCACGTTCGCGGCCGCCGTGGCCAGCCACACCAGCAGCAGCGTCCGGCGCCGCTCGCTCAGGCCCAGGGCGAGGCAGAGCCCGACGTATCCGACGATCACCACGGACGGGAACGGCCACGGCAGCCGTTCCGGGAAGTCGACGGTGAGCAGGGCGAGCGCCCCGGCCACGTCGGCCGTGAAAATCACATACCAGGCCTGCAGGGGCCGTACGACGGCCAGCAGCAGCGGTGCGACCTGTGCGATGGCCAGCCCGGTCCCGGCGACGGCGATCAGGCCGTAATACTTGGTGAGGAGGATGCTTGTCGCCGGAAGCAGGCAGACGCACAACACGATCGCCACAACCCCAGGCAGCAGCCGCACCCACCGGCGGGACGCCCCCGCGAACAGCGCGTGCGGGCCTCCCTCCTTCACTGAGGTCATGGAGACAGCCTAGGGGTTTAACGAGGTCAGAAAACATGTGAAAGCGGGACGAACCCGGCGTCGCCCCTGCCGGCGGGCGTGGCGGCGGCGCGCGGAGGGCTCGCCGGCGACGCCTGACATGGCCTGGTGCGGCGCGGTGAACGGCGCCCGGTGAACGGCACCCGCTGAAGAGCGCCCGCCGAACAGCCCCCGCGCGACCGGGGAGATATGCCGTGTGAACAGCCACCGGCAGATACACCTTGATCCGTACCACACAAAGTCGGGACAATTTACCCGATATTCGCCTCAAATCGCATCCATCCCTTTCACCGCCGCCCGTACGGCGACGCGTGGCATGCCGCCGTTCCGAATCACCGCGACCCACGAGTGAGCGGAGGACGGCGGCGACCGCAGGGTCGGCCAACCCGACGACCCGCACGACAGAAAGGATCGTGATGAGTCACTCAGCACAACGCCTGGGCGTGGTCGCCGAATCGGCGCCGGGCGAGACCCGCGTGGCGGCCACCCCGGCCACCGTCGCGCAGCTGGTCTCGCTCGGCTACGAGGTGACCGTCGAATCGGGCGCCGGAAGCAGGTCGGGCTTCGCGGACGACGCGTACGCCGCGTCCGGGGCGCGGATCGGCGACCGCGCGCAGACGTGGGGCGCCGACATCGTGCTGAAGGTGAACGCGCCGGCGGAGGACGAGATCTCGGCGCTGCGCGACGGCGCCACGCTCGTCTCCCTGATCGGCCCGGCGGCCAACCCCGGCCTGGTGGACACGCTCGCCGGGCGGCAGATCACCGTGCTGGCGATGGACGCCGTGCCGCGCATCTCCCGCGCGCAGGCGCTCGACGTGCTGAGCTCGATGGCGAACATCGCCGGTTACCGGGCGGTCATCGAGGCGGCGCACGCGTTCGGGCGGCTCATCGGCGGTCAGGTGACTGCGGCGGGCAAGGTGCCCCCGGCGAAGGTCCTGGTGGCGGGCGCGGGCGTGGCCGGCCTGGCGGCCATCGCCACGGCGGCCAGCCTGGGCGCGATCGTGCGGGCGACCGACCCCCGTCCCGAGGTCGCCGAGCAGGTGCGCTCGCTGGGCGCGGAGTTCCTCGACGTCGGCGTCGCCCAGGAGTCGAGCGTGGACGGGTACGCCCGGGAGACCTCGCGCGACTACGACCGCCGCGCCGCCGAGATGTACTTCGAGCAGGCCGGCGAGGTGGACATCGTCATCACCACCGCCCTGATCCCCGGGCGGCCCGCACCCCGGCTGCTCACCGCGGAGCACGTGGCGCGCATGCGCCCGGGCAGCGTCATCGTCGACATGGCGGCCGCGCAGGGCGGGAACGTCGAGGGCACCCGTCCCGGCGAGGCGGTCGTCACCGGCAACGGCGTGACCATCATCGGCTACACCGACCTCGCGGGCCGCCTGCCGGCGCAGGCCTCGCAGCTCTACGGCACCAACGTCGTCAACCTGATGAAGCTGCTCACCCCCGGCAAGGACGGCCGGCTGGTGCTGGACTTCGACGACGTCGTGCAGCGCGCGATGACCGTGGTCCGGGACGGCGAGAAGACCTGGCCGCCGCCGCCCGTTCCGGTGAGCGCCGCCACCCCGCCGAAAGAAACGGCCGCCGCCCCGGCGCGGGAGACGACGGACGGCAGACCACCCTCGCCGCCCGGACGGCGGCGCCATCTGGTCATCGCCGTCGCGGCCGCCGCCCTGTTCCTGCTCACCGCCTTCTCGCCGAACGCGCTGATCGAGCACGTCACGGTCTTCGTCCTGTCGATCGTGATCGGTTACTACGTGATCGGCAACGTGCACCACGCGCTGCACACGCCGTTGATGTCGATCACCAACGCCGTCTCCGGGATCATCGTCGTCGGAGCGCTGCTGCAGATCGGCCACGGCGGCGCGCTCGTGGGGCTCCTGTCGTTCGTCGCGATCCTGCTGGCGAGCGTCAACATCGTCGGCGGTTTCGCCGTGACCCGGCGCATGCTCGGCATGTTCACGAGGAGCTGACCATGAACCTCGCCACGGCCGCGCAGGCGGCCTACATCGTCGCCGCGCTCCTGTTCATCCTCAGCCTCGCCGGCCTGTCCAAGCACGAAACCGCGCGCTCCGGCGTCGCGTGGGGCATCTCCGGCATGACCATCGCGCTCGCCGCGACGGTCGTCCTCGCCGCGGACGGCAGCGGAACCCTCGCGGTGGTCCTGCTCCTGGCCGCGATGGCGATCGGCGCCGCCGTCGGGCTCTGGCGGGCCCGGGTGGTCGAGATGACCGCCATGCCGGAGCTGATCGCCATCCTGCACAGCTTCGTCGGCCTCGCCGCCGTCCTCGTCGGATGGAACGGCTTCCTCGAGGTCGAGGCCGCCGGAGACACGCGGACGCTGGGCGGCGGCACGCCGTTGGGCGTCCACCACGCCGAGGTGTCCGTCGGCGTGTTCATCGGGGCGCTCACCTTCACCGGGTCGGTCGTCGCGTTCCTCAAGCTCTCGGCCAGGATCGACAGCAAGCCCATGATGCTGCCCGGCAAGAACTACCTGAACCTGGGCGCGCTCGCGGCGTTCGCGGTCCTGACCGTGCTGTTCGTGATCTCCCCCAGCCTCGGGGTGCTCGCCGCGCTGACGGTCGTGGCGCTGCTGCTCGGCTGGCACCTGGTCGCCTCCATCGGCGGCGGCGACATGCCCGTCGTCGTCTCCATGCTGAACAGCTACTCCGGGTGGGCCGCCGCGGCCTCCGGGTTCCTGCTCGACAACAACCTGCTGATCGTCACCGGCGCGCTCGTCGGCTCGTCCGGCGCCTACCTGTCGTACGTGATGTGCCAGGCGATGAACCGCTCGTTCATCTCCGTGATCGCCGGGGGTTTCGGCATCGAGGCGGGCCCCGCCGGCGACCGCGACTACGGCGAGCACAGGGAGATCACCGCCGTCGAGACCGCCGTGCTGCTCAAGGAGGCCAAGTCGGTCGTCATCACCCCCGGGTACGGCATGGCGGTCGCGCAGGCGCAGTATCCGGTCGCCGAGCTCACCCGCCGGCTCCGGGAGCGCGGCGTCGAGGTGCGTTTCGGCATCCATCCCGTGGCCGGCCGCCTGCCCGGTCACATGAACGTCCTGCTCGCCGAGGCCAAGGTGCCGTACGACATCGTCCTCGAAATGGACGAGATCAACGACGACTTCGCCACCACGTCGGTCGTGCTCGTCATCGGCGCCAACGACACCGTCAATCCGGCGGCCATCGAGGATCCGGGCAGCCCCATCGCCGGGATGCCCGTCCTGCGCGTATGGGAGGCGGAGAACGTGATCGTCTTCAAGCGGTCGATGGCCACCGGGTATGCCGGGGTGCAGAACCCGCTGTTCTTCCGCCCCAACACCGGCATGCTCTTCGGCGACGCCAAGCAACGCGTGGAGGAGATCGTCGCCGCGCTCTGACGGAAAAGCAACGCGTGATCAAGCCCGGCCGCTCAGCGGCGCCGGGGAGGGGCCGGGCCGCGCATGAGGCGCGCGATATCCCCCGCCACTTTCACTTTATAGCAGATTTGGGCGCCTCATGAGGCGCCGGAAATTGCTTCATACTTGCCCGTTGCCACCTGCCCGACGAGCGATGGAGCAGCGGGAATGCGTTATGTAATGGGTTTCGGGGAAATCGACGCGACGAATGTCGCGGACGTCGGCGGAAAGGGGGTGCACCTCGGTGAGCTCTCGCGCATCGACGGCGTCCACGTGCCGGACGGCTTCTGCGTCACGACGGACGCCTTCCGGCGGGTCGTGGCCGAGGCGCCGTCGATCGACGACCGGCTCGACGCGCTGTCGCGCGTGAATCCGGACGACCACGCGGCGATTCGCACCCTGAGCGCGGAGATCCGCCACACGGTCGAAGGCCTGGCCCTGCCCGGCGATCTCGTGGCGGCGATCGGCGAGTCGCTCGCCCGGCTCGGGGAGGACGGCTCCTACGCGGTGCGCTCCAGCGCGACGGCCGAAGACCTGCCGACCGCGTCCTTCGCCGGCCAGCAGGACTCGTACCTGAACGTCGTGGGCCTGGACGCGATCCTCCGGCACGTACGGCGATGCTGGGCCTCGCTGTTCACCGAACGGGCGGTGGTCTATCGGTGCCGCAACGGCTTCGACCACCGGAAGGTGCGGATGGCCGTGGTCGTGCAGCGGATGGTGTTCCCGGAGGCGGCCGGGGTCATGTTCACCGCGGACCCGGTGACCTCGAACCGGACCATCGCCACGGTCGAAGCAGGCTGGGGGCTCGCCGAGGCGTTCGTCTCCGGCCTGGCCGCCGCCGACGTCTACACGGTGCGCGACGACCGGGTCGTCACCGCCGAGGTGGCCGCCAAACAGCGGATCGTACGGGCGTCGCCGGACGGCGGCACCGAGGAGGCGCCGGTCGAGCCGGAGCGGCGGACGCAGCCGGTTTTGACCGACGCGCAGGTCGTGCGCCTGGCGCGGCTGGGCCGGCGCATCGAAGCGCACTTCGGCCGGCCGCAGGACATCGAATGGTGCCTGGCCGGCGACGAGTTCCACATCGTCCAGAGCCGGCCGATCACCACGCTGTTTCCCGTCCCCGTGACCGGCGACCAGGACAAGCACCTCTACGTCTCCGTCGGTCACCAGCAGATGATGACCGACGCGATCAAGCCGCTGGGGTTGTCCCTGTGGCAGCTGACGACCCCGCGGCCCATGCACGAGGCGGGCAGCCGGTTGTTCGTCGACGTGGCCCCCGTGCTGGCGACGCCCGCGGGCCGTACGCGCCTGCTTGAGACGTTCGGCAGGTCCGACCCGCTGATCCGGGACGCGCTGCAGGCCGTCGTCGACCGCGGCGACTTCCTGCCCCCGCTCCCGGACGAGGCCCCCGGCGCCGTACCCGCCGGTGCCCCACCCGCGGGGGCCGCACCCGCGGGGGCCGCAGCCGCCCCGATCGAGACCGATCCGGCCATCGTCACCGAGCTGATCCGGCGCGGCGAGGAGTCCGTCGCCGCCCTGCGGCGCGAGATCCGGGACCTGTCCGGGCCGGCGCTGCTCGACTTCATCCTGGCCGACATCGCGGAGCTGAAGCGCCTGCTGTTCGACCCGCAAGGCCTCCAAGTGGTCATGGCGGGGATGGAGGCGGCCTGGTGGCTCAACGACCACCTCGAGGAGTGGCTGGGCGAGAAGAACGCAGCCGACGTGCTCACGCAGTCCGTCCCCCACAACGTCACCTCGGAGATGGGGCTGGCGCTCCTCGACGTCGCGGACACGATCCGGCCGCACCCGGAGGTCGTGGCGTTCCTGCAGCGCGTCGCGGACGAGGGCCGGGAGGGCGACGGCTTCCTGGACGAGCTGGCCGGGCTGCCCGGGGGGCGGGAGGCACGCGACGCCATCAGGGACTACCTCGGCAAGTACGGCATGCGCTGCGCGGGCGAGATCGACATCACCAGAACGCGCTGGAGCGAGCAGCCCGGCATGCTCGTCCCCACCATCCTCGGCAACGTCAGGAACTTCGAGCCCGGCGCCGCCAAGCGACGCTTCGACCAAGGGCTGCGGGAGGCGCGGCAGAAGGAAGAAGAGCTGCTGACCCGTCTGCGCGCCCTTCCTGACGGGGAGCGCAAGGCGGAGGAGACCAAGCGGATGATCGACCGCGTCCGCACCTTCGCCGGATATCGGGAATATCCCAAGTACGGCATGGTCAGCCGCTACTTCGCCTACAAGCAGGCGTTGCTGCGGGAGGCCGACCGCCTCGTCCGGTCCGGCGTACTGCGGGAGAGGGAGGACATCTTCTTCCTCCGGCTCGAGGAACTGCGGGAGGTCGTGCGGACCGACGAGGCGGACGCCGATCTCATCGCGGAGCGGCGGGCGGCGTTCCGGTCGCATGAGGCGCTCACCCCGCCTCGGGTCTTCACCTCCGACGGCGAGGTCGTCACCGCCCGTTATCGGCGTGACGACGCCCCGCCCGGCGCGCTGGCCGGCCTCCCGGTCTCGGCCGGGACCGTCGAGGGCCGTGCCCGTGTCGTCCTCGACATGGCCCAGGCCGACCTCGAGGCGGGCGACATCCTGGTCACCGCCTTCACCGACCCCAGCTGGACTCCCTTGTTCGTCACCGTCGCCGGACTCGTGACGGAGGTGGGCGGCCTCATGACGCACGGGGCGGTGATCGCCCGGGAGTACGGCCTGCCGGCTGTCGTGGGGGTGGAGCAGGCCACCCGGCTGATCCGGGACGGGCAGCGGATCCGCGTGCACGGGACCGACGGGTACGTCGAGATCCTCGACTGAACTCGTCGCGCCGGACCGGATTCTCAGGACTCTGCATCTCCGGGCACGGCGGCGACCACCGTGATCTCGACGATCTTCCCGTCGCCGTCGAGGGGCACCGCACCCGCCGTGAACGCCAGGCGTCGACCCGCTTCGACCACGGCCGCGTGCGCGTACCGCGGGGGCGGAAACAGAGCGGGCACGATCACGCGCTGAACCAAGGAAGTCCTCCTTATCGAGCCGGTCCGGGGATGATCGCACTGCCGGCTCCGCCGTGCCGCCGGGTTTTCCCCGGACCGGCTCCGCACGCGCGCTCCCGCGGCCGACGGCCGTGTGCGTACGGCGAACGGGGACGCGAGGCGTGAGTTGTCGGACGCGGCCGCATCCGGCGAACGGGATGCCCGAGCGGCCCGTTCATACGCGGCGACCGGGCGAACGGGGCACCCCCGTTCGCCCGCCAACGCTGCGCGTCACGACCGCGTGAGGGACCGGGTCTCCGCCGCACCGGCGACCGCGAGGCGCCGGCGGCGGCTCGGCCGCAACATGGTCGGGTGGGAGATGCCCCAGGCCGCGCCCGCGCAGATCATCTCCTTGATGCGGGCGGCGGTCCGGCCCGTGAAAACGGTGGGCGTGACCTGGTCGTCGGGGGTCACGCGCTGGATGATCCCGTCGCGGCGTCCGATGCTGACGCACTGCAGCGCGTAGCCGATCGTGGTCTCGGGCGCCTTGCGGCCGGTCAAGCGCGCGGCGATGACGTCGGCCGCCAGCCACGCCATGGGGTTCGCGGTGGCGCAGGCCATCCGCAGCGGCTTGCCACCCGCTCCCATGGCGAACGCCGCGTCGCCGACGGCGTACACATCGGGGTGCGAGACCGACCGCATGCCGGCGTCGACGACGATCCGGCCCGTGTCGGTCACCTCGAGGGTGGTGGCGGCGGCGATCGGACGCACGGTGAACCCCGCGGTCCACACGGTCACCTGGGCCTCGATCTTGCCGCCCGCGCCGGTGACCACGCCGTCCGCTTCCACGCGCGTGACGTCGACGTCGTCGTGGACCGTGATGCCGAGCCGGTCGAAGGCGCGCCGCAGATGGCGCTGGGCCTTGTCGCTGAGCCAGCCGCCGACGCGCTCGCGGGCGGCGATCGCCACCTTCAGGTCCGGGCGGGCTTCGGCGATCTCGGTGGCCGTCTCGATGCCGGTCAGGCCGCCGCCCACGATCAGCACGGTCCCGCCGGGCCGCACCTCGCTCAGACGCGCCCGCAGCCGGAGAGCGGCCTGCTTGCCGGCCACGTTGTACGCGTGCTCCGCGGCGCCGGGGACGCCGTGATCGGCGTTGACGCTGCCCAACGCGTACACGAGGGTGTCGTACGCGAGGGTCTCACCACCGAGATCGACGGTCTTGCCTTCCACGTCGACAGCGGTGACCCACGCGATCCGGACCCGCACGCCGGTGCCCGCGAAGATGTCGCGCAGCGGGCGAGGCCGCAGATCCTGTCCGCTGGCGAGCTGGTGCATGCGGACCCGTTCGACGAACTCCGGGTCGCCGTTGACCAGGGTGATCTCGACGTCGTCGCGGTGCAGCCGCTTGGCGAGGCGACCGGCGACGACGGCTCCGGCGTACCCGGCTCCCAGGACGACGATGCGGTGCTTCATCTCTGCACTCCTGTCTGGCTGGTTTCACCTCCTGAACCGGACAGGCGCGCGATCCCTGACAGAGACCGGGTGTGATGTGGGTCACCAGCTCATCGGCAACGGCTCATGCGGCCCGGCGGCAGCCCACTGACGTGCGATGCGCCGCAGTTTGTCGGGGTTGACCTGGATGTGGATCGAGGCGAGGCCGCCCGGGGTCACATCGAGGCAGATCACGCCGACGACCCGCTCGCCGACCTCGATCAGCACGGCGGGGCCGCCGTTGACGACGGCGGCGTAGAAGACGGGGTCGCCGCCGACGAGGGCCCGCTTGGAATCGCTCCGGTGGAACAGGCCACGCAGATACTTGGCGATCTCCATCGCTCCGATGACCGGGGTCAGGCGAGCCACCGTCTTGCCGCCGCCGTCGGCCACGCTGACCGCGTCGGCGACGAGCAGCCGGATCAGCGGCTCGGTGTCGCCGCTGAGGGCCGCGGCGAGAAACTCCTCGGTGATCTTCCGCGCGGCGACCAGGTCGATTTCCGTACGGGATCGTTCGGCGACCAGATGCTGCTTGGCACGCCGGTAGATCTGCTGGCAGTTCGACTCGGTGATGTCCAGGATCTCCGCGACCTCGTGGTGCGCGTACCCGAACGCCTCGCGCAGCACGTACACGACGCGTTCCTTGGGAGACAGCCGCTCCATGAGGGTGAGCATCGCCATGGAAACCGACTCGCGCTGCTCGAAGGTGTCGGCGGGACCGAGCATCCGGTCTCCGTCCAGCACCGGCTCGGGAAGCCACTGCCCCACGTACGTTTCCCGCCTGGCCCGCGCCGAGGTGAGCTGGTTGAGGCAGATGTTGGTGAGCACCTTCGTCAGCCACGCTTCGGGCGTCTCGATGCGTTCCCGGTCCGCCGCGTGCCAGCGCAGGTACGTGTCCTGCACCGCGTCCTCCGCATCACCGGCCGATCCCAGCAGCCGGTAGGCGATCGCCTCCAGGCGACCCCTGAAGCTCTCGAACAGATCGGCCTCATGCGTGCGGAGCGACATCGCCCCATAATCGGGCATGCCCGCAGGTCACGTCCACACGGCGTCCGCCTCGCCTGGGCGTCGCCGGCAAGAAGGCAGCGCGGCGACTACCCCGGATCCATCGATTACTGGACCTCCTCACCCAGGGCCTTCGCGCGAGCGGTCTTCGCCTCCTCGCCCATCAGGTGATGCACGGTCGTGCCCGGCAGGGTGGGCAGCGCGGCCCAGTGGGTGATCGGGTCGTCACAGACTTGGGGGTCGTCGTTCTCCCGGCCGTAGGGCAGGCGGATGACACCGTCTGACTTTGCCCGCAAGCTCGGACGCGATCGCTGGCGAGAGCTGAACCGTGGACTGTGGATTACGCCGAAGGAACGAGTGGCGACCTTGGCATGTATCGGCTCTCCGCTCTCCGGCCTGGCTGCCGTTGCGGCGGTCATTCTTGATCGAGGCTAATCACCTACGCAGCGCCTTCAACGCCAGATGCCACGGGAAAGACTTGAATCGGTCGGCGCCTCCACTCGGCGGATGCGGCTCAAATTGGCCAGGCCCCAGGAGCAGGTCAACACCCTCACTACGCAGCGAGTCGATGCTGTGGCGGAAGGGCCTCCGGGCGGCAAAGGCGCTGTTCACGAATGGTAGAACGACAACGGGGATGCCGAGGCCGGGGGCTTCGGCGAGGAGACCGAGGGCGTAGGTGTCGGCGATGCCTTGGGCGAACTTGTTGATGGTGTTGTAGGTCGCGGGGGCGACGATGATGGCGTCTGCCCTCGGCGGTCTGGGGTCGCCGGGCTTGCGATACTGGCTACGGACAGGGCGGCCGGTCTGCTGCTCCAGGGCGGAGACGTCGATGAAGTCAAGCGCGTTCGGGGTGGCGACGATCTGGACGGTCCATCCGTCGTCTTGAGCCATCGTGACGAGTTTGCCGACGTCGCCGGCGGGTCCTGCGGCGCAGACGATGATGTACAGCACCTTGCCGGTGTTGGTCACGCGGTGACTCCCAGGGACTGGGCATACTCTCGGACTTCGCGGCGGATGCTGATCGGCGCGGTGGCGAGGAGGTCGCGGACCAGCCTATGAGTGGTGGGTCTGGTGGTGACTTCCTCGGGGGCGATGTCTCCGGCCGCGCGCAGGACGTGGAGGGCGCGGTCGTGTTTCCCCCAGGCGAGGAACGCGCGGGAGGTGTCAAGAAGGACGGTCGCCTTGCGCTCCTTTATGGGCAGGGCGTCGATGTCGATCCTGCGGGCGTTCTCGATCGCGGTTCCCGCGTCGCCGAGGGTGAGGGCGATGTTCACGCGATGGCACAAGACGTTGTTCGGGCCGAACGCGGTCCACATGTGGTTGCCGTCGTAGCCGAGTCGCCGACCTGCGTCCTCGGCCTCATCCAGGAATGTGGCGGCGGTGTGCCGGTTGCCGTGCTGGGCTGCGGCGACGGCCCCACGCAGCAGAAGCGTCCCGTACACCGACAGGTCGTTCGGGGACGGCTGGGACAGAGCGGCGTTCAGGCGTCGAGCGGCGCTGCTCGCCACGCCGGTGGCGGCCCGATGGTGGCCGCCGTCCATGAGGGCGTGGGTGATGATGCGGGCGCTTGAGCCCGTCATCAGCGGGCTCTCGCTGGCCTGAGCGGCGTGGACGCTGCGGTCGGCGGCGAGCCAGGCGAGGCCCTTGTCCTCCTGTTTGAGCAGGATGGAGGCGGCCACGTGGTGTGCCTCGGCGGATAGGGCGTGCGCCCTGATGCGGGCGTCCCCGTCAAGCGTGGCGCACGCAAGGCGCAGGAAGCGGATCAGCGCGGGAAGCATCGACGCCACCTTGGAGTAACGGCACGCCTGGTAGGTGCGCTTCGCATTGGCGACAGCGGCGGCAAGCTGCGACAACTCCGGAAGCGGAGAGTCGGCGGCCGGGTATTCGGTGAGGGCTGCGGCGAGATCGTCGCCGCCTGCGGCTTCCCCGGCGCGGGTGAGGGGTTGGGCTACCACAGCACTAAACAGGGCGGCCCCCGCGAGGCCGACAAAGTCACGACGTAGCACTTCGGTCTCGTCCTCTCCATGTCGGACGAGATCAACGGTAGGTGGCGGACCTGCCGCGCGGGCATCCTGCCGTGGGATGGCTGCGGCGGCCAAGTCGCGGGGAGCGAGACCGAGAGCCATGCGGGCCTGGTCGGGCATGTTCAGGCCGTCGGCGATTCGCTCGAACACCTCCAGAGCGGTGACCTGCTGGTTTCCGCTCATGATGGCGCTGACCTTGCCCTGGCTGTAGCCGGTCAGGCCGCCGATGGCGGTCTGGCTCAAACCGCCGTACTGCCGGACGAGGCGGAAGACCGCGCCGATATCGCGAGCCTTGAGCGCGGCGAGCATGTCGGGGCGGTGCCATAGCGAGGCGGGGACCTCGTACGGCTCGGCCAAGCGTGGCGGCATCCGTGGGCTTTCCCTTCGCACCGGGCTGGCTACGGAAAGTGCCTTCCACTGCTACGTGCTCTTGACCTACCCCGTCAAGGGATGCCATGCGGGGATGGGCTGGGAGAACGAGAATTCCGACCCTTGATCACATGGTTACGGAGATGGACAGATGCGGAGCCCGGGAGAGGGGCCGGCGGTTCGTTCGCAAGTCATCGACCGATGCCCGGCTCCGGCTCGACGGCGGTGTGGCCATGGGGCTGGCGGCTGAGTATTTCGACCGCCCGGGTTCCCGTACACCGGCGGCGGCGTGATGAGCGCCGATCAGCTCGTTTACCCTCAGCGGGTCCCGGCCGTCACCGCTGCCCGCTGTGCCGAGCGACTGCGTATGGAACTGGAGCAGTACGGCGTTGCCGCCGACGTTCACGAGGGGTACGGGCTGGCGCTGGTGTCGGTCTGGGTCGAGCTGGTCGTGTGGACCGACGGCCGCTGGTTCCGCTGGCGCTCGGGCCGTACCTCAGCCAGCCGGCGGCCGGTTTACGCCTTCGCCCCGGCCTCCGACGTCGCCGCCACCGCGCGCCGGGTGGCGCATCGCTACCGGCAACTGCGCCGAATTTACCCGTGCCCGCCGTACCTCGCCGGTTGAGGGCTCGTGAACGATCCAGACGAACCGAACCGCCTGCACAACGCGCACGCCTCTACCCGACGGAGCAACTTCCGGAAGCCGAAGTGATGGAAGCGACGCCGACGCATCGCGTCCTGGTGGTGGCCTGGACATTCGACTGTCAGGCACGGTTCTACGAGTTGCGCCAGTCGGGCGGTGTCGCCTTCATCCGGCGCATTGTGCAGAACGAGGACGCGCTCGAGATCAGCGAGACTCATCGATGGCGGGTGGGTCAGGCCTGGGAATCCTGGGCGGCGCTGCTTATAACCGGTCAAGCCCGATAGGCAGGCGCGGGGGCAGACCACGAAACGATCACTCAAGTCCTACCGGCCGAGGCGAGTAGTCACTGAGCGAGTCGTTCAATGACACGAGCCCCGGATACGCTGATGGGAGACGAGGCTCTTCGCGCTCCGCTGGTGGGCGGTACTGGGTTCGAACCAGTGACCCCTCGCTTGTAAGGCGAGTGCTCTACCGCTGAGCTAACCGCCCGGACCGGACTACACCTTACGACACCGACCCGCCTCTCAGCACATCGAGCGACCACTCCGCGCCGACGTCGTGTTCCCCCGCCGCCTGCCAGCCGAGGAGGGCCGCGCCGAGCATGCCCGCCCGGGGGCCCAGGGCGGCCGGGCGTACGGGCGGGGGCTCCCGGAAGGCCAGCCGACCGGCCAGCCGTTCCCGCAGCCGGTCGAACAGGACCGCTCCGGCCTCCGCCAGGCCGCCGCCGATGACGATCAGGGCCGGGTCGAGCACGAGCACGTACGACGCGAGGGCGATGGCCAGGGCCTCGATCGCCTCGTCGAACACCTCGGCGGCCACCGGGTCGCCCGCGGCCGCGAGCTCGACGACCTCCTTCGCGGTCGCCGTACGCCCGGAGCGCGCGGTGAAGCGGCGGGCGACGGCCGAGGCGGACGCGTAGGTCTCCAGGCAGCCGACCTGGCCGCAGGCGCACTTCTCCCCCGCCGGCCAGACGGGCGCGTGCCCGATCTCGCCGCCCCAGCCGTGCGCGCCGCCGTACGGCTCGCCGCGCAGCACCACCGCTCCCGCGATGCCGGTGCCGATGGGCAGGAAGAGGAAGTCGGCGACGTCGCGGCCCGCGCCGAAGACGCTCTCGGCCAGGCCGCCCGTACGGACGTCGTGCCCGAGCCGCGCGGGGACGCCGGACGGCGTGAACGCCTCGGCGGGCACGTCGCGCCAGCCGATGTTGGCCGAGTAGACGGCCGTGGACGCGGTGACGATGCCGGGGACGGCCAGGCCCACCCCGGCGGGCGGCGCGCCGTACCGTGACCGCCCGAGGCCGGCGATCTCCTCGACGTAGGCGCGCACGGCCCGCACTACCGCGTCGGGGCCGTGCTCGCGGCCCGTCGGACGCCCGGCGAGCACGGTGACCTCACCGCTCCGGGTGACGAGGCCGCCCTTCATGGAGGTGCCGCCCACGTCCAGCGCGACGACGTACGTCACGAGCGCCCGAGCACCCGGTTGAGGGCGGCCTCCACCTCCGCGGCGAGGCCGGACGTGGGGGCGGACTCCGGCGAGGTCGCGGTGACGAGCGGCTCACCGGCGTGCGCGAGCCGGCGGGCGAGCCGCACCTGTCCGCAGGAGCGGCACTCGATCTCGCCCAGGCGGCAGATCAGGGCGATCGAGCCGCACGAGGCGCAGGTGTCGAGGTCGAGGTCGTGCACGCGCTGGCAGTCCGGGCAGACGAGGACCTGCGTCTCATGGCGCACCGCGCGCTTCCAGGGGCTGGCGCCGCGGACGGGATCGGTCTGCCGGGCCCCGCACCTGTAGCAGGGCATCGTGGCCTCCAATGGGGCGAGTCGGAGTCGGGTCGGATATGTCAGTGCCCGCGAGCGGGCAATGAAACGATCAGAGGTCCGCGAGCGCCTTGCGGTACTCGTCTATATCGCGTGCGGAACCGATCGGGTTGACGACCTTCCAGCGCACGATGCCTTCGCCGTCGATGATGAAGGTGCCCCGGAGCGCGAGTCCCCTTTCCTCATCGAAGACACCGTACGCCCGGGCGACCTCACCGTGGGGCCAGAAATCCGACAACAGGGGAAACGGGAAGCGTTCCTGGTCGGCCCAGGCACGCTGGCTGAACATCGAGTCCACCGACACCGCCAGCAGTTCCACATGTGCCGGCAGGGAGCCGGCGAGCTCGTCGCGGATGGCCGCGAGCTCGCCGTGGCAGACGGGGCTGAAGGACAAGGGATAGAAGACGAGCATGACCGTCCTGCCTCGCAGGCCGGACAGGCTTACGGGAACTCCGTGCTGGTCCTTGAGCGCGAAATCCGGAGCGCGCTGCCCGACCTCTACCGTCATGGACAGTCCCTCCCCAGGTGTCTGCCCATCATCCTGCCGTACGGCATCCCCGGGCCGTACGGCAGGGCAATATCAGCGGCGGGCCTTCGGGGCGACGAGCCTCGTGCCCGACCAGTCCCTGGCGGCGCTCACGCTGCTCGTCTGCGACAGTCCGGCGGTCGCCGCGTCCTCGCCGATGTCGCTGGGCTCCACGTGGCCCTCGCGGCCCGCCTTGGGGGTCAGCAGCCAGATCTGGCCTCCGTCGGCGAGTGCGGTCATCGCGTCGCTGAGGGCGTCGAAGAGATCGCCGTCGCCGTCACGCCACCAGAGCAGCACCACGTCGACGACGTCGTCGTAGTCCTCGTCCACCAGCTCGTTGCCGGTCAGCTCCTCGATGGACTGGCGCAGCGCCTCGTCGCAGTCCTCGTCCCAGCCGACCTCCTGCACCACCTGACCGGCTTTGAGGCCGAGTCGTTCGGCCAGGCCGCGCTCGCCCTGCGCCTGACCCGCGGTCGCGCTCACGTTTATCCCTCCTGCTTGGGGTGACCCCGCCCGTGTTTTGCGGTTGTCCCGGCTCGTTGAGAGCCATGCTTCGGCACAGTCCACACGCTGCGACCCGTCGTCGTCAACGGTCGCCACGGCGGGTGACCCGCACCGTTATCTCTTAATCGGTCAAAAACGACAAACGAACCCGCCTGTCGGGGTTGTCGACGTTGAGATCGACAAGGGCGACCGACTGCCAGGTCCCCAGCGCCAGCCTGCCCCCGAGGACGGGAACGGTGGCGTACGGCGGAATGAAAGCGGGCATGACATGCGACCTCCCATGCCCGCGGGAGCCGTGCGCATGCCGCCACCGGTCGTCCGCCGGCAACAGGTCGCCCAGGGCGGCGAGAAGGTCGTCGTCGCTGCCCGAGCCGAGCTCCAGCAGCGCCACGCCCGCCGTCGCGTGCGGGACGAAGACGTGCAGCAGGCCGTCTCCCCCGCACTCGCGCGCGAAATCGGCGCACTCCTTTGTTATGTCGTGCACGCGCTCGCGCGCGCCGGTCCGTATCTCGATCACCGTCGATTTCACACCCGCGATATTACGATTCGCGCTGAGCTGGGAGGACGACGGCGTCCGGGCCGGGGAAGACGAGCGCCTCGTGCCCGTCCTCGTACTTCACCAGGAACGGCGGGCCGCCGTCGGGACCTCGGACCTCGACGATCACACCGTGCTTCTCGTGGTCACCCACGACGGCGCCGTGCACCACCAGCCGGTCGCCTACCGTCGCGTGCATCTCGACCCCCTCTCTCCAGTGCCTGGTACGGCTATCGCCACCTGGCATGCGGAGAAACCCCCTTCTCCACAGAGGGAGGGACAACTCATACCAAAACGTTACACAGCCGGAATGGCCTCCCCGGCGGGGCGGCGCGCCCCTCCCGCGGGGCCGGGAAACACGCCCGAGACATGGGCGACACGCCGGGTGAAGGGCCTCAAGACGACGTCCCGCCCGGAACGCCGCGTGGATTCCGCACGGCCCGCCGGATAGGCCGGAGCCAAGCCGGGTACGGAGGTCCCGACCAGGCAGAACGCGACTTCGGGTGCCTTGGAACGCCCCCCGGCGGCATCGAGAATGGATGGTGGGTAAAAATCGTCCTACCATCGGTGGTCTAGGCCAAGACCTGCCCCGCAGCCAGCGCGGACAGGTCGGGTTACCGGAGAGTAGAGATGCGCTTTCCGGTATGACGAGACAGGATGGAAGAAGACCGCAACTTCGCGATCAAGCGCTGACCGCATCGCAGCAGGCAACACAGACGTAACAGATACGACGAGACAAAGTCCATTCTCGGAAGGCGAGACCCAGTGGCTTCCGGACGCCAGCGTTTTTCGATCATCAGTGACGGCCTACCCAGCCAGTTGCCTGATGTCGATCCGAGCGAGACCAACGAATGGCTCGAATCGCTCGACAACGTCATCAAGACCGAGGGTCGCACCCGGGCCCGCTACCTGATGCTCCGGCTGCTCGAGCGCGCCCGTGAACACCAGGTCGGCGTGCCCGGCCTGCGCAGCACGGACTACATCAACACCATTCCGCCGGAGCGCGAGCCCTGGTTCCCAGGGGACGAATACGTCGAACGCCGCATTCGGGCCTACATCCGCTGGAACGCGGCGGTGATGGTGACCCGCGCCAACGCGCTGACCAACGTCGGCGGCCACATCGCGACCTACGCGTCCGCGGCCTCGCTCTACGAGGTGGGCTTCAACCACTTCTTCCGGGGCAAGGACCACGGGGAGTCGGGCGACCAGGTCTTCATCCAGGGCCACGCCGCCCCCGGCATCTACGCCCGTGCCTTCCTGGAGGGCCGCCTGACCGCCGCCCAGCTCGACGCGTTCCGCCAGGAGCTGTCCCACGGGATCAAGGGCCTGCCGTCCTACCCGCACCCGCGGCTCATGCCGGACTTCTGGGAGTTCCCCACGGTGTCGATGGGTCTCGGCCCGATCGCCGCCATCTACCAGGCCCGGTTCAACCGTTACCTGCTCAACCGCAAGATCAAGGACACCAGCCGCAGCCACGTCTGGTGCTTCCTCGGCGACGGTGAGATGGACGAGCCCGAGTCGCTCGGCGCGATCGGCCTCGCCGCCCGCGAGGAGCTCGACAACCTCACCTTCGTCATCAACTGCAACCTCCAGCGGCTCGACGGCCCGGTACGCGGCAACGGCAAGATCATCCAGGAGCTGGAGTCGTTCTTCCGCGGCGCCGGCTGGAACGTGATCAAGGTCGTCTGGGGCCGCGACTGGGACCCGCTGCTGGCGGCCGACGTCGACGGCGTGCTCGTCAACCAGATGAACACCACGCCCGACGGGCAGTTCCAGACCTACTCGGTCGAGTCCGGGGCCTACATCCGCGAGCACTTCTTCGGCAGCGACCCGCGCCTGCGCAAGATGGTCGAGCACATGTCGGACGACGACATCCGCAAGCTGTCGCGCGGCGGTCACGACTACCGCAAGGTGTACGCCGCGTTCAAGGCGGCCCGCGAGCACGTCGGCCAGCCGACGGTCATCCTGGCCCAGACGATCAAGGGCTGGACGCTCGGCAAGGACTTCGAGGCGCGTAACGCCACGCACCAGATGAAGAAGATGAGCAAGGCCGAGCTCAAGGAGTTCCGCGACCGGCTCTACCTGCCCATCCCGGACAAGGACCTCGAAGCCGACCTCCCGCCGTACTACCACCCGGGCGAAGACAACGAGGAGATCGCCTACATGAAGGAGCGCCGGGCGGCGCTCGGCGGCTACCTGCCCAAGCGGGTAGTACGCGCCAAGCCGCTCAAGCTCCCCGGCGACCCCGTCTACTCCGGCCTGCGCAAGGGCTCGGGCAAGCAGAACGTCGCCACCACCATGGCGTTCGTCCGCCTGCTCAAGGACCTCATGCGGGACAAGGAGATCGGCGTCAGGTTCGTGCCGATCATCCCGGACGAGGCCCGCACCTTCGGTGTGGACGCGATGTTCCCGACCGCCAAGATCTACTCGCCCCACGGGCAGACGTACGAGGCGGTCGACCGCGACCTGCTGCTGTCGTACAAGGAGTCGACCGAGGGCCAGATCCTGCACGAGGGCATCAGCGAGGCCGGCTCGATGGGCTCGGTCATCGCGGCGGGCACGTCGTACGCCACACACGGCGAGCACATGATCCCGGTCTACATCTTCTACTCGATGTTCGGGTTCCAGCGGACCGCCGACCAGATGTGGCAGTTCGGCGACCAGATGGGCCGCGGCTTCCTGCTCGGGGCCACGGCCGGCCGCACCACGCTGAACGGCGAGGGCCTGCAGCACGAGGACGGCCACACCCCGCTGATCGCCTCGACCAACCCCGCCGCCGTGGTGTACGACCCGGCGTGGGCGTTCGAGATCGCGCACATCGTGAAGGACGGCCTGCGGAGGATGTACGGGGAGAACCCCGAGGACGTCTTCTACTACCTGACCGTCTACAACGAGCCCTATCCGCAGCCGGCCGAGCCGGAGAACGTAGACGTGGAGGGCATCCTCAAGGGCCTCTACCTCTACGCCCCCGGGACGGGCGAGGGGCCGAAGGCGAACATCCTGGCGTCCGGCGTCGCCGGGCCGTGGGCGCTGGAGGCGCAGCGGATGCTGGCGGAGGACTGGGGCGTGTCCGCCTCGGTCTGGTCGGCCACCTCCTGGAGCGAGCTGCGCAGGGACGCCCTCGCCGTCGAGGAGCACAACATGCTCAACCCCGACGCCGAGCAGCGCGTTCCGTACGTGACCAGCAAGCTGTCGGGCGTACCCGGGCCGTTCGTGGGCGTCAGCGACTACATGCGCGCCGTCCCGGACCAGATCGCCCAGTGGGTGCCCGGTGACTGGACCTCGCTCGGCACCGACGGCTTCGGCCTGTCCGACACGCGGTCGGCGCTGCGCCGCCACTTCCACGTGGACGCGGCCTCGATCACGCTGGCGGTGCTGACCCAGCTCGCGCGGCGCGGCGAGATCAAGCAGGAGGTCCTGCAGGAGGCCGTCGCCCGCTACCACCTCAAGAACGGGGTGACCGAGGTGTCGGCCCAGAAGACCCCGGAGACCAACGACACCCAGTCGATGGGCGTCTGATCCGCGGATCGTCCGGCGGCCCCCGTCTCGCGGCGGGGGCCGCCGTCGCTTCCACGCCGCTCACAGCGGCCCTCGTCGTCGTTTCCGTGTCGCTCACAGCGCGGCCCCCGCCTTCTGCACGCCACCCACGGCAGCCCCCGCCAGCGTTTCCGCCATCTCACGGCAGCCCCCGCCGACGTTTCGTGCCGCGGCCCCGCCAGCGCTTCCCCGCCACTCACGGCAGCCCTCGTCGTCGTTTCCGTGTCGCTCACGGTTGGCCCCCGCCGGCGTTTCCGTACTGCTGCCTCGCCGACGTCTCCGCGCCGCTCACCCCTTTGGACTGCTCACACCCCTCACCCCTCTGAACAGCGCGAATGCGGGCTTGTAGTGCGGTGCCGTCCGGTCCCAAGCCACCTCCAAGCCGGAAACAAGACCGTTCCACCACGCTTGCGGCCGTGGATGGAAATTTCAGGAAATTCTTCGGCAAACTGACCGGAGGAATGGCCGCACTCGCGGCGTTCGCCCTGGTCACCGCCGCCCCCGCCACGGCGGACACCGGGGACGAGATCCCCGTCGGCACCCGGCTGGCCGCCCGCACCCACCCGGCCGTGCAGCTCACCAGCCTCACGTACTCGGGCGAGGTCGTCGTCCCGACCAGCCAGGTCAAGGAGGGCCCGTTCCAGGAACTGGTCAACCAGGCCACCCAGGCCGTGCTCGCCGGCAAGATCCCCTCCGACGAGCGGAGCATCGCCAAGTTTCTGTTCCAGCGCATGGCGGCCGACGTCAACCGCTATCTCCAGCCCGTCGGGCCGGAGCGCACCGCCAAGGCGGAGGTCGGCGGCATGTGCACGGGCTGGTGGGTGACCCCCGACGGCTACATGGTCACCGGCGCGCACTGCGTTCAGCTCAGCGACGCGGAGCTGTCGCAGACCTTCGCGCGACAGGCGCTGGAGAAGTTCAACAAGCAGGACGCCAAGGAGATCATCCAGGGTCTGCGGGGCATCGAGGCCGACAAGGAGCTGCTCGAACTCGCCCAGCAGGTCTACGTCTCCTTCAACAGCAGCCACCTGGAGATCCGCGGCCTGCGCAAGAGCCTGTCGGTGCTGCAGAGCCTGCCGGGCGGCGGCGTCGACAAGACGGCCAAGGAGGTCCCGGCCGAGCTGGTGTCGGTCGGCGAGAGCTACCCGGGCAAGGACTTCGCCCTGCTCAAGGTCAACGGCCAGCAGAACTTGCCCACCGTGCCGCTCGGCGACGACGCCGACGTGCAGACCGGCGACACGCTCTACATCAGCGGCTTCCCGGGCCTGGTGACCAACACCCCGTGGTTCAGCGTCGAGTCCAAGCTCGACCCCGCGCTCACCGAGGGGCCGTACAACGCCAAGCGCACCACCCAGGAAGGCGTGCCGTACATCCAGACGCAGGCGCCCTCCTACCACGGCAACTCCGGCGGCCCGGTCTTCAGCCGCGCGGGCAAGGTCATCGGCATGCTGATCGCCGGCACCGTGAGCGAGAACGGCGAGGCGTCGGAGAACGAGAGCTTCGTGCTCCCGGTCTCGATCATCAAGGAGAAGCTCAACGAGAAGAACGTCAAGCCCGCCGCGTCGCTGACGACGACGAAGTACAACGAGGCGCTCGACGACTTCTTCCAGCGGCACTACAAGGACGCGCTGCCGAAGTTCCGCGAGGTGCAGGCGCTGTTCCCCGGCCACCCGTACGTCGCGAAGTACATCACCGACTCGCAGCAGGCGATCTCGTCCGGCAAGGACGAGACCCCGCAGCCGTTGTGGGTGTGGATCGCCATCGGCGCCGGTGCGCTGATCGTCGTCGGCGGCGGTCTCCTGCTGCTGATCCTGATGCGCAGGCGCAAGAAGGACACCGCCTCCACGCCGTCGCCCTCGCTCGCGTACGGCGGCCCCTACCCCGGCCTGAACGGCAGCGGATACCCCGCGCAGGTCGGCGACGGTCACGACCGCTCACCGGTCAACGGCCAGGTGCTGCCGCAGGGCTGGCAACCGCAGAGCCTGCCGCGGGTCAACGGTCACCACCCCGCGCCGGCGGGTGAGGGTTACGAGGCTCCGCGCTCGCGCGACTACGATCCCCAGCGATCCGACGAGGGTTACGACCCCCAGCGGTCCGACGGCGCCACGCGGTACGTGCGTCCCACCCCCTCGCCGTACGGGCAGCAGCGGCCACAGGCCACGCCGGGTCAGGACCAGGCGGACTCCGCCGCGCCGAACGTGGCCGACCTGGAGCGGGAGATCGCCGAACTGCGCCGCCAACTCCAACTCCGTCAGCCGGAAGCGTGACAGGCCGCCGCCGCGCACATGACACGGCCTCGGACGCGTGCACCACGCCGCCCTCGGCCCATGACGCAGCCACGCGTGGGAGCAACGTACCGGCACCGGCTCACGACACCGCCACGCGCGAGGGCAACGCGCCGCCCTGGCTCACAGCACCGCTATGCGCGGGGGCGACGCGTCGCCGCCGGCCGCCCGCACCTCGAACGGGCGGCCGGCGGACCCCACCCGTCGCGGCGGGGTGGGGAAAGGCCGTCCGACGCCCACACGGCCCGGCAGGGGAAGAACCCGGGGGAAGGCGCCGCGGGGGAAGCACGGGAAGTCCCGGCGGGCGTTCGGACGGCGTGGAACGCTCCGGTCGGCGAGCCACCGGCCGTCGCGAAGATGAAGTTGGGCGTCATCACTGGTCGGCGACCACGGCCACGGCAGGCTCCCACCGGCTGGGTTGCAAGGGTACAGGCCAAGACCAGCAGCCGAACGTTCCCGCCCCGCCCCGCATTAGGGCTGGGTGTCAAGGCCGCAGGAAGGACCGGCGGCCGGGCCGGGCGTGCCGCAGGCCGACTCTGGCGAAGGGTGTGGGCCAGGGGCGGTGGCCAGGCTGGGATGTGCCGTGGGCTCACTTCGGCGGTGGGGCTGGTTAGGAACCAGTCGGGGCGAACACGCCGAAGAGGTTGCCGGACGTGTCGCGGAGGTAGGCGAAGTCGGGGCCGTTCTCGTTGCCCACGACCTCGTCGAGCACCTTGCCGCCCAGGGCCTCCACCTTCCGGCAGGTCTCGGCCACGTCCCGCACCAGGACGGTGAAGATGGCGTGACCGGGCATGGCGTCACCCGTGCCGAACACGCCGCCGCTCACCTCGTCGTCACCGTCGTAGCTGATGAGCCGGTAGTCCATGCCCACGGCGGCCGAGTCCTCGTCGGTGCGGAACCGCCAGCCGAACAGGTCGCCGTAGAAGCGCTGGACGCCCTCGGGGTCGTCGCTCGCGATCTCGAACCAGGCGACCCTGTTGACGGCGGGGGCCGTGGGGGCGTCGGGAGTGGTCATCGTCGTTTCTCTTCCTCTGCGGCCCTGTGTCTGGGCGCTCGATCTCCTTCGCGACGGCGCCGGAGCGGTGACGAGCCGGGGAAGGTGCTCGGTGGGCCGTGGCCGGTCGTCGTCGCGTGAGTAGAGCCTCGCGCCCTTCGGCGACACCCCCCTGTCGGTGTTTTCAATGCTTCACGAACATTTTTTCGAATCAAGATCAGTCCAGCACCGGCGTGCGCGCGATCATGTCGGGGATCCCGGCGTCGAACGCCTCAAGGGGCCGGTTGGGCACCGGCTCCTCGGTCAGTGCGGCCTCGGCGATCCGGTCGAGCCGGAAGATGCGGACGGCGTCCCGCAGCCGGCACCAGGCCACCAGATACCACCACCCGCTCCGCCCGGCGACGAACGCCCCGGGCTCCACCTCCCTGGTCGTCAGCGCGCCCTGCGCGTCGCCGTACCGAATCCGCAGGACGACCCCCTTGAGCAGGGCCTCCTCGATGACCCGGCCGATCGACCCGATGAATCGGGCCTCCGGCTCGTCCTCGGCGAGGATCTGCACGCGGGCGGCCAGTTGCCGGGCCCGCTCCCCCTGCGGGCCGGGCATGGCGGCGACGAGCTTGCGCAGCGCGCTGCGCGCCTCGTCGGCGAAGGGCTGCTGTTCTGTGCGGCTGAGGGCGATCGCCACCGCCACGGCCTCGGCGGGGGTGAAGTTGAGCGGGGGCAGGGACATGCTTTTGTCGAGCGCGTAGCCTCCCTTGCGCCCGACCTCCGCGTAGATGGGCACGCCGGCCTGCTGCAGCGCGGAGATGTCCCGCTCAATGGTCCGCGAGCTCACCTCGAAGCGCATGGCGAGCTCACGCGCGGACCGGCGGCGCGGGGAGATCGCCCGCAGGTCCTCGACGATCGCGTAGAGCCGGTCGGTACGGTTCACGCCGCAGAGGGTAGGCCATCCGACCGACATTTCTCGCTGACGCGTTCGACTCCTGTGCGCCTACGCACGTCGGCCCCGGGTGCCGCCCTGCGCTTCCGCACCCCGGCACGCCGCACTCCGCCGAGGCGATCTCCCGCCCGGCCGTCGACGAGACCCACGGGCGGCCCGGCTCGTTCTCACGCGCGCCCTGGTACGCGGTCACCGGCCGGGTGGCTCCGGTTTGACGACAGGGTCACCCGCCCACGGCCTCGGCGAGCTCTGCCAGGCGGTCGCGACCGGGCTCGGGGAAGCGCTCGTCCATGACCTCGGCCCGGGAGATCCGGTCGAGCCGGAAGACGCGCACGTCGTCGCGTAAGCGGCACCAGGCCACCAGATACCAGTGCCCGCCCCGCCCGCCGAGGCAGATGCTCGGCTCGACGTCCCTGACGGTGGGCACGTTCTTGCCGTCGACGTACTCCAGGCGCAGCACGTGCCGCCCGCGCAGCGCCCTGTCGACGGCGCGCTTCACCGACTCGGGGCCGGCGAGCGCGTAGCCGCCCTGGTCGAGCCGGATCGGGACACCGGCCTCCCGGAGCTTCGCGACGTCGCGGACGACGGTGCTCCTGCTGACCCCGAGGCGCGAGGCCAGCTCGCGGGCCGACAGGGATTCGCCGGATTGCAGCTCCTTCACCAGCGCGTCGCGGCGTTTCATGATTCGACGCTACGTCGATCAGTCCGGCGAAACCCGCCCGACTCACCTCACTCGGACGCCACACGCCTATCACCCCAAGTCGGCGGCGTTCGCCCAGGGACGGGTGTTGCGGACGCGCTCGGGCGGTATCCCGCACAGGGCCGCCCGCTCGCACCCGAACCGCTGCCAGTCGAGCTGGCCGGGCGCGTGGGCGTCGGAGTCGATCGCGAACTCACAGCCCATCTCGTACGCCAGCCGCATCAGGCGCTTGGGCGGATCGAGCCGGTCGGGCCGCGAATTGATCTCCACCGCGACCCCGAACCTCCGGCACGCCTCGAAGACGATCTCGGCGTCGAACCGCGACTCCGGCCGCCCTCGTCCGCGTACGACCCGGCCGGTGCAGTGGCCGAGGACGTCCACGCGGGGGTCGGCCACCGCGGCGACCATCCGCCGGGTCATGTCCGCGGCGTCCATCCGCAGCAGCGAGTGGACGCTCGCCACCACGACGTCCAGCCGTTCGAGCAGAGCGGGCTCCTGGTCGAGCGAGCCGTCGGCGTTGATGTCCACCTCGATGCCGGTCAGGATGCGGAAGGGCGGCCCGCCGTCCGCGGCGTACCGCTCGTTGAGCTCGGCGACCACGTCGAGCTGGCGGCGCAACCGGTCGGCGGACAGGCCGTGCGCGACGGTCAGCCGGGGCGAGTGATCGGTCAGCGCCAGGTATTCGTGACCGAGCGCGCGGGCGGCGGCGGCCATCTCCTCGATCGGCGATCCGCCGTCCGACCAGTCGGAGTGGCTGTGGAAGTCGCCGCGCAGCGCCGACCGCAGCGCCCACGCGGCCTCGTCCAGGTCGACGTCCTCGGTGTCCTCTAGCCGCCGCAGGTACGTGGGGACCGCGCCGTCCAGCGCCTCGGCGACGACCAGGGCGGTGACCTTGCCGATCCCCTTCATTTCGGTCAGGCCGCCGGTGCGCGCGAGCCGTGCCAATTCCTCCCGGGGCAGGCCCTCGATCGCGGCGGCGGCGCCGCGGAAGGCGCGCACCCGGTACGTCGGCTCGCCGGCGCGTTCCAGCAGGAAGGCGATGCGTTTGAGTGCCTCGACGGGGTCCACATCGGGACGCTACCCGGCGCGCGGAGCCTCAGCCGGACGGGACATAACGGACTGATCAGGAACTGCGCCCAAATCTGGTCCGTTCGTTCAGCTGGACGATAAAGTGTGCCGATCTCGACAGCAGGAGCTCGATTGGCAGAATCCGCGGACAACCCCACACCGAAGACGACATCACCGGGCGGCTCCCTGCCCATCCATCCCCTGGCCATGGGCGCGCCGCGGCCGAAGACGCCGTCCTCGGGTGGGCTCAAGTCCTCGACCGCAATCAAGCTCGGCACCCTGGGCGTGCTGTCCGTCCTCATCGTCGGCGCCTGCGCGACCGCGAACGACTATGAGGAGGTCGACGCCGACTGCGTGGACACCACCACGTACGACGCCGACGCTTCCTACGTCGTCGTGGACGACTACTACTGCGACGACGATGACGACGGCGGCGGCGGCAGCAGCAACTACTCCGGCTCGAACGGCTACACCGGCTCGCACGGCGCGTACCGCTGGTACTACGGAGGCAACCGCGTGGGCAACCGGGTCAGGAACGGCACGACCATACGACCGGCCCGCGCGCACATCACGACGCGCTCCGGGCGGGTCGTCCAGCGCGGCGGGTTCGGGTTCCACTTCGGCGGCGGGAGCTGAGCGGCGGGCATGCTCAGGATGACCTCGACGCCCAGGGAGAACTGGGCCGCCATCGTCGAGTCGCAGGGGCTCGCGTTCCACCGCTCCGCCCACCCCGAGGGCCTCGCCCGGCCGTACTGGGACGAGAGCGTCCACTACGTGTTCACCATGGACGAGGTGCTCGCCCTCGAGGAGCAGGTCGAGGAGCTGCACCGGATGTGCCTGGCCGCGGCCGAGCACATCGTGGCCGAGGACCGGTTCGCCGACCTCGGCATCCCGCCGCACTGCCGTACGGCGGTGGCGGAGTCGTGGCGGCGGCGCGACCCGCACGTCTTCGGCCGGTTCGACCTGCGCTACGACGGCACCGGGCCGGCCAAGCTGCTGGAGTACAACGCCGACACGCCGACCAGCCTGGTCGAAAGCTCCATCGTGCAGTGGTTCTGGCTGAAGGACGTGTATCCCGGCGACGACCAGTGGAACTCGATCCACGAGCGCCTGATCGACCGCTGGAAGTCCCTCACGCTCCAGACCGGCCCGGCCCACTTCGCGTGGACCAGCGCCGACGAGACGGGCGAGGAGGCGATGACCATCGGCTACCTCCAGGAGACCGCGGAGCAGGCCGGGCTGGTCACCGCGGCGATCGCCATGGAGGACATCGGCTGGGACGCGCTCAACCACCGGTTCGTCGACATGGAACACCGGGTGATCCGCACGCTGTGCAAGCTGTATCCCTGGGAGTGGATCGTCTCCGAGCCGTTCGCGCCGCACGCGCTCGCCCAGCAGATCTCGATGACGTGGATCGAGCCGCTGTGGAAGATGCTGCTGTCCAACAAGGCCCTGCTGGCGATCCTGTGGGAGCTGTACCCGGGCCACCCGAACCTGCTGCCCGCCTACCTCGACGGGCCCCGCGAGCTGGCCGGCGGCCCGGGCTACGTGCGCAAGCCGCTGCTCGGCCGCGAGGGCGCCTCGGTGCGGATCGCCGCGCCGGGCGTCGAGCTGGAGACCGAGGGCGCATACGGCGCGGAGGGCTTCGTCTATCAGGAGTTCCTGCCGCTGCCGGAGTTCGACGGCTGGCGTCCGGTGCTCGGGGCCTGGGTGATCGACGACGAGTCGGCCGGGCTCGGCATCCGGGAGACCTCGGGTCTCGTCACCGACGACACGTCGTCCTTCGTCCCCCACCGGATCGACGGCTGAGGCGTCCTTCCCCGGACCCTCGGCCGAAGCTCCGTCCCCGACCGCAATCCCGCCTGAAAGCGAAGACCCCGTGAACACCACAACCACCACCGCCGAGGTGCTCTCGCACGGCGCCCTGGCGATCCTCGCGTACGCCGTCCTGGGCGTGCTGCTGCTCGTCGCCGGGTTCTACGTCGTCGACCTGGCGACCCCCGGGCGGCTCAGCAAGATCATCCGTACCGACCGGAACCCGAACGCCACGCTGCTGGCCGCCTCCAGCGTGGCCGGCGTCGGGCTCATCGTGGCGGCCTCCATCTGGTCGTCCGGAGGCGTGCTGCGCGAGGGGCTGCTCGCGACGCTCGTGTTCGGCCTGGTGGGCATCGCCGTGCAGACGCTCGGCATGATCGCCTTCGACAAGGTCGCCGGCATCTCGGTGCGAGAGCTCGTCCGGGAGGCCACGCTGCAGCCCGCCGCCGTCCTCCTCGGCGTGACGCATTTCTTCATCGGCCTCATCACGGCCGTCGCCGTCATCTGACCTCGGCGAACGCCGATGAAAGATTCATCGGCGCACGGCGGAAGGCCCAGGTGGGAGCGGCGAGCGCCGCGTGGACGCGTCCGCGGGGACATATCCGTGTAGACCGTTCCCGCCTGCAGGGCCTACTCTCCTCATCGTGATCACGGGGGCCGCGACGCCCGGGCGACCGGCCGCCTCCCCCCGGAAAGGCAGCGATCCCGACGACACTCTGGAGGCAGCCGCCGTGGACGGAACGGCCGTCGCGGAGCCCGGAGACACGGCCGGCACCCCGGTGGCCGGCGAGACCGGCGCGACCGCCGCCGCCGAACCGGAGGGGCGGCAGACCGGCTCATCCGGTGAGACGCGGGCGCGACGCCTCGCCCTGCGCCTGCCGGCCTCCCGCCGGCATCTGATCGCGCTGTCGGTGATGTGCGCGCTGTCGGCGGCCCTGAACATGACGCTGTCGCTGTTCAGGCTCGCCCACTTCCAGGTGGCCACCTACGACCTGGTCATCTTCGACCAGGCGGTGCGCGGATACTCCAACTTCTCGGCGCCCACGGTGCCGCTGCGCGGGGTCACCGGCGGCTTCGGCATGGACTACCTCCAGCTCGCCGACCACTTCTCGCCGATCCTGGCCGTGCTGGCCCCCCTCTACTGGCTGCACGACGGGCCGCGGACGCTGCTGGTGGCGCAGGCCGTGCTGTTCGCCCTGGCCATCCCGTTCGTGTGGAAGTTCACCCGGCGGGTGCTCGGCACCCCGCACGCCTACCTCGTCTCCGTGGCGTACGCGATCTCCTGGCCGATCGCGCAGGCGACGGCGGTCGAGTTCCACGAGGTGGCCTTCGTGCCGCTGCTGAGCGCGATCGCCATCGAACGGCTGCACGCCGGGAAACGGCTGCCGGGGCTGCTCGCGGTGGCCGGCCTGCTGCTCACCAAAGAGGACATGGGCCTCATGGTGATGGGCCTGGGCGCCTGGCTGTTCTTCACCGGGCAGCGCAGGCTCGGCGCCGGGCTGGCCCTCACCGGGCTGACCGTGTTCGAGGTGGTGCGCAAGTTCCTGATCCCGCTGGCGGGCGGCAACCCGGCGTACTACACGCGCTACTCCAAGCTCGGCGACGACCTGCCGCAGATGCTGTGGAGCGCGGTCACGCGGCCCCACGAGTTCGTGGCCATGCTCTTCGACCACCACTCGAAGTGGGACACCTGGGGCCTGCTGCTGTGGCCCTCGCTGTTCCTGTGCCTGCTGTCCCCGCTGGTCCTGGCGGCGCTGCCGCTGATCATGGAACGGCTGCTCGCCGACTCCGACAACTGGTGGTCGACCGGCTGGCACTACGACGCGTTCGTGATCGTGATCCTGCTGCTGGCCGGGGTGGACGGCGCGGCCCGGCTCATCCGGTGGCTGGAGCGGCGCGGGGTGCCCCGCCCCGGGCACGGCCTGCGGCTGGCCTACGCCGCCGCGGTCTTCGCGGTCGCGGTCACCACGGTGCCCTACCGGCCGTTCGACAACCTGATGAGCCCCGACTTCTACCGCCCCGACCCGCGTACGGAGACCAGGGAGCAGGCCATGAGCCTGGTCCCCGACGGCGTGGTGGTGGAGGCGACCGACGACTTCGGCGCGCGGCTGTCCGGCCGGACGACCGTGCTGTGGTGGGACTACCAGAAGCGGGGCACGCCCTGGATCGTGGCCTCGGTCAACAACGACCTGCGCGGCGTGGTGAACAGCTACCTGACCGAGGGCTACGAACTGCGCTTCGACCAGAACGACATCGTCGTCCTGCACCGCATCGGCTACTGATGCCTCCGCCGCGACGTGCGGCGACGCGCTCCACACCCCCGTACGGCACGATCAGTGCCACGACCTGGCACGCTAGAGGGCGTGAGCGAGCGGGGCGCGTGGAACGGCGGACAGGTGCGTGCGGACGGGCGGGACGACCACGACGTCGTCCGGGCGACCGGAGACGGTGTGCCGATGAGCGACAAGACCCGAGAGGACGGCAACACCCGTAAGGACGACAAGGCCAGGGAGTACGACCGGATCCGGGAGGACACGGCGCGGCGGCTCGACCGGGCCATGGGCAGCCTGGGCACGGCCGCGATGGCCCGGATGGAGGAGCGGCTGGCCTGGTATCGCGCGTTGTCGGCGGAGGACAGGTCGTGGGTCGGCCTGGTCGCGCAGGCCGGCATCGCGGCGTTCGTGGAGTGGTTCGGCCACGCGGGCGAGGGCCGGCCGACGCCGAGCATCGAGTTCTTCGGCACCGCCCCGCGCGAGCTCAAGCGCAGCGTCTCGCTGCAGCAGACGGTCGACCTCGTCCGCATCGTCGTGGAGGTCGTCGAGGCCCAGGTCGAGGAGCTGGCCGCGCCCGGCGGCGCGGAGCTGCTGCGGAACGCGATGCTGCGCTACACGCGCGACGTCGCCTTCGCCGCCGCCCAGGTGTACGCCAGGGAGGCCGAGGCCCGCGGCTCGTGGGACGCGCGGCTGGAGGCGCTGATCGTGGACGCGCTGGTGCGCGGCCAGGTCGACGACGGGCTGCACTCGTGGGCCGCCGCGCTCGGCTGGACCTCGGCGCCGGTCGTCGTCTTCGCCGGGTACGCCCCCGACGAGGACCCGCAGAGCGTCATCGACGGGCTGCGCGACAAGGGGCGGCGGCTCGGCCACGAGCTGCTCGCCGGGGTGCAGGGCGACCGGCTCATCGTCATCGTGGGCGGCGCGGACGGCGTCAAGGACGCGGCGCGCGGCGTGGTGGCGCGCTTCGGCCCGGGGCCCGTGGTGATCGGGCCGGAGGTGCCCGACCTGCACGCCGCGGCGAGGTCGGCCCGCGCCGCCATCGCGGGCCTGCGCGCCGCCGCCGGCTGGCCCGACGCCCCGCGCCCGGTGCTCGCCGAGGACCTGCTGGCCGAGCGCGCGCTGGACGGCGACGAGGACGCCAGGACCCAGCTTGTGGAGAACGTCTACAAACCGCTCGCCGGAACCCCGCTGCTCGACACGCTCGCGACGTACCTGGAGCAGGGGACCTCGCTGGAGGCGACCGCCCGGCTGCTGTTCGTCCACCCCAACACGGTGCGGTACCGTCTCCGTAAGATCACCGAACTGACCGGGTATCAGCCCACCGAGGGACGATCCGCATTCACCCTTCAGGTGGGTCTCATACTCGGGCGCCTGTCCGTAACCTGAGCCGGGGCACTTAACCCCCTCGACACCGAAACTGTAGGTACCCCACAACTCAGCGGCCACAAAGTTCGTTCGGATCTCTATCAGTGTGGTGAACCTCTACAGGGCAGGGTTGAGTACGTGCTCGTCATCGTCGCTCCGGGCCAAGGCGCCCAAACCCCAGGATTTCTCAGTCCGTGGCTCGAGATCCCCGAGTTCCGCGAGCGGATCTCCGCGTGGTCGGAGATCGTGGAGCTCGACCTCGTGGCGTACGGAACCACCGCCGACGCCGACGAGATCCGCGACACCGCCGTGGCCCAGCCCCTGCTCGTGGCGGCCGCGCTGGCGTCGTTCGAGACGCTCGGGATCCGGCCGGACATCGTTGCCGGGCACAGCGTGGGCGAGCTCGCCGCGGCGGCGATCGCCGGGGTGCTGACCCCGGAGCAGGCCCTCGCCCTGGTGCGCGAGCGCGGCAGGGCCATGGCCAAGGCCGCCGCCGTCACCGAGACCGGCATGAGCGCGGTGCTCGGCGGCGCCGAGGAGGACGTCCTGGCCGCGATCGACAAGCACGGGCTGACCCCCGCGAACATGAACGGCGCGGGCCAGATCGTCGTCGGCGGCACGCGGGCGCAGCTGGAGGCCTTCGCGGCCGAGCCGCCGGAGAAGGCGCGAGTGCGGCCCCTGTCCGTCGCCGGCGCCTTCCACACGGTCCACATGGCTCCCGCCGTGGACCACATGCGCGCCGAGGCCGCGGCGCTCACCCCCGCGGACCCGTCGGTCACGCTGCTGTCCAACTCCGACGGCGGGGCCGTCGCCTCGGGAGCCGAGTTCCTGGACCGGCTGGTGAACCAGGTGGCCAACCCGGTCCGCTGGGACGCCTGCATGGCGACCATGACCGAGCGCGGCGTCACCACCATGATCGAACTGCTTCCCGGCGGCACGCTGACCGGCCTGGCCCGGCGGGCCATGCCCGGCGTGAAGACCGTGGCGCTCAAGACTCCCAGTGACCTCGACACCGCCCGGGAGGTGCTCCAGTGAGGCTCGGCCAAGGCGCCCCCGCGGCGAGGATCCTCGCCTTCGGCGGCTATCAGCCCGCCCAGATCGTCACCAACGACGACCTCGCCGCCCGGCTCGACACGAGCGACGAGTGGATCCAGAGCCGTGTCGGCATCAAGGAACGCCGCGTGGCGGGCCCGCACGAGTCGGAGATCGACCTCGCGGTGCAGGCGGGCGGCAAGGCCCTGGCGGCCAGCGGCCTGTCCAGCGACGACATCGACCTGGTGATCGTGGCGACCTGCACGATCGAGGCCCCCATCCCCAACGCCGCCGGCCGCGTCGCCCACCGGCTGGGCATCACCGCCCCCGGCGCCTTCGACCTGAACGCCGCTTGCGCCGGGTTCTGCTACGCGCTGTCGGCCGCGTCCGACGCCGTACGGTCGGGGTCGGCGACCAACGTGCTGGTCGTGGGCAGCGAGAAGCTCACCCAGTGGGTCGACCCCGAGGACCGGTCGACCGCTGTGATCTTCGCCGACGGCGCGGGCGCCGCGGTCGTCGGCCCCTCCGACCGGCCGGGCATCGGCCCGGTCGCCTGGGGCAGCGCCGGCGACAAGGCCGAGGCCATCAAGATCAAGGACCGCCGGTCCTTCCTCTACCAGGAAGGCCAGACGGTGTTCCGCTGGGCCACCACCGCGCTTCACCCGGTGGCCAAGCTCGCCTGCGAGCGCGCGGGCGTGGACCCCGCCGACCTGGCCGCCTTCGTCCCCCACCAGGCGAACCTGCGGATCGTCGAGGCCATCGCGCGCAAGCTGGGCGCCGACAACGCCGTCATCGCCAAGGACATCGTGCTCGCAGGCAACACCTCCGCCGCGTCGATCCCGCTCGCGCTCTCGCGCATGATCGAGCGTGGCGAGGTCCAGTCGGGCGGCCTGGCCCTGCTGCTGGGCTTCGGCGCCGGACTCACCTACGCCTCCCAGGTGATCGAGATCCCCTGAGGAAGCCTGTACGGCCCGCCGTACAGACCTGGGGCGACCCAGGAAACCCGGAAGACAGAAAATCCAAGGAGTAGTCGCGACATGGCACTGACCGAGCAGGAGATCCTCGCCGGCCTCGGCAAGATCATCAACGAGATCACCGGCATTTCGGCCGACGAGGTCACCCCGGAGAAGAGCTTCGTGGACGACCTGGACATCGACTCGCTCTCCATGGTCGAGATCGCCGTCGCGGCCCAGGACGAGTTCGGCGTCGAGATCCCCGACGACCAGCTCAAGCACCTGAAGACCGTCAAGGACGTCATCAACTTCATCCAGGCCTAGGTCGAGTCCGACAAATCGCGGCCCCGCCGCGTGCGGCTCAGGCGGCTCCTCGCCGCGATGTCGCCCCACCCCCGCGAAGATCGCTCGCAGGCGGTCTCCGCGGGACCCGGAGTCGTCGCCCATAGCTCTCGCTATGGGCATCTCCTCCGCCTTTCGGCGCATCCATCTGAAACCCCGTTCGCGACGGGCGGCATTTGCCGGGCACCCCTGGTGCCCCTCCCGCCGGCCTTCGCCCATCAGGGCGGGTCTCGGCGGTCGCGGCACTCGTCGTACGACGACCGCGCGGACGTGCCCGCCCCGCCTCCGGCGAGGCGTCAGGGCGCGTCCGGCCCCCTTTTTTTCACGCCCCGAACATCAAGAGGAGTGCAGTCAAGTGAGTAAGGACCGGGTACGTGTCGTAGTCACCGGGCTCGGCGCGACGACGCCCCTCGGTGGAGACGTCGCATCGACCTGGTCGGCGCTCCTCGAGGGGCGGTCGGGCATCCGCACGCTCACCGAGGACTGGGTCGACACCGTGCCGGTGAAGTTCGCCGGTGTGGCGGCCGTCGACCCCGGCGAGGTTCTCCCCCGCCCCGAGGCCAGGAGGCTCGACCGCGCGGAGCAGTTCGCGCTGATCGCCGCCAGGCAGGCCTGGCAGGACGCCGGCGCCCCCGAGGTCGACGGGGAGCGGCTCGGCGTGGTGGTCGGCAGCGGCATCGGCGGGATCGGAACGATCCTGTCCGCCTACGACCTCTACCGGGAGAAGGGCTGGAACCGGCTGTCGCCGTTCACCGTGCCCATGCTCATGCCCAACGGCTCGGCCGGCTGGATCAGCATCGAGCTGGGAGCCAAGGCCGGCGCGCACGCCACGGTCAGCGCCTGCGCCACCGGCGCCGAGTCCATCGGCTACGGCATCGACATGATCCGCTCGGGCCGGGCCGACATCGTGGTCGCCGGCGGCACCGAGGCGGCGATCCACGGCCTGAACATGGCGTCGTTCGCCGCGGCGCGGGCCATGTCGACCCGCAACGACGAGCCCGAGCGCGCCTCCCGCCCCTTCGACAAGGGCCGCGACGGCTTCGTGCTCGGCGAGGGCGCGGGCATCGTGGTGCTGGAGTCGGAGGAGCACGCCCGGGCCCGCGGCGCCCGCATCTACGCCGTGGCCGCCGGAGCCGGTTACACCAGCGACGCCCACCACATCACCGCGCTCGACCCGGACGGCAAGGGCGGCAGGGAGGCCATGCTCCGGGCCCTCAGGAACGCGGATCTCTCCCCGTCGGACGTCGTCCACGTCAACGCCCACGCGACGTCGACCCCGCTCGGCGACGAGATCGAGGCCCGGGCGATCAAGGAGGCCATCGGCGGCCACGCGATCGTCACCGCCACCAAGTCGATGACCGGCCACCTCCTCGGCGGCGCCGGCGGCATCGAGTCGATCTTCACGATCCTCGCCCTGCACGAGCGGATCGTGCCGCCCATCGCGAACCTGGACGACCCGGCCGACGGCATCGAGGTCGACCTCGTACGCGGCGAACCCCGCAAGCTCGAGGGCGACCACCTCGCCGCGATCAACAACTCCTTCGGGTTCGGCGGACACAACGTCGCCGTGGCCTTCACGACGTATTGACAAGGGAGTCTCGAATGACAGTGCTGGACAGCAGGACGGTGGCCGACGCCGCCGAAGCGGCCGCCGTCGACCCTCGTGACCCCCTGGTGCGCCTCGGCCACCTGCTGGACGAGGGCTCGATTCGGCCGATCTCCCCCGAGGACAAGAGCGGCGTGCTCGCGGTGAGCGGGCGCATCGAGGGCGTGCCGGTCGTGGCGTTCTGCAGCGACGCCCGCGTCCAGGGCGGCGCGATGGGCGCGGAGGGCTGCGAGCACATCGTCCACGCCTACGACGTCGCCGTACGCGAGCGGGTGCCGATCATCGGCGTGTGGCACTCCGGCGGCGCCCGGCTCGCCGAGGGCGCGGAGTCGCTGCACGCGGTCGGCCGGGTGTTCGCCGCCATGACCAAGGCGTCCGGCATCGTTCCGCAGATCTCCGTCGTGGTCGGCCCGGTGGCCGGCGGCGGCGCCTACGGCCCGGCCCTGACCGACATCGTGATCCTCGCCGACAACGGCCGCATCTTCGTCACCGGCCCCGACGTCGTGCGCAGCGTGACCGGCGAGCAGACCGACATGGCCGCGCTCGGCGGGCCGGAGCCGCACAGCAAGCGCAGCGGCGTCGTCCACGTCGTCGCCAAGAGCGAAGGCGACGCCCTGCTCAGGGCCCGCCAGCTCGCCTGTCTGCTCGGCCACCAGGGCCGCATGCGCGAGGTGGACGAGGTCGACTTCAGCAGCCTGCTCCCCGACAACCCCCGCCGGGCGTACGACGTGCACCCGCTGGTGAACGGCCTGCTCGACGAGCCCGGCGTGGAGCTGCACCCGAAGTGGGCCCCGAACATCGTCACCACCCTGGGCCGGCTCGGCGGCCGCACGGTCGGCGTCATCGCCAACAACCCGATGCGGCTCGGCGGCTGCCTCGACTCCACCTCCGCCGAGAAGGCCGCCCGTTTCGTCCGGATGTGTGATGCCTTCGGGGTGCCGCTGGTGGTGCTCGTGGACGTGCCCGGCTACCTGCCCGGTGTCGGCCAGGAGCACGACGGCATCGTCCGGCGCGGCGCGAAGCTGCTGCACGCGTTCGCCGAGGCGTCGGTGCCGAGGGTGACACTGATCACGCGCAAGGCGTTCGGCGGCGCGTACATCGCGATGAACTCCCGTTCGCTCGGCGCGACCCGGGTGTTCGCCTGGCCGACCGCCGAGGTGGCGGTCATGGGCGCGGTCGCGGCGGTCCGCATCCTCAAGCGGCGCGAGCTCGCCGCCGTCCCCGAGGAGGAGCGCTCCGCGCTCGAGGCCAAGCTGGCCGAGGAGCACGAGAAGACGGCGGGCGGTCTCCAGCGCGCCCTCGACCTCGGCGTGATCGACGAGGTGATCGAGCCGGCCAAGACGCGCGGCCTGATCGCCCGGGTGCTCACCCAGGCCACCCCGGCCCGCGGCGCCCACGGCAACATCCCGCTCTGACGACCCGGCGGGCCGTCCGCCGACGTTCACCGGTCCCGGTGAGCAAGGCGGACAGCGAGCGCCAGGAGCGTCGCGAGCAGCGGACGCCCCTTCCGGCCCGTCACAAGGCCGGTGGAAGGTCACCGGCGGAAGCGCCGGTCCCCTCTCGGGGACCGGCGCTTCCGCGCTTTCCCGGGCAGTTCCCAGGCTCGGCCCGCCCGGGCGGGCGTGTCTCCTCGACCCGTACGGCGGGCGCCCGATAGGAGTAGGGCATCTCCCCCTCCTGATCGGAAACGGTGATCGATGCTTCCAGGGGCGGGGACGCGCAGACGGGTTCTGGTCTCCAGGCGCTGGATTCAGGCAGCGGCGCTGGTGGCGGTGTTCGGGTTCTTCGTCATGGGGCTGCTCGCCTTCCGTACCTACACCGCGGGGCCGCCCGTGCCGCGGCTGGTGGTGAGCGAGTCCGGGCAGGAGTTGTTCACCGGCCGCGACGTCGCCGAAGGCCAGAAGGTCTTCCTCGCCAACGGGCTCATGCAGTACGGGTCGGTGCTCGGGCACGGGGGCTACCTCGGGCCGGATTTCACGGCCGACTACCTGCGCCGCGCCGCCACCGCCGCGTTGCGCGCCCACGGCGGCGGCGACCGGGCCCGTGAGCAGGTCAGGCAGGAGTTCCGGGCCAACCGCTACGACCCCCGTACGGGGGTGTTGACCTACACGCGGGCGCAGGCGGACGCCTTCACCGCGCTGACCCGGCACTATCGCGGCTACTTCGCCGATCCCCGTACGGACAAGGGGCTGCGCCCGAACGCGATCACCGACCCGCGGCAGATCCACCAGCTCACCGCGTTCCTGTCCTGGACGGCCTGGATCGCCTCGGCCGAACGGCCCGGCGCGGGCTACTCCTACACCAACAACTGGCCCGCCGAGCCGTTGGTCGGCAACGCGCCGACCGCCGACATCGTGCTGTGGAGCGTGGTGTCGCTGGTCGCCCTGCTGGTGGGCATCGGGGCGCTGTTCGGGGCGGTCGGCCGGTGGGGCGGCCACCTGGGCTGGCGAGGCCGCCAGGCGGAGACCATCGACTTCCGCTCCCCCGACCGGGTGGCGCTCACTCCCGCCCAGCGGGTCACCGCGTACTTCTTCCTCGTCGTCGCGCTGCTCTTCCTCGCCCAGGCGCTGCTGGGCGGCGCGACGGAGCACTACCGGGCCGACCTCACGAGCTTCTTCGGCTTCGACCTGGCCGAGTTGCTGCCCTTCAACCTGGCCCGCACCTGGCACCTGCAGCTGTCGCTGTTTTGGGTGGTGGCCGCCTTCCTCGCGGCCGGGATCTTCCTGGCCCCGCTCATGGCCGGACACGAGCCGCGCGCGCAGGGGACGCTCGCCTGGACGCTGCTGGCGGCTCTGGTCGTCGTTGCCGCCGGTTCCCTGATCGCGGAAGGGCTGAGCATCCACGGGTTCGTACGGCCGGGAAACTTCTGGGGCAGCCAGCAGTTCGAATGGCTCGATCTGCCCCGCGTCTGGCAGATCCTGCTCGCCGCGGGCATGGCGCTGTGGGCGGTGATGATGTGGCGGGCGCTGCGCGCGACCCTGGCGAGGGACAGCCGCGGCAACCTGCCCTGGCTGTTCTTCCTGTCCGGCCTGGCGATCCCCGGCGTCTACGCGGTCGGTCTGCTGGCCCGGCCCGGCGACACCTTCACCACCACCGATTTCTGGCGGTTCTGGGTGGTGCACCTGTGGGTGGAGGACTTCCTCGAACTGTTCACCACCGCCATGGTCGCGTACATGTTCGTCCAGCTCGGCGTCGTACGGGAACGGGTCGCCCTGGTGGTGATCTATCTGGACGTCATCCTCTATTCGGCCGGCGGCGTGATCGGCACCATGCATCACGTGTATTTCAGCGGCGAGCCCGTGGAGCATCTCGCGCTGGGCGCGTTCTTCTCCGCGATGGAGGTGGTGCCGCTGACCTTCCTGACCGTGGAGGCGTGGTCGTTCGTGCAGCTGGGCGCCCGCCAGCACATGGAGTCGCGCACCCCCTTCCCGCACCGCTGGGCGGTGATGTTCCTGGTCGCCGTGGGCTTTTGGAACTTCCTCGGGGCCGGCGTCTTCGGCTTCCTCATCAACCTGCCGATCGTCTCCTACTACGAGATCGGCACCGGCCTGACCGCCAACCACGCGCACGCCTCGATGATGGGCGTGTACGGCATGCTCGCCGTCGCCCTGGGCCTGTTCACGCTGCGTTACCTGATCCCCGCCGACCGGTGGCCGGAGAGATGGGCCAAGGTCTCCTTCTGGTCCCTCAACATCGGCCTGGCCTGGATGTGCTTCGCCACCCTGCTGCCGCTCGGCCTGCTGCAGCTTCATGAGTCGGTGGCCTCCGGCTACTTCGAGGCGCGCTCGCTGGGCTACCTCACCGGTGATCCCAACACCCTGCTGGAGTGGCTGCGCCTGCCCGGCGACGCGTTGTTCATCGCCGGCGGCGTGCTGCCCTTCTGCCGGATCGCCTGGCTCGGCGTACGCCACCGGGGTCGCCCGGCCGCGGCCGACCCGGCCACGGGGGTCACCCCCGCGCCCCGGCTGTCGGACATCCGAGAGCCGGTGGACACGGCATGATTTTCACCACAGAGGCGGTCCTCGCGTACGGCTACGCGGCCGGGCTGCTCGTCACCGCCGCGGGGCTGGACCGCATGGCCCGGCACGTCGGCCGGCGGCCGGAACGCCACCGCATCCGGCCCGATCACGACACCCGGGTGTGCCCGGCCGGCCGGACGCCGCGGCCCGCCGACCGGGAGCCGCACCTTGCCAGGCCTTCGGCCTGCGTCGCCTGCCCCGGCGGGCCCGGCTGCGCCCGCCCAGGCGGCGGTGAGATCGTGCGGGCGCCGCGGCCCTGGCCGCACTCCGAAGCGGGGCGCTTCCACCGCGGGCTCGCCCTCGTGCTGGTCGTCCTGGCCGCCTCGCTGACGCTCATCGAGGCGGTGCGCCGTCCCGCCTGGCCCGATCTCGCCCTGGCCGCCGCCATGCTCACGGCCATCGCCGTCATGGCGCGGTGGCTGGTCCGCCGCCTTCGCGCCACTCCCGCCGGCTTTCCCGAGCCGGGCGGGAAAGCGACCGATCGCGATCGGTACGCGTCCGTCCGGAAGTCGCGGCCTTGATCCGAGCCGCATCCGCGAGGACCCGCCTCCTGGTCGCCCCGCGCAACCCGGCCGCCATGGGCCCGGCCACCTCCGGTAGGGGGTGCGTCTCCCGGGCGCGCCCGGTCACCGTACGACCCGGTCCCCACGCGACCCGGCCCCCGTACGCCCGGCACCTCCGCGAAACCGTACGACCCAGGCGAGGTCAGGATGTGAGGTGGGGAAGCTCCAGGTAGGACTTGCCGCGGACGAACCACTGGAAGTCGGCCGCGTTCTTGCCGCTCGGCGAGGGCAGCCCGGCCCGCAGGTTCACGGCCGTGTTGACCAGGCCCCAGTCGAGGCCGCAGCCCGACGCCTTCGGCACCGCGAACGCCGTGTCCTTGGCCGTGGCCGAGAAGACCGGCGTCCCGTCGATCGACGTCAGGTCGAGCGAGGTGACCTCGGGATTCAGCACGATCGGGTTGGCGTCGCCGCCTATGTAGCACTTCTTGCCGAGCAACGGGTGGATCATGCGGATCTTGATGCCGACGTGCCCCGGGAAGAGCGGGCCGGCCTCGACCTTCCCGGTGCCCTGGGTCTCCACGTACACGTCGGTGAGCTTGGGCACCTCGAACGGCTTGCCGATGAGGCCGCCGGGCACCTTCATCCGGCCGCCGGCGACGCTGCCGAACGCCGCCGCCGTGCTGCCGTCGGCGAGCTTGCCCTGCGCCACGGTGATGCGCAGCGGCTCGCTGATGTCCTGGGTGATCGAGCCGAGTTTGATCGAGCCGCCCACGGTGATGATGAAGATGCAGCTCCAGGTCTCGGGCGTGGCGCCGGCCGGAAGCCGCGGGCAGTCGGCCCAGTCGGCGTCGCTCGGATGGTAGTCGTAGGCGGCGGCCGCCCGGGCGGGCGCAGGGCCCGCCAGCAGCGCCGCCGCCACACCGATCGCCAGGCACCGGGCAATAACGCGCATGGACTCCTCCTCGAATCCGCGTCGGGGGGTGCGGACGTGGACGAGTCCCGGTATATCCGCGAAAAACGCGGCTTTCTATGCAGTTATCACAAGGCGCAAGGGAGGGTTGTTATCACGATCCGCGCAAAATTGGCCGCACGGCGACGTAACCACGGAAACCAGAGCTTCGCGGCATGACTCAGACGGCGGCGTGCAGCCAGCGGACCGGCGCCCCCTCGCCCGCGTACCGGAACGACTCCAGCTCCTCGTCCCACTGCTTGCCGAGCAGGCGGTCGAGCTCCTCCTCCAGGACCACCCGTCCCTGTCTCGCCATCAGCATGACGTTGCGCAGCCGATCCTCGGGGATCAGGATGTCGCCGTTCGCGCCGATGACCGCGGTGAAGGCGCCCAGCGAGGGCGTGTAGGCGTGCCGGGAGCCGTCGACACCCGGCGAAGCGTCCTCGGTTATCTCGAAGCGGATGCGCTGCCAGGCCATGAGTGAAGACGCGATCGCCGCCGCCGTGCCGGGACGCCCCTCCCACTCCGCCTGGGCCCGCAGGGTCCCGGGCGCGGCGGGCTGGGCGGTCCACGTCAGGTCGACGGGCACGCCAAGAATGCCTGCGACGGCCCACTCGATGTGCGGGCACAGCGCAGGCTGAGCCGAGTGGACGTACAGGACGCCACGAGCAGCAGCCACCGGACCTCCCAATTCGCATGAGGTGCGCCTTCCCCAACGGCCTCATACTTGGGATGATCACGGTTGGATGACTGTAGGAGAGACTACCGTCCGTCGCGGCCCGGCACCAGAGGAGGGTCATACCTGATTGATGCTTGGCGACCAAACGAATAGGGAAGAACGCGTTCCGTAACCATCGCGGAAAGGTTCTTCCATGCGCAGCCGGCTCGTCGAGCCCCTCCCCGGACGGCCCGTTCTCATCCGGCCGGACGAACTTCTGACCTCCTCCCCCGCCGCGGTCGCCCGATGGGCCCTGGCCGCCGAGCCCCTCGCCGGCGCCGGCCACGTCCACCGCGTACGGCTGCCGCCGGGCACCGACGTGATCGACCTGACGGCCACGCTTCGCGACCAGGGGCACGCGGCCTCGCCCAACCACGTCCTGTCCGGCCAGCCGCTGTTCTTCGGCGGGCCCGGCGGGCCGCCCGCGCCCGCGACGGCCCCGCCGTACGAGCCGGGTGAGCCGTGCGACGTCACCGTGGCGGTCCTCGACACCGGGCTGGCGCCGCACCCGTGGCTGGAGCGGTGGTACAGCGACGACATCGCGGAGACGCCCGACGCGGACGGCGACGGCGCGCTCGACCGGCAGGCGGGCCACGGCACCTTCGTGGCCGGGCTGATCCTGCGGCACGCGCCCGGCGTCCGGCTGCGCGTCCTGCGCCTGCTCGACAGCGACGGCCTGTGCGACGAGGCGGCGCTGCTGCGCGCGCTCGCCGTGCTGCGCGGCGGCGGCCCGATCGACGTGGTGAACCTCTCGTTCGGCGGGCACACCTTCGACGACGCGCCGCCCCTCGGGCTGGCCGAGGCGCTCGCCGGCTTCCCCGCCGTCGTCGCGTGCGCGGGCAACACCGCGTCGTCGCGCCCCTTCTGGCCGGCGGCCCTGCCCGGCGTGGTCGCGGTCGGCGCGCTCGACGGCGACGCCCGGGCCGGCTTCTCCGCGTACGGCCCCTGGGTGGACGTCTGGGCCCAGGGTGTCGGCCTGACCAGCAGCTTCCTCGACTACGGCGACTTTCGCGGCTACGCCACCTGGAGCGGCACGTCGTTCGCCGCCGCGGTCGTCGCCGGCGCGCTCGCCCGCCTGTGCCGGGAGGTTCCGCCGGGCCAGGCCGTACGGCGCCTGTTCGACGGCGGCAGGCGGGTGGCGGATCTCGGGGTGGTCGTGGCGGGCCGGCGTGGGTAAAGTTCCTGTCACGATGAGCTTTATTCCGAGCACACAGAGTGATAAATGTCGGCAGACAACTCCTTCGCCCTCCTCGATCAGGACGTCTGGGAGGACCTGGTCGCCCGGTTCGACGGCAGGATGTGGGCGGTCGCCCGCGCGTTCGGGCTGAGCGCCGCCGACGCGGCCGACGCCGTGCAGGGCGCCTGGCTGCGGCTCGTGGAGAGCGCGGACACCATCCGCGACCCCGAGCGGATCGGCGCGTGGCTCGTCACCACGACGCGGCACGAGGCGGCCCGGCTCAGCCGCAAAGCGCGCGGGGAGGTGGTCTCCGACATGGACGTGCCGGACACCGCGCTGCCCGACCCGACGGCCGCCGTGGTGGACGCCGACTTCGGCAGGCACGTATGGCGCAGGCTCGATCTGCTCGGCGAGCCGTGCCGCTCGCTGATCCGCCTCTACGTGCTCCATCCCGAGGCGCGATATGCCCAGATAGCGATACGGCTCAACCTGCCGGTCGGCAGCATCGGCCCCACCCGGGCCCGCTGCATGGCCCGCCTGCGCGCCCTCGTGGAGGAGGAGGCCCGGTGAGGGAGGAATATCTGCTGGCGGCCCTGCGCATGGGCGTGGGCGCCGATCCGGTGCCCGAGAACGTTTCGGCCGCCGCCCGGGCGGCCTTCGACCTGCGGGTGCCCGGAGGCGTGCCCGCGAGACCGGTGGACCTGCCCGTGCCCCCGGGCACCCGTTCGTCCCCCGCGGCCGAGACGGCGCAGCCCGGCGTCCGCCGCTTCAGCGCGGACGGCCTGGTCATCGACATCGAGACGACCGTGGCCGGCGGACGCCTGGAGGTGGCCGGTCAGGTGTCCCCCGCCCCCGGGCCGGACGCTCGGGTCGAGGTGCGCACCCCGCACATCGCCAAGGTGCGCGTGCCCTCCGGCACCGGCCACTTCGCGGTGGCCGGCCTGCCGCCCGGATGGGTCAGCGTCGTCTGCCACCGGCCCGATCACCCGCCCGTCTTCACCCGGTGGATCCACGTACGCGGGTGACGGGGCGGGACGACCCCCATCCGGCCCGCGACGAACGCCCAAGCCCGTCCGGGACGGGCCGCCCGGCCGCCGGTGAGGTGAGGACGGGACCGGAGTCCCCGCCGGCCGTGCACCGAACCGAGACCGCCGATGAGGTGCGGACGGGACCGGAGTCTCCGCCGGACGTCCGCCTGGTGGACCGCGCCGAAACCCCCGATGGGGCGAGGCCGGGGCCGCAGTCCCCACCGGGCGTCTACGTGCACCGGGCCGAAACCACCGACGGGGTGAGGCCGGGGCCGGAGTCTCCGCCGGACGTCCGCCTGGTGGACCGCGCCGAGGCCGCCGTGCGTCTTTCCGGGACCGACCCCCGGCTGGCCCTCGCGGAGGCGAGAGCCGTACTCGACCTGGCCGGGTGGCCGCAGCAGGCGGGCGCGCACGGCGAGGCGGCCTCGGTGGCCCTGCGCGCGGCGGCGCTGGCGGCCCGCGAACTCGGTGACCTCGAACTCGCCGGAGAGCGGCTGGAAGAGGCGATCACGGCCGGGCGAGGGTTCCCGCGCCGGGTGGCGCAGGCCCGGATGTCGCTCGTCACGGTCCGCGCCCAGCTCGGCGACCCCGAGGGCGGCCTGCGCCTCGCCGACCTCGCCGAGCGCGACCTCCTGGGAGCGGACCTCGCGCGGCTCGGCGTGCAGCGCTCGGTCGCCCTGATCCTGCTGGGACGGCACGAGGAGGCCGTACGGCACTGCGACCGGGCGATCGGCCTGCTCGACGACGATCCCCGTTTCCGGGCGGGGGCGCTGGTGAACCGCGGCCTCGCCCACGCCTACCTGGGGGAGTACGGCGCGGCCGAGGCCGACCTGACCGAGTGCGCCGAACTCGCGAGGTCGGCCGGTCTCGACCACGTCGCGATGCTGGCGGAGGGCAACCTCCCGTTCGTGGCCGCCAGGCGCGGCGACATCGCCGCCGCCTTCGCGCGGTACCGCGCGGCCGAGACCACGCTGTTCGGCTTCCCGGAACGGCTCGCCGCGATGCGCACGGACTTCGCCGAGGCGCTTGTGGCCGCGCGGCTGCCCGGTGAGGCACGCACACTGCTCGAACAGGCCGTCCCCGAACTCGTGGCGGCCGGGGCGCAGGCGGCGGTCCCCGGCGCGCGGCTGCTGCTCGCCCAGGCCGCGCTCCTCGCCGGTGACACCCCGCTCGCGCTGACGACGGCACGCACGGCGCTCGCCGAGCTGGAAGCGCAAGGCAGAACGGCCTGGCTGCCGCTGGCCAAGGAGGTCATCGTACGAGCCCGCCTCGCACAAGCCATGTCAGCCGCCCCACCCTCAGATCCCGATCCCATCGCACCCGCTCCTCCGGCCGCCCCCGGCACACCCGCTCCCCCACCGGCTGAGCCCGGCGCGCCCACTCCCCTAAACGCCACACCGGCCGGTCCTGACGTATTCGCCGCCGGTAGCACGCCCATGCCGACGGCCTGCGGCACCGGTGGTGAGCGAGCTGCCCGCGAGCCGGGGGACGACCCTTATGCGGACGGGGGCGCGGATGCGGACGAGCTGATCCTGCGGGCGATCACCTGTGCCGACGACCTTGAGGCGTGCGGATGGTCCGCGGAATCGGCGGTGTTGCGGCTCACCGCGGCGGCGGCGGCCGTACGGCTGGGCGTGATCGCGCGTGCCCGTCCGCAGCTCGACCGCGTCGCCGCCGGCGCGGCCCGTCCGCTCGTCCGCTGGCACGCGGCGGCGTTGCGGCACCGCCTGAACGGAGATCTCGACCGGGCCCTGGCCGCCGCGGCACAGGGCATCACGGCGCTGCACGCCCCGGGCGACGCCAATTCCGATGACGGCCATGTGGCGCGGGACGCGGAACTGCGGGTGCACGCGGCACGGCCGGCCGAGGATCTCGCCGCGTTCGGCCTGGAGATCGCGGTCGAGCGGGCCCGGCGGCTGGGAGATGCCCGCACGGTGCTCGAATGGGCCGAGCGGTGGCGCGCGGTCGTGCGCGGCGTGACGGCCGATCCCACGCTCCCGCCGCATGCCGCTTACTCCAGGGCACGGCCGGAAGGGGTGCCCGATACGTGCGCCGAGGGGTTCTCCCCGCCGTGCGCCATCACCGACGACCCGCCGACCGGGCGCGGGCTCCTGGTGGAGCTGGTGTGGTGCGGCGACGACCTGTTCGCCGTCACGGCCGGCCCCGGGGGCTGCGCGCTGCGGGCGCTCGGCTCCTATCAGGCGGCGGTGGAGGCGACCGTACGGATCAGGTACGGACTGCGCCGCCGCACTCTACGCGACACGAACGCCCTGCCCGGCGCGGCGGAGGAGGCGCTCGCCCGGGAGCTTTCCGCGCTCGACCGCGTCCTCTTGTCCGGCCCCGGCATTCTCACATCGGCGGGGAGCCCGCCGGGCGGGCCGGTGACGATCGTGCCCACCGGAGCGCTGTGCACCCTGCCCTGGCCGTTGCTGCCCTCGCTGCGCGGCCGGCCGGTGTCGGTGGCGGCCGACGCGTCCGCGTGGCTCGCGCCGCGCCCGGCGCCGGCCCGCGCTCCCCTGGTGCTGTCGCTCGCGGGACCGGGCCTCGACCACGCCGCGACCGAAGCTGACACCGTCGCCGCCGTGCACGGGCGGGCGCGCCGTGTCGAGGCCACCAGGGCGGAGGTGCTCCGCGCGCTGGAGCGGGCCGACGTGCTCCACGTCGCCGCTCACGGGATCTTCAGCCCGCGTGGGCCCATGCTGTCGCAGATCACGCTCGACGACGCGCCGCTCATGGCCTACGACCTGCTGACCGCACGGCGTATCCCCCGTCTGGTCGTGCTGTCGGCCTGCGACGCCGGGATGGCCCACGCTCCGGTGGACGGCGCGGTGCTGGGCCTCGCCGGGGCCTTCCTCGACAGCGCCGCCCGCAACGGGGACACCGCGTGCGTGGTGGCCGGTGTGGTGCCCGTGCGCGACGACGAGGCGCTGGCGCTCATGACGCTGTTTCACACACTGCTGGCCGAGGGCCGCTCCCCCGCCGAGGCGCTGGCCCAGGCGTCCGAGAAGACGGCCGTGCCGGGATTCGTCTGCTTCGGCGCCGGCGACGTGCCGCTGGTGAGCGGCTGACGTTTCACCCCTGCCTCAGCCGGTGGCGACGGGCCTGCCGGGGTCGGCGACCCAGTTGGACCACGAGCCGACGTACAGGGAGGCCGGAAGCCCGGCGATCTCCAGCGCGAGCACCTCGTGGGCGGCCGTGACTCCGGACCCGCAGTACGCGCCGACCGGTATGCCTTCCACCGCCCCGAGACTGTTGAAGCGCTCGCGGAGGAACTCCCTGGTGTGGAACCGCCCGCTCGGCTCGACGTTCTCGCCGGTGGGGGCGCTGACCGCGCCGGGGATGTGCCCGGCGACCGGGTCGATCGGCTCCACCTCGCCCCGGTAGCGCTCGGCGGCCCTGGCGTCGAGCAGCACGCCGTCGGCCGCGAGCGCGGCGGCCTGGTCGGCGTCGAGCACCGGCATGCCGCCCGGCCGCGCCGTGAAGTCGCCCGGCGTGACCGGTCTCTCCTCCTTGGTCACCGGGAGCCCGGCCCGGGTCCAGGCCCGCAGTCCGCCGTCGAGCACGCGCACGTCGCCGTGGCCGAAGTAGCGCAGCGTCCACCATGCTCTGGCCGCCGCCGTCGAGTCGGCGTCGTCGTAGACGACCACCGGCCGCCCCTCGGACACCCCGAGGCGGCGCATCGCCGCCTGGAACGCCTCCGGCGTCGGCAGCGGATGCCGCCCGGCGGGGCCGGGCGGCGCGGCGAGGTCGGCGTCGAGATCGCAGAACACCGCGCCGGGGATGTGGCCCTCCTGGTACGCCTCGATGCCGGGCGGCCCGCCCAGCCGCCAGCGGACGTCGAGGATCGTGACGTCGCCGAGCGCGGCGAGTTCCTCAGCAGTGATCAGCGGGCTCATGCGATCTCCTCGCATTCGGCTCGGTGTCGGACGGTGCCGCAGCCATTGTGCCAAGCCGTCGCTCCAAAAGGCTGTTACGCGCCCGTGCGCCAAGCCGTCGCGCCGACGTGCTTCACCTGCCCGCGGACCACTCGCGGCGACCATGTCGATGACGGCTGCGGTGTGGGTGTCTTGACGGGTGTCGACGCCACCGGCGACCTCTATGGTCGCCGCCTCCTGGAGTGTGATGGGGGTCGTCGTCCTGTCGTCATCTACATCATCACTGTCAGCGGCGGATCTCCACGAGCGGCACGTTCTGCTCGGCGGGAGTGAGCGAGCCGTGATAGCCGATCATGGACGTCTCCACCGGCTCGCCGGCCGAGGCCACGATCACGCACTCGCCGTACGGCACGGCGACCACGTCGCCGATGCGGCCGAGCCACTCGCGGCGGACGCCGCGGCCGAACCAGCCCGCGGCGACGGCCTCCTCGCGGGTGACCACCCAGGCCCGCCCGCGCAGGACCTCGCGCCAGGTTTCCAGCACCGCGCCCGCCGCGCCCGGGGAGGTGTAGACGTGGCGGGCGCGGGGCTCGCCGCCCAGCATGAGCACGCCCTCGCGCAGGTCCTGGCTGAGGTCGACGTCCACCCTGTCGGCAGCGTTGATCATGCCGTGATCGGCCGTGACGTACAAGACCGCGCCCGGCGGAAGGGCTTCGGCGATGCGCTCGGCCATGCGGTCGGCGACGGCGACCTGTTCGAGCCACTCGGCGCCGCCCCACCCGCTGAAGTGCCCCGCGCGGTCGACGTCGCCGAAGTAGACGGTGACGAACGTGGTCTCGCGCAGCGCCTGCCGTACGGCCTCGACGCGCTCGTCGGGGCTTTCGGCCGCCCGGTGGCGCATGCCCCGGTAGACGGCGCGGGTCAGTCCCGTGCCGTCGAACGACGCGGGCGCCACGTAGACGGGCTCGACGCCCGCCGCCGCCATGCGTTCGTAGACGGTCGGCGTGGGCTGCCACACGTCCGGGTCGATCGACAGGCCGGGGGCCGTCCAGCGCAGGCAGTTGAACAGCCGCCCCTCCCCCGGGACGGCCATCTGGATGCCGACCATGCCGTGCTCCCCGGGAGGGGCGCCGGTGCCCAGAGTGGCCAGGCTGGTCGGCGTCGAGGAGGGGAAGCCGGCCGTGAGCGTCCCCCGCAGGTGTGCCGTCAGGAACGGCGCGGCCTCGGGGTGAGCGGCCAGGAGCTCGGCCCCGAGCCCGTCCACGAGGAACAGGCACACCCGCGAGGCCGGCTCCAGCGCCAGCGTGCCCTCGACCGGCAGCCCGAGGGAGGCGAGCAGCGAACCCGGCAGGTCGGCCAGCGAGGCCGTGCCGTACGCGGGCGCGTACGGCACGGGCACGGCCCGCGACGCCACGGACGGCTCCGCGGGCGCCGCCCCCGAGGGCTGGGGGTCGATCACGACACCTCCCGGCGTGAGGAAACGGTCAGGCCGTCGCCGCCTTGGCGGTCGCCTCCGACAGCGCCTTGGCGAAGGCCAGCACGTGGGCGACGGCCTCGGGGCCGTCGGCCGCCTCGCTGACCCGCAGGGACAGATCGTCGGCCGTGACCGCGCCGGTGTAACCGTGGTCGGCCTCGCAGTTCTCGTCGCCGCAGGTCGCCGGCTCCAAGTCGATATGGGAGATCGCACCCCACCCGATCGTCAGCGTGACCTCCGTCGGGGGGACGCCGGGCACGTACGACGCGGGGTCGGGCACCACCCTGGTCACGGCGACCGACTGGATGCGGCTGAGCCTCACCGCCTCGGTGGTGGTGGAGGCGTGCGAGGCGGGCATGCCGTCGGCGGGCGGATGCTCGTCGGTGTGGCACACCAGCAGCCGGGTGGGTGAAAGGACCAGGACCGTGACGTGCCTGCGCACCTCCATCGCCGGGTCGAACGTGGCCTCGTGATGCACGACGTACGCCGTGACCGGCTCGTTGCCGAGCGCGGAGTCGACGGCGTCGGCCACCAGATCGGGGTAGTAGCCGCTGCGATCTATGGCCTCGCGCAAGCCCGCGGCGGAGACTCGGGTTTCCCTCATGGGTCCATCCTGCCCTGTAAGGGACACCTGTTTCACACCACGACGGGACGGGTTTTCCGCCCACCGCGCCGATCAGCTCAGCCGGCGGGGCCCGACGTCGGGACGCAGCGCGGTAACCGGCCGCAGGACGGCCCGCGCGCCCAGCACGGCCACTCCCGACGCGCCCACCAGGACCTGGTCGAGGTCCATCCTGGCGACCTCGGGCAGGGCGTCGGCCAGCAGTCCCACCCGCACCAGCAGGTCCTCCAGCGCCTCCACGGCCACCGGCTGGTAGCCGTACTCGCCGAACAGCAGCGGCGCGGCGCGGACCGACCGCACCAGCCCGGCCGCGTCCTCCGCGGTGAGCGGCGCCAGGCGGTACGCCTGGTCGCCGAGCAGCCGGGCGGTGACCTCGCCGAGGCCGAACGTGACGACCCCGCCGAAGTAGCGGTCCTGGATCACGCCGACGACGGTCGGCACGGACGGCTGCGGCGCCATGCGCTGCACGGCGAGCGGCGTGCCCGGCCCGAGGAGCGCGGCGAGGTCGGCGTACGCCTGCCGGACCCCGGCGGGCTCGGTGAGGCCGATCCGCACGGTGCCGGCGCGGCGGGCGTCCTCCGGGTCGGCCGACTTGACCACCACGGGCCAGCCGATCCGCTCGGCGGCGGCCACCGCGTCCTCGGCGTCGGCTGCGACGTGCGCCGGCCACACCTCTATCCCGTAGCAGGCCAGCAGCGCGGTCGCGTCGATCTCCCGCTCCTCGCCGTCCGGCCCCGCACCGGCCAGGGCGGCGGTGACGATCTCCCGCGCCGCGGCGGTGTCGATCCCCTCGATCACCGGGACCGTGCCCGGCGGCCTGCCGCGCCACTGGGCGTACCGCACGACGTGGGCCAGCGCGCGCACCGCCTCCTCCGGCGCGGGGTAGGACGGGATCGACCCGCGCTGAGGGGACTCGTCGCCGGGGCTGGTCACGCGCAGCTCGGCCGGCATGCCCAGCTCGCCCTGGAAGGTGGCGAGCACCGGTTTGCCGGACTCCCGCGCCGCCGCCACCAGCGCCTCGGCCACCTCGCGGCAGTCGCCGGGGATCGGCGGCATGTAGATCGCGACGGCGGCGTCCACCTCGGGCAGCACGCGCCGCAGCGCCTCGGCGAACTCGGCGCCGCCGGCGCGGGCGCCGAGGTTCACCGGCGGGCTCGGCCGCAGGCCGGCCCCGGCGCACGCCTCCTCGGCGAGCAGCGTGAGCGCGTCGGAGTTGCCGACCACCCCCACCCGCGGCCCGGCGGGCAGCGGCTGGTGCGCCAGGAGCTGGGCGACGTCGAAAAGCTGCACCAGGTCGTCCACCCGGATGACCCCGGCCTGCGCGAACAGCGAGCTCAGCGCGCTGTCGGGCAGCGCGAGCACGGGCGCGCGGTGCCCGCCGGGGACGCCGCGCGACTTGACCACCACGATCGGCTTCGACCGGGAGATCCGCCGGGCCAGCCGGGCGAACTTGCGCGGGTTCCCGATGGACTCCAGGTAGAGCAGGATCACGTCGGTCGCCGGGTCTTCCTCCCAGTACTGAAGGAGGTCGTTGCCGGACACGTCCGCCCGGTTGCCGGCCGAGACGAACGTCGAGATGCCCATGCCGCGCTGCGCCACCCGCTGCAGCAGGGCGGTGCCGAGCGCGCCCGACTGGCTGAAGAACCCGACCCTTCCCCGGCCCGGCAGGGTCGCCGCGAGCGTCGCGTTGAGCCGTACGGCGGGGTCGGTGTTGGCGATGCCCAGGCAGTTGGGGCCCACGACCCGCATGCCGTACGCCCGGGCGATGCGCACCAGCTCCTCCTGGCGGGCCCGGCCCTCCGGCCCGGTCTCGCCGAAGCCCGAGGAGACCACGACCAGGCCCTTCACGCCCTTCTCCGCGCACTCCTCGACGAGCTCGAGCACGCCCTCGGCGGGGACCGCCAGCACGGCCAGGTCCACCTCGCCGTCGATCGCCGACACGCTGCGGTAGGCCCGCACGCCCGCCACGGCCCGTACGTGCCGGTGGACGGGGTAGACGGGCCCGGTGAAGTCGGCGGCGAGCAGGTTGCGCAGGACCGTCTGGCCGATGCCGCCCGGCTCGCGGCTCGCGCCGATCACCGCGACCGACTCCGGCGTCAGCAGCCGGGCGATCGAGCGCGCCTCGGCGCGGTGCTCGCGGGCGAGCCGGACCTCCAGCGCGGTCTCTGTGCTGGACAAATCGAGCGTCATGCGGACGACGCCGTCCTCGAACTGGCTCTGCGCCGTGTAACCCGCCTGGCGGAACAGGCCCATCATGCGGTGGTTGCCCGGCAGCACGTCCGCGACGAACGTCTTGATCCCGCGCTCGCGCGCGGCGGCCCGCAGGTGCTCCATCAGCACCGAGGCCACGCCCCTGCCCTGGTGGGCGTCCTCGACCAGGAAGGCCACCTCGGCGTGGTCGCGCTGCGGCATCCGGTCATACCGCACGACCGCCACCATCTCGGTGCCGATCGTGGCGATCAGGGCGACGCGGTTGTCGTAGTCGACGTTGGTGAACCAGACCACGTCTTTGTCGGTCAGCCGCGGCCGCGGCCCGAAGTACCGGAAGTAGATCGACTCCGCGGACAGGCGCGAGTAGAACGCGCGCAGCATGTCGGCGTCGTCGGGCCTGATCGGGCGGACGTGGGCGGTGCCGCCGTCGGACAGCACGACGTCCGCCTCCCAGTGGGCGGGGTACTGAGGGTGCACGCAATCGAGGCTAGCCGCGCCCGGGTTGGCCTGGATTGAGAGATTTCTAACGGCCGGCGGACCACGGTTCGCGACCCGCTTATACGGGATTTACCAGCACTGACGCGACGAATTGGGCAACGCTTGTGCATCGACTGTGCCCGTCTGTCCGCTCTCCACCCCACGGCACCCCCGGAAGCTGTTAGGTTTTTGGACGTCAGCCTCACAGCAAGGAGAGGACGCCGCCCCTCCCAGGGCATGGCTCACCTCCACAAGCAGTTGGCAAGGTGGTGACATCATGACGCGGGTCGTCGTGGTGGGCGATCTCATGACGGACGCGGTCGCCCGCGCGAAGTTCCCTCTTGCCAGGGCGAGCGACACCCCGGCCGTCGTGACCATGCACGGTGGCGGCTCCGGTGCCAACATCGCCTCCTGGCTCGCCGTGGAGGGCTCTGAGGTCGCCTTCATCGGACGCCGCGGCGCCGACATCACCGGCCGCAACCGCGACATGGAGCTCATGGGGTACGGCGTGGACGCCCGGCTCGTCATGGACCCCGAGCGGCCGACCGGCACCTGCGTCGTGCTCGTGACGCACAAGGGCGAGCGGACCATGCTGTCCGACCCCGGCGCCAACGCCGCGCTGTCCCCCGAGGACCTGCCGCGCGACCTGTTCACCGCCGGCGGCCACCTGCACATGTCGGGCTACACGCTGATCAACGAGGGGTCGCGCGACGCCGGCCTCGCCGCGCTCGACATGGCCCGCCGGGCCGGCATGTCGATCTCCGTGGACTGCGCCTCCGCGGCCCCGCTGGAGCGGACCGGCGCCGAGCCGTTCCTGGAGTGGACCGACGGCGCGAAGCTGCTGTTCGCCAACGCCGACCAGGCCAGGGTGCTCACCGGCAGGGACGACCCCTCCGCGGCGGCCAAGGTGCTGACCGCCTGGTTCCCGCAGGTCGTGATCAAGCTCAACACCGAGGGCGCGCTCTGGTTCTCCAACAACCGTTCCGAGCCGGTCCGGGCGCCCGCCGAGGTCGTCGACCGTGTGGTGGACGGCACCGGCGCCGGCGACGCCTTCACCGCCGGGTTCCTGCCCGCCTGGCTGGACGGCAAGCCGCCCGCCGAGGCGCTGGCGGCGGGCAACGCCCTCGCCGCCAAGTGCATCGCCAACCTCGGCGCCCGCCCCCGCCTCTGATCTCCCCCGCTCGGGACGGGCGGCGGCTTCTCCCGCTCGGGACGGTCTCTCCTTCTCAGGCCGGGCTTCCCGGGCCGGGCGGCGCGCGGGCGCGACCGGCCGGGGCCGGCGGAGCGGTCAGCCGGTGACGGCCAGGGCCAGCGGCAGCACGGCGGGCGCCCCGGCGTGCCGGACCTGAGCGGCGGCCAGCGCCATCGTCCACCCGGTGTCCACCCGGTCGTCCACCAGCAGCACCGGCCCGTCCGCCGCCGCGATCCGCGCGGCGAGCTCACGCGGCATCGCGAGCGTCCCCCGGACGGCCGTCACCCGCTGGGCGCTGTTGTGCCGGGCCGGGGGCGGTCCGTTGCGATATCCGAGCGTCCCGAGATAGTGCAGCCGGCCGACCTGGGCGAGCCGCTCGGCGAGCGACCCGACCAGCGCCGGCCGCGTGCCCGACGGCACCGCGACCACCGCGACCGGGCGCCGCTCCCACTCCCACGCCTTCAGCACCTCGATCACGGCCGCGAACACGTCGTCGGGGACCGGGCCGTCCCCCGCCGCGAACAGTTCGCGCAGCCGGGTGCCCCAGCCGATGTCGGTCAGGCGGCCGAGCGCGCGGCCCGGCTCGGCGCACAGCTCCGGCTTGATCCGCCCCTTCAGGTCCGGCAGCCCCGTGGGCCACTGGCGGCGCGGCTCGATTTCGACGCCGGGACGCGCGAGCCGCTGCCGGGCGGCCCGTACGGCGTCCTCCGGCACCTCGGCGGGACGGCGGGCCCCGGTGCAGTTGTCACACCTGCCGCACGGCGTCGCCGACTCGTCGTCGAGGTGACGGCGCAGATACTGCTCCCGGCACTCGGTGGTCGCGATGTAGCCGAGCATCGCCTCCTGCTCCGCGCGGCGCTCGGCGGCCACCCGGGCGTAGCGCTCGGCGTCGTAGCTCCACGGCTCGCCGGTGGCCTCCCAGCCGCCCTTGACCCGGCGTACGGCGCCGTCCACGTCGAGCACCTTGAGCATCATCTCCAGCCGGCCGCGGCTGAGGTCGACCCTCGTCTCCAGCGCGGCGGTGGACAGCACGCCACCCTCGGACAGCGCCTCCAGCGTCGCCCTGACCACGCCCTCCGGCGGGAAGGCGAGCGAGGCGAAGTAGTTCCAGATCTCCCGGTCCTCCGGGCCGGGCAGCAGGATGACCTCGGCCCGCTCGACCCCGCGCCCGGCCCGGCCCACCTGCTGGTAGTACGCCACCGGCGAGGCGGGCGCGCCCACGTGGACGACGAAGCCCAGGTCGGGTTTGTCGAAGCCCATGCCCAGCGCCGAGGTCGCCACCAGCGCCTTGACCCGGTTGTTGAGCAGGTCGTCCTCCGCCGCGAGCCGGTCCGCGGGCTCGGTCTGGCCGGTGTACGCGGTGACGGTGTGGCCCTGCTCGCGCAGGTACGCGGCGATCTCCTGGGCCGCGGCGACCGTCAGCGTATAGACGATGCCGGAGCCCGGCAGCTCATGCAGCGCCCTGGCCAGCCAGGCGAGCCGCTGGTCGGCTCCGCCCAGCCGTACGACGCTCAGGTGGAGGCTCTCACGCTCCAGCGGCCCGCGCAGCACGAAGACCTCGCCGCCGGGCAGCTCGTCCCACTCGGAGGTGACGGCGAGCTGCTCGGCGACGTCGCGGGTGACCCGGGCGTTGGCCGTGGCCGTCGTGGCCAGCACGGGGATGCCCGGCGGCAGCTCCGCGAGCAGCGTGCGGAGCCTGCGATAGTCGGGCCGGAAGTCGTGGCCCCAGTCGGAGATGCAGTGGGCCTCGTCGATCACCAGGAGCCCGGCGCTGCCGGCCAGCTCGGGCAGCACGTTGTCGCGGAAGTCGGGGTTGTTCAGCCGCTCCGGGCTGACCAGCAGCACGTCGACCACGCCCTCGGCGACCTGGCCGTAGACCTTCTCCCACTCCTCGGGGTTGGCCGAGTTGATCGTCTCGGCGTGGATGCCGGCCCGCTCGGCCGCGGCGATCTGGTTGCGCATCAACGCCAGAAGCGGGGAGACGATGACCGTCGGCCCCTCGCCGAGCTCGCGCAGCAGCGCGGTCGCGATGAAGTAGACGGCCGACTTCCCCCAGCCGGTGCGCTGCACGACCAGCGCGCGCCTGCGGTCCATGACCAGGGCCTTGATCGCCGCCCACTGGTCGTCGCGCAGCCGCGCGTGATCGCCGGCGAGCGCCCGCAGCCGGGCCTCGGCCTCTTCCCGCAGCGTCACCTCTTCTTCGCTCACCCGCCCATTGGTACCAGGTCCCGCCGACCATTTCGCCCGGGGCGATAGACCCGGCGGGGTGCGGGGCCGCGCAGGCGGCCCTCGGGCGTGCCGGGGCACGGCCGGGCCTTGGACGGGCGTCGTGGTTGGATGAGTGCCGCTATGGACGTGACCACCTGGTATCTCGAACAGACCAGCCCCGCCGACCTGCGGCCGGGGCGGCCCCCGGCGATCCCCGCGCAGGTCGCCCGCGCCGAGGTCCCCAGCCCCGAGTTCAGCCGCTTCCTCTACACGGCCGTGGGCGGCGACTGGCAGTGGACCGAGCGGCTGCCGTGGACGTGGAAGCAGTGGAAGGAATGGCTCGACCGGCCCGGCGTCGAGACCTGGGTGGCCTGGGTGCGCGGCACCCCGGCCGGATATGTGGAGCTGGACGCCAGGGACGGCGAGGTCGAGATCGCCTACTTCGGGCTGCTGCCGTACGCGATCGGTCAGGGCCTCGGCGGCTGGCTGCTCGGCGAGGGCACCGCACGCGCCTGGGACATCGCCGGGCGCCGGCCCGAGCTGCCGCCCACGCGGCGGGTCTGGGTGCACACCTGCTCACTCGACGGACCGGTGGCGCTGGCGAACTACAAGGCCAGGGGTTTCCGGATCTACGACGAGAAGCTCAACGTGCCGGGCGACGTGGACACGGGCGAGACGCCCGGCCCCTGGCCCGGCGCCGGTCCCCGCGACTGACCGCGCAATCGGCACCCGCCCCTACGACTGGCCGCCCGAGCGCCCCTGAGGACACCGCTTCGGAGCCCCGGCGCGTCGGCCGTACGGTGAAGCGCGCTTGATCGGGGCGGCGGGCGCGGAGCGGCTCTTTCCGAGGCGGTGAGGGCGGTCCCGCCGGGGAAGCCGGGACGGCGGGCGCGGACCCGGCAGTATGGTGGTGAGTCGCGAACAGGATGGACTCTCGGCAGAATGTTCGAGACCTATCACCGACGTTCGCCCTCCCCGGTCCCGACGGCCGGGGTCCGGCTCCTCGACACGCAGGAAACCACGACATGGCCCGACGCACGACGACACCCCCGCCGGACGAGGACTTCGAGGAGCGGATCGTCGACATCGACGTGTCCGCGGAGATGCGGACGAGCTTCCTTGAGTACGCCTACTCGGTGATCTACCAGCGCGCGCTGCCCGACGCGCGCGACGGCCTCAAGCCCGTCCAGCGCCGCATCCTCTACTCGATGAGCGAGATGGGCCTGCGGCCCGACCACGGGCACGTCAAGTCCTCCCGCGTCGTCGGCGAGGTGATGGGCAAGCTGCACCCGCACGGCGACTCGGCCATCTACGACGCGCTCGTACGGCTCGCGCAGCCGTTCTCGATGCGCCTGCCGCTGGTGGACGGGCACGGCAACTTCGGCTCCCCCGACGATCTGCCCGCCGCGATGCGGTACACCGAGGCCCGCCTCGCCCCGGCCGCCATGCTCATGGTGCAGTCGATCGACGAGGACACCGTCGACTTCAAGCCCAACTACGACGGCCAGGAGACCGAGCCGTCGGTCATGCCGTCGGCGTTCCCGAACCTGCTGGTCAACGGCGCCTCCGGCATCGCGGTCGGCATGGCCACCAACATGGCCCCGCACAACCTCGGCGAGGTCATCGCGGCCGCCCGCTACCTCATCAAGAAGCCGAACGCGACGCTGGACGAGCTCATGCGCTTCGTCCCCGGCCCCGACCTGCCGACCGGGGGCACGATCATCGGCCTGGACGGCGTCAGGGACGCGTACGAGACCGGCCGCGGCACCTTCAAGATGCGGGCCAAGGCGACGATCGAGCAGGTCACCCCGCGCCGCAAGGGCATCGTCGTCACCGAGCTGCCGTTCAACGTCGGCCCCGAGCGGGTCGTCGCCAAGATCAAAGAGCTGGTGAACGCGAAGAAACTCACCGGCATCTCCGACCTCAAGGACCTGACCGACCGGCACAAGGGCCTGCGCCTGGTCATCGAGGTGAAGAACGGCTTCAACCCGGAGGCCGTGCTGGAGGAGCTCTATCGGCTGACGCCGATGGAGGAGAGCTTCGGCATCAACAACGTCGCCCTGGTCGACGGTCAGCCGCGCACGCTCGGCCTGCGCGAGCTGCTGTCGGTCTACGTGGACCACCGGCTCGACGTCGTGCGCAGGCGGTCGCGCTTCCGGCTGCGCAAGCGTGAGGAACGGCTTCACCTGGTCGACGGCCTCATCATCGCGCTGCTCAACATCGACCAGGTCATCCAGGTGATCCGCGGATCCGACGACTCCGCTCAGGCCCGCGCGCGGCTCATGGAGACCTTCGAGCTGAGCGAGATCCAGGCGAACTACATCCTCGACACGCCGCTGCGCCGCCTCACCCGCTACGACAAGCTGGAGCTCGACCGGGAGAAGGAGCAGCTCCAGGCCGACATCGCCGAGCTGAACGAGATCCTCGGCTCGGACGACCGGCTGCGCAAGGTCGTGTCGGCCGAGCTCGCCGAGGTGGCCAAGAAGTACGGCACGCCGCGCCGCACGGTCCTGCTGGAGTCGTCCGAGGCCGTCGCCACCGCCGCCGTGCCGCTGGAGGTGGCCGACGACCCCTGCCTGGTGCTGCTGTCGTCCACCGGCCTGCTCGCCCGTACGAACGACGCCTCGCCGATCTCCGGTGAGGGCGACCGAACGCCGCACGACGTGCTCGTGTCGGTGGTCCGCTCGACCGTACGCGGGGAGGTGGGCGTGGTGACCTCGAAGGGCCGGATGATCCGGGTCTCGGTGCTCGACCTGCCCGCGCTGCCGCCCTCGGCCAATCCGCCCTCGCTGGCCGGCGGGCATCCCGTCTCGGAGTACGTCTCGCTCGAACCGGACGAGAAGGTCGTCGGCCTGGGCGCGCTCGACCCCGACGGGCCGGGGCTCGCGCTCGGCACCAGACAGGGCGTGGTCAAGCGGGTCGTGCCCGAATATCCCGTGAACCGCGACGAGTTCGAGGTGATCGGGCTGCGAGACGGCGACGCGGTGGTGGGCGCCGTGGAGCTGACCTCCGCCGACCACGATCTGGTCTTCATCACCAGCGACGCGCAGCTCCTGCGCTTCCCGGCCTCCGTCGTACGGCCCCAGGGCCGCCCGGCGGGCGGCATGGCCGGTGTGCGCCTCGACGGGAGCGCGAAGGTCGTCTTCTTCGGCGCGGTCGATCCCACCCGGGAGGCGCGCGTGGTGACGGTCGCCGGCTCCTCCACCGCCCTGCCCGGCACCCAGATGGGCTCGGGCAAGGTCTCCGACTACGCCGACTTCCCGCCGAAGGGGCGCGCCACCGGCGGCGTGCGCGCCCAGCGCTTCCTGAAGGGCGAGGACGTCCTGCTGCTCGCCTACGCCGGCCCGGCGCCCGTCAAGGCCGTGTCCGCCACGGGCAAGCCGGTGCCGCTGCCGGAGGAGCTGGGCCGCCGCGACGGTTCGGGCGTACGCCTCGTGCACGCCGTCGCCGCGATCGGCGGCGCACTGGGCACGGACGGCGGCGGGGAGACCGCGACCGAGGGCGGCATGGCCACCACCGGCGACACCGGCGGTGAAGAGCCGCTCTCCTGAGGCCGAATAGCTCCAGGCGGAGGCGTCGTCGCCCATAGCTGAGCCTTGGGCGACGACTCCCGCGAGCGATCCTCGCAGCGGGCCGCACCCGCCGCGATAACCGCGAGCTTCTGGCCCGGGTGAGCGGGTGGGGACAACACCGCACCGCGGCGAGACGGAGTCGTCGCCCGTAGCGGAGTCATGGGCGACGACGCCGGGGGCCGCGAAGTACGCGAAACCCGCGAGCGATCCTCGCAGCGAGCCGCGCCCGCCGTGATAACCACGAGTTTCTTGGGTGACGGGTGGGGCGACAAGGCGGCGAGGCGTCGCCGGGGCCACGCGCGGCGGGTCATGAGCGGTCAAAGACGGCTCAGCCGCGTCCGTTGAGGCCGGGCGGGATCGGCCCGCTATGGCCGGGCGGACTCCGGTTCAGGTGGCCGCCGGGCCGCCCCGGAACGACGCGCGGTATGCCTGCGGCGTGGTTCCCACGACCCGCTTGAACCGCTCCCGGAACGCGGTCGGCGACCCGAACCCGGCCTGCGCGGCGATGCGCTCGATGCCGTGGTCGGTGTTCTCCAGCAGATACTGCGCCCGCCGCACCCGGGCGCGCAGCAGCCACTGCAGCGGAGTGGTGCCGGTCTGCTGGCGGAAGCGCCGGCTGAAGGTGCGCTCGCTCATCCCGCTGCGGGCCGCCAGCTCCGCCAGGGTGATGTCGCGGCCGAGGTTGTCCTCGATCCACGCCAGCACCGGCTCCAGCAGTGAGCCGCTGGGCACCGGCGGATGCTCGTGGACGATGAACTGGGCCTGGCCGCCCTCCCGCTCCAGCGGCATCACCGACAGGCGCGCGGCGTCGGCCGCGACGGCCGAGCCGTGATCGCGTCTGATCATGTGCAGGCACAGGTCGAGCCCCGCCGCCGCGCCCGCGGAGGTGAGCACCTGCCCGTTGTCGACGTACAGCACGTCGGGCCACACGTCCACCGACGGGAACCGCCGGGCCAGCTCGTGCGCCGCCGCCCAGTGCGTGGTCGCCCGCAGGCCGTCCAGCAGCCCGGCCGCCGCGAGCGTGAACGCGCCCGCGCAGATCGAGGCGAGGCGGGTGCCCCGCGCGGCCGCCCCGCGCAGGGCCTCCAGCGCCTCGGGCGGGGGCGGCCCGGCCCGCTCCGAACGGCCGGGGACGATGACCGTGTCGGCCTCCGCGAGCGTGTCCAGGCCGTACGGCACGCGCAGGGCGAACGCCCCGGCCGTCACCTCGGGGGCGGGCCCGCACACCCGCACCCGGTAGGGCGTGCGGCCGTCCGGCAGGCGGGTGCGGCCGAACACCTCGATGGGGGTCGCCAGGTCGAACGGGATGACATGGTCCAGTGCCAGGATCGCCACGGTGTGCACGATCGCCACGATAGATCGGATCCCGCCGGTGGACTGACCTCCGTTCCTGTACAAACAGCCTGGCAGCGGGGGTTGGCGAGAACCCGTTGGCCCGTGCCGTTCTCGCCGCTGGAATCGACGGCGGGGTCAGTAGACGAAGTCCTCGGAGTTGTGCGCCCGCAGCGACCCCCAGGGATTGTGATATTTGCTGTTGTCGTCCACGGGGTGGCCGTGAAACATCCCGTAGTTGACGTGGCCCGGCGGGAAGACCTCGGGCGTGAAGTAGTCGAGCATCAGATTCGACCAGACTTCCGCGTCCCCGTACGAATCCTCCAGGCGCCGGCCGTCCACGGTGACCTCGGTGGGCACGAGGACGTCGGTGTGGTACGTCGCCGAGTAACGCAACGGGTCGAAATCCTTCGGAATGTACGACGGGAGATGCCGGGGGATCTTGCTTGCGATCCCCTCGTCGAGCGGGCAGCTTCGCCGGTTGTGCCAGCTCGCGCTCGGCAGGGTCGGGTGACCTATCCCGCCGTTGCCGACCGACCGCCACGCGGTGGCCCGGACGAAGTCAACGGCCTCCTCGAGGCTGCCCGCCATCCCTTTCATCACGAGGGTGTTCGCGTAGTGCCCGACGGAGTTCATCGAGAACATGAGACCGCCGGGGACCCGCCTGTCGTGATTGCGCGTCCCGTGCGCGCCCGAGTAGAAGATGTTGCAGCCCGCTCTGAACATCGTCAGCGCGCCGTCGGGGCGGCGCAGCGGAATGGCCTCGGTGTATATCGCGTCGGGCGCGATCGGAATGTGCTCCACGAGATACAGCTCCGACAGGGCGAGGCACGCCCGCAGCAGCTCTTCACCCGGCGCGGCGTACGCCAGCCGCGCCGAGTTGAACATGATGAGAAACGCGCTCGACAATCCCTGCTCGGCGACGTCCTTCCAGGCCCGGCGGGCGCTTTGGATCTTCGCGCTGACGTGCTCGGCGCCGGCGTCAATGTCCTCCTCGTCGATCCAGCAGAGCGTCGCGCCGAGTCCCTTCGACGCGGCCGGCCCCTTGTCCTGGTGGGCGGCGAGCCGCCCGAAAAGACACGGCTGCCTGCGCCCGATCCAGTGGAAGAGCGCGGCCCGCTTGTCCTCGTAGGCCGCGTCCGACAGCAGCACCTTGTTCGCCTGCTCGATGTCCTCGCCGAAGTCGGTGCCGGAGGGAAGCTGGGGCAGCCCGTCGAGGAGATCTCGGAGTGATCTATCCAAATAAGTCCAGTTATGCAAGATCCGCTCCCCGGTAACAGTAGGTCGCGACGGGCGGAATGCCGTTGAATCCCACGGAGGCGTAGGTGGAGGTGTAGGCGCCGCAGCCGAGGAAGTCGATGTAGTCGCCGATCCGCAGATCCAGGCTCAGGTAGCGGGGCTTGCGCTCGTACAGGATGTCGGCGCTGTCGCAGGTGGGCCCGGCGAGGATGACCGGTCCGACCTCGGCCCCGGTGTCGTTCTCGCAGACGAGCGGATATTCGATCGCCTCGCCCTCGGTCTCCGCGAGCCCGCCGAAGCGGCCGATGTCCAGGTAGACCCACCGCTCGTGCGCGTTGTAGGACTTCTTCGAGATGAGCAGAACGCGCGACCGGAGCACGCCGGCGTCTCCGGCGATGAACCTCCCGGGTTCGAGCACGATGTCCACGGGCCGGTCGGCGAACCTGTTCGCGATCGACTCGTGGATGCGCTTGGCGTACTCCTCCAGAGCCGGCACCTCCGGGCCGTAGTTCGCCGGCAGTCCTCCGCCCAGATTCACCGTGGAAAGCTCGACGCCGCGCTGCCGGGCCTCCGCGAAGATCGCGGCGGCCGACTCGACACCCGCGTCCCAGCTCTCCGGACGCAGCTGCTGCGAGCCCACGTGGAAGGAGACGCCACAGGGGGTCAGCCCCAGTTCGGCCGCGAGAACCAGCAGATCGACCGCCATCGTGACGTCGCAGCCGAACTTCCGGCTGAGCGGCCACTGGGCGCCCTCGCTGCTCACGAGGATCCGGCAGGCGACGGTGGCCCCGGGGGCGGCGTCGGCTATCTTCCGCAGCTCGGCCTCGCTGTCGAAGGCGTACAGCTTTATCCCGTGCGCCGCCGCGAAAGCGATGTCCTCGTGCTTTTTGATCGTGTTGCCGAAGGAGATCCGGCTCGGTTCCACCCCGAGCCCCAGACACAGTTCGATCTCACCGCGGCTGGCCACGTCGAAGGACGATCCGAGATCGCGGAGTGTGGCGATCACCTCGGGATGCGGATTCGCCTTGACCGCGTAATAAGAGGTCGCCGCGGGAAACGCCGCCGTCAGCTCCCGGTACCGGAGAGCGACGACATCGAGGTCAATGGCGACGAAAGGGGTGGGCGGATCGTGCAGAGCGGCAAAATCCCGGAACGCCTTCAATGAGGTTTCCGACACTGAAACTCCTCATCAGAGGTCACATGAAGGGCAGGCGCCCTTTCCGTGTCTTTGGTAACCCCTGAAGGGAGAGACAGTCCCTGACCAGACGATTCCGACCCCCGCCGGGTGATGGCAGGGATATGCCCGAAACCGGCGGTCGCCGGTCAGGACCGCGAGGCCGCGGAGGACGGCCGCCGGTCGCTTCCGCCGTCGTCGAGCGGCCGTTTCCTCGGAACCTGCCCGAGGTGCGCGAAGATCTCGACGTGCCGCACGCTTTCGACGTTCCGGATCTCGTTGACCCGGCGAATCAGGCCCTCGTCGCTCTCCGCGAAGATCCAGGCCACGATGTCGACCGATCCGGTCGTCAGAGCGAGGCGATCGACCCCGTCGACGGCGCCGATCCTTTCCAGGGCCGCCTCGAGGTCGCCCTTACATCTGATGCCGAGAGTCGCCGTACGGGAAAAACCGAGCCGCTCGAGATCCACGACGCAGGTGAATTTGAGAACGCTCGCGTCGAGCAGAGTCCGCACGCGCTGGCGTGTCGCCGCTTCGGACAGCCCGACCGCCCTGCCGAGAGCCGAGTAGGAGATCCGCCCATCCTGCCGCAGAATTTCGATGATCTTGCTGGAGATTGCGTCGATGCGCGTATTGGTCACGATCTCTTCCTCGGGGCGCCGGCCGGTCCGCCGGCGTCCTGCGTTTCGAATGGCTCACGCGGAGCAGGCGTCGTCGTAGGAATCGAGCAATCCCCATCGCGCGGCCTGCGCTATCGCCTGGGATCGATTTCGCACGCCCATGCTCCGATAGACGGACGCCAGCCGGCGAAACATCTCCCTTTCCGAATATCCGGCCTGGGCGGCGATATACGCGATGGACTGTCCGGCCGCCAGCTGGCGAAGCCACTGCACTTCCTGTAAATCCAGAGGCGGCTGATCGATCCTTTCTGTGGCGTTGCTGAGCAATGACTGGGTGAGCGCGTACGGCAGCAGGCTTTCGCGGGCCAGGCTGGCGTGCACCGCCCGCACGATGGTCGTCGGCTCGGAGTGCCACGAAAGTGCGGAGTAGGCGCCGAGTCGCAGAGCGCGACGGCGTTCACCATCGGTCGGATCGGCCAATACGGAGACGACGGGCACCTGCCGCGCCACCCTGCCGATGCAGCGGAAGTGCTCGGTCGACGTCACCACGATCACAGCGGCGGAAACACCCGCGGCCGAGTGCGGCTCAAACTCCCTGGGGAGGGTGTTTACGCAGAAGCCCGCATCTGTGAGCACGGACGCCAATCCCCGGCTATACGTGGGGGTGTCGCTGATGATTCCGACCTGCGCGTTCATTCACACGTCTCCCCGTGCAGCAGGATGCGGTGCAGGATTATCACATCTGGGTCCAGCCACTACAAGACGGTTGTCCGCGATGTGCGCGCTGACCGCACGCATGTCGAATGACACGGCATCTCGTCAGCCGTCGTGATTGCGATGATAGGGAATCTTTGTTACATGCGGGATCGGCCGCACCCCCGTTCGGGGAATACACGTCCCGCGAACGCCCGCCTGGCCTGCGCGAAGATCCCCCGGCAGCGTACGGCAAGTCTTTCCTCAGTGAGAGATCTGCGGCAAACCATGGCCAGTTGTCGCTAGATGCGGCGTTTGGGGTGATTATCGAATTGGAACGATCTCAACGCCATTCAGCCATGTGCGATGAAGGGGCGCCATATCACAGCTCACCGAAGCGATTGCGCGACGGACGCCGGGACGCGGCCGCGGGCGAACGGCCGATCCGGCCGGCGTCGAGTCCGCCCCGGAACCGCCGCGACCTGGAGTTTGGCAGGGCCCTGCCGACTGCCGGCAGTGACGCGCGCCGACTTGGCAGGATCGGGTGACGGACGCGGATGTTATCAATGCTGGCGTGATCGGTGATTACGGCCGGATCCGAACCGCGAAAGCCGCCGGGTCCCCGCCATGATGATCAGAGACATCGCCAATCTTCGGTTCGAGCCGGCTTATGGCGTTTGCTACCAGCACCTCTACCCGCACGCGGGCGAGGAGGCCGCCGACTGGGGATGCGGATATGCCGTCCTCGAGGCGAACAGGCAGACCGTGCCGCATCGGCACGAGGAGAACGAGGCGTTCGTCGTGCTGTCCGGTCACGGCACGATGGCCGTCGGCGAGGAGACCGCCCGGGTGACGGCGCCTTCGATGGTTCTCATCCCCGGCGACCTAACCCATTGGCTGCGCAACGACAGCGACACCGAACCACTGGTGTTCCTCTCCATTTACTGGCCCGCCTCGTTCGGTGCCATCGACCTGTGAACGAAGGACAGCGCCGAACCATGCCGACGACAGTCACCGCCGCCCCTCCCACGCCGAACGGCGACCTGCATCTGGGGCACCTGTCCGGACCCTATTCCGCGGCCGACATATACGCGCGGGCGCGCCGGCTGGAGGGCGAGCAGGTCCGTTTCGTGACCGGGGCCGACACTCACCAGAGCTATGTGCTCACCCGCGCGATCGAGCGCGGCGTCGACCCGGTCGAGATGGCCGGCGACTATGCCGAGGCGCTGCGGGCGGTCTTCCGCGCGGCGGGCTTCTCGCTGGACGCGTTCGTGATTCCGCAGCGGTCCCCCGTCCACCGGGAGATGGTGCGGGACTTCGTCACCCGGCTCTACCAGACCGGGAAGATCGTGCCGCGGACGGGCCCGGCGCTGCACTGCCCGCGATGCGACCGCTATCTGTTCGAGGCGCACGTCTCCGGCAGGTGCCCGCACTGCGGCGCGGACAGCGACGGAAACTCCTGCGAGGAGTGCGCGTTCCCGAACCAGTGCGTCGATCTCGGCGATCCGGTCTGCAATCGCTGTGGGGCCACGCCGGAGACGAGGCAGTGCGAGCGGCTGGTCTTCCCGCTGGACGACTACGCCGAGCGGCTCCGCTCGTTCCACGCCTCGGTCACCATGAGCGCGCAGCTGGAAGAGCTGTGCGACGCGATGCTCGCGACGCGGCTTCCCGACATCCCCGTCACCCATCCCACCGACTGGGGAATCCCCGTGCCGGTCCCCGGCTTCACCGATCAGCGCGTGTACGTGTGGGCGGAGATGGTGCCCGGTTATTTCGCCGCGCTGCGCAGCGGCGGGGCGGCGGATTGGCGCGCGGCGTGGAACGCCTCGTCCGTCGTCCAGTTCTTCGGATTCGACAACGGATATTTCCACGCGATTTTGTTCCCCGCGCTGATGATGGCCTACGACGCCGGCCTGCGTCTTCCCAGCGCCTTCGTCACCAACGAGTTCCTGGAACTGGACCGGGAGAAGTTCTCCAAGAGCCGTGCCCACGCGATCTGGGCGGAGTCGATGCTGGGGCGGGTGCCGGGCGACGTGGTGCGCTTCGCCCTCGCCTACCACCGGCCCGAGGCGGAGCGGACGTCTTTCACCTGGGACGGCCTGCGCCGGCTGGTGGACGAGGAGCTCGCCGGCCGGTGGCAGGGCTGGCTCTCCGATCTGTTCGGCCGGCTGGGCTCGCTGCGCCCGCACCCCTCGCTGGAGTCGGCCACGCTCACGCCCTCCCAGGAGGCTTTCGTCGCCGCGGTGTCCGCCGTCGCGGAGCGGTGCTGGACGCACTACTCCGCGCGGTCGTTCTCCCCCGCCGCCGCCGTACGCTGCCTGATCGAGCTGGTACGGCTGTCGCGCGCGCACGCCGCGGCCAACGCCAGGACGTACGCCGCGCGGCCGGGCTCTTCGCGGGCCGGTGTGGCGCTGGCGCTGGAGGCATGGGCGGCCCTGGTCCTCGCCCAGTCGGCTTACCCGATCATGCCGGAGTTCGGCCGGGCGCTCTGGTCGGCCCTGCGGGACGGCGAACCTCGCCGCGTCCGCGGGCTCCTCACCCCGACGGTCTCGCAGACATCACGGCCGGTGTCGTTCTTCGCCCCGCTGCCGCCGGACGTCGAGATCGAGGTGGCGGCCGGCACGCTCGGGCCGGCTCTCCTGGAGACGCGGAGGTGAGGCCGGGGCCCGCCGTGGGAGCCCGCGCCCGCGTACGGGTGCTCGATCCTCTCTTTCCAGCGCTGTTTCTCGTACGGTCCAATATCTGGATGGAATCGCATATCCCTTATCGGCCTGGTCGAGCCGGAGAATCGACGACGAAATCCGCTACAAACACTACAAAAGCGACACTTTGGGGATCTCCGGGACATCGCACTCGCGAATCCCTCGTAAGGGGGAGATAGCGAATGGCGCGATATCAGGTGGCGCTCATACTGGCCATGTTCTTCTGGGGCAGCTCGGCGACGCTGACCAAAACCGCGCTCGAAGGCATGGCCCCGATGTCGCTGCTGGCCATCCAGCTCGCGGCCTCGTCGGCCGTGCTGTGGACCGTGCTCCTGATCCGCGGATATCGGCGCACCACGGGACACATCCGTCTCATGCTGCTGGGCTTCTTCGAGCCCGCGCTGTCGTACGCGCTGATCAATTTCGGGCTCATCCACACCACGGCGGCCAACGCCGCGCTGCTGGTGGGGATGGAGTCCTTCTTCGCGATGGGGCTGTCGTTCATCTTCCTGCGGGAGCGGCTGAGCCGGAGGATGCTGCTCGCGACCGCGATGGCGCTCGCCGGGGTCATCCTGCTGGAGGGCTCGGGCGCGACGGCCTCTCTGCGGATCGGTGACCTGCTGGTGCTGGCGGGCGTGCTCAGCGCCGCCGTCTACGTCGTGCTCGCCGGGTCGACGGCCAAGAAGGTCGACGCCCTGACGATGACGACCTACCAGTTCACCTACGGCCTCGCCTTCGCGGTCCCGGTCGCGTGCTTCCAGTGGCTCACCGGTGCGGAAAGCGTGCCGATCGGCGAGCCGGTCTCCGCCTGGGTGGTCGCCGCGGTGTCCGGGATCGTGGGGTACGCGCTGAGCTTCCTGCTCTACAACTACGCGATCTCGCGCGTCAGGACCTCCTACGCCGCCATCGCCCTGAACCTCATACCGGTCTTCGGCGTCGCCGTCGCGGTGGTGTTCCTGAGCGAGGGACTGACGATCTGGCAGGTGGTGAGCGGCGTGCTGATCATCGCCGGGATCAGCGTCTACTCGGGACACGAGGCGCGGGACGAGACCGCCGGGGTGCCGGACGGTCACGGCCACGCGGAACTCGAGAGGAACTGATGAGCCCGGTCTCCGTCCCGCACGCCCGCCACGCCGCACGGCGACGGCCCAGCCCCTTCACACCGCCGACGGCGGGTCGCACGGCCGTCCCGCGGAACGGCACCCGCGTCGCCGCGGCCCCCGCCGGCCGCGGACGGCGGTGAACCGGCCGTAGCCGTGCCGGCGGCGGGCCCGCCCACACCGTCCGGCGAGGACGCCGGCGCTCCGACTTCACCCGGTCCCCGAATTCCTTATCTCCGAGGAGGCGAACAATGCCGGCAGGTCCCCGCATAACGTTCAACGGAAAGGTTCTCCTGTTGGGCTGCGGCTCGGTCTCGCGGTGTCTCCAGCCGCTGTTGCTGCGGCACATCGACATGGACTTCCGCCGGCTGACGGTGATGGACTTCGAAGACCTCGCGGAGAAGATTCCCGACACGCTCGCCGCCGGCGCGGTCTACCGGCGTGTCCGGATCACCCCCGACAACATCGCCACCGTGCTCGGCGAGCACCTCGGGGCCGGAGACCTGCTCATCAACCTGAGCTGGAACATCGACACCGGCGACATCATCGAGTGGTGCCAGCACCACGGCGTGCTCTACGTTGACACCTCGGTCGAGGTCTGGGATCCGTACGCCGACCAGGAGAACACCGACCCGCGGGAGCGGACGCTCTACAGCCGCCACCAGGCGCTCAGGAAGCGCGCGGCGTCGTGGGCGCCGGACGGCCCGACCGCGATCGTCGAGCACGGGGCCAATCCCGGCCTGGTGAGCCACTGGGTCAAGGTCGCCCTCACCGACATCGCGACGACCATGCTGAAGGAGCCGGGCACGCTCGCGTCCCTCGACGAGGGCCGCCGGACCAGGCTGGAGTCCGCGCTGGCCGACTCGGACTTCGCCCGGCTCGCCATGGAGACCGGCACGAAGGTCATCCACATCTCCGAGCGGGACACGCAGATCGCGGCCGAGCCCAAGCGCGTCGGCGAGTTCGTCAACACCTGGTCGGTGGAGGGCTTCTACGAGGAGGGCATCGCCCCGGCCGAGATGGGATGGGGCACCCACGAACCGGAACTGCCGCCCCTCGCCTACACCTATACCGAGGGTCCGAAGAACCAGATCTGCCTCGCCCGGACCGGAATCTCCACGATGGTGCGGTCGTGGGTGCCCATCGGCGGCCCGATCGCGGGAATGGTGATCAGGCACGGCGAGGCGTACACGATCAGTGACCGCCTGACCGTGTGGGACGGCGACACGGCCGTCTACCGGCCCACGGTCCACTACGCCTACCTGCCCACCGACGCGGCGATGGCCTCGCTCCACGAGTGCATGATGACCGGGCACCGGCTGCAGACCGAGCAGCGGATCATGACCGACGAGATCACCTCGGGCATGGACGAGCTGGGTGTCCTGCTCCTCGGCCACGACCTCAACGGCTGGTGGACCGGCTCGCAGCTCGGCATCGAGGAGGCCCGCGAGCTCGTGCCCCACCAGAACGCGACCACCCTCCAGGTGGCGGCGTCGGTGCTCGGTGCGATCTTCTGGATGATCGAGAACCCGCGGGCGGGCCTGCGCGTGCCCGACGACATCGACCACGAGCGCGTGCTGGAGATCGCCAATCCCTACCTCGGGCCGTGCCCGTCCGTGCGGACCGACTGGCGGCCCGACCAGTACGACTACGACCCGTTCCGGCGGTTCAAGCCGGGCAAGCGCAGCTCGGAGCCGTGGGCTTTCGGCAACTTCCTGATCAGCTGAGGGGGCGCCGGCCGGGCGAAGGCCGCCGCGTCGCGACGGGAGCCGTCCGCGGGGAGGCGGGGAAGACCGCCCCCCCGCGGAGAGCGACAAAATGGGCGTCCGGCACCATCTGTGGCATGACCGCTGCCTTCGACGATCTGCTCGCCGCCAACGAGAAGTACGCGAGCACGTTCACCCACTCCGGGCTCAGCGGCCGCGCCGCGCGCGGGCTGGCCGTGGTGACGTGCATGGACTCCCGCATCGACCCCCTCGGCCTGCTCGGCCTGGCCGCCGGTGACGCGAAGATCCTGCGCAACGCCGGCGCCAGGGTGACCGACGACGTCCTGCGCACCCTCGTCCTCGCCGTCTACCTGCTCGGCGTCCATCGCGTGCTGGTGATGCCGCACACCGACTGCAGGATGTCCAAGTCGACCGACGACGACGTGCACAACCTCATCGCCGCCGAGTACGGCATCGACACCCGCAGCCTGGAGTTCCAGACGGTCCCCGACCAGAGGGCCGCGCTGCGGCACGACCTCACCCGCATCACGTCCAGCCCCTACCTGCCGAAGGACCTCGCCGTGGGCGGCGCGCTGTACGACGTGCACACGGGACGGCTCCTGCCCGTCGAGATCTGATCCCCGCAGGGGCGAGCTACGCACGAGCCCGCCGTACGAGGCGGGCGGGCGGCGTCTCCGGGAACGGCGGCGCACCGGCAGCGGGACGGAACCCTGAGCGGCCGGTGCACCGGCAACAGGACCGAACAGGGCGAGCGGTGCACCGGCGACGGGACGGAACCGGGGCGAGCGATGGCGCATCCGGGGCAGGCGATGGCGTTCTCCTGGACCGGCGGCGTGCCGGCGACGGGGCGGAACCGGAACGGGTGGCTGCTACGTTCTCCTGCTAAATCCGAAACGCGTCTTTCCGGTCACGCCACCGGTTCCAAGCCCCCACAGGAGCCCGCATGCCCCGCACTTCCTCCACCTCCTCCGGCGGCACGTCGCGCCGGTCCTACCGCGGCGTCGCCATCTTGGCGATCCTCGCGCTCATCGTCGCCGGAGCGCCGACCCTGATCGGCGCGTTCAGCGGGTTCGAGCGCACCAGCGGTGGAGAGGTGGCGGTCGTACGGGACGGCGGGCCGCTCGACGACAACAAGGTCCGCCAGGTCATCGACCCCGGCTCCGGAGTCACCTGGACCGGCTGGTGGTCCCAGATTCACCGCTATCCGGCGCAGCAGCGGTTCTACACGATCACCTCGGACTCCGGCGGGGGCGAGAGGTCCGGCGTCGACGTGGTCAACGTGCCGAGCAGCGACGGCGTCAACATGGGCATCGAGGGCACGCTGTACTTCGGGCTCAACCTCGACCACGAGACGCTGAAGTCGTTCGACGACAAGTTCGGCACGCGTAAGTTCCGCAGCGCCAACGGCGGTACCTACTACCCCTGGGAGGGCGACGAGGGCTGGTCGGCCTTCCTCGACCAGATCATCCGGCCGGTGATCGACAACGACCTGCGCACCCAGATCAACAACTTCCGCTGCGCCGAGCTGGTCTCCTCCTGCGCGCTCGTGCAGAACAACAGCAACGGCCGGCAGGCGGGCCTGCCGCAGCAGGGCAACAACGCGAACATCGCCAAAATCCAGAACGCGGTGAACACGAGCCTGGCGGAGGACCTGAGGTCGACTCTCGGCGCCGACTACCTGACCAACATCCACTTCAACCTCTCGCGGGTCACCCTGCCCACCGAGGTCCAGGAGGCGGTCAACCAGGCACAGGCCGCGTTCGCGAAGGTCACCGAGGCGCAGGCGAAGGTCGCCCAGGCGCGTGCCGAGGCGGAGGCCAACAAGGCCCGACAGGACGGCTACAACAAGTGCCCCACATGTGCGGAGATCGAGAAGCTGAAGGCCCTGCCCCAGGGCATCACGGTCTACGCGCCGGGCAATACTGGAGGCGTCGCTCTGCCCACCAAGTAGGGAGCCGGGATCCCCGATGCGCCTGTTCGCCCTTCCGGTGACGCTCATCGTCATCGCCGTGCTCATCTATCTGCTCGTGCTGCTCGCGCGCGGGGCGAAACCGGCGTCCGGGCGGGACGCGGCCGGCGCACCCCGCTGGGAGACCGACACGGTCATGGAGAACGGCTGGACCCTGATCGTCATACGCAAGGTCGCTCACGGCCGCAACGGGCCGGTGGAGCTGTCCAGGCAGACGGTCAGGGCCATCAAGGACGACGACCCGAACTGGGACGAGCTCTACCGGCAGGGCATGCTGGAGGCCCGCAACCGGGTCAGCACGCTGGAGATCGAGTCCGGCTGAGCCGGTGGACCGATCGAGTCCGGCTGAGCCGGTAACCATCGGACACATTCTCCTCACCGACCGTCACATTACCTATTGACCCAGTAGGAATAATCGACAATAGTGGGCCCGGCGGTTCCGTCCGATCCGAAAGGGCACCACATGAGCGTCACCGACGAACTCCTCGCCAACGCCGAGCGCTACGCCGCGGAATTCGACAAGGGGCACCTGCCGCTGCCTCCGGCGCGCGGCGTGGCGGTCGTCGCCTGCATGGACGCCCGGCTCAACGTGTACGGCCTGCTGGGCCTGACCGAGGGCGACGCCCACGTCATCCGCAACGCCGGCGGCGTGGTGACCGCCGATGAGCGGCGCAGCCTCGCCATCAGCCAGCGCCTGCTCGGCACCCGGGAGATCATCCTCATCCACCACACCGACTGCGGCATGCTGACCTTCACCGACGACGACTTCCGCCGCGGCATCGAGGCCGAGGTCGGGATCAAGCCCGACTGGGCCGCCGAGGCGTTCTCCGACCTCGAGGCGGACGTCGTCCAGTCGCTCAACCGCATCAAGGCCGACCCGTTCATCCCGCACAAGGACTCGGTGCGAGGCTTCATCTACGAGGTCGAGACCGGGCGTCTGCGCGAGGTCAAACCCTGATCCATTCCCCGGCGGGCGGCGGAGACGCCGGGAGGGCAGGCCTCCGGCCGGCGAGAGCCGGCCCTGTCCACACTGCTCGCTCTGAGCACCGGCACCGAGGACGGCCGCGGGCCGGACGACCGCGAAGGCCGGCGCGTCCGGCTCCGGCCGAGCGGATCCGGTCCGTCAGGCGCCGCCGGGCGTCACCGTCCGCGGCGGCCCGACGCCCCGCCACCCGCCGACTCTGCCAAACCGGCGCGACGAGGGCTCGAAGATCAGCCGGCCCCCGCGGCGGGGTCGATCTCGCCGCACAGCGCCGGCAGGCCGCCGCCGGCCGTCCGTCACTCCACCACCGTGCGCTTCGCACTCGCCGCGGCACTCCACCGCCCGGTGCTCCACTATTGACCGCCGGCCGTCCGGTGCTCTGGCGTCTGCCGCGCGGCGAGGTGGCGGGTCAGGCGTCGATGTGGTCGCGGTCGACCTCGGCGGCGCTGCCGATGATGAACTCGCGGCGCGGGCCGACCTCGCTGCCCATGAGGAGGTTGAAGATGCGCTCGGCCTCCTCCGCGTCCTCGATCCGCACACGCCGCAGGACGCGGTGACGGGGGTCCATGGTCGTCTCGGCGAGCTGGTCGGCGTCCATCTCGCCGAGGCCCTTGTAGCGCTGGACGGGGTCCTTCCAGCGCTTGCCGCGCCGCTCCAGGTCGCGCAGGACCTTGTGCAGCTCGGCGTCGCTGTAGGTGTAGATGTACTTGTCCTGGCCACGCCCGGGGTTGGTGACCTCGATGCGGTGCAGCGGCGGCACCGCGGCGAACACCCGCCCGGCCTCGACCATCGGCTTCATGTAGCGGTGGAAGAGCGTGAGCAGCAGGCAGCGGATGTGCGCGCCGTCCACGTCCGCGTCCGCCATTAAGATGATCTTCCCGTAGCGGGCCGAGTCGATGTCGAACGTACGGCCCGACCCCGCGCCGACCACCTGGATGATCGCGGCGCACTCGGCGTTCTTGAGCATGTCGGAGACCGACGCCTTCTGCACGTTCAGGATCTTGCCCCGGATCGGCAGCAGGGCCTGGAACTCCGAGTCGCGGGCGAGCTTGGCCGTGCCCAGCGCGGAGTCGCCCTCGACGATGAACAGCTCGCTGCGGTCGACGTCGTCGCTGCGGCAGTCGACGAGCTTCGCGGGCAGCGCCGAGTTTTCCAGTGCGGACTTGCGCCGCTGGTTGTCGCGGTGCTCGCGGGCGGCGATGCGGGCCTTGGCGGCGGCGACCACCTTCTCGAGCACCGCGCGCAGCTGCTGCTTCTGCCCGCGCTTGGGGTTGGCGAACAGCGCCTTCAGCTCCCGGGTGACCACGTGGGCGACGATGCGGCTGGCCGCCGAGGTGCCGAGCACCTCCTTGGTCTGGCCCTCGAACTGCGGCTCGGGGACCCGCACGGTGACCACCGCGGTCAGCCCTTCGAGGATGTCCTCCTTGGTGACCGGCTCGTCGCCGTTCTTCAGCAGCCGGGTCTCCCTGAGCTGCTCGTTGATCGTGCGGACCAGCGCCCGCTCGAACCCGGCCACGTGGGTGCCGCCCTTCGGCGTGGCGATCACGTTCACGAAGGAGCGCACGGTCGTCTCGTAGCCCTTGCCCCAGCGGAGCGCGACGTCGACGCTGAGCTCCCGCTCGATCTCGGTCGGCGTCATGTGGCCCTGCTCGTCGAGCACGGGGACCGTCTCGTGGAAGTGGCCCACGCCCTGCAGCCGCAGCACGTCGCACACGGCCTCGTCACGCGACAGGAACTCGGTGAACTCGCTGATGCCGCCGTCGAAGCTGAACGTCTCCTCGCTCGGCTCCTCGCCGCGGGCGTCGCGGACCACGAGCGTCAGGCCCGGCACCAGGAAGGCCGTCTGGCGCAGCCGTACGTGGATCTCGTCGAGGGAGACCTCCGCCTCCGGCAGGAAGATCTGCCGGTCGGCCCAGAAGCGGACGCGGGTGCCGGTGACGCCCCGCGGGGCCGGGCCGCCGTCGCGCAGCCCGGACTTCTTGCGGAACTTGGCCGTCGGGCCGTCGCCGTCGAACACGCCGGGCACTCCCCGGCGGAAGCTGATCTGGTGGACCCTGCCGTCGCGGTCGACCTCCACGTCCACCCGGGAGGACAGCGCGTTGACCACCGAGGCGCCGACGCCGTGCAGGCCGCCCGAGGCGCCGTAGGAGCCGCCGCCGAACTTGCCGCCCGCGTGGAGCTTGGTGTAGACGAGCTCGACGCCGGCGAGGCCGGTCTTGGGCTCGATGTCCACGGGAATGCCGCGCCCGTTGTCACGGACCTCGATGGAGCCGTCCTTGTGCAGCTCGACCTCGATGCGGGTGCAGTAACCCCCGAGCGCCTCGTCGACCGCGTTGTCCACGATCTCCCAGAGGCAGTGCATGAGGCCGCGTGTGTCGGTGGAGCCGATGTACATCCCCGGGCGCTTGCGGACGGCCTCGAGGCCTTCGAGCACAGAGAGATGACGGGCGGTGTATCCCGTCTCCGCGCGAACCGCAGTCACACCCAGCTCCCACTTATCAATCGAACACGCGTACGCAGCTTAACGCCACTCATGTTTGTACGCGTACAAGCTTGCCAGGCGCAGCACGGTGACCGGCACTTTCGATGTGATCCCGGTCACTTTCCCGATCATTCTGCTCTGGGCGTAGTCCGAGCATGATTGGGAAGGCCTTCTTCCGGTTAGATGTTGTCCCAAGTGACTGACGCCAACGTCCCCACAGATGTGGGGCGACCCGAAAGGCGATACGTGACTGGAGCTCTCGCCCCCGCCAAGCCGCTGACGGCCCTGGACCGGTGCGACCGGTGCGGCGCTCAGGCCTACATCCGCGCGACCCTGCCCGTGGGTGGGGAGTTGCTGTTCTGCGCCCACCACGGGCGTCAGCACGTGGCTGTACTGCGCGACAAAGGTGCTGAGATCCAGGACGAGTCGGCCCGACTCAGCGCATCCCCCGCGACCGCCCCTGACGGCGAGCGCTGACCTGTAGACGGCGCGCCGGAGCGTCACGACAGCGTGTGACGACGATGTCGGCTTCGCGCGCCGTCGCCCTGTAAGCCGTCGCCAGGCAGGCCGCGGACCCGGGTGGCAGCCCGGCCCGACCGCCGTTCCCCCGTGCTTCCCCCACTTCCCCCGGGTGTTCACGGCGGAGACGGTGCCGGTGGGGTCCCCGGGGCCGTAGGCAGTGTCCGCGGCGGCCTGTCCGCGAGCGTTCCCTCGGCTCGGCCCCGAAGCCGGTGAGCGCGGGGCCTCGTGGACGATCACGCGCCGCGGCCTGCGGCCGCCGTACGGGTGTCGCGACCGGCCATGCCGGCGCGGGCGGCCCCCGGCGGTGCCGTCCGTCACGGCCGTACGCGGCAGGGATTCGGTCAGGGTCGCACGCGGTAGTGATAGCGGCCGGCGACGGTGAAGCCCTCACGCTCATAGAGCGCGCGGGCGCCGGAGTTGGCCTCCGTCACCACCAGGTACGCACTGGTCGCGCCACGCCGCCGTCCCCAGGCGAGCAGGGTGCGCAGCACGGCCGCGCCCAGCCCGCGCCGCCTGGCGTGCGGCTCGACCGCCATGCAGTAGACCCCGAGCCATCGCCCCTGCGGCACGCCCCTTCCCACCGCGACCTCGTCGAGGTGGACGTACCCGGCCGGCACCCCGGCGAGGATGCGCTCGCCCCACGTCCGCGCCGGAACGTCTCCGACGGCGCGGTGCCGCCCGCCGTCCACGCTCCACCAGGTGCGCAGCCACCGTTCGGACGGCTGGTCCTCGACCGGCGCCCCGGAGCCGGACTCGTCGCCGGTCAGCGGCCTGGCCATCACCAAGGTGGGGTCCACGAGCCGGTAGCCCCGGCGGCCGAGCTCCTCGTCGAGCCCCGGCGTCGCGCCCATGCCGATGGAGAACACGCAGGGCTGCCCGATGCCCGCGTAGAACCGCTCGGCCCGGTCGATCGCCCCCGGCAGGTCCGCGCACTCCCTCAGCGCCAGCACCGAGTTGGCCCGCTTGGTCACGCCGCCGGCGTGCCGGTAGACCCAGCCGCCGTCCACGACCCGTCCCGGCGCCGGCCAGCCCTGGTCCACCAACAGGTCGAACTGTGACTTGTCTTGATCCACTCGCCGCACCCTAGCCGACTCGGACGAAGCGGACCCCCAGAGTAATCATCCGATGATCCGGTGTTTAATGGTGACATGGATGCAGACCTGGATCCGCAAGAGACCGCCGAATGGCTCGAATCCCTTGAGGCGGTCCGCCGCGCAGCCGGCCCCGAACGGGCCGACTACCTGCTGAGGCGTCTCGCCACGACCACCCGCTATGTCAATACCGTGCCGACCTCGCAGGAGCCTGAGTACCCGGGCGACCTGGAGCTGGAGGAACGCATCGCGGCGTACGACCGATGGAACGCCGCGGCGATGATAACCAGGGCGAGCCGGCTGGGGCTCGGCGGCCACATGGCGACCTACGCCTCGGCCGCCTGGCTGTACGAGGTGGGCTTCAACCACTTCTTCCACGCCGGACACGACCAGGTCTACTTCCAGGGCCATGCCTCCCCGGGCATATACGCCCGGGCCTTCCTGGAAGGCAGGCTGAGCGAGGCCCAGCTCGACCTGTTCCGGCGCGAGCCCGCGGGCGGGCTGCCGTCGTACCCGCATCCGCGGTCCATGCCGGGCTTCTGGCAGTTCCCCACCGTCTCGATGGGCATCGGGCCGCTGAACGCGATCTACCAGGCCCGGTTCAACCGCTATCTGCACAACCGCGGCATCAAAGACACCTCGCGCAGCCACGTGTGGGCCTTCCTCGGTGACGGCGAGATGGACGAGCCTGAGGCCACCGCCGCCCTCACCCTGGCCGCCCGCGAAGGGCTCGACAACCTCACGTTTGTGATCAACTGCAACCTCCAGCGGCTCGACGGACCCGTGCGCAGCAACACCCGCATCGTGCAGGAGCTCGAGAGCGTCTTCAAGGGGGGCGGGCTGGCACGTCGTCAAGGCGCTGTGGGGCTGGGAGTGGGACGAGCTGCTCCGCTCGGACGAGCTGGTGGCCCGGCTGAGCGAGGTGCCCGACGGGCAGTTCCAGACGTTCGCCACCTCGACCGGCGCCTACATCAGGGAGCACCTGTTCCAGGGCCTGGACGTGCCGTACTCGGACGAGGACCTGCGGCGCATCGTCGGCACTTCGCGGGCGGGTCACGAGCCGCGGAAGGTGTACGCGGCCTACCGCAAGGCCCTGGACAACAAGGGCGCGCCCACGGTGATCCTCGTGCAGACCGTGAAGGGCTGGACCCTGGGCCCGGGGGTCGAGGCGCGCAACGCCAACCACCAGATGAAGAAGCTCACCCAGGACGAGTTCCGCGCGCTGCGCGACCGGCTCGGCCTGCCCGTGCCGGACGAGGCGCTCGCCGGCGACCTGCCGCCATACCTGCACCCCGGGCCGGACTCGCCGGAGGTGCGGTACGCCATCGAGCGGCGTCGCGAGCTGGGCGGGTCCCTGCCCCGCCGCACGGTCTCCTATCACCCGCTGCCCGCCCCGAGCGAGGCGCCGTTCCGCGCCCTGCAGAAGGGCTCGAAGCAGCCCGTGGCCACGACTATGGCCCTGGTCCGCCTCCTCAAGGATCTGATGAAGGAGCCGGAGACGGGACGCCGCTGGGTGCCGATCGTGCCGGACGAGGCCAGGACGTTCGGCATGGAGTCGCTGTTCCCCACCGCCAAGATCTACTCCCCGCTGGGCCAGCGTTACGAGCCCGTCGACCGCGACCTGCTGCTGTCGTACCGGGAGGCGACCGACGGCCAGATCCTGCTCGAGGGCATCACCGAGGCCGGGTCGATGGCGTCGTTCACGGCCGCGGCCTCCAGCTACGCCACCCACGGCGAAGCCATGATCCCCCTCTACATCTTCTACGCGATGTTCGGCTGGCAGCGCACCGGCGACCAGATGTGGGCGCTGGCCGACCAGCTCGGCCGCGGGTTCCTCATCGGCGCCACCGCCGGCCGTACCACGATGACCGGGGAGGGACTGCAGCACGCGGACGGCCACTCGCAGCTCCTCGCCTCCGCCAACCCCGCCTGCCTGGCCTACGACCCCGCCTTCGCCTACGAAGTGGGGACGATCGTGCGTGAGGGGCTGCGGCGCATGTACGGCCCTGACGGCGAGGACGTCTTCTACTACCTGACCGTCTACAACGAGCCGCTGCCCCAGCCGGCGATGCCCGAGGGGGTCGAGGAGGGCATCCTCCGGGGGATCTACCGGTACTCCGCCGGCGGCGGGCAGGCCCACCTGCTGGCCAGCGGCACCGCGATCCACTGGGCGCTGGCCGCACAGCAGCTGCTGCGTGAGGAGTACGGCCTGGGCGTCGACGTGTGGTCGGTCACCTCCTGGAGCGAGCTGCGCCGCGACGCCATGACCACGACGGGCGTGCCGTACATCCAGCAGGCCCTGGCCGGGGCCACCGGCCCGGTGATCGCGGTCAGCGACTGGATGCGCGCGGTGCCGGACCAGATCGCGCCGTGGATCGACCAGCCGTGGACCTCGCTCGGCACCGACGGGTTCGGGCTGTCGGGCACCCGTGAGGAGGTCCGCAAGCACTTCGGCGTGGATCCGCGCTCGATCGCGGAGGCCGTGCTCAAGGCGGTGGGAACCGGCCGGTGACGAGCGGCGCGCCACCGGCCGCCGCGCCGCGCCCCGGCCGGGGAACCCCGGCCGGGGCGCAGTAGGCTGCGGAACCGTGCTCATCCTGCTGCCGCCGTCGGAGGGGAAGGCCGAGCGGGGAACCTCCGCCGTCCGCCGGCTCAGCTTCCCCGAACTCGCCTCCCCGCGTGAGAAGGTCCTCGACGCCCTCGTCTCGCTCTGCCGCACCCGCGAGGCGCGCGAGGTGCTGGGCCTCACGGAGGGTCAGGCCGGCGAGATCGAACGCAACCTGGCGCTGCCCACGGCGCGCACGCTGCCCGTCGCCGAGCTCTACACGGGCGTGCTGTACGACAACCTGAGCCTGGCCACTCTCTCCCCCGAGGCCCGCCGGCGGGCCGATCGGAGGATCGTCGTGTTCTCCGCGCTGTGGGGCCTGCTGCGGCCGTCCGACCGCATCCCGCCGTACCGGCTGTCCATGGGGGTGCGGCTGCCCCCGATGGGTGGCCTGGCCGCGTTCTGGCGGCCGTCGATCGGCGCGGTACTCGACGGGACGAAGGGCCTCGTGGTGGACATGCGATCGGCGACGTACGCCGCCGCCTGGCAGCCCGGCGAACGCGGCGTCGCCGTACGGGTGCTGCGCGAGGTGGCCGGAAAGCGGAGCGTCGTCAGCCACATGGCGAAGGCCACCCGGGGCCTGGTGGCCCGCTCGCTCGTGGAAACCCCCGACCGGCCCCGCACGGCCGGTGACCTGGCCGACCTGCTGACCGGTCTGGGACACCGGGTGGAGCTGGCCGCGCCCACCGGCGGAAACCGGCCGCGGACCCTCGATGTGATCGTGGACGGCTGAGTCAGAGGTTGAGCCGGGCGCAGGCCCGGCGATACTGCTGCCCGGGATCCCCCAGATGGGACCACGGCAACCGGCTGAAGCGGCCGCCCGTCCTCGCGAGGTGCCCGCGCGCCGGACGCCGCAGATCGGACAGGTAGAAGGCGGCGCCGAAAACGTTGTGCGCCTCGATCGACCGCGGGTGGGCCCCGCCGAACTGCCGCTCCGTCCACCGGCCCGCGGCGGAGACGATCTCGCGCTGCGTCTCGAAGGAGAACCAGCCTCCCCGCGTCATGGGGGTGCGCCCGGCGGCGACGATCTCGAAGTGGGCCAGCGGCACGAGCGCCGGGAGGGGGCTGCCTTCGGGGGCCTGCGCGGCGGCGGCGCGGGCGAAGCCGAGCATCTCCTGGGCGGTGCCGCCCCAACCGGGCGACAGGGTGATCAGCCGGGCCACCGCCGCCGGATACAGCGTCGGCCAGCGGCGGGAGCACTCGTACCAGACCGCGTCCTTGTCGCCGCGCGGCCGGTCCAGCCCGATGGCCAGCCACATCAGGCACTCCCACGGCACGGGGTCGCCCGGCGCGAGCGTCGCCGCCGTCAGCAGCGGCTGCCTGGCCTGATCCATCGCCGTCCGGTAGGCGTGCAGCCGATCCGCCTGCACCGCCCTGGCCCGCACGTCGGGCCGCAGTTCCCAGGCCTCCTCGAGGCGGACCCGGCCGAGCCATAACCATAAGTCGGGATTGCCTTGATCGTAGGCGAGCAGCGCCTCGATCGACCGGCTCGCCCCGGCGGCGGCGCGCGACAGCGCCTCCACCCGGAGCGCCCGCACCTCCGGGTCACCCCTGCTGTCGGCGAGAACGGCGACCGCCGCTCTCAGGTCGCCCCGTAAGACGGCCTCGACCGCCTGGTCGAGCATGGCGTCCGCCCACGGGCGGTCCGGGATCACTCGTGGCCCCCGAGCACGCGCCCGATCCACTTCGATCACTCCCATGAGGCGCGAGCCTAGGAGCCTCGACGTGCCCGCAGTGCTACCACGGCGTTACGGGGACGTAAACGTCGTCGTCCCCTGGCCACAGCGCATGACCGGGGGACGATCGACTCGTGCGTCAGTCCAGGTAGTCGCGCAGCACCTGGGAACGGGAGGGGTGGCGCAGCTTCGACATGGTCTTGGACTCGATCTGGCGGATCCGCTCACGGGTCACGCCGTAGACCTTCCCGATCTCGTCGAGGGTCTTCGGCTGCCCGTCGGTGAGGCCGAACCGCATCGACACGACGCCCGCCTCCCGCTCCGACAGCGTGTCGAGAACGGAGTGCAGCTGCTCCTGCAGCAGCGTGAAGCTGACGGCGTCGGCCGGGACGATGGCCTCGGAGTCCTCGATGAGGTCGCCGAACTCGCTGTCGCCCTCCTCGCCCAGCGGAGTGTGCAGGGAGATCGGCTCGCGGCCGTACTTCTGCACCTCGATGACCTTCTCGGGGGTCATGTCGAGCTCGCGGGCCAGCTCCTCCGGCGTGGGCTCGCGGCCGAGGTCCTGCAGCATCTGCCGCTGGACGCGGGCCAGCTTGTTGATCACCTCGACCATGTGGACCGGGATGCGGATGGTCCGCGCCTGGTCGGCCATGGCCCGGGTGATCGCCTGCCGGATCCACCAGGTGGCGTACGTGGAGAACTTGTAGCCCTTGGTGTAGTCGAACTTCTCGACCGCACGGATCAGGCCCAGGTTGCCCTCCTGGATCAGGTCCAGGAACAGCATGCCGCGGCCGGTGTACCGCTTGGCCAGCGAGACCACGAGGCGGAGGTTGGCCTCCAGCAGGTGGTTCTTGGCGCGGTGGCCGTCCTCGGCGATCCACTCCAGCTCGGCGCGGACGTCGACGGGCAGGTTGTCGCCCTCCTGGGCGAGCTGCTCCTCGGCGAACAGACCGGCCTCGATCCGCTTGGCGAGCTCGACCTCCTGCTCGGCGTTGAGCAGCGGCACCTTGCCGATCTGCTTGAGGTAGTCCTTCACCGGGTCGGCGGTGGCGCCGGCCGCCGCGACCTGCGCGACGGGCGCGTCGTCATCGTCGTCGGTGAGGATCAGCACCTCGTCCTCGGACTGCGAGAGGTCGTCGGCCTTGGCCTCGTCGCCGTCCCCGTCGCCGTCGGTGTCGGCGTCGTCGGCGTCCACGTCGGCGTCGATCTCGACGTCGTCCACGTCGAGATCGAAGTCCTCGATGTCGACGTCGGCCTCGAGGTCGATGTCCTCGTCGTCAACGGGGAGGTCGGCGGGCTTCGGCTTGGGGTCGGCCTTGGGCGCCTTGACCTCGGGACCCGCGCCGGAGGCCTCCGGCTTGGCGGGCGTGGACTTCTTCGCGGCGGGCTTGGTCGCAGCCTTGGCGGCGGGCTTGGCGGCCGGCTTGGCCGGGGCGGACTTCTTCGACGCCGGCTTGGCGGCAGGCGCGGAGTCGGTCACCACGGCGGTCACGGTCTCCGGCTGCGACTCCTTGGCCGCCGCGGACTTGGTGGTCTTCTTGACGGGCGCGGTGGTGCGGCGCTTGGCTTGACCTCGAGAACGCTTGGGAGCCGCGGAGTCGGCGGCCGTCACCACGACGGTCACACCCTCCTTGCTGAGGCTGCGCAGGAATCCAGCGGCTTGCGACATCGGGATGTCCGCTTCCTCGAAGGCCTTGCGGACATCCTCGGACTCGAGGAAACCCTGCGAGCGCCCACGCTCGAGGAGCTGCTGAATCACTGGCTCGTTCAGCTCCGACGGCTTCGAGCGAGTCGAACTTGCAGGCGACACGAACACCTCTCGAACGAACGCATGGCGAGAATGGACCCAGGTGCTTCTTCTTTTCCGGTGGTGAGGTCGCGCATACCGCGACATGCCATTGTGGCACGCCACGGCACGTGATACGGCCGCGTCCCGCCGGTTGCCCCTCCACCCTAGGCCGACCGAGACACTAGTGCGTACGGAAGGAGGTCACTGATACCCGGTTGCAACCGTTATGACTGATTCATTCAGTCACTCTTCGTGGCCGGTGGAACGTGGACCGCCAGGACCGTTACGTCATCGTCCTGTTCATACCCGGACAGCATGTGGTCCACCAGGAAATCGAGCAGCATATTCGGACTGCTCAGCACCTCCGGGGGCGCTTCGGCCACGACGGATGAAAGCTCCCTGAGCCCGGCGTCCAGCCCGCGCTTGCGGTTCTCCACCAGGCCGTCCGAGTAGAGGACGGCGGTGTGCCCCGGCGGCACGCAGAACCGGTACTGCTTGCGGCTCGTCGCCCAGCCGAGCGGGGTGCCCGGCTCGGTCTCGTGCAGGAGCCCGACACCCTGCGGCGAGACCAGCAGCGGTGGCGGGTGACCGGCCAGGGCCAGCGTGCCCTCCCCGGTCCCGGGCTCGACGACCATGTACGCCAGTGTGGTGACCTGCTCTTCCTCCTCGGTCGCCTCGAAGACGCGGTCCAGTCCCGTCAGCACCGCCGCCGGGGGCGGGTTGGTCAGCGCGAGCGCCCGCATGGCGTTGCGGATCCGGCCCATGCCCGCGGCGGCCTTGACGCCCTTGCCCATGACGTCGCCCACCACGGCCGCCACCCGGCCGTCCTGCAGGACGAACGCGTCGTACCAGTCGCCGCCCACCTGCACGTGACGCGAGCCGGAGCGGAAGCGGTGGGCCAGCATCAGGCCCCGCACCGACGGCAGGCGGTCGGGCAGCAGGCTGCGCTGCAGCGTCTCGGCCGTCTTGTGCTCGCGCTCGAACAGCGTGGCCCGCTCGACCGCCAGGGCACACTGCCCGGCCAGCGCCTCCAGGAAGACGCCGTCCTCCTGCGAGATCTTCTGGGTGCGCGTGAACCCGAACCGCAGCGCGCCGAGCGCGCGGCCGGCCGCGAGCAGCGGCAGGCCGACCCACGCCCGCTCATCGGTCTGGGAGAGGAACGTGGCGATCTCCGCCTCGTCGGCGCCGGCGTCCACGAGCTGGGCGCGCAGGCTCTCGGGAGACTCGGCGAAGACCGGGCGGCGGCTGTTGACCGCCATCGTCATCACGTTGGGGCGCGCGAGGTCGATCTCCGGTCCCGGGGCGTCCGGGGTGCCGCCGTTGCTGATCATCTTCAGCGTGGCCCGGTCCGGGTCGAGCAGGGCGACGGACGAGTGGTCGGCGGCGAGGGCCGTACGGCCGACGTCGATGATGACCTGCACCACCTGCTCGACGGTGAGCGCCTCGGCGAGCTGGGCGGTCGCGCCCTGGAGGCGGGCGGTGCGCAGCGCGGCGGCGCCGAGCTGGTCGGTGAGGCGCCCGCGCATCTCCTCGGCTTCGCGCTGCGAGGTGACGTCGGTGTTCGCCCCGACCCACTCCACCACGCGGCCGTGCCTGATGATCGGCACGGCCCGGACCTCGAAGTGCCGGTAGCCGCTGGCCCGGGTGCGCACCCGGTAGCTCCACTCGAACATCGTCCGGCCGCGCAGCGCCTCGCGCCACGCCTCCTCCGTGCCGGGGCGGTCGTCGGGGTGCACCGCGTCCAGCCAGCCGTGGGCGAGGTACTCCTCCAGGCCCTGGCCGGTGATGGCCCGCCACTGCGGGGCGTCCTCGACCACCGCGCCGCTCGGCGAGGTGATCCACACGAGCTGCTGCTGCGACTCCACCAGCGAGCGGTAGCGTTCCTCGCTGCGCTCGAGCACCTCCTCGTTCTGCTGCCGCTCGGTCACGTCGACCCCGAAGAGCGCGGTCCCGATGACGCCGCCGGCGCCGTGCAGCGGGAAGAACGACACCGCCCAGTGGCGGGTGTCGCCGTTCTCGGCGCGGGTCCTGATCCGCTGGTCGGTGATCGGCAGCGCCTCGTCGGCGATCCGGCGCAGCGCCGCCTCGATCAGGGTGGTCAGGTCGGCCGGCAGAAGCTCGGCCGGTTGGCGTTCAAGGTGTAGCTCGACAGGATGGCCGGTCAGCTCGGTAAAGGTGGAGTTGACCCGGACAAAACGCCCATCCGGGTCAAAAAATGCGAAGGCAAACGGCGCCTCCGACATCAGGCCTCTGAAGAGGTCGGAGTCTGATATGTCCAAACCGGGCTCCCGGGGCCGGGGCACGGAGGTTTCGGCGCTCATGGTCGGCACCTCCGTCGCGTGCCAGCGTCTCCCACGAGGCACATCTCCATAACTGTGATTGGTAGCGCAGATCTGCCCTACATCATCGGCGATCGGCATGCGCGGACGGAAGCCCCGCCCGTCATGCGGTCAACGCATCCTGTCAAAAGACCGGCGCCTCGCGCAGGAAGATCCGGCCTACTTCTTGGCCGCCCGCTTCGCTTCCTGCTTGGTCGCACGGACCAGTTGCAGGCTCTCGGCGTCCACGACGTCGGCCACCGACCGGTGCACCCCCTCCTCGCCGTACGGCCCCGCGGCCTCGCGCCAGCCGTCCGGGCGCACGCCGCACTGCTTGCCCAGCAGGGCCAGGAAGATCTGGGCCTTCTGCCGGCCGAATCCGGGGAGGGCCAGCAGCCGGCGCAGCAGCTCGGCGCCGTCGCCGACATCCTCCCATACCTTCTCGGCCGAGCCATCGTAGTGCTCGACGAGATACGTCGCGAGCGCCTGTACGCGGCCCGCCATCGCCTTGGGGTAGCGATGGACGGCGGGCGTCGCCGCGAACAGAGCCGCGAACTGGTCAGGATCATAAGAGGCGATCTCACGCGCGTCCAGGTCACGGCCGAGCCGGTCCGCGATCACGCGGGGCCCCGCGAACGCCCGCTCCAACGGCACCTGCTGATCGAGCAGCATGAGCAGCGCGAGAGGGTTGCGGCCGAGCAGCTCGTCGGCCGCGGGATCCTGAGCGAGCCGGATACGCATGGGATCAGCTTCCCACGCGACGGCCCGTCGCGAGGGCGGGCCGCCGAAGAGGCGGCCGTCCGGCGGGCGGCGCGGTCACGGAGCGTCAAAGGGTTGACACTGCCCGGGAAAGAGGTGGAATAAGGGGCGGCAGGTCCCCATTCAGCGAGGAATGCAGTCCATGCCCGTACTCGCAGCGCGAATCGATGGCGGCCCATCACCGGAGCCCGGTCTCCGTGCGCCGATGGATCTGGTGACCGACCGGCTGGCCGCGGAGTTCCTGACCGTCCCCCTGTCCGCGGTGGCCCGCTGCGTCGCCGACACCTGGGCGTGCGGCGAGCACCTGGGGCTCGACGTCACCCCGGAGATCGTCGAACGGGTCGCCCGGGAACACCTCCTGGGCCTGGTCAACTCGGCGCCGCCTTCCAGAGCGTGAGGCGCCGTACGGCGCCCTGGCGGCCGTCGCCCCGGCCCGTCGCCGTACGCCGGAAGGTGGAGCGGCAGATAACGGGGAAGTCACCGGCCCGTGTTCCTGATGCCCTTCGCGGCGGGAATGCGAGAAGGTGGAGACCGTGAGCGAGCGGAGCGAGATCTCGTGAGTCGCCGGCGCCGACGTGCCCCCAGGGAGACCCGGCCGCCGGACGACGTGTTCGCGGAGATGCTGCTGGCGGCCAGGGAGCTGCTCGCCGTGCGCAGCCCGCTCGACGCGGAGCTCATGGTCTCCGACATGCTCGGCGCGTGGTGGGGCAAGCGGCTGCCCGGCGGGGACGTCGAGCAGATCCTCGGCGAGGGCCTGGTGGACTACGCGGCCAAGGAGGGCACCCCGGCCGCGCTCACCCTGCTCATCTCCGTCGCCTACCTCGGCACCGCCCGCCAGGCCGCCAAGGCCGAGGGCGCCGCGCTCGCGCTGATCGAGTCGGGCGTCGCCCGGCCGCGCTGGGCGGACCGGGTCGGCGCGGTCAAGCCGACCGGCTGTTACGTCTCCAGGGACGTGTACGGCGACCAGGACACCGTCGTGTGCACCTTCGCCTACAACGGCGAGGACAGGCACGCGCTGGTCGTGGTCGTCGACTACAACATGGGCGGCATGGCCCGCGACGCCTGGGTGTCGTCACAGGTCGACAAGCTGCTCGAGCAGGCCAGGCTGGAGGCGGCGGGCAACGCGCTGCTGCGGTTCGAGGAGCTGGAGCCGCAGCAGGCGCGTGCGCTCCTGGAGTTCGCGATGAAGGCGACGAGGACCGCCGCGCACGGCCGTGGCGGCCCGAAGCTGGTGAGCGACAGCTACAGCGCCTACCACGCGTTCGCGCGGGCGCGCATCAAGGCGCTGCCGCCCGGGCGGATGCGCCCGGCCCCCGCGCACGCCGAGGCCCCCTACAGCCGCGACCGCCGGGCGATGCTCGCGGCCGAGTTCCTCGCCTCGGACGCGGCGGAGAACCTGTCGGACCCCTCGGCCGCCTCCCGGTGCGCCGACCACATCATCGACTACGGCTGCGACCAGGACTTCGGCCGGCCGCTGCGGGTGAGCCCGACCAAGTGCGAGACGTTCCTGCTCGACTGGCTGCCGCGCAAGGTCCTGCTCAGCCCGGCCGAGCAGGACGCGATGCCGCACGTGCTGTCGGCCTGGGTGCGCTTCGCCGGCCCGCGGATCGGGCTGCCCGAGCGGGGCGTGCGCGCGACGCTCGACGCGGTGTGGGAGGCGACCGCCCGGTTCACCGAGGCCTACCGGGACCCGACCACCTTCGGGCTCGACCGCTCGCTCGTGGAACGGCTGCTGCCCGACGGCGACCTGTCCGCGCTGGCCCGCCGCGCGTTCGCCTTCCCCCTGCTGCAGGGCATGCGCGGCTCGACCAACCTCGACCTGCTGAACCCGGCGGACGAGGCCGACCGGCGGATCCTGCTGGAGATCGACCACGCCGGCGAGCTGGACCGCGCGGACCTGGAGGAACACCTCGCCTGGCACGAGGAGATCGCGAGCCGGCTGTGGGTCGGCGACCCGCCGCAGCTGTGGGAGGCCGCCCAGCGCCTGATCGACCTCGGGCACGACCGGCACGACGTGCTGCACGTCCTCATCGAGATCGCCGAGCGGATCGGCGACCATCCGGACGAGCTGGCCGCCGCCCTGGACGACATCGCCGACATCCCGGACGAGCCTCCGATCTGACGCCGGGCGAACCGGGGCCACGCCCACGTGGCCCCGGCGAGAGCCCGCGTCCGGCCGGTCAGGAGGCGTAGCCGATGTCCTCGTACCTGAGGTCGAAGAACCCGTTGGCCCCGATGTTGGCCAGCGCCGACCGCACGGCCACGCCCTGCGGGCACTGGTAGAGCGGCAGCACGTTGACCTTCTGCCAGACCAGCCGGTCGGCCTCGTTGAGCAGGCCGGGCACCTTGGCGGCGTCGAGCGTGCTGCCGGCGCGGTACATGGCCTCGTCGATCTGCTCGCTTCCGCTTCGGCCGAGGTTGGAGTACCACTCGGTGCCGTCGCCCCGCCGGCCGCCGCCGCTCTCGCCGTTCGCGTAGATGTCGAAGACGCTCGACACCGGGTACGGACTGGCCGGGTAGGCGAAGGCGGTGAGGTCGAAGTCGCCGGGGATGAGGTGCTTGCGGAAGAAGTCGTCGAACGCCACCTTGCGCACCTCGACCCGGATGCCGACGCGCTGGAGCATCTGCCGTGCCACCTCGGCCTCGACGCCGCTCATGACGATCCCGTCGGGGACGACGAAGCGCAGCGTGAGCGGTTTGCCGTTCTTCACGCGGGTCTTGCCCGACATCTTCCAGCCCGCCTCGTCGAGCAGCCGCCCGGCCCGCGCCGGGTCGTACGCGCCGATCGTGCCGGCGTTGGAGCGGTAGCCGTACTGGCTGTTCATCAGGAAGTGGTTGTCCAGCGTCACGGGCGGCCAGCTCAGGCCCTTCAGGTCCATCTGCATCAGGCCGCGGCGGTCGATGGCCGCGGCGACGGCCTCGCGCACCCGCACGTCGGCCAGGACCGGGCTTTCCCCGTTGAAGGTGAACTGCCGATACTGGGTGCCCGCGGCCTGCCGGATCACGGCGTCCCACGCCTCCCTGACCCGCGCGTAGTCGTCGGGCGACGGGCCCACCTCGAAGACGTCCACGTCGCCCTTGGTGAACGCGTGGACCATCTGGTCGGGACGCACGGCCCGGAACACGATGCTGTCCAGCTTGGCCCGGTTGCCCCACCAGCCGGGGTTGCGGGTGAGCGTGACCGTACGGCCCTTGACGTCGAGGCGCTCGACCCTGAAGGGCCCGGCGGTCACCGGGATTCGGTTGATCCAGTCGGCGTTGAACGCCGCCGCGGTCGCGTTGGTGGCGCTGGGATACAGCGGCGTGAACAGGGACTGCCACTCGTTGAACGGCTGGGCGAGGGTGACCACCACCTCGCGGTCGCTCGCCCCGCGGGCCACGCTCTGGATGTTCTCGTACGCGATGGTCGAGTCGACCCGGTAGTCCCGGTCGCGGCCGCTCATGGCCTTCCACTGGGCGGCGAAGTCGGCCCAGGTGATCGGCCTGCCGTCCGACCACTTCGCCTTGGGGTTGATCGTGTAGGTGATGACCTGACGGGGGGAGGTCGCGGTGATCCTGGCGTTGGTCACGTAGTCGGTGTCGAGGGTCAGCCGCCCCCGCTCGTCCGAGCGGAACGTGCGCGGCATCAGCGCGTCCGTCACCACCTTCACGGCGGTGGTGTCGCCGTCGATGTGGTTGCGGTTCCACTGCGTGGGAAAGTCGACGAGCCCCCACCGGAGCGTGCCGCCGTCCTTGACCTTCTCCCGGGCCAGCGGATTGATGTCGTACGCCTTGACCGGGGAGGGGGCGAGCCCGTTGTCCGGTTCGCCGGGCCCCCGCTGCGCGCCGCAGGCACCGGCGGCCCACAGAGCGGCCAGTGTGGCCAGGGCAACCGGCCATCGTGCTCTCACGTGTTTCTCCGATCCCTCCGGCTACCATACGCAGTCGATTAGTAGCAGGAAGTGATGACCCTAGGCCATCGGGACACGCGTTCGCCGGGTCTCCCGTGGGTCAGGACAGCTCGTCCACCGCGCCGCGGACGTCCGCGCTGGTGATCGTCGTGAGCTCGGCGGCGTTCGCCGACCCCTGCTCGGCGAGGCGGACGTCGCGCCGCAGCGCGGCCCGCTCGTACAGCGAGCGCGCGAAGCGGCCGTTCCCCAGCCCGTCGATGAGCCCCTCCCGGCAGACCCAGTCGAAGACGTCGGCGAGGTCGCGCCTGGCGGAGGCGTCGAACCTGTCGCCGCCGGCGGAGGCCAGCAGCTCCGCGATCTCGGTCAGCTCCGGCGGGGAGTAGGAGGGGAACGACACGCGCTGGTTGAACCGGGAGGCCAGACCGGGGTTGGTCGCCAGGAACGCGTCCATCTCGCGCTCGTAGCCGGCCAGGATGATGACCACGCGGTCGCGGTCGTCCTCGGCGCGCTTCAGCAGGGTCTGCACCGCCTCGGCCCCGAAGGCGTCGCCCCCCGAGTAGCCGGTGTTGACCAGGCTGTAGGCCTCGTCGATGAACAGCACGCCGCCGAGCGCCCGGTCGACCAGCTCGTTGGTCTTGATCGCGGTCGCGCCGAGGTGCTGGCCGACCAGGTCGGCCCGCGACGCCTCGACCACGTCGGGCCGGGCCAGCAGGCCCAGCGCGGAGAAGATCCGGCCGAGGATCCGGGCCACGGTCGTCTTCCCGGTGCCCGGAGGGCCGACGAACACGAAGTGCCGCATCTGCGACTGGACCGGCAGGCCCTGCTCCTGGCGCATCCTCGCCACCTTGAGCTGGGCCGTGATCGCGTGGACCTGCCGTTTGACCGGTTCGAGCCCGGCCATCCTGTCGAGGTCGGCGAGCGCCTCGTCCAGGGTGGGGGTGACCTGGTAGCCGCGATACCTCGCGGTGATCTCGTTGAACGCCTTGGTCACGTCGTCCGCGGTGGTGGTGACCAGGTCCTCGCCGCGCGGCGCGCCGCCGGCGCTCACCACCCGCACGTCGCGGGCCTGCGCGGCGGCCTCGGCGAGGCTGCGGGCGAAGCGGGCGTTGCCGAGCTCGTCGACGAGCCCCCGGCGGTCCACGTCCTCGAACAGCCGCCGCAGCACGGGCCGGGCCTCGGGCGCGAGCCGGTCTCCCCGGCGCTCCTGCAGCGCCTCGGTGATCTCCAGCAGCTCGTCGGGGCTGTAGCTGGGGAAGCGCACGCGGGTGGCGAAACGGCTGGACAGCCCCGGGTTGGACGCGAGGAAGTCGTTCATCTCCCGCTCGTAGCCCGCCAGGATGACGATGAGCCGGTCGCGGTCGTCCTCGGCGCGCTTGAGCAGCGTCTGCACGGCCTCGGCGCCGAACCGGTCCGGCTGGCCGTCGCCGGAGTTGATGAGGCTGTACGCCTCGTCCACGAACAGGACGCCGCCGAGCGCGCGGTCGATCAGCTCGTTGGTCTTGATCGCCGTGGCGCCCAGGTACTCCCCCACGAGGTCGGCGCGCTGCGCCTCGACCACGAACGGCGTCTCCAGCAGCCCGAACGCGTAGAAGATCTTGGCGAGCGACCGGGCCACGCTGGTCTTGCCGGTGCCGGGAGGCCCGACGAACACGAAATGGCGCATCGGCCGCTCGTTGGCGTAGCCCGCCTCCCTGCGCAGCCGGGCCGCCTCGATCGACGCGGCGATGGCCCGCACCTGCTCCTTGACCGGTTCGAGGCCGATCATGGACTCCAGCTCCGCGAGCGCCTGCTCCACCGTGATGGGCGGCGGGGCGCCGGTCTCGGCCGCGGCGGTCTGATGCCCGCCGGCCCTGGCGCGCACCCGCACCTGGGTCTCGGCGCCCGCCTCCGCCCGCTCCGCCTCGGCGCGCACCCTGCGGGCCAGCACCAGGCGGTAGACGAGCACCGCGGCGGCCACGCCGTACGCGCCCCACAGGGCGGCGGTCGGCGACAGCGGCGACAGCGCCAGGGCGACGACCCCGGCGGGCGCGAGGGCCGCCAGCGTCGTCAGCCAGGGCGGGACCCACCGGATCAGATGGGCCGCGCCGCCGGCCAGCGCGCCCAGCAGCATGAGCAGGCCGGGCACGATCGACTGCCCGCCGAACACGCCCATGAACAGCGGCAGCAGCAGGCCCCACCCGGCGAGCACGAGCACGGTCGCGGCCGCGCGCGGATAGCTGAGCGTCAGCGCGAGGAAGGACAGCGCCAGGAGTGTGTAGAGGAACGTGGGCACCAGCGACCAGTCGAGCGCCGCCGCCACTCCCATGGTCGCGACCAGCAGCACCACGAACAGCGCACGTCGCGCGAACGGCGGAAGTTGGAAATAGCGGAAGCGCACCTGTTCGAACAGATTACGGGCCGCAGTCCGGCTTAAGAGGCTCGCCGCCCGTGCCCTGTCGGAGTCCCGCATCGACGCCTCCCCGCTTCGACCCCGGTTATACCGCACGCGCGCGCGGAATGGGTGGACCCATGCGGCGGGAGGACGCGGCACGTCGCGTCCGGCGCGGCGGCGCGCGCACCCCTGCCCGATATCCCGGGCATTCCGCGAAGGGGCGCGGGCGGGAGACCGTCCGGCGGATCGGTCCAGTTGATCACCTGGGGTGATGCGCATCTGGCGATATGTTCCCGACATCACCGGAAGGGCTGAGAGATCCGCTTCCCATGGCCTAAGCTGCCACGCATGTTCCAGCGGGCCGGAATTTTCGGGCAGGAGCACTGAGCGGTCGATGATCATGGTTTCGGTCGACTCATCCGCCGTCCGCGCCGCGGGCGGCGCCGTGCGCGAGCGCCGGGCGAGCCGGTGGTCGGTGCTCGTGCTCCTGTGTTTCAGCCTGCTCCTGATCGCGGTCGACGCGACCGTGCTGCACATCGCCGTCCCGGCGCTCACCGCCGCCCTGGAGCCGTCGTCCGTGCAGCTCTTGTGGATCATCGACATCTACTCGCTGGTCGTCGCGCCGCTGCTGGTCACGTTCGGCACGCTGGGCGACCGGTACGGCACGCGGCCCTTCGTGCTCGGCGGCTACGTGGTGTTCGGCCTGGCCTCGCTGTCGGCCGCGTTCGCCGCGACCCCGCTCGCGCTCATCGTCTCGCGGGCCTTCCTCGGCGCCGGCGGAGCGATGATCATGCCGGCGACGCTCTCGATCATCCGCCAGGTGTTCACCGACCGGCGCGAGCGGGCGATCGCGCTCGGCGTGTGGAGCGCCGTCGCCGCCGCGGGGGCGGCCGTGGGGCCGCTGATCGGCGGGGTGCTCGTCGAGCATCTGTGGTGGGGCGCGGTCTTCCTCATCAACGTGCCGCTGCTGCTGGTCGCGCTGCCGCTCGCCGTACGGATCCTGCCGGCCTCGCCGCGGCGCGCGGACCACCCGTGGGACGTGCTGAGCGCGGCGCTGTCCACCCTCGGCATCCTGGCCGTCGCGTTCGGCCTGAAGGAGGCGGGGTCGGGGCACGCGCTGGGCCGTGAGCCCTCGCTCGTCATCCTCCTGGCCGGCGTCGCGCTGCTCGTCTGGTTTGTCCTGCGGCAGCGGCGGCTGGCCTTCCCGCTGCTCGACATCGGGCTTTTCGCCCAGCGCGGCTTCGCGACCGGCGTCGGCTGCGTGCTGCTGGCCATCTTCGCGCTGGTCGGGCTGGAGCTGATGCTGGCGCAGTATCTCCAGCTCGTCTTGGGGCTGTCGCCGCTGGAGGCCGCCGTACGGATGCTGCCGCTCATGATCGCGGCGATCACGGGCGGCCTGGCGGCCGCGCACGTGCTGGGGCGCATCGGGCTGCGCGCCACGGTCGGCGGCGGGCTCGCCCTGACCGCGCTGTCGCTCACCCCGGTGCTGACCTGGGGCACAGAGCAGCATCCGGTGATGCTGGCCGTCTGCTTCGTGGGCATCGGCTTCGGCGTCGAGGTCGCCCTGCTCGCGGCGTCGGACACGATCATGGCGTCGGTGCCGGAGTCGCGGGCCGGCGGCGCCGCCGCGATCGAGGAGACGGCCTACGAGCTCGGGGCGGGCCTCGGCATCGCCGTCCTCGGGACGATCACCACGATCGTGTACGCCCCGTCGCTCGGGACCGTCCCGGGCATCCCGCCCGGGCTCATGGCGCAGGCGCGCGAGTCGCTGGCCGCCGCCGCGCACGTGGCCGACGAGACCGGCCCGGCCGGAGCCGCGCTGCTGGACGCCGCCCGCACGGCCTTCGTCACCGCACTGCACTCCACCATCGTCGTCAGCGTGGCGCTGCTCGCGCTCACCGCGCTCGCCGTGGCCCTGCTGCTCCCCCGCCGTGTCCCCACCCCCGCGGGCGCCGACACCGAGGAGCCCGGCCGCGTACGGACCTGAGCCGGCATGACGGCGGCGCAGGCGGGGAAGCGTCCGGGCAAGTCACCCCCCACCCCCCAGGAAAAGAGCCGTGAAGAGAGCCCTGCACGACCTAGCCTCGCTGGCCGCCCGGATGGGCGTCGGCGGGATCTTCTTCGCCGACGGCTGGCGGAAGCTCGAAGCCGGCCTCAACGCCACCGCCGACCAGTTCGCCGCGCTGCAGGCCCCGCTGCCCCACGTGTGGGCGCCGGTGACCATGCTGGCCGAGCTCGTGGGCGGCACGCTGCTGATCGCGGGGTTCGCCGTGCCGGTCGTCGCGCTGCTGCTGCTCGCCGAGGCCCTCGCGGTGTTCGTGCTCACGGCCGGGCACGGCGAGCCGCCGCTCAGCGGCGGCGACGTCGAGCTGATCGTGGCGCTCGGGGCCGCCTCGGTGCTGCTGGCCGTCGCCGGCGCCGGCCGGATCTCGGCCGACCACATGGTGGTCATCAAAGGGCGTGAGACCGAGGCGGCCGGGGAGTTCGCCGTCGACGCGGAGGCCGACGCGGTCATCGCGGCGCTGCGCCCGCCCCGGCCGGGCGAGCCGGGCGGCCCGGGTGGGCCGGTTGAGCCCGGCGGGCCGGGCACGGGCGGGTCGTCCGGCCCCGCGCACGCCGGCGAGGAACAGCCCGCGACCTCGGGCGACGCGGGGGCGCAGGGGTCGCCGCAGCCGCCCCCGGCGGCCGGCTCCGGCGCCCGTACGGGGTCCGCCGCCGGCGAGGCGGCCGGGGACCGGCCCGGCGAGGAGCCGGCGACCACACCGGCGCGCAAGACCACGCCCAGGCAGCGCCGCACGAGGCGAGATGACGACACCACCGCGGAGAGCCGGGCCGAGGCGCCCCCGGCCCGCTGAGCCGCGCATCCAGCGCGACGCGGGTGAGCGGTCTCGGGGATCAGCCGTCCGGTGCCGCTGCCCGTCCCGTCCGCTGTCGCTCCCGGGCGGCGGCAGGGAGGCGACAGGGAGGCGGCGTCGCGACCCGGCCGACCGGGCCGGGTGTCGCCTCGCCGCGGCGAGGCGACAGGGAGGAGCGGCCCGACGGCGCGCGGGCCGTCCGCCGGTCAGTCGTCCCGGGAGAGCGGCAGGCGGAGGAGGAAACACGCGCCGCGCGGGCTGTCCATGATCGTCAGGCTGCCGCCGTGGCTCTCGGCGATCTGCCGGGCGATGGGCAGGCCCAGGCCCGCGCCGCCGGCGTTCCTGCTGCGCGCCGAGTCGAGCCGGGTGAACCTCTGGAAGACCAGCTCCCGCTGCTCGTACGCGATGCCCGCGCCGTCGTCGAGCACTTCCAGGATGGCCGCGCCGGAGCGGAAGCGGGGGTCGCCGTCGGCCTCGTCCTCCCGCCGCACCACCAGCCGTACGGTGGTCGCGGCGTGCCGCTCGGCGTTGTCGAGCAGGTTGGTGACCAGGCGGCCCAGCCGGACGCGGTCTCCCCGGACGATCACGCCGGGAGCCAGGTGCGGGATCATCCTCCTGACCGGTCGCCGGGCGTCCAGCTCCGCGGCCACGAGCAGGCCGAGGTCCAGCGGCTCGCGTTCGCACGGAGCGCCCGCGTCCAGGCGGGCCAGCGTCAGCAGGTCGGCGGCGATCGCCTGGAGCCTGTCGAGGCTGTTCAGCACGGCCGGGCCGATCTCCCGCAGGTCGGTCTCCTGCGGGGCGAGCAGCGCGTCCTCCACCTGCGCGCGGATCGCGGTGATCGGGCTGCGCAGTTCGTGGGACGCGTCGGAGGTGAAGCGGCGTTGCTGTTCGAGCGTCTCCTCCAGCCGGTCCAGCGTGTAGTTGATGCTCTGGGCGAGGTCGTGGATCTCCCCCTTCGCCTCCGGGACCGGCACGCGCCGCCCGAGGTCCGAGGCGTTGATCTCGTCAAGCTCGTCCCGGATGGCCCCCACCGGCGTGAGCGCGCGCCGGACGCTGCTGCGCGTGCCGTACGCGACGGCGGCGATGACGAGCGCCGATCCCGCCGCGAGACCGGCCACCAGGACCGGCGGCGGGCGGAACGCCTGGACCGGGGCGGAGCTGTAGACCATCCACTCGCCGTCGTCGCGGTAGACCTCCTGCACGACCACGAGGTGGCACCCGTCTTTGCCGAAGACGCCGTCGCAGACCTCCTGCATGGCCCTGCGCTGCGGCTTTTGGGGGCGGAAGGTCGCCATCGCCGGCTTGCCGAGCAGGTCCGGCGTCGCCGCCCGCACCCTGCCCCGCGAGTCCACCACCTGGATGGGCCTGTCCCGCCCGGAGAGCTCGCCGGGCAGCATGCCCTCCACCTGCCGCCCGTGGTCCACGAGGTAGGCGACCCGGCCGCCGGCCTTTGTGACCTCCTGCATGAGGTCGTCGCGCGCCGAGAGGTGCAGCGCCCACACCAGGACGACCGAGAAGCCGACGCACAGCAGGGCCACCACCGTGCCGGTGAACAGCGCGATGCGGCTCCTGACCGACCAACGCTCCCCGAAACCCAAGTGATCGCCCACCTATGACGTGGTCCTACCGTGCTAATAAATCTACGCTTCGGGTCGTTATCAACCAGCAACGGGATAAACTGGACGAGATGGCTATATAAGGTCGAAATGCCGCCACGCGCAACACGACCGGCAAGCAGGTAAAGGAGCCTTTCCGAAAGACCCTCTCGGGTGGTGGGATATAGGGTATGAACTCCGCCGGACCGCTGCCGGTCATCGACGTGGCCGCCCTCACCGGCCAGGGGACCGCCCGGGAGCGTGCCGAGGTCGCGCGCCGGATCGAGGCCGCCTGCCTGGACAGCGGCTTCTTCTACATCAGCGGGCACGGGGTGCCCGATGACCTGATCGCCCGGCTCAAGGACGCCGCCGCGCGGTTCTTCCGGCTGCCGCAGGAGCACAAGTCGCGCATCTCCATGGAGCGGGGCGGAAAGGCCTGGCGCGGATATTTCCCGCTCGGCGGGGAGCTCACCTCCGGCCGGCCCGACCTCAAGGAGGGCGTCTACTTCGGTGCGGAGCACGACCACGACGATCCCCGGCCGCTGCACGGGCGCAACCTCTTCCCCGAGGAGGTGCCCGAGCTGCGCCCGGCCGTGCTGGCGTACATGGACGCCCTCGCGCATGTGGGGCAGGCGGTCATGCGGGGCGTGGCGCTGAGCCTGGGACTGGACGAGGACTACTTCGCCGCCGGATACACGGCCACGCCCACGATCCTGTTCCGGATCTTCCACTACCCACCGCCGCCGCCGTACGCCGGGCCGGACGAGTGGGGGGTCGGCGAGCACACCGACTACGGCCTGCTGACGCTGCTGCTCCAGGACGACAATCCCGGCCTTCAGGTGCACACCTCGCGCGGCTGGATCGAGGCGCCGCCCATCCCGGGCACGCTGGTCTGCAACATCGGCGACATGCTCGACAAGCTGACCGGCGGCCTGTATCGCTCGACCCCGCACCGGGTGCGCAACGCCTCGGGCCGCGGCAGGTTGTCCTTCCCCTTCTTCTTCGACCCGGGCTGGGACTGCGAGGTGCCGCCGCTGCCCTCCCTGCCTGTCCGCGACGGGGGCCGCGCCCGCTGGGACGGCCTGGACCTGCGGGCCTTCACCGGCACGTACGGCGACTACCTCACCGCGAAGGTCGCCAAGGTCTTCCCCCGGCTCGGTCATCGGGTGCTTTCCGGCCCACCGATTGACGGCTGAAAAGGTGTAATCAAGCAGATCGGCGTGACAGGCGTGATGACCGCCATGCGCCTGCCCCGCTGGTTCGCCGAGCGCGTCGAGCCGACCGCGCCGGACGCCGAGCTGCGCGTCTCCACGATCGGGCTCTTCTTCGACCTCGTCTTCGTCTTCACCATCATGCGGCTCACCTCGCCGATGGCGGACGACTTCACCTGGCACGGCGGCGCGGGCGGGATCGTCGCGGCGACCGTCCCGATCGGCCTGTGGTCGTCGGCCGCCCGTCTCGGCGCGCCGGTCGTGCTGGTGGTGGCGATGCCCGGCCTGGAAAGCGCCGGGTAGGCCCGGCGGGGACCGGTGCGGTCCCCGCCGGGACGACGGCGCGGGGGCCTCAGCCGGCGAGGCCGTTGCGGGCGATCACCTCGCGATACCACCGGGCGCTGTCGCGCGGCGTGCGCTCCAGCGTGTCGTAGTCGACGCGGACGAGCCCGAACCGCTTGTGGTAGCCCCGGGCCCACTCGAAGTTGTCCATCAGCGACCACACGAAGTAGCCGCGCAGATCGGCGCCCCGGTCCATCGCCGACCTGGCGGCGCGGAAGTGCGCGTCGAGGTAGGAGATCCGGGCGGGGTCGGACACCCCGTCGGGGAAGGCGGCCCCGTTCTCGGTGATCATCAGCGGCGTGCCGGGGTAGTCGCGCGACAGCCGCAGGAGCAGGTCTTCCAGCCCGGCCGGGTTGATCTCCCAGTCCATCTCGGTGACCTCGCCGTGGGGGTCCTCCCAGGCGATGCCCTCGCTGCCGGGATACTCCGGATGGCCCGCGGACGAGGGATCGGCGACGACCCGGTTGACGGTGTAGTAGTTCACGCCGAGCACGTCGATCGGCTGCGCGATCGTCGGCAGGTCGTCCAGGTTGACCTTGGTGAAACGCTCCAGATGGGTGAGCACGTCGGCGGGATACTCGCCGCGCAGGACGGGGTCGAGGAACAGCCGGTTCGCCAGGCCGTCGATCAGGCGGGCCGGCTCGGCGTCGCCGAGGATCGGCGTGAGGTTCAGCGTCAGCGAGACGGTCCGCGCGCCTCCCGCCCGCAGCGCCTGCACGCCCAGGCCGTGCGCGAGCATCAGGTGATGGGCGGCGGTGAACGCGGCGGCCGGGTCGGTCACGCCGGGCGCGTGCCGCCCGGAGCCGTACCCGACGAACGCCGACACCCACGGCTCGTTCAGCGTCGTCCAGATGCCGACGCGGTCGCCGAGGCGGCGGTGCACGGCGGCGGCGTAGTCGGCGAACCTGAAGGCCGTCTCGCGGTTGGTCCAGCCACCCGCGTCCTGCAGCGTCTGCGGCAGATCCCAGTGGTAGAGCGTCGCGACGGGCGTGATGCCCTTGTCGAGCAGGGCGTCGACGAGCCGGTCGTAGAAGCTCAGGTCGGCCAGGCGCGGCCAGGCCACGGAGAACCGGTACGCCTTCAGCCCCAGCCACGCCATGATCTCGACGTCCTCGAGATAGCGGTTGTAGTGGTCGCAGGCCACGTCGCCGGTGTGGCCGTCGGCGACCATGCCGGGCGTGTGGGAGAAGGTGTCCCAGATCGAGGGGACGCGGCCGTCGGCGTGGACCGCTCCCTCGATCTGGTACGACGCGGTCGCGGCCCCCCACAGGAAGCCGTCGGGAAATGAGGTCATCGTGAACTTTCGCGAATTGTCAGCCGAGGTTCGAGAAGCGTCGACTCGGGGACGGCCTGGCCCTCCAGCTTGGCCATGAGCAGCCGGACCGCCTGCCTGCCGACGTCCTCGGCGGGAATGAGCACGGAGGTCAGCGCGGGGCTGGCCCGCTCGGCGATGTCGTCGGGGCAGATCGCCACCACCGAGACGTCCTCGGGCACCCGCCTGCCGAGGATCCGCAACGCCCCCAGCACATGGCCGGTGGCCGCCTCGTTGTGCACGACGAGCCCGGACAGGCCCGGCCGCTCGTCGAGCAGCAGCTTCACGGCGGCGTGGACCTCGTCGAACGACTCCTCGCAGGGCCGCGCGTCGGCCTGCAGGCCGTGCCGCCGGGCCGCCTCGACGAATCCCGCCATCGTCCGCTCGGCGAAGCCCGTGCCGCGCTCGTAGACCACACGCGGCGCGCCGAGCAGCGCGATCTCGCGATGCCCGAGCTCGGCCAGGTGGTCGGCGCACAGCGCGCCGGCCCGGGCGAAGTCGAGGTCGACGCAGGTCAGCCCTTCGGGGTCGGCGGGGAAACCGATCAGCACGCTCGGCTCGGCGAGCTTGCGCAGCAGCGGCACGCGGGGGTCGTGGATCTCCACGTCCATCAGCAGCAGCCCGTCGACCAGCGCGCTCGCCGCCACCCGGTGCAGCCCGTCCGCCCCCTCGTCGGCCGTCATGAGCAGCACGTCGTGGTCGTACTGGCGGGCGGTGGTCACGACCGAGGTCGCGAACTGCATGAGGACCGGCAGGTTCATGCCGGCCCGCAGCGGCAGCACCAGCGCGATGACCTTCGCGCGCTTGCTCGCCAGGGCGCGGGCGCCGGCGTTGGGGTGGTAACCGAGCTCGCGGACGCTGTCCAGCACCCGCTGCCGGGTGGCCGCCGAAATCGCCCGCTTGCCGCTCAGCACGTACGACACCGTGGAGACGGCCACCCCCGCGTGCTTGGCGACGTCGGCGATCGTCACGGTCCTCACGGACAGAACCCCAGCGCGCTCACCGTGACCCCCTCGCTCTCGTACACCAGATAAAGATCGCGTACTCCGGTCGCTCCCGCCAGAGGCGTGCTCACCTCGACGAAATCGTGCCTGTTCACCGTGGGCGGGACGGTGACCGCGCCGGCGACCTCGCCGGTCAGGGGATCGTCGAGCCGCAGCGTGACCACCCCGCCCTCGTCGCTCGACACCGCCAGCACGCACGCCGACAGGCGGCCGTCGGCGAAGTCGCAGTCGCGGAAGACGATCCACGATCCGGGCGAGGTGGACCGGACGGCGTCGCCGGCGTCGACGGCGGCGTCGCACAGCACCACACCGTCGTACTCGTCGTGGTCGGCCGCGTCCAGTGGCCCCGCGGTCAGATCTCTCGGCGGGATGCGCTCGCCCCGCACCCGGAACGGCGTGGACAGGCGGATGTCCGCCGACGAGGCGCCCACCTGCACCTTGTGCACGGCCTCCTCGACCACGAACCGGCCGCGGGTCACGTCCCAGAAGGCCAGCTCGGCGACCGGCACGTCCACCGACACCGTACGGCTCTCGCCCGGCGCGAGCCGCACCTTGGCGAAGCCGCGCAGCTGGCGCAGCGGCTGCTTCACCCGGGAGCGCTGCTGGTGGACGTAGAACTGCACGACCTCCTCCCCCGCGCGCTCGCCCGCGTTCGTCACGGTGACGCGCACGGTCAGCGTGTCGCCCTCGGCGAGCTCGTCCGACGACAGCTCCAGGTCACTGTAGGCGAAGCGGGTGTAGCTCAGGCCGTGCCCGAACGGGTAGAGCGGCCGGCCCCGGTAGTAGAGGTAGGTGGCGTCGGAGGCGATGATGTCGTAGTCGAGCAGGTCGGGCAGCTCGGCGGCCGAGCGATACCACGTCTGGGTGAGCCGGCCGCCCGGGTCGGCGTCGCCGAACAGCACGCTCGCGAGAGCGTGGCCGTACTCCTGGCCGCCGTGCGCGGACCAGACGATCGCGGGCAGGTGCTCCTGCGCCCAGGTCACCGCGAACGGATAGCCGCTGGAGATCACCAGCACGGTGGCCGGGTTGGCGGCGTGGACGGCCTTCAGCAGGGCCTCCTGCCGCTCGGGCAGCGCGAGCGTGGTGCGGTCCTCGGTCTCGCGGCCGTTCACCAGCGGGTGGTCGCCGAGCACGACGACCGCCACGTCGGCGCGGGCCGCCGCCTCCGCCGCGCGGGCCGCGCCGCTGTCGACCAGCTCGACCGACAGCACGGCCGCGGCGTCCGGGTCGTCGGTCGTGCGGACGACCCCGCCGGCCACGGTGACGTAGCGGCCGGAGGAGATGTTGCGCAGCACGACGCCCCTCGGCCGCTCCTCGATGCGGAAGGTCTGGCGCACCTCCCAGCCGTTCGGGCCCGGCTGGTCGTTGGTCAGCACGCCGTCCTCACCGGCCTGCACGTGCCGGCCGTTGGCGCAGGCCCGCAACGCGAACGCGCCGCCGCCCCAGTCGAACAGGTCGAAGCAGGCGCGCTCGCCGCTCACGTACAGCGGCCCGCCGGACGGGTCGGCGGACGCGCCGATGTATCCGCCCTCCGTGCGCAGCGCCACCCGGTCGACGCCCTCGCAGTGGACGGTCCCGCACCGCTCGGCGAGCCCGGTCAGGGCCGTCACCTGGTACGGCAGCGTGCCGCTGTACCAGTCCTCGAACAATACGTCGGCCAGCGGGCCGATCACCGCGACCGTGCGGGGGGCGGCCAGCGGGAGCAGGCCGTCGTTCTTCAGCAAGGTGATCGACTGGCGGGCGGCCTCCCGCGCGAGCCGCCGGTGCTCGGGGCTGTTGACGATGTCGTGGGTGATGTCGTCGTACGGCGTGGCGGGGTCGAACTCGCCCAGCCGCACCCGGATCGACAGCGCGTGCCGGGCGGCGGCGTCGATGTCGGCCTCGGTCAGCAGGCCGCGGTCGAGCGCGGCCCTGATGTGGCCCAGGGTGGCGGCGCCGTCGGCGTCGTCCTGGGTGAAGCTGTCCAGCCCGGCCTTGATCGCGTGCGCGTACGCCTCGGGCAGGTTCTTGTGGTAGGCCTGCAGCCCGGTGAGGTTCCCCGGCGCGTACGCGTCGCTCACCACGAGGACGTCGTCTGGCGCCCACGCCCGCAGATGGCTCTTGATCAGCGGCGACAGGTGGGCCGGCCGCCCGTTGACGAGGTTGTAGGACGGCATCACGGCCACCGCGGCCCCGGCCTCCAGCGCCGGGCGGAACGCCTTGAGCTCGTATTCGTGCAGCACGCGCGGCGGCAGGCCGCTGGAGGTCACGCACCGGTCGGTCTCGTTGTTGTAGCCGAGGAAGTGCTTCAGCGTGGGGGCCGTCTTCAGCACGTCGTGGCCGCCGCGCAGGCCGCTCGCGTAGGCGGTGCCCATCACCCCGGTCAGCCAGGGGTCCTCCGAGTAGCCCTCCTCGTTGCGGCCCCAGCGCGGGTCGCGCAGCGGGTTGACCACCGGCGCCCAGACGTTGCGGCCCACGCTCTGGGGGTCTTTGTGGTGGAAGGCCATGACCTCGTCGCCGGTGGCCTCCCCCACCTGCCGGACCAGGTCGGGGTTCCAGGTGCTGGCCAGCCCGATGGCCTGGGGGAACACGGTGGCGGGGCCGTGCCAGGCCAGGCCGTGCAGGGCCTCGGTGCCGGTGCGGAAGGCCCGCAGGCCGAGCCGTTCCACGGGCGCCTGGTACTGGTGCAGCAGGCCGATCTTCTCGTCGAGGGTGAGCCTCCCGAGCAGGTCGTCCACCCTTTCGGCGGGAGACAGCGCGGGGTTCCGGAATGCCGGGTCCTGGTCGTGTCTCGCCGGTTCGTTCATCTGGAGACTCACCCTTCGCGTCGAAGCGCTTCGATGACCTGCCGAAAAACGCGCCCCACAGGGGCGTCACGAGGATCCGCTGTTCGGTTTGGGCGAAGCGCCGCCGTCGAAGCGCTTCGAAAGGGTTACTGCAAGTTTCCGGCGTGTAAATCCGGGCTTATCCGGAAGATTGCCCTGATCCTCGCCTCAGGTCAAGACCCTCTTTCGCGCCGTTCCACCGGGATGTCACACCCGACGTGCCCACGGGTGCTCGGCACTTCCGCCGCCGGAAACGGCGCGCCGGGCGCATGGGGCGGCCCGGCGCCGTCCGTTCCGGGAGGGTGGAGCGAGGAAGACGCGGTCAGCGCTGCGCGGGCAGGCGGCCTGAGTCGACCGAGTCGAGCACCCGCGCGGCGGCACCGAGCGCCGCCGCGCCGTACCCCAGGGTGGACACCTCCAGGCGGCAGCCTCCCGCGCCGGGGGCGAGCACCCTGCCGTACATCTCCTCCTCGGCGTACGCGACGAGCCAGGGCGCCAGCGGCACGTAGTAGCCGCCGAGGATCACGACATCGGGGTTGAGCATGTTCGCCACGGCGGCCATCCCCCTGCCGAGGTGGCGTCCCACGTTTGCCAGCATGTCGACGATGTCCCGCTCACCGTTGCGGGCGCGCCGTACGACCTCGTCGATCTCGAGTTCGAGCTCGGAGGGCGAGGCGTCGGGCGCGGTGTGGGCGAGGATCGCGCCCACACCGGCGACGGCCTCCAGGCAGCCGCGCCGGCCGCACCGGCACGTGGGGCCCGCGGGGTCGATCTCGATGTGGCCGATCTCGCCGCTGTAGCCCTGCCCGCCCCGCCTGAGCCTGCCGTCCATGACGATGCCCGCGCCCACGCCGACCTCGCCGGTGACGTAGACGAGGTTGGCGGCGTTGCGGTGGGGCCCGAACCGGTGCTCGGCCAGGGCGGCGAGGTTGGCGTCGTTGTCCACGAGCACGGGAAAGCCGGGGTCGCGCAGCGCCTTGGTGAGGTCGCCCGCGAGATCGGCGTCGTGCCAGCCCAGGTTGGGCGCGACCCGGACGGTTCCGTTGACGTCCACCAGCCCGGGCACGGCCACGGTCAGGCCGAGCACCTGGCGGGCCTCCTTGGTCATCCGGCTGATGACCCGCCGGGCGAGGGCCGCGATGGCGGCGACCGCCTGTCCGGCGCTCGATGTGCCGCCGGGGAAGGAGCGCCGCCAGTTCAGCAGCTCCTCGCCCTTGAGGTCCACGGCGACCGCCGTGATGTAGTCGACGTTGACCTCGATGCCGATCGCGGCGTACGGCGAGCCGTCCAGGACGAGCATGGTGGCGGGCCGGCCGACGCGGTGCTCGGTCAGGCCGGTCTCCCGCAGCAGGCGCCGGTCGATGAGGTCGGCGACCAGGCTGGACACGGTGGCCTTGTTCAGGCCCGTCGAGGCGGCTATGTCGGCACGCGAGCAGGGCGCGTTCTCCCGGACGAACCGCAGCACGACAGCGAGGTTCGTCGCCCGTACGTCGGTGAAGTCGGCCGGTTGTGGCCCGTTGTGCGATGTGATCAATGTCCGCCCCGTTCCCGCTCGGGCTCATCATGCCGCAATTGCGTGCAATTTGACACGACAAAGGCGATCGGGATGGTGGCACGCACGGACGCACGGGCAGCGTCGCGCCCGGCTTGGCACCGGCCACCGGCCCCAGCGCCTCCCGGGTAACCTGGTGGCACTCGCCCCTCCGTCATTTGTTTGGTCAGAAGACTAACTAAAGCCTACCGTGGCGCGGCATGTGAATCCAGGCCCACGGCATGGTGCGCTTTGCGGGGCTTGTCCGTCGGGGCGGGTCAACCGGAGTGCAAGTGCGCATTAAACGGCACACACCAGCATGGGCGCCATGAAGAAGGACGTCTCGCATTATCTCGGCGAGCTGCTTATTTGGGAGATTGAGGATTATCTGCGTGCCCGTACGGCACGCCCGCGACGGGCGCGGGTGGCACGGATCAAGGTGCCCAGCAGGTCTGCGGCGGAGGCGGTCGCCGCGGACCTGGAGGCGGGCGGCAGCTTCTACGCCGCGGCGAGGCGTGCGCTCGCACGTGGCGTGGCCATGCCGGACGACCTGTTCGGCGTGGTGACCCGGGACGAGCACCCGGAGGTGTTCGAGGCGGTGCCGGGCACCACGCTTCCGCCCAAACCCGAAGGCGACCACTTCCTCATCATCCGCCTCGTCGCCTTCGAGTCCTGACCGCCGCCGGCGCGGCTACCGCATGCCGGCTGCCGTGACCTCCCTGTCGGTGATCCTGGTCGCGCCCTCCTGACGCGCGCAGTGCGCGCAGCAGAACCAGCGGCCGTCGTATTCGGCACCGTGGCCCACGATCCGGCACCCGCAGTGCTCGCACACGGGTGCCATCCGGGTGATGGCGCATTCGAAGCTGTCGAAGACGTGCACCGCACCCTGGCTGTGCACTTCGAAGGCCATGTCGTAGTCGTTGCCGCAGACTTCACACGTAGCCATGGTTTCCCCCCGTCCGACTTACGTCGAGGGGGGAAGTACCCGCCCAAACCTGGGCGAACACCGTCTCACAGGGCGCCGAGCAAGGCTTTGGCGACCGACTTGGCACCGTCCTTGGCCTCCTTCGGGTCCATGAGCACGGAGTCGGGCGCGTTGATCGGCGTGTTCTCCGGACGGTCGCTGCCGGACAACAGCACCCATATGACGTTCTTGCCGTCCCGCGCGTAGATCTCGTACCGGTTGCTCTGGGCCGTGTCCGTACGCTGCCTGATCGCCTGGCCGAACGCCTCCTGCCCGAAGCCGGTCAGCTTCTCGACCTTGCCCCACCGGATGCCGCCGATCTGGCTGCTCTCCGTGAACTTGGTCTTCGAACGCTGGTCGATGAGGTAGTAACGCGCGGAATCCTCGTCCCAGAAGCTGTGGACGGCGATGCGCAGGTTGCGCCACCGCACCTTGCCGCCGCCGACCGGCAGCTTGTCGTTCCACCACTGGCACTGGGTGACGGTCGAGTTGCCCTCCTTGTTCCGCACCGCCGCGCCCTCGGTCTGCGGCACCAGGGTGGCGGCCAGCGGCTTGAGGCTCACGCACGCCTTCGGCAGGGGGATCGGCGTGGGCGAAGGCGACGGCGACGGGCTCGGCTTGGGCCGCGCGTGGTACGGCAGGGGCTTTCCCGCCCGCCACGCGGTCACCGATTTCGCGACCTGCGTGAGGAGGTTCTTCACCTCGCGCAGCGCGTTCTCCTCGGTGATCGACTGGGTGGTCTCGGCGGAGAAGATGTCCGCTTCCTTCTTCTTCTGGCTCGCCTCGTACTTCACCTCGAAGACCACGTCGCCGACCCGGCCGACGCCCTGGCCGAAGGAGTACCAGTACTTGTCCCCCTCCCGCGTCCACTGGTACTGCGCGGCGGCGGCGTCCCCGACGCCCGGATACTCCTGGACCGGCGAGTAGTAGTGCTCCTTGTCCGAGTGATCCGCCTGGTATTTGTACTGCCTCAGCTCGCCGTCGAACTGAATCCGCGCCGCCTTCTCCGCGGTGGTCGTCCCGATGGCCTCGTACTTGGACACGTGCACCGTGATCTCGCGGCTGCGGATGACGTCCTTGTAGGAGATGTTCCGGTTGACCCAGCCGCAGGTGTAGCGGACATAGCTGACGAGGGTGCCGCCGCGGTTGTCGCTGGTCGAAGAGTCGATCTTGGCCTGCGGCACGAGGCGCTCGGCCTCGTCCGGGTCGAGCATGGAGCACACGTCGGCGGCCTGCGTCACCGGCGCGGCCGACGCCGACTTCTCGGCCTGCGCCTGCGCCGTCGGACCCGTCTTGCCGGACGTCCCCGACTGGCGCACGGTCATGAACGTGAACGTCCCCCCGGCCACCACCACGACGGCCGCGACCGCGGCCACCGGCAGCACCCATCCCCGCCGCGCCGGGGCGGAGGGCTGGGTCGGCATCTGCCACAGCTCGGGCGGGGGCGGCGTCGCCGGCTGCCAGCCCTGCCCCTGCTGCGCCCCCTGGCCACTCTGGGCGTACGGATTCGCGTAGGGGCTGGAGTGCTGACCGCCCTGCGCCTGCTGCTCGGAGGACGGGACGGACGGCGAGGCGGCCTGCCCGCCCTGGGGCGGGTAGGGGTAGGGGTTCGACATCGACGGCCCCGCCTGCCCGCCCGGTGCTCCGGAGTACGCCCCCGGCTGTGCCTGCGCCCCCGGTTGGGCACCGGGGTGCGCGCCGGGGTCCGAGCCGGACTGCGATCCGGGCTGCTGTCCCTGTTGAGCACCGGGATACGCGCCGGACTCCGGGCCGGGCTGCGGACCGGGCTGAGCGCCGGGATAGACGTTCGGCGGCGGGCTCGGCCAGCCCTCGGGCACGCCACCCGGATACGCCCCCGGCTGCGCGCCGCCGTACGGACCCGGCGGAGGCTGGGAGCCGGACTGCCCACCGCCGTACGGGCCGGGCGGGAGCTGCGGACCGGGCTGCGATCCAGGTTGAGCGTTCGGATACGGGTTGTGCCCTGGTCCGGGATACGCGCCGGACTCCGGGCCGGGCTGCGGACCGCCGTACGGGCTCGGCTGAGGCTGAGGTCCGGGCTGGACACCGGGATAGGCGTTCGGCGGCGGGCTCGGCCAGCCCCCGGGCACGCCACCCGGATACGCCCCCGGCTGCGCGCCGCCGTACGGACCCGGCGGAGGCTGGGAGCCGGACTGCGCGCCGCCGTGCGTAACCGGCAGGGACAGCGTGCCGGAGGAGCCGCCGTTTGGGACTGGCAGAGCCAGCGTGCCGGACTGGCCACCACCGACCGGGCCAGGCGGGGACTGCGGGCCGGGCTGTTGTCCCGGTTGGGCACCGGGATACGCGCCGGGCTCCGGGCCGGGCTGCGGACCGCCGTACGGGCTCGGCTGAGGCTGAGGTCCGGGCTGCGGCGCGGGCGGCTGACCCTGCTGGGGCTGTGCTGCCTGGGATTGTGCCGCCTGAGATCGGGGCGCCTGGTGAGGGCCGGGGTACGGCCCCTGCCCCGGAGCGGGATACCCGCCCGGTTGAGGCGGCTGGGCGGCGGGCGGCAGGCCGGGCGGAGGCGGGTACGGCGGCGCGCCCGCGTGGGAGGCGTCCTGCTGCGGGTAGGGCGGCGCACCCTGCGGATGGGGGTCCCGCGGAGAGGGCCCGCCGGGCTCGGCGGGTGCGTCGTCACCGCTGGTCATATCGTCTCCTACGGTCGGGAGGTCACCCGAGCGTGATGCCGACGAGTTCGGCGGCGCGCTCGGCGGTGCGCCGGTCGGCCGGGGTGACCGTGGGGTCACCGGCACGCCGATAGGCGACCTCGACGATCAGATTGCTGAGGCGGAACCAGACCGTGGCCCCGGTGGCCCCGGCGGCGGGGTCGGAGAAGTCACAGGTGAAGGCCTCGTCGGCGATGCCGGGCCGGTCGCGCGCCGCGACGCCCTCGGCGGCCCGGGCGGCCCGCTCCGCCGCGAGGTCGCGGGAGGCCGCCTCCTCGTCCTCCCCTTGGGCCGGCAACCGGTAGGTCACCGTGATCGCCCCATCGCGGCCGGTGGTGTGCTCGTTCCACTCGCACCGTCCCTCGGCGGCGGGGTTCGCCCGCGGCGCCGCACCGATGAGTTCGCGGATCTGGGCCGCGGTAAGGCTGCGGCAGGCGTCCGGGAGCGCGGTGAACCGCGCGGAGCCGTCCCGTCCTCCGGACGCCAGCGACCAGGCGCCCAGTCCCGCCGCCAGGCCGGCGACGACCACCAGGGCGGCCACGGCGACGAGCCGCCAGGGCCGCGCGGGCCGTACGGCGGGAGCGGGCCGAGCGGCGGCGGCCAGCAGGGCCTGCCGTACGACGCCGGGCGGCGGGCGCCGCGCCGGGTCCTTGTCGAGCAACGCGAGCACGATCCACGCGAGCACCCGCGAGGCCCTCGTCATCGGCCGGGGCGGGTGGAGCAGGACGGCGGCGACGAGCGCGGCGGCCATGCTGCGGTGGAAGGGCGGCTCCCCCTCGACGGCGGTGTAGAGCGTGGCGCCCAGCGACCACAGGTCGGAGGGCGGGCCGTCGGGCTCCTCCCGGAACCGTTCCGGGGCCATGTAGTTGGGCGAACCCGCCGAGCTCTGCCAGGAGCCCCCGGCGCCGTGGACCGGCGCGGCGATCCCGAAGTCGGTGAGCAGGGCGCGGCCGTCCGGCCCGATGAGGACGTTGGCCGGTTTGACGTCGCGGTGCAGGATGCCCCGGGCGTGGGCCGCCTCCAGCGCGTCGAGCACGGCCAGCCCGATCTCGGCCACCCGCTCGGAGGGCAGCGGCCCGTCCTCACGGATGATCTTGTCGAGGGAGCGGCCCGGCACCAGGTCCATGACGATCCACGGCTGCCCGGCGTGGCCGACGACGTCGTGGATCGTCACGATGGACGGGTGGGTGAGCCGTCCGGCCGCCCGGGCCTCCTCGACGGCCCTCCCGAGGAAGTCGGCGCGCTCCCGCTCGTCCAGGCCGTGCGGGATGTGGAGCTGTTTGATCGCCACTTCCCGGCGCAGCAGTTCGTCGTGGGCGCGCCAGACCGTGCCGCCGCCGCCCTCACCAAGCGGTTCGGCAAGCCGGTACCGTCCGGCCAGCAGGTCCACGGTCAGGCCAGCCCCCTCAGGCCCTCGGCCGCCGACGCCGCCGCCGCGACCGCCCGGTCGCGCAGGCCGGCGGGCGACTCGGCGTCGAGGTCGGCGTACTGGAGCCGGGCCACCAGGTCGCCGAGCCTGAAGTACACGACCGTGGCCTGCGCCTTGCCCTCCGGTGTGGTGAGGTCCACCGCGAACGCCTCGTCGGCCGCGTCCGGCACGTCCCTGGCGGCCGACTCGATGGCCTGGCTCCTGCGGTCGAGGCCGATCTCGTACCAGATCCAGTCGAGGTCGCGCGGACCCGACGCGTACTGCCTGCGCAGTCCCTCCAGGAGCGTGTGCGCGGAGGCCGTGTCGAGCGCCCACGGCTCCGGGGTGTCGGAGTCGGTCTCCGCGCTCAGCGCGATGCCCGCTCCCTTGACGGCCCACTGGCAGCTCGCCTCCCCCGGCCGGGCCTGGGCCGGGGCGCCCAGCATCCGCCGCACCTCCTCGGGCGGCAGCGCGCGGCACAGGTCCACGGCGCTGTTGAAAGTGGGCGAGACCCGGTGCACTGGGCCGCGGGACGGCTCGTCCGCGCCGACGGAGAACGCGACCGCCACGGCGGCGGCGACGCCCGCCACGGCGACGGCCCCGGCGGCGTACCACCATCGGGCGCGCCGCCTCGGCGGCTCGATCACCAGGCCGCGCCGGGCACCGAGGTCCGGGGTGCCGCCGTCGGCGACCTGGCGCAGCAGGGCGAGCGCGGCCGCCGCGTCGGGGCGGGCGGCCGGGTCGCGCGCCATCATCCGGGTCAGCACCGGGCCGAGCGGCCCCGCGAGCACCGGCGGGCGGGGAGCCTGCGTGAGGGTCGCCCTGATCACCTCGGAGTGCGAGCCCTGGTAGGGGGCGACGCCCTCCACCGCCGTGTAGAGGGTGGCGGCGAGCGACCACAGGTCGGCGGCCGGGCCGCCGGGCTCGCCCGCGAGCCGTTCCGGCGCGATGAATCCCGGTGAGCCGACCAGCAGGCCGGCTTCGGTGATCGACCTCTGGTCGGCCGGGCGGGCGATGCCGAAGTCCGTGAGGAGCACCCGGCCGTCGGCGGAGAGGAAGACGTTGCCCGGTTTGACGTCCCGGTGCTGCACGCCCGCGGCGTGCGTGGCCGACAGCGCCTCGATCAGGCGGGCGCCGAGGTCCGCCACCTGCCGGTACGGCATCGGCCCGTACGCGGTGATCTGCCGGGCGAGGTCGTGGCCGTGGAGCAGCTCCATCACGATCCACGGCCTGCCGTCCTGGAGGAGCACGTCGTGGAGGGCGACGATCCCGGGGTGCCGGACGCGCGCGGTGACCTCGGCCTCGCGCATGACCCTGGCGATCAGCTCGGCCCGCTCGCGCTCGCCGAGGCCGTCGGGGAGGCGCAGCTCCTTGATCGCCACCTCGCGGTCGAGCACGGAGTCTCTGGCCAGCCACACCGTGCCCATGCCGCCGGAGCCCAGCGGGCGCAGCAGGTGGTATCGCGAGGCCAGCGTCCCCCTCAGCGATTCGGCCATATGGGGGAGAATAGCGAAAGCGTGACTGATCGCCCGACGAAATCCGGCGCGGTCCCTTTTATCGACGGATAATGGGGGCCCACAGACGGACCGCCTCGAAACGGAGGGCGAGTTGCTCGCCACCAGCCCGTTACGACCGGACGATCGGGAGCGGCTCGGTGACTACCGGCTGCTCGGCCGGATCACCGAGACCGCGCACGCGGTGGTCTACTCCGCCGAACCGGACACGGGCGGCCGGGCGATCGTCACCCTCTACGACACGACGCTCGACGATCCCGACTCCTTTCTCCTCGCGGTGGACGCCCTGCGGCGGCTTCCGGCCTTCCACCTCGTGCCCGTCCTCGACGCGGGCACCAGCGGGGGCCGTCCCTACCTCGTGACGGAGCCGGTGGACGGGCCCACGCTGACCGAGGAGGTGACCGGCCGGGGGCCGCTGGCGGACACGGCGCTCCACCGGCTCGCCGTCGGGACGGTGACCGCGCTGGTCGCCGTGCACGAGGCCGGAGCCGTGCACGGGGGGTTCGGCCCGGACGCCGTGATCCTGACCCCGGACGGCCCCCGCGTGACCGGCGCCGGCGTCGTCCCGCTGCTGCGGCCGGCCGCCCGTCCCGGCGACGCCGCGGCCGATGACGGCGCAACGCTGCCCGTGGACCTCGACGGGCTGACGCCGGAGGGGCTCGCGGGGCTGGAGACCGGGCCGCCGGCCGACATGTTCGCCTGGGCCCGCACCGTCGTCTTCGCCGCCACCGGGCACGGGCCGTTCGAGGCGGACTCGCCCGCGGCCGTCGTCACCCGGGTGCTGAACGACGAGCCGGACCTGTCCTCGCTGGAGGAACCGCTGCGGAGCCTGGCCGCCGGGTGTCTCGCCAAGGACCCGGCCGCCCGGCCCGCCTCCGCCGACGCCCTGCTCGCGCTGGTCGGCCACTCCCTGCTCACCGTCCCCCTCGACCCCGGCGCGCGCGCGGCGCCCGCGGAGGCGGAGCGGGCCGAGCTCCCCGGCGCCGCCCCCGGGGAACGGCCCGCGACGGGGTCCGCGCGGGCCCGGTGGCGGCGGCCGGCGCTGGCCCTGGCCGGGCTCGCGATCGCGCTGGCCTCGGCCGGCGGCGGCCACGCCCTCGCGCTGCGCCAGGACGCCCCGGCCCGCCCGGTCGCCACCTCGCCGCCGCCCGTGGAGATCGTCTCGGCCGCCGCCGACCCGCCCACGCCGCCCGCCGCCACCACCCGCCTGGCGGTGCCGGGCGTGCGCATGACGCTGCACGAGAACCCCCTGGACGCCGTACGGCTGACGGCCTACCGCGTCGGCCCGGACACCTACCTGCGTACGGGGGACACGTTCGCGAAGCTGGAGACGCCGGACGTCGAGCCGGTCTCGTCCCCCACAGGGGCCTGGCTCGCGCTGGTCCGGGCGAAAGCGGGCTCGGTCGAGTTCCGCGACCGGCGCGGCGGCGCGCGGTTCACCCTCACCCCGCGGGTGCCCGAGGGACGGCTCGACCGGCCCGTCTGGTCCTCCGACGGCGCCCGGCTCCTGCTGTCGGTCATGACCGGCAAGAGCACGCCCACCGGCTTCGTGGTGCTCGACCCCGCCAAGCGAACCTCGTCGTACGTGGACACACCGGACGAGGACGAGCGCGGGGTGGGCGTCTACGCGTGGCTGCCGGACGGATCGGGGGTCGCCGTCGGCTACGCCACCGGCTCCGGGCACGGCGTGCGGTTCCGCGACCTCACCGGGCGGCAGACGCGCGCCCTTCCCTGGGTGGGGCTGAGCGTCGGCCGCGGCCTCTTCTCCCCCTCGGGGCGCTACCTCCTCACGTACTGCCCGAGCGGCGGCACCCTGTGCCTGTGGGACGTCGCCACCGGAGGGCGCAGGCACTCGATCGCGATCTTCTTCACGGGCGCCGTGTTCCTCGGCTGGTACGACGACGCGCACCTGCTCCTGATCGACCCCACCCGGAAGAACCACGAAATCGTCGTCATGGACAACCGGGGGCGGCAGCAGCGGGTGCTCGCCGAGATCGCCGCCGAAGACGACACCGACGACCTGCGTTTCTCCTACACCCCCCTCTCCGGCACAGGGAGCTGACCCGATGCCCACCGTAGCCCCGCCGGATCCCGGCGACCCGGCCGCGCTCGGCCCCTACCGTCTCACCGGACGGCTCGGCGAGGCCGCGTACACGGCCGTGTCCCCCTCCGGGGAGCGGGTCGTGGTCAAGCGGTTCGCCGCCGCGGCCCGCCCCGACCCGGCCCGGCTGGAGGCGCTGCGGCGGGCCGCCGTCGTCGGAGCCGCGCTCGTGGTCGGCTCCGGCCCGGACTACGTGGCGACCGAGCACGTGGACGGGCCGTCGCTGGAGGAGGACGTCGCCGCCGCGGGCCCGCGCTCCGGCCCGGCGCTCCACCGGCTGGCGATCGCCACGATGACCACGATCGCGGCCCTGCACCGCGCCGGGCTGCGTGCGGGGCACGTGCGGCCCGACCGGATCGTGCTCGGCCCGGACGGCCCCCGCCTGCTCTGCGACGGCTCCGCCGCGCCGAACCCTCCCCTGTGGCGCTCCCCCGAGGAGGCCGCCGGCGACCCGGTGGGCCCGCCTGCCGACGTGTTCGGCTGGGCCGCGACCGTCGTGTACGCGGCGAGCGGGCGTGCCCCCTTCGCCGAGGAGGAACGCCTGGCCCACGGCGCGGCGAACCTCGACCCGCTCGACGGCGACCTGCGGCAGCTCGTCGCCGACTGCCTGGCCGCCGAGCCCGGCGCCCGCCCGCCGGCCGAGGAGGTGCTGCTCCGCCTGATCGGCCACTCCGGTGCGCTGGACACGCTGATCCCCGCCGGGGGAGAGACGACCTCACCGGCCGGAGCCGGGGTGCGGGAAGCGCCCACGCGTCCCTCCGGACCGCGCTCCGGAGAGACGCCCGCGTCCCGCGCGGGCCGTTCGTGGCTCACGCTCGCCGCCGCCGGGACGGCCATCGCGCTGGTGTGCGGCGGCGCGGCGTACGCGCTGACTCCCCGCCAGGCGCGGCAGACCGCCGCGGTCACGACGGCGGAGACGGGCACGACGCCCGTGACCGCGGCGTCCCCCGGCGCGACTCCCGGGCTCACGCTGCACGAGAACCCGTCCGATCCGGTGGTGCTCACCTCCTACCACGCCACCGCCGACGGGCAGGTCGAGCTCGCCTACGCCCGGCTCCCCCAGGGCGGCTTCGAGGTGGTCGGCGGCGACACGGCCCTGGCCGAGGTCTCTCCCGGGGGCAGGTGGCTCGCGGTGCTGAACTCGCTCCACATGGCGGAGTCGGAGCGCCAGGCCATCGTCTTCACCGACCGGCGCACCGGCGAGCGGTTCTCCGTGGCCGGCCTGGGCACGCCCTACCTCAGCCAGGGCGCGCAGTGGTCGCGGGACGGCACCCGGCTGCTGCTCACCGTCTACGACTACGGCAAGGGCGCGGACAAGGCCTACCCCGCGGGGTTCCTCGTGGCCGACCCGGCGACCCGCCGTGCCCGGTTCGTCCAGACGGCAAACTCCGAGGACGTCCAGGCATACCTGGCGCTGCCGGAGTCGTCGCGGGCCGTGGGCTACTTCCGGTGGACGCCGGACGGGACCGGGGTCGTCAGCGCGTACACCACCCCCGAGGGGGTCTTCGGCACCCGGGTGTGGGACCTGTCCGGTCGGCCGCTGCGCAGCATGCACTGGACCGGGTCGCCGGTCGGCGGGGGCGACGTGTTCTCGCCGTCCGGCCGCCTGTTCGCCACCACCGGGTGCGAAAGACGTCACGCCTTGTGCCTGTGGGACGCCGCCACGGGCGAACGCGCCGGGACGATTCCCGCCGAGAAGGGAGGCGGCCTCCTCGGGTGGTACGACGAGGAGCACGTGATCGTGAGCGAGCGCGTCGGCGAGGACCGCGTACGGGCGGTCGTGACGGACCTCGAGGGCCGGAAGGGCAGGGTCCTGGCCGAGGTCCGGAAGGTCCCGGGCAAGCCGATCCAGCTCTCCTTCACCCCGCGCTGACCGCCATGGCCGTCACCGTCTCTCCCCCGCGTCCCGGCGACCCGTCCGAGATCGGCGGCCACCGGGTGCTGGGCAGGCTGGGCTCCGGCGGGCAAGGCGTCGTGTACCTCGCCGAGTCGGGGCGCGGCGAACGGGTGGCCGTGAAGGTCCTGCACGCCTCCGGCGACCCGGAGGCCGACGCCGCGCTCCGCCGGGAGGCGGAGGTGCTGCCCCGGGTGGCGTCGTTCTGCACGGCCCAGGTCCTCCAGGTGGGCACGGCGGACGGCCTGCCGTACATCGTCAGCGAGTTCATCGAGGGCCCGACGCTGCAGCAGGCCGTGGCGGAGCGGGGTCCGCTGCGCGGCCAGGAGCTGCGACGGCTCGCCGTCGGCACGGTGACCGCCCTTGCGGCGATCCACCGGGCGGGGGTCGTCCACCGCGACCTGAAACCGGCCAACGTGCTGCTGGGCCCCGACGGGCCGAGGGTGATCGACTTCGGCATCGCCCGCGCGGTCGGCCCCGTGAACGCGGCGGAGGCCACCGGCGAGGGAGTGCTCGGCACCCCCGCCTACATGGCCCCCGAGCAGCTGCGGGGCGCTCCGGCGGCCCCGGCCGCCGACATGTTCGCGTGGGCGGGGGTCGTGGTGTTCGCCGCCACCGGCGTCCCGCCCTTCGGGCACGACACGATCCCGGCGATCATCCGTCGCGTGCTGACCGAGGAGCCCGATCTGGGCGCGCTCGACGGGGACCTGCGCGAGGTGGCGTCCGAGTGCCTGCGCAAGGAGCCCGCCGCGCGCCCGGCCGCGGCGCAGGCGCTGCTCCGGCTGCTCGGCCGCCCCGCCGGGGACACGGCCGGTCTCCTCCACCACGGCTACGCCGCCGCCTCCGGGGGTCCGGAACGCGGACGGGATGCTTCGAGCGGCGGGACGAGGGCGCGGCGCGGCGTGGCGCGCGGTCACGGCCGCCTGCCTGGGAGTGGCGGTGAGCGCGGGCGTGGCGGTCTACGCGGCGACCCGCCCGGACGCGCCGCCGCCGCGCCCGCGCCCCGCCCTGAGCGGGCCGCCCGCGCCGGTCGCCGAGCGCGTCGCCGTGCCGGAGCTGCGGGCCACGCTGCACGAGGCGCCCACCGACCCGGTGCGCGTCATGTCGTTCGTCGCGCAGACCGGCCCGCTCAGCGTGCCCGCCTACGTGCGGGAGCCCGGCCGGGCCGCGTTCGGCAAGCTCGACGGCCTGCTCGACCCGGTCGTGTCCCCGGACGGGAGGCTGGTCGCGGCGGTGGCGCAAAACCCCGCGCGCGTGACGGACCCGCGCAACCAGGTGCTGTTCATCGACCGCGGGACGGGTGAGCGGTTCTCGGTCCCCACCGTGGCGCGTCCGCTCCTCGCGGGCTCCCCGGAGTGGTCCCGCGACAGCCGGCGGCTGCTGCTCACGGTCTCCGCCGAGTCGGGCGACGGTCCCCGGCCCGCGGGCTTCGCGATCGTCGACGTACGGGCCCGGAAGGTGACCTTCACCGAGGTCGAGGGCGAGGACGAAGGCCCCGCGGCGGGCGGGGCGGCCTACCGATGGACGCCCGACGGGGAGGCGGTGATCCGGTGGACGCCCCCCGATGAGGACGGCATCCGCGTCTACGGCCTCGACGGCAGGCCGCGCCGGACCATCCCCGGCGTCCGCTGGACCGACGACGCCGGTTTCTCCCCCTCAGGACGCCTGCTCGCGGCGCGGTGCCCCGGCGAGGACAGGCGCGTCTGCGTGGTGGACTTCGGCACGGGCCGCCGCCGGGCGAGCCTTCCCCTCCCGGCCGGCGGCGCGCTGTGGGGCTGGTTCAACGAGGACCACCTCCTCGTCTACGACAGGGGCTCCACCCCCTGGCGCACCCACATCGTGGACCTGTCCGGCCGGCGAGTCCGGCTCTTCGCCGAGTTCGCCGGCTCGGCCGACGCCTACTGGCTGCTGCACATCACGCCGGGCTGAACGCCGTCACGCGTGGCCGGACGCACGGACGCCCCGCGCGCGGGGCGTCCGCCGTTCCCGATGGGCCTCAGCTCAGGGTGAGGTCCTTGATCCGGACGTCGCCGGTGAAGACCAGGTAGACGTCCTTCAGGCCGTTCGCGCCGGACAGGGGCGTGGTCGCGGTGGCCCAGGAGTAGATCCCGCCGGTCGCGGCGACCGGGATGGCAGCCGCCCTGGGGCCGGTCGGCGAGCCGAGGCGCACCTCGATGGTCCCGCCGTTCACCGACGCTACCCCGGCCGTCACCTTCCTGGAGTTGCGAAGCTGCACGTCCTTGAACGCGATCCAGCCGCCGGTCGCGCCCGCCACCGCGTCGCCGCGCACCTTGGTCTCGTCGACCAGGTGGACGCCGGAGTAGTCGTCGAAGTCGATCGCCCGGGTGGTCTTCGACAGGTCGCGGTGCGGGATGGTCTCACCCTTGACGTCGATCGTCGCCCGCTGGCGGATGTCCGCCGAGGACGACCCGACGAGCACGTCGTGGGTCGAGTTCTCGACGGTCCACTTGTTCCGCGTGACGTCCCACAGCGCGAGGTCGCCCCTCTGGACGGTGAAGGTGACGGTCTTGGTCTGGCCCGGCGCCAGCGTCACCCGCTCGAACGCGCGCAGCTGCTTGACCGGCTGCTTCACCCGCGAGCGGTGCTGGTGGGTGTAGAGCTGCACGACCTCGTCGCCGGCCCGGGAGCCGGTGTTGGTCACCTTCACCGAGATCTCGTACGCGTCGCCCTTCCGCACGGCCTTGAGGCCCTGGTAGGCGAAGGTCGTGTACGACAGGCCGTAGCCGAACGGGTAGAGCGGCTTGCCCTTGAAATACAGGTACGTCCGGTCCTTCTGGACGATGTCGTAGTCGAGGATGCCCGGCAGGTCGTCCGCGGACCGATACCACGTCTGGGTGAGCCGCCCGGCCGGGTTGACGTCGCCGTACAGCACGTCGGCGAGGGCGTGCCCGGTCTCGGCGCCCGCGTGGGTGGTCCACACGATGGCGGGGACGTTGTCCTGCAGCCAGTTGATGGTGGTCGGGTAGCTGTTCTCCAGCACCACGACCGTGTTCGGGTTGGCCGCCTTCACGGCCTTGACCAGCTCCTCCTGGCCCTCGGCGAGGTTCATGTCGGTGCGGTCGTGGTCCTCGCGGCCGTTGATGAACGGCATGCTGCCGACCACGACGACCGCCACGTCGGCGGCCTTGGCCTTGGCGACGGCGTCGTCCACGCCCGCGGAGACGACCTCCTTGGCGTAGCGCGTGGCCTGGTCGGCCGTGGTCAGGCTGAGCGTGCCGTCGGTCTCCGCCTTGACGTACGTGTTGGGCCCGAACCAGTCGTAGGCCGTCTCGTAGCCGGCGTACCGCAGCAGGTAGGTCCCGTCGGACTGCCGCTCCAGCTTGAACTGCTCCTGCACGAACCACCCGGACGGCTGGTCGGCGGTGTTGGCCAGCGTGGACCAGTTGGCCCGGCTGACGTACTTGCCGTTGGCCACGCTGCGCAGCGTGAGCACGCCCTGGCCCCAGTCGAACACGTCGAACTGCTCGGCCGGGCCGGCCGAGGCGGCGCTCTCCCTCAGGTCGCCGCCCGCCGCGGGGGCGCCGATGTACCTGCCGGTCGCGACGTTCTTCAGCGCGATGCGGTCGACGCCCTCGGAGGACGTCACCGACGCCGCGCGTTCCCTGATCCCGTCGAGCGGGGTCACCTTGTACGGCAGGCTGCCCGAATACCAGTCGGTGTAGAGCACGTCGGCCAGCGGGCCGACCACGGCGACCTTCTTGCCGGGTTTCAGCGGAAGCGCGCCGCCGGAGTTCTTCAGCAGCACCATCGCCTTGGCCGCGGTCTCGCGGGCGAGCTTCCGGTGCGCCGGGCTGTCGATCACATCCTTGGTGATCTTCGCGTACGGCCCGCCGTCGGGGTCGAACTCGCCGAGCCGGAAGCGGATGCCGAGCTGGTGCCTGATCGCGTTGTCCACGTCCGACTCGCCGAGCAGGCCCTTCGACAGCGCCTCCTTGACGGCGTTCACGGTCGGGGCGCCGTTGGTGTCGTCCACGGTGAAGCTGTCGAGCCCCGCCTTGATCAGCGCGGCGGCGGCCTCGGCCTGGGTGTCGTAGTACTTCTCGGTCTGCACGAGGTTGTTCGGCGCCCAGGCGTCGGAGACGTTGAACAGCGTCCGCTTCGTCCAGGAGCGGACCACGTCGTTCAGGTCGGGGTTGACCGTGTTCGGCCGCCCGTTGACGAGGTTGTACGACGCCATCACACCGGTGGCCGCGTCGGCGGCGATGGCCGGTTTGAAAGCCGCCTCGTCATACTCGTGCTTGACCCGCGGCGGCAGCTCCGACGACGAGGTGTCGCGGTTGACCTCGTTGTTGTTGGCCAGGTAGTGCTTCAGCGTGGGCGCCGTCTTCAGGTGGTCGGGGTCGTCGCCCCGCAGGCCCGAGCCGTACGCCGTGGAGATGGCGCCGGTGAGCAGCGGGTCTTCGGAGTAGCCCTCCTCGTTGCGGCCCCACCGGGGGTCGCGCAGCAGGTTGACCACCGGCGCCCACAGGTTGAGCCCCCACACGGTGGGGTTCTCGCTGTGGTAGCCGCGGGCCTCGTCGCCGACGGCCGAGCCGACCCGCTTGATCAGGGCGGGGTCCCAGGTGCTGGCCAGGCCGACCGCCTGGGGGAAGACCGTGCCCTTGGCGGTGACCACCGCGCCGTTGGCGGTGTAGTCGGTCGACCATGCGACGCCGTGCAGCGCCTCGGTGCCCGTCTTGAACATCTTGATGCCGAGACGGTCGATCGCGGGGGCGTACTGGTGCAGCATCGCGACCTTCTCGTCCAGCGTGAGCCGGCCGAGCAGGTCGTCGATCCGCTGGGCGAGCGGCAGCGACGGGTCGCGGAACGGATAGTCGCCGGCCGCCCTCGCGGGGCCGGCGCCCAGGCTCAGGGCCAGAGCCAGGGCGGCCGACGCGGACAGCATCGCCCTGCGGCGATGGGACATTGCGCCTCCAGGTCAGGTAGTGACGCGTTGTTCGGGGGGTGGTGCGTATCGGTGTTGCGCGGGGGTGTTACACGGGGGTGCTGCTCGGAGGTCTCACTTGATGGCGCCGACCGTGACGCCACGGGTCAGCGTGCGCTGGAAGATCAGGAAGAAGGCCACGGCGGGGACGATGCCGAGCAGCGCGGACGCGCTGGACATCGTGGCGTCCATCATCTTCTCGCCCTGCAGGACGCCCAGGGCGACCGGCACGGTCTGGTTGTCGTTGGAGATGAGGAACACCATCGGCAGGAAGAACTCGTTCCACGTCCAGATGAAGAAGAAGATCAGCAGCACCGAGAGCGTGGGGCGGCTGATCGGCACGACGATGCCCCACAGCGTCCGCCACCGGCTCGCGCCGTCGAGCTCGGCCGCCTCCAGGATGCCGCGCGGGAACTGCCCCAGCACCGACGACAGCAGGTAGGTCCCGAAGGCCGCCTGGATCACCGTGAAGATCAAGATGACGGCGAGTTTCGAGTCGTACAGCCCCACCTCCTTCGACAGGTAGTAGAGCGGGTAGACCAGCGCCTCTTGCGGCATCGTGTTGGCGACCAGGAAGACCACGAGGATCCACAGCCGGCCGCGGACCCGGCCGATGCCCAGCGCGTACGCGTTGAGCACCGACAGCGCCACCGCCGCGACCGCGACGACCCCGCTGATCAGGAAGCTGTTCCAGAGCTTCAGGCCGAAGTCGACGCGGTTCCAGAACGAGACGATCCCGTCGAGGTAGAGCCCCTGGGGCAGGCTCAGCGGGCCGTTCGCGGAGTATTCGGCCGGGGACTTGACCGCGTTGAGCGTGACGATGACGAAGGGGAAGAGCATCACGACCGCGAGCACGACCAGCGCCGCGAGCACGGCCCACCGTCCCGGCTGGCGGAAGGTGCGGTCGGGGGTCACGAGTCACTCTCCTGGTCACGCTCCTGCACCCGCAGGAAGAGGAAGGTCACCACGACGATGATCAGGGCGAGCACGGTCGCGATCGCCGAGCCGTACCCGACGTTGACCTTCTGGAAGAAGTTCAGATAGGAGAAGTACGACGGCACCATGGTCGCGGAGCCGGGCCCTCCCCGGGTGAGCACGAAGATCGGCCCGAACACCTTCAGCGCCGCGATCGTGCAGGTCAGCAGCACCACGAAGATCTCCGGCCGGATCTGCGGGATCGTGATGTGCCAGAACCTGCGCCACCACGAGGCGCCGTCGATCTCGGCCGCCTCGTACAGCGAGGGGTCCACCCGCTGGAGCCCGGCCATGAAGATGACGACCGGGTAGCCGAGCTGGAACCACACCATGATCGCCATGACCGTCGCCAGCGCGATGTCGGGGTCGCCCAGCCAGTTGACCTCGAGCCCGAAGATCTGGTTCACCGCGCCGTACGACGGGTGGAGCATCCAGCCCCAGACCACGCCCGCCACCGCGACGGGCAGCACCTGCGGCAGGTAGAACGCCGCGCGCAGGGCGGAGGCGGTGCGCCTGCCGAACCGCTTGGCGATGTAGTCGAACAGCGCGGAGGCGAGCACCAGGCCGATGATCGTCGGCACCACGGCCATCGCGACGATCAGTGCGACGTTGTGCTCGAAGGACGCCCAGAACCGCTCGTCCCGGAACAGCTTGACGTAGTTGTCGAGCCCGATCCAGGTGGGGGTGCCGACGCCGGACCAGCGGGTGAAGCTCGTCGCCACGTTCATCAGGAACGGCACGACGATGATCGCGAGGAACAGCACCAGGCTCGGAACCAGGTAGAGCCAGTAGCCGCCCCTCCCGCGCGAGCGGACGGCGCCCGCGCCGGGTGGTGCCATGTGTGCAGACCTTTCGAGAAGGGGTCCGGCGGCGGAGACCGGTCAGGTAGCCCCGCCGCCGGGGCCGGGGGGAGAGCGGGTCCCGCCGTGCTCAGGCCGCCGGGACCCACCCGTTCCGGGTCGTGCCCGATGATCTTCTTCGGGTGCCGCGGCCGCCCGGACGGCCCCGCCGCGGGCCGGTCCCCGCGACGCGTTCACCCGGCCGGGCCGCGCCACGGGATGAGATCACGCGGACACTTCCTTTCAGTTGCCGATGTCGGCCAGGTTGTCGTTGTACGGCTGGGCGATCTCGTCCAGGACCTCCTCGGGCTTCTTGCTGCCGTTGATCAGCTCCTGGACTCCGGCGACGAGCACGTCGTAGTAGCCGGGGGCCGGCCAGTCAGGGTAGAAGGCCAGGCCGTCCTGCGTCGAGAGCTTGTTGAAGTTCTCGATCAGCTCCTTGCTCTGGGCGTCGGTGATCGCCGCCGGGTCGGCCGCCACCGGGACACCGCCCGAGTTGCCGAGCAGGTTCTGGATCTCCTTCTTCATCGTGATGTCGATGAAGTCGTAAGCCAGCTCCTTGTTCTTGGACTTCTCGGGCACGACCCACAGGTTGCCGCTGGAACCCGGGGCGAACTGGCCGGGCCACAGGAACGAGCCCCACGTGAAGTCCTTGATCTCCGCCTGCAGGCGGCCGAACCACCAGCTTCCCGACACCATGATCGGGAACTTGCCGCCGATGAACGCCACGCCCATGTCCTCGGCCTTCATGCCGGCCGAGTCCTTACTGATGTAACCCTTGTTCACCCAGTCGGAGAAGGTCTGGGCCGCGTAGGTGAACTCGGGGCCGTGGAAGTCGACCTTGCCCTTGTAGAGCTGGAAGGAGTCGATCCAGGCGCGGTCGGCCTTGTTCAGCGCGAGCAGGTAGAACAGCTGCTGGGCGGGGTATTCGGAGCCCGCCATCGCGATCGGGGTGGTGCCCTTCTTCGCGAACGCGTCGAGCGCGGCGGTGAACTCGTCGAAGGTGGTGGGCACCTCGACGCCCGCCTTCTCGAACATGTCCTTGTTGTAGTAGACCATCACGTACTCGCCGTAGTTCGGCACGCCGAACCACTTGCCCGAGCCCATGATGCCCCGCTCGTCGTACTTCGCGGTCGTCTGCAGCGACGGGCTGAGCAGCTTGTCCCAGCCGCGCTTGGCGGCCTCCTCGGTCAGGTCGGTGAGCAACCCCTGCTTGGACAGCAGGCCCGCGGTGGCGTTGCCCTTGTTGTACTCCATGATGTCCGGGGCCTCGTCGGAGTTGAGGACCATGCCCGCGGTCTTCTGGATCTGCTCGAAGCCCTTCTCCTCGAACTTCACCTTGACGCCGGGGTGGGTCGCCTCGAACTCCTTCATCGCCTCGGCCCAGGCGGTGCCCATGGCGCTGTTGCCGGTCTCGTAGTGCCAGAGGGTGAGGGTCTTGCCCTCGGCGGAGTCGCCGCCACCCGAGCTATCCGAAGAGGAACCGCCGCACGCGGCGAGCGTGAGCACGGCCGCGGCCAGCGCCGCCGCCGCCACGCTCCTGCCTACTCTGAACATGGTCTTTCTCCAGGGGGTTTCTAGTTGATGACGACCGGGGCGCCGGGGCCGACGAACTCGACGCCGTCGATCTGCTTGGGGCCCTCGGCGGTGACGACCAGCCTGTCGCCGTCCCACACCGCCGTGACCGTCGTGTCCCCGTCCAGGTCCCTGATCGTCGTACGGCTCTCGCGCTCCGGCAGGCCGAAGGCGAGCAGCGAGACCCGGGGGTCGTCGGCCACCGTGTCGCCGGGCTCGGTGACCGGGATCAGCGAGCCGTGCCGTACGAACAGGGGGACCTGGTCGAGCGGCGGCGACACCGTGACGTAACGCCCGCCGTCGACGGCCTCCCCCGTCCAGTAGTCCACCCACACCCCCGAGGGCAGGTAGACCTTCCGGGTGCCGTCGGCTGAGGTCATCGGGGCGACGAGCAGGTCGGTGCCGAGAAGGTACTCCAGGTCCGCCTGCCACGCCACCGGGTCGTCGGGATAGTCGACGCACAGCGCGCGCAGCATCGGCGCGCCCGTCTCGGCCGAGGTGACGGCCGCCGAGTAGATGTACGGCATGAGCCGGTAACGCAGCCGCAGGGCCTCGACGGCGGCCCGCTCGGCGTGCGGCGGGAACTCCCAGGGCTCCCGCGTGGTCGTGCCGTGGAACCGCACGAGCGGGGACAGCGCCGCGAACTGCGCCCAGCGGATGTAGAGGTCCGGGCTGGGCGTGCCGGTGAAACCGCCCGCGTCGTGGCTCCAGAAGGGGATGCCGGACAGGCCGTGCGCCAGCCCGCCCCTGATCGTGCTGCCCATCGCGGAGTAGGTGGTGTCGACGTCGCCGCTCCACTGGGCCGAGTGGCGCTGCCCGCCGAGGTAGGACGAGCGGGCCCAGACCAGGCCGTGCCCGTTCACCTCGCGGGTCACCTCCGAGACGACGTCGTTGAACAGCAGCGTGTAGACGTTGTGCAGCTCGGTGCCCGTCATGCCGTTGAAGGCCACCGCGTCGGCGGGGACGCCCTCGGCGAAGTCGGTCTTGAACACCGACACGCCCTCGCGCAGGCGCGCGCGCAGCAGCTCCTTGAACCACTCGACGGCCTCGGGGTTGGTGAAGTCGACGATGCCGCAGGCCGGGTAGGAGCCGTGCCAGGTGTCGGCGACGTACGTCTCGCCGTCGGGCCGCTTGAGGAAGTAGCCCTTCTCGGCCGCCTCCGCGAACGCCGGGCTGCGGTGCGAGATGTAGGAGTTCATCCAGAGGCAGACCTTGAAGCCCTGCTCCTTGAGCGTGGCGAGCATGCCCACCGGGTCGGGGAACGCCTCGGGATCCCACTGGAGGTCGGACCAGTGCCCGTCCGCCTGCCAGTAGCAGTCCAGGTGGAGCACGTCGCAGGGGATGCCCCGCTCCCTGATCTTCCTGGCGCGCTCCAGCACGCGCTCCTGGCTGTCTTTGAAGAAGCCCGAGGAGATCCAGGTGCCGAACGCCCACTTCGGCGGCAGCGCCGGCCTGCCGGTCAGCTTGTCGAACCGGTCCAGGATCTCCGCGGGGGCCGGGCCCGCGATCACGTAGTAGTCGATGAGGTCGTCGGGCACGATGATCTGCACGGCGCTGTGCGTGGACTGGCACATGTCGAACTCGACCGGCGTGCCGCTGTCGACGCAGATGCCGTACCCCCTGCTGGACATGTAGAAGGGCACGTTCTTGTACGCGCGCTGCGACTCGGCGCCGAAGGCGTCGAAGTTCCACATGAGCGGGCGCTGACCGCGCTTGTCGAGCGGCGTGAACGACTCGCCGAAGCCGCCGAACGCCTCGTCCGCCGGCGCCACGAACGTGTCGTGGTAGGCGACGGGGTTGCCGTCGACGGAGGAGCGGCCGAACGGCAGCGTGCGCAGCCGGCCGCTGATGTCGGGGCGGCCCGGGTCCTGCTCCACCAGCGTCCGGCCGGCCCGGTCGGTGAAGCGCAGGTTCCAGGGGTTCAGCCGCACCTCGGCACGCAGCGACCCGGCGTCGATCACCACACGGCTGTGGCTCGCCTCCACGACGGCCTCGCCGTACTCGCCGGGGGTGACCATCGAGATCGCGCGGGCGGACCGGGTGCGCGCGTCGGGGTCCTCCGACAGGCGCACCCGGATCACCCCCTCACCCGCGACCGTGATCTGCACGATGAGAGTCTCCTCCGCCGAGGTGGAGCCCTTGAGCGTCACACCCCGCCCGTCGGAGGCCACCACCTCCGCGCTGGTCAGCGCGGACAGGCCCTCCTCCCCCGGCTCGCGCACCGGAAGCTCGGGAGGATCCGCCACGAAGAACTCGCGCGCGATCAATGGGGGACGGTACGGCATTGCGGCACTCCATCGGCTCATCCAGAGATTGTGGAGTTAGTTTGCCGTCCATCCCAACAAACGTCAATGGGTCGAGATGGTCCAGAAGTGCCCAAATTATTCCTATTTGTGCCTCTTTGGGGTAATGTGAGCGCAATACCCCGTCTAGGTAGGTGACATGGACAGGTTCGTGCACGTGATGCCGCTCGACGACGCGATCGACCACGAGGGGAGCCCGGAGTGTGTCTGCGGGCCCGCCGGGCAGCCCGTCACCGCTGCGGACCTCGGCGAGCCGGTTCCCCGCACGGACGGCGACACCGTCGCGCTCGGCTGGTCCCGTCCGGCCGTGGGCGTCATCTACCAGCACCACGCCCTGCGCCCGTGCCACGAATGGGAGGCCGTCCCCGAGCCCTGAGCCGCCCCGGACCCCTTTAATATCCGTCAAACACCGTCATTTTTGCGAACACACGGTAATCGGCAGATTGCTTTGAGTAATGTCCCGGCCATGCCAGGTATTGCTCACGAGATACCGCTCGAGCTCATCCGCAACCGGCCGGAGACCGCCCTGGAACTGCTGCGCCGGGTGAAGAGGATCGAGCTGCCGCGCTTCGCGGCGGCGCGCGTGGAGTCCGGCGACTGCACCCAGCTTTCGCCGATCGAGTTCCGCGCCGACTCGGTGGTGGTCGTACGCGACGAGACCGGAACCGCGGTGCTGGCCGTGATCGTGGAGGTGCAGCAGGGCCGGGACGCCGGCAAGCGGTTCAGCTGGCCGGTCTACGTCACGACGCTGCGGTCACAGCACAAGTGCGACACCGCGCTGTTGGTCATCTGCCCGGATCGGGCGACGGCCCGATGGTGCGGCAGGACGATCCGCCTGGGCCCGAGCGGCGCCATCACACCGCTGGCGATCGACCCCGACCAAATACCCCTCATCACCGATCCCGACCAGGCTCGCCTCTGCCCGGAACTCGCGTTGCTCTCCGCGGTGACGCACCCCGACGAGGTCGACGACGAGAAGGTGCTGAACGCGGTGGCGGCCGGGCTGGCGACTCTGGACGAGGATCGAGTCCGGGTATATATGAACTACGTGATCAGTTCGTTACGACCTGTAACAACCAAGGGTATGGAGGAGCCGGTGACCACCACTCAGGACGACCGCAGCGACCTCGCCGACAAGCTCGTCGACTACTTCTTCCACTGGAAGAACGAGGGCCGCGCGGAAGGACGCGCGGAAGGCGAAGCAGAGGGCGAGGCGAAGGCCATCCTCCTCATCCTCGAAACCCGCGGCCTGCGGATCTCCGACGACGCACGCGAACGAATCCAGACCTGCCAGGACACCGGCCAACTGGAGACCTGGATCCGCAAGGCCGCCGTCATCACATCCACCGACGAACTGTTCACCGAATGAGATGATGCGGAACCGCAGCGACCTCGCCGACAAGCTCGTCGACTACTTCTTCCACTGGAAGAACGAGGGCCGCGCGGAAGGACGTAAGGAAGGACGCGCGGAAGGACGTAAGGAAGGACGCGCGGAAGGCGAAGCAGAGGGCGAGGCGAAGGCCATCCTCCTCATCCTCGAAACCCGCGGCCTGCGGATCTCCGACGACGCACGCGAACGAATCCAGACCTGCCAGGACACCGGCCAACTGGAGACCTGGATCCGCAAGGCCGCCGTCATCACATCCACCGACGAACTGTTCACGGAATGCGATCAATAAGGGGGCCGTCCTGCGGGGTGCACTGCCGCAGGACGGCCCGTTTGATGTCAGGCGGCTACGGAGTCCATCTGACGTGCGGGTTGATGTGGCCGGTCCAGTTGAAGACGGCCATGTTGTCCCAGCCGTCGCCGGTGCCGTTGATGTTCGCCGGGTCCCAGCCGTTGCCGGGCACGGCGTACCATGTCGGCTCCCAGTAGAAGACGCCGACGGCGCCCGCGTCGCGGGCCGTGCTCTGCACCGCCGCGAACTCGGCGGCCTGCCCCTGCCAGGTCAGGCCGTACCCCGGGCAGCCCGACGTGATCGCGTTGGGCTCCCAGTCGGCGTTGTCGGCCGTGAACGGGTAGGCCGTCTCGACGATGACGACCGGCTTACCGTAGCGGGACCGCATGTCCGAGATCACGTAGGACAGGTTGGACAGCGTGCCGTGCCACATGCAGTAGTACGACAGGCCGGTGATGTCCCAGGAGACGCCCTTGGCCCGGATGCCGTCGTAGAACCAGCGGGCGTGCGCGTCGCTGTCGGCGTTCGCGGTGTGGATGATCACCTGAGTGCCCGGATTGCACGCCTTGGTCGCGTTGTAGCCGGCCTTGAGCAGCAGGCTCAGGTTCGTGAAGTCGTTGTTGATCACCTTGCCGTCGTTCCACAGCATGCCGACGTTGATCTCGTTGCCGATCTGCACGCTGTCGGGGACGGTGCCCTGCGCCTTGAGGCTGGAGCACACGTCGTAGGTGTAGTTGTAGACGTCGCTCTGCAGCTGACCGATGCCGTGGCTCGCCCAGGCGGCGGGCTTGTACTGCTTGCCGGGGTCCGCCCAGGTGTCCGAGTAGTGGAAGTCGATCAGCAGCTTCAGGCCCTTGGCCTTGACCGTCCTGGCGAACTGGAGCACCTTGGCCTTGTTGTTGTAGCCGCTGGCCGGGTTGTTCCAGACCCGCAGGCGGATGTAGTTGACCCCGACGCTCTTGAGGATGTCCAGCGGGTCTCTCTGGTTGCCGTTCGCGTCGTAGTACTTCGCGCCCAGGTCGAGGGAGCGCTGCAGGGACGAGACATCGGCGCCGAGCATGGTCAGGGTGTTGGCGGCGTGCGCCGGTTGCCCGGCGGTCAGCACCGCGGCGGCGAGCAGGACGAGCGCCGCCAGGATTCTCTTCATGGGTCCTCCGGTCAGGAGAGGATGGGTGGACGCCCCCGAAACCCCCGCCGTGACAAGGTCAGGTCGTCACGACGGGGGAGCCTGCGTGCGGACGACCACGACGCCCCCGGCGGGCACCGTCGCCGACCCGTCGTACGCGGCGCCGTCGAACACTCCCGTGCCGGTCACCCCGGGCACGGTCGCCGGCGTCTCCGCGTGGTTGATGAGGAACAGGTGGTCGCCCCGGCGTACGAGCTCCAGCGTGTCGGGCAGGCCGCGCGGCCGGGACACCCCGGCGTGGTCGAGGACCCGGCCGAGGAGGTCGCGCAGGCCGGTGCCGGGGTCGAGCGCGGTGGAGACGTACCACGCACTGCCCGCGCCCAGGTCGTGCCGGGTGACGGCGGGGTGCCCGGCGTCGGGCCCGTCGGCGAACTCGTGCACGGCCCGCGCCCCCGCGAGCCGTACGCGCTCGGACCAGATCCGGCCGGTCGCCGGGAAGGGCTCCAGCGTCACCGTCTCGTCCTCGCGGAGCGGATGGAACTCCTCGACGGTCACGCCGAGCACCTCGCGCAGCGCCCCCGGGTACGGCCCGGCGTGGATGGTGTCGTTCTCGTCCACGATGCCGGAGAAGTAGGACACGAGCAGGTGCCCGCCCGCCTCAACGTAGCGGTGCAGGTTCTTCGCCGGCTCCTCGCCGAGCAGGTAGGAGCTGGGCGCGACGACCAGCCGGTACGGCGACAGGTCGGCCGACGGGTGGACGAAGTCGACCGTGACGTGCTCGCGCCACAGGGCCTCGTAGTAGGCCTCCATCCGTTCCCGGAAGCGCAGGTCGGACGAGGGCCGCCACTCGAGTTCGAGGGCCCAGTAGGACTCCCAGTCCCACACCAGGGCGACCTCGGCCGTCACGCGCGCGCCCCTGACCTCGGCGAGTTTGCGCAGGTCGGCGCCGAGCGCGACCACGTCACGCCAGATCCGGGAGCCGGTCCCGGCGTGCGGCACCATCGCCGAGTGGAACTTCTCCGCGCCGTAGCGGGAGGCCCGCCACTGGAAGAACATCGCCGAGTCCGAGCCGCGCGCCACGTGGGCGAGGGTGTTGCGGCGCATCTCCCCCGGCCGCTTGGCGAGGTTGCGCGGCTGCCAGTTGACCGCCCCCGTCGAGTGCTCCATCAGCATCCAGGGGCGGCCTCCGGCCAGCGACCTGCTGAGGTCGGCGGCCATGGCGAGCTCGATGTGCGGCTCGGCCCGCGACGAGTCGAGGTAGTGGTCGTTGGCCACCACGTCGACTTCTCCCGCCCAGCGCCAGTAGTCCATCGGCTTGCAGTTGGGGATCATGAAGTTGGTCGTGACGGGCAGGTCGCTGAACCGGCGGATCGTGTCGCGCTCCCTGCGGAAGCAGGCGATGTGCGCGTCGACGGAGAAGCGCATGAAGTCGAGCTGGAGCCCGGGGATCACGCCGACCGGCGCGGCGACGGGCGGCTCGACCTCCTCGAACGAGCCGTACGTCAGCCCCCAGAAGGTGGTGCCCCAGGCGGCGTTGAGCGCGCCCACGTCGCCGTACCTGTCCCTGAGCCAGGCGCGGAACGCCTCGGCGGACGTCGGGCAGTAGCAGTGGGCGTTGGCCCAGCCGTACTCGTTGTGCACGTGCCACATCGCCAGGGCGGGGTGCCCGGCGTACCGCTCGGCCAGGGCGGTGACGATCCGCTCGGACGCGGCGGCGTAGTCGGGCGAGCTCGGGCAGAAGCTGTGCCGGGAGCCCCCGCCGAGCACATGGCCCTCCCGGTCCACCAGGCGGCTGCCGGGGTAGCGGCGGCGGAACCACGTGGGCGGCGAGGACGTGGGGGTGGCGAGGTCGGCGTACACGCCGGCCGAGTGGAGCAGGTCGAGGATCCGGTCCAGCCGGGTGAAGTCGAACTCACCCTCCTCCGGCTCGATCAGCCCCCAGTTGAAGACCCCGACGGTGACCAGGTTGACCCCGGCCTCGCGCATCAGGCGCACGTCCTCACGCCACACCTCTTCCGGCCACTGCTCGGGGTTGTAGTCCCCGCCGTAGGCGAGGCCCTCGGGCAGGACGGGATATCCGGGCACGTCTCCCCCTCGACTCTGTTTTCTGTGAACGTGCACAGTAGCGCACAACCCGGCAAGCGAGAAGGTGCCGTCGATTAGCGCTGATGAGATGGGCCCGTTAACAACCACGTAACGGCCATTGACAGGGGTTGGGGGACCTTCCAGTCTGTGAACGCTCCCAGAAACATTCACACTCCCCACCCCTCCCCCCTCGCCTGGAGGACCTCATGCGCGTGAACCGGTTAGCGGTGACGGCGGTCGCGATCCTCACCGCCGCGCTCTCGACGGCCTGCGCGGGCGGCACGGACGAGCCGTCCGCCCAGTCCGCGAGCCAGAGCGCGGCGCCCGCCGGCCCGGTGAAGCTGACCTACTGGACCTGGGTCCCGAACATGGACAAGATCGTCTCGGTCTGGAACCAGGCCCACCCCGACATCCAGGTCACGGTCAGCAAGCAGGCGGGGGGCGACGACGCCGCGGCCAAGTTCCTCACCGCCGCCAAGGCGGGCAACCCGCCGGACCTGGTCCAGGCCGAATATCAGATGCTGCCCTCCTTCGTCGCCGCCGACGCCGTCGCCGACCTCAAGGCGGAGACCGAGCAGGTGAAGGGCGAGTTCGGCGAGGGCGTCTGGAGCCTGGTGACCCTCGGCACCGACGCCGTCTACGCGGTCCCCCAAGACAGCGGGCCGATGATGCTCTACTACCGCCGGGACCTGTTCGAGAAGTACGGCATCGAGGTGCCGAAGACCTGGGACGAGTACGCCGAGGCCGCCAGGACCGTGCGCAAGAAGGACCCCAAGGTCTTCCTCGGCACGTTCTCCAGCAAGGACCCGGGCTGGTTCGCCGGGCTCTCCCAGCAGGCGGGCGCGCAGTGGTGGTCGATCAGCGGCGACGCCTGGAAGGTCGCGGTGAACGACGAGGCCACCAAGAAGGTCGCCGCCTACTGGGGCGGCCTGGTGAAGGAGGGCGTCATCGACGACATGCCGTACTTCACCCCCGAATGGAACAAGGCGCTCAACGACGGCACGCTGCTCACCTGGCCGTCGGCCGTGTGGGGCCCGGGCGTGCTGTCGAGCAACGCGCCGAAGGCCAAGGGCAAGTGGGCCGTCGCCCCGCTGCCGCAGTGGAACGCGGGTGAGAACTACAGCGGCTTCTGGGGCGGCTCCTCCACCGCCGTCGCCGCCACGTCGCCCAACAAGGCGGCCGCCGCGAAGTTCGCCACCTGGCTCAACACCGACCCGCAGGCGCTCGAACTGCTGATCAAGGAGGGCGCGATCTACCCGGCCGCCGCCAAGGGCGCGGCGCTGATGACCGAGGCCCCCGACTACTTCTCCAACCAGCCCGACTTCTGGCAGCGGGCCGCCGCCATCGGCGCCACCGCCCGGGGCTTCACCTTCGGCCCGAACGTCAACGTGACATACAACGCGTACCGGGACGCCTTCGACAAGGCCGTCGCCGCCAAGTCCGACTTCACCGCCGCCGTCCAGGCGATGCAGGACACCACCATCGCCGACATGCGGAAGTCCGGCTTCAGCCTCGCCCAGTGACGATGCGGTCCGCGAAGAAGGGCACCCGCGCGCACCGCGCGGGCGCCGTGCCCTACCTGTTCCTCGCCCCGGCCATGGCGCTGTTCACGCTCTTCATGGCCCTGCCCATCGGCTACACGGTCTATCTCAGCCTGCGGCGCACCAAGGTCTCCGGCCTCGGGCTCGGCAAGGGGGCCCGTACGGAAGTCTTCGCCGGGCTCGGCAACTACACCGCCGCCGTAAGCGACGGCGAGCTGTGGGCCGGCTGGCTGCGGGTCCTCGGCTACGGCGCGCTCGTGCTGGTGCTGATGCTGGGGCTCGCCCTCGTGTTCGCCCTGATGCTCGACGCGGCCCATGTGCGGCTCGCCCGCTTCACCCGGATCTCGATCTTCCTGCCGTACGCCGTGCCGGGGGTGGCGGCGACGCTGATGTGGGGCTTCCTCTACCTGCCCGGCCTGAGCCCGTTCGGCGAGCACCCGTTCCTGAGCGCCGACCTGGTGACGTTCTCGATGGCCAACGTGGCCGTCTGGGGCGGCACCGGCTTCAACATGCTCGTGCTCTACACGAACCTGCGGGCCGTGCCGCGGGAGTACTACGAGGCGGCCAGGATCGACGGCGCGAGCGAGCTGGACATCGCGCTGCGCATCAAGATCCCGATCCTGGTTCCGTCGATCATCCTGACCACCGTGTTCTCCGTCATCGCGACCATCCAGGTGTTCACCGAGCCGACCACCCTGCGGCCGCTGACGAACACGATCAGCTCGACCTGGAGCCCCTTGATGAAGGTGTACCGCGACGCGTTCGTCACCGGCGACCTCTACTCGGCCGCCGCGACGTCCATGGTGATCGCCGGGATCTCCCTCGTGCTGTCGTTCGGCTTCCTGCGGATCGTGAAGAACCGCGCGTTCGGGGAGAGCTGATGGCCGCCACCACACCGCCCGGGACCCGCGGGCACGCCCGCCCGTCGCCGCGCCGCCCGCTGGGCGCCGTCCCGACCGGCGTGCTCGTGCTCGGCGCGATCTACACCCTGTTCCCGGTGAGCTGGGTGGTGGTCGCGGCCACCAAGTCCAAGGCCGAGCTGTTCTCCACCTCGACGTTCGCTCCCGGCACCGGGCTGCTGTCCAACCTCGCCGACCTGTTCGCCTACCGCGAGGGCGTCTTCTGGCTCTGGCTGCTCAACACCGTCCTGTACGCCGGGGGCGGCGCGGTGCTGTCCACCGCCGTGTCCACGATCTCGGGCTACGCGCTGGCGAAGTACGCCTTCCCGGGCCGGAACCTGATCTTCAACATGCTGATCGGCGGCATCCTCGTGCCGTCGGTCGTGCTGGCGATCCCGCAGTATCTGCTGTTCTCCAAGGCCGGCCTGGCCGACACGTACTGGTCGGTGCTGCTGCCCCAGATCCTGCATCCGTACAGCGTCTACCTGGCCAGGATCTACTCCCAGGCGGCGATCCCCGACTCGCTGCTGGAGGCGGGCAGGCTGGACGGCGCCGGCGAGTGGCGATTGTTCCGCCAGGTGGCGCTGCCGATGCTGACGCCGGGCATGGTGACGATCTTCCTGTTCCAGTTCGTCGCGATATGGAACAACTTCCTGCTGCCGTTCATCATGCTGGGCGACGACCACAAGTTCCCGCTGACGGTGGGCCTGTACACGCTGCTCGCCGCGGGGGCCAACCAGCCGTCGCTGTACAACCTGATCATCACGGGGACGATGCTGTCGCTCATCCCGCTGATCGCGCTGTTCCTCACCATGCAGCGCCACTGGCGTACGGACCTGTCCGGCGGGGCCGTGAAGCGGTAGGCACGGAAGGGTAAATCGGCGACGCTCTCACCGGGGGGAAAATACGACTATGGCGAAGCGTCCGACCATTCACGACGTCGCGGCGGCGGCGGGCGTCTCCCGGGGCACCGTCTCCCGGGTGCTCAACGACGACCGGTATGTGAGCCCGGCCGCCCACGCCGCCGTCCGCCGGGCCATCGCCGAGACCGGCTACATCGTCAACCGCAACGCCCGCAGCCTGGTCACCCAGCGGAGCGGGTCCGTGGTCATGGTGCTGTCGGAGCCGCACGAGAAGGTCTTCGAAGACCCCAACTACAGCACCACCATCCGTACGGCGACCAGACGGCTCGGCGATCGGGACGTCTCCCTGGTCATCATGCTGGCCGGGGACGACGGCGACCGCGAGCGCGTCGTGCGCTACCTGCGCGGCGGCCACGCCGACGGCGTGCTGCTGATGTCCACGCACGCGGGCGACCCGCTGGTGGACGAGCTGGAGTCGATGCGCATCCCGGCGGTCGCCTGCGGCGCCGTCATCGGCAAGGAGAACGTGATCCCCTACGCGGCGGCCGACGACCGCGAGGGCGCCCGGCAGATGACCCGCTACCTCGTCGAGCGGGGCCGCAGGAAGATCGCCACGATCACCGGCCCGATGGACACCCCGGGCGGCATCCAGCGCCTGGAGGGCTTCGCCGACGTGCTCGGCAGGAAGGCGTCCAAGAAGCTGATCGAGCACGGTGACTGGACCCAGCTCAGCGGCGAGAGCGCGATGGCGCGGCTGCTCGAACGCACCCCCGACCTCGACGCGGTCTTCGTCGCCTCCGACCTGATGGCGGCCGGCGCGCTGTCCACGCTGCGCGCCGCCGGACGCCGGGTGCCCGACGACGTGGCCGTGGGCGGCTTCGACGACTCGTCGGTCGCCGCCACCACCCATCCGCCGCTCACCACGATCCGCCAGCCGCTCGCCGAGGTCGCCGAGGCGACGGTGCGGCTGCTGCTCGCGCTCATCGACGGAGCCGGGCCGGTGGAGCCGGTCATCCTGCCCACCCGCCTGGTCGTCAGGGAGTCCGCCTGAACCTCCCGGGAGGCGATGTCACACACTGAGGGCGTGCCCCGTCCTCAGTGTGTGAAAGACCATGGAAGCACGGTGACCGGCCCGGACGCCGGGTTTCAGGCGCTGCGGCCCCGGCTGCTCGGCGTCGCCTACAGCCTGCTCGGCAGCCTCGACGAGGCCGAGGACGTGGTGCAGGACGCCTGGCTGCGGCTGCGCGCCGCCAAGGCCGGGGAGGACGGCGACGAGATCGCAGACGTGACCGGCTGGCTGGTGGTCACGGTCTCCCGGCTCGCCCTCGACGTGCTGCGCTCGGCGCGGCACCGCAGGGAGGAGTACGTGGGGCCGTGGCTGCCCGAGCCCGTCCTCACGGCGGCCGCGCCCGACCCCGCCGAACGGGTGACCCTGGACGAGTCGATGAGCATGGCCATGCTCGTCGTGCTGGAGTCGCTCAGCCCGGCCGAGCGTACGGCCTTCGTGCTGCACGACGTGTTCGGCCTGACGTTCGCGGAGGTGGGCGCGGCGGTCGGGCGCAGCCCTGCGGCCTGCCGGCAGCTCGCCGCCCGGGCGCGGGCGCACGTCGCGTCCCGCGCGCCCCGGTTCGACGTGGACCCGTCCGAGCACCGGCGGGTGGTGGACGCCTTCGCCCGGGCGTGCCTCGGCGACGACATCGACGCGCTGCTCGCGCTGCTCGATCCGGACGTCGTGCTGCGCAGCGACGGCGGCGGCCGGGTGCGCGCCGGGCGGCGGCCGGTTCGCGGCGCGGCCAAGGTGGCCAGGCTGCTGTTCGGCATCCGCCGGTTCGGCTCGCACCGGCTGGTCCCCGCCACCGTGAACGGCTGGCCGGGCCTGCTGCGCTACCGGGACGGGCGGCTGGCCGCCGTGATCGGGCTCACCGTCGCAGGCGGCCGGGTCACCGCCGTCGACATGGTCCTCAATCCGGACAAGCTCGCCCGCGTGACGCGGGCCGAGGAGACGAGGTGACCACGATGACCACGAGGATCGATGTCCGCAGGCTGGCCCCCGAGGCGTACCGGGCCATGCTCGGCGTGGAGCGCTTCCTGCACGGGTGCGACGTGCCGCACGCCACCCTGGAGCTGGTGAAGATCCGCGTCAGCCAGATCAACGGGTGCTCCTTCTGCCTGGACATGCACGCGCGGGAGGCGAAGAAGGCCGGGGAGAGCGACGAGCGGCTGTGGTCGGTGGCCGCGTGGCGGGAGGCGCGGTGCTACACCGACGCCGAGCGGGCCGCGCTCGCGCTCGCCGAGGCGGCGACCCGTATCGCCGACCGGCCCGACCCGGTGCCGGACGACATCTGGGCCGAGGCGACGCGGCACTACTCGCAGGAGCAGCTCGCCGCGCTGACCGTGGCCATCGCGCAGATCAACGCGTGGACCCGGATCAACGTGGTGAGCCGGAAGGTCCCCGGCTCCTTGTGAGCGAAAAGGGGAAGACGGCGGCAGGCGGGGCGAATAGTCTGCCTACGTGATGGAAGGAGGAAGGGCCATGAGACGCACCAGGATCCGCAAGACGCGCCGAATCCGCCGTCCCGCCGCCGATCTCGACCTGCGCACCCCCTCCGGCCGGCCGCTTCCGTACTGAGACCCTCGTGACACCGGAGGCTTTACGTCCGTTTTACTGGGCTTCCGGTATCTATTCCGGATAGGTCACGGAACCATCACGGTCGGGGGGTAACAAACATGGTCACGGTGGTGCCGTCGCTCGCCGAAGTCCAGTCGCTTGCCAAAGTGAGGGACATCAGGACCGCGCTGCGGCGCAGGCCCAGGCGGGACGGAAAAGACAGGAAGATCGTCGACTTCAGCGCCTACACCGGCGGAAACGTCATCCGGTTCCCGAGGACGTCCGGCCCGACGTCCGTCGCCTGAGCCGGTTCTCTCCGCAACGATCCACGAGACGGCCCGCCCGGCATTCCCCGCCGGCCGGGCCGTCGGCCGCGCTGGTTGGACTCGCCTGACGATCCTCGCGATCCCGCTCGCCGAGGCAGGCATACCGTAATCGGCACCGAGTGCCGCCGGGCACATCGTCGTCACCGTCCGGCCGTTTATCGCGGCCGGCACGTGGACCCGTTGCCGGGGCCACGTCTGCCCGGGAAGCCCGTGGGCTTCCCGGGCAGACGCGCTTCTACAGGACCGCGAATGCGACCACCACCTGCAGGATCAGCGTCACGGTCTGGCCGGCCGCGTCCAAAGCGGTGAGGCCGTGGAGATGGCCAAGGTGGAACACCAGATGCGGCAGTGCGTACAGCAGGTATCCGGCTACGACGGTACGGCGCAGCACGGGCTCCAACCTGACGGCGGCGACGGCCAGCATGAGGCCCATCCCGAGGTTGAGCCCGCCGAGGTCGCGCAGCAGGTGCTCGTTGTACTCCGGCAGCATCGCCACCCAGGGATGCCCCGGCAGCGGGAAGTCGTCGTAGAACGAGCGGGGCGCGAGCAGCTGCCACAGCCCGACGACGGCCTCGGTGAGCGCGAGGGACCACAGCCCGACTCGCCGCCAGAGGCGAACCCGCGCGCTCACGCGGCACCGTAACCGGAGACGAGGCGTGCCGGGTCGACCCGGCCGGCGAGGAACTCGCCGAACGTGCGCACGCCGGTCGCGTGGCCGGGCGCGAGGTGGACGCCCTGCCGGAAGGCCGCCGCCGTCTTCCCCGGCACCCGTACGCTCACCAGGGGCCGGCGGCGTCCGGCGGCCGAGAGGTAGGCCCGCACGAGGTCGCGCGCCGGCAGGATCTCCGGGCCGCCCATGTCGGGAACCCGTCCGGCCGGGGCGGCCGACGCCAGCTCGACCAGCCGCTCGGCGACCTCGGACGTGTCGACCGGCTGCATGCGCCACCCGGCGGGCACGGGCACGACGGGCAGCCGGGCCAGCGACTGGGCCAGGAACAGCGCGAAGTCGTGGAACTGCGTGGTACGCAGGATCGTGTACGGCAGGCCGGACGCCGCCACGACCCGCTCGGCCTCGTACTTCGCCCGGTAGTAGAAGTACGGATGCCGGTCCACGCCGACGATGGAGATGAAGACGAGATGGCCCGCCCCCGCCGCCCGGGCGGCTTGTGTCAGCCGGCGCGTGCCCTCGACGTCGCCCTTGGGACGCCGGAAGTCGCTGGCGAGATGGACGACCGTGGAGACGCCGTCCACGGCCCGCTCCAGGCCCGCGCCCGTGGTCAGGTCGCCCCGCACCGGCGCGTACGGCGTGCCGGGGCGTGGCGAGCGGGACAGGACGCGCACGTCGGCGCCGGTCTCCAGGAGCCTGCCGACGACGAGGCGGCCCAGGGTGCCGGTGCCGCCGGTGACAAGGATGGAATCGCTCATACCGCTATGAACCGGCGACGTCCTCCCGATGTGACAACTGTCCCGCGAGATAAGCGAGCTTGTCCGGGTTGACGACGAAGCGCAGACCGTGGACGCGCTCCCCGTCGCTTTCCACGACGAGCACGCTGACCAGTCCGCCGCCGAGGAAGGCCAGCACGGCGGGCTCCCCGTTGACCTCGGCGAAACCGAGGCGGGCCCCCATCCTCGCGGCCCGCGCGACCAGGCCCGCCAGGTAGCGGCTCACCTTGGCGGCCCCCATCACCGGGCGCAGGGCCGAGCTCGCCCTGCCGCCGCCGTCGGACCAGGCCACGACGTCGGCCGCGAGCACGCTCTCCAGCCCGGCCAGGTCGCCGTTCTCGGCGGCCCGCAGGAAGCGCTCCACGATTCGGCGGCGGGCCTGCGCGGGGGCGTCGAACCGCCGCCGCTCCCCCACGCGCAGCCGCGCCCGGCGGTGCAGTTGCCGGCAGTTCGCCTCGGACAGACCGAGCACGTCGGCGATGTCGCGGTAGCCGTACGCGAAGGCCTCGCGCAGGACGAAGACGGCGCGCTCGGCCGGGGTGAGCCGTTCGAGCAGGACGAGGAAGGCCATCGAGATCGAGTCGCGCTGCTCGGCCGTCTCCAGCGGCTCGTCGGTCAGGACCGGCTCGGGCAGCCAGGGGCCGGGATACTCCTCCCGCAGCGACCGGGCGGACGTCAGCCGGTTGAGGCAGATGTTGGTGAGGACTTTCGCCAGCCACGCGCCGGGCGCGGCGATCGCCGCCCGATCGGCGGCGTTCCACCGCAGATAGGTGTCCTGCACGGCGTCCTCGGCCTCGGTGGCGGAGCCGAGCAGCCGGTAGGCGAGCCCGAAAAGCCGGGCACGGTGAGCGCCGAACTCCTCCCCCGGATCGTCTGTCACATCCGCCACTTTATTGACGACCCGATGCGGCAGGATGGAGCGGTGACGCCTTCCCCAGCGGTCGTCCGGCCGGACCGGGACCTCCTCGAGGAAATCCTGGACGAGCTGGACATCGAGCACACGATAGACACAGAGGGCGACCTGGCGATCTCCACCGCCCACCTCACGATCTACTTCCTGTTCGGCAAGGAAGGAGATCTGTTCACCGTACGCAGCTTCTACGACAGGCAGTTCTCGGTGGACGACAAGCCGACGCTGCTCACGGCGCTCAACGAGTGGAACGCCGACACGATGTGGCCGAAGGTGTACGCGTTCACCCAGGACAACGGCCTGATCCGGGTCGTCGGCGACTCCCAGGTCTACATCGGAGCCGGGGTGACCAGGGAGCACCTGACCACGATGGTGGCCCACTGGGTCAGGTTTTCGATCAAGTTCTATCGCTGGATCACCGACCGGCTCGCCTACGAGACCGACTGATCGGGCCGGCGGCGAGGTCGCGCAGCGGGGCGAGCACGCCGGGGCCGCCGACCCGCACTCGGGCGGAGGACGGCTGCCGGACTTCGCGCACGGCCGTTCGCCTGGCCTGATCGCGCGCGAGCCACTTCGCCACGGCCTGCCTCGCCGGGGAACGCATGACGCGAGCCGCTCCACTACGGCTGCGTCGGCGCGGAGCGCATGACGCGAGCCGCTTCGCCGGGAGGACTGGCACCGGCCGGACGGGTGCTCCCGCCTGGCCGCCCGGAACAGACCCGTCAGCCCTGGGCGAGGGCCTCGCGCAGCTCGGCGATGGTAAGACGGGGGCCGTAGGCGGGCTTGTCCCGCTGGAAGCGCCGTCCCTCGGCGAGCGGGCCCGCGTCGACCACGTCGAAGCCGAAGGAGTCGATCAGCTCGGCGACCGCCTTCTTGGCCGCGTCGTCGTCGCCGGCGATGGGCAGCGCCCGCCTGCCTTCCGTGCCGGCGGGCTGCCCCTGCTCGGCGAGGTGGGCGTAGTAAATCGTGTTGAACGCCTTCACGACCCGCGAGCCCGGCAGGTGCGCCGCGAGCAGCTCGCTGTCGGTGGTCTCGCCCGCGTCGAGCTCCGGGAAGCGGCCGTCCCGTTCGAAGTAGTAGTTGTTCGTGTCGATCACGATCTTGCCGTCCAGTGGCTCGACCGGCACCTCGCGGTAGCGGCCGAAGGGGATCGTGACGACCACGATGTCGCCCGCCGCCGCGGCCCCGGCGGCGGTGGCCGCACGCGCGGCGGGGCCCAGCCGGGCCACGAGTTCGGAGAGCGTTCCCGGCCCGCGCGAGTTGCTCAGCACCACCGAGTGCCCGGCGTCGACCGCCAGCTTCGCGAGGGTGCCGCCGATCTTTCCGCTGCCGATGAATCCGATGACCATGCTGCGGCAACACGCCCGCCTCCGGTCTCATTCCCCGGCGGGTCTGTCCTCCGCCGCCGGTGGGCTCCGCCCGATGTTCCCGACGGCGCCCATCCCCCGGCGTACGTGTCCTTCGGGGCGAGGACGAACCCGTTCCGGGAGTGCCCGGTCGAGCCTCCCGGGCGGGCTCGGTCTCGGCGGCCGGGGCGGACCGTGCCTCATCGTGGGTGGACTCCCCCGACGAGGCCCGCGCTCCACCGCCACGGCCACGGCCACGGCCACGGCCACGACGACGGTCGTGGTCACAGCCTTGGCGCGGTCTGAGGAAACACGCAGGGGGCCGGCGCGCTGGCCGGCCCCCTGCGTTCACGGGGCGCTTGCGGGCTGACGCGTCAGCTGCAGCCGCTGGTGCTGCCGCAGCCCTCGCAGACGTAGCAGCTACCCGCGGGCCGCATCTTCGTGCCGCAGGTCAGGCACAGCGGGGCGTCCGCCGTACGGCCCTGGTGGCTCTCCAGCGAGGCGCCTGCCCGGCGCGGCTCGGGCACCGCCACCGGCGCGGGCTGCTCCGCGGCGGGCTTGGTCTCCGGCGCGGTCCTCGCCTTCTCGATGCCCTGCTCGATGGGCGCGGACTGCGCCAGCGCGGCGGTGTCGACGTCCTGCAGCGCGGCCGGGTCCTCACCGCGCTGCTGCGCGGCCCGCTCGGCGGCGGAGAAGATCCCCAGGGCCGCCCGCTCCTCGTACGGCAGGTAGTCGAGGGCGAGCCGCCGGAAGATGTAGTCCATCACCGACTGCGCCATCCGGACGTCGGGGTCGTCGGTCATGCCCGCCGGCTCGAACCGCATGTTGACGAACTTCTGCACGTACGTCTCGAGCGGCACGCCGTACTGCAGGCCGATCGAGATGGCCACGGAGAAGGCGTCCATGACGCCCGCGAGGGTGGAGCCCTGCTTGGACATCTTGAGGAAGACCTCGCCCAGGCCGTCGTCGGGGTAGGACGAGGCGGTCATGTAGCCCTTGGCGCCGCCCACGGTGAAGCGGGTGGTGATGCTGGGCCGCTGAGCGGGCATCCGCCGCCGGGTCGGCCGCGGCACCTCCACGACCTGGACCACCGGCTCCTTGTCGGCGGGAGCCTCGTCGGAGGTCTTCTTGGCGGCCGACAGCGGCTGGCCGACCTTGCAGTTGTCGCGGTAGACGGCCAGCGCCTTGAGGCCGAGCTTCCAGCCCTGGAGGTAGACCTCCTCGATGTCGTCCACGGTGGCCGACTCGGGCAGGTTGACGGTCTTGGAGATCGCGCCGGACAGGAACGGCTGGACGGCCGCCATCATCCGGACGTGGCCCATCGGGGCGATGGCCCGCTCGCCCATCGCGCAGTCGAACACCTCGTAGTGCTCCGGCCGCAGGCCGGGGGCGTCCACGACGTGGCCGTGCTCGGCGATGTACTCGACGATGGCCTCGACCTGCTCCTCCGGGTAGCCGAGCCGACGCAGCGCCCGGGGGATCGTCTGGTTGACGATCTGCATCGAGCCGCCGCCGACGAGCTTCTTGAACTTCACCAGCGCCAGGTCGGGCTCGATGCCGGTGGTGTCGCAGTCCATCATCAGGCCGATGGTGCCGGTCGGGGCGAGCAGCGACGCCTGCGCGTTGCGGTAGCCGTACTTCTCGCCCAGCTTGAGGCACTCCTGCCACTGCCGGGTGGCCTCGGCGTGCAGGGCCTTGTCCATGTCATCGAGCGTGCGCAGGTCGTCGTTGGCCGCGGCGTGCTTGCGCATGACCCGCTTGTGCGGCTCGGCGTTGCGCTGGTAGCCGTCGTACGGGCCGACGATCCCGGCCAGCTCGGCCGAGCGGCGGTAGGACACGGCGGTCATCAGCGAGGTGATCGCCGCCGCGATGGCCCGGCCCCCGTCGGAGTCGTACGCGTGGCCGGTGGCCATCAGCAGCGCGCCCAGGTTGGCGTAGCCGATGCCGAGCTGGCGGTACGCGCGGGTGGTCTCGGCGATCTTCTGCGTCGGGAAGTCGGCGAAGGTGATCGAGATGTCCATCGCGGTGATGATCAGCTCGGTGATCTTCACGAACGTCGCGATGTCGAAGGTGTCGTCGTCGCGCAGGAACTTCAGCAGGTTGATCGACGCGAGGTTGCACGAGGAGTTGTCCAGGTGGACGTACTCCGAGCAGGGGTTGCTGGCGGTGATGCGCCCGGTCTCCGGGCAGGTGTGCCAGTCGTTGATCGTGTCGTCGTACTGCAGGCCGGGGTCGGCGCACTCCCAGGCGGCCTGGGCCATCTTGCGGAACAGCGCCCGCGCGTCGACCTCCTCGATGACCTCGCCGGTCAGCCGGGCCCGCAGGCCGAACTTGCCGCCGGCCTCGACGGCGCGCATGAACTCGTCGGAGACCCGCACCGAGTTGTTGGCGTTCTGATACTGGACCGACACGATGTCCTTGCCGCCGAGGTCCATGTCGAACCCGGCGTCGCGCAGCGCGCGGATCTTGTCCTCCTCGCGCGCCTTGGTCTCGATGAACTCCTCGATGTCGGGGTGGTCCACGTCGAGGACGACCATCTTGGCCGCCCGGCGGGTGGCGCCGCCCGACTTGATGGTGCCGGCGGAGGCGTCGGCGCCGCGCATGAAGGAGACCGGGCCGCTGGCGGTGCCGCCGCTGGACAGCAGCTCCTTGGACGAGCGGATGCGGGAGAGGTTGACCCCGGCGCCCGAGCCGCCCTTGAAGATCACGCCCTCTTCCTTGTACCAGTCGAGGATCGACTCCATCGTGTCGTCCACGGCCAGGATGAAGCAGGCGCTCACCTGCTGCGGGGAGCGGGTGCCGACGTTGAACCACACCGGGGAGTTGAAGCTGAAGATCTGGTGGATCAGCGCGTACTTGAGCTCGTGGTCGAAGATCTCCGCGTCCTCGTCGGAGGCGAAGTAGCCGTTCTCCAGGCCGTTCCTGGTGTAGACGCCCACGACCCGGTCGACGAGCTGCTTGAGGCTCGACTCGCGCTGCGGGGTGCCCACCGCCCCGCGGAAGTATTTGCTGGTGACGATGTTCGTCGCGTTGACCGACCAGAAGTCGGGGAACTCGACGCCGTGCTGCTCGAAGTTGACCGAGCCGTCCCGCCAGTTCGTCATCACGACGTCGCGCCGCTCCCAGCGGACCTCGTCGTACGGGTGGACACCGGGGGTGGTGAAGATGCGCTTCATCTTCAGGCCCTTGCGCGGGCGCTTGCCCCCCCGGCCCCCCGTGCCCGTTACGGTGCCGCTCACGGTCTCCGTCATGATTTCCCCCTCCCAGGGCCCGGTGGAGCCCCTCTTTCGGACCACGCCTCGTTACACCTCATCGTCGCGCCGCACGGCCGCCGTGCCCGCGCCGCGTCCCCGCACCCGTTCCCGGTCTCCCGGGTCGCCGCGTCTACTCCTCGCTCGGCGCGGTCCTGGCCGCCCGGAGTCGTTCGATCTCCGCCTCGAAGTCGGCCAGCGTCTCGAAACCCCGGTAGACCGACGCGAACCGCAGGTACGCCACCTCGTCGAGGTCGCGGAGCGGACCGAGGATGGCCAGGCCCACCTCGTGCGAGGCGATCTCGGCCGCGCCGGTCGCGCGTATGCTCTCCTCGACCCGCTGCCCGAGCTGGGCGAGGGAATCCTCGCTGACCGGGCGTCCCTGGCAGGCCCGCCGCACACCGGCGATGACCTTCTCCCGTGAGAACGGCTCGGTGACCCCGCTGCGCTTGCTCACCATGAGCAGCACGGTCTCCTGGGTGGTGAACCTGCGCCCGCACTCGGGGCAGGTGCGCCTGCGGCGGATCGCCGCCCCGTCCTCGGCGGCACGGCTGTCCACGACCCGGGTGTCCGGGTGGCGACAGAACGGACAGTGCACTTCATCGCCTCCCTGAACGCGCATCCCCGAACACAAGGTGTGGTGAACTTACACCGCTGTGACTACTAGATGTTGTGGTCCAACCTAGGAGTGCCCGACGTTGAACGCAAGTCGAACCGGCCCGGCGGGCGGAAGTGCCTGCTCGGCGCGCGTGTCACCCCTCCGGTCACGCGGGCAACGCCCGCCCCGTCCATCGCGAAAAAGCCCCTTATGCACACGGCTTTCCCGGCGATTTCCGCACCCCTTCTGACCTGGGCGTACAGCGACCATAAGAAGATCGGGCAAATCGAACACGGGATCGATCGAACTCCCGTACGATGAGGTAGACGGCGAGATCGGCGATTTCGCTTGAAATCGAACAATTGTTTGACGGAGATCTTGAATCGCGGTACGGTCGCTCTGTGCGACACGAGGAACACGGATTGAGAGGTGGCATCGTGAGTGACCGAAGTGAGCAGGCGAATGGCGTCAGCGACCTCGCGGTTCGCAAGCGTGACTCGCTCGGCCTCACCCCCAGGCAGCGGAAGATCCTCGAGGTGATCCGCGACTCGGTCCAGCAGCGCGGCTATCCGCCGTCCATGCGGGAGATCGGTGAAGCGGTCCAGCTGACCAGCACCTCCAGCGTGTCGCACCAGCTCACGGCGCTCCAGCGTAAGGGCTACCTCCGGCGTGACCCACACCGGCCCAGGGCCCTGGAGGTCCGGCTGCCGGGAGAGCCGGTGCTGTGGGTGGATCCCGACGCCGCCTCCGAGGAGGAGTCCGGGTTCAGCCGGCCCACCGCGGCGTACGTGCCGCTGGTCGGCCGCATCGCCGCCGGCGGCCCGATCCTCGCCGAGGAGAGCATCGAGGACGTGTTCGCACTGCCCAGGCAGCTCGTGGGCGAGGGCACCCTGTTCCTGCTCCAGGTCTCCGGCGACTCCATGATCGAGGCCGCCATCGCCGACGGCGACTGGGTCGTGGTGCGGCAGCAGCCGGTCGCCGACAACGGCGACATCGTGGCCGCCATGATCGACGGCGAGGCCACCGTGAAGACGTTCAAGCGCAAGGACGGGCACGTGTGGCTGGTGCCGCACAACCCCAACTACGAGCCGATCCCCGGCGACGAGGCCACCGTGCTCGGCAAGGTCACGGCCGTCCTGCGCAAGCTGTAGACACACCGGTGGCCCGCGGCGCGCGCCGCGCCGCGGCACCGGTCGGCCGGCTGTTGGGCGGTCACTAATCAGACAATTAGGGTGAGTCGAATGAAACTCGACTCACTGTCCCTGGAGGCTGCCCGCACCCGGGACGGGATCAAATGGGCCCTCGTCGCGTCCGACATGATCCCCGCCTGGGTCGCCGACATGGACTTCCCCGTGCCCGACGCGGTCAGGGAGGCCGTCGCGAGACGCGCCGCCACGGACCTCGGTTACCCCGCATGGCTGGACCAGCCCACCGCCGGGCCCCTGGCGGAGGCGTTCGCCGAGCGGATGGAGGCGCGGTACGGCTGGCGGGCCGACCCGGCCCACGTGCGGTCCTTCACCGACCTCAACCAGGCCCTCCAGGTGCTGCTGCACCTCACGACCGGGCCCGGCGACGCCGTGGCGCTGCACGTCCCGGCGTACGACCCCTTCCTCACGACCATCACCGGGATGGGCCGCCGCCTGGTGCCCATGCCGCTGACGGCCGACGGCAGGTTCGAGGTCCCCGGCGAGCCCGTCCGGGTGCTGCTGCTGGTGAACCCGCAGAACCCGTCCGGCCGCTCCTTCACCCGTGCCGAGCTCGAGACCGTCGCCGCGTACGCCGACCGGCACGGCACGCTGGTGATCGCCGACGAGATCCACGCCGACCTGACGTACGCCCCGGCCCGGCACATCCCGTTCGCCACGATCCTTCCCGAGCGCACCGTCACGCTGACCTCCGCCAGCAAGGCGTTCAACATGGGCGGGCTGCGCTGCTCGGTGGCCCACCTCGGCGCGAAGGACGCCAGGGACGCGCTCGGCCGCCAGCCGGCCCATCTGTTCGGCTCGCCCAGCGTCCTCGGGGTGGAGGCCACGGTGGCCGCGTGGCGGCACGGCGACGCGTGGCTGGAGGAGGTCCTGGCGATCCTGGACCGCAACCGCAGGCTCATCGCCGAGCGGCTCCCGTCCGTCGGATATCGCATGCCGGAGGCCACCTATCTCGCGTGGCTCGACTTCGGCATCCCCGGCGCGGCGGCGTTCCTGGAGCGGAAGGCCCGGGTCAGGCTGAACCCGGGCCCGAACTACGGAGGCGGCGACACCTTCGCCCGCCTCAACTTCGCCACGTCGGCGGCGATCCTGGAGGAGATCCTGGCCAGGATCGCCGCCGCGCTGCCGTGACGCGCCCGCTCAGGAGGCGGTGCAGGTCACCGGCGACGGCACGCCGTTGGCGCCGGACCAGCTTCCGTTGAAGCCGAACGTCGTCGAGGCGCCGGCTCCGAGCGCGCCGTTGTAGGACAGGTTCGTCACGGTCACGTTGGACCCGCTCGCGCTGAGCGAGCCGTTCCAGAGCTGGCTGATGGTCTGGCCGTCGGGGAAGGCCCACGTCACGGTCCAGCCCGAGATCGGGGTGGATCCGGCCGTGACCGTGACCTCGCCCTGGAAGCCGCCGGGATACTGGTTGGCGACCTTGTACGTGGCCGTACAGGTCTTCCCGCCCGGCGTCGGAGACGGAGACGCCGACGGGGAGGCCGACGGCGACGCGGAGGGCGAGGCGGAGGGGGACGCCGACGGCGACGTGCGCGGCGAAGGCGAGGCCGAGGGCGACACCGGCGGGTTTCCGCCCGTCGGCGGGATCAGGTACGGCGAGATGATGCTCTGCTTGGCCTGGTCGACCGTGGTCCAGTCGTCCTTGAGGATGCCGCCCGTGTCACCCGAGTTCGGGTTCCACGACCAGTAGGTGAACGACATGCCGTTCACGCCGGTGCCCATGTACTTCATCAGCTCCTGCAGCCAGACCTTGTCGATGTTGCTGGCCAGCGTGGTGCCGAACTCGCCCACCATGATCGGGGCGATGTTCTGCTTGTACAGGTAGCCCCAGTACTTGTCCCAGATGGCCGGCATGTTGGCCGGGTACGACGGGTCGTCGAACCACGGCTGGTGGTAGACCGACGTGGCGTACTCGTGGGGCGAGTAGACGAGCCGGTTGGGCACGTTCAGCCGCACCGGGTACTCCCCGGCCTTGCTGAGGTTGCCGCCCCACCAGCCGCAGTCCTCGTCGTTGCTGGGGTCGTTGTCCCAGACGTTGGACAGGCCGCCGCTCGGGCAGCTGACGCCCTCCACGAAGATCAGCCAGTTGGGCTGCACGGACAGGATCGCGTTGCCGGCCCGCTCGGCCGCCAGGCGCCAGTCGCGCGACTCGTCGCCGCAGCCCCAGCAGGCGCCGGTCGCGTTCGGGTTGGTGCCCTCCGCGTGCGGCTCGTTGTGCAGGTCCGCCCCGATGACGGTGGGGTTGCCCGCGTAGTGCTGGGCCAGCATCTTCCAGTTGTTGATCCAGGTCGACTCGGGGACGCCGGAGGTGTACCACAGCGCCGACTGGCCCGCGCTGGTCGGCCGGTGCCGGTCGAGGATGATGCGCATGCCCTTCTGGCCCGCGTAGTCCACGATCTTGTCGAGGATCTCCAGCGGGGACAGCCCGGCCAGGTCGGGGTTGGTGTAGGTGTTGACGCTCGTCGCCTGCGCCCCCGGCTTCAGCGCGTCGTCGGAGAACGGCACCCGGATGGTGTTGTAGCCCAGGTCCGCCATGAGGTCGATCTGGTTCCTCCACGGGTTGTTCGACCACAGCCCGTGGAAGGTCTTGTTGTCGGTCTCCATGCCGAACCAGTTGATGCCGGTCAGGCGGACCGTCGCGCCGGTGCTGTCGACGATCTTGTTCCCGCTGGTGCGCAGGTAGCCCACGCCCGTGCCGGCGGCGTTGGCCGGCGTACCGGTGACGACGAGAACGGCCGCCGCCATCGCGGCGGCGGTCGCCAGCCCGCCGATGATTCGTCTGTACAAGACGTGCCTCCCACGTGGGGCGCGCACCGACGGTGAGCCGGACGATCAGGCGCACGCCCCAGACCACCGCCGCAGCGGTGGTGGTCGTGGCATGCCCTGACCGCACGCCTACATCTCTATGACTATTTTGTGGCTCGGGGGCAATTTTGTCCGGAAGCTCGACCGATCGTCAACGTGACCGGCGGCGGATCACCGCAGCGGCGGCAGCTCGGGCGGGGTCGCCGGGGGCCTGTCCCGCAGCGCCTCCAGGGCCAGCTCCACCGCCCGTTCCAGTTGCGGGTCCCGCCCGGCGACCAGGTCCTGCGGGGTCATGACGACCTCGACGTCCGGCTCGACGCCGTGGTTCTCCACGCCCCACCCCTCGCCCTCCAGCCAGTAGGAGTAGCGGGGCTGGGTGACGACGGTGCCGTCCACGAGCGAATACCGCGAGTCGATGCCGATCACGCCGCCCCAGGTCCGCGTGCCCACGAGCGGCCCGATGCCGCGGTTTTTGAACCCGGCGCTGACGATGTCGCCGTCCGACCCGGCGAACTCGTCGGTGACGGCCACGACCGGCCCGCGAGGGGCGTCCTCCGGGTATCGCCGCGGCTCGTACCCCCGGGCCAGCGTCCACCCGGTCACCCGCCGCTGCAGCTTCTCCAGCACCAGCTCCGACAGGTGGCCGCCGTCGTTGTCCCGTACGTCGACGATGAGCCCGTCGAAGCGCATCTCGGCCCGCAGGTCCCGGTGGAACTGCGCCCACCCCGTGGACGTCATGTCGGGCACGTGCAGGTAGCCGAGCCGCCCGCCCGACGCCTCACGCACGAACGCCCGCCGCCCGGCCACCCAGTCGTGGTAGCGCAGCGGCGTCTCGTCGGCGATGGGCGTGACGACGACCCGGCGGGTCTGCCCGCCGGAGGCCGGCCGGATCGTCAGCTCCACGGGCCGCTCCGCCGTACCGGACAGCAGCGCGAGCGGCCCGCGGACCGGGTCGACGGGCCGCCCGCCCACGGCGACGATCGCGTCGCCCTCCCGTACGGCGACGCCGGGCGCGAGCAGCGGCGAGCGGGCCTCGTGGTCGGAGGACTCCCCGGGGAGGATGCGGCTGATCCGCCACACCCCGTCGGCGTCCCGGGTGAGGTCGGCGCCGAGCAGGCCCTGGCGGCGCTTGGGATCGCGGGCCGTGCCGTTCGGCCGGGCGTAGGCGTGGGAGGTGGCCAGCTCGCCCTGCACCTCCCAGAGCAGGTCGATCAGCTCGGAGTAGGCGCCGATCCGCTCCACGAGGGGGGCGTAGCGGGCGAGCGTGCCCGGCCAGTCCACGCCGTTCATGTCCGCGCGCCAGAAGTGGTCGCGCATGAGCCGCCCGGCCTCGTTGTAGGCCTGCCGCCACTCCGCGACCGGGTCGATGGTCACCGACACCCGCTCCAGGTCGACGGTGACGATCTCGTCGTCGTCCCCGGTGGCGCGGGTCTGCAGGCCGCCCAGGCCGACGGCCACGACGCGTGTCCCGTCGCCGCTGACTTCGAAGGCCCAGAACTCGCCGAGATCGGTCACCTTGCGTTTGACCAGGTCGTAGCGCTCCAGGATCGGCTCGTCGGGCTCGCCGCCGTCGCCGATCTCGCCGGTGATCGGGTGACAGAGCCACAGCAGGCCGTCCTTGGCGGCACGCAGGTTGGAGTAGGAGCCGACGGGCACGGGGACGGGCACGATCCGCGCCGCCAGCCCGTCGGCGTCCACCTCGGTCGCCGCCTGCGGGCCGGGCCTGCCGTCCTTCTTTTCCTCTTTCTCTCCGTCGTCCTTGGCGTGCTCGGCGTGGGAGTCGGCGTCGTCCTCGCCGTTGAAGCCGCGGCCCGCGAGCGAGGGGTCGAACGGCGAGGGCGTGGTGGCCTTGAGGGGTAACAGGTACGGCCGGCAGCTCGCGGGGAAGGACAGGTCGAAGACGTGCCTGTCGTACACCGGGTCGAACGTGCGGTCGGACAGGAACGCCAGATATTTGCCGTCCTTGGTGAAGGACGGGCTGTAGTCGTTGAAACGCGGCGGGGTCGCCTCGATCACCGTGCCGCCGTCCACGCGGGCCAGCTTGAGGTGGTAGCGCCACGCCTCGTAAGAGTGGGCCCAGGCGAGCCAGGCCGAGTCGGGCGAGAACGCGAGGTCCCGCACGTGGCCGTGCGTGGTGCGGTCCAGCTCGCGGACGTCTCCGCCGTCGAGGTCCACCACCAGCAGCCGCCCGTCGTGGGTGGCGACCGCGGCGTGCCCGCCGTCCGGCGCGACGGCCAGGTCGAGCACCCGGCCGAGCCGGCCCGCGGCCAGCGTGGTGATCTCGCCGCCGGGTGTGCCGGTCTCCAGGGCGTCCTCGCCGGAGGCGTCCGACACCCAGACGGCCCGCCCGGCGTTGTCGAGGGGCCGCGGCAGCCGTACCCGCACGCCGGGCTCGGCGCGCAGCACTCCCGCGGGGCCGTCGCGGTGCGGCAGCCAGTGGGCGGTGCCGCGGATCTCGACCACGCTGGCCCGGCCGGTGCGGTCCGGCGCGAAGTCGCCGACCCTGGTCGGCGCCGGACGCCTGGCCCTGGCCGGGCGCGGCCCGCTGAGGGTGATGTCCAGCTTGTACGGCTCGGCGTCCAGGCTCTCCAGCAGCCACAGGTCGCCGGCGAGGCTGTAGACGATCCGGGAGCCGTCCGACGCGGCGTGCCGCGCGTAGAAACCGCGATGTGCGGTGTGCTGCCGCAGGTCGGAGCCGTCGGGCAGGCAGGAGTAGAGGTTGCCGTCGCCGTCGGTGTCGGCGAGGAAGGCCAGGCGCTCCCCCACCCACATGACCGACCAGTGCTGCGCGGGGTTGCCGGGGAACAGGCGGGTGAACTCGCCGTCGCCGCTGGCGTCCACCCAGATCTTGGGCGCGGTGCCGCCGCGATACCGCTTCCACTGCGACGGCTCGCGCCACACCGCCGAGACGGTCGCCACCCTGCGCCCGCTGACCACGGCCTCGCTGACCCTGCCGTACGGCAGAGCCGTCGCGGGGCCGCCGTCCAGCGGCACGGCGTAGGCCCACAGCTGCGACCGTGAGGCGTGACCGGCGGCGGTGACCGCAAGCACGTCGCCGGCCCCGGTCCAGCCGCGCACGCCCGTCGTCGCGTTGCCCCAGTAGGTGAGGCGGTCGCCCTCACCGCCGTCGAGTGCGGCGGCGAACACCTCGGGCTCGCCCTCGCGCGTGCTCGTCCACGCGATGCGCGTGCCGTCGGGAGAGAAGCGGGGATGGGAGACCGGGACCCGGTCGGCCGTGAACCGCCAGGCTCTGCCGCCGCCCACGGGCGCCAGCCAGACGTCGTCGTCCGCCACGAAGGCGAGGAGGTCACCGTGCAGGTGGGGGTATCTGAGGTACGCACCATTCGCCACATGAGCACCCTATGCCGAAGGGCGCCCGGCGCCGACGGTGTGCGACAAGCTGTGACGCCGCGGATAGGGAGTCCAGATGATCTTGCCCCTCCCCCCGGCCTGACCGCTGGTCATGGACGTGCAGCTGAACGGCGCCACGGCCGTCATCCTGCGGATCGAGACCGAGATGTGCTACCGCGGCACCGCGGTGTGGGGCGATCCCCGCGTCTCGTGACCCGCGGCCTGCGCCGCACCGGCGGGATCGGCTCCCCCAGTCCGGGGCCTCGGCCGCGCGCGTTTCTCACACGCGTGCCACTCCTGATGCCGTTGTCTCGGGAGGGATCCGCCGTACCGGACGCGGGGCGTGGGGATACCGGCGGGACCAACGCCCCTCCACCAAGTCCGCTGATTCCTCCGCGGCCGCGCGCGCTGCTCCTGGTGCCGTTGTCTCGCGACCCGCGGGCTCCGCCGTACCTCGCGGGTTGACGAACGGTACGGCGGAGCCGGGGCGACGACCGTCAGGGGACGATGTTGACGAGCTTCGGCGCGCGCACGATGACCTTGCGCGGCTCGCCGTCCAGGTAGGGCCGGACCTTGTCCGACGCCAGGGCCAGGGCCCGCAGGTCGGCCTCGGAGATGTCCGGGGAGACCTCCAGCCGGTCGCGGACCTTCCCCGCGACCTGGACCACGGCCGTGACCGACTCCTGGACCAGCAGCGCCGGATCGGCCTCGGGCCAGCCCGCCTTGGCGACCGACGGGGCGTGCCCGAGCCGCTCCCAGCCTTCCTCCGCGCAGTACGGCGCGACCAGCGACAGCATGATCGCCAGGGTCTCGGCGGCCTCGCGGACCGCGGGGTCGGCCGCGCCGGGCCCGGCGTCGATCGCGCGGCGGGCGGCGGTGGTCAGCTCCATCATGCGGGCCACCGCGACGTTGAACCGGTAGCTCTCGATGAGCTTGGTCACCTCGTCGATGGTCCGGTGGGTCACCTTGCGCAGCTCGACGTCGCCGGTGGCGAAGTCCACGCCGGGCGCGCTGGCGGCGCCGGCCTCGGCCATCACGCGGAACGCGCGGGCCAGGAACTTCTGCGACGCGGCCGGGGAGACGTCGGCCCAGTCGATGTCGTCCTCCGGCGGCCCGGCGAAGATCATCGTCAGCCGGACGGCGTCCACGCCGTACGTGTCGATCTGCTCGCCCAGGTCCACGCCGTTGCCCAGCGACTTCGACATCGCCTTGCCCCGGTTGATCACCTGGCCCTGGTTGAGCAGGCGCAGGAACGGCTCGGTGAAGCCGACCAGGCCCATGTCGTAGAGGACCTTGGTGAAGAACCGCGCGTACAGCAGGTGGAGCACGGCGTGCTCGGCCCCGCCGACGTACTGGTCGATCGGGCCCCACGTGCGGACCTTCTCGACGTCGAACGGCCCGTCGGTGTAGTGCGGGTCGCAGTAGCGCAGGAAGTACCACGACGAGTCGACGAAGGTGTCCATCGTGTCGGTGTCCCGCTGGGCGGGACCGCCGCACTTGGGGCACGCGACGTTGACCCACTCGGTGGCCGCGGCCAGCGGAGAGACGCCCTTCGGCTGCAGCGCCGCGCCGCGCAGGTCCGGCAGCGTGACCGGGAGCTGGTCGTCGGGCACCGGGACCTCGCCGCAGTCCGGGCAGTGGATGATCGGGATCGGAGTGCCCCAGAAGCGCTGCCGCGACAGCAGCCAGTCGCGCAGCCGGAAGTTCACCGCGGCCTTGCCGGTGCCGCGCTCCTCCAGGATCTGGATGATCTTCTTGATCGCCTCGGCCTTGGACAGCCCGTCCAGCGGGCCGGAGTTGACCAGCGTGCCCTCACCGGGGGTGGCGACGCCGGTCTCGCCGGGGTCGGCCAGGCCGGTGTGCACGACGACCTTCACCGGCAGCCCGAACTTCAGCGCGAAGTCGAGGTCGCGCTGGTCGTGCGCGGGCACCGCCATGATCGCGCCGTGGCCGTAGTCGGCCAGCACGTAGTCGGCCGCCCACACCGGGATCCGCTCCCCGTTGACCGGGTTGATCGCGTACGTGCCCAGGAAGACGCCGGTCTTCTCCTTCTCGGTCGACAGCCGCTCGATGTCGGAGAGCTTGGCGACCTCGGCGCGGTAGGCCGCCAGCGCCTCCCGCTGCTCGGGGGCGCAGATCTCCTCCGCCAGCGGGGCGTCGGCCGCCACGACGAAGAACGTCGCGCCGTACAGGGTGTCGGGGCGCGTGGTGTAGACGGTGACCGGCTCGTCGCGGCCCTCGATGCGGAACTGGACGTCGGCGCCGGTGGAGCGGCCGATCCAGTTGCGCTGCATGGTCAGGATGCGCTCGGGCCAGCCATCCTGGATCTGCGCCATGTCGTCGAGCAGCCGGTCGGCGTAGTCAGTGATCTTGAAGTACCACTGCGTCAGCTCGCGGCGGATGACATCGCCGCCGCAGCGCTCGCACTTGCCCGCCACGACCTGCTCGTTGGCGAGCACCGTCTGGTCCTGCGGGCACCAGTTGACCAGGCCGCCCTTGCGGTAGGCCAGGCCCCGCTCGTAGAAGCGGGTGAACAGCCACTGGTTCCAGCGGTAGTACTCGGGGTCGCTGGTGTGCAGCCGCCGCGACCAGTCGAAGGAGACGGCGTACCGCTTGAACGAGTTCGCCTGGGTGTCGATGTTCGCGTACGTCCACTCCGCGGGGTGGGCGTTGCGCTTGATGGCGGCGTTCTCCGCCGGCAGGCCGAAGGAGTCCCACCCGATCGGGTGCAGGACGTTGTAGCCCTTCTGGAACCAGTAGCGCGCGACGACGTCGCCGATGGCGAAGACCTCGCCGTGCCCCATGTGGAGGTCGCCGGAGGGGTAGGGGAACATGTCGAGCATGTACTTGCGCGGCCTGGTGTCCGCGAGGTCCTCGACCGCCGAGAAGAGGTTCAGCTCCTCCCACCGCGGCAGCCACTTGGCCTGCAGCGCCTGCGGGTCGTACACCGGCTCGTCCACTTCCACTCCTCGCCAGGCGGCTGGAATCACACAGATGACTGGGGCGCCCGCCCGGGGGCATGACCCCCGCCGCACCCCGCTCCCGGCCCGCGTGGTCCGGAAGGGGGGCAGCCCGCGCTTTCACATCCCGTTAGTGAGGCGGCTGCCCGCGCAGCAGGGTGGCGGCACGCGTGTCAAGCGTAGCGCAGACGGCAACCAGGTCGCCGAACGATCTTGACGGCTGACCTCGCATGTCAAACTGCGATACCCGATGGTGATAGTTCCGTTGTGGGCTCTTATGTCCATTCCCCTAGTGTGCTGCCGTGGCCAATTCTTTCCCGCCCGCGGATTTGCCGATGCAGGACCCGCCCACCGATCCCACCGGTGAGCAGTTCCGTGAGGCATTCCGCGGTTTCGCTGCGGCAGCCCCCGGCTCGCATGAGATCATGCCAGGCACCCCCAATTCGGGCATGATCTCGGGAGGTACCATGCCCTCGGAGCGCAGCGAACACCAGCGGGAACCGGCGTGGCCGGAGGTCCCGCCGGCCTGGCCCGAGATGCCGCCGCCCTCCTCGTTCACCCCCACCGTGCGCTCGTTCGTCGAGGGAACGCCCCCGCAGTCCCCGGACGCCACCGCGACCATGGCGGGTCCGCTGCCCGGCGCCGCGCCGCGGCAGCCCGGTCCCGCGTCCGGCGAGTTCGGCGGGCCCGGCGCCGCCCCCGTCTTCCCTGTCCAGGACGGTTTCGGCGGCGGTGATCACACCGGAGGCCCCCGGCGCTCCGGCGCCCCGGAGGGCTTCGCCAGCCGAGAAAGCTTCGGTGCTCCGGAGGGCTTCGGCGGACCGGAAGGGCGCGGCGGCCCAGAACGTTTCGGCGGCCGGGAAGGTTTCGAGGGCGCGGCACAGGCGGGCGGGCCCGCGTCCTTTGACGGCCCCGCCTCGGCGTACGGCACGCCGCAGGCTCCCGCGGGCCCCGATCGGGGCCAGTGGCAGGGCCGGCCCGGCCCGAACGGGGGCGCGTTCCCAGGCGGCCCAAGCGGTCCTGAGGGCCAGGATCGCCCGCAGCCCTCCTCTCCGTTCACCCCCTCGGTCCGCTCGTTCGCCGAGTCGGCCCCGCCCGCCTCCGCCGCGCCGCCACCGCCGCCCGGGCAGCCGGAGGACCCGTACCGGCCGTTCGTGACGGCGGGACAGATCAGCGGGCCGAAGACGCCTCCCGCGCACCGGCAGCAGGAGCTGTGGAACACGGTGTTCGGGGAGAACTACCAGGCCATCGACGAGTACGAGGACGACGAGCCCGGCCGGCCGGTCTGGCTGTACGCGCTGGTGGCCTCGGTCGTCGCCGCGCTCGTCGGGGTGCTCGTGTGGGCGTTCGTCGCCGGGCCGCTCAGCTCCGGTGACACGGCCGTGGCGGCGACGCCGGCGAAGCCCTCCCCCGCCGAGTCCGCCGCCACCGCCAAGCCGCAGGCGCAGATCCCGCGGCTGCCGGTCTTCAAGGGCAAGGCGTCGCCGGTGAACGGCGTGCTCACCGACACCGCCGGCCGGATCACGCTGCCCAGGCTCGGCGGCCCCTGGCAGGCGGACGCCGACCCGGCGCAGATCAAGGCGACGTACGGCTTCACCAGCAGGCAGCACGTGCCGGGCGACACGACCGCGGACGGCAACCAGGGATCCGCCCAGGTGATGTCGGGCCAGCTCTCCCAGTCGCTGGCCGCCAAATACACCACGCCGGGCAACCTGGGGCCGGTCGTCAACGCGGTGATGTACCGGGCGCGGCAGACCCAGTTCCCCAAAGGCAACAAGATCGCCAAGATCGGGCAGCAGCGGCTGGCCCGCAACGGCCTGACCGGCCTGGTGACCGCCTACAAGGTGGCCGCCGGCGGGACGACCACCACAGTGGTCATCGCGGCCGTGAACACCGGCGCCGACCTTCCCACGATCGTCTACATGACGGTGCCGCAGTCGAAGAGCGAGCTGCTCCCGGACATCAACACGATCTTCCGGTCCATCAAGCCCATCCGCTGATCGGCGGGCGGACCCGAGTCCGCCCGCACGCCCGCCCTCCGTCGCCCACGGTCACCGTGGAGCCGGGCGGAGCAGAAGGCACGCGGAGCCGGCGCGTCATCGCCGGTGCTTGCCAATGAACGGGGCGAAGGAGAAGGCGCACGGACCCGGTCCGCCGTCACCGGGGTCGCCGTGGGGCGCGGCGAAGCAGAAGGCGCGCGGAGCCGGCGCGCTGTCGCAAGCGGTCACCGTGGAGCGAGGCGAAGCGGAGGGTATGCGTGGAACCGGCGCGGCGTCACCGTTGCTCGCCCTGAGGCAGGGCGTAGCAAAGGGCGTGCGCGGAGCCGGCGCGCCGCCGGCGGTCGCCGTGGGGGCGCAGTGGAAGGCGTGAGCCGTCGGTGGTGCGGGGCCCCACGGCGGCGTCCGCGGGCGGCGATCCCCTCCGCCCGCCGGTCAGAACTCGCAGGGCATGTGCTTGATGCCGTTGATGAAGGCGGACAGCAGGTGCTCGGGCTCGCCCGCCTCGATCTGGGGGACCCGCCGCAGCAGCTCGCGGAACATCGCGGTGATCTCGCGGCGGGCCAGGTGGGCGCCGAGGCAGAAGTGCGGGCCGGGGCCGCCGAAGCCGACGTGCGGGTTGGGGTCGCGCAGGATGTCGAAGCGCAGCGGGTCGTCGAAGACCCGCTCGTCGCGGTTGGCCGCCCAGTAATACAGCACGACCTTCTCGCCCTTGCGGTAGAGGTTGCCGTTCATCTCGTAGTCGCGGGTCACCTTGCGGCGCATGTAGTTCACCGGCGAGGCGAGCCGGACGATCTCCTCGACCGCACGCGGCGCCCGGCCTTCGAAGTCCTCCAGCCACAGCCGCCGCTGATCCGGGTTGAGCGTGAGCAGGCGCATGCCATGCGAGATCGCGTTGCGGGTGGTCTCGTTGCCGGCCACGACGAGCAGGATGAAGAACGAGCCGAGCTCCTGGGGAGTCAGGCGCTCCCCGTCGATGTTGGCGTTGATCAGCGACGAGGTGAGGTCGTCTGTCGGGGTCTTCACCCGCAGGTCGGCCAGCTCCTGCATGAGCTGCTGCAGCTCCATCCCCGCGGTGAGCAGCGCGTGGGCGATGTCCTCACGGTTGCTGACATATTCGGGGTCGGTGGCGCCGAGGACGATGTTCGAGCGGTCGAAGACGAACTGGTAGTCCTTCTCGGGGATGCCCATCATGTCGCAGATGATCTTCAAGGGCAGCTTCGCGGCCACCTCGGTGACGAAGTCGCAGCCGGGGCCGGTCTCCAGCAGTTCGTCCACGATGCGCGAGGCGGCGGCGTTCACGTCGGCCTCGAACTGCTTGATCATCCTCGGGGTGAAGGCACGGGAGACGATGCGCCGCAGCCGCGCGTGCCGCGGGTCGTCCATGTTGATCATCGAGCCGAAATACTCGGCGAACTCCGCCGGCAGGTCCGGGATGTTGGTGGCCCCGCCGTCGCCCGAGCAGAAGATCTCCGGGTTGCGGCTGGCCTCGAGGATGTCGGCGTGCCGGACGAGCGCGTGGTAGCCCGGGCCCGTGGGGCCGCCGGCGATGCTGAACTCCGGCTCGGGGAAGAAGGCGGGCTTGTCCAGGTCGCGCAGCAGCCGGAACGCGTGCTCTCGCTCCGCGTAGGGGCGGCCCCAGAAGCCCCAGTCGTTGAGATCGATGTCCGCCGCCGAGGTGATGGGCGCGCGCTCCGCGGGCTCCGTCGGCTGTGTGGTCATGGAGAGGCCGGCCCCTTCCGAGTGACTAGAACAGCATTCGGTTGTCAGTCTGCCACAGGGCATGCTCGCCGCGAGCGGGCCGAGCGGCGCCGGTTTCAAACGGCCGGTAGTGGAAACCCGGTTTCCGGGAGGCGGCGGCTACGGTGTCCCGCCTTCGCGCCACCATCCGGCCGCGCCGCGCCCCTTCTCCGGAACCGGCTTAGCGGAGCCGCCATGCGAAACCGGCTTTCCGCAAACCCGCGCAGGCGCACCGGCCCCGGCCCCGCCCGGCTGGGACGGCTGACCGCCCGAGCGGGCGCCGGGGCGCAGCCGGAGGCGCCCTTCTCCGCGCCCGTCGCCCCGCCGCAAGCGCACCGGCCGTCGCCCCGCGGGGTCACACCAGCCGTTGCCCCGGTGGGGCGAGACGGCGGACGCCGCGCGGAGCGACCGCGCCAGGCCGCGACGACGGCCATGGGCGGTGGGGTGAGAACCACGAGGTGAGCGATGATCCCGGGACGCCCGCTAAGCCGGGCGTCCCGGGGGAATGTGCAGGGATCACGATATGTGATCTGGCACTCAAAATTCGCTGTTTCAGCCGTTACGCTGAGGAACCTACCGGTTGGTATGGACCCAGGGTCCGGACAGAAGAGGGAGCGGCAGATGCTCAACCTGGCCGTCGTGCTGGAGGACAGCGCAAGGGAGAAGCCCGATGCCACCGCGGTCGTCTTCGGAGACCTCCGCCTGCCGTACTCGCTCGTGAACACCATCGCCAACCAGGTCGCCAACCTGCTGGTCTCCCGCGGCATCGGCAGGGGCGACAAGGTGGCGCTGGCCTGCCCCAACCTGCCGTACTTCCCGTTTGTCTACTTCGGGATCCTCAAGGCGGGCGCGACCGTCGTCCCGCTGAACGTGCTGCTGCAGGCCAGGGAGATCACTTATCACCTGAACGACTCGGATTCCAAGGCGTTCTTCTGCTTCGAGGGCACGCCGGAGCTGCCGCTGGGCGAGCGGGGCCGGGCCGGTTTCGACGACGCCGAGGGCACCGAGCACTTCATCGTGCTTCCGGCCACGCCGTTCGCCACCGAGTCCGAGTACGGCGAGACGCTGTGGGCGGCCCTCGACGGCGTGTCCGGCGAGTTCGAGACCGTGCAGACCTCCGCCGAGGACACCGCGGTGATCCTCTACACCAGCGGCACCACCGGCCAGCCGAAGGGCGCCGAGCTCAGCCACCAGAACATGGTCATGAACGCCATGGTCAGCGACGAGATGTTCCCCCGGAAGTCGGACAACACCTATCTCGTCGCGCTGCCGCTGTTCCACTCCTTCGGCCAGACCGTGCTGATGAACGCCGGGTTCCGGCGCAGCGCCACGCTCGTGCTGATGCCGCGCTTCGAGCCGGTCGAGGCCCTCACGCTGATGAAGCGCGAGCAGGTCACGCTGTTCGCGGGAGTGCCGACCATGTACTGGGCGATGCTCACCGCCGTGCACGCCGGGACGGCAGAGGTGCCGCCGTCGCTGGTCACGGCGGTCTCCGGCGGCTCGGCGCTGCCGGTGGAGGTGCTCAAGGACTTCAGCGCGACCTTCGGGGTGGACATCCTGGAGGGGTACGGCCTGTCGGAGACCTCGCCGGTGGCCTCCTTCAACCAGCCGGGCAGGCCCGCGAAGGCCGGCTCGATCGGCACGCCGGTCTGGGGCGTGGAGATGAAGCTGGTCGACGCCGAGTGGAACACCGTGAACGACATCGGCGAGATCGCCATCCGCGGGCACAACATCATGAAGGGCTACTACAACCGGCCCGAGGCCACCGCGGAGGTCATGAAGGACGGCTGGTTCCGTACGGGCGACGTGGCCCGGCGCGACGAGGACGGCTACTACTTCATCGTCGACCGGGCCAAGGACATGATCATCCGGGGTGGGTTCAACGTGTATCCCCGGGAGATCGAGGAGGTCCTCATGACGCACCCGGACGTCTCGCTCGCCGCGGTCGTCGGGGTGCCTCACGACTCCCACGGCGAGGAGGTCAAGGCGTACGTCATCCGCAAGCCGGGCGCCACGATCACCGAGGAGGAGCTGGTGGCGTGGTGCCGGGAGACGATGGCGGCCTACAAGTACCCGCGGATCGTGGAGTTCCGCGAGTCCCTGCCGATGACCGCCACCGGCAAGATCCTCAAGCGCGAGCTGCGGTAGTCGCGCGGCCCGCGCCGCGGCGAGGCCCGCCGGGACGCGCCGCCCGGCGGAGCAGCCGCCCGTAGCGGTTGACGCGCCCGGCCCGCGGGGATCGCGAGCATGCGATCTCCGCGGGCGAGGCGGCGACGCCGCCCGGACAACCACACCGATCCGGCCATACAGGCGGGCCCACGCCACCCGGGCGCGGTGACGGGCCCGGCCAGGAGTCGTGGACACCCCGCCGGGGAATGATCACGGCCAGTCGAGGGACGGGCGCAGCGGGACGTGCGACTTCCCCTCGTCGAGCCGGACGCCGAGCACCTGGTGGAGCTGCACCTTGTTGCGCTCGAACCCGACGACGCAGCCGGCCATGTAGAGCCGCCAGACCCGGGCGGTGCCCTGGCCGACCTCCTCGACCGCCTCGTCCCAGTGGGCGTCGAGGTTCTTGCACCACTCGCGCAGGGTCAGCGCGTAGTGCTCACGCAGGTTCTCCTCGTGGCGGACCTCGAAGCCGATGTCCTCCATCTGGCGGATCAGGTAGCCCACCGACTCCAGCTCGCCGTCGGGGAAGACGTAGCGGTTGATGAAACCGCCCTTGTTCATCGTCTTCTCGGTGCTGGTCGGGCGGGTGATGCAGTGGTTGAGCAGGCGCCCGCCCGGCTTGAGCTTGCCGTAAAGGAAGGAGAAGTACGACGGCAGGTTGTCCTTGCCGATGTGCTCGGTGAGGCCGATCGAGCTGACCCGGTCGAACCCGGTCTCTGCGACGTCGCGGTAGTCCATGAAGCGGACCTCGGCGAGGTCCTGCAGCCCGGCCTCCGCGATGGCCTTCTGCGCCCACTCGGCCTGCTGGCGCGACAGCGTGACGCCGAGGCCCTTCACGCCGTACTCCTTGGCCGCGTGCATGACCATGCCGCCCCAGCCGCAGCCGACGTCGAGCAGCCGCATGCCGGGCTTGAGGTCGAGCTTCTTGGCGACCAGGTCGAACTTGGTGTGCTGCGCCTCCTCCAGCGTCGCGTCGGGCCGGGGGAAGACCGCGCAGGTGTACGCCATGGAGGGGCCGAGAACCCACTCGTAGAACCGGTTGGACACGTCGTAGTGGTGGTGGATCACCTCGGCGTCGCGCTGCTTGGCGTGCCGGCTGCCCAGCTTCGCCAGCTTGCTCTGCCGCGCCTCCTGCGGCGGCGGCTGGACGCGCATCAGCAGCGGCTTGATCCCGAGGGAGCGGATCGCGGCGATCTTCTCGCTGAGCGGCAGGTCGTTGAGCGTCAGCGACCACATCCGGTCGAGCAGCGTGTACATGTCGCCGTGCACGTCGATGTGGCCGGAGATGTACGCGCGGGCGAGGCCGAGCTCTCCCGGCGCCTGCGCGAGGTAGGCCACCGCCACCGGCGACTTCACCTCGATGCGGACATCCGCTCCCGAGGTTCCGGCCTTGCTGCCGTCGTAGGCGACGAACTCGACGCCCGCGTCAGGACCCACGATCTTTTCGAAGATCTTCGCAAGAGTCATTGCACCTCTCCCGACGTTTCGACGCCCTACCGGCCCCTGACGCACTTGTCATAGAGGTCGAGCAGCCGGCCGCCCGGGTCGTAGGCGCGTTTGACCGGCCAGTAGGCGTCTCCGTTGTAGAGCCGCCAGAACTCCTCACGCTCGTAGAAGGAGGTGGAGTACAGCGACTTGTGACCGTCGAGCGAGTGCACCGCCCGCTCGATCAGCCGGTTGTAGTAGCCGTCGTACTGACCGCGCGGCAGCGGAACCATGCCCCAGAAGCCGAAGTTCACATACAGGCGGCCGGGCTCCAGGGGGTAGAGCGACCACTCGTCGGTCGCCTTGAGCGGGCACATCCACACCGGGGTCATGCCGACCCTCTCGTGGAAGAGCTCCAGGAACTCCGCACCCCGCTCGACCGGCACCTCGACGTCCTGGATGACCGACTCGTGCACCGGGTTGTTCCGCCAGCGGTCGATCCTGCGGGTCAGGCCGTACCTCTGGTCGAGGCCGACGAGCTTGCGGTAGACGTCCGACCGCAGGTAGCGGCGCGGCACGAGCGAGCGGACGAGCGGCTGCTGCACGCCGAAGGCGCGCGAGCACCAGAACCAGTCGGTGTCCCAGCGCCACAGGTAGTCGCGCACGGTCAGCCAGTCGCGCACGCGGCTGCGGATCGACTGGTAGTAGATCCGCATGCCGGTGTAATCGGACGTGTAGGGCGCCCGGTCGGAGAACGTGCCGACCGTGATGTACAGCTCGTCGGGGCCGAAGAACGTGCCGTCGACGAAGTCCACCCGCTCGCCGTCGTGCTCGCGGCTCTCGCAGATCTCCTGCATCGCGAGCATGCACTTGGCGGCGTCGCCGAAGCGGATGTGCGTCAGCTTGACGTACGGCTTCACCCGGGCCAGCTTGATCCGGATCCGCAGGGCGTAGCCGAGCGTGCCGTAGGAGTTGGGGAAGGCGCGGAACAGGTCGGCGTGCTCGTTGTCGGGCCGGGCGACCACGATCCGTCCGTCGCCGGTGAGGATCTCCAGCTCCTCGACCGACTCGTGCGGCAGGCCGTCCTTGAAGCTCGTCGACTCGATGCCGAGGCCGGTGACCGCGCCGCCCAGCGTGATCGTCTTGAGCTGCGGCACGACGTACGGCATGAGCCCGTACGGCAACGTGGCGTCGACCAGGTTCTCGTACGTCGTCATGCCCTGGACCTCGGCCGTCATCGTCTCCGGGTCCACGTGGATGACCTGGTCCAGATCGCGGGCGGACAGCGTCGCCGTCTTGGCCGGCGGGCGGAAGCGGAACAGGTTCGTCGTGGCCTTGGCCAGCCGGGGAGCGGCGTCCTCGGGAATGGCGGCGTAGGAGGCCCTGATCTGCTCGACGGCCTTGTTATGGGCGGTCATACTGGCCGTGCGCTCTGGCATGACACCACCCCCATGGATCGTAGAGATCGCCTTCTTGGCACGCTATCCCCGGCGGGAAGCGCAGACCAGAGTAGACACGTTACGCCCGCGAAAACTATCTGGAATTCCCGCGGCCCCCGATGGCGTAGATCGTATCCTGCCCTTCTTCATCGCCTCCGGCGCCCCTCCCGTAACTGTGGAAAACGTCATCACCTGACTGAACGCCTGTGGATAACCGGCTCGGCGCCGTTGACCACGTTGACGACGGGACGGCCCTCGATCGCCGCGGTGAGATTGTCCAAAACGCACCGGATCAGCCGGGTCGTCGCCTCGGGCGTGACCCCGGCCGCGTGCGGCGACAGCAGGACGTTCGGGCAGGAGCGCAGCGGGTCGTCCGGCGGCGGGGGCTCGCTGTCGTACACGTCGAGCGCCGCGCCGGCCAGGTGGCCGGACTCCAGCGCGGCCAGCAGCGCCGCCTGGTCCACCACCCCGCCGCGGGCCGCGTTGACCAGCACCGATCCCGCGGGCATGCGTGCGATCCTCGCGGCGTCGATCAGCCCGCGCGTCTCCGGGGCGAGCGGCACGGCCAGGACGAGCACGTCGCTGCCCGCCGTCAGCGCGTCGAGGTCCAGGTAGGCCGCGCCGTACGACTCGGGCTTGGGCGTGCGCGACCAGTAGGACACCCGGCAGCCGAGCGCGCCGAACAACCGGGCGCAGGCCGCGCCGATCGGCCCGAAGCCGACCACTCCCACCCGGCAACCGGCCAGCTCGCGGCGCTGGTAGGCGAACTGCGGCCACTCCCCCGCGCGCATGTCCCTGTCGCCGTCCGCCAGGTGGCGCAGCAGCGCGAGCGCCGCGGCCAGGCACCACTCGGCCACCGCGGCGGCGTTCACCCCGGCGGTGTTGGCGAGCGGCACCCCGGCGCGGGCCAGCGCCTCCAGGTCGTGCCCGTCCACGCCCACCGACGGCTGCTGCACGAACGCCAGGCGCGGCGCCAGCCGTACGGCCTCGGCGTCGAGGGCCAGGGCGCCGCTCCAGTCGCCGACGACGATCTCGGCCTCGGGCAGGGCGTCGAGCAGCGCCGCGCGGTCGCGGCGGGCGGGAACGCGCACGTCGACACGGCCGTCCAGCTCGGCGAGCAGGCCGCGCACCGCGTCCTCGGGGAGCGGCGGCAGCGCGAGAACATTCCACTTCACGCGCGCAGTCTCGCACGTCTCCAGAAACATGTTCTACTGGTCACGTGAACCGATTCACGAGGAGGGCGTGAATGGAGCAGTCGCGGGGACCGCTGACCGGCTTCCGGGTGCTGGAGCTCGCCGGCCTCGCGCCCGGGCCGTTCGCCGGGATGATGCTCGCCGACCACGGCGCCGAGGTGCTGCGCGTCGACCGGGTGCGGGCCGTGGACGACACCCCGCGCCGTGACGTGATGGACCGCGGCAAGCGCACGATCGGCCTCGACCTGAAGTCCCCGCAGGGCGTCGCCGCGTTCAAACGCCTGGCCGAACGGGCCGACGTGGTGATCGAGGTGTTCCGGCCGGGGGTGGCCGAACGGCTCGGCATCGGGCCCGCCGACCTCCACGCGGTCAACGAACGGCTCGTCTACGGCCGGGTGACCGGCTGGGGGCAGGACGGCCCGCTCGCCTCCACCGCCGGGCACGACATCGACTACATCGCGATCTCCGGGGCGCTGTCGATGCTGGGCCGCGAGGGCGGCAAGCCCACCCCGCCGATCAACATCCTCGGCGACTTCGCCGGCGGCGGGCTCATGCTGGCGTACGGCGTGCTGCTGGCCCTGCTGGAGCGGGAGCGCACCGGCCGGGGCCGGGTCGTGGACGCGGCGATGGTCGACGGCGCCGCGCTGCTGCTGTCGATGTTCTACGCCCCGCTGCACGGCGGCCACTGGGGTCCGCGCGGCACCAACCTCCTCGACACCGGCGCCCCCATGTACGACACGTACGAGACGGCCGACGGCGGCTTCCTCGCCGTGGGCCCGCTCGAACCGAAGTTCTGGGCGGAGATGCTCGCCCGGATGGGCATCGACGACATGCCCGACCGGAACGACCGGGCGAACTGGCCGGCCATCCGGCGGCGGCTGGCCGAGGCGTTCCGGTCGCGCACCCGGGCCGAGTGGGAGGCGGTCTTCGAGGGCTCCGACGCGTGCGTGTCCCCCGTGCTCGACCCCAGCGAGGCCGTACGCCACCCGCACAACCGGGCGCGCGGCACGTTCGTGGAGGTCGGCGGCGTGCCCCAGGCGGCGCCCGCGCCACGGTTGCTCGGCGCGCCGCGCGGCGACCTGTCCCCGGCGACCCGGCTGCACGACCTCGGCTCGTGGGGCCTGCCGGACGACGAGGCGAAGGCCCTGCGTGCCGCCGGCGTGCTCGCCTGACCCCGCCCAGGCCATGTCTGACGCATCCCTTATGCCCCAGGCGGCGTCTGGCTGGGTTGTCGCCAGGCTCGCGGCGGGCGAGCGGCTGCGCCAGACCGACTGCGCACCGCCGGACCCCGCCAGACCGACTACGCACCGCCGGACCCCGCCAGACCGACTACGCACCGCCGGACCCCGCCCGGCCGACCGTGCGCCGCTGGGACTTCGCCGGACCGACCGTGCCGAATCTCGCCGTACGGAGCCGGCCGTGCCCGTCTGATCCCGCCGGGCGCGCCGGGCCGACCCGGTGTGACCCGGTTCCCCGTTCCCCAACGATGATCGAGGAGTCCCCCGCAGATGGACGTCTTTGAAGCCCTCTACACGACCCGAGCCATGCGGCGGGTCAAGCCCGACCCGATCCCGGCGGAGGTCCAGCAGCGGATCCTGGACGCGGCGGTCCGCGCCCCCAGCGCCGGCAACACCCAGGGCTGGCGGTTTCTGCTGGTGGACGACCCGGAGGTGAAGTCCAAGCTGGGGCCGCTGTATCGGGACGCGCTCGGCAGGCTGTTCGAGGGGCACTACAAGCCGATGCGCGAGCGAGCCGAGGCGACCGGCGACACCCGCACGCTCAGCGTGCTGCGGTCGGCCCGGCATCTGGCCGACAACTTCGAGTCCTATCCCCTGCTGCTGTTCGCCTTCACCCGCAACGACCCGAGCGGCGGCTCCATCTATCCGGCGGTGTGGAGCGCCCAGCTCGCCGCCCGCGCGTTCGGGGTGGGCAGCGCGCTGACCTCCGTGCTGGGGCTGTTCCACGCCGCCGAGACCATGCGGATCCTCGGCGTGCCGGAGGACAAGGGATGGCAGATGGCCTGCATGGTCACCTTCGGCTACCCGACCGGCCGCTGGGGTGTGGCCCCGCGCCGGCCCGCCCACGAGGTGGCCTTCCGCAACCAGTGGGGTGAGCCGGTCGGCTTCGAGATCCCCGAGCCTCTCTGGGAGCCCTGAGCCGATCCGGCCAGCGCCGCCGCCTGGACGTCGCGCTCGGCATCGTCGGCCGTCCCGGCGTGCTGTTCCTCGACGAGCCCACGACCGGGTTCGACCCCGAGGCCCGGCGGGAGTTCCACCTGCTGATCGAACGGCTGGCCGGCGAGGAGGGGCTGACCGTGCTGCTCACCACCCACGACCTGGCCGAGGCCGAGCGGCTGTCCGGGCGGATCGCCGTGCTGGTGGCCGGGCGGGTGGTCACCTGCGGCAGCCCGGCCGAGATCGCGCGTGCCGTACAGGCGCCGTCGCTGGTGCGCTGGGCGGACGGCGAGGTGGAGACGACCGGCCCCTCCGGTGTGGCCTGGGACCTGCACCGGCGGTACGGCGGCCCGGTCCCCGGGCTGGAGATCAGGCGGCCGACCCTGGAGGAGAGCTACCTGGATCTCATCGAGGAGACGCGCGAGACGGCGACCGTCGGAGGAGTGCGATGAACGCGACGACGCTGGGGCTGCGGCGGGGCTGGACCGAGCAGCTCAACCTCTGGAGCGACCGCAGGGAGCTGCTGAACGCCCTCCTCGGCACCGTCGGCACGTACGCGGTGCTGATCCTGTTCATCGGCGGCAACAACGTGCCCGGCACACCCGTGTCCATGGCGGCGTTCATGACGCCGGGGTTCCCGGCGTTCGCGGTGTTCTCGACCGGGCTGATGGCGCTGCCGATGCTGATCGCCGCGGACCGCGAGGACGGCACCCTGATGCGGGCCCCGCACGCTGCCCGAGGGCGTGCGCGTCTACGTGATCGGCAGGGCGGTCACGACGCTGCCGACGATCGCGCTGAACGCCGCGTGCGTCCTGCTGGTGGCCATGCCGCTCGCCGGGGTGAACGTGCCGGCGACGCCCGCGCGGTGGTTCACGCTCGCCTGGGTCTGGTGCTCGGCACGCTGGCCGTCGTGCCGCTGGGCGCGGCCGGCGTGCCGCCGCTGTGGCCGTGTTCCTCGGCGTGTTCGCCCTGTGGCGGACGCACCTGCTGCTGCCGTCGCTGGTCGCCGGCTGGCGGCTGCCCGACCCGCCGCCGGACGACGAGCCCGGCGACCCTCAGGCCGGCTGAGCCGGCGTCGCCTGAATCTGCGGGATCGGCCCCGTCGGGTCGCCGAACGACGGCAGCGTGGCCACGTAGAGATCGACCCCCTCGGGGTGGTGGATCTCCAGGTCGGTGGTGAAGGCGCGGGCCGGCGTGCCGCCCGACTCCGTGTGCGTCCGCACCTGCTGCCAGGCCTCGGCGAGCGCCCCCGGCATGGGTCCCCGCGCCTCGAACAGCAGCGCGGGCACGCCCGGCACCCGCACGGCGACCATGCCCTCGGGCAGCCGCGCCGCCGTGCGCACGGCCACGCCGACGATCTGGGTGTAGGCGCCGTTGTGGTCGCTCTCGTAGTCGGTCAGCACGGCGTACAGGTTCTCGTCGATCCGGCCGGGCACGTGCGCGAAGGCTCCGGGCACTCCGGCGCGGGCCCACAGTCCCGGGAGCTGGGCGCGGGCCGGGTCCGCCTCCGCGGCGTTGGTCGTCCGTACGGCGTAGCCGACGACGAGCGTCTCCGGACGGTCAACGATGATCACATGCTCTCCTTTCAGGCGAGGTCAATGTAACCCGTGTCAGAGTCTGGTTCGGATGCGGTCAGGAATGCCGGAAAGGACGCGCTCACCACATAGGCTGGACAAACGTGCGATTCCTCAATGATCTGACGCCGCCCTACGATCTCACGTACAGCGATGTCTTCATGGTGCCGTCCCGCTCCTCCGTCGGGTCGCGCCTCGATGTGGACCTGTCCACCACCGACGGAACCGGCACCACGATCCCCGTCGTCGTCGCCAACATGACGGCCGTCGCGGGCCGCCGCATGGCCGAGACCGTCGCCAGGCGCGGCGGCATCGCGGTCCTCCCCCAGGACATCCCGATCGACGTGGTGGCCGAGGTCATCGAGTGGGTGAAGAACCGCGACCTCGTCCACGACACACCCATCACCCTCACCCCCCACGACACCGTCGGCGAGGCGCTCACCCTGCTGCCCAAGCGGGCGCACGGCGCGGTCATCGTCGTCGACTGGGACAACCGCCCGGTCGGCGTGGTGACCGAGGCCGACTGCCACGGCGTCGACATGTTCACGCAGCTCTCCCAGGTCATGACGGCCTCTCCGCAGACGCTGCCGCGCGGCATCGACCCGCAGGCCGCCTTCGAGGCGCTGCACGAGGGCCGCCACCGGCTGGCGCCCGTGGTGGACGAGGACGGCCGCCTGGTCGGCATCCTCACCCGCACCGGCGCGCTGCGCTCCACCCTCTACCAGCCGGCCGTCGACGCGCGGAACCGCCTGCGCATCGCGGCGGCCGTCGGGGTCAACGGCGACGTGGCCGCCAAGTCCAAGGAGCTGCTCGACGCCGGCGTCGACGTGCTCGTGGTCGACACGGCCCACGGCCACCAGGAGAAGATGCTCTCGGCGCTGCGTGCCGTACGGGCGCTGAAGCCGTCCGTGCCGATCGTGGCGGGCAACGTCGTCACCGCGGAGGGCGTACGCGACCTCGTCGAGGCGGGCGCCGACATCGTCAAGGTCGGCGTGGGGCCCGGCGCCATGTGCACGACCCGGATGATGACCGGCGTGGGGCGGCCGCAGTTCTCCGCGGTGCTGGAGTGCGCGGCCGAGGCCCGCCGCCTGGGCCGGCACGTGTGGGCCGACGGCGGCGTGCGCCACCCCCGCGACGTCGCGCTGGCACTCGCCGCGGGAGCCTCCAACGTGATGATCGGCTCGTGGTTCGCCGGTACGTACGAGTCGCCGGGCGACACCCGCACCGCCCCCGACGGGCGTAAGTACAAGGAGAACTTCGGCATGGCCTCCGCCCGCGCCGTGCGGCTGCGCACCGCGGACGACTCGCCGTTCGAGCGCGCCCGCAAGGCGCTGTTCGAGGAGGGCATCTCCACCTCGCGGATGTACCTCGACCCGGAACGGCCGAGCGTGGAGGACCAGATCGACGCCATCGTGGCCGGGCTGCGGTCCTCCTGCACGTACGCGGGCGCCTCGACCCTTGAGGAGTTCCACGAGCGGGCCGTGGTCGGCGTGCAAAGCGCCTCCGGCTACAGCGAGGGCATGCCGCTGCACCAAAGCTGGTGACCTCGTCCGTACGGGCCGTCCGAGGAGCTCGGCGCTTTCCCGGCGCACGTGGGGAAGGCGTCGGCCCGCCCGCGGTCACCGGTAGAGTCGTCAGCCGGCCGGAATCTACCGGCGATCAGAGCTCCCGGCGCGTGCGTCGGCACGCGCGGCGCTTCGGCACGTACGGACAGGAGGCCCACGTGGCACTGGAGAAGCCCGAGATCGACTTCCCCGAGGGCGAGCCGCCCGCGGACCTGGAGATCGTCGATCTCATCGAGGGGGACGGGCCGGAGGCCAAGCCCGGGCAGAACGTCACCGTTCACTACGTCGGGGTGGCGTTCTCCACCGGTGAGGAGTTCGACGCCTCGTGGAACCGGGGCCAGCCGTTCCAGTTCCCGCTCGGCGGCGGCCGGGTCATCGCCGGCTGGGACCGCGGCGTGGCCGGCATGAAGGTCGGCGGACGCCGCCGCCTGACGATCCCCCCGCACCTCGGGTACGGCAACCGCGGCGCGGGCAACGTCATCAAGCCCGGTGAAACGCTCATCTTCGTCGTCGACCTGCTCGGCGTCGGCTGACCGTACGCCGATAGGGCCCCGAGGCGCTCCGGATGGGGGATGGCAGACCCGGAGCGCTTTGAGGATGATGGCCGCGTGGACGATGCCCTCCCGGACCGCGGCCTCACGGGCGGCCCCTCCGAGCACGACCGGCTCGAACCCGGCCGCCCACACACCGCCCCCTCGCGGCGCGTCCCCCGGCCGCGCGGCCTCGCACCGCCCCGGGGAGGCGCCGGTGGCGTCCGGCCGGGCGGGCCACTCGTCAATCTGCCCCGGGCCGTGCCCGCGATCGCCGTCGTGACCGTGGCCGTGCTGCTCGCGGTGAGCCCGTGGTACGGATATCACCGCGACGAGCTGTACTTCCGCATGCTGGGCGAGCGGCCGCGGCTCGGATACTTCGACACGCCGCCGCTGACACCGTTGATCGCCCGGCTGTCCACGGAGGTCTTCGGGGACACGGTCGTCGCGTTGCGGATCGTGCCCGCCCTATGCACCGGGGCTCTGGTGGTGCTCGTCGCGCTGGCCGCCCGCGAGCTGGGCGGCGGCCGTACGGCTCAGATCCTCGCCGCGGCCGGCACGGCCACCTCGGTGCTGCCTCTCATGGCCGGTCACGCGCTGCTGACCCTCACCCCGGACCTCGTGCTGTGGAGCGCGGTCACGCTGTGCCTGCTCCGGGTGCTGCTCAGGGGAGACGGGCGCTACTGGCTCTGGGCGGGAGCGCTGTGCGGGATCGCCGCGTACAACCGCCACCTGATCGTCGTGCTGCTGGGCTGCGCGGGCCTGGGTGTCCTGCTGGCCGGTCCGCGTGAGGTGCCGCGGGACTGGCGGCTGTGGGCCGGCGCCCTCCTGGCGCTGGCCGTCGCCTCGCCGAACCTCGTCTACCAGGCCACGCACGACTGGCCGCAGCTGCAAATGGCCCAGGCGTTGAAGATCGACGAGGGCGCGGACAACCGGGCCGCCTTCATTCCCCTCCAGTTCGTGCTGCTCGGGCCCGTGCAGACGGTGGTGTGCGTGGCCGGCTGGCTGCGGTTGTGGCGCGACCGGCGGGTCCGTTGCCTCGCCGTCGCCTATCCCGTGGCCTGCGCGCTGGTGCTGTATTCGGGGGGCCGCCCCGACTACACCGGCGGGTTCCTGCTCTACCTGTTCGCGGCGGGGTGCGTCGCGGCGGCAGGGTGGCGGTGGCGGAAAGCGTTGATCGCGGCGCTGGCGGTCGACGCCGTGGTGGCGGTGGTCGTCGCGCTGCCGGTCGTCCCGGCCGCGTCGCTCGCGGACACGCCGGTGGCCGCCGTCAACGAGGTCGCCCGCGAATCGGTGGGCATGCGCGACCTGGCGGCGCAGACGGCCAGGGTGGTGAACGGCCTGCCCGCCGCGGAACGCGCCGGGGCGGTGCTGCTCGCGGTCAACTACGGCGAGGCCGGCGCGTTGCGTCGCTGGGCGGGCGAGTTCGGCCTGCCCGCGGTGTACAGCGGGCACAACGAGCTGTGGTGGTGGGGGCCGCCGCCGGAGGGGACGCGGGTGGTCGTGTCCGTGGGCTACCCGCCCGCCCACCTGCGCACCGTGTTCGCCGACTGCGCCGCGGCGGGCAGGTTGAGTGGGCTGCCCGGCGAGGAACAGGGCGTGCCGATCACGGTCTGCCGCGATCCACTCCGCTCCTGGCAGGAGCTCTGGCCGATCATGCGTAACTACAGCTAGTTCGCGTCGACACATCCTGGCCCTGCCGTGCGCGGCCCTGGCGGCGCCTCGCCGCGTTGCCGCCTTGCCCGCGGAAACCGCCACGGGCTCACGATCTCCGCACGCCCGGCGTCGCCGCCCCGCTGACCATGGCCCGGGCGACGTCTCACCATCGCCGCCCTGCCCGCGGAAACCGCCACGGGCTCACGATCTCCGCACGCCCGGCGTCGCCGCCCCACTGACCGTGGCCCAAGAAACGTCTCACCGTTGTCGCTCTGCCCGCAAAACTGCTCCCGGGCGCGAAATTCCCAGAAGTCCCAGGAGTCGGGTTGCGTCCCTTTCCGCTTCGGTGGCGACCGGCGCGTGTCAGCCGAGCCCGGACCCGTCCTGGGCATCTGCCGCTGTGGTGAGGCAGGATTACGGTGTGTTGCTGATCGACCTTGCCAGGACGTCCGCGGCGGTCGCCGCGGACTCGGCGCGGGTCGCGAAGATCAGGCATCTCGCCGACCTGCTCCGCAGGGTGGGACCGGACGAAGCCGAGATCGCCGTCGCGTACCTGTCGGGTGAGCTGCCGCAACGCCAGATCGGGGTGGGCTGGCGGAGCCTGTCCGACCTTCCCGATCCACGCCAGGTCGCCACGGCGACCCTGACGCGGGTCGACGCGCTGCTGACCCGGATCAAGGCCCAGTCCGGCGCCGGTTCGCAGGCCGCCCGGCGTGAGCTGCTCGGTGAGCTGTTCGGCGCCCTGACCCGGCAGGAGCAGTCGTTCCTGCACCGGCTGCTGACGGGCGAGCTGCGCCAGGGGGCGCTCAACGGCGTCATGATCGAGGCGATCGCCATGGCCGCGGACGTGCCCGCGGCCGAGGTGCGCCGGGCCCTGACGTTGCGCGGCTCGCTGCCCGCCGTCGGCGCGGCCGCGCTGCACGGCGGCGTCGCGGAGCTGAAGGCGTTCCATCTGGAGGTCGGGCGTGCGGTGGCGCCGATGCTCGCGCAGAGCGCGCCCAGCGTCACGGCGGCCCTGGAGAAGGCCGGCGCCCCCGCCGCCGTGGAGTGGAAACTCGACGGCGTGCGGGTCCAGGCCCACCGGTCCGGCGACCGGGTCGCGGTCTTCACCCGGACGCTCGACGACATCACCGCCCAGGTCCCCGAGCTGGTGGAGGCCGTGCTCGGCCTGCCGGGGACCGATCTCGTGCTCGACGGCGAGGTCATCGCGCTGCGCCCGGACGGCCGTCCCGAGCCGTTCCAGGTCACCTCGGGCCGGGTGGCGAGCAAGACCGACGTCGCGTCGCTGCGCGCGAGCGTGCCGCTGACCGTCTTCTTCTTCGACGCCCTGCGCGTGGGCGGCGACGACCTGCTCGACCTGCCCTACGAGGAGCGGCACGCCGCCCTGGAGGCCGCGGTCCCGGCCGAGCTGATCGCACCCCGGCTCGTCACGGCGGACGCCGAGGAGGCCGAGGCGTTCTTCGGCGACGCCGTACGGCGGGGCCATGAGGGTGTCGTGGTGAAGTCGCTGCGCACGCCGTACGCCGCGGGCCGGCGGGGGGCCGGCTGGATCAAGGTGAAGCCGCGGCACACGCTGGACCTGGTCGTGCTGGCCGCCGAGTGGGGCAGCGGCCGGCGCCGGGGGTGGCTGTCCAACCTGCATCTGGGCGCCTACGACCCGGAGACCGGCGGTTTCACGATGCTCGGCAAGACGTTCAAGGGCCTCACCGACGAGCTGCTGACGTGGCAGACCGAGCAGTTCCTGGGGCTGGCGGAGGGGCCGACGGACGGCTACGTCGTCACGCTCAGGCCCGCGCTGGTCGTGGAGATCGCCTTCGACGGCGTGCAGCGGTCGAGCCGCTATCCCGGCGGCATGGCGCTGCGGTTCGCCCGGGTGCTGCGCTACCGGCCCGACAAGCGGCCCGAGGAGGCCGACACCGTGGCCGCGGTCCGCGCGCTCATGCTCTGACCCGGCGTCCCGCCGCGTGACTTACTTGATCAGACGGATGGTCAGCGGGTAGCGGAACTCGGTGGCGGCGAGCGCCGACACCCCGCCGACGACGGACAGGACCAGTCCGGCAACCCAGATGACGGGCAGCAGGACGACCCCGACGACGGTGAACGGCAGCAGCACCGTCGCCCCCAGCACGGTGAGGTGGAAGTTGAGCGACTCCACCGCGTGCTTCCTGATGTAGGGGGACGTCCGGCCCGCGGTCACCATCATCAGCAGCGGGCCGATGATGAACAGCCCCAGCAGCGCGGACAGATGCGAGGCCGCACCCCCGACCCGGTCTCCCCCGTCCGGGACGGCGGCCGCGTGGTACGAGGGCGGCTGGGGGACGTACGCCGGGCGGGTCCCGTACAGGTCGTCCATGATGGGCATGAGATCGGCGTGGGTGCGCGCGGTCATCGCCCGGTGCAGCCGCTCGTCCATCCCCTGCTTGTCGAGCCTGCCCTCGGCGTAGGCCGCTTTGACGTGCTCGACCACCTGTTCACGGTCCTGGTCGGTGACGCGCAACTGGGGGTGTGGCATCGGGGCACGGCCCTGCCACGATGGAGTCGCTGCCGTGGGCATCACAGCATTGGCCTTTCGTCGATCGGCTGTCCGGCTCTCTTCGAGTCTGCCTCCATCTTGTGCCCGGCACGCGGCCGGCGGCATCAGGGACATCCCCGACATCGCCCCGAGATCGCCCCACTCAGAGGTGCGAAGGGGTCTCGACCTCGGTCTCGCCGAGCCAGGCCGGGGTGATGCCGAGATCCCGGCAGATGGCCCGGGCGAGGCCGAACAGCTCGGCCGCCTCGTCCGCGTTTCCCCGGCTGCGGGCGACCCGTCCGAGATGGTGGAGCACGTCGGCCTCGACGACCCGCTCCCCGCAGGCCCTCGCGTGCGCCAGTGCGAGCGTGAGAGTCCGGTGCGCGGTGTCCCAGTGCGTCAACGCGGCCCACGCCCGGCCCATCCCATACAGGGCGTGGGCGATGCCCACCTTGTCGTCGATGGTCCGGCAGAAGTCGTGGACGCGCTCGAACGTGGCCAACGCGGCGGCCGGCTCCCCGCACTCCAGGCTCAGCTCGCCGAGCCGGTAGTTCACCTGCTGGACCAGGCGGGCGCCCTGCGCCTTCCGCGCCATCTGGAGGGCCTGCTCCAGACTGATCCGGGCCTGTTCCCGATTGCCGAGCTGGAGATGGATCTGCCCGATCTGACGCAGCACGAGTGCCTCGTTGCCCACGTCGCCGAGCGCGTTCAGGGCGGCGGCGCTGCGCTGGGCGCGGGCGAGGGCGTCCCGGAGCCGCCCCCGGAGGCGGTCGAGGATGGCCAGCTTGTGCTCGGTGATGGCCTGGGCGTGCCTGTCACGCAACGCCGTGAAGATCGCGGCGGCCTGCCCGACGAAATCCGCCGCCGCGTCGTAGTCGTGCCTGTGCAGGGAGAGCTCGCCGAGCTCGGCGAGGATGACCGCCTCGCCGCGGCGGTTGCCGGCGGCTCTGGTGGCGTCGAGGGCCATCTCGTGCGTCTGCTCCCACTCGTCGTGGTGTTTGCGGACCTCGAAGAGCGGCGCGGCGGTCACCGCGAGATCCCAGCAGAGGTCGTCGAGGCCGAGGTGCGCCGCCTGGCGGACCGCTCCGACGATGTTCGGCAGTTCGGCCTCGCACCAGGCGACGGGGTCGGTGACGATCTCCCTGAGGTGCTCCTCCTCCATCGGCCGGCGCCGGGCCGCGCCGTGCAGGACCAGATGATCGTGGCCGGCGAGCTGGGTGTGGGCGTACTCGGTCACCGTCAGCAGGGCTCCGAGGGCCCGCTCCAGCGCCGCGCGCACCTCGTCCGGGGAGAGCTGCGCCTGCGCCTGCTGCCGGGCGAAGATGCGGACCAGGTCGTGCAAGCCGTACCGGGCCCGGCCGTGCTCCCCGGTCACGACCGTGACGAGGTGACTGTGGGTGAGCTGGTCCAAGAGGTCCTCGGCCTCCCGCAGCGGGCAGTCCAGCAGCGCCGACGCGGCCCACTCCTCGTATTCGACGAGGTCGAGACTGCCGAGCAGCATGAGAAGGAGCCCGGCCCTCGGCTTCAGCGCCGCGTAGGAGAGCATCAGGTTCGCGCGGACGTCCAGCTCGCCGTGCACGAGTTCGTCGAGCCGATGGTGCTCTCCGGCCAGCCGGTCGACCATCCGGCGCACCGGCCAGTGCGGCCGGGCGGCGAGGCGCGCGCCCGCGATGCGCAGTGCGAGCGGATGACGGCCGCACAGGCCGACGAGCCGCGCGCCGGCCTCCGGGCTGCTTCTCATCCGGTCGTCGCCGAGCATCCGCTGGAGGAAGTCGATCGCCTGTTCCTCGGTGAAGGACTCGAGCTCGAGCCGGCGTATGCCGGGGACGGCGGTGAGGCGGTGACGGCTCGTGATCAGGACGGCGCAGCCGCTCGTGCCGGGGATGAGCGGCATCACCTGGCTCTCGTCCGCGGCGTCGTCGAGGATCAGCAGAACCCGGCGCTCCGACAGCACCTCCCGGAGCATCGCGCTGCGCTCCTCGATGTGCTCGGGCAGCCGGGTGTCGGGAACTCCGAGGGTGCGCAGCAGGTTGGCCAGCGCGACACCCGGCGGGATGCGGCGCGCCGCCTCGGTCCCGCGGAGCGGCACGAAGATCTGCCCGTCCGGGAAATCCCGCCGCAACCGATGGGCGACGTGGACGGCCAGGGTGGTCTTGCCCGTGCCGCCGCGCGCGGACACCGCGACGATGGACGGGCCGACCCGGTCGGCGGAGGTCAGCCAGCGGGTGATCCGTCCGATCTCCTCGGCGCGGCCGGTGAAGTCGGGAGTGTCGGCGGGGAGGTTGCAGGGGTGCGGCGAGGCGGGGGCACGTTCCTCGCCCGGCGAGACGGTCTCCCGAAGGATCGCCTGTTCCAGTTCCCGCAGCCGCGGGCCGGGCTCGATGCCGAGCGACTCCACGAGGAGGGCGCGGGTGTCCCGATAGACCTGCAGCGCCTCCGCCAGGCGGCCGGACCGGTGCAGCGCCTCCATCAGGCGGCCCCGCAGCGATTCACGCAGCGGGAACTCCTCGACGAGCTGGACCAGGACCGGAACCATGTCCGCATGCCGCCCGCGCGCGAATTCGAGCTCGACCCACCGGCTGACGGCGGTGAACCGCTGCTCCTCCAGGACCGCCGCCTCGGCCCGCAGCGCGGGGCAGTCGTCGAGCCCCGCGAAGGGAATGCCGGTCCACTCGTCGAGGGCGGTGCGGAGGCACTCCGCCGCGTGCGCGACGTCGCCGCCCGCGGCCAGTTCCTCGCTCCTGGCGACCAGGGCGGCGAACCTCAGGGCGTCCACCTCATGAGGCCGTACGTGGAGCAGGTAGCCGCGAGAGACGCGGGCGATGCGGTGCCGGTCGCCGAGAACGGTCCTCAGGCTGCGAATGTAGGCGCGCAGGTTCGCGCTCACGGACGGGGGCGGATCCGACGGCCACAGGCCGTCGATCAGCCGGTCATCCGGGACGACGGTGTTCGGGCAGCAGAGCAGAAGGGAGAGGAGGGTCTGCACCTTCTGGCCCTTCAGAGCGACGGGGGAGCCGTTCACCCACAGCTCCAGCGGCCCGAGCACGCGGAACCGCACGTCTGGATGCTGCTCTCCCCCCGCCATAGCAGCCAAATATTACGTCAAAATTTCGTGGGCGGCCTTTGAATATGCCGCGGCCCCGTCTCCACCCGCGGGGCGGTTTGACGTCCATGAGAAGCGCGCCGAGCACCATGATGCCGGCGCCCGCCCAGCCCAGAGGCGTCAAACGGTCTCCGGCGAGCCAATAACCGAAGACGCCGGCGAAAACGGGTTCCGTCCCGAGGATGATGGACACCCGGGTCGGCGAGGTGCGCCGTTGCGCGTACGCCTGCATGAAATACGCGAAGGCGCTGGCGGCCAGTCCGGTGAACGCGATCGCGCCCCAGGCGTCCGCTTCGCCCGGCAGGCGGAAATCTTCCCCGATCATTGCGATGCACAGGGCGAGCACTCCACATGTTCCCAGTTGCACCGAAACCAGGGCGCCCGTGGGGAAAACGCGGACCGCCCTGTCCATGGCGATGATGTGCAGAGCGAAGCAGAGGGCCGAGGCCAGGGTGAGAGCGTCGCCCAGCGGGTGGAGGGCCCCGCCGTACCCGGAAAGGAGCAACAGGCCCGCGGCGGCGAGCCCGATGCACAGGCGGCTCCAGCGGGTGACCCGCTGGCGAAGGATCAGCGCGGCCAGGAGCGGGGTGAACACGATGTAGAGGCCGGTGATGAAGCCCGAGTTGGACGCCGTCGTGTACATGAGCCCGATCGTCTGGAACGCGTATCCGCCGACCAGCAGCAGGCCCAGGCCGGCCCCGGCGGCCCAACCCGACCGCGGCAGCCGGGCGAGCTGTGCGACGTACGGGACGGCCACCGCTCCGGCCGCCACGAGAAAACGGAGCGCCACGAACGACCACGGCGGGACGTCTTCTATGGCGTCCTGAATTACGACGAAAGTAAGCCCGAAAATGGCCGCCACCACGACGAGACCCAACTCCGCCGGCCATGCGGCCGGGGCGCCCGCCTTCGGCGGAGCGGGCTCTTCGATCGACATCAACGGTTTCCTCCGGACGAGGTGCTGAAATACGAGGGTAAGAGGCCCTTGTATAAGCGCCGTATATGCGGTGTGCAGGGCCGTGATCCCGCGGCCGGGCCGGAACGGGCCCTCCACAGGCCCATATAGGCAATTTCTGCCCATATACGAGGAATGTACAGAAAATACAATCCCTGTCTCTAACCTCACCGGTGGACGCGGAGTCTCACCTGGAGGATTCGGCATGCTGATCGGTATCGATCTGGTGCACGCTTCGGTGTGGAGATTCGACATTCATAGGAAATCGGGAGCCAGTCGGCCGGCTTCTCCGACGTCGGCGTCGCCGCCGACCTCGGAGAACTGGCCACGGCGGGCGCCGCGCTCATCGTCCTGGCCGTGATCGCGAGCCTGCTCGACCGGGAGACCCGCACCCTGACCCGCGACGAGCGGCGTGAGGAGCAGGCGGCCTCCGTGGCGGCCGGCTGATCGGCGGCGACGGGCCGAGCCGGCGCCTCGCCCGCGCGGCACCCGGGAGACGGGCGGCGCGGCCTCCGCGTGGCGAGGTCCCGGTGCCGAAACGACCCACGGCGGATCACAAGCCTTAACGCCATCGTGACCCAAGGAGAGGTATACAAGGGCTATGAGATGGCGAGATCGCTATGGGCTTCGGCGGCGGCGAGGCGCCCGCGTGGCCAAGTTCGACCGCGAGGCGACCGACGCCGACATCGAGGCCCTGATCGAGTTCGCCAAGACCCGGCGCGGCGTGGAGTTCTACGTCGAGCCCGAGACCTTCGCGACCGACACCACGGCGGTGGCCGTGGCGCACGACGGGGAATGGACCCGCCGCCGGGTCGGCTCTCCCGCTGTGATCGCCAAGGTGGCCAGGGATCTCGCCCTTCCCGTGTACGACGTGCAGCTCACCGGATATCCCGCCCGGATGCGGGCCTACAACGAGCGCCGTCGCAAGGATCAGGACGGCGACCGGCTCTGAGGACCTCCCGCGGCTGATCGGGCACGCCCGCGCGGCGCCACCTCCGGCACCACCTCGGGCGCTCTTTTCGACGTGCCCCCGGTCCCGGTCTCGGCCGCCCGCGTCCTGCGCGACGCCGCGCCTCCAGCCCCGGTCTCGGCCGCCGGCGTCCTGCTCGACGCCGCCTCCGTAACGCCCTCCGGCGCCGTTCTCGACGCCGTCTCCGGCATCGGCTCCGACGCCGCGCCCCCGGCCCCGGCCTCCCGCGCTGGTTCCGCCATGCCCCCGGTCCCGGCCTTCGGCACCGCCGTCGATGCCGCGTCCACGGTCCCGGCAGGGTCGGCCGGGTCCTGGGCCAGCAGCGCGTGCAGCGGGGCGAGCCAGGCCGCCCGGGGAGGACCCATCTCGTCGTCGAGCTCCTCCGGCGTCGGCATGCGGTCGCGGAGCAGGGCAGGAGACAGCATGTGCGCCAGGGCCTCCCGGAGAAGCAGCGCCATCGAATAGCCCGGGTCGGCGGCGAGCGCCCGCTCCAGCGCAATCCCCGCGAGCGCGCACTCCCCCCGGTGCCACGCGGCGGCCGCCAGCAGTGAGGCGGCGGGCGCGACATGGCCCGGCTCCAGGCGGCGGGTGAGGTCGCGCCACAACGCGATGTGCGCGTCCCGGTCGTCGATCAACGCCCACGCCTCGTCCCGCACCCTGATCACGGCGAGGTCCAGCCCCAGCCGGGCGGCGGCGTCGTCGTCCAGGCGGCCTCCCGCGTCGTACACGCCGATGGCCCCGCGCACCCGCGCCAATCCCTCCGCCACGAACCGCGCGGCCGGCTCGTCGGCGGCCGGTCCCCCGGGCCCCCACACGGCCCGCAGATCGGCCATGACACGGAGGGTGGCCTCCCGCATCGCCGCCCCGCCGCGGCGCCCGACCGAGCGCCGCAGGCTGTCGCGGTCGGGCAGGGCGACCAGCCCGTGCATCACCGCCTGCGCGGCGATGGGGCTGCGCTCGGTGTCGTACGGCGTGCCCTCGGCGGGGCAGCAGGTCGCGCTGCCGCAGGCGTAGGACCAGTAGCGCCCGCCCTCGGCCCGGAGGCTCTCGGCGACCCGGATGCCCCGGGCGCGCAGCAGCCGGGTCACCGTGTCGACGGCGGGGGTCACCAGACCGCCGGAGCCGTACCCGACGACGAAGACGGCGGTCACCGACTCCCGGCACAGCAGCGGGACCAGCCGGTCGAGGTCCCCGGGGGCGGCCGGCAGGTCCCAGCGCGTCGTCAGCCGCACCTCTGGACCGGCCAGGCCGATCACGACGAGGCTGTCGGCGGGATGGAACCCGACGAGGTAGGGGACGGCGGCGAGGACGTCCGCCGGTGAGGAGAGCACGAGCTTCGGGATCGTCATGGCCGCAAGCCTCGCCCGGCGGCCACCCGCCCGGACGGCCGAACGCGGCTCTGGGGATATCCCGCCTCCTGTGGAAAACCGAGCGCCCGGAAAAACCGGTGGAACCGGGCGGAGCGCGCGGCCTACACTCGGCGCCATGTCTACGCCCCGGATTTCTTAGCCAGGACACCCGCTTTCACGCCACCCGTGTGTCCTTGAGCTTCTCCGGAGCGGAATCAAATGATCACCCTTCGTGGTGTCGACGTGCGCGTCGGCGCCCGTCTCCTGCTGTCGAACGTCACTGCCCACGTCGCCCCCGGCGACCGCGTCGGCCTGGTCGGCCGCAACGGCGCGGGCAAGACCACCCTGCTGAAGACCCTGGCCGGCGAGCTGCGACCGGCGGCGGGCGCCGTCACCCGGACCGGCCCCGTCGGCTATCTCCCGCAGGACCCGGCGGCGGCCGATCCGTCGATCACCGTCGCCGCCCGCATCCTGTCGGCCCGGGGTCTGGACGAGGCCGAGCGCGCGCTGCGCGCCGCCGAGGCCGCCATGGCCGACCCCGCCCGGCAGGAGCGGGCGATGCGGCGGTACGTCCGGGCCGAGGCCGAGTTCGAGGCCCGCGGCGGGTACGCGGCGCAGGCCGAGGCCGCCCGCATCGCCGCCGGGCTCGGCCTGCCCGACCGGGTCATGACCCAGCCGGTCGGCACGCTGTCCGGCGGGCAGCGCCGCCGGGTCGAGCTCGCCCGCATCCTGTTCGGCGGACAGGGCACGCTGCTGCTCGACGAGCCCACCAACCATCTGGACGCCGACTCGGTCGCCTGGCTCCGGTCGTTCCTCGCGAGCCGCGCCGGCGGGCTGGTCCTGATCAGCCACGACACCGCGCTGCTCGACGACACCGTGAACAGGATCTGGCACCTCGACGCCGACCGCGCCGCGCTGGAGGTGCACAACACCGGCTGGCGCGCCTATCTGGCCGACCGCGAGGCCGCCGAGCGGGGGCGCGCCCGGCAGCGGGCGGTCGCCGAGCGCAAGGCCGCCGCGCTGCGCGCTCAGGCCGACAGGATGCGCGCCGGCAAGGCGACGGCCGTACGGGCCAAGGAGATGGCCCGCCGGGCCGACCGCATGCTGGCGGCGGTGGAGCCGGCGCGCCGCGCCGAGAAGGTCGCGCGCGTACGGCTGCCGGAGCCCGCGCCCTGCGGCCGCACCCCGCTCGGCGCGATCAGCCTGACCAAGGCGTACGGCGGCCTGCGCGTGCTGACCGGCGTGGACCTGGCCGTGGACCGGGGCGGCCGGCTGGTGGTGCTCGGGCTGAACGGCGCCGGCAAGACCACGCTGCTGCGCATCCTGGCCGGGCGGGAAGTCCCCGACTCCGGCCGGGTGGTGCACGGGCCCGGCCTGCGGCTGGGCTACTTCGCGCAGGAACACGAGACGCTCGACCCCGCGCGCACCGTGGCCGAGAACCTCGCCGCCGCCGCGCCGCATCTGGGCGACGGCGAGGTGCGCCGGATCCTCGGCTCGTTCCTGTTCGGCGGCGACGACGCGGACAAGCCGGCGGGCGTGCTGTCGGGCGGCGAGAAGACCCGCCTGGCCCTGGCCACCCTGGTCAGCTCGCAGGCCAACGTGCTGCTGCTGGACGAGCCCACCAACAACCTCGATCCCGCGACGCGGGACGAGGTGCTGGCCGCGGTCTCCTCCTACCAGGGGGCGGTCGTGATGGTCACCCACGACGAGAAGGCCGTGGAGGCCCTGCGTCCCGACCGCGTCCTGCTGCTGCCCGACGGAGTCGAGGACATGTGGAGCCCCGACTACGCCGGCCTGGTGTCCTTGGCCTGACCCTCCGGCGCGGTCGCCGGCGCCAGCCGCACGCGGACGAGCATGGCGGCGCCGGCGACCGCGCCGGGCATCGCGACGACGCTGACGAGCGGAAGCATGAACGCGAGGAAGAGCGGCACACCGAACCCCAGCGAGACGGACATGTTCGACCGGAGCAGGGCGAAGCGCTCCTTACGCCGCAGACCCCGTCGCTCCATGGCCAGGGCGGTCAGCTCGACCGTGAGGAAGAACCCCGAGACGAACGCCCCGACCACCGGCACCACGGTCTGCCCGATGACCGGCACGAAGCCGAGCGCGAACAGCGGCACGGTGAACAGCAGGACGTACCAGAGCGTGACGAGGCTGTCGCGGATCGACCGGAACAGCGACTCCCAGAAGGGCTGGTCGCCGCCCGGAAGCCCGCCGAGGTCCTCCTCGACCTTCTCCGACAGCTTCTCGTAGAAGGGGTCGCCGATCACCAGCGTGACGGCGGTGAACGTCAGCACGGCGAGCGCGAGGCCCACCACGAAGATCATCACGCCGACCAGCGTGCGGAACGCGTCGCGCCAGCCCCAGTCGTCCGCGAACGGCGTCGCCCAGGCGGCCACGTCGGTCGCGTGCGTGCCCAGCCAGACCAGCGCCGCGGCGTACAGGACCAGAGCGATCAGAGCCGGAATGAGCCCGAACAACCACCAGCGGGGATGCCGGGCGACCCACCCGAGCCCGCGGAAGCAGAACCCTATGCCCTCGGCGAGGCCGCCGACGCCGCGCCGTCCGATGCCACTCATGGCGGGCAGGCTAGCGCCACAAGGTCGTCACCGGCACGCCCAGATCGGCGAAAAGGCCGCGAAGCAGGGGAAGCGAGATGCCGAGCACGTTGCCGTGGTCGCCCTCGATGCCCTCCACGAACCAGCCGCCCAGGCCGTCGAGTGTGAACGCGCCCGCGACGCGCAGCGGCTCCCCGCTCGCGACGTACGCCTCGATCTCCTCGTCGGACGGCGTGCCGAACCGCACCACGGTCGCCGCCACCCGCGACGCCCTCCGGCCCCCGGCCACGTCGACCACGCAGTGCCCGGTCAGCAGCCGGCCCGTCCTGCCCCGCATCATGCGCCAGCGGTCCTTGGCGTCCCGCGGCGTCTCCGGCTTGCCGTACGCGACGCCGTCGAGCTCGAGCACCGAGTCGCAGCCGATCACGATGCCGCCGGAGAGCGTCCGGGAGACGGCGTCCGCCTTGGCCACGGCCAGCGCCAGGCACAGCTCCTCGGGACTGCCGGCCGTGATCGCGTCCTCGTCGACACCGCTGACGATCACCTTGGGATCGAGTCCGGCCGCCCGCAGCACACCGAGGCGGGCGGGCGAGGCCGAGGCGAGCACCAGTTCCGTCACACGCCGAAGCCTAGTCGCTTCTACTATGTCTGCATTTGCTGATCATTGCGGGGGATACCGAGTGTCAAAAGCTACGGTCAAAGAGCGCCTGAAGTACTGGTTCGACAACACCATGGCCAGGGGCACGGTCGCTCTGATCGGTTGGCTGGCCCTGGTGTCGCTGGTGCTCATCGTCACGGTCAGCGCGCTGACCATGTGGGTGACCCCAGAAGAAGCGGTCAAACACCACGGCTGGCCGGGTGTGCTGTGGCTGTCGCTCATGCACGCGCTCAGTCCGGGCAAGGTCGCGGGCGACACCGGCACCGCACCCTTTCTCGCGATCATGCTGGTCGCGTCCCTCGGCGGCATCTTCATCGTCAGCATCCTCGTGGGCGTGCTGTCCGCCGGGCTGCGCACCAAGATCGAGGAGCTGCGCAAGGGCCGCTCCCGCATCATCGAGAGCGGCCACACGGTCATCCTCGGCTGGTCCGAGCAGCTTTACACGATCGTCTCCGAGCTCGCGAAGGCGCACGCCAGCCAGCGGCACGGCTCGGTCATCGCGATCCTCGCCGAGAAGGACAAGCCGGCCATGGAGGACGCCATACGCGACAAGGTGGGCGACACCGGCAAGACCCGCCTGGTGTGCCGCACCGGCAAGCCGACCGAGCCGGCCGACCTCGACCTGATGAGCCTGAGCACGGCCCGCACGGTCGTGGTGCTGTCCCCGGAGAAGGACGATCCGGACGCGCACGTCATCAAGACCCTGCTCGCCCTGGCCAAGCGCGCCGGCGACCACCCGCCCGTGGTCGCCGCCATCGCCTCCTCGCGCAACATGGCCGCCGCCCGGCTGGCCGGCGGCCCCGAAGTCCGCCTGGTCGACAGCGACGACCTCGCCGCCCGGCTGATCGTGCAGTCGTCCCGCCAGTCCGGCATGTCCGTCGTCTGCATGGACCTGCTGAACTTCGACGGCGACGAGATCTACCTGCGCCGTGACCCCTCCCTCGTCGGCAGGACGTACGGCCAGGCACTCGACGCGTACGCGACCGCGACCGTCCTCGGCGTGCGCACGCCCCGCGGCGTGCTGCTCAACCCGCCCGCGGACACGGAGATCGGGGCGTCCGACGAGATGGTCGTGCTCGCCCAGGACGACTCGCTCATCCGCCTGACCGGCGACGCCTCTCCCGTGGAGGAGCGGCACATCGTTCCCGCGCCGACCCCGGCACGTGGCCCCGAGCGGACGCTGATGCTCGGCTGGAACGGCCGGGCCGAGCGGATCATCCGCTACCTGGACGCGTACGTCAGCCCCGGGTCGGTGCTCGACATCGCCTGCGACCACCCCGGCGCCGACGCCGGCGTGGGGGGCCTGACCAACCTGACGGTCAACGTGAAGGAGTGCGACAGCACCGACAGGTACGCCCTGGAGGCCCTCGGCGTCGGGGTCTACCAGCACGTCATCGTGCTCTCCGACGACCGGTACGAACCCGGCCACGCCGACACCCGGACGCTGATGACGCTGCTCCAGCTCAGGGACATGCAGGCGACCCTCGGCGAGAAATACTCGATCGTGAGCGAGATGCACGACGAGAACAACCGGGCGCTCGCCGAGGTCACCGAGGCCGACGACATCGTCATCAGCGACACCGTCATCGGCCTGCTGCTCGCGCAGCTCGCCGAGAACCCGCACCTCGCCGACGTCTTCGGCTACCTGTTCGACTCCGCCGGCTCGGAGATCTACCCGCGGCCGGTCGAGAACTACGTGACCACCGGTGAGCCCGTCGCCTTCCGCACGATCCTGGAGTCGGCCCTGCGGCGCGGCGAGACCGCGATCGGCTACCGCCTGGCGGCGGAGGCCGCGCAGCCGCCGCACTACGGCGTCGTGCTCAACCCGGACCGCTCGCGCGCCGTCACGTTCGCCCCCGGCGACTCCGTGATCGTCCTCGCCGAGCACTGAGCCGGATCGTCCGCGGGCCCACCCATGAGCCCGCGGACGCGGCCGCCGAAGCCGAGCGCGGCCGGGCCGCCCGCGGCCCGGCCGGCCCTGCCGTGAGGTCAGAGCGCCTTGACGGAGGACATCACCTTGTTGATGTCGTGCCAGCGCTTCTTGTGGCTGTCGGGGATCGTGATGAACACGACGGCGGGCTTGGTGTCCGGCACGTCCACGAGGGCCAGCGCCGCCGCGGAGACCCGCTTCTTGCCCTTGATCGTGTAGTGCACGGTGTAGCCCAGCAGCCAGCCCTTCCGCTTGCCCGCCTTGATCGGCTGGGAGGCCGTCCAGGAGATCTTCGCGCCCGAGGGGTGGTGGTTCAGCGTCCACCGCGCGGCCAGGAAGGCCGTGTCGCGCAGCGTCTCCTGCACCGGGATCGGCACGGGGCAGGAGACCAGCATCCCCCGGTACGACGCGCCCTTGACCTTGGGCAGCAGCTGCCGCGAGGCGAACGGCGCGGGTTTGGCCAGCGCCCACGACTTGATGAAGCGGGGCAGGGCGACGCCCGACCGCCGGTCCTTGATCAGGCCGCGGGTGGCGGCGGCGCGGCCGGGAAAGTCGCGCAGCCGCCGGTCCTTCTTCGGCAGCGCTGGCACGCGCGGGTCCTTGAGCGCCGCCGCGAGCGCGGGATCGGCCGCGTCGGAGTCGGCCGCCGGGCTCGCCGCGGGGCTCGCGGACGCGCTCGCCCCGCCGCTCTCCCCAGTGCTGGGGACGGGGCTGGACAGCGGGCTGAGACCGGGCGTGGCCGCCGCGCCCGTCACCGGTGCGGCGGCGCCCGGCACGGACGACGCCGGCGCGGCCGAGGGCACCTTGGCCACGGCGACCGTGTCGGCGGAGTCGCCCCGGTTGAGCAGCACGACGGTGGCGCCCGCCCCCAGGACGACGACTCCCGCCGCGATCGCGACCGCTCGGTAGACCACCCGCATCGGCAGGTCTCCGAGACTCCTGGAAGTCTTCGTGGGCGGCGCCGGCTCAGGGACCGTGATCTTCGGTAGCGGAGTGGTCTCGGCCTCGGCCGCTATATACGAGGGGACGGCTTTCGTCCCATAGTCCCCAGGTGACACGATCGGGAGCGTACGGCATATCCGGGTAATTCGGGTGCGTTCCCCATCACACTTCGGGAACGCCGACCCGCAGCCACGGCGCGTCGGCCACGACCGTCGCGGAGCCGGGTTCGATCTCGGTGAACCCGGCGTCCCTGACCACCGGCAGCCCGCTCGCGGTCAGCGCGTCCCACCGGCCCGGCTCCGCCGTCCTGACCCGTACGGCATAGCCGCGCTCGCGCCAGGCCGCCCTGTCCGCCTCGCCCGCACCCCACCAGGCGAACTGGGCGCCGTGCCCCGCCTGGGCCATCGCCTTGCCCGCCGTCATCTCCAGGCGGGGGTTGACCCAGAGCACCACCTCGTCGGGGCCGGCCGGCGGGGGCGCGGCGTCGTCGGACAGCTCCGTGCCCGACACCTGGAGCCTGGCGAGGTCGCGCGGCCAGCCGTCCAGCGGCACGGGAGGATGCACCCGCACCTCGGCCGTGCGCATGGTGACGGTGATGCCGGGCAGGGCGGCCGCTCGCCGCCACTCGGCGCCGCGGGCCCGCCTGACCACCTTCCTGATCCGGCCGTCCTGCCACTCGGCGACCTCCTCGGACCACTCGCCGCCGTGCTCCGCGGTGTCGAGCAGGCGCAGGACCGCCGTCGCCGCCGCCTCCAGCGCGTCGGTGCGCTGCGGCGGCGCGGCCCGCTCGATGCGTACGACCAGGGGAAGAACGCGTTCGGTCACCCGACAAGGATGGCAGCTTCGCGGTTGTCCCGGACACGCGTGACGATGCGGGACGACATGAGCGCGGCCAGCAGGCACAGCGCGCCCGCGCCGTACCACGCCAGGTCGTAGTCGCCCAGGCGGTCGCGGGTGACCCCGGCGACGGTGGCGACGACGGCCGCGCCGATCTGGTGGGAGGCGAAGACCCAGCCGAACACCACCGAGCCGTCCGTGCCGAAGATCTTGCGGCACAGCGCGACCGTCGGCGGCACGGTGGCGACCCAGTCCAGGCCGTAGAAGACGATGAAGACCAGCATGCTCGGCCCGGCCGTGGCGGCGAAAAGCCGCGGCAGGACCAGCAGCGACAGCCCGCGCAGGCCGTAGTAGACGACCAGCAGGAGCCGCGAGTCCACCCGGTCGCTCAGCCAGCCGGACAAGACGGTGCCGGCGATGTCGAAGACTCCGATCACCGCGAGCAGCGAGGCGGCGGTGGTCTCCGGCATGCCGTGGTCGTGGGCGGCGGGGATGAAGTGGGTGCCGACCAGGCCGTTGGTGCTCGCGCCGCAGATGGCGAAGCCGAGGGCGAGATACCAGAAGCGCCGGGTGCGCGCGGCGTCGCGCAGCACCCGTACGGCCCGCGCGGCGGCGCCCCTGCTCGGGACGCGCACGACCGGCTCGGTCGCGCCGAGCGCGGTCAGGCCGATCTCCTCGGGGGTGTCGCGGATCAGGAACCACACGAGCGGCACGACGGCGAGCGCGGCTCCCGCCACCGTGAGCGAGGCCGGCCGCCAGCCGTGCGTGTCGGCCAGGTGCGCGAGCAGCGGCAGGAAGACCAGCTGCCCGGTCGCGCCGCCCGCCGTCAGCACGCCGGTGACCAGGCCGCGGTGCCGTACGAACCAGCGGTCGGTCAGCGTGGCGGCGAAGACGAGCGCCATCGAGCCGGTGCCGAGCCCGACCAGGATGCCCCAGAGCGCGACGAGCTGCCAGCTCGCGGTCATGAACACGGTCATGCCGCTGCCCGCCGCCACCAGCAGCAGGGCGCAGGAGACGACGCGGCGCATGCCGAAGCGGTCCATGAGCGCCGCGGCGAACGGCGCGCACAGCCCGTAGAGCATCAGGTTCACCGACACCGCGAGCGAGATCGTGCCCCTCGACCATCCGAACTCGTCTTCCAGCGGTGTGATCATCACGCCCGGCGTGGCGCGGAACCCGGCCGCCCCGATGATCGCGACGAAGGCGACGGCGGCGACGATCCAGGCACGGTGCAGCGACTTCATGACGGGCATCCTCCCGGTATTCCGGTCTTCGCGGACAGTGGCCGGGAGGTCAACATCTGAAAGAATCGGGCCATGCATCGTGTCGCCGTACTGGCCCTGGATGACTTCGCCACGCTCGACCTGGGCATCCCCGGGCAGGTGTTCCGGGTCGCCCGCAACCACGGCCCGCTGTATGAGATCGTCACCTGCACCCCCGGCGGCCGCCCGGTGCGGGGCCCGGCGGGATACAGCGTGGTCCCCGACCACGACCTGAGCGTGCTCGCCACGGCGGACACGGTGGTGGTGCCGGGCATCCTCAGCGGGAAGCCGCTGGAGGACGGCACGATCGGCGACGATGTGCGCGAGGCGCTGCGGGAGGCGGCGGGGCACGCCCGGCTCATCTCGATCTGCACCGGGGCCTTCGTGCTGGCCGCCGCGGGCCTGCTCGACGGACGCCCCGCGACGACCCACTGGCGCGACGCCCCGAACTTCCGCAGGCTGTTCCCCCGCGTACGGCTCGATCCCGACGTGCTGTTCATCGACGACGGCGACGTGCTGACCTCGGCGGGCGTGGCGGCGGGCATCGACCTGTGCCTGCACGTCGTCCGGCGCGACCACGGCAGCGAGGTGGCCAACCGCACCGCCCGCCGGTGCGTCACCCCGCCGTTCCGGGAGGGCGGGCAGGCCCAGTACATCGAACGGCCGCTGCCCGACCCCGCCGGGACGACCACGGCGCCCACCCGGGCGTGGATGCTCGAACACCTGGAGGAGCCGGTCAACCTGGCCGCCCTGGCCGCGCACGCCCGGATGAGCGTGCGGACCTTCACCCGCAGGTTCCGGGAGGAGACCGGCCTCAGCCCGGCCAGGTGGCTCGCCGGGCAGCGCGTCGCGCACGCCCGGCACCTGCTGGAGACCACCGACCTGCCGGTCGACGTGATCGCCAGGAAGGCCGGGTTCGGCAGCGCGGTCTCGCTCCGCCAGCACCTCCACGCCGCCGTCGGGGTGTCGCCCCTGGTCTACCGGCAGACGTTCCGCACCCCGGCCGCCCTCGGCTGACCGGGTTCCCGGGGCTTCCCCGCTCCGGGAACGCGGTGCGGAGCCGATCCTGCGGGACGAGCGCGACCCTTTGGCGCCGAACGGGGTGCGGCCTCACGGCGCGGGGACTTCCTTCCCCGGTGGCCACGGGCGACCGCGGGGGAAGCTCACGGCTCAGCGGCGGTCACCCGCGACGCTGTCGTTCCGGGCGTACGGGGCGCCCGGCCGGCGTCCCGGCGCGCGGGGCGCCGGGACGTCCGCGGGCTGCCGCCTGCGGGCCCGCCGCCTGCGCGCGAACAGCCAGCCGAGGCCGAGCACGACCAGCCCCAGCGGTGTGCGCGCCAGCCGGCGGGTGACGATGAGCAGCAGAATCCTTCTCATGGAACCCGCCCCTACCCGGGGCGGGTGTGATCATGTGCCCGGCGTTCAGGAGGCGAGCTGCGGGTACAGGTCGGTCAGGTCGGCGGACAGCTGGGACCGCACGTGGCGGCTCACGTCGTCGGCGATCACCTCGAAGCTCCCCTGCTCGACGCCCTCCAGGGCCAGGGCGGCGACCTTCGCCGGGGCGATCTTCGGCGCGGTGACGCCGGCCGCCATGCCGGTGTCCATGTATCCGACGTGCAGCGCCGTGACGAGCGTGCCCTGCTCCTTCAGTTCGAGGCGGAGAGCGTTGGTGAGCTGCAGCGCGGCCGCCTTGGCCGCGGAGTAGGCGGCCACCTGCGGGGAGATGGCCACCCACGCCAGCACCGACAGCACGTTGAGGATCGCGCCGCCCCCGTTGCGGCCCAGGATCGGGGCGAACTCACGAGCCGTGGCGAGCGTGCCGAAGTAATGGGTCTCCATCTCCAGGCGGATGTCGTCGAGCGTGCCGCCGAGGATCGACGAGCCCGTGGAGACTCCGGCGTTGTTGATCAGCAGGGTGACGTCCCGGGCGTGCTCGGCGGCGGCCCGGATCGACGCCGGGTCGGTGATGTCCAGGGCAAGCGGCACCACGCCCGGCAGGTCGACCGTCTCCGGCCTGCGCGCCGCCGCGTACACCTTGGCGGCGCCGCGGTCCAGCAGCTCGGCCGCGAACGACCGTCCCAGCCCGCGGTTCGCGCCCGTGACCAGCGCGACAGAACCCTCGATCTTCATTGTGGTCTCCATTCCTCGACGGCTTCGCGACCACGCTAAGGGAGCTGACTTTAAAATTGCAAGTCAGGGTTCGACTAGCCTGAAGCCCACAGGCGACGAGCGAGCGAGGCGCACGATGACGACCACCGAACTCCCCGACTCGATGACGTGCTCCATCGAGCGGGCGGTGACCCTCCTCGGAGAGCGGTGGACGCCGCTGATACTGCGGGAGCTGCACACGGGCGTCGTCCGCTTCGGCGACATCCAGCAGCGCCTGGGGATCGCCACGAACCTGCTGACCGCCCGGCTGGCGACGCTCGCCGCCGCGGGCGTCGTCGAGAAGCGGCCCTACCGCGAGGCCGGGGCCCGCACCCGGTACGAGTACCACCTGACCGACGCGGGCCGCGACGCGCTCGTGATCCTCGGAGCGCTGCAGCAGTGGGGGGACCGCCACGCGCCCCGGCTCGGGGGGCCGACGATCGAGCGCCGTGACCGGCGGACCGGGGCGCTGCTCGACGTGTCGTTCACCGACCCCGAGGGCCGCGCCGTCCCGCTGGACGCGGTCGCCTTCGTACGCACCGGCGGCTGACCGGGGCCGGGCGCAACGAAAAAACCGCTCTCCGAATGGAGAGCGGTTCCTCGTACGCTTGATCGGTGGAGCTATGGGGATTCGAACCCCAGACCCCTTCCATGCCATGGAAGTGCGCTACCAGCTGCGCTATAGCCCCTTGCACGCCGCATCGGCGATGCCACGCCAGTGTATAGGACTTCCGCGGTGCGGGTGTAACCGAAAGGGTTCCGGCAGGCGGGGACGGCCCCGCGCGCGGTGCGACGGGGCCGGCCGGGTGCGCCGCACGCCGAACGCGCCGGGCCCGGGGGCGTCAGGGGATCGCCAGCGAGAACCAGACGGTCTTGCCGCCGGCGACCCGGCTGGCCCCCCAGTGCTCGGCGAGCTGGCTGACCAGGTAGAGACCCCTGCCGTCCTCGTCGAGCAGGCCGGGCTCGCGCACCACCGGGAGCCGGTGGTCGTCGTCGCTGACCTCGCACAGCAGGTGGTCGGTGCGCAGCAGCCTGATGGTGACGGGCCGCGAGGTGTGCCGCACGGCGTTGGTGACGAGCTCGCCCGCGAGCAGCTCGGCCACCGGGCTCATCGCGGTGAGGCCCCACGAGACGAGCGTCTGGCGGACCAGGTTGCGTACGCGCGACGGCGTCGTCGGCTGGGGCTCCACCAGCCACTGGGCGACGTGCTCGCTTGGGATGCCGCGGAACCGGATGGCCAGCACGGTGACGTCGTCGGTCCGGCCGGCCGACAGCACCTCGTCGCTCAGCTTCTCGATCGAGGTGCCGTCTTCGAGCCTGCGGCGCAGCGACTCCACGCTCAGCCCGATGTCCTGCCCGCGTTCCTCCACGAACCCGTCGGTGTAGAGGACGAGCATGCTGCCGTCCTCCGCCGCGATCTCCATGGTCTCGAACGGCGTGCGGCCCAGCCCGATCGGCGGGCACCGGGGCGGCGACAGCACCTCGGCCTTGCCGTCCGGCCTCAGCAGGATCGGCGGCAGATGACCGGCGCTCGCGATCGTGCACCTGCGCAGCACCGGGTCGTACACGCAGTAGACGCAGGTGGTGAGCGTCTGCGCGGCCAGGCGCTGCGCCATCTCGTCGAGCGAGTGGAGCACCTGCTCGGCCGGCAGGTCGAGCGAGGCCAGGGTCTGCACGGCGGTGCGGAGCTGGCCCATCACCGCCGCCGCGGCCAGCCCGTGTCCCATCACGTCGCCGACGACCAGCGCGACTCTGCTGCCCGGCAGCGGAATGACGTCGTACCAGTCGCCGCCCACCCGTTCGGCGGCGGGCTGGTAGCGGTAGGCGATCTCCAGCCCCGGCAGTTTCGGCGGGTCGCCCGGCCGCATCCCCCGCTGGAGGGTCTCCAGCGTCTCGTCCTGCTGGCGGTCCCGCCGCCCGTGGAAGATCGTGAGCGCGGCGGGCACCGCGAACTGCCCCGCGGCGAGCACATGGGCCTCGCCGAAGGGCGGCCTCCCGGCGTCGCGCGCCAGCAGCGCGCAGCCGACCTGCTCGCCGTACGCCCGGAGAGGCACGGCGAGCAGATGCCCGTCGATCAGGGCCGCCTCACGCATCCCGTCGTCGGTCCAGCGGGGCGGCAGCCGCCCGTCGGGATCGACCCGGTGCCGTACGACGCCGTCCACGTAGACCGCGGCGGCGTCGGCCAGCTCCGGCACCACCGCTTCACAGAGGACCCTCGTCGCCTCCTCGGGACCCGGGCTTTCGCCGACGGCCCGGACGATCCCGCTGACGTGACTCAGCACGGCGAAGGGTTCCCCGTCTCCGGACACGGGTCTGGCCGTTCAGATTTTGTCACGCCGGCAGTTGACGAACAGCTGGATTTCCGGCGGCGCCTGCGTGGTCGCCGGAGCGTACGAAATGTGATTCTCCGACAACACGGTGAAACCGGCGGCCTCGATGACCTCGCGCAACTCGTCGCGCAGATATCCGGTCACCCGGACCGGCGCGCCGAGAAACTGGAAAGGCACGTCGTCGAGGTCGATTTCCACCATGCTCAGCGAGAACAGGCCGCCGGGCGCGAGCACGGAGTGAATCTTGCGCAGCGCCTGCTCGATCTCCGCGCGCGGCAGCATGAGCAGGCTGAAGAAGGCCGTCGCGGCGTCGAACACGCCGAGCGAGTCGTCGATGTCGAGCGCGTCGAGCTCGAGGAACGTCCCGGTCGGCACGTTCTTCCGCGCCAGGTCGAGCATGACCGGGGAGATGTCGATGCCGGTGACCTCACAGCCCGCCTCGGCGAACTGCTGGGCCGTGGGAGCCCCGGTGCCGCAGCCGACGTCGAGGACGCGCGCGCCCGGCCTGAGTTGCTTGATCAACCATTCACCGGCGGCCAGCTGGCCTTCCTTGTGGGGAAAGGCCTCGTCGTACCGGGCGCCGATGCGGTTGAACGCCTCAGCCTGCATGGCTCGGTACTCCTGACGCGGATTGTCCGGTCCCGATTCGATTGTCATATTTTCCGCCGTATGGTGATCAGCCGTCTTTTGCCTTCTTCTAGATAGGGGGCTACAGCCGAACAAGTCAAGACATTACATGGCTATTTGGGCATTTAGTCCCACCAGCTTGTCAAAGATCGTTGTCAAGCTCACAGCGAACGGCACGCCGATCGGCCGCGACGGCGCACCGGTGGCTACCGTGCTCGCCGGCATCCGGGGCGCGGGCCGGCGAGGCCTCAGACGTGCTCCATGACGATGACCGCGGTCGTGCCGGGCTCCAGGGCCTCGAAGATGTGGGGGGCGTCGCCGGGGTAGGCGATGTAGTCGCCCGGGCCCAGCTCGACCGGCTCGTCCGTGGGCCCGACCAGGGCCCGCCCGGTGCCGATCAGGACGTGTTCGACGGTGCCGGCCATGTGCGGGTCGGAGGTGCGCGGCCGGCCCGGCTGGGCCGAGATGCGGTACAGGTCTCGCCGCGCGTTCGGCGGGCACGAGGCCAGCAGGGTGGCCGAGTAGTTCGCCTGCTCGGAGTAGGTCGCCGGCCCCTCCCCCGCCCGGATCACCCGTACGGCCGGCCGGGGCGGGTCGACCAGACGGCTGAACGGCACGCCGAGCGCGACCCCGAGCGCCCACAGGGTCTCCACGCTCGGGTTGCCGACGCCCGACTCCAGCTGCGACAGGGTGGACTTGGCGATGCCCGCGCGCTTGGCCAGCTCGGTCAGCGACAGGCCGGCGCGCTCGCGCTCCCTGCGGATCGACGCGGCGATCAGCGCGATCAGGTCGGAGGACGGCCTCTCACCCATTGTTCGCTTTACGCTCCCATTTGTTCGGCTTGACGAACACGGCATCTGTTGTTCACTCTACTGGACATGTATTCGCTGTGGCGAACAATCGATCGCGGCACGCTCCGCGACATCGCCCTCGTCTGCCTCGCCGACGCCGTGGTGGGCGCGGCCTTCGGCGCGATCGCCGTGTCCGGCGGACTCCCCCCGTGGGTGCCTGTCGTCATGTCCCTGCTGGTGTTCGCGGGCGGCGCGCAGTTCGCCGCCGTCGGCGTGGTGCTGTCCGGCGGCGCCCCGGCCGCCGCCGTCGCCGCCGGTTTGGTGCTGAACGCGCGCCTGCTGCCGTTCGGCTTCGCGATCGGCGACGTCCTCGGCGGCCGGTGGTGGACCCGCCTCACCGGCGCTCACCTCATGACGGACGAGGCGGTGGCCTTCGTGCTCCGCGACGGCGATCCGCGCGGGCGTCGCGTCACGTTCTGGGTCTGCGGGCTCGGCCTGTTCGTCGCCTGGAACGCGGCGGTCGTGCTCGGCGCGATGGCCGGGCGCGGCATCGGCGACACCGCCGCCCTGGGTTTGGACGCGGCCTTCCCCGCGGTGCTGCTGGCCCTCGTGCTGCCCTCGCTCACCGGCGCGAGCGCGAATAACGCCGGCGACACGGGGAACGCCGGAGCCTCCGGGAAGGCGGGGAACGCCGGGAAAGCCGGAACCCCCGGGAAAGCCGGGCACATGCGGATCGCGGGGCACGCCGGGGAGGCCGGAGACACGCGGAGCGCCGCGGGCACCGAAAAGGCGGGGCACACCGGGAAGTCCGGGAACACGGCCCTGCGCCGGGCGTGCGTTCTGGGTGCGGTGGTCGCGGTGGCGGCCACGCCGTTCCTGCCCGCCGGCCTGCCCGTGCTGCTCGCCCTGATCGGCCTGGTGCTCGCCGTCCGGGCGCCCGCCGGTGCGGAGGTCTCCTGATGCCCCTGGCCGCCATCCTCGCGCTCGCCGCCGGAACCTACGCGTTCCGGCTGGCCGGACCGGCGCTGCGCCACCGGCTCCGGCTGCCCGCCCGGCTGCGGCACCTGCTGTCCGTCGCCGCGACCGTGCTGCTCGTCGCCCTGGTCGCCACCTCGGCCCTCACCGAAGGTCACGGCTTCGCCGGATGGGCCAGGCCCGCCGGGGTGCTCGTCGCCGGGATCCTCACCCTGCGGAAGGCGCCGTTCCCCCTGATCGTCGTCCTCGCCGCCGCCACCACGGCGGTCCTGCGCCTCCTCGGCGTGCCCTGATCGGAAAATCAAAACGGGCAGCGGCGTTCTCACCGCGTTTCCCGGCGACGAGGATCACCCTGGCGGCCTCTTCCCCGCCCATGTCGTCGCCCGGCCGTAGCGGATACTCGATCGGCGGCGACGGCGAGACGCACAACGCATGGACGCGCGATGTCATCCCGCGAAACGGCGAAAGGGCGGTCTATCGACCGCCCTCACAGTGTGGTGGAGCTATGGGGACTCGAACCCCAGACCCCTTCCATGCCATGGAAGTGCGCTACCAGCTGCGCTATAGCCCCTTGCGGCAGCAAGTGTATAGGAGTCCGGGCGGGAGCGGTAACCGGACGAGGCGATGTCACACGGCGGCGGGCGTGATACGTCTGACGTGACGTGACCGTTGAAGTCTTCACCACGCACCGGAAGCTGCTCGCCGGTGTGGCGTACCGCATCCTCGGCAGCGCCGCGGACGCGGAGGATGTGGTCCAGGAGGCGTGGCTGCGCTGGGCGGAGGTGGACGCCGCGTCGGTGGCCGACCCGAAGGCCTACCTCGTGCGCGTCACCACCAACCTCGCCATCGACCGGCTGCGCCGGGTGCGGGCCAGGCGGGAGGCGTACATCGGCCCCTGGCTGCCCGAACCTGTCGTCGACCCGCCGGGCTCGGGGGAGCCGGCGGAGCTCGCCGACAGCGTCGAGCTGGCCCTCCTCGTCGTGCTGGAGACGCTGTCCCCGCTGGAACGGGCCGTGTTCGTCCTGCGGGAGGCGTTCGGCTTCTCCCACGGCGAGATCGCCGAGATCCTCGGCCGGGGCGAGCCGGCCGTACGGCAACTCGCCAGGCGCGCGCGTGACCACGTGCGCGAGCGCAGGCCGCGGTTCGACGTGGACCGGCGCACGCGGCGCACGATCACCGAGCGCTTCGTCGCGGCCTGCGCGGAAGGGGACATCGAGGGCCTGACCGCGCTGCTCGCCGCGGACGTCCGCATGGTCAGCGACGGCGGCGGCAAGGTCAGGGCGCCGCTGCGGGAGCTGGCCGGCGCCGTTCCGGTCGCGCGCTTCCTCCTCGCGATCACGAGCGCGGAGGGCCGCCGGCGCTTCCTGGCCTCCTTGGGCGCCTCCCCGGACGGGGAGATGCGCGCGGAGATCGCCGACGTCAACGGCGGGCCCGCGATCGTGGCCCGGCTGGACGGCCGTCCCATCACGGTCATCTCGCTGGTGATCGCCGATGGGCTGGTGGACACGATCTACCTCATCGCCAACCCGGACAAGATGTCACGGATGGAGGCCCGAAATGCGTCCGCGAGTGCATGAAAGAAAACATCACCATCGTGGGCGGCGGGCTCGCCGGTCTGACCGCCGCCATCGCCTGTGCCGAAGGCGGTGCGGCCGTCGTCCTGCACGAGGCGCACCACACCCTCGGCGGGCGTGCCCGCTCCACCGCCGCGCCGTACGTCGCCAACGACGGCACCCACGTCTTCTACTCCGACGGCCTGCCGTGGCGGTGGCTGGACGAGCGGGGGCTGGTCCGGCCGTGCGCGACGCTGCGGCCGGGATACCTGGCCCGGGCGCGGTTCCGCCGGGACGGGAGGCTGACCGGGCGGCCCCCGGCCGGGCTGCTGCGGATGACGGCCCGGCGTGGCCTCACCGCGCCCGTGGACGAGGACTTCGCCACCTGGGCGACCCGCCGCTTCGGCGCCGGCGCCGCGCGCGCCGCCGCCCGCTTCCTGGGAGTCGTCACCTACGACTGGGACCCCGGACGGCTGTCGGCGGCCTTCGTCTGGGAGCGGCTCCGGCGGGTGCTCGCGCCGCGATATCCGTCGGTGCGCTACGTGGCCGGCGGCTGGGGACGGGTGATCGACCGGATGGCCGCGCGGGCACGCCTCCTCGGCGTCGGCATCGAGACCGGCTCGCGGGTGGACCGGCTGCCGGAGGGGCCGGTGATCGTCGCCACCTCCCTCGACGCCGCCCGCCGCCTGCTGGGCGACGACTCGCTGCGCTGGGAGAGCGGCCGGTCGGTGCTGCTCGACCTCGCGGTACGCGCCGACCCACGGGACATGTTCGTCGTCAGCGACCTGGACGAGGGCGGCTTCCTGGAGCGTTACTCGCTGCCCGACCCGTCCCTGGCCCCGCCCGGGGAGAGCCTCGTCCAGATGCAGATGCCGATGCGCCCGGGTGAGCCGAAGGCCGCGGCGCTCGCGCGGCTGGAGCGGATCGCCGACCTGGCCCTGCCCGGCTGGCGCGGGCGGACGACCTGGCGCCGCGAGGCCGTGGCGGCCGGGCGCAGCGGCGCGCTCGACCTGCCCGGCACGACGTGGCACGACCGGCCGGCGGTCCGGCGCGGCGACGGCGTGTGGCTGGCCGGCGACCAGGTGGCGGCGCCCGGCCTGCTCTCCGAGGTGTCGATCAACAGCGCGCTGGAGGCGGCCCGGGCCGCCCTCGCCGCGCGGTCGCCGTCCCGGCGGGCCGCCTGACGGAAACGGGCCCCTCCCCCGGAGGGGAAGGGGCCCGTCCGCTCAGCGGGAACCGGTCAGCCGAGGGCGGCGAGCAGCCGGTCGTACTCGGCCCGGGTGACGTTCAGCACCGTGCCGTGACGCGGACGGCTCGGGAGCCGGTAGTCGGCCGGGACGGTCCAGTCGCCCTTCTCCAGATCGGTGGACTCGAACGGCACGTAGCCGCGGCCGCCGTACTCGTCGATGAACAGATACCACTTGTCCTCGGTGTTGGACTTGAAGATCGTCGGCCCCTCGCCGCGCGACAGCGCGCCGGAGCCGATGCACTCCTTGAGGAAGTCCCAGTTCGTGCTGGTCAGCGAGGTGGACTTCTCCTCGATGATGTACTTGCTGCACGGGCTGGAGGAGGTGTTGTTCCGCTCGTCCTTGGTGAAGCGGTAGTAGGTCCCGTTGTGCTCGATCACCGTCGAGTCGATGACCGAGTAGCCCGGGTCCTTCCAGATCTTCGGCTCGGAGAAGGTGTGGAAGTCGCGGGTCGTCGCGTACACCATCTTGTTGTAGGTGTCCCCGGTGTGCCGCGGGTTGTCGTACAGCTTGGACGCCCAGAACACCACGTACGCGCCGAGGGTCTTGTCGTAGTACGCCTCCGGGGCCCAGGTGTTGCCGGCCTCCGGCGGGGAGACCTGGACGAGCCGCTGGTCCGTCCAGTGCACCAGGTCGGTCGACTCGGCCACCATGATCGAGCGGCTGCCGTTGCGCTGCGCGCGGTCCCAGTCGCCGTTGCCGTAGATCTTGAGGTCCGTGGCGATCATGTAGAACCGGTCGCCCTCGGGCGAGCGGATGATGAACGGGTCGCGCAGGCCCTTCTCCCCGACGTCGGAGGTGACGACCGGCCGGCCGCCGTTCAGCTCCCGCCAGTGCAGCGGGTCGTTACCCTGGCTCAGCGCGGTGTAGATCTGCTCGCCGTCGGCGTAGCCCTCGCCGGTGAAGTAGGCGAACAGGTAGCCCTTGTACGGCTCCTTGGCGGGCAGCGGCGGCACCTCGGGCTTGAAGATCCGCACGGCCTGGTGCTTGCCGCGCGAGATCGTCGCCTTGAGGTTCACCTTCACGGCCTTGGCGCCCGGCCGCGGCCGGTTGACCTCGCCGGTCTCGCTGAGCGTGCCCGGCTTGCTGGACCGCCAGGTGATGGTGGTGCCGTTCTCGCCGGTGGTGGGCAGCGTCAGGTTGCCGCGCACGTCGTCGATGTTGTGCACGACGAGCTTGGCGGCGTCGGTCTCGACGGCCCGCTTGTCGGTGTACTCCGCCTCGACGGTGACCTCGAAGGTCTTCGTCGCGGTTTCCGTGCCCTTGGTCAGCGTCGCGGTCAGCGTGACGCGGGCGTCCGCCGCGCCGGCCGGCGGCCGGGTGACGGCGCCCGTCGCGCCGACGACGGACGGATCGCTGGAGGCCCAGGTGATCGTGGAGCCCGACGCGCCCTTCGCCGGGAGCGTCAGGTCGGACCGGACGGCGCTGACGTCGCCGAGGTCGAGCGCCGCGGCGTCCTGCTTGACGATCTCGGCGTTGACCGGCGCCGCGAGCTGCGCGATCTCGGACGGGGCGAGCGCGCGGCTGTAGACGCGGAAGTCCCTGACCTTGCCCTTGAGGTATCTGTCGCCGGAGTACAGCGAGCGGCCGATGTAGTTCGCCGTGGTCGTGCCGCCGCCGATCGCGCCGGGGGTGAGCGTGACGGCGGTGTTGCGGGCCACCTCGTCGCCGTTCTGGTACAGCACGCCGACGCCGTTGCCGAGGGTGTACGCGATGTGCTGCCAGCCGCCGCGCGGCAGGTCGGCCCCGGCGCCGACGGTCTGCTCGGTCGACCAGTTGCCCGACGCGATCGAGGTGCGGAAGGCGTTGCCGGTGGTGAACAGATAGCCGTTGCCGCTGGACCCGCTGGAGTTGCCGAAGCCGTAGATGAAGTACGGCGTGGCCTGCGCCGGGTCGATCCAGACGTCGAGCGCGACCGTGATGGAGGTCATGCCGCGCATGAGGTTGTCGGGCACCTTCACGTACCCGTTGGTGCCGCCGAGCGTGAGACCGTCGCCCCAGCTCGCGTCACCGTGGAGCGTGCCGTCCCTGCCGTTGCCGGAGGAGTCGGCGGCCACGGTGCCGGAGGTCTCGTCGAGCTTGTACCAGAGCGCGAGGCCCTCGTCCGCCGCCGAGGCGGCGGACGGGACGAGTGCCCCGGCCCCGAGCGTGAGGGCGGCCAGGCCGCCCATCACCCACTTTCTCGTCATCAAAATCCTTGCGCCAGCCGGTAATAGGCCTGGTTCCACCGCAGTTCCTTGGCGAACTGGCGGGAGGTGGTCGTCTCGTCGATGACGAGCAGCTCGACGCCGAGCATGTCGGCGAAGTCGGTCAGCTCCTCCGCCCCGATGGCCGAGGAGAGCACGGTGTGGTGCGGGGCGCCGGCGGTGATCCACGACTCGGCGGAGGTGCGCAGGTCGGGCCGGGGCCGCCACACGGCCCGGGCGACCGGCAGGGCGGGCAGCGGCTCGGGCGGGGAGACCACGTCGATCTCGTTGGCCACCAGCCGGAACCGCTCCCCCATGTCGGACAGGCCCACCACCACGGCGGGGCCGGGGGCGGCGTCGAACACCAGCCGCACCGGGTCCTCCCGCCCGCCGATGCTCAGCGGGTGGATCTCGCACGAGGGGGTGCCGTCCGCGATCGACGGGCAGACCTCCAGCATGTGCGCGCCGAGGATGAGCTCCTCGCCCGGCGTGAGGTGGTAGGTGTAGTCCTCCATGAACGAGGTGCCGCCGGGCAGGCCGGCCGACATCACCTTGATCGTGCGCAGCAGCACCGAGGTCTTCCAGTCGCCCTCGCCGCCGAAGCCGTACCCCTCGGCCATGAGCCGCTGCACGGCCAGGCCGGGGAGCTGGCGCAGCCCGCCCAGGTCCTCGAAGTTCGTGGTGAACGCCTTGAAGCCCCCGCCCTCCAGGAAGTGCCGCAGGCCCAGCTCGATGCGGGCCGCGTAACGCAGCGACTCGTGCCGTTCCCCGCCCGCGCGCAGCTCGGGCGCCATCCGGTAGAGGTCCTCGTACTCCTTGACGAGCGCGGTGACCTCCGCGTCCGCGGCGGCGTCCACGGCCTCGACCAGGTCGTTGACGCCGTAGGTGTTCACCGACACCCCGAACCGCAGCTGCGCCTCGACCTTGTCGCCCTCGGTCACGGCGACGTCGCGCATGTTGTCGCCGAAGCGGGCCAGGCGCAGCGAGCCGACCTCCGCCCGGCCCGCCGCCGCCCGCGCCCAGGCGGCGATGCGCGCCGCCACCGACGGGTCGCTCACGTGCCCGGCGACGGTCTTGCGCGGCACGCCGAGACGCGTCTGGATGTAGCCGAACTCGCGGTCGCCGTGGGCGGCCTGGTTGAGGTTCATGAAGTCCATGTCGATGGTGCTCCACGGCAGCTCCATGTTGGCCTGCGTGTGCAGGTGCACCAGCGGCTTGCGCAGCGCGTCGAGCCCGGCGATCCACATCTTGGCCGGGGAGAACGTGTGCATCCACGCGATCAGGCCGATGCACTCGTCGTCGCCGTTGGCCTCCAGGCACACCCGGCGGATGGCCGCCGCGTCGGTGAGCACCGGCCGCCACTCCAGCTCGAACGGCAGCGACTCGCCGAGTTGCTCGGCGATGCGCCGGGACTGCTCGGCCACCTGCCGCAGCGTGTCCTCGCCGTACAGGCCCTGGCTGCCGGTCAGAAACCACAACCTCACAGGTGACTCCTCTGTCCGTAGACGTTCTGGTAGCGGTCGTACAAGCTGTCGATGTCGGCCTGCTCGATCGGCAGCGGCGTGCCGAGCTGGCAGGAGATGTGCACGGTGCGGGCGACGTCCTCGCACATCACGGCCGCCTTCACCGCGGCCTTCGGAGACTCGCCGATCGTGAACACCCCGTGGTTGCGCATGAGGACGGCGCGGGAGCGGTGCCCGGTCAGGGTCTCGACGATGCCCTTGCCGATGTCGTCGTTGCCGATCAGGGCGAACGGCCCGACGGGGATCTCCCCGCCGAACTCGTCGGCCATCGCGGTGAGCACGCACGGGATCGCCTCGCCGCGGGCCGCCCACGCCGAGGCGTACGTGGAGTGGGTGTGCACCACGCCGTTCACGTGGGGCATGTGCCGGTAGACGTAGGCGTGCGCGGCCGTGTCGCTGGAGGGGGCCAGGTCGCCCTCGACGAGGTTGCCGTCGAGGTCGCAGACCACGATCGACTCGGGGGTCAGGTCGTCGTACGACACGCCGCTGGGCTTGATGACGAACAGGTCCTCGCCGGGCACCCGGCCCGACACGTTGCCGGCCGTCCACACCACCAGGCCGTAACGCACCAGCTCGGCGTGGAGGCGGCAGACTTCCTTGCGAAGTTCATCGATCATGCACTGGCCTCGTTCCTGATCGCGCGGAGCCGGTGGAGCATCGCACCGTCCGCGAAGTGGTCGTGCAACCGGCGATATTCGGCGTACAGCCGGTCGTATGCGTCGGCCCGCCCGGCGTCGGGCACGTAGGCGGCGGCCTCGCGCTTGCCCATCGCCGCCGCGGCGGCCGTGATGTCGGGGTAGGCGCCCGCCGCGACCGCGGCGTGGATCGCCGAGCCGAGGGCCGGCCCCTGGTCGGAGCCGATCACCGACAGCGGGCGGCGCAGCACGTCGGCGTAGGTCTGCATGAGGAAGCGGTTCTTGAGCAGGCCGCCGGCGACCACGAACTCCTCGACCGGCACCCCCGACGCCTCGAACGTCTCCACGATCGTCCGGGCGCCGAACGCCGTGGCCTCGATGAGCGCGCGGTAGACGTCCTCGGGGCGGGTGGCGAGCGTCTGCCCGACGATCACGCCGGACAGGGTGTGGTCGACGAGCACCGAGCGGTTGCCGCCGTGCCAGTCGAGCGCGACCAAACCGTGCTGCCCGACCTTCTGCCCGGCCGCGAGCGAGGTCAGGTATTCGTGCAGGCCGACTCCCGCCTCCGCCGCCCGCTCCGCGTACGAGGCGGGCACGCAGTTGTCCACGAACCAGGCGAAGATGTCGCCGACGGCGGACTGGCCCGCCTCGTAGCCCCACAGGCCGGGGACGATGCCGTCGCGCACCACCCCGCACATGCCGGGCACCTCGGCGAGCTGGTCGGAGCACATGACGTGGCAGGTGGAGGTGCCCATGATGGCGACCATCTGGCCCGGCCGCACCGCGTCGGCCGCCGCGGCGGTGACGTGGGCGTCGACGTTGCCGACCGCGACCGCGATCCCCTCGGGGAGGCCCGTCCACTCGGCGGCCCGCGCGGTCAGGCGACCGGCGAGGCCGCCGAGCGGCGCGAGCTCCTGGCCGAGCTTCCGGGTGAACCCGGAGAAGGCGGGATTCAGCGCGGCCAGGAAGTCCTCGGAGGGATAACCGCCGTCCTGGTGGATGGCCTTGTATCCGGCGGTGCAGACGTTGCGGGTCTCCACGCCGGTGAGCTGCCAGATGATCCAGTCGGCCGCCTCGATCCACCGGTCGGCCCGGTCGTACATCTCCGGGTCCTCCTCCAGGAGCTGCAGCCCCTTGGCGAAGGCCCACTCGGAGGAGATCTTGCCGCCGTACCGCGCCAGCCACGGCTCGCCGCGCTCGGCGGCCACCGCGTTGATGCGGTCGGCGTGGGGCTGGGCCGCGTGGTGCTTCCAGAGCTTCGGCCAGGCGTGCGGCCGCTCGGGGAACTCCTCGCACAATGGGCGGCCGTCGGCGGTCGTGGGGAGGATCGTGCAGGCGGTGAAGTCGGTGCCGATGCCGATCACCCGGTCGGCGGGCACCTGCGCGGCGGCCAGCGCCTTCGGCACCGCGTGGCGCAGCACGTCGATCCAGTCGGCCGGCGCCTGCAGCGCCCAGTCGGGGCCGAGCCGGACGCCGGAGCCCGGCAGCGCGTCCTCGATCACGCGGTGGGCGTACTCGTGGACGGCGCTGCCCAGCTCCGCGCCGTCGCTCACCCGCACCACCACCGCGCGGCCGGATAACGTGCCGTAGTCCACACCCACCACGTAACGATCACTGTTAGCGTTCACATCTAACCTCCAGAGGCTTGGATCCGGGGGGCGGGGGCCGCCGGCCTGCGACGGAGCCGGCGGCCCGGGATCGGTGTGCTTGTGATGCCGGCCGTCGTCAGCGCGCGGTGCCCGCCCTGCGCTTGGTCCACACGTCGAACGCCACCGCGGCGAGCAGCACGGCGCCCTTGACGAGCATGACCCGCTCACTGGGCGAGCCGATCAACGACATGCCGTTGTTGATCACCGCCATGATCAGGCCGCCGGTGATCGCGCCGACCACCTTGCCCACGCCGCCCTGCACGGCCGCGCCGCCGATGAAGGCCGCGGCGATCGCGTCCAGCTCGAAGCTGTTGCCCGCGGTGGGACCGGCCTGGTTGAGCCGGCCGGCGAAGATGACGCCGGCGATCGCGGACAGCACCCCCATGTTGACGAAGATCCAGAAGACGACCGACTTGACCTTCACGCCGGACATCACGGCCGCCTGCAGGTTCCCGCCGATCGCGTAGATCTGCCGTCCGAAGACCGTGCGGTTGGCCATCAGCGAGTACGCCAGCACGAGCACCGCGAGCAGCACGAGCACCCACGGCAGGTTCTTGAACCGGGCGAGCTGCACGACGAGGAAGAGGATCACGGCGGCTCCGGCCGCCATCTTCAGCGCGAACAGCGCCAGGGAGTCCACCGCCTGGCCGTAGCCCTTGCGGGCGGCCCGGGCGCGCCATTGCGCCAGGACCATGCCGGCGATCGCGGCGATGCCGACCAGCAGGCTGAACAGGTCCGCGCCGCCGAGCGGGCCGAGGCCGACGTTGCCGAGCCAGCCGTCGGTGAAGCCGTTGGCCAGCGTGCGCACCTGGTCGGGGAACGGGCCGATGCCCTGGTTGCCCAGGACGGTGAGGGTCAGCGCCCGGAACAGCAGCATGCCGGCCAGCGTGACGATGAACGCCGGGATGCCGAAGTACGCGATCCAGTAGCCCTGCCACGCCCCGATCAGCGCGCCGGCGACGAGCGTGATCAGCAGGGCCAGCGGCCAGGCCACGCCCATGTTCACCATGAGCACCGCGGCCAGCGCGCCGGTGACCGCGACCACCGACCCGACCGACAGGTCGATGTGCCCCGCGATGATGATCAGGATCATCCCGATCGCGAGGATCAGGATGTAGGAGTTCTGCACGATGATGTTGGAGATGTTCTGCGGCTGCAGCAGAGCGCCGTCGGTCAGCACCGAGAACAACGCGATGATCAGCGCGAAGGCGATGTAGATGCCGCTGGAACGCAGGTTGAGCGACAGCCCGCCGAGCGACACCCGGCCCGGCCGCTTCGGCGCTCCCCCGCCGCCCTCGGCGCCGACCTCCACGTCGGCGGGCGTGATGCTGCTCATGTCGAGCTACTCCTGTCCCTTGGTCATGAGATACATGAGGCGTTCCTGCGTGGCCTCCTCACGGGGCACCTCGCCGGTGATGCGCCCCTCGGAGAGCGTGTAGACGCGGTCGCACAGGCCGAGCAGCTCGGGCAGCTCCGACGAGATCACCAGAACGGCCTTGCCCTGCTCCGCGAGCCGGTTGATGATCGTGTAGATCTCGTACTTGGCGCCGACGTCGATGCCCCGGGTCGGCTCGTCGAGGATCAGCACGTCCGGCTCGGTCAGGATCCACTTGGACAGCACGACCTTCTGCTGGTTGCCGCCGCTCAGCTTGCCGACGACGCTGTCGACGCCGGGCGCCTTGATGTTCATGCTCGCGCGGAACCGCTCGGCGACGCGGTATTCCTCGTACTCGTTGACCCAGCCGCGCTTGGCCAGGCCCTTGAGGCCGGCGGCGCTGATGTTGCGCTTGATGTCGTCGATGAGGTTGAGGCCGTACCTCTTGCGGTCCTCGGTGGCGTAGGCGATGCCGTGCCTGATCGCGTCCTGCACGGTGCGGATCTCGATCGGCCTGCCGTCCTTGAAGATCCTGCCGGAGATGTGCACGCCGTACGTCCGCCCGAACACGCTCATCGCCAGCTCCGTGCGTCCGGCGCCCATCAGCCCCGCCAGGCCCACGATCTCACCGCGGCGCAGCATGAGCGAGGCCCCGTCGACCACCTTCCTGCCGGGCTGGCTGGGGCTGTAGACCGTCCAGTCCTCGATGCGGAACGCCTCCTCGCCGATCGACGGCGTACGCGGCGGGAAGCGGTTGTCCAGGGCGCGGCCGACCATCCCGGAGATGAGGCGGTCCTCGGTCACCTCGTCGCGGGCCATGTCCAGCGTCTCGATCGTGCGCCCGTCGCGCAGGATCGTGACGGAGTCGGCGATCGCGGTGACCTCGTTGAGCTTGTGCGAGATGATCACGCAGGTGATGCCGTCGTCCCTGAGCCCGCGCAGCAGGTCGAGCAGGTGGGCGGAGTCCTCGTCGTTGAGCGCCGCGGTCGGCTCGTCGAGGATGAGGAGCTTGACCTCCTTCGACAGCGCCTTGGCGATCTCCACGAGCTGCTGCTTGCCGACGCCGATGTCGGCGACCGTCGTCGTGGGGTTCTCCCGCAGGCCGACCCGCTTCAGCAGCTCGCCGGCCTCGTAGTTGGTGCGGTTCCAGTCGATGATTCCGCGCCTGGCCCGCTCGTTGCCGAGGTAGATGTTCTCCGCGATCGACAGCTGCGGGCACAGCGCCAGCTCCTGGTGGATGATGACGATGCCGGCGCGCTCGCTGTCGCGGATGCCGCCGAACTCGCAGCGCCTGCCCTCGAAGGTGATCTCACCCTCGTACTGGCCGTGGGGATAGACCCCGGACAGCACCTTCATCAGCGTCGACTTGCCGGCGCCGTTCTCGCCGCAGATGGCGTGGATCTCACCCCGTCGGACCGCCAGGTTGACGTCCCGCAGCGCCGTCACCCCGGGGAACGTCTTGGTGATCCCCGTCATCCGCAAGATGTGCTCGGTCATGTGCCCCCCGCTCGGGAGGGCCCGGGGACGTCTCCCCGGGCCCGGATCCCTACTTGAGCTGGTCCTCGGTGTAGTAGTTGCTGCCGATGAGGACGTCCTTGTAGTTGTCCTTGTCGACGATCACCGGCTCCAGCAGGTACGACGGGACGACCTTGTTGCCGTTGTCGTAGTCCGTCGTGTTGTTCACCTCGGGCGTCTGGCCCTTCAGCACCGCGTCGGCCATCTTCACGGTCTGCTTCGCCAGCTCGCGGGTGTCCTTGAAGATGGTCGAGTACTGCTCACCGGCGATGATCGACTTGACCGACGCCAGCTCGGCGTCCTGGCCGGTCACGATCGGGTACGGCTGGCCGCTGGTGCCGTAGCCGGAGCTCTTCAGCGCCGACAGGATGCCGATGGACAGCCCGTCGTACGGCGAGAGCACGCCGTCGACCTTGGTGTCGCCGGTGTAGGTCTTGGTGAGGATGTCCTCCATGCGCTTTTGCGCCGTGGCCGGGTCCCACCGCAGGATGGCGGCCTGCTTGAAGTCGGTCTGGCCGCTCTTGATCACCAGCGTGCCGTCGTCGATCTTCGGCTGGAGCACCGACATCGCGCCGTTCCAGAAGAAGGTGGCGTTGTTGTCGTCCGGCGAGCCGGCGAACAGCTCGACGTTGAACGGGCCCTTCTTGCCGCTGTCGACGCCGAGGCCCTTCAGCAGCGAGGTCGCCTGCTGCACGCCGACCTTGAAGTTGTCGAAGGTCGCGTAGTAGTCGACGTTCGGGCTGTTGCGGATGAGCCGGTCGTAGGCGATGACCGGGATCTTGTTGTCCGCGGCCTGCTGAAGCTGCGAGGTGATCGCGGTGCCGTCGATCGAGGCGATGATCAGGAGCTTGGCGCCCTTGGTGATCTGGTTCTCGATCTGGTTGACCTGGGTGGGGATGTCGTTCTCGGCGTACTGGAGGTCCACCTGGTAGCCGAGCGCCTCGAGCTGCTGCTTGACGTTGTCGCCGTCGTGGATCCAGCGTTCGGACGACTTGGTGGGCATGGTGACGCCGATCAGGGCTCCGGCGTTGCCGGCCGCCGCGGAGGCCGACGCCTCGGCGTCCACCGTCTTCTGGCTGGAACCACAGGCCGTCATCGTCGCGGCGAGCGCGATGGCGGACACCACGCCCCCGATTCGAGTCAGTTTCATGGGAATCTCCTTGGTTGGGGGTCGCCGGAGAGCCGGATTCGGCCGCTGCCGGGGGAAGGCATGAGACTGCTCCTCACGTCAATGGGCTCCGCGTCGCGATCCGGCCGAGAACACGCGCTGCAGGAGGATGAACGCGAACAGCAGCACCCCGATGAAGATCTTGGTCCACCACGAGCTCAGCGTGCCCTCGAAGCTGATGATCGTCTGGATCAGGCCGAGCACGAGCACGCCGAGCACGGTGCCGGCGAGGTAGCCGCTGCCGCCGGTGAGCAGCGTGCCGCCGATGACGACCGCCGCGATCGCGTCCAGCTCCATGCCGACGGCGCTGAGGCCGTACCCGGACAGGGAGTAGAAGGCGAACAGCAGCCCGCCGAGCGCGGAGCAGAACCCGCTGATCGTGTAGACGGCGATCTTCGTGCGGGCCACCGGGAGGCCCATCAGCAGGGCCGACTGCTCGCTGCCGCCGGTCGCGTACACGTTGCGGCCGAGCCGGGTGTAGTGCAGCATGTACGCCGCGATCAGCACGACCACGATCGAGATCACCGCGCTCGGAGACAGCGACAGGTCGCCGCCGAGGTTGATCCTCGTCTGCGCGATCGCGGTGAACGTCTCGTTCTCGATCGGGATCGAGTCGGTGCTGATCGTGTAGCACAAGCCGCGGGCGAGGAACATCCCGGCCAAGGTGACGATGAACGGCTGGATCTCGAAGTAGTGGATGATCGCGCCCATGCCCAGGCCCAGCGTCGCGCCGATCACCAGCACCAGGGCGATGACCGCGTACGCCGGCCAGCCGTCCTTCAACAGGCTGGCGCTGACCATGGTGGCGAGCGCGACCACCGACCCCACGGACAGGTCGATGCCGCCGGTCAGGATCACGAACGTCATGCCGACCGCGACGACCAGCAGGAAGGCGTTGTCGATGAAGACGTTGAGGATGATCTGCCCGGTGGCGAAGTTGTCGTAGCGGACGCCGCCCGCCACGAACATCGCCACGAACAGGCAGGCGGTCACCAGGACCGGGACGTACTTCTGCGGGACCACGCGGCGCAGCCCCGGCAGACCGGTGATGCTCGTCATGCCGAGACCCTCACCTTCTCTTCGGTAGCCGGGCGCGCCTCGATCGGGCGCCTGCGGCGGTGGAACACCTTCGCGCGGAAGGCCGGGGACTGGATCAGGCAGACGATGGTCACCACGAGCGCCTTGAACAGCAGGGTGGTCTCCGGCGGGACGCCGATCGAGTAGATCGTGGTGGTCAGCGTCTGGATGATGAGGGCGCCCAGCACGGTGCCGCTCAGCGAGAAACGGCCGCCGGACAGCGGGGTGCCGCCGATGACGACGGCGAGGATCGCGTCCAGCTCGATCCACAGGCCGGCGTTGTTGCCGTCCGCGCTGGAGACGTTCGAGCTGATCATCAGACCGGCGATGCCGGCGCACAGCGCGCAGAACGCGTACACCGTCATGAGCACCCCGCGGGCGCTGATGCCGGCCAGGCGGCTCGCCTCGGCGTTGCCGCCGACCGACTCGATGAGCAGGCCGAGCGCCAGGCGCCGGGTGAGGAACGCGGTGAGCGCGAGCACGACCGCCACGATGATGATCCCGAACGGCAGCGTCAGCCAGTAGCCGCCGCCGATCAGCTTGTACGGCGCGCTGTTGACGGTGGTGATCTGGCCGTCGGTGATGAGCTGGGCCAGGCCGCGCCCGGCGACCATCAAGATGAGCGTCGCGATGATCGGCTGGATGCCGATGCCCGCGACGAGGAAGCCGTTCCACAGGCCGAGGACCACCGACAGCGCGAGCGCGACGCCCACGGCCGTCAGCACGCCGCTCACCGAGTTCTGGTCCGACAGGTCGCTGATCTGCATGCAGGCCAGCGCCCCCGCGATCGCCACGACCGACCCCACCGACAGGTCGATGCCGCTGGTGGCGATGACCAGCGTCATGCCGGTCGCGACGAGGATCAGCGGCGCGCCGAAGCGGAAGATGTCGATGAGGCTGCCGTACAGGTGGCCTTCCCTCATCTGGATCCTGAAGAAGCCGTCGGTGAAGACGAGGTTGAGCAGCAGCAGCGCGACCAGGACGACCACGGGCCAAAACAGGCGGTGTTTCAGGATCCGGTTCATGCTCGGGCTCCGCTCGCGATCGTCTCCGTCAGTGCGTCGGTGGTGAGGCGCTCGTCGTTGTCCAGCTCGGCGACGAGCCTGCGGTCGCGCAGCACGCCCACCTTGTGGCTGAGCCGCAGCACCTCCTCAAGCTCGGCGGAGATGAACAGCACGGCCATCCCGCCGTCCGACAGCTCGGCGACCAGGCGCTGGATCTCGGCTTTGGCCCCGACGTCGATGCCGCGGGTGGGCTCGTCGAGGATGAGCAGGCGGGGCTCCAGGATCAGCCAGCGGGCCAGCAGCACCTTCTGCTGGTTGCCGCCGCTCAGGTTCCTGACGAGCTGGTCGGGGTCGGCCGGGCGGATGTTCAGCGCGGCGACGTACTTGTCGACCAGCTCGTCCTGCTTGCGCCGGGGGATCGGCCGGGTCCAGCCGCGGGCGGCCTGCAGGGCGAGGATGATGTTCTCCCGGACGGTGAGGTCGGGGATGAGCCCCTCGGCCCGCCGGTTCTCCGAGCAGAAGGCGAGCTTCCTGGCGACCGCGGAGCGGGGCGTGCGCAGGCTGACCTGCTCGCCGCCGATCTTCAGCGCGCCGGTGCCCGCGTGGTCGGCGCCGAACAGCAGCCGGGCGACCTCCGTGCGGCCCGAGCCGAGCAGGCCGGCCAGGCCCACGACCTCGCCTTCGTGGATGGTGAGCGTGAACGGCTCGATCGCGCCGGGGCGGCCCAGCCGCTCGGCCTCGACCAGCGGCGCGCCCTCGCGGGCGGGCGGGCGCGCCTCCAGCTTCTCCAGGTCGGCCAGCTCGCGGCCGATCATCTTGCCGACCAGCTCGACCTGGCTCAGCTCGCTGGTGAGATACTCCCCCACCAGCTTGCCGTTGCGCAGGATCGTCATCCGGTCGGAGATCTCGTAGATCTGGTCGAGGAAGTGCGAGACGAACAGGATCGCGATGCCCTGCTCCTTCAGGCGGCGCATCACCCGGAAGAGCTGGGCGACCTCCCCCGCGTCGAGGCTGGAGGTGGGCTCGTCCAGGATGAGCACCTTCGCGTCGATGTCCACCGCTCGCGCGATCGCCACCATCTGCTGGATGGCCAGCGAGTACGACGCCAGCGGGGCCGACACGTCGATGTCGAGGTCGAGACGGGAGAGGATCTCCGCCGCCCGGCGGCGCATCGCCCTCCACTGGATCCGGCCGAAGCGGCGCGGCTCACGTCCGATGAAGATGTTCTCCGCCACCGACAGGTTGGTGCAGAGGTTCACCTCCTGGTAGACGGTGCTGATGCCCGCCTGCTGCGCGGCGAGCGGGCTGGAGAAGGCGACCCGCCTGCCCTCCAGCTCGATCTCTCCGGCGTCGATGTCGTAGACCCCGGTCAGCACCTTGATCAAGGTCGATTTGCCGGCGCCGTTCTCTCCCATCAGCGCGTGGACCTCTCCCGGCAGCAGCCGGAAGTCCACGCCGTCCAGCGCCTTCACGCCGGGGAACTGCTTGCCGATCCCGCTCATCCGCAGGATCGGCGCGGGTGCGGCCATGCGGTGCCCCTCTCTGTGTTTCCCGCTCACCATCGGAGCGCTCACTCCCGCCGTCTTCCCTCGTCGCGCTTGGTCGCTTCGCTCCCGCACGCTCCTCAGTCCAGACCGGCGGCGCGCTCCTCCGGATCGCTCGATCCGTCTCTCCCGCTCGTCCTCCGAGCGCTCACTTCCGCCTGGTCGTGCCGGAGGCGCGCCATGAGCACGCCCTCGTCGCGCTTGGTCGCTTCGCTCCCGCGCGCTCCTCGGTCCAGACCACGGCCGCGCCCCGCGCGGCTCCCGCGTGCTCCTCATCCGTCCAGACGGCGGCGCGCTCCTCCGGATCGCTCGATCCGTCTGTCCCGCTCACCCTCGGAGCGCTCGATTCGTGTTTCCCGCGCAGCACTGGGGCGGGCCGCCCCGGGGGCGAGGCGGCCCGGACCCGGATCAGTACTTGCGGTTGGGCAGAGCCTCCTTGGCCTGCTCCTGGGTGAAGGTGGTCTCCTCGGTCACCACCCGCTGAGGCACCTGCTCGCCGGCGACGACCTTCTTGGCGAGGTCCATCAGCTGGGCGCCGAGCAGCGGGGAGCACTCGACGATGAAGTTGATCTTGCCGTCGGCGAGCGCCTGCATGCCGTCGCGCACCGCGTCAACCGTGATGATCTTGATGTCCTTGCCGGGCACCTTGCCCGCGCCCTCGATCGCCTCGATGGCGCCGAGACCCATGTCGTCGTTGTGCGCGTACAGCACGTCGATGTCGGGGTTGGACTTGAGGAAGGCCTCCATGACCTCCTTGCCCTTGGCGCGGGTGAAGTCGCCGGTCTGCGAAGCGATGATCTTGAACTTCGGATCGGCGGAGATGACCTCCTGGAAACCGGCCTTGCGGTCGTTGGCGGGCGCGGAACCGGTGGTGCCCTCAAGCTGGACGATGTTCACGTCCTCCGAGCTGTCCTTATACTGCTCGACCAGCCACTGACCGGCCTTCCTGCCCTCCTCGACGAAGTCCGAGCCGAGGAAGGTCTTGTAGAGGCTGGTGTCCTTGGAATCCACGGCCCGGTCGGTGAGGATGACCGGGATCTTCGCGTTCTGGGCCTCCTTGAGGACGGTGTCCCAGCCCGACTCGACCACCGGCGAGAAGGCGATCACGTCGACCTTCTGCTGGATGAAGGAGCGGATGGCCTTGATCTGGTTCTCCTGCTTCTGCTGCGCGTCGGAGAACTTCAGCTCGACGCCCGCCGCCTTGGCGGCCTCCTGGATGTCCTTGGTGTTGGCGGTGCGCCAGCCGCTTTCCGCGCCGACCTGGGCGAAGCCCATAACGATCTTGCCGTCGTCGGCGCCGCCGCCGGACGAGCCGCCGCTGCCGTCGCCGCTGCCGCAACCGGCCATCGTCAGGGCCGTGGCGCCGGCCAGGATCAGTGCCGAGATCCTCTTCAACACTGGGGGGATCCTTTCATTTCTGTTAGCGCTAACACCTCATCGAGGTCAAGCGCTGATTATTCGTTTTTTCCGTACGGCTAGCGCGGCGCGACCGCGGTGCTCGCCCTGAGCACGAACTGGGGAGGCACCACGAGGCGCTCGTGGGGCAGCGCCCCACCCGACTCGATCTGCCTGAGCAGCACGTCGATGCTGCGCCTGCCGACGGCCCCGAAGTCCTGTCTGATGGTGGTGAGCGGCGGGGAGAAGAACTCCGACTCAGGAATGTCGTCGAAGCCCACGATGCTGATCTGCTCGGGGACCTTCACCCCCTCCTCCGTGAACGCGCGCAGAAGACCGAGCGCCATCTGGTCGTTGGCGACGAACACCGCGGTGACGTCGCCGGCCATGGCGGCGAGCTGCTTGCCGGCCTGGTAGCCCGATCGCGGGCTCCAGTCGCCGGTCAGCATGTCGGGGATCGGCCGGCCCGCGGCGGTCAGCACCGCACGCCAGCCCTCGATGCGACCCTCGGCCTCCAACCAGTCCGCCGGGCCGCTGACGTGCCAGACGGTCTCGTGCCCGAGGTCGAGCAGGTGCGAGGTCGCCAGCTTGGCCCCCTCGACCTGGTCGACGCTCACCACGGAGACGTCGCCCTGGTGCCAGCCCTCGACGGCCACGGCGGGCATCCCCGCCGGCAGGTCGTCGAGCGCCCGGGCCGCCGAGCGCTGCGGGGCGACGACGACGATGCCGTCCACGCCCTGCTCGGCGAGGTAGCCGATCGCGTCGTTGACGCCGGCCCTGTCGATGGTCCGCAGGCTCACGATGCTCACGAAGTAGCCCGCGTCCCTCGCGGCCTGCTCGATTCCGTAGACGGTGCTCGCCGGGCCGTACAGCGTCGTGTCGAAGCTGACCACGCCCAGCGTGCGCGAGTGCTTGGTGACCAGGGCCCGGGCGACGAGGTTGCGGCGGTAACCGAGCTGGTCGATGGCCCGCAAGACCCGGGTGCGGGTCTCGGCGCGGACGTTCGGATGGTCGTTGAGCACCCGCGAGACCGTCTGATGCGACACTCCGGCCAGCCTGGCCACATCGGCCATGACGGGCGGTCGGCGGTCGACATTGGGTCCCACTGGCGCTCCTCTCGTGTGCTTGGGAAAGACTGTGAGCGTTAACACGACCTCACGTCAAGGTGGTCGCCGGTTACGGTCCGGTCACACCGAAACACCCCGTTAACGCCCTATTGACGGACCCGCCGCGTGGCCCTTAACTGGTGCCCCAATCCCGCTTGTTAGCGCTCACTACCCGATCATCCAAAGATGTTAACGCTAACATCATCCGGAGGAGCCCCCCAGTATGAGCAGAAAGGCCTGGTCACTGGCCTTATCGGCGGCCCTGTTGGCCGGTGCGGCGGGTGGCGTGCTGTCCACCACGCCGGCGCAGGCCGAAACCGCCGATCCGATCCCCGCGGGCGCGACCGTCGACCAGTTCGACGCCGCCGCGCTCGGCCCCGACTGGCAGATACTCAACCCCGACAACTCGCAGTGGTCCCTGAGCGAGCGGCCCGGCAGCCTGCGGCTGCACTCGCTGCGGGGCGACACCTACCAGACCGACAACAGCGCCAAGAACATCTTCCTCATGGACGTCCCCGCCGGGGACTTCGAGGTCGTCGCGAAGTTCACCGCCCCGGTCGCGCTGGACTATCAGAGCGCCGGCGTCTTCGCCTGGCAGGACTGGGACAACTACGTCCGCGCCGGGCTCGCCCACGTCGGCTTCGCCGGCGGCAACGTGATCGAGACCAACACGGAGGTGAAGGCGGCCTTCACCGCGTCGTTCGCGAGCCGCCCCGGCTCCACCGGCGAGATTCTCAAGCTGACCAGGTCGGGCGACGAGTTCACCAGCGCGTACTGGAACGGCTCGTCCTGGGTGGAGGCGTCCACGGTCACCGCCGCGCTCGACGTCAGGCAGGTCGGCCTGTTCGCGCTCTCGGCCCAGGACGGCACGCCGATCGCCGCCGACTTCGACTACTTCGCGGTCAAGGCGGCCGAGGGCGAGACGATCACGCCGTCCGGGCCGTTCACGCTGCGCGCGGCCGGCGCAGCGCCGTACCTGTCGGCGACCGCGGACGGGCGGGTGGTCGCCTCCGACGCCCAGGGCCTGACGAGCCTCGCGGTCACCGCCGAGGACGCGGGCGACGGCGCGGTGGCGCTCAAGGACGTCGGCGGCAAGGGTTACCTGCACGTCGGCGGCGACTCCGCGCTGCGCCTCGGCTCCACGCGGGGAGCGTTCCGGCTCCGCGACGCGGGCGGCGGCAAGGTCTACCTGTCCGCCGGGGACAAGCAGATCGCGGTGAGCGACGGCAGGCTCGTCGCCGCCGAGAAGGGGACGAAGTTCCGGGTCGAGGGGTATGCCGAGGACGTCGGCGAGCTGAAGGTGGACACCGCTGCCGCCGGCACCGAGGTCAGCCCCAACCTGTACGGCGTCTTCTACGAGGACATCAACCACGCGGCCGACGGCGGCCTGTACGCCGAGCTGGTGCAGAACCGGTCGTTCGAGTTCAACTCGGTCGACAACCGGAACTACACCGGCATGACCGCCTGGACCCGGGTCGCGCGCGGCGGGGCGACCGGCACGGCCGCCGTCTCCGGCGACCGGCCGCTCAACCCGAACAACCTCAACTACCTGCGGCTGGACATCACCAACCCGGGCGCCGGTTTCGGCGTGAGCAACTCCGGCTTCAACTCGGGCATCGCGGTGCAGGCCGGCAAGACCTACGACCTGTCGCTGTTCGCCCGGCGCACCGGCGAGGGCCCGATCACGGCGTCCCTCGAAAGCGCCGACGGCTCGAAGACGTACGGCACCGCCACGATCGACGTCCGGTCGGCCGACTGGAAGAAGTACACCGCGACGATCACCGCGAGCGAGACCACGGACGCGACGCGCCTGGTCGTGCTGGCGGGCGGCGCCGGCCGGGTCGACCTCGACATGGTGTCGCTGTTCCCCCGGGACACCTTCAAGGGCCGCGCGAACGGCATGCGCAAGGACATCGCCGAGACGATCGCCGCGCTCAAGCCGCGCTTCCTGCGCTTCCCCGGCGGTTGCGTGACCAACGTCGGCACCTACGACCCGTACTCGCTCAACCACGACCGGCGCCGCATCTACCAGTGGAAGGAGACGATCGGCCCGGTCGAGGAACGGCCGACCAACTTCAACTTCTGGGGCTACAACCAGTCGTACGGCATCGGCTACTACGAGTACTTCCAGTTCGCCGAGGACATCGGCGCCGAGCCGCTGCCGGTGCTGTCGGTGGGCGTCAACGGCTGCAACGAGAACCGCCCGCTGACCGACGAGGCCAAGCTGCGGCGGTGGGTCCAGGACACGCTCGACCTCATCGAGTTCGCCAACGGCCCGGCCGACTCCACCTGGGGCGCCAAGCGGGCCGAAATGGGCCACCCCGAGCCGTTCGGCCTGAAGTACATCGGCCTCGGCAACGAGGAGATCTATCCCGAGTTCTTCACGAACTACCCGAAGTTCGCCGACGCGATCCGGGCCAGGTATCCGGACATCAAGATCATCTCGAACTCCGGCCAGACCTCGCAGGGCGCCTGGTTCGACCGCATGTGGCAGTTCGCCCGTGACCAGAAGGCCGACCTGGTCGACGAGCACTACTACAACGACCCGAGCTGGTTCCTGGCCAACAACCACCGCTACGACACCTACGACCGCAACGGGCCGCGCGTCTTCGTCGGCGAGTACGCCTCCAAGGGCAACACCTACTGGAACGCGCTGACCGAGGCGTCGTACCTGACCGGCATCGAGCGCAACTCCGACGTCGTCGAACTGGCGTCGTACGCGCCGCTGCTGTCCAACGTCGACTACGTCAACTGGTCGCCGGACCTCATCTGGTTCGACAACGACCAGGTGTACGGCTCGCCCAGCTACTACGTGCAGCGCCTGTTCTCCCGCAACGTGGGCGACACCGTGCTGCCGAGCACGTTCAAGGCGAGCCCGCTGCCGGTGGACGACATCAAGGGCGCCGTCGGCCTCGGCGCCTGGAACACCCAGGTCCGCTACGACGACGTCAAGGTGACCGCGGCCGACGGCACGGTCCTGTTCGGCGACGACTTCTCCGACGGCGCCGGCGCGTGGACCCCGGGCCTGGGGACGTGGTCGGTGCAGGACGGCGCGTACGTCCAGACGGCCAACGTGACCGACGCCCGGTCCACGACCGGCTCGGCGGACTGGTCGAACTACACGCTGGAGGTCACCGCCCGCAAGACCGGCGGCGCCGAGGGCTTCCTGGTGATGTTCGGCGTCAAGGACACCGGCAACTTCTACTGGTGGAACATCGGCGGCTGGAACAACACCCAGTCGGCCGTCGAGAAGGCGACCGACGGCGCCAAGTCGTCGATCGCGACGTCGGGCACCACGGTGCAGACCGGCCGCGACTACAAGATCAAGATCCAGGTCTCCGGGCGGCGCATCACCACCTGGCTGGACGGCCAGAAGATCAACGACTTCACCGACAACGCCTCCGTCGAGCCGCTCTACCAGGTGGTCTCCAAGGACAGCGACACCGGCGACATCGTGATCAAGGCCGTCAACGTCCAGGACACCGCGGTGCGCAGCACGGTCGACCTGGGCGGCGCGAAGATCGCGCCGAGGGCCGTCGTCAGCTCGCTCACCGGCGACCCCGCCGCCGTGAACTCCCTCGCCGAGCCCACGAAGATCGCCCCGGTCGAGCGGGAGGTGAGCGGCTTCTCCGCGTCGTTCACCTACGACTTCCCCGCCCACTCGGTGACGTTCATCCGCCTCGGCAAGGACAACCGGACCGGCACCACCGTCACTGCCCATGCCTCGCCGAAGCAGGTGAAGCAGGGCAAGAAGGTCCAGGTGCACTACAGCGTCGCCCCCAAGGGCGCGACGGGCACGGTGACCGTGTCCGAGGGCGCGACGATCCTCGGCGAGGGCACGCTCAACCCCGGCGGCCAGGGCAAGACCGAGCTCGGCCTCGACCTGCCGGTCGGCACGCACGAGCTCACCGTCTCCTACTCCGGCGACGCCCGTCACCGGCCGTCGGCCACCACCCTCGGGCTGGAGGTGAGACCGTAACGACCGGCCGTCCGGGGTGCGCCATCGCCCCGGGCGGCCACTCCCCCCGCTGCGGCGGGCGCGTCCGGAGCGGACGACGGGCAGGCGGCGGCCCCGCCGCCGGGCGGCCCGCGGCCATCCGAGTGTCATCTCCGGCAGCCGCTCGTCCGGCGACGGCAGTTTCACGTGCTCGGCCGCGCCTGCCCGGACGCGACGCCTCGGCCTCCGATCCCGGCCGCCGAGACGTCTTCAGGCGCGTACGCCGGTGCTTTCGCGCACCACGAGCTCGGGCTCCACCATGCGCCTGGCCTCGCCGTCCACTCCCGCGATGCGGTCGAGCAGGAGCTGGAACGCCTGCCGGCCCACCTCGCCGAAGTTCTGCCGCACGGTGGTCAGGGGCGGCCAGAAGTAGGCCGCCTCGGGAACGTCGTCGAACCCGACGACGCTCACGTCCTCGGGCACCCGCCTGCCCGCCTCGCGCAACGCCCGCAGCACGCCCATCGCCATGTGGTCGTTGGCCACGAAGACGGCCGTCACGTCGGGCTCGCGGGCGAGCCGCTTGCCGATCTCGTAGCCGGAGTGGGCGGTCCAGTCGCCGACCAGCGGCTCGGGAACCTCCCTGCCCTCCGCCTCGAGCACCGACCGCCAGCCGGCCACCCGGCCGCTCGCGTCGATCCAGTTGGGCGGGCCCGACACGTGCCACACGGTGCCGTGGCCGAGGCTGAGCAGGTGGCGGGTGGCGCGGACGGCCCCGGCGTACTGGTCCACCGCCGCCACCGGCACCGGCAGGTCCGCTCCCCCGCCGACGTCGACCACCGGGAGGCCCGCGGGAAGGTTCCGCAGGCCCTCGGCGGCCGACTCGTGCGGCGCGACGATGATGACGCCGTCCACCGACTGGGACCGCAGGCGGTCGATCCCCCTGGTGATCCAGCTCCGGTTGAGCGCCGGCAGGCTGGCGATGCTGACGAGATAATCGCTGTCTCTGGCCGCCTGCTCGATCCCGTACAACGTGGAGGCCGGGCCGTACAGGGTGGTGTCGAAGCAGACGACCCCCAGCACGCCGGAGCGGCCGGTGACCAGGACCCGCGCCGCCGAGTTGGGCCGGTAGTCGAGTTCGCGGACCGCCGCGAGAACGCGTGCCCGGGTCTCGGGGCGCACCTTCTCCGGGGCGTTCAGCACCCTCGACACCGTCATCGCCGACACACCTGCCAGCTCCGCGACGTCTTCCATGACCGCCGCCTTCGGGCGTTCGGCCGGGCCCTCACCAGTCCGGACCTTCGTCATCCGCCGCGTCCCCGCTCGTATTGATCAGGTTTCCTGAGTGTTTGCGATAACAGCGAGCCGTGTCAATACAGTCATGATCACCGTTGCCGGCACGAGCCCGCTGAGGCGAGTTCCACCTGGTGACCCCGTATTCACTTGCCCCTCGTCCATGGTATCGGTAACAGATCCCAGGGCCCGTCCGTTAGCGACCTAGCGCAGTTCCCGCCGGGCGAGCCAGGCGAGGGCGCACAGGAGCACGGCCGCGCCGGCCGCCTGTACGGCGGACACGCGCTCCCCGAGCAGCACGACGCCGATGACGGCGGCGACGAGCGGCTCGATCAGGGACAAGATCGACGCCGTGGTCGCGCCCACCACGCGCAGCCCCGCGAAGAACAGCGCGTACGCGAGCGCCGTCGGCACGGCCGCCAGATAGCCGAGCAGCAGCACGTTGGTCACGGGATGCCCGGAGGGCAGCAGCCCGCCGGCGGCGGCGAGCGGGAACAGGCAGGCCGCGCCCCCGGCGAACCCCCACACGGCCACGCCGTCGGCGGGCATCCGTCGGGTGACGAGGGTGACGAGCGCGTAGGCCGCCGCCGACAGCAGCGAGTAGCCGGCGCCCGCCGCACCGACCGCGTCCGCCCCTCCCGTGAGCATGGCCAGGCCGCAGACGGCCAGCGCGGCGCAGCCGAGACCGGTGCGGCCCAGCCGCTCGCCCAGGAAGACGCGCCCGCCGGCCGCGACCAGAAGCGGGGTGGCGCCCAGTGTGATCATCGTGGCGACCGCGACCCCGGCCTGGGCGATCGCCGCGAAGTAGGCGGCCTGGCAGACCGCCATCGCCGGGCCGACGAGCAGCACCGCCCGCCAGGAGGGGCGGCTGCGGGCGACGGCGAACAGGAGCACCGCGCCGCAGGCGAAGCGCCAGAACGAGACGGCCACGGGACTGAGCTGTCCCGCGCCGTGCAGCATCGCCCCCGCCGGTCCCCCGGTTCCCCAGGCGACCGCCGCGGTGGCCACATAGACGAGGCCCTGCCGTACGGACAGGGCTGGAGCATGGTTCATCGACGTCTCTCCAGTGAGGTGGGCCCGATTCCCGTACGCGGGCAGGGACCACCGGCCGGGCCGCCCGGGCCCGGCTCACCGGGGGACGCCGCCCGCTAGCGGGCGGGCGGCGGAGAGACGATCAATGTCATGCGGGCACGGTAGCGCGTCCACGTGGGGCACCGCATCACCGTTTAGGCACTTTCGGGCATGCCGGTGCGCACGACCTGTCCCGGAAGGCTTAGTCTTGGGTCGTGACAGCCCGAGGCGAGGTCAGGTCGCCTCGGGCTGTCCGTATTTCCGGACGGCCCTCGGCGCTCTCTTCCGGACGGCCCTCGGCGCGGTCCGCGGAAGGCCCGGCGGCGCCGCGCGCGGCGAGGAACGCGAGCCCGAAACAGAAGCCGAGCGAGACGATCTTCTCGCTCGCCTCGGCGCGCAGGCGCGCCACGCCGGTGGCGATGTCGGCGAAAAGTCCGTCTTTGTGCAGCTTGAGCAGATGCTCCATGAAGGGGAAGTCGTCGGGCCGCGGATCGGTGCCGGCCGTACGCCCGAAACAGCCGACGGCGAGCGCGGTGTGCCCCTGCTCGGCTGGCCGTGCGGTGAGGCGCTCGTGGAATCCCGACAAACCCCGGTTGTCCGGAAGGACGAGCACCGCGGGACCGGACGCCCGGCCGGGGCGGGAGATGAAGGCCGCGAAGTGAATGAATTTCAGTTCGCTCGAAAACAACAAACCCATCTCTCGGATATCGAGAGATGGGTTTGTCCGGGCGACGCCCTGAATCAGATCGACGGGCCGGGCGTGTCACGCGGCGGCACCGGACCGGCGCCGGGAGCGGCTCCGGTGCCGGGAGCCGGCGGGATCGGGCCGGTGCCGGGCGGCGGCAGCGGCGTCTGGCGCGGATACTCGGGGTTCACGGTCCGCGGCGGCGTCGGCTCGCCGATGTCGTATCCCGTCCCCGGCCCGCCGGTGCCCGTGCCGCCCTGCTGGTGCGGGCCGGGGACCTCGTCGCGCCACGCGCCGGTCTCGCCGCCGCGCGACTCGATGAACGTCTTGAACCGCTGCAGGTCGCCCCTGACCCGCATGCGGACGAGCTGCAGGGCGTCGGCCGCCTTCTCCAGGAAGCCCTCGGGGTCGTAGTCCATCTGCAGCGTGACCCGGGTGGTGGCGTCGTCGATCCGGTGGAAGGTGACGACGCCGGCCTGGCGCGGCGTGTCCGTCGACCGCCAGGCCACCCGCTCGTCGGGATGCTGCTCGGTGATCTCCGCCTCGAACTCGCGGCGGACGCCGGCGATCTCGACGACCCAGTCGGTGCGCGTGTCGCCGATCTGCGTGACCGACTCCACGCCCTCCATGAACTCCGGGAAGCTCTCGAACTGCGTCCACTGGTTGTAGGCGGTGCGGATCGGGACATCCACGTCGACGGACTGTTCGATCGTGCTCATGTCTTCTCCCTCTCTCGTGGCTACGGGCACTACGCCTGCCCTGAGAGGGAGAGGTAAACCCGGCGCGCCTCCTCAGCGGCGGGCCGGTCTGTGGCGCTTCTCGTGCCGTCCGCGCGGCCGGGCCAGGCGCGGCCGTGCCGGGGCGGCGCCGTCCCCCGGCCGAGCGCGCCGCACCCCGTCGGCCGACCGGCGCAGCCGTCCCGTGACGAGGTCGCGCAGCCCCCGGGTGACGTGGTCGTTCCGCCGTCCACCGGGCACGGCCGCGATCTCGTCCTCCAGCGTGCGGTCGGCCGCCGCGTACCAGCCGGTGACCACCTGTACGGCGAGCGCGGCGAACAGCAGGCCGAACGGCAGCGCCCACCCGCCGCTCACCTCGTGGAGCAGGCCGAACGTGATCGGCCCGGCCCCCGCGATGAAATATCCGGTGCTCTGCCCGAAGGCCGACAGCGCGGCGGTGCCCGCCGCCGTGCGGGTGCGCAACGCCAGCATCGCCAGCGCGAGCGGGAACGTGCCGCCGCCCACGGCCACGAGGATCGACCACGCCCACAGCGCCTGCCCGGTGAGCAGGCCCGCGAAGCCCGCGGCGTACAGCACGCCGAAGGCGATCACCATCGGGCGCTGGCCGGACATCCGGGTCGCCAGCGCGGGCACCGCCATGGAGACGGGGATCCCGAGCCCGGTGAACACGGCGAGGACCAGCCCGGCCTGGCCTGCCGTGTAGCCGTTGTCCCGCAGCAGCAGCGGCAGCCAGCCGAACATCACGTACGCGATGAGCGACTGCGAGCCGAAATATCCGGCCACGGCCCAGGCGAGCCTGCTGCGCGCGAGGCCGTCGGCTCCGGCGGGAGTGCTGCGCCGCTCCGGCTCATCGCGCCTGAGCGCGAGCCACGGAATCACGGCCACGGCGGCCAGGGCCGCCCACACCCCGAGTGCCACGTGCCAGTCGCCTCCGGCGGCCTGCTGCACGGGAACGGTCGCCGCGGCGGCGACCATCGTCCCGGCCGCGAGCGCGGTCGAGTAGACGGTGGTCATCGCGCCCGCCCGCCGCGGGAAGTGCCTTTTGATCAGTGCGGGGATGACGACGTTGCCGATCGCTCCGCCCGCCAGCGCGACCGCGCTGGCCGCCAGGAACGGCACGGCCGAGTCGACCAGGGAACGCAGGGCCTGACCCGCCGCGAGCAGGACGATCGCGGCCAGCAGCAGCCGCTGCTCCCCCACCCTGCGAGACATGGCCGGCGTGAGGGCGCCGAACAGGGCGAAGCTCATCACCGGCAGCGTGGTGAGGAGCCCCGTCATCGCCCCCGACATGTGCAGTCCCGCGCTCACCTCGTCGAGGACGGTCCCCACGCTCGTCACCGCGGTGCGCAGGTTCAACGCGGCGAGGGTGATGCCCGCGGCGATCAGCCAAGCCATCGATCCGCCTCGCGCCTTCGGCAGTCCGGCTCTCCGCGTCACGACGGCACTCATCGCCCGCAGCATCTCCCCTCATCCGGTCATCCTATGTTTGACACCATACCAAATCCCTCATAGCTCTCATTTGTTCCCCGGTGTTCCCGGGACCCGTTCGCTGAGATCCGTTCCGCAGATCAGTTACGCGAGATCCGTTACGCGCGCCGTACGCCGCGCAGCAGCCACAGGATGCCGATGACGGGCAGCACGAGCGGCACGAAGAGATATCCGCTGCCGAAGCCGGACCACACGGTGGCCCGCGGGAACGCGGCGGGGTCGGCCAGGCTCAGCGTGCCGACGACCAGCACCCCGGCCAGCTCGACCAGGCAGGCCGCCACCGCGACGCGCCGGGCGCCCCGTGCCAGCGCCACCGTGAGCACGATGTAGACCACCCCGGCGAACGCCGACAGCACGTACGCCAGGGGCGCCTCGGCGAACCTCGTGGCGATCTGCACGGCGGCGCGGGACGTCGCGGCCAGCGCGAAGACCCCGTACACCGCGACGAGCACGCGTCCCGGCCCGGAGCGCACGGCCTCGCCGCCGCCGGAGTGCACGCTCATGCCCCCGCGCTCCACAGCTGCAGCAGGCGCCCGGTCATGACGGCCACGCTGAAGGCGGCCACCACGATGACCGCGGGCCCCCAGCGCGTGCGCTCCGCCCGGCCCCACCAGATGGCGGCGGGCGGGATCACGACGGTTCCCGCCAGGTAGCCGATGAAGGTCGCCTTCTCGGCGACGTTCCCGAGCCCGGCGAGCGCGAATCCGGCCTGCGCGAGCACGGCGAGCTCCAGCAGCCCGAGCCCGGCCAGCAGCACCGGCCCCATCGGCCTGTTCCGTACGGTGGTGATCAGGCTGACCAGTGCGAGCACCAGGGCGGCGCCGATCAGCCAGCCCGAGTAGGCGCCGTTCATGCCGCGTTCAGAACGGGGGTCGCAGACATGGCCAGTAGGCTATCGGCCCACCCGCCCGCCCCGTGAACCGTCCCCGGCGGAGATTTCCACGAGCCTCCTCCGGGCCGGTCGCCGCGCCGGTAGGAGCTCGCGGGAACCCGCTCCGCTCCACCCGGGCGAATCCTCGCGAGCTCGGAATCCCCGCGGGGCCCGATCCGGGCCGTCGCCGCGGCCCTCGCTTACCTCACCCCGGCGGACAACGTGCCGGCGCTGCCGGGTTCTCTGGTCGACCGCGTCCTCCGGCTCGCCGTCGACCGCGTACGCCCCTGAGCGGCGAAGAGCCGCCCTCCGGGGGTGGAGGACGGCTCTTCGTCACGCGGTGGAGCTATGGGGACTCGAACCCCAGACCCCCTCCATGCCATGGAGGTGCGCTACCAGCTGCGCTATAGCCCCTTGCCACCGCTCCGAGTGCTCCCGGCGCGGCGCTCGGAGAGCATATAGGCATGCCCGTCCGTTTACCTAATCGTCACCAGTCGCCCGCGTATCAGCCGTCGGCGGTGGCGGCGGGGCTGTCGTCGCTGCTCACCGGCTCCGGCAGCGTGCCCGCGTTGTGCTCGAGCAGGCGCCAGCCGCGGCGGCCCTCCTCAAGCACCGACCACGAGCAGTTGCCCAGGCCGCCGATCGCCGACCACAGCTCCTGCGGCAGCCCGAGCAGCCGGCAGATGCCCAGCCGCAAGGCGGCGCCGTGCGAGGCGACGACCAGCAGGCCGTCCTCCTCGAGACGGGACGCCCAGCGCGCGATCGCGTCGGCGACGCGGTCGGCGACGTGCGCCACGTCCTCTCCGCCCGGAGCCTCCCACGCCTCGTACTCGACCGGCCAGCCCGCTTTGATCTCGTCGCGGGTCAGGCCCTCCCACTCGCCGCCGCCGCGTTCACGCAGGTCCTTGTCCACGGCGACGTCGAGCCCGGTGAGCCGGGCGAGGGCCGAGGCCGTGTCGTACGCGCGCCGCAAGTCGGAGGAGACGATCATGGTCGGCCGCAGCGCCGCGAGCAGGGAGGCCGCCCGGGCCGCCTGCGCGATGCCGGTCTCGTCCAGCGCGATGTCGGTGTGTCCCTGGAAGCGCTTCTCGACGTTCCACAACGTCTGCCCGTGCCGCAGGCAGACGACGCGACGGCTCATCGCGCCGCCCCGATGATGGCGTTCGTCACAGGGCCGCTCCGTGCCCGCGCTGCTCGGCGACCCGCTTGACGCTGTCCGGCAGCTCGATGGACGGGCAGTCCTTCCACAGGCGCTCCAGCGCGTAGAAGTGGCGGTCCTCCTCGTGCTGCACGTGCACCACGATGTCGAGGTAGTCGAGCAGGACCCAGCGGCCCTCCCGCTCGCCCTCACGGCGCACGGGCTTGGCGTCGGCTTCGACGCGCAGGCGCTCTTCGATCTCGTCGACGACCGCGCGGACCTGCCGGTCGTTGGACGCGGAGCAGAGAAGGAAGGCGTCGGTGATGACGAGCTGGTCGCTCACGTCGTAGGCGATGATGTCGTCGGCCAGCTTCTCCGCTGCGGCCTCGGCGGCCACCCGCACGAGCTGGATCGATCTCTCGGATGCTGTCACGATTCGGTTCTGTCCTCCGTTGACGGGCTCTTCCAGGGTGCACAGTTCGCGTGCCCCGTACAACCGGCTTTCCCGTGGGAACCCTATCGGCACACCTTGGTGATTCCGGAGTTATGCCCGGGATCTGGAGTTCAACGTCCTTCCGAGCCCGTGAATTCCGCCGTCGGAAACGCCGCGACGGTGGCGCCGATCCGGATCGTGCCCGGCGTGTGGGGGGCCGCCGCTCCCTCGTGCAGGTCGACGATCGCGGCGAGGATCCTGCGGCGGACGTCGTGCCACAGCTCGGGCTCGACCCACAGCTCGGCGTCGGCCGTCACTCCCTCCTCGCCCTCGCGCCGCCGGCCGGCCCGCTCGCGGCTCGGTGAGCGGCGTGCCTCCCGTCGCCCGGTAGCGGCGCTCCCGGCCGCCGCGCCGGACCCGCACGTCGGCCAGCTCGGCCAGCCCCGCGTCGTCCAGGCAGCGCAGGTGATGGCTGGCGAGGGCGTGCGAGATGCCCAGCTCGCGGGACGCCTGGCCGCGCCCCTGCTGGGCGCGGGGCTGTTCACCGCCGCGGGCGGCGACGCGGTGGTCGCGCTCGACGCGGCCACCTTCGCGGCCGGAGCCTGGCTCAAACGGCGGCGGGCCGCCGGAGACCGGGCCCGGTCAGTGCCCCTGATCGCGGTAGAGGCCGCGCTTGTTGATGTACTGCACGATGCCGTCGGGGACCAGATACCAGATGGGCTCCCCGGCGGCGACCCGCTCGCGGCACTCGGAGGAGGAGATCGCCAGGGCCGGGATCTCGATCAGGCTGACCTTGCCCGCGGGCAGGCCGGGGTCCTTGAGCGTGTGGCCGGGCCTGGTGCAGCCGACGAAGTGCGCGATGGTGAACAGCTCGTCGGCGTCGCGCCAGCTCAGGATCTGCGCCAGCGCGTCCGCGCCGGTGATGAAGTACAGCTCCACGTCCGGGCCGTACACGGCGGCGATGTCACGGAGCGTGTCGATCGTGTACGTGGGGCCGGGCCGGTCGATGTCCACCCGGCTGACCGAGAAGCGGGGGTTCGACGCGGTGGCGATCACGGTCATCAGGTAGCGGTCCTCGGAGGAGGACACCGTCTGCTCGGCCTTCTGCCAGGGCCGCCCGGTCGGGACGAACACCACCTCGTCCAGGTTGAAGTGGTGGGCCACCTCGCTGGCCGCCACCAGGTGGCCGTGATGGATCGGGTCGAACGTCCCGCCCATAACGCCCAATCGCCGGATTGCCGTCCCGTTACGCATGAAACGGACGATAACGCGCCTACCTCGTCACATCGGCACCGGCCCTCCGGGTGACGACCTGGGCTCCCGCTCATCCGCGCGCCCGCGCCTTGTGAGACATAGCATGCGGAACATGACCACTCCCGATCGCAATCGCGTGCAGCTGCCCGGCATCAGCTCGCGAGCCTACGAACACCCCGCCGACCGTTCCGCGCTGGTCGCGATGCGTTCGCTCTCCGGATTCGACGCGGTGCTCAAGCGCACGTCCGGCCTGTTCAGCGAGCGCAGGCTCCGCCTGATGTTCCTGGCCTCGGCGGTGCGCACGACCGAGACCCAGTTCCGCGCCCTGCACGACATGGGCCGCGACAGCGCCTACATCCTCGACCTGCACCGGATCCCGGAGATCTACGTGCAGCAGGACCCGAAGGCGTACGCGATGGCGATCGGTTTCGACGAGCCGTTCATCATCGTCTCGACCGGGCTGCTCGACCTCATGGACGACGAGGAGCTGCGCTTCGTCATCGGCCACGAGACCTCCCACATCCTGTCGGGCCACGCCGTCTACGGCACGATGCTGGCGATCCTGACCCGCCTGGCCACCCGGGTGGCCTGGATCCCGCTCGGCTACATCGGCCTGCGGGTCATCGTCGCCGCCCTCGAGGAATGGCAGCGCAAGGCGGAGATGTCCGCCGACCGCGGCGGCCTGCTCGCCGGGCAGGACCCCGACGCGGCGCTGCGGGCGCTGATGAAGCTCGCCGGCGGCTCCCGCCTGCACGAGATGAACATCGAGGCGTTCCTCGACCAGGCGCGGGAGTACGACACCGCGGGCGACGTGCGCGACGGCCTGCTCAAGGTCCTCAACATGCTCGGCACGACCCACCCGTTCGCGGTGAGCCGGGTCGCCGAACTCGACCGGTGGCGGCGCAGCGGCGAGTACGCCCGGATCATCGGCGGCGACTACCCGCGGCGGGAGGACGACGCCCACGCCAAGATCACCGACGAGATCAAGGCGGCGGCCAACTCCTACCGCGAGTCCTGGGCGCAGTCGCAGGACCCGTTCATCGGCGTGCTGCGCGACGTCGCCGAGGGCGCGGTGCACGCCGGGGAGCGCATCTTCAACCGCTTCGCCCGGCGCGAGAACTGACCGCCGGATCATCCCGGCGCTGGGGCGGGCCCGCCCGGACGACTCGCACGCGCACCGCGGCGGGCACCCCACGGTCGACGCACGACCATCACATAAGCCGTCAGAAGAAGAAGGCCACGGCGCGCACGGCCGCCGCGCAGAGCGCGACGAAGCCGCCCAGGACGGCGAGGGCGCGCAGGCCCTCACGCCGCAGGCCGGGAATGGCCGCGCCCGCACGCTCGATCTCCCTGCCGATGATCGCGCCGCTGACGACGCCGAACGCGACCCCGGCGATCGTGACGGGCACCGGCTGAGACCACCACTCGGGATCGAGCCGCGCCCCGGCGCTCACCCACAGCGCCGCGAACGCCACCGCGACGGCGGGCAGCCCCGGCCACGCGACGGCCGACAGCAGCGACCCCGCCAGCGTGAACGGGAACGCCAGCGTGCGCAGGAACAGGCGGGCGCGGCCGGGTTTGCGGCGCCGCACGAGCCAGTGGCTCGTCCACACGGCCCTGGTCACCACGGCGAAGCCCGCCGTGATCGCGAAGGTCGCGAACGGGTAGACCACCGACGTCACCACGCACGGCACGGCCAGCAGCGCGACCAGGACCAGGGCCGCGTTGCCCGTCGGGATGCCGAGCGCGCCCTCCGGCGCCTGCGTGCCCCCCGCCTCGGCCGCCAGGGCCGCCTGCGCCGTACGGCCCTCGCCGCCCCGCGTACGGCGGCCCGTGCGGCGGGCGGCGGGCCGGGTCGACGCGCCCGTGCCGCCCCGCCCGCGTGACCGGTCGGCGGACGCCTGCCCCTTGGCCGCGGGTTCCGTGGTCCTCCCCGCCGCCCCCGGCGCCGTACGCGCGGGAGCCTCGGCGCGGACCCGCGCGGCCGTCTCGCCGCCGCGGACCCGTGCGGCCGTCTCGCCGGTGCGGGTCTGGGGGGCGGGGTCGCCCGCGCCCCGGTCGGCGGCCCGGTTCGCGGCCCGGTCGGCGGTGGACGTCTCGCTGACCCGGGCGAGCCGGGACAGGCGGTCGGCCAGCAGCGCGGCGGTGGGACGGCGGGCCGGATCGCGGTGCAGCGCGGCGCGCACCAGCGGCAGCAGGGCCGCGGGGACCCCCACGAGATCGGCCTTGCCGTTCAGCACGGCGTACATCTGCGACTCGGCCGTGCCCCGCCCGAAGGTCGGCCGCCCGGTGGCGGCGAACGCGACGGTGGCCGCCCAGCCGTGGACGTCGGCCGGCTCCCCCACCACCTCGTCGGAGAACACCTCCGGGGCGCAGTAGCCGGGCGTGCCGAGGAACGCGCCGGTCACGGTGACCCGCGTCGCGTCGAGCACCTGGGCGATGCCGAAGTCGATCAGCACCGGCCCGTCCTCGCTCAGCAGGACGTTGGCCGGTTTGACGTCGCGGTGGACGACCCCGCCCGCGTGGATGATCGCCAGGGCCGCCGCGAGGCCCTGCGCCAGCGCGATCAGCTGAGGCTCGGGCAGCGGCCCGCCGCGCCGTACGGCGTCGAGGAGGTTCTCCCCCTCGATGTACTCCATCACGAGGTACGGCCGGTCGCCGGACAGGTCGGCGTCGAGCACCTGGGCGACGTACGGGCTCTCGACCCGGCGCAGCGCCCGGACCTCGCGTTCGAGGCGTAATCGGGCGTCGGAGTCGTTCTCGATGGAGTCGCGGAGCATCTTCACCGCGACGCGGTCGCCCCGGCGGCCCACGGCGAGGTACACCTCACCCATGCCACCCCGGCCCAGCCGCTCCAACAGCGCGTAGGGGCCGACCCGCCCGAGACGTCCAGCCATAGAGACGCCAACCATAGCGGTCCGATGGCCGAAATCGGGGGAGGCGCGCCGTTCTGGACGCAACTGACGCGCCCCGCGGGTTTCCCGGCCCGCGGGGCGCGTCCGGCGATCACACCCGGACGTGGCCCTCGCCGGTGTAGACCCACTTGGTGGAGGTGAGCTCCGGCAGCCCCATCGGGCCGCGGGCGTGCAGCTTCTGGGTGGAGATGCCGATCTCCGCGCCGAAGCCGAACTCTCCGCCGTCGGTGAAGCGGGTCGAGGCGTTCACCGCGACCGCGGCCGAGTCCACCGCCGCCACGAACCTGCGGGCGGCCTGCTGGGAGCGGGTCACGATGGCGTCGGTGTGGGCCGAGCCGTACTTGCGGATGTGCGCGACGGCGTCGTCCAGCGAGTCGACCACCGCGGCGGCGATGTCGAGCGAGAGATACTCGGTGGCGAAGTCCTCCTCGGTGGCGGGCACGACGTCGCCGCTGTAGGCCCGCACCCGCTCGTCCCCGTGGACGGTCACGCCCGCGTCCTTCAGCGCCGCCAGCGCCCTGGGCACGAACGCGTCGGCGACGGCGGCGTGGACGAGGACCGTCTCGGCCGCGTTGCACACGGAGGGCCGCTGCGCCTTGGCGTTCACCAGGATCTTCAGGGCGGTGTCGATGTCGGCGTCGGCGTCCACGTACACGTGGCAGTTGCCCACCCCGGTCTCGATGACCGGCACGGTCGACTCCTCCACCACGCTGTTGATCAGCGAGGCGCCGCCGCGCGGGATCAGCACGTCCACCAGGCCCCGGGCGCGCATCAGGTGCTTGACCGACTCGCGGGTCTGGCCCGGCACGAGCTGCACGGCGTCCGCCGGCACCTCGGTCGCCGCCAGCGCCTCCTGCATGATCCGCACCAGCGCGGTGTTGGAGGAGTACGCGCTGGACGACCCGCGCAGCAGCACGCCGTTGCCGCTCTTGAGGCACAATGCGGCGGCGTCCACGGTCACGTTGGGCCTGCCCTCGTAGATGATGCCGATGACGCCGAGCGGCACCCGCACCTGGCGCAGCTCCAGGCCGTTGGGCAGGGTGCTGCCGCGCACGACCTCGCCGACCGGGTCGGGCAGGTCGGCCACCTGGCGGACGGCCGCCGCGATCGCGGCGATCCGGCCGGCGTCGAGCCGCAGCCGGTCGATCATCGCCTCGGACGTGCCGTTCTCCCTGGCCCGGTCCACGTCCACGGCGTTGGCCGCGACGATCTCGCCGGTGGCCGCCTCCAGGGCGTCGGCCACGGCCCGCAGCGCCGCGTCCTTCGGCGCGCGCGGCATCGGCGCGAGCACCGTCGCGGCGTCCCTCGCGGCGTGGGCGACCTTCAGGAATTCCTCTGCCTCAGACATTGCCTCGCGCTCCGTCACGAATGGTGGGCTCCAATATGACCATGTCGTCCCGGTGGATCAGCTCGCGCCGATATTCCGGGCCGAGTGTTTTCGCCAGCTCCCGGGTGGATCGGCCGAGTAACTCGGGGATCTCCCCCGCGTCGTAGTTCACCAGGCCGCGGGCGACCCGGTCGCCGGACGGCCCGCACACGTCCACCGGGTCGCCCGCCGCGAAGTCGCCCTCGACCTTCACCACACCGGCCGGCAGCAGCGACTTGCGCCGCCGTACGACGGCCTCGACGGCGCCGGCGTCCAGGTAGAGGCGGCCCCGGCCGGTCGTCGCGTGGGCGAGCCACAGCAGCCGCGTGCCGGGGTGGCGGCCCCCCGGGTGGAAACACGTGCCGATGTCGGCCCCGGCGAGCGCCTGCGCCGCGTGCGCCGCCGCCGTGAGCACGACCGGGACACCCGCCCCGGTGGCGATGCGGGCGGCCTCCACCTTGGTGATCATGCCGCCGGTGCCGACCCGGCCGGAGGTGCCCAGCTCGACGCCTTCCAGGTCTTCCGGCCCGCGGACCTCGGCGATGCGGGTCGCGCCGTCCTTGCGGGGGTCGCCGTCGTACAACGCGTCCACGTCCGACAGCAGCACCAGCCCGTCGGCGTGGATCAGGTGGGCGACCAGCGCGGCCAGCCGGTCGTTGTCGCCGAACCGGATCTCGTCGGTGGCCACCGTGTCGTTCTCGTTGACGACGGGCACGATGCCGAGCTCGAGCAGCCGGGCCAGCGCCCGTTGCGCGTTGCGGTGGTGCGACCGGCGCATCATGTCGTCGGCGGTCAGCAGCACCTGCCCCACGCGCAGGCCGTACCTGGCGAAGGACGAGGTGTAGCGGGCGACCAGCACGCCCTGCCCGACCGAGGCCGCCGCCTGCTGGGTGGCCAGGTCCTTCGGGCGCGCGCGCAGTCCCAGCGGGCCGAGCCCGGCGGCGATGGCGCCGGACGAGACCAGCACGATCTGCGTGCCGGTCTTGCGCCGGGCGGCCAGCACGTCCACAAGCGCGTCCACGCGCTCGCTGTCGATCATGCCCTCGGGGGTCGTCAGCGACGAGGAGCCCACCTTGACGACGAGGCGTGCGCCCTCGCGGATCTGTTGCCTGCCTGTCACGCCGCCCCCCGATCAACCGAGTCTCAAGTCCGTGCCGCGCGGCCCGAGAACCGCCTCCGCGCCCCGCGACGGCTGCCAGTCGAAGACGTAGCCGCCCTCCATCGGACCGATGATCACCTCGGCGCCGGGCGTCGCGCCTGCCTTGATCAGCTCCTCCTCGACGCCGAGCCGTTCGAGCCGGTCGGCCAGATAGCCGACGGCCTCGTCGTTGGAGAAGTCGGTCTGGCGGATCCAGCGCTCGGGCTTCTCGCCGGTCACCTGGAAGCGGTTGTCGTCGATGCGGCGTACGGAGAACCCGGCCTCGCCGAGCTGCCTGGGCCGGATCACGAGCCGGGTGGGCTCCTCCACCGGGGCCTGCGCCCGGGCCGCCGCCACCATCTCCGCCATCGCGTACGCCAGGGACCGCAGGCCCTCGTGGCTGACCGCGGAGATCTCGAAGACGCGCAGGCCGCGCTCCTCCAGCATGGGCCTGACGATGTCGGCCAGGTCCCTGCCGTCGGGGACGTCCACCTTGTTCAGCGCGACCAGGCGCGGCCGGTCCTGCAGCGAGCCGTACGCCGCGAGCTCGGCCTCGACCGCCTCGTAGTCGCTGAGCGGGTCGCGCCCGGGCTCGATCGTCGCGCAGTCGAGCACGTGCACGATCGTCGAGCAGCGCTCGACGTGCCGCAGGAACTCGTGGCCGAGGCCCCGGCCCTCGGAGGCCCCCGGGATCAGCCCGGGCACGTCGGCGACCGTGAAGACCGTCTCGCCCGCCGTGACCACGCCGAGGTTGGGCACGAGGGTCGTGAACGGATAATCGGCGATCTTGGGCCGGGCCGCGGACAGGGCCGCGATCAACGACGACTTCCCGGCGTTGGGGAAACCGACGAGCGCCACGTCGGCGACGGTCTTGAGCTCCAGCACGATCTCGGCCTCGTCGCCCGGCTCGCCGAGCAGCGCGAAGCCCGGGGCCTTGCGCCTGGCGTTGGCGAGCGCCGCGTTGCCGAGGCCGCCGAAGCCGCCCTGCGCGGCGACGTACCGGGTGCCGGCGCCGACCAGGTCGACCAGCACCTCACCGGTCTTGGCGTCCTTCACGACCGTGCCGTTGGGCACCGGGAGGACGATGTCCTCGCCGTTGGCGCCGTCCCGGTGGGAGCCCATGCCCTGCTTGCCGTTGCCCGCCCGGCGGTGCGGCCGGTGATGATACTCCAGCAGGGTCGCGGTGTTGGGATCCACCTCCAAGATGACGTCGCCGCCGCGTCCGCCGTTGCCGCCGTCCGGCCCGCCCAGCGGCTTGAACTTCTCCCGGTGGATGGAGGCGCAGCCGTTGCCCCCGTCACCCGCCTTGATGTGCAGGATGACGTGGTCCACGAAGTCGGCCATCAGCCGCTCCCCCTAACTGCCCTGTATATGGAAAAACGAAAAAGGCGGACCGAATGCTCGATCCGCCTCATCGCGCTGCTGTTGATGTCCGGGGCGGATCTACTCCGCGACCGGGATGATGCTCACCGCACGGCGACCGCGCTTGGTGCCGAACTGCACCCGGCCGGCGGCCAGGGCGAACAGCGTGTCGTCGCCACCACGGCCGACGTTGTCGCCGGGGTGGAAGTGCGTGCCGCGCTGACGGACGATGATCTCGCCGGCGTTCACCAGCTGACCGCCGAAACGCTTCACACCGAGGCGCTGAGCGTTCGAGTCACGGCCGTTCCGGGTGGACGAGGCGCCCTTCTTGTGTGCCATGATTCACTCCCTTTCGGGGGTACGCGGGGGTCGTCCCCCGGGAAACTACTGTCCGGGGTTGATGCCGGTGACCTTGACCTGGGTGTACCGCTGGCGGTGACCCTGGCGCTTCTTGTATCCGGTCTTGCTCTTGTACTTGAGGATCCGGATCTTCGGGCCCTTGGTCTCACCGAGAATCTCGGCGGTCACCTGGAACCGGGAAAGCGTGGCGGCGTCGGTGGTGACATCGCCGTCGTTGACGACGAGCACCGCCGGCAGCGACACCGTGGAGCCAACCTCACCGGCGACCTTGTCCACCTCGAGGACGTCCCCGACGGAGACCTTCTGCTGCCTGCCGCCGCAACGAACGATCGCGTACACCGCGGAACCCTTCTACTGGCTAAATGCTGAGATGCCGCGCCCCGCATCCAGCTGCTGTCGATACACGACCGGCGATCCGGGCAGGCGCGCGAAGCCAGGCACGCCGACACCAGGCGCACCGGTTGACTAGGGTACCGGATATCCGGTACCCAGGTCGAACCGAGCGGACCGCCGGGAGACGAAGTCGTTACTCGGCCGTCTTCCTGCGGGAACGTCGCCGTCCCCGGGAAGACGACGCGGAGCTGTCGCCCCCGTCGGAGTCGGTGGGATCGGTGTCGATGGCGTCGGTGACGCTCTCGCGCACCGATGCCGACGCCGCGGCGACCGCACTCTCGCTCGCCGCCACCTTCTCGGCCACCGCCTTCTCGATGGCCATCTTGCCCTGCGTGCCCCGCGGCTCGGGCTTCGCCTCGACCGGTTCGGTCGACACGATGATCCCGCGCCCGTGGCAGCACTCGCACGGCGTGGAGAACGCCTCCAGCAGGCCCTGGCCGACCCGCTTGCGTGTCATCTGCACCAGGCCGAGCGAGGTGACCTCGGCCACCTGGTGCTTGGTCCGGTCCCGCGCCAGGCACTCCAGCAGCCGCCGGAGCACCAGGTCGCGGTTGCTCTCCAGCACCATGTCGATGAAGTCGATCACGATGATGCCGCCGATGTCCCGCAGCCTGAGCTGACGGACGATCTCCTCGGCCGCCTCCAGGTTGTTGCGGGTGACGGTCTCCTCGAGGTTGCCGCCCTGCCCGGTGAACTTGCCGGTGTTGACGTCGACGACCGTCATCGCCTCGGTTCTGTCGATCACCAGCGAGCCGCCGGACGGCAGCCACACCTTGCGCTCCATCGCCTTGGCGATCTGCTCGTCGATCCGGTAGGCGGAGAAGACGTCGGTCTCCTCCTCCCACTTCGTCAGGCGCTCGGCGAGGTGCGGGGCGACGTAGCGGACGTACTCGTCCACCGTCGTCCACGCCTCGTCGCCCTCGACGATCAGAGAGCTGAAGTCCTCGTTGAAGACGTCGCGGACCACCCGGATGGTCAGGTCGGGCTCTCCGGACAGCAGCTCCGGCGGGCTGGCCGACTTGGCCTTGCGCTGGATGTTCTCCCACTGCGCCGACAGCCGGGCGACGTCGCGGCTGAGCTCCTCCTCCGAGGCGCCCTCCGCGGCGGTGCGCACGATGACGCCCGCGTTCTCCGGCATGACCTTGCGCAGGATCTGCTTGAGCCGGGCCCGCTCCTTGTCGGGCAGCTTGCGGCTGATGCCGGTCATCGAGCCGTCCGGCACGTAGACCAGGTAGCGGCCGGGGAGGCTGATCTGGGAGGTCAGCCTGGCGCCCTTGTGGCCGATCGGGTCCTTGGTCACCTGGACGAGCACCGACTGCCCGGACTTCAAGGCGGCCTCGATCCGCTTGGGCTGGCCTTCCAGCCCCGCGGTGTCGAAGTTCACCTCGCCGGCGTACAGCACGGCGTTGCGGCCCTTGCCGATGTCCACGAACGCCGCCTCCATCGAGGGCAGCACGTTCTGGACCTTGCCGAGGTAGACGTTGCCGACGTACGACTGGCTGGACTCCCGGTCGACGTAGTGCTCGACGAGGATGCCGTCCTCGAGCACCGCGATCTGGGTGCGGCCGCCCTGGCGGCGCACGATCATGACCCGTTCGACCGACTCGCGCCGCGCCAGGAACTCCGACTCGGTGATGATCGGCGGACGGCGGCGGCCGAGCTCGCGCCCCTCGCGACGACGCTGCTTCTTCGCCTCCAGCCGGGTCGATCCCCGTACGCCCTGGACCTCGTCCACCGAGGTGGACCTGGTGGCGCGGGGCGCCCGGATGCGGACGACGGTGTTCGGCGGGTCGTCGGGGGCGAGCTCGGTGTCCTCGGTGCCGCGGCGGCGACGGCGGCGACGGCGCCTGGTGCTGGTCTGCACCTCGGGCTCGTCCTCGGCCTGCTCGCGGTCCTCCTCCTCGCCCTGCGCGCCCTGCGGCTCTTCGGGCTCGCCCTCGGGCTCCTCGCCGTCCTCGGCGTCCCTGGCACGGGCGCCCCGGCCGCGTCCGCCGCGACGGCGGCGCCGCCTGCGCGTGCCGCCCTCGGTCTCGGACTCCTCGTCGCCGGGCTCGGCGGCCTCCTCCAGGTCCTCGGCCTCCTCGTCCTCCAGCGACACCGGCTCGGCGGGCGGCGCGGCGGGCCGCTGCACGGGCACCGCGAACGGGTCGGGGGCCTGGAAGATCGGCCGGAAGAGCGCCGACGGCGCCTGGAAGGTCACCGAGGGCACGGCCGGCTGCGGCGCCGACAACCCGAAGGGGTCGGTGACCACGTCAGGCCGTCCGCCCTCGTCCTCGATGTCGATGTCCTCGATGTCGAGCGGCTCATCGTCCAGCGGTTCCTCATCGGGAAGGTTGAGCCCGAGCGCGGCGGAGACCTCCGCCTCGGCGGCGCTCATCGCCTTGGAGCGCTCCGGCGCCGGCTCCTCGGTGCGGACACGCCGACGCCGCCGGGGTGCGGCGGGCTCCTCCGCCTGCTGCTCGGCCTCCTCGGTCCTCTTGCGCGTACGGCGGCGCCGGGTGGGCGCGGGCGGCTCCTCCTCCGCGGGCGTCGCCGTCTCCTCGGCGGCCTGCTCCGGCTGGGCCTCGGCGACCGTCGTCTCTGTGGCCGTCGTCTCTGTGGCCGTCGTCTCCGTGGCCGTCGTCTCCGTGGCCGTCGTCTCGGTGACCGGCGTCTCGGTGACCGGCGTCTCCGTGGCCAGCGTCTCAGTGGCCGCCGTCTCCGGGTCCGCGGGAGCCTCGGCGGCCGGAATCTCGGCGGCCGGAGCCTCGGAAACGGCCTTATCGGCGGCCTTGGTGCGGCGGCGGGTGGCCCGCTTGGGCCGTTCCTTCGCCACCGGTTCTTCCTTCGCGGCCTGCTCCTCCTGCGCGACCGGTTCTTCCGGCGCGGGAGACTCGGCGGCCTCCTGCGTGGCGCTCCCGGCGACCGGCGACGCGGTGCTTTCAGCCACCCTCGGCGCGGCGTTCTCGGCGACCTTCGATGCGGCGCTCTCGACGACCTTGGATTGCGTGCCCGCGGCGACCGTGATCACCGCCGGCACGTCGTCCGGCTCGGGCGGGGGCCCGGCCGGCCGGCTCGCCGACCGGCGGCGCGGCGTTGTGGGCACACGAGACGGACCGGAGGAAACCACGATTCCCCCGGCCTTGCCGCGTTCTTCTGTTGTCGTGTCACCGTCAAGGCTCACAGCCCCGTCAGTGGGCTCGTTGTCGAGCATGCGGGCGCTCTCCCGTCAGCCTCCGGGCACGTCTCCGCGCCGCGCGGAGGCTCTCGTCTCTCGCGGTCCGCCGGGCTTCCTGTCGGCGCCTCGGCGGCAAGTCTTATCGGTCTCCGCCTGCCCGGTCGAAGGCGAACGGGTCGGCGGGCTCACCGGTCATCGCGTCGAGCGGCCCCTGCGCCAGCCTGGTCACCGCTGCGGGTGACGGCGGCGCGAAGCCTGCCACGAGACGCAGACCCATGAGCACGTCATCGGGCCGCACGGCAGGTGTTTCGTGCCGAACAACCATACGAAGTATGACACACGGTTGAACGGTCTCCTGACCTGCCGGAATTCCCCGATCCTCGACGACGGCCAGCGAACGCACCGCCTGGCGGGCGTCGAACCGTCGCATTCCCTTCTTGGTCAGGCGCTCGACCTCCACCCGGTCGGCCGCCAGAAACTCCTTCACCGCCCGCTCGGCCTCGGCCGGATCGGCCCCGGGGAGCCGCAGCTCCCACGTCGAGCACTCCAGCCGGTCGGCCAGGTTCCCGTCCCGCGCCTCCACGACGTCGAGCACGTCAAGCCCCGGCGGCAGCGAGGCGTCGAGATCGTCGCGCACCCGCCGCGGGTCGCACGGCCGGCTCACCCCGATCTCGAGATACTCGGCCTCGCTCGCCACTCCGGTGGGGGCGGCCCCGGCGTAGGAGATCTTCGGGTGCGGGCTGAAGCCGGCGCTGTAGGCCACCGGAATGCCCGCTCGCCGCACCGCCCTTTCGACGGCACGGGAGATGTCGCGGTGGCTGGTGAAGCGCAGGCGGCCCCGCTTCGCGTAGCGCACGCGAAGGCGCTGCACCGTGGGTTCGGGCGCGGGACCCTCGGGAACGGGTTTCAGAGTTCCTTCGTCCTTCCGGTGTCGGTCGATCGTCTTCTCAGGATAGGCCGTGAGCGTCAGATCACGGTGAGTGGCAGCAGTTTCCTGCCCGTGGGCCCGATCTGGATCTCCGTGCCCATCGTCGGGCAGACGCCGCAGTCGTAGCAGGGCGACCAGCGGCAGTCTTCGACCTCGACCGTGTTGAGCGCGTCCTGCCAGTCCTGCCACAGCCACTCGCGGTCGAGGCCGGCGTCGAGGTGATCCCACGGAAGCACCTCGTGCTCGTCCCGTTCGCGGGTCGTGTACCAGTCCACGTCGACCGGCTCGTCGGCCAGGGCCCGCTCGGCCGCGGCCATCCACCGCTCGAACGAGAAGTGCTCGCTCCAGCCGTCGAACCGGCCGCCGTCCTCCCAGACGGCCCGGATGACCTTGCCCACCCGGCGGTCGCCGCGCGACAGCAGCCCCTCCACGATCGACGGCTTGCCGTCGTGGTAGCGGTAGCCGATGGCCCTGCCGTACTCCTTGTCGGAGCGCAGGGCGTCGCGCAGCGCGCGCAGCCGGCGGTCCACCGTCTCGTGGTCGCACTGGGCGGCCCACTGGAACGGCGTGTGCGGCTTGGGCACGAACCCGCCGATGGAGACCGTGCAGCGGATGTCGCGCGAGCCCGTCGCCTCACGGCCGGCCTTGATGACCTTCTTGGCCAGGTCGGCGATGCCGAGGACGTCCTCGTCCTCCTCGGTGGGGAGCCCGCACATGAAGTAGAGCTTCACCTGCCGCCAGCCGTTGGAGTAGGCGGTGGTGACCGTGCGGATCAGGTCCTCCTCGGTGACCATCTTGTTGATCACCTTGCGCATCCGCTCGGACCCGCCCTCGGGCGCGAACGTGAGCCCGGAACGGCGGCCGTTCCTGGACAGCTCGTTCGCCAGGTCGATGTTGAACGCGTCGACCCTGGTGGACGGCAGGGACAGGCCGATCTGGCTGCCCTCGTAACGGTCGGCGAGGCCCTTGGTGATGTCGGCGATCTCGGAGTGGTCCGCGCTGGACAGCGACAGCAGCCCGACCTCGCTGAAGCCGGACTCCTTGATCCCCGCCTCGACCATGTCGCCGATCGTGGTGATCGACCGCTCCCTGACCGGGCGGGTGATCATCCCCGCCTGGCAGAAGCGGCAGCCCCGGGTGCAGCCTCGGAAGATCTCGACGCTGAACCGCTCGTGCACGGTCTCGGCGAGCGGGACCAGCGGCTTCTTCGGGTACGGCCACTCGTCGAGGTCCATGACCGTGTGCTTGAACACCCGCGCCGGCACGCCGTCGCGGTTGGGGACGACGCGCTTGATGCGGCCGTCCGGGTGGTACTCGACGTCATAGAACTTCGGGACGTACACCCCGCCGCTGGAGGCGAGGCGCATCAGCAGTTCGTCGCGGCCGCCGGGCGAGCCCTCGGCCTTCCATTCACGCAGCACCTCGGAGATCGCGATGACGATCTGCTCGCCGTCGCCGAGCACGGCGGCGTCGAGGAAGTCGGCGATGGGCTCCGGATTGAACGCGGCGTGGCCGCCCGCCAGCACGATCGGGTCCTCGTCGGTCCGGTCCGCCGCCTCCAGCGGGATCCCCGCCAGGTCGAGCGCGGTGAGAAGGTTCGTGTAGCCGAGCTCCGTGGCGAACGACACACCGAGGATGTCGAAGGCCCGGACCGGCCGGTGGCTGTCCACGGTGAACTGCGGGACGCCCTCGGACCGCATGAGCGCCTCGAGGTCGGGCCACACCGCGTAGGTGCGCTCCGCAAGCGTCTCGGGCAGCTCGTTGAGGATCTCGTAGAGGATCTGCACCCCTTGGTTGGGCAGGCCGACCTCGTAGGCGTCCGGGTACATCAGGGCCCACCGGACGGTCGCCTCGTCCCAGTCCTTGACCGTCGAGTTCAGCTCGCCCCCGACGTACTGGATCGGCTTCTGCACCTTCGGCAGCAGCGGCTCCAGGCGGGGAAACAACGACTCGACAGACATGCATCCAGGGTATCGGCTCCCGGGAGTGTCCCCTGCGGATCTTCCCGCCGCGGCGGGAGCGCCAACCGCGGCCGTCGCGCCGCCCGGTCTCCCGCGGCGCGGGCCGGGGTCCGCCATCTCGGAGGCGGACCCGGCGGGCCGTGCCTCACACCGGCCGCGATCTGAGGTGGATCGCCTGCAGGATGGCCACCGCCATCATGTTCGCGAACGTCGCGGTGCCGCCGTAGGAGACGAACGGCAGCGGCACACCGGTGATCGGCATGATGCCGATGGTCATGCCGACGTTGACCAGGGTCTGGAAGGCCAGCCACGCGATGATGCCGCCGGAGACGAGCGCGCTGAACCTGTCGTTGCACATCCGGGCGATCCGCACGCCGCGCAGCAGCACCACGCCGAGCAGGGCCACCACGGTGACCGACCCGACGAAGCCGAGCTCCTCGCCCGCGACGGTGAAGATGAAGTCGGTGTGCTGCTCGGGCACGAACCGTCCCGTGGTCTGGCCGCCGTGGAACAGGCCCTTGCCGAACACCTCGCCCGACCCGATCGCCACCAGCGCCTGCGTGCTGTTGTAGCCCACGCCGCGCGGGTCGCTCGACGGGTCGATGAGCGCGGTGAACCGCGCCACCTGGTACGGCTTGAGCAGCCCGAGGGACCACACCGCCACCGCCGCGACACCCGCGAGCAGCAGCCCGACCACGACCCAGCGCTTGCGTATCCCGGCGAAGACGATGATCGCGCCGGTGGTCGCCACCAGCACCATCGTGGTGCCGAGGTCGGGCTGCATCATGACCAGCACCGCCGCGGCGCCCACCGCCGCCAGCGACAGGGCGACGCCGGTGGCCCTCGGGCGGTCCTTCGCCTTCCCCTTCTCGGACGTCGGGACCAGCAGCCGGGCCAGCATCACCACCAGCGCCGGCTTCATCAGCTCGGCCGGCTGCAGGGCGAAACCACCGCCCAGCAGGATCCACGAGTGGTGGCCGTTGACCGTCGATCCCATCGGGCTGATCACCAGGATCAGCCCGAGGACCGCGATGCCGTACAGGACCGGCGCGTACGTGCGCAGCCACCGGTAGTCGCACACCGCGACCGCGCTGTAGATGGCCAGGCCGATGAGCAGGTTGAGCACATGCTTTTTGGCCATGCCCGTCGGCTCGATCGACGACCAGGTGCGGGTGGCCGACCACACCAGCAGCGTGCCGATGAGGCTGAGCGCCGCCACGGCGCCGAACAGCAGCCAGTCCATCCGCCAGACGACCGAACCCCGGCCGACGACGCGGCTCGCGAACGACCTCCGCCTCACCCCGATGGCATCAGTCATGGCTGGCTCCGCCTCACTGCGACTCGCGGCTGATGGCCGGCAGCCGCGTCACCGGTTTGCCGTCCGGAAGCGCCGGCTGGCGCGGCTTGCCGTCGTCCCCCTTGCCGATGCCGTATATCCCTTCCCAGATGCGCCGTACGGCGGGCGCGGCGGTCGAGGCGCCGAAGCCGCCCTGCGCCACCATCACCACAGTGACCAGCCGCGGCTTGTCCGCGGGCGCGAAGGACGCGAACCACGACGTGTCCGCCTTGCCGTAGACCTCCGCCGTACCGGTCTTCCCGCCGATCTTGACGACGTTCAGCGGGAACCCGCGGAACGCGCCCGCCGCCGTGCCTTCCGAGGGCACCTCGGCGAGGGCCTTGCGGATGTACTCGCGCGTCTCGTCGCTGATCGGCAGGCGTCCCTCGACCGGGACCGGGATCTCCTGCTTGAGGGTGCCGTCCGGACGCATCAGCGCCCAGCCGACACGCGGGCTGCGCACGTTGCCGTCGCCCAGCAGCGCCGCGTACGCGCGGGCGAGCTGGAGCGGGGTGACCAGCACGTCGCCCTGGCCGATGGAGAGGTTCACCGCCTCGTAGGCGTGGAAGATCATGCCCTCCAGGCAGTGCTCGCGGGCCAGCCGCTTGGCGTACGCCGCCTGGTTCTGGTTCTTCATCTCCGGGTAGCCGATCTTGGCCCGCTTGCACATCTCCGCCTTGGTCGAGTTGTACAGGTCGAGCTTCCACGCACGGGTGGGGATGCGCCCGGGAGACTCGCCGGGCAGGTCGATGCCCGTGCGGCGGCCGAATCCGTAGGCCTTCGCCATCGTCGGCATCGGCTCCTTGACCTTGGCCTTGGGCGTTTTGCCGCCGTCGCGCAGCCACTCCTCGTACCCGGCCTTGTAGAAGACGGTGTCGCACGACTTGACCAGCGCGGTGTGCAGGGAGATCGCGCCCAGGCTCATGCCGCCGGCGTTCGGGTACGCCCGGCCCTCGACGGTGTAGGAGCTCGGGCACTGGTAGGTGCCGTGCAGCGGCTGGCCGTCGGCGACCATCGCCGACACCGAGCTGATCTTGAAAGTCGAACCGGGGGCGTATTCTCCGGCGATCGCCCGCGACACCAGCGGCTTGCCGGACTTCTCCGACAGCAGCCACCGGTAGTCCTTCTCCGAGATGCCGCCCGTCCAGACCTTGGGGTCGTACGTCGGCCGGCTGGCCATCGCGATGACGCGGCCGGTCTTGATGTCGAGCACCACGCCGGCGGCGCCGTCCGATCTCGGCACCTCGCGCATGGCCTGGTCGAGCGACTTCTCGACGATGCGCTGCACCTTGGCGTCGATGCTGGTCACCAGGATGTCGCCGGGGACCGGATCGGACTGCTGGTTGACCGTGATGACCTTGCCCATCCGGTCGACCTGCACGTTGCGCAGACCGGGCGTGCCGCGCAGCGCGGCGTCGTAGGTGCGCTCCAGCCCGTCGCGGCCGATGAGGTCGACGCCGGAGTAGTTGGCCTTGAGGCCCTCCCGCTTTTCCAGCTCGCTCTGCGTCACCGGCTGCAGGTAGCCGAGGAGCTGCGCGGCGTCCTTGCCGTTGGGATAGTCGCGGATCGCCTGGATGTCCGCGGTGATACCCGGGAAGTCCTCCTGACGCTCCAGGATCTGCAGCGCCGCCCGCGGGTTGACGTTGGTGGCGACCGGGATCGGCGTGTACGGCGAGCCGGGCCAGCACGGACGGCTGACGCCGGGGCCGCACGCCCGGATCTCCTGCTTGAGCTTCGTCACCGGCACCTTCAGCACCGCCGACAGCCGGCGGAGCACGGCGTCACCGCCGTCCGGCATCCGTTCCAGCCGGCCCCGGTCCACGCTGACCACCAGCGTCGTACGGTTGCGCACGAGCGGACGGCCCGAGGAGTCGAGGATCGCCCCCCGCAGGGCGGGCACCCGCACCTCGCGGGTGCGCGTCTCGGTCGCGACCGTGACGAACCTCGGCCCCTGCACCACCTGGACCTGCCACAGCCGAACGACGAGCACCACGATCATGGCGATGACCAGCACCTGCAGGACGAGCAGGCGCCCACGCAAACGTGTCATGCCATCCCCCGTCTCCAGCTCGGCACGAGCTCGCCACCGCCCGCGCGCCTCCGGTGGCCGCCGTGCGTGACCTTGACCGCCCGGAGCACCAGCGGGGCGGCCACGAGATTGCAGATCGCGGCCCGGGGCCACGCCGTGGCCAGCACCGGCCAGGTGATCCCCGGGGCGCCGAGCAGCGCGCCCAGGCCGGCCAGCAGGCCGGGCGCCGCGATCGCGCACGCCGCCACGGCGAGCAGCGGCAGGCGATCTCCCACACGACCGGCCGCGTAGCCCAGGAAGCACAGGACCAGGGCGTACTGGCCCAGCGTGTGGTTGGAGGGCGGCAGCAGGTCGTAGGCCAGCCCTCCGCAGAAGCCGATCACCGCGCCGGGCACGGGACCGCGCCGGGTCGCGAGCGCGGCGACGGTCAGGAGCACCAGGTCGGGCGCCCAGGAGAACAGCAGCCGGTTCACCACGCTGACCTGGAGGACCAGGGCGACGAAGAGCAGCAGCGCGGCGACGAGGTTGCGGGCCATCGGTCAGTTCCCTCCACCGCGGCCGTCGTGCCGCCGGGGCTCGTGCGCCGCGTCGGCGGAGTCTCCGGCCCGCCCGGCACGCTGGTCGTGAACGGCACGCTGGTCACGGTCGGCGCGCGGTTCGCGTGCGGCGGGCGGCTCTTGGGCGTGCTGCTCGCCGCCGACGGCCCGCGTGCCGTTCCGGCCACGCCGCTCCTGTGCGGCCTCGGGCGCACCGCCGCGCGACCGCCGCTCGGCGGCGGCCCGCGGATCGTCGCCCGCGACGAGCCCCCATTCGGCCTCCAGCGAGCCGCGTTCCCGTCCGCGGTCGGCGTCGCCGCGCCGCTGCTCCTCCGGTCGCGGCTTGGGCGGCTTCGGCACCGGCGGCAGCACCGCGTCGCGCGGGTCCCGCTTGGGCGCCGCGACCACCACGCCGACGACGTCCAGCGCGGAGAAGTCGGTGAAGGGCCGCGCGTAGGCCGTCCTGGTCACCTCGCCCGGCGTGTTGTCCACCCGCTCGACGATGCCGATCGGCACGCCCGGCACGTACGGCTTGCTCTGCTGCGAACCGAACGAGACGATCCGGCGGCCCACGCCGATCGGCACCGTGGAGTCGAGCAGGCGGAACCTGATGAGGTTGCCGCCGCCGCCCGCCTCGCCGAGGCCGCTCACGACGCCGAGCTCGTTGCCGCCCTCCAGCCGGGCCCCGGCCGACAGCGCCGGGTCGGTCAGCAGGGCCACCGTGGAGCTGTCCGGGCCCGCCTGGACGATGCGGCCGACCAGCCCCACGTCGCTCAGCACCGTCATGTCGGGCCGGATGCCGTCGCCGGTGCCGACGTCGATCTCGACCGTGTCCTCGAAACCGGCCACCGTACGCCGCGCGACGACCTGGGCCGGCACGATGCGGTAGCGTCCGAGTCCCGCCAGCCCGAGCATGCGGTCCAGCTTCTCGGCCCGCGCCCGGTCGAGCCGGTTCGCCGACACCTCGTCGCGCAGCCGCGCGTTCTCCTTGCGGAGATCGGTGATCACGCGCCGGGCGGTGGGCGCGTCGCGCAGCATGGTGACGAAACCAGTGATCGGCCGGGTGACGGCGGCGCCGACGCGCTCGGCCTTCCCGAACACGGCGCTCGCGAAGTCGCGCACCGGGCCGAGGACGCGGTCGTTCCCGGCCCGGTGATCCACGGTGATGAGGATCAGCGCCACGGCGAGGAGGAGTCCGAGCGTGAGACGGGCGCGGCGGGTGTCTCTCATGACGCTCCTTAGTTGCGGGGCTCCGGCACGAGCACCTGCTGGAGGGCTTCAAAGTCCTCCACACACCGCCCGGAGCCGAGCGCGACCGAATCGAGCGCGTTTTCGGCCAGATGCACCGGCATGCCGGTCTCCTCACGCAGCCGGTCGACCATGCCGCGCAGCAGGGCGCCGCCACCGGTCACGGCGATGCCCCGGTCCATGAGATCGCCCGAGAGCTCTGGCGGGCACTTGTCCAGCGTGGACTTAACCGCGTCCACGATCGAGTTCACCGGCTCGGCGATCGATCGGCGGATCTCCTCGGCGCTGATGACGACCGTCTTCGGCAGGCCGCTCACCAGGTCGCGGCCGCGCACCTCGGCGTGGAAGTCCTCCCCCGTGACGCAGGCGGACCCGACGGCGATCTTGACCTCCTCCGCCGTGCGCTCGCCGAGCATCAGGGAGTATTCCTTCTTGGCGTACGCCATGACCGCCTGGTCGAGCTCGTCACCCCCGACGCGGATCGACTGGCTGGTCACGATGCCGCCCATCGAGATGATGGCCACCTCGGTGGTGCCGCCGCCGATGTCGACGACCATGTTCCCGGTCGGCTCGTGGACCGGCAGGCCGGCGCCGATCGCGGCCGCCATCGGTTCCTCGATGATGTATACGCGGCGGGCCCCTGCCTGGTAGCCCGCCTCCTTCACCGCGCGTTGCTCCACCGCGGTGATGCCGCTCGGCACGGCCACGATGATGCGCGGGCGCACGAAGTGACGGCGTTTGTGAATCTTCTGGATGAAGTACCGCAGCATTCGCTCGGTGACATCGAAATCCGCGATGACACCGTCCCTCAGAGGACGGATCGCGACGATGTTTCCGGGCGTCCGCCCGATCATCCGCTTCGCTTCTATCCCAACTGCCACGATCTTTCCTGTCGTGACGTTGATGGCGACGACGGACGGCTCGTTCAAGACGATGCCGCGCCCTCGGACGTAGACGAGAGTGTTCGCCGTGCCAAGGTCGACAGCCATGTCACGGCCCAGGAGTGTCAGCTTGCTGCCCATGCGGAAGGAAGCCTTCCTTCAGGTGGTTAGCGGTTACCGGGTTCAGCGGGAGTGCGGGATGACGCATCGCATTCGAATCGTAACGGCATGTGCTCATCACTGGGCACATCGAGCCCTCAAGCCCCCGGAAAAACCGGCGTCCCCCCGCCTAACCTCGGTCACCACCTGGAAAAACACGAGAGGCCCCGGTTTAAACCGGGGCCTGTCGTGTGGCAAGGGCTAGAAACGGTCGGGAAAGAAAATCTTGATTTCCCGGGCGGCGGACTCCGGCGAATCGGAGCCGTGGACGACGTTCTCGCCGATCTCCAGCGCGTGGTCGCCGCGGATCGTGCCGGGCGCGGACTTCACCGGGTCGGTCAGGCCGGCCAGGCCGCGGAACGCCTCGACGGCCCGGGGACCCTCGAGCACCATCGCGACCAGCGGGCCGCTGGTGATGAACTCCACCAGCTCGCCGAAGAACGGACGCTCGGAGTGCTCGGCGTAGTGGGCCTTGGCCGTCTCGGCGTCGAGCGTGCGCAGGTCCATCGCCACGATCTTGAGGCCCTTGCGCTCGATGCGGCTGATGACGTCGCCGATGAGGCCGCGACGGACCCCGTCGGGCTTGATCAGGACAAGCGTACGCTCGGACACGGTCTTTTCTCCTCAGGTCGGTTGACTCGCCGTACACGGTGACCCGGCGGATCGCGGGCTCACCCGTCAAGCGTCTGGGAGCTCCGGCTGCGGAAGCTCTGTGCGCAACGGCAGCTTACCGGTCCGGGGACGCCGCTCCGATCGCACGCGTCGCGGGGCACGGCCGTTCAGCGCGCGGGGCCCGCGTCGCCGGGGGTGTCGTCGTCCTCCTCCGGCGACGGCGTCGGCGCCGGGATCACCACCGGGCCGCCCGCGGACGCTGCGGCGGCCCGCCGGGCCAGCACGGACGACAGCACGATCACGCCGACCACGACGAACCCGCCGACGAGCGCCCACATGTGCAGCGCGTCGATGAACCCCTCGACCAGGGCGTCCCCATTGCCGCCCGCGGTCTCGGCCGCGTCGCGCAGCCGGTTCACCTGGATGCCGGTGCCGAGCAGGAAGCCCGCGAGAACGGCGGGGAAGCACAGCGACAGGCCCAGCATCGCCGACCCGAGGCCCGCCGTGCGGAACGCGCCGACCAGCGCCACCGCCGAGCCCGTGGCGATCAGGACGAACGGCACCACCAGCGGCGTGCCGGACGGCGCGGGGACCAGCAGCCTGATCGCGGCCAGCCCCACGACGACGGCCGCCAGGCCGAGGACGGCCAGCCGGGCCGCGAACGTCTCGGGCGCCCGCCCCGCGAGGAGCGCGCCGGCGAGGGAGGTCAGCGCGGCCACCAGGAACGGCACCCACAGGCCCCTGAGCCCGGGGCCGCCCAGCGGGCCGCCCAGCTCGATGTAGGTCATCTGCGCGGACGTCGGCAGCACGACCAGCCCGACCGCCACGTTGACGAAGGCGAGCGTACGGCCGCCGGGCCCCTCGAACGCGCCGAGCGCCGCGAGGGCCAGCATCGCCGCCACCACGACCGCCGCGGCGATCACGACCAGACGCGGCGGCCAGTCGAAGGTGATGCCGACACCCAGCACCGCGATCGCCACTGCGGGCACGATCGCCAGCGCGAGCCGCCCGCGCTCCGCCGACGTCGGCCGGCCCGCGGGCAGGATCTCCCCCTCGGCCCGCGTCCCGCCGTCGCCGGACACCATCCACAGCACCAGGTAGGCCGCGGCGAGGGCCAGCGCCACCCCGGTGAGCAGCGGGTACGGCTGGAGGGTGACCTGCCAGGAGGTCACGTCGCGGATGGCCCACAGCGCGAGGGCCTGGGCCGTCAGCAGCGAGGCGGCCAGCGTGCCCGCCCAGATCGGCAGCAGCACCCGCCGCCGGGGACGCTCGGCGACCGCGACCAGCGTGGCCGGCACGAGCATGCCCGCGCCGATCCCGTGCAGCACGCGCAGCACGCCGACGAGCGTGACGGTGTCGGTGTATCCCCCGGCGACGTCGGCGAGCGCGAGCAGAGTGAGCCCCGCCACGAGGATCGGCGCGGCACGGAACCTGCGCACCGCGACCGCGGCGAGCGGCACGGTCACCAGCATGGCGGGCAGCGCCAGGCCGTGGGCGCGGATCATGTCGACCTGCGACACGCCCGGCGGCAGCAGCGCCGCCACGACGGAGATCGTGTTCGGGATGGCGACGAGCGCCAGAGGAAGGGCCACCAGGGTGAGCAGCCCGATGACGACGTCGACCAGCAGGGGAACGCGCACGGCACGAACCGGCGCGGCGGTCCGAGCCTGCGGTACGGGAGGGACGGCCATGGTTGCCGACTTTAGCGCTTCGTCGTCCCTTCGACACGGCGAGCGACGAAGATGGCAGTCATCCACAGGGCAGCGAAGATCACCCCGAGGAAAAACATGACCGGAACGAGGAATCCCGTCGCGATTGTCGCGATTTCCAGCACGGTGCCCATGATGTAGGCGTACGGGCGTTTCAGCAGGCCGGCGACCACCACGCAGAGGGCGGCCAGCCCGAGCCCGACGGTCAGCGCGACCGGCGGGGACACGTGGTTGATGGTGATCGCGACCGGGCTGATGAGCGCCACGACGATCGCCTGCATTCCGAGGACGGTCGCGCAGAGCCGGCGCATGCCGGGGGTCACTTCGAACACGCCGCTGCTCATTTGTTGGCCTTGAGGAGGATGCGCGCGTCGCCCGCGGTAACGACCGAGCCGGTGATGAGGACCCCGGAGCTGAACTCGTCGCCTTGGTCGGCGAGCGCGACGGCCGTGTCGATGGCGTCGTCGAGCCGGTCTTCGATGTGGACGCGGTCCCGGCCGAAGATCGCCTCCGCTCGGGCCTCCAGGTCGTCCGGGCTCATCGAGCGCGCGGACGAGTTGCGGGTGACCACGATCTCCTGGGCCACCGGTTCCAGCAAATCCAAGATCGTGTCCACGTCCTTGTCCGCCATCACGGCCACCACGGCGACGAGCCGGGTGAACCCGAACGCCTCGGTCAGGGCCTCGACCGTCGCCTCCATACCGGCGGGATTGTGCGCCGCGTCGATCAGCACGGTCGGTCCGCGCCGCACGATTTCCAGCCGTCCCGGGCTTCGCACCTCGGCGAACGCCTGCCGGACGACCTCCTCGCCCAGCGGGTCGTCGCCGGCGGTGAGCGCCTCGACGGCGGCCAGGGCGCCTGCGGCGTTGCCGGCCTGATGCGAGCCGTACAACGGCAGGAAGACGTCTTCGTACACGCCTTTCAAGCCCTTGAGCTGGAGCATCTGGCCGCCCATGGCGAGCTCGCGATGGAGCACGCCGAACTCCAGCCCTTCGCGGGCGACCACCGCGCCGGCCTCGGCCGCCCTCCGCATGAGCACTTCGGCCGCGGGCAGCGCCTGCTGCGCCAGCACGGCCGTGGCCTTCGGCTTGATGATGCCGGCCTTCTCACCGGCGATCGTCGCGATGTCCGGACCGAGGTAGTCCGTGTGGTCGAGCGAGATGGGCGTGATGACCGCGACCGTCGCGTCGGCGACGTTCGTCGCGTCCCAGGTGCCGCCCATGCCGGTCTCGATCACCGCGACGTCCACGGGCGCGTCCGCGAACGCCGCGAACGCCATCGCCGTCAGCACCTCGAAGAAGCTGAGCTTGCCGACCTTGGCGTCGATCATCTCGAGGTAGGGCAGGATGTCCTGGTATACCTCGGCGAACCGCTCCTCCGACAGCGGCTCGCCGTCGATCGAGATCCGCTCGCGCATCGACTGCAGGTGAGGGCTGGTGTAGCGGCCCACTCGCAGGTTGCGTTCGCGCAGCAGGGCCTCGACCATGCGCGCGGTGCTCGTCTTCCCGTTGGTCCCCGCGATATGAACGACCTCGTACGAGTTCTGGGGGTCGCCGAGGATCTCCATCAGCGCAGTGATCCGGTCAAGAGTGGGGCTGAAATCCCACTCCACCCCCCGTGCCATGATCGCTTGCTCGACGGCTCGATATTCCACGCCCTTCAGCGTACGGGAACCCACGACTGGCCCCGGTGGCAGCCCATGCGCGGTCTTCCCCGCCCCAGACGTGTCGCCGCGAAAAAGGTCTGAAAATACGGAAAGGGCCACCCCGTCACGGGATGGCCCCTTCTCAAAAGATTGTCCGGCGGCGTCCTACTCTCCCACACCGTCCCCGATGCAGTACCATCGGCGCTGACAGGCTTAACTTCCGGGTTCGGAATGTAACCGGGTGTTTCCCTGCCGCTATAACCGCCGAAAC
>NZ_BMPY01000004.1:0-156233 GCF_014647835.1 Microbispora rosea subsp. aerata
GCTGGCACCTGCGGCCACCGCACGATCGTTGATTGTCAGCACAACACTCAATGATCGCGGTGGCCGTCCCTATCTCTACACCCCCGCTCACCACGCAAGACCGCGATCTACGGCTGGAGTACTAGGTCCGCTGATTATCCTCACCGCCTTTACCAACACACCATCGGAGCAGCCCTGCTAACCGCAACCGCCACGCTCCTCCCCGGCGGATGTGCCTCGCTGAGGACACACCCCAGGACCACGCTTCATTGGCTGATACAGGTGCGACTCTCATAGCCCACGCCTGATGTCGATGTCAGTCGACCGCCGTCTTCGTACCTCCGCCATGACGAGTCACTCGAGGACGGAGGCGAATTTTCATCGCGCTTCGCGTGAAAGCCGCATCCGTTGCCTTGCTAGACCACACGTACGCCTCGCCTGGAGTGAGCGCCGCCATCTTGGTGGACGTGAGGTCTGCCAGAGACGCGTTGGCCTTCTGAAGGTGCTTTAGCCAGGCCGGCGAGGTGAATTTGTGCAGTATCACGTGATTCGACAGTTCGATCAGAGAAATCGGCACTGAGGGCGGGTCCTGGCTGGCGACCAGAACGCTCATGCCCTTGTGGCGCATCTCTCTGACGCTCTCCACAAGCCCCGCTACCAGGTCCGGGCTCTCGATGTACTTGTGCGCCTCATCGAAAACCACCAGCTTATTGAACCGCTCTCCGTCGGCCTGCGCTTCCGCAAACAGCTGCATGAGAACGACGAATAGTCCGAGAGCCTCGTCCTTCTCAATGAACTCGTCTCGAAGGTCGACGATTATCATCCGGCCTGGTCGCACTAGTTCTTTGATACGTGCTCCATCATCGATGTATTCAGCGGCGAGGTCCAGTCGCTGCTGCGCGAGTTGTTTGAGGTTGTCAGACAGGGTTGACTCCTCCACTCCCCGTCTAATCACATCCAGTCGTAGATCATTCCGATGCGCCTTCATGACACGCTGGAGCTGCCGAATGTACGTGGACTGGTTGCCGATCGCGCCCATGAGAAAACGCCAGTGCTCCGCCCGCAATTCGCTGGAACCGAACTTCAACGGCAGCACTTTGATGTCCGGGTACTCCTCCCGGCGCTGGTTAAGTTGATCCTCCGGAACCAGCATCACTACGTCCGTCAGCGCCGCGGGTTCCGCGCCGTACTTTTCCCGAAGCACCCTGAGCTGTTCGAGGTCGTCGTTCGGCGAGACCATGCTGGTGAACTCTGGCGCGTAATCCAGCGTCGGACTGTAGTGAAAGACAATCGTGGCAAGCGGACGAGGCAGCTCGTTGACCGGCGGCACCGAAAGCGAGGCGGCTTCGATGATGGACCCGAGGGTGTAACTCTTCCCTCCCCCCTGTACACCGAAAAGGCTTATGGTGTGGGTCTCATTCAGGTCGAGAGCGACGCGCCGCCCTGCGACTTCTCCCAGCAGGCCGTACTGAGGGGTCGGCGAACTCGCTCCCAGGACGATGTCGGGCGACGGCAGAGAGACGGCAGTCGGCGTAACACTCGGTTCTGCCTCTTCCGCGGCCCCCTCAGACGTAACCTCTGCTGCTCCCGGTCCCGCAGCGAACGGCGGTTCAACCTGGCTGTCGACGCTCTGCACCAAACCCGTGGCAGGCAAGGGCACGACGGAAACGGACTCCGGGGTCGGATTCCCGTTCTGCCCTGTCGGCATGGTGATCTCTCTTACGTCATCGACAGCGTGCGACTCCTCCGCGTCCGCAGGAAGCTCATCGATGTCGATTGGCCGGATCCGTTCCTCCGGCACCTCGTAACTGCGTACGGGACCACGGAAGGCCGCCTGGGGCAGACGGGGCACCGACAGGGACAACGCTGCGAGACTCGCGCCAGTCTCGGCTTTAGCAAGGACGGGGTCGGTTGGTACGGCGTCGATAAGTTCGATGATCAGATCTCGCCCGATGCTATGGAACTCCATGCCATCTTCGAGCTCAGTGCCAGAGCCGCTGCTGCCGAGGTCGAATGCGAGGCCGGTCTTGGTGAATCCGATCCGGTAGCCGCCATCCAGTCGGTCGAGCATCCATCGCGCCTCGCGAGCCGCGTCGGGCCGCATGGTTCCGTGCCGTACGGCCCTACCGAGGTAGGAGCGTAGCAATGTGGCCAGTTCGGCGTTCTTGACCGCCCGATCGGGCCGGTCCGGCTGTGTGAGTTGAGGGTCAAAATGCCGGGTCAGCACGAGCTGGCTTTGCCTGACCTGTTCGGCCATCTCCCCCTTCAGACGCTGATAGTCGGACAGGTCGCGGTAGCACTTGACCTCGACAAGCCGGCACGTGATCGTCCGCGTCCTAGCATTCAGCCCGAAGAGCGCGAGGTCGGCACGCTGAAAGCCGACCGCCTCTCCCACTTCATCGGCTCTCCGCCTTGCATCACGATATAGCTCCAGGTGCGCGTCCAAAGGCACCACGATCTGGTCGGCAAGCGCCCCCTGATATTCCAGATACAACCGAGCCAGGGCCAGCCCGAGAACTTCTGTGCGCGCGGTCGCAGCGACGGACGCCACCTTGAAGGCCAGCCGTCCGGAGAGCAGCCGAAGCTGATCGAAGAAGGTGGCGATGTGCCGTTCGTCGATCCCCAGGTCGTGCTGCGATAGCAGCGGGTTCAGCAGAGCACGCAGTTCGTCGGCGGACCGCGAGGTGACGACGATGTGATGGCCGAGCCCTTCGGCGCTGTCCACGTCAAAGTCAATTACGTAGTCCGGTCGCCGCTCGCTGCTTGGGCGGTCGAAGTACTCGATACCCAAGGTCCGATCAACCGTGACGACCCAGTCGCTCGCACTATGCGCTTGATGAAGCAGGGTGCTGTCGCGTGGCGTGAGTGCGAGCGTAACCTGCGGTACCAGGCCCGTGCCGACCTCGCCCGTCGTGACGGCCGCCGCGGCGGTCGAAATGGTCTGCGGCAGCGCCGCCAGAAGGTCTGAGAGCTCTTCGGCGCCTGGGATTGGATAAGCGGGTCCATGCCGCGGCTGCTTGCGCCACGTTGGGGGGTCTGCGGACACACCGCCGTCCTCATCATCCCCCTCATGTTCCTGGTATACGACGGTGACGTCCTGGCGCAGCCCGTGCACCGGAGCCGTGCCACTCTCTTCCAACCGTCCAGCGGTGAAGGTCTCACCGTTGAAGGCGTCAAACAGCATCGTGATGTGCGAGGGCTGCATGCTGGTCGCGGCCCGAAACTCGCTGAGCGGCCGTACGGCCACCGCGAGCTTGGGAGTAATCCCTCCAGCCGATCTCGTATGGAACGACTCGGCCGCGGCAGAGGTGCTCCACTCGCCACGCAGCAGCGCGGCGAGCGCGTCGCCCTGCCCCGGCGCGTTCGGATCGTTCGTGAAGAGCCGGATGTCGAAGTTGATGTCCTTGGTTTCCTTACGGCCGGCCAGCTCCACAAGCATGTCGGCCAGGTGGTCGGCACTTCCCGCGTTCACCGCACTGATCACCAAGGTCGTCACATACGGGTGCAACAGGAGGTAGCGCTCTACCCGGTTGGCCAATTGCTTCCCGGAAACAGAGTCTCCGCCCCTCCAACGGTCCGGCATCCGAAGTCCCACGGCGATCTCGGCCAGCAGACTTTGCGGGTCGTCGGTGCCGTTCGGCAAATAGACGCCCCAATAGGGATTGAGATCGCCTGCGGCCATGGCGAGTTGCCTGCCGTCCCTCGGTATGGCGAGCGGAAAGGCCAGAGCAGTCATGCTGGCCAGGGTCTCGCCCGCCGCTTTGATCACTTCCGGCTCATTCTCTACTGCGCTATCAAGCCAGTAGCGTCCCAGTTCGGCCCAGGTCACGAGCCATAGCAGCCGGAGTGGATGTGTGGGGGCCGCCAGGGTAGCGGGCCGATGTGAACCGTCCTGACCCACGCAGTCCACCTCGACCGTGTCGAGTCGCAGGAGAGCGTCCAGTTGACGCAGGTGACCGGCAACCATGTGCGGGCCCGCCCGCTCGGCAAGATTCAATTGCCGTCGGAGAAGATCCCAGTACGCCTCGGCGTACGCCCGTACCTCGTCCGTCAGCGTGCCGAGATCGACACCTTCGACGATGAGTCCCTCCGCCCCGCGGATGTTCTCGAAGACGCGTGTGCGTGCGGCGAGGAAGGCATTAATCACCTCATCGTCCGATCCCAGTTCCAGTGGCTCGGGCAGGGCCTCGTCTGCCTGTCCCTGCTTGATCTGCAGTCGCCACCGGCGTACCTCCGAGGGGTCGGCGAGTATGCGACGCTGCAAATCGGCAAGGGGCGGAGATATCGCGATCTCGGTTGATCCGTGCGCTCCAAACGCGGCGCTGAGGGTATAACGGCCCGCTCCTTGAGTGCTCTTCCAGGCGACGGATCGGCAGTGAACGGATCGCCAGTCGCGCCCGTCGGCGAGCACGCTGAAGCCCAGCCTGCGCAGGGCGTGAGTGACCCCAACGTCCTTGGCCACGCGCTGCTGGGGCGGCGGATCGTCGATCTCATCGTCGGCAACGACGAAGAACCGATCGCTTTCATTAAGCGGCTGGGCATCCTCAGATGAGGTTTGGAGGGGTATCGGCAAGCCCTCGTCGTCCAGGGGCAGCACGCGGATGAAGTGCCAGCCCTCCTCCAGGTGAGCGTTGCGCAGCTTCTTGAGCGTGGCCTTGTAGGTGGTCTTCGCCGTCTTGCTGACGGCGACAGCGGCGGTGACGCCTGTCGGCCCGGAATCCTCGGAGACGAGCTGGGCGACAAACTTGACGAGGCCGGGGACCTGCCGCGGATCTGGGGCGACGTCGAAAGTGACGGGAAGCTGCGCAGGTCCTTGCCTGCCTGCGACGAGAAAGAGCTGTCCCGTGAGGTTGCGCAGAGACGAGTTTTCCGCATGTTCTGGCCGATCTCCCACACGCGGCAGCCCGACCTCGCCGACGGTGATGCGGACCTCAGTCTGAGGGCGTTCCTCCCGCAACGGCCAGTGCTGGAACGCCAGACGCCAGTTAGCCCGATCCATCACGATCTGACGTGTCCATATGCGAGGGTCTTCCAGACCGGTGCCGGTCAAGAAATCAGCCAGCTTCGCGCGGAAACTCCCATCCGCCAACGGCAGCTCGATCACTCGCAAGCGAGCGGACAGCTCAGCCGCGCTCAGAATCTCCACCTGCCGCAGGTTCCTCGTGACCCTGCTCATCACCTGTCCGGGTTCCTTGAACAAGTCGAAGTCGGGAACAAGCCCAAGCTCGAACAGGGCGGCACCCGCGGCGGCCCGGTCGTACTCGTTCAGCCGAATCGTCGCCACATAACGCGCTCGCGCGTGCCCGTCGGCGTACGCCCACCCCTTCTCGTCGAGAACAGAGAAGAGCTCGTCGACGCCGTGGCGCAGTTCCCCCGGCAGCTCCTTGCGGATCTGCTCGACGAGATCGTGATAGACGTCCCCGAGATCGTGTTCCTCGAAGGTCGCCACCCCGAATGAATCCTCGGCGCTGGCGTGCGTGCCGGGTGGGACCAGAGCGAGCAGAGGGGGTCGCTGGTTGCCCTGAGCGTCCGGGTTACGCAACTCCACCAGCTTGGTGCTGCTGATCGCCACGTCCTCGGGAACGACGGGCGGCGCGCCGAGGACGTGCACCTGGGCTCCATTGCTCACCGAGGTCCGTACGCGGCGGCAGAGCCGGACGGCCAGAGACGTCTCAAGATCCGTTATCCGGATGCAGTGCCCATCCTGCCGCGACTGCAGCAGGTTGGTCAGCCGAGGCGCCAGCAGCGCTTCCAACTCCGCATCGAGGTCGTCGTCACGCAGGTGACGCAGTCCGTTGCTCATCGGTGGGTTCCAATGATGTAGCGCGGGGTGATGGTTTGAGTGAGGTAGGCGTCCGAGAGGTCGGAGTAGAAGCCGATTTCGCGAAGCCTGGCGATCAAGGCGTCACGGTTGGCCCGCAATGCGGGCTGGTCAGTGATGCCGGCCCGCTCGAACCCATCGCCCTTGGGCACCTGGTCGATGTAAAGGCCGTACCGCTCCCGCAGAATCGCCAAGAACTCGTCTACACGGAGCGGCTCTGTGTGGAAGCCTCCGTCCGCCCCCTGCCGGAGCATGGCGAGCTGAAGCAGCACCTCCAGCAGCCTGCTATCCAGCACAAAGCGCCGGTTCCCCTTGTGCGGCTGAGCGATCATGGCGCCTTGCCGGTTCTTCAACAGCAGGGAGTCGAGACACTCGGTGAGGTACTTGCGATGGAACCGCACACGTAACAGCGTGATGATCTCCACATACGTGGTGAACTCGTCCAGCCCGAGCGCCTGAATCTGCGATATCCGCTGGTCTTGCGCTTCATCCGCACTGTCCAGCTCTTCCAGGAGCCGATCCAGCCGTTGCCCGAAGAATATCCTCCTGTCCTCGGCCCGGGAGGGCTCCAGCAGCCGTAGCAGTTCGTCGACGCGGAAGAATCCCTCGCTGGGCTGCGGCAGCTTAGCGCGCTTCACCAGGTGCGTTGCGAACTCGTCCAGCTTCTTGACGGCGAAGGTGGCTCGGACGAATTCGGGAATGCGGCCGAACCATGTCGACGCGCTCCTCTCGGCGAGCTTCGCGGTGTCCGTTCCGGCGATGCCGACCACATCGAGGAAGAATCCGTCCCGGCCCGTTCCGTTGCCCCCGTTCACCATTGCGGGCAGCATTTTCATGAGCCGCAGATGGTAGAGCGCGAGATGGAACGCAAAAAGGATCTTCAGATAGTCGATCATCACGGTCCGCGGCAGCAAATCGCCGTGCCGCATCAGCCGGAGCACGTCGTCGGCCAGCAGGTCGCAGGCGTCCAGGTTGAGCGGTGGCCGCCATCGTTGCTCGCCTCTGCTCTCCCGGTCGGTGATCGCCCCCTTCTGGGCTTCCGCCAAGTTGATTAGTGCCTGTGTTTCGACGTCAATTTCCTCGCCTAGCCTCGGCGCCTCGGTACGACGGTCGGAGCCCGCGAAGAAGAAGCCGCGGAGCAGGTCAAGCGCGGTGCCGCCGCGTTCACTCGAGGCGTGCAGCAACATGGTGTAGAGCTGCTCGTCGGCGTTGTAGGGCCGTGATCTGCTGTAGTTCCTGAACCGATAGGTGAAGCCGTGCAACGGCCGCAAGCCGGCCACCGCTTGCGTGCTTTTACCCCGGTTCACTACGTCCAGCAGATGGGTCTCCAGCCATCGATAAGTAGTCTCCCGGTCGAATCCGTCGAAGAACTCAGGATGCTCGAGAAACGCCTGGGTGAAAGCCTCAACATCGAGGTCTTTCGACCGTTGGATGACGCTGGAACGCCCCTGGAACCACAGCCGTGGCAGCAGACCGGTGAGCACGCGATCCATTTCGAGCTGCTTGTAGTCCACGTAGCTCACGCCCGGGTGCCGGAATTCCTTGTGATCGCGATCCACCGCGTCACGCTCCCTCGTCGCCGCCGATGGCGCCCGGAATGGCACTCATGACCAGCCGTCCGCTGGGCTCTCTGCTCACCTTGCGCATGTCCCGTCCACCGGTGGAGAGCACCACCTCTTGGTACGGGGCGGCGGCGAGCTGATTCTTGAAGATGGTCAGCCCGAGGTAGAGCCCTTGCTGTTCGGCCACGCCGGGAAGGTAACCCTCCTGCAACCGGTGGAGGAGCTCGAACAGGTCGAGCTGTATGCGCAGCTCCGCCGAGTGCCCCGCTCTTCCCGTGTAGCGCAGAACAAGCCTGTCCGGCGCCTGCTCCAGATAGGGCGAGCGCGGCGGTTGCACCACGGCGAGACTGAGCGCGTCGGCGGAGAACAGCCGGTAACTGCGAATGGTCCCGCCGACGACCTCCCGGATCTGCAGAGCAAGGTAGTCTCCGAGCCGTCGTGGATCGGCGAGCCCCTCGCCCCGGTTGATAGCCGCGATGATGTCGGAGAGCTGTTCCTCCGCCTCTGCGGGGTGGGCGAGCAGGGACAGGAAACGCCCCGCCGACCGGTACGGCAGGAGCCGCTCGGCCCGGTTGTCGTCAACGCACTCGAAGAAGAACCGCCGGCGGGCCGAGGCGAGATAAGACTTGTGGGCCGTGGGCCTACGCGCCGACTGCACGGTGCTCCTGGACAACTGGGAGAAGAGCGTGTTCAACAACTCGACGTCGTACGAGCCGCGCTGTTCGACGGTCATGATGGCTTGCCCTGCGTCCGGCCCCACGTAATCCAACCGCCGATCCAGCACGGGCTCGGGCACCCGGGCGACATCGACCTCCCGCAGCAGCGCGAGCAGGCGGTCTTTGGTGCCCGGGGTTCCGGCCCAGCTATTGAAGTAGAAGCCGGAGAGGATGTCTTCCGCGCTGCCGGTGCGGTAGAGCTCGTGGATCTCCGCGCAATCCCGGCCGGACGTGAGCATGTACGCCAGCGCCGAACGCAGGTCACGCACTGTGATGTGCAAACGCCCACGCAAGTGAGCAAGCGTGTAAAGCTTGTGCAGCCGCTTGCTGATCTTCGGACCGGCGCTGGGATGGGCGAGCGTGCGCGCATTGTGCGGCGCGTAGCAGGTGCTGACGAGCTCGCAGGACTCGCAGGCGGCCCAGAACTTTTCATGTGTCATCCGTTCCAGCATGCGCTGGAAAATCGATGCCTCCTGATCCTCGGCATCAGCCACCACGCTGCGCCGGTTGAGATTGATCACCGCCACGCCGTCCTGGACCGAGCCACCGTTCAGCCCGGCACGTACCACCTCGGCCAGCCAGGCGAACTTCTGCTCATGCGCCGCGAGGAAGTCCACCAATCGGCCCTCGTTGATGGCGATCAGTCGTGTCTCCCGCTCGTCCGTCCTGGGGCCGTCATCCCCAGAGAAGGGGCCGAAGAAGTCGAGCAAGACATCGTCGTTCGCGGTGTCTCCCTCGTCCTGACTGCCGTCGTGGTTGGTGCGCAGTAGATGCCCGTTGAGCAGCCGGACGTCCGCGCCATTGTTCCGTGGCGCGCCCAGTGTGGCGCCCTTCTTCTCGGCTGCGCGGACCAGGCTTTCCAGAAACGCGGTCTTCCCGTCTCCGGCGTTACCCGTAATCACGACCAGTCGGTATCGACCGGCCAGCACGTCGGGGATGAGCCGGTCATCGAGCGCGGTCGTGACGTACAGGTCGAACTCGCCCTGGCTCCGGGTGCCGGCGTTGCTGCTGGTGCTCTGGCTATAGAGCGTCTTGAGGTGGCTGACGAACGGGTTGACGTTGCGGGCGGATGGCGCCGGACGGCCGGGCGGGAGGAGAACTGGGGGTCGCTTGCGGACGTTCTCACCGACCGCCTCCAGCGCCACGAGGAATTCCGCCGCACCGGCGAACCTGGAGCCGCGCGTGGGGGCGATGGCCTTCATGACCACCTCGACCAGAGTTGAGGACAAATCTGTGAGCCCTGGCAGCGTGGACGGGTCGGTGGGTAACTCACTTAGCTGCGGGCCTCTACGAGAGGCGAAGGGCCACCTCCCGGTCAGCACCTCGTATAAGGTCACGCCGAGCGAGTAAACATCGCGATCCGCCAGGTCGGCGGGGGTCGGGGGACCGACGGGCCGATCGGGTGGCGCGTAGCGGGCCGTACCACCGGCCTTGGAGAGGCTGGACCCGGCGGTCACTGCCACGTTGAAGTCGATGATCACACCGCCGTGGTCAGTCCGCAGGAGATTGCTCGGCTTGATGTCGCAGTGATAGACGCCCTGGCTGTGCAGGTAGGCGAGGCCACGGGCGACGTCGGTCGCCAGCTTTACCGCGTCGGCCGGGCCCAGCGGACGGCCATCGATCAGTTGGCCGACCTCCTGCCCGTCCAGATATTCGAAGATGAGGTACGGGTAGCGCCCTTCGCCGTCCAGGTACGCCGCACCCTCGACCTTCACTACGTTGGGGTGGCTCAGCCCGCGCAGCACCTGGTATTCCTGGCGCAGCCGCTCGACCACCGACTCCCGGTCTCTGATGACGATCTTGATGGCCTGGTCGGTGCCCGCCAGGTTGTCGTAAACCTGGTAGACAGCGCCGTACGTCCCCCTTCCGAGCTTGCGCTGCACCGTGTATTGCGGGGTGAGCTGATAGCCCTCGGGCAGGTTGTCATAGTCGAGCCCCGGCCCGCTCGTTCCGCCGCTGGGACGCCCGCCACCGTTTCCCGCTCCCGCGCCTCGGTCGCCGCGAGACAGCGCTTCGTACGCTTTCGCGGCGGTCAGCCGCGCGGATGGCGCCCGGGCACACATCTTCTGGAGCAGCTCGGCCAGCCATTGCGGGAGGCCGACGTCCTCCATGGGCTCCGCCGGAAGCACGCTTCCCCGCTCCCACTGGTCCGCGGTGGAGGTGAATGGCAGCTCCCCTGTGAGCAACTGGTAGGCGATCACACCAGCGGCGTAGACGTCCGAGGCCCGGGTCATCGCCTGCGCGCGTTCCTGGCATTCGGGCGCGACGTAGAAGGGGTTGAGCGCGTCGGCCAACCGGCCCTCCACCGTGTGGTCGCGCGGCGTCTCCGGCCTGGCGTAGTCAAAGCCGGTCAGCAGTGCCCGGCCCGATCCGGTGACCAGCACCGCGTCGGGCGTGAGCGCCCGATGGATGACCCGGTGCGCGTGGGCGTGCGCGAGCCCGCGCAGCATGTCGCCGATTACGCGTATCTTCGCGTCGACGGTGAGGGCTTCCCGGGAGTTGCCAAGGAACAGCCTGAGTGGCCGACCGTGAGCGTCGTCGAGCACAAGGACAAAGCGGCTCTCGTCCTCGCTTGAGAAGAAGTCACGCTGCCGCACGATGCATTCGTGGGCCGGCATACGGGCGAGCACCTCGTAGGCGTTGGCGATCGCGACGCGTTCCGCCGCCCGCTGCTCATCCTGCTGGTACGGATCGACCGTGTAGACCCGCAACCGGACCCTTTCCGGCGCTCGGGTCGTGGCGTTGATCGCGCGGTATTCGGTGACCTCCTCGGTGCCGCCGAGCCGCTCCACCACCTCCCAGTTACCGAACCGCTGAGGGCCGGTCGGATGACGCACGCTTCCGGTAAGCGCGTTGACCAGCCGCTCGCCGTACGGGCGAACGTCCCGGGTGAAGCCCTGCCGGACACGGCTGACGTCGCTGAGAGTCGGCACCAGATCGCGTATCGTCGTCACGCCATTCGCGTCGGCGTCGGGCCGGTCGTTGGGGTCGATCAGCACGGCGTCGTCCGCCGTGAGCACGACCAGCGCGTCCACGTAGACGCGGCTGAGCGCCCGATCGGATCGCTCCAAAAGGCCCTTCAACGCGCGCGCATGCCCACGCAGCTTGGCGACCGGCGAGCCGTACGGCTCCCGCCGCTCCGGGTGCCACTTCCGGCCGATTACCTGAATGCGACCGTGGACACCCTTTACGTCGATCAGGCAGAGCGAATGGTCGGTGACGACCGCGAGATCCACCTCGTAGGCGTCCCCACGCACGGGAATCTCGAAGTTATGCAGCACCAGCCAGTGGTCGGGGGCGTGATCGCGTAGATGCGCGATGGTTAGACGCTCTGCCTCGTTGACCGGGGGGCCGCCACCGAGAATCCGCGCCATACCTAGCCAGCCGCCTCTCTCACCGCTTCGTCGAGCAGGGTCAAGGCCTGATCTTCCTTCATATCGGCCTCATCCCGCCACCGATACGCCTGACGAACCGTCTCCGCGATCCGCTCCCGATCTTCGGGCGTGCACTCAGGGATAGGGATTCGCTTACGCAGTTCCTCATGGATGTCCTGCTGTTTGCCCCCAGTGCTCATGGACCGCAACAGCCGGAACGCGGCCTCCGATCGCAGGAATGCAAACAGATAGGCTCCTGGGAATCGTTTGTCCCCAGACACGACTCGGAGGAGATCCTCAGAGAATGCATATTCTCTCTGCCATTTGCCCGTAACCAAAAAGGAGCGACAGTAGACCTCATTCTCGCCAAGCGTTCCCCTTGACGCGATCATCACAGTTTCATCGTCAGCCTTGATATCCAGCAGGTCACTCCACTTGAGAGCAATCCAGCGACCTTCAGGCCGCAGCCAGAATCCCTGACGCTGTCCGATGAGTTTAACGCCATGACTTGAATCACTATCGATTCGCTTAAATCGACTTCCTCGACTAAGTTGCCCCTCTTTGCAAATTTCTCCAAGAAGCCGGTGCGGAACCGCGGAAATTGCGTCGATGATGCGCCCAGCTCGTGGCGAGAAGTTGAGCGCCCGCAGTGAGGTCGTAGTAGCCGATGCAACGAATCCAAGGTCGCGAGACTGGGCGTGCCAACGAATGTCTACAAGGTCAGACAGGCATGCACTTTCAAACAAATCGCGGGTCGCCAGGTCAACGCCGGCCTGGAACTTGGCCCGGAGGTCGGCCGCTTCTTGGATAAGCTCGTGAATCCGCCTCTCGACGTCATGCCCAAACCTCGGCACGGGCAAGTCTGCGATGTGTTCCGGCTCCAGATGCCGGATCATCGAACCCGACGCCTGGGCAGTAATCATCGGAATACCATAATTGCTGTAAAGGAAGGCATAGAGGTACCCGGGCGCCACCCTGCACTCATCAGCAACAACCTTAAGAACGTCCTGAGACGACCAGAAATCAGCCATATCCGAGCGAACATAACACATGCGCCCTACAGTTCCAGAGCAGGAAATTAAGGTCATTCCTGGCCGAACCCTTAGATAGGCAAGTTTCGGCGACAACGCATCCTCTTTTCGGAGGAGCGGGAGGTTCGAGAAGTCAGCCTCCATAATGTCCGTACTGCCGAGGAATGGAACGCCATATTCGCGATCGTTGACATACACTCTTCGAAACTTCGGCCCGTTGTAAATACCACCATTGTGGCCGACGGTGAGAGCGTGAAGTGGAACTTTGGGCACGGAGAGCCGCTCCAGGAGCTTTCTCGCCTCGTAGGCGCCCGACAAGTAGGGACTGGCGTCGAGGCGATAGCTCTGGTCGGCGAACCAGCTCGCGCGGACCGGGTTGTCGAGGTCCTTGCTGATCTTCATCGAAACTCCCGGTGGCCGTAGGCGGAGAAGTCATGCTGTGGCGGAAACCAGGTCCGCAGGTGATCACAAAGTTGCCGAAAGGCGGCGTCCTGGCAGTGTCGCACCGACACCCTGGCGGCGATCTTGCCGAAGTCGGCGTTGAACACCTTCACCTTGTGGCGGCGGCGCAGGTGGTCGAGAGCGCCTTTGGGGTCGGGCGGCTTGGGCGCGTCCGCTGGCCAGTGCCCGCTGCGTTCGAGCAGGGCGCGAAAGTCCGGGCACTGGAAGACTTCGGCGAGGTGTGGGCTGTCCTGCCAAATCCACGCCTCAAGCTCTGGCTCGATCACTACCACCGCGAACTCATCCCAGACGCCGGTCAGCGCTGCCTTGATCTGCGCCTGGATGGCCGTGGCGCCGGGGCTGCCCGCCCAATCCGCGTCCAACATCACCACGGCACGTTCATGCGAGTGCTCGTAAGGGCGCAGCAGTTCGCGAGCAGTGCCGTACACGCCAGGGTCTTTGGTCGGCGCTACGACGATGTCTTTCGCCGGGTCGAACGTGAACGGCCCACAGCGCAGGGACCGATGGAAGTGGTCGCGACCGAAGAACCCCCGCAACATTTGCTCCATGCCGCCGTCGGCGACCAAGAAGACGACATCACGCTTGGGGGAAGGCTGAACCACGAGAAGACTCCCTCGACAGTGGTGAGGGCAACGGCGAAGGCAGCACGACCATCGGGGCCGTAAAGTGCGCGGGCACTCACGAAAGCACTCCAGCCGCGAAGAGCGTGCCGATGTCGAGCGAGCCACGCCAGTCGCGCAGCTGGGGATGCCGATTGCCGGGGATCACGCTGACAGTGCCGTCGTCTTCGAGACGGGCGACGAGCACGTCGGCGAGGTCGGTATGCGCGAGCACGATCGGTGAGTGAGTGGAGACCCACACCTGCGTGTCGTACAACGAGCTCAACGACTGCACCACGGTCTCGATTGCCCGCGGGTGAATGCCGTTCTCCGGTTCCTCGGTCACGAGCAGCTCGGGCATGACCCCACCATCCAGGTACGGCAGCAGCGTCATCGCCAGAATGCGCAGAGTGCCGTCCGAAAGCCCGGAAGAGGTGACGCGATATCCGCCGGTGTATTCCACCGAGAAGTATGCGTAGTGGTCTTCCTCCCGCTCGACCGCCTGGATCGTACGCACCTGCGGCAGGGCCGTACGAACGTGATCGATCCAGGCATTGAAGCGATCGGGGTCAGACTCCTGCAAATTCAGGGCGAGCCAGGGCAGGTTTTCTCCGGACGGCAGCAGCCGTGACGGATGACCTGGTGGGGACGGGCGGCGCAGCGTCTCCCACGCGGGGTCGAAGAAGACCACACCTTCGCGGAGGAGCTGACCCAGCCACAGCGCGGCAGGGAAAAGATCAGGATCCGCTGGGACCGTCCCCAGGGCGAGCTGGCTGGACGGTACACGCAGCGGAGGAATGTCCGTGCTCTGCGTGGTGGTCTCCGGAATGAATCGCGTGAGCGAACGCCCCTCACGAAGAATCACCGGTTGCCAATCAGGCTGCTCAAGCGCCGTCCCGCTGACAGTCCTCCCCTGGGGAAACCTCCCCGCCTCTGGCGGCGTCTCCGTATCCGCAAACAGGAAGAGGTATTCGTCGGCCACGGCGAGTTCCCGGGGAGCGACCTCCAGGCGCAACTCGTATCGGAGATGAGTCGGCACCGAACGATTGCCGAGCCGGACCTGGCTGGCCCCGGCCAGCACTTCGACGACCGGCTCCGAAAGCAGGGCCTCAACGGCGAAGGAAATGGTGTCGCCCTGGCCCTTGTGCAGTAGGTCGGTCAGCGTGCCGGCGCGGGCCGGTCTGTCGTGCTCACGGCGTTCCAGAAATGCCGTGACCAGGCGCTGGCCCAACATGTCGCCGAGAAGGCCGGGAATGTCGAGCAGCGTGGTCTTGCCTGCGCCGTTCGCGCCGGCGAGCACGTGATAGCGGCCCAGGTCGATGCTGAGTCCAGAAAAGCACCGGTAGTTGTGGACCTCGAGTCTGGTGATCAACGAGGCCTCCCCGGCTCTGGATACCTCTCCCGGAACCGCTTGTACGCCCGGGCGATCTCGGGAAGGTCATTGTCGATCAGCTTGCGTCTGCGGGGCGGGACTGTGATGACCTCCCCGTTCCGGACCCAGGTGCGGGGTTCCTCGTCCGGGTCCACCTCCGCGATAATCTCTCCATCGGGGTGACGGCGATACACCGGATTACCTCGGCGGTCGATGCCCACCTTCTCCGCGACAGCCATGAAGACGGGGTAGTCCGGCTGCTTGCCCGCCATCGTCTCATCGATGATCTCGTTGCGAGTCTTACGCTTTAGGAAAAGCAACGTGGTGAGGATGTTCACGCCGGCCTCGTGAATGAACGCCTCAACCGGCAGCTCCACGCTGGCCAGCACCCAGCAGTTCTTCAGGATCCACCGGCGAATCGCCTCGTCGGCTGGGCCGGGATTCGACAGGATGCCGTTGGGCAGGACGATGCCGACCCGTCCACCCTCACGCACCCACTGCACAGCACGCTGCACGAAGAGCTGCTCGGGAGACATCGAACTGGCGCTTCCGATAGCGACCAGTTCACCGGTCTCCCGATTGCGGGACCAAGACTGGGCGACGCCGTCACGGTACTGATCGAGAATGTCCTTGTCCTCGATCTTGATGTCCGTACCGAAAGGCGGGTTGGTGAGGACCACATCGACGGTACCCAGCCTGATTTTCTCGTTGGCAGGAGCGACGCCGGAGAGATGCCCTTTGGGAAAGGCAAGTGAGTCCATGTGGAAGGTGTTGCCCGGTGCGCCCGTGAGCATCATCACGCTCATGCTCGCGGCCCTGACAAGGAACGGGTCGAAGTCGGCGCCGAACAGGTGACGGTCAGCGTAGTCGCGGAGCCGCTCCTGGTGCTTGTCGAGCTGCTCGACAGTGTCAGGCTGCCCAACTGTTCCTTCCTGTTCCCGCCACTTGTTGAGCAGGTGACGCAGCGTTTCTCTCAGAAAGCCGCCGGTTCCGCAGCAGGGGTCAAGGACCGTCTCATCGTCCTGCGGGTCAAGGATGTCGACCATGAACTCGACGGCGTTGCGCGGGGTGAAATACTGCCCGCGGTCACCCCGCAGGTTGGTGCCGACCAATTCCTGGTAGGCCAGCCCCTTGACGTCGGCCTCGGTCCCGCTCAGGTTGTAGGAGCCGAGCTCGCCCACGATGAACGCGATGGCGCGGTCGGACAGAGTGATTTCGTCACGGGCGCTGAAGACGTCGTATTCCTTCTTCACCGCGTCGAAAAGCTGCAGCACGCGCTCCCTGATGGCCTTACGACCCGCTTCGTTGTTGTGCTCGCGGGGCAACGCGTAGAACTCAGGTGGAGTGCCGTTCCTGCGACTCACCTTCTCATCGTGCATTTTGGCGAAGAGCAGGTAGAGGAACTGCCAGAACGCCGCGTCCTTCGGCATGCCCTCGTTACCGTGGATGTAGTTGTGGCAGCGGCGGAAGGCCGTCTTAAGGGCCCCCGCCTCACCCAGCCGGAACCGGCCGACGGACGGGCGGGCGCCGCTCAGCTCCTCGTCGCTCTCATCGGCGACGGGCCAATAGGGAAGCTGCTCGAAGGTCGCGCCGAACCTGCTGGTGGACTTATAGAGGAAAAACTGGTCCACCCCATTGGTCCACATGCCATAGCGCAGCTTCGGGGTGTCTTCAGCGCCGAGTAGCTCTTCCAGATCTTCCAGGTCCTTGGCCGCCTGCTGGAAGGTGCGGAGCTTGGTGACGCTGCGCCCAAGCTTCGGCTGCGGCCTGCACACAACAACTCGACGCAAGTTATCGAGGGTGTGCGGCTTGCCGTGCTCAAAAATGGCGATGTCGGCCTTCTTAGTAGCCCGACGCTTGCCAACCACGTCTACCGGAATCGGGTAATCCCGCTCCATGTCTTCGACAGGGATGCGGTACTCGTAGGCGAGGGCCAGCGCCACGGCCTGGCGTACCGGCTCATTGCCTCTGAGCTTGATCCGCTTGCCGGTGATGAAGTCGATGTCCTCGTCGTCGGCCAGGGCGTCCGGCTCGCCGTTCGGCTCAACCTCTTCGCTTGCGCCGAGCTGCCCAATCTCCAAGCCGACCTGTTCCATCTGCGTCCGACCGCCCTCGTGCTCGTCACCTCTGCGCCGCGACCCGCGATCAGCGAGCGCGCAGAGCAGAATCCTATGGGTCGGTGGATCGCTCACGGCCAGATCCGACCCGATTCACCACCAACCACGGCACCTTACGCCGCACCACCGACGATTCTGGCCTCGGCCGTTAAATCACCTACTTCATCCTGAGCGGCGGGCAGGAGCAAGAGCGAGTAGTTCGCGAAACTCGCCGACGGCAGGCCGGTCCTGCTGGTCTCGCGGTACGGCGTGCAGGACCATACGGCCGGTCTCGATGATGTGGTGGCTGCGGTACGCGGGGGCGAGCCGGTCGATCACCGTCGCCGCCTGGCGCATGCCATGCTCGACGCCGCCTCGGGCGACCGTGCACAGCGCTTCGTGCAGGCAGACGTTCGCGTTGTACTGGTAAGAGCTCGTGAGTCGGAGCACATCCTCGCGTGCCCGGTCCGCCTCGGACTCGTTGCCCGCTCCGGCGTGCACCCAGCTCTCCGCGAAATGGATCTGATTGGGCTTCCAGAAGCCGAAGGAGTCGGCGTTGACACCTGCCGATGCCAGTCTCAGCAGGTCGTCCAGTGCCGTACGCGCCTCGTCGTGCCGGCCGAGCACGGTTAGCGCCTTCGCCCGGGTGGTCAGCAAGTCCACCGTGGGTCCTCCGGCGATGCGCTCGGCGCTCTCGACAAGACCGAGGACGGTCTGCGGGTCGCGCTGACCGTAAAGACCGTGACCGGCTTCCTCGCCGCGCACCAGCAACCGCAGTCGCAGATCTCCCGAGGCGTCGGCGGCCTGGCGAGCGGTGCGCCACCAGCGCAGCGCGGCGCCGTGCTCACCGAGCCGGGTGAGCGCGTTGGCGTGGACGGACGCGAGGGCCGCCGTGACGCGGTGCAACTCGGTCACGTCATCCGGCGTCGAGGTCTCCATCTGCTGCCGCACGGCCAACAGATCGACGAGCAGATCAGTCGCCACCTGCGCGGGAGGCCGGGTGCGCAGCGAGTGCAAGTGGTCGGCGCAGGCGAGATGCCAGTCCTCGATGCTTCGAGGTTCGCTGTTCATCACCAGATCGAGCAGACGGCGCACCGGTTCGTCGGCGGCGGCACCACCGAGCGCCCCCATGCCGAGACTCGCGATCGCCAGTTTCAGCAGGCGACGACGCTCCATTGATTCACCTTTGTCCTGGTCCGACAGTATTGATTCGGCACGGAGCCGATTCAATTCGGTCACCGCTCGGTGTAGCGCGATCAGGAATCCGTCCGCATGAAGAAATTGATCGAGGCGGCGTACCGAATCGGCATGAGGCAGGCATTCCCCGCGTTCCCATCGGGCAATCCGTGACCAATCGGTAAGGATCTCCTCTCCCACCCTGGTCAGGGGCACGTCACCCCGCATCCGGCGCAGCGCCGCACCGAACAGGTGCAGCGGCGACGCGCCGGGATCCACCGGATTCGGCCTTCGTGACATGCCCCTCCCCGAAGCTCCCGACGATTTGGCGATATTGGCTCTGCTGTTCGGCCAGCTCAAAACCCTCAATCGGCTTTGATCCCGCCTCAGTATGAACGGGAAACGGCACTTCGGCCACGAAAACAGCGGGACCCGCAGGCGACTACACCGCCGTACGGGTCCCTTGACCAGGAAAGGACTCCTGACCCGTGTCTGACACCAGAACCCCCGGGCCCGGCACGGAATTCGCCGGTTGGCGGATCATGCGAAGCGATGCCGGCCGATTCTGGGCCACCCGCGAGCGTCCCTTCCCCCAAGCCGCGGAGGAGGCCGGAGCCCTGCGTACGGTCGACGCCGACGACCTGCGGGAACTGTGCCGGGCCATGGCCGAGCAGGAGAGCCTGGCCGACACGACGGCGGTGACGCGATGATCCTCACGGCCCTTCGTCATCGATCCTGTCCGCCCTGGTGCATCGAGGCTCACACAGGTGAGCGACCGAGGGAACGCGCCCACCACGGCTGGCTTCACTCGATCGAACTGAGCACGCACCCCAAGTTCGCCAACGGCGAGCTACCGCAGTTGTGGCTCGACCTGGTGCTCACCCCACGCGACGACGGCCCCCTCGTCCACCTCCAACTGGACGATCTCCCCGTCGCCGCGCTCACCACTCGTGAAGCCGAACGCCTCGGCCTTCGCCTCATCGGCCTCGCGGCAGTAGCCGCCATGGAGACCCCACCCGCTGCCGCCTGACCACGGCGCCGCGGACCGCCCGCCTGCCGTGCACCCCCGAGTGGCAGGCGGGCCGACGGATCCCCAGGTGTAGTCAGCGGTCGGCCGTACCTGGCTCTACGACCCACTACGTAAGCCGGCCCGTTGGGCGCCTCAAGCCAGGTGGTCGGAGAGGTAGCGGCGGACGAGGCGTTTGCATTCGGCGATGAGGTCGGGGTCGCCGTCGGGATGGGCGCGGAAGGCCAGCTTGAGCACGGCGTCGGCGGCCTCGACGGCGACCACGAAAGCGCGGGACAGACCGTCGCCCGGCACCACGCCGAGCAGCTCCACCACGAGAGAGCGCAGCCGGTCGGCGACGACCACGTTGTTTTCCAGCGCCTCGTCGAGCATCCGCCGGCTGCCGGGGAAGGCGGGACCGCCGGGAGCGGAGAGCACCTCGCCGAAGTCCACCACGCCGAAGCCCGGCGTGGTGCGCTTCATGCGGACGAACTCGTCGACGACCAGGTCCACCGCGTCGGTCCAGTCGGACAGCGGCGTGGTGGCCAGCAGGGACGCGATCCGGTCCAGGTACGCCTCCAGGTTCCGCAGCGCGAGCGCGCGGACCAGGCTCTGCTTGTCGGTGAAGAACTGGTAGAAGGTGCCGATCGGCACCTCGGCCCGGCGGGCGACCTCCTTGGTGGTCAGGCCGGCGTACCCCACCTCGTCGAGCAGCAGGGCGCACTCGTCCAGCATGCGTTCCACCCGCTCCTGGCTGCGGCGCTGTGCGGGTCGTCGGCGCAACGCTCCCCCTGTAGTCATCTCGCCATTGTCTCCCGCCTGCCGGACGACTACGGTAAACATGAGCGGCGCTCATAATAAGGAGACGGCATGTTCCTCTGGGGTACGGCCACCGCGTCCTACCAGATCGAAGGGGCGGCCACGGAGGACGGCAGAGGGCCCTCGATCTGGGACACCTTCTCCCACACGCCGGGCAAGGTCCGCGACGGGCACACGGGCGACGTGGCCTGCGACCACTACCACCGCTACCGCGAGGACGTGGCGCTCATGGCCGGCCTCGGCGTCAACGCCTACCGCTTCTCCATCGCCTGGCCCCGGGTGATGCCCGCCGGTCATGGCCCGGTCAACCAGGCCGGGCTCGGCTTCTACGACCGCCTGGTGGACGCGTTGTGCGAGCGCGGCATCACACCGGTGCCGACGTTCTTCCACTGGGACCTGCCGCAGGCGCTGGAGGACCGGGGCGGCTGGCTCGACCGCGACACCTCCCGCCGCTTCGCCGACTACGCCGCCGTCGTGGCCGAGCGGCTGGCCGACCGCGTGCGCATGTGGATCACGCTGAACGAGCCGTTCGTCCACATGGTGGAGGGATACGGCCGGGGCCTCCACGCCCCGGGCAGGACGCTCAAGTTCGGCGCGCTGCCGGTGGCCCACCATCAGCTGCTGGGGCACGGGCTGGCCGCGCAGGCACTGCGCGCGGCCGGGGCGGGGCAGGTGCTGATCACCAACAACTGCACCCCCGTCTGGCCCGCCTCGGACTCCCCCGAGGACCTGGCCGCCGCCGAGATTTACGACGTCCTGCACAACCGGCTGTTCAACGACCCGGTCCTCACCGGCGCCTACCCCGACCTGACGGCGTTCGGCGTCGAGATGCCCGTACGGCCCGGCGACCTGGAGGTCATCGCCCAGCCCCTCGACGGGCTGGGGATCAACTACTACCAACCCACCAGGATCGGCGGCCCCGGCGACGACGGCCTGCCGTTCCGGTTCGAGGAGATCACCGGCGTTCCCGTCACCGCGTTCGGCTGGCCCGTGGTCCCCGACGGCCTGCGCGAGCTGCTCGACGGACTCAAGGCCCGGTACGGCGACGCCCTGCCGCCCGTCTACGTCACCGAGAACGGCTGCTCGTACGACGGCCTCGACGACCGGGAGCGGATCGCCTACCTGGAGGGCCACATCACGGCGATGCGCCGGGCGGAGGTGGACCTGCGGGGCTACTTCGTCTGGTCGCTGCTGGACAACTTCGAGTGGGCCGAGGGCTACCACCAGCGGTTCGGGCTGGTGCACGTCGACTTCGAGACCCAGCGGCGCACGCCGAAGGCGTCCTACCACTGGCTGCGGAAGTTCCTGGCGGATCAGAGCACCGACACGTGAACGTGGTCGTAGTGGTTGGCGGTGACGCCGCCGCGGTCGGACATCATCCGCCACCCGGCGCGCGTGCGCATGTCGTAGTAGCGCTGCTGCCAGATGATGTACATGATCCCGTACTCGCCGGCGTGGTCGATGCACCACTGCGCCAGGGCGTCGCCGCGCGCCTTGGCCACCGCGTCGGGCATGCGGCCGCCGCTGCTCATCATGAAGTCGCAGGCCCGGCCCTTGCCGTGCTCTCCCGGGTCGCCGCCCCGCAGGCAGCCGTAGCCGAAGGGCATCGGGAAGTTCCGCAAGATGGCGTTGCGTACGGAGATCATGCGCTGGGTCAGGCCGGTGCCGGCGTCGGGCGTCTGGAAGCCGAACTTGGCCATCAGCCGCTCGACCTCCCGCCGCCGCGACTGGAGCTCCTTGATGTGGGCCTGCAGCTTGTCGATCTCGGCGTCGGCCGCGCGGGCCGCCTTCTTCTGCTTGGCGATGAGGTCCTTGATGCTGTTGAGCCGCTCGGCTCTGGCGGTGCCCAGATAGGTCATCATCGCCAGCGAGCTCGGGTCGGCCGACATGGAGAAGAGCCGGGTGGCGTCCACCCCGCCGGTCATGTAGGAGCTCTGGGCGAAGGCGACCACCTGCCGCTGGGCCCGGAGCAGGTCCGCCCTCAGCTTCTTGACGTTGACCGACGCCTTCTGCGCGGCCCGCTTGGCGTCCTCCAGGCTGAGGATCTGGCCGCGATACTCCTTCTGGAGCCTGGCGGCCTCCTGAGTGAGCTTGCGCAGCTTCGCCTGCTGGTCCGGCTCGGCCTCCGCGCCCGGCACGACGCCGGGGGCGGTGAGCGTGCCGAAGAGGACAGTGGTCACCGCCGCGAGCCCCAGCCAGCGCCGCCGCACGCCACCTCCCTCATATTCGGACGAAACTATAGAAGACGATCTTTAGGGGTGCGAGCGGAACAACGGAAACACCCGAACCTCGTGCCACCCTTGCCAAGGCAGAGTAGAACATGGTTCGGTCTCACTGTGTGCGCGAAGGCGCGCCCGATCAGGAGGCAGGCATGCTGCAGCACGACACGCTGTTCATCGGGGGCGACTGGGTGGCCCCCGCGGGCACCGGCACGATCGAGGTGGTCTCTCCCCACACCGAGGAGGTCGTCGGCCGGGTGCCGGACGGCATCGCCGCCGACATGGACCGAGCCGTCGCGGCCGCCAGGGACGCCTTCGACAACGGGCCCTGGCCGCGGATGACGATGGCCGAGCGCGCGGCGATCGTGGGCCGGCTGGCGGAGATCTACGAGGCGCGCCAGGCCGAGATGGCCGAGATCATCACCGCCGAGATGGGCTCTCCGATCGCGTTCTCCCAGCTCGCTCAGGTTCCGCAGCCGCTGGGCATGCTCAAGTATTTCGCCGGCCTCGGCGCGACGTTCGCCGTCGAGGAGGAGCGGCCGGGCCTGTTCGGCCCGATCACCGTCCGCCGGGAGCCGGTCGGCGTCGTCGCCGCCATCGTCCCCTGGAACGTCCCCCAGTTCGTCCTGATGACCAAGCTGGCCCCCGCGCTGGTCGCGGGCTGCACCCTGGTGATCAAGCCGGCTCCCGAGACTCCGCTCGACGCCTACCTGCTCGCCGAGATGATCAAAGAGGCCGGCGTCCCCGCCGGGGTGGTCAACATCGTCCCGGCCGGCCGCGAGGCGGGTGAGCACCTGGTCTCCCACCCCGGCGTCGACAAGGTGGCGTTCACCGGCTCCACCGCCGCCGGGCGCAGGATCGCGGCGATCTGCGGCGAACAGCTCAAGCGCTGCACGCTCGAGCTCGGCGGCAAGTCGGCGGCGATCATCCTGGACGACTGCGACCTGCCCTCGGCCATGGGCATGCTGTCGATGGCCTCGCTCATGAACAACGGCCAGGCGTGCGTCGCGCAGACCCGCATCCTCGCCTCCCGCAACCGGTACGACGAGGTCGTCCAGGCCGTCGCCGAGATGGTGACGAGCCAGCGGGTGGGCGACCCCACCGACCCGGCCACCGGAATCGGGCCGCTGGTGGCCAAGCGCCAGCGGGAGCGGGTCGAGGGCTACATCAGGTCGGGCGTCGAGGAGGGCGCAAAGCCGGTCGTCGGCGGCCTCGACCGGCCGTACGACCGGGGCTGGTACGTCGCCCCGACCGTCTTCGCCGGGGCCACCAACGACATGCGCATCGCCCGCGAGGAGATTTTCGGCCCGGTGCTGACGGTCATCCCGTACGAGGACGAGGACGACGCGGTGCGGATCGCCAACGACAGCGACTACGGCCTGTCGGGCTCGGTCTGGACCGCGGACGCCGAGCGCGGGATGGACATCGCCCGCCGGGTGCGCACCGGCACGTACGGCGTCAACATGATGCACATGCTCGACCCGAACGCGCCGTTCGGCGGCTTCAAGGCCAGCGGCATCGGCCGGGAGCTGGGACCCGAGGGCCTGTCGGCCTACCTGGAGTGCAAGTCGATCGCCCGCCTGGGCTGAACGTCCCTCCGGCCCGGTACGGCACGCGTGCCGTACCGGGCCGGCGAAACCGCCCAGCGCGCCCCCGCGACGCTGGGCCGCACCCGGTCAGGGTGTGCGCCGATCCCCCGATCGGCGTATGCGGTGCTCCCCTTGCGGAGGACTCTGGATCCGCACATCCCCTATAGACGACCCTTATAGGGATTTGGTTCGCGAAAGCCACTGACCAATTTTCCGGATCAGTTCGGGGGTGGCCGCCGCCTCCGCGTGGCCGAACCCGGGCTCGATCCACAGCTCCTTCGGCTCGGCGGCGTGCTCGTACAACTGGTGAGCGTGCTCGGTCGGGAAGAAGGGGTCCCGGTCGCCGTGCACGATCAGCAGCGGCGTGGGCGCGACCAGCGCCGCCGCCTCGTACGGCGGGAGGGGGACGGGGTCCCAGCCGCCGCCCGCGATCCTGGTCCGCTTGACCAGCCGGGCCGCGAGGCGGCCGTGCCAGCGCTCGATGGCCCAGTGGACCTGGCGCATGGGCTTGGTGTCCCGGTAGTACCAGCGGGCCGGGCCGCTCACCGACACCACCGCGTCCACGCCCCCGCGCAGCGCGGCGTGCCGTACGACCACGGCGGCGCCCATCGAGAAGCCGACGCTGACGATGCGGCGATAGCCGATGGACCGGGCGTGCTTGACCGCCGCGTCCACGTCGAGGACCTCCAGGTCGCCCACGGTCGACAGGCCGCCCGAGCGGCCGTGGCCCCGGAAGTCGAACGACACCACGCCGCCGAACCGGGACAGGACGTGGACGATCCGCCGGGTGTCCGGGCCCCTCCACGTTCCGGTGAAGCCGTGCGCGACCACGATGCCGAGATCGAGTGAGCTGTTGGGCGTGTGCGCCGCGTCGATGCGGACGCCGTCCGCCGTGCGCAGCATCGCCCCGAAAGCAGCAGCGAGAGCCATGCCCCCGACCTTATTTCCCCCCATATTCCCCACACGCCTCCCTTCAGGTGACGGGGAACGAGAAGCAGCACCATGAAGAGACTTCCCAGCACGTCGCCGGATCTGCCATCGAGGGTCCCGTACGCGGCCGGCGCGGGGCGGCGATCGGGATCACCTAAAATAAGTAGGCCGTGCACGCGGCGGATGTGCGTCTCGCATCAGTCCCGGGACGCGGACGACACCCCGACGAACCAGAGCGAGACCTCACTATGCCTATGAACACCCGCGACGACCTGCGGAACATCGCGATCATCGCGCATGTCGACCACGGCAAGACCACCCTGGTCGACGCCATGCTCTGGCAGTCCGGCGCGTTCCGGGCCAACCAGGACGTCGACGAGCGGGTCATGGACTCCAACGACCTGGAGCGCGAGAAGGGCATCACCATCCTCGCGAAGAACACCGCGGTCAGGCACGGCGGCGTGACGCTCAACATCATCGACACGCCCGGCCACGCCGACTTCGGCGGCGAGGTCGAGCGCGGCCTGTCGATGGTGGACGGCGTCGTGCTGCTCGTGGACGCCTCCGAGGGCCCGCTGCCGCAGACCCGCTTCGTGCTGCGCAAGGCGCTCGCCGCGAAGCTGCCGGTGATCTTGTGCATCAACAAGGTGGACCGGCCGGACGCCCGCATCGCCGAGGTCGTCGACGAGGTGTACGAGCTGTTCATCGACCTCGACGCCACCGAGGACCAGATCGACTTCCCGATCGTGTACGCCTCGGCCAAGGCCGGCCGGGCCTCGCTGGAGCGCCCGGCGAACGGCGCCATGCCGGACTCCCCCGACCTGGAGCCGCTGTTCGAGACGATCAAGAACACGATCCCGGCGCCGGTGTACGACCCGTCCGCGCCGCTCCAGGCCCACGTCACCAACCTCGACGCGTCCAGCTACCTGGGCCGCATCGCGCTGTGCCGGGTCCACCAGGGCACGATCCGCAAGGGCCAGCAGGTCGCGTGGTGCCGCACCGACGGCACCGTGCAGCGCGTGCGGATCTCCGAGCTGCTCATGACCGAGGCGCTGGAGCGCAAGCCCGCCGAGCAGGCCGGGCCGGGCGACATCATCGCGATCGCCGGCATTCCGGACATCATGATCGGTGAGACGCTGGCCGACCCGGACGACCCGCGCCCGCTGCCGCTGATCACCGTCGACGAGCCGGCGATCTCCATGACGATCGGGACCAACACCAGCCCGCTGGTCGGCAAGGTCAAGGGGTCCAAGGTCACCGCCCGCCTGGTGAAGGACCGCCTCGACAAGGAGCTGGTCGGCAACGTCTCGATGCGCGTGCTGCCCACCGAGAGCCCGGACGCCTGGGAGGTGCAGGGCCGCGGCGAGCTGGCCCTGGCGATCCTCGTGGAGCAGATGCGGCGCGAGGGCTACGAGCTGACGGTCGGCAAGCCGCAGGTCGTGACCAAGGTCATCGACGGCAAGGTGCACGAGCCGGTCGAGCGGCTCACCGTCGACTGCCCCGAGGAGTATCTGGGCGCCGTCACCCAGCTCCTGGCCGTGCGCAAGGGCCGCATGGAGCACATGACGAACCACGGCACCGGCTGGATCCGGATGGAGTTCCTGGTGCCGGCGCGCGGCCTGATCGGCTTCCGCACCGAGTTCCTCACCGAGACCCGCGGCACCGGCCTCGTGCACCACGTGTTCGAGAGGTACGAGCCGTGGTTCGGCGAGCTGCGCACCCGCAACAACGGCTCGCTGGTGGCCGACCGGGCGGGCCAGGTCACCGCGTTCGCCATGCTCAACCTGCAGGAGCGCGGCACGCTGTTCGTCTCCCCCGGCACCGAGGTGTACGAGGGCATGGTCATCGGGGAGAACTCCCGCTCCGACGACATGGACGTGAACATCACCAAGGAGAAGAAGCTCACCAACATGCGCTCCTCCACCAGCGAGGAGACCGAGAAGCTGATCCCTCCGCGGGTGATGTCGCTGGAGCAGGCCCTGGAGTTCATCCGCGACGACGAGTGCGTGGAGATCACCCCGGAGACCGTGCGCATCCGCAAGGTCGTCCTCGACGCGGCCGCCCGGGGCCGCGCCGCCGCCCGCGCCAAGCGCGGCAACTGACCCTCGCCCGGTCCGTACGCGGACCGGGCGCCGAAGAGGGCCGCACCGGCAAGACCGGGTAAACGGCCGGCACAGATGGCGTCGTATGCCGCCCCTCAGACGGCGGGCCGTGCTCTGCTGTCGCAGGCAGTGCAGCGTCTGAGGAGGACCGATCATGCCCCGCACAACCCGTTTCGCCCTGGCCGCCGGGGTGGCCCTGGGACTGGCCGCCGCGGTCGTGCCGGCCGCCCCGATCGCCTTGATCACTCCCGCCGCCCCGGCGGCGCCGGCGGCCACGGTCGCTCCGGCCGCCCCGGGGACACCCGCCACCGCCACCCTGGCGGCCGCCGCGACGCGGACCCGCGCCGGGGAGTCGGCGACCGCCGTCGTCAAGAACGCCGCGGGGCGCGCCCTCGGCACCGTGCGGATCGAGCGGTACGACGCGAAGAAGTCGAGGGTCAGCGTCAGCATGCGGGGGCTCACCCCCGGGTTCCACGGCTTCCACGTCCACGCCGTCGGAGTGTGCGACGCCCGCTCCGTGGACCGGGCGACGGGCAGCGCGTTCTCCAGCGCCGGGAGCCACCTCGGCCCCGGGGCGCACGGCGACGGCGCCGGGGACATGCCGCCGCTGCTGGCGGCCGAGGACGGGACCGCCTTCGCGTCCTTCGTGACCGACAGGTTCACGCTGGAGCGGCTCGGCGACGCCAACGGGAGCGCGTTCGTCGTGCACGCCGGGCCGGACAACTTCGCGCACATCCCGGACAGGTATTTCCACCGCCCCGACTCGACCGGCGCCACGGGCCCCGACGCCACCACGCGCAAGACCGGGGACGCCGGCGCCCGGATCGGCTGCGGGGTCGTCAAGCTCCACGCCTGACCCGCCGCCTGAGTGGCCTCGGTGAGGTCAGGAGAGGTGGCGGCGCAACCAGTCGACCAGCGGGACCAGCGCCCGCCAGGTCGAACGCACCCGGTCGAGGGTCTCGGGGGTGTGCAGCCACGGCTCCGGCTCGAACCGCCGCCCGGCGTGCAGCGTCTTGTGCCGGAGGAGTTCGAGCCGGGGGTGGTCCTCCGGGGCGCCGCGGGGGCGGGTCTTGAGCCGGTCGCCGCCGACCTCCAGATCGGGCGGCAGGGCCGCGAGGATCTCCTCGAGCAGGGACCCCGCGGTGTCGTCGTCCAGGGCTTCGCGGTAGCGCGTCACCTGGTCGCCCGGCATCCACCAGCCTCCCGCCACGTAGAGGCCGTCGGCGTCCACCTGCACGTAGAAGCCGACGCCCTCCACGCCCGCCCCGCAGTAGGCCCCCTGGTGCGTCTTGTACGGCGACTTGTCCTTGGCGAACCGGACGTCGCGGTAGGGGCGGAAGATGTGCGCGGGCCCGAACTCCGGCTCCAGCTCGTCCATGAGCGCGAGCATCGGCGCCCGGACCCCGGTCTCGTACAGCTCCTTGTGGGCCGTCCAGTACGCCTTCGAATTGTCGGCGACGAGACCCTCGTAGAAGATGAGCGCCTCGTCGGGGAAGCCGCTGAAACCCATGCCACCCACCTTCGCACGCCCCGCCGGCAGTCCCGTGACCGGGACCGGGGCCGCCCGGACCCCTCACCGGTTCGTGTACTTCTTCCCCGGCGTGGTGTCGCCGAGCAGCTCCGAGACGGTCACGTACGTGAAGCCCTTGCGGTCGAGCTCGTCGAGCAGGCGGGGCAGCGCCTGCACGGTGGTGGCGTGGATGTCGTGCATGAGCACGATGTCGCCCGGTTTGGCCGCGGCGCTGCGCTGGGCGATCACGGCCGGGTTGCGGTTGAGCCAGTCGAGGGTGTCGACGGCCCACATGACCTGCGCGAGCCCGGTCTGCTTCGTCTCGTTGTCCACCGTCTGGTTCGTCGCGCCGTACGGCGGGCGCATGAGCCGCATCCGCACGCCGGTCTCCTTGAGCACGGCCTCCTGGGTCCGCTCGAGCTCGCGGCGCAGCGCGTCGGGCGACAGCCCCGCCAGCGAGGCGTGGTCCCAGGAGTGGTTGCCGAGTTCGTGGCCCTCGGAGGCCATCCGCCGGACGAAGCCGCGCGTCTCGTCGGTGATCATCTGGCCGAGCACGAAGAACGTGGCGCGGGCGCGGTGGGCCGCCAGCAGGTCGAGGACCTGCCCGGTGAACTCGGCCGGCCCGTCGTCGAACGTCAGCGCCACGCACTTGTGCCGCTTGCAGTCGACCTGCCGGGGCGGCGGGACCGCCGGCAGCCGCGGCGGGGCGCCGTGCCGCACCCCCGCGAGACGGAGCTGCGTCCCCGCGAGACGGTAACGCAGCAGGTCGGCGTCGAAATGCCGCGGCGTGCCGAAGCGCGGTGGCGGCGCCGCCTGCCGTTCCCCCGCGACCGTCATGGTCCCGGCCTGGGCGCATCCGCCGAGCAGCAGCAACGACAGCAGAACGGACCCGATCCGCATACGACCCCCCGGAGCAGGCGGGGGGCCACGAACGTTACGGATAGCCTCCGGCCGCTCCCCCCCGCAGAACCTTTTCCAGCTCCTCCCACCAGGGCGGCACGTCCGCCTTGAGCTCGGCGTACCTGCGAGCCACCCGGATGGCGCATCCTGCCGGGTCCGTACCCAGGTGCCGGCACTTCACGGCACCCTCGCGCCAACGGTAAAAGCCTTCACGGAAGGTCACGACCAGACCTATCCAGACGGAGAGAGTAGCCTCGTCGCCGATCTCGTAGGCGTCGGCCACCCCGAGCGCGGCGAGTTCCGCGCGAAGTTTTTCCACCGCGACTCGCGACTCACTCACCGGCGACCGCCCCTTGCACAGCAGACACGCACAAAAAGGGATGTACCCAACCTTTGAGTGGGGCTTGCGGATTCATTCTGTAATCATCGGCCACTCAGCGTCACCGCGCAGCCCCTACTCGTCAGTCATTTCGGCGTTCCCCTCCCCCGCCCCGCCCGGCATCGCGATCTCGTCCGACTTCGGCAGGCTCGGCGGCTCGGTGACCACCATCACGAACCGCAGCGGCTCGTCGTGCTCGTTGGCGTACCGGTGCGGCCGGTCGGCGCTGAACACGACGGCGTCGCCGCACCCCACGACGTGGCTCCTGCCGTACACGGTCAGCGTGAGCCGCCCCTCCAGGACGGTGAGCATCTCGCGGGTGCCGGCCGGATGCGCGTCGCCGTCGTGGTGCTCGCCCGGTTCGAGCCGCCAGTCCCACAGCTCCAAGATCGCGGGCGCGTCGGTCCCCACCAGCAGGCGGGCCGATCCTCCCCCGGGATGACGGAACGTCACCACCTCGGAGGCGGGCACGACCCGTACGACCGGGGTGTCGGCGACCTCCACCAGCCGCGCCAGGGTCACGCCCAGCGCGTCCGCGATCCGGGTGAGCGTGTTGACGCTCGGGTTCGTGCGGCCCTGCTCGATTTGGATCAGCATGCCGCGGCTCACGTTGGACCTGGCCGCGAGCTCGTCGAGGGTCATCCCCCGATGGGCCCGCTGGCCTCGTACGTTCGCGGCGATGGCCGCGGTGATCGTCGCAGGATCAGACATGGAGTACAGCCTAGTGATCTCCTATTACAATGCATTGCACTATTGGTGCAATCTCTTGGGGGATTCGTGACGGCGGTGGCGCTCGCGACGGCATGTGCGGTCATCTTCGGCACCGCCGACTTCTTCGGCGGACTCGCCACCAGGCGGTCACGGGTGCTGGCGGTCGTCGTGCTCTCCCAGCTCGGCGGCCTGCTGCTGGTCGCCGCCCTGCTCCCGGTCCTGCCCGGTCACGCCGGCACGGCCGCGCTGGCCTGGGGCATGGCCTCCGGGGTCGCCGGCGCCTTCGGCATCGTGCTGTTCTACCGCGGCCTGGCCACCGGGATGATGTCCGTGATCGCCCCGACCACGGCCACCACCGCGATGGCCGTCCCCGTGCTCTTCGGTCTCATCACCGGCGACCGGCCGTCCGCCCTGGCCCTCGTGGGCGTCGTGCTCGGCCTGTTCGCCGTCCTGCTGGTCAGCCGCGAGCCCGGCCGGGGCGCGAGCGGCCCGAAGGCGGGGCCGATCGTCGCGGCGCTGGTGTCGGGGGCGGGATTCGGCGGATTCTTCGTGCTGCTCAAGGTGGCCCCGGAAGACTCGGGCATGTGGCCCCTGCTGGGCGCTCGGATCGCGTCGATCACGCTGGTCGCGCTGCTGGCCCTCGCGACGCGCAAGAGCCTGCGCCCGGCGCCGGGCAGCCTCACGGTGACGATCACGGCCGGGGTGCTCGACATGGCCGCCAACGTGCTCTATCTGTTGGCCGCCCAGCGGGGGATGCTCACCCTGGTCGCCGTGCTGGTCTCGCTCTACCCGGCGAGCACGCTGCTGCTCGCGCGATACGTGCTGGGCGAGCGGCTGAGCCCGGTGCAGATCACCGGCGTCGGGTTCGCGCTCGGGGCGATCGCCCTCATCGCCGCCGCGTGAGCCGGGTTTCCGAGCCGGGCAGGTCGGGCGTGAGTCAGGCGGCGCAGGCCTGCTCGGGAACGCGTACGACGCCCTCCTCGCGGGCGTACTCCTCCAGCATGCCCCGAAGCTGCCGGCGGCCCCGGTGCAGGCGGGACATGACGGTGCCGATCGGCGTGCCCATCCGGTCGGCGATCTCCTTGTAGGCGAAGCCCTCCACGTCGGCCAGGTAGACGGCCACCCGGAAGTCCTCCGGCAGGGCCCGCAGGGCGTTCATCACGACGCTGTCCGGGATTTGGTCGAGCGCCTCGGACTCCGCCGAGCGCAGCCCGGTCGACATGTGCGACTCGGCCGCCGCGAGCTGCCAGTCCTCGATCTCCTCGGCGGCCGACAGCTTCGGCGAGCGCTGCTTCTTCCGGTAGTCGTTGATGAAGTTGTTGGTCAGGATGCGGTGCAGCCAGGCCTTGAGGTTCGTGCCCTCACGGAACTGGTGGTATGACGTGAACGCCTTGGCGACTGTCTCTTGAACCAGGTCCTCGGCGTCGGCGGGGTTGCGCGTCAGACGCATGGCGGACGCGTAGAGCTGGCCCGTGACCGGCACGACCTCACGCTCGAACCATGTCTGCCGCTGCTCGTCGGTCGAGATCATCTCTTCCCCCTACGGAACTTCTCCCCCGTTACCCGTCCGGCCGGAACACATGCGAGGTGACTCGTTCATCGTTGCGCCAAGGACATCGTGCCGATCGGGGCCTAAGCACGGTGTTAATTCGTCTGGCCTGGTCAGCATCATCGCCGTAGAAGCCAGGCCGCGCGGCCGGGTCACGCGCGAACCGAACAAGTCTCATTAGCGTAACACTAGCGCTTCAATATGGAGTAAAGTGTGGCAGATTTCACTGGTTACAGTATCGGCATGAAACACCTAGACCGGCATGATCCGGTCACGAGGGCCTGGGTGGCCGACGCCATCCGGGCTGTCGAGGCCGACGCGAACCGCAGCTGCGACACTCATTTGCACGCATTCCCGCTCCCTCCGCACTGGGGCGTCGACCTCTACCTGAAAGACGAGTCGGTGCATCCCACCGGTTCACTCAAGCACCGGCTCGCCCGGTCGCTGTTTCTGTACGGGCTGGCGAACGGCTGGATCGGGCCCACCACCACGATCATCGAGGCGTCCAGCGGGTCGACCGCCGTGAGCGAGGCGTACTTCGCCCGCCTGCTCGGCCTGCCGTTCATCGCGGTGATCCCGGCGAGCACCTCGCCGGAGAAGCGGGAGATCATCGAGTTCTACGGCGGCAAGTGCCACCTGGTGGAGGACCCCACAAAGATCTACGACGAGTCGCACCGGCTCGCCGCCGAGACCGGCGGGCACTACATGGACCAGTTCACCTACGCCGAACGCGCGACGGACTGGCGGGGCAACAACAACATCGCGGAGAGCATCTTCCAGCAGATGACGCTGGAACGGCATCCGGAGCCGGCGTGGATCGTGGTCGGCGCGGGCACCGGCGGCACCTCGGCGACGATCGGCCGCTACATCCGCTACCGCCGCCACCAGACCCGGCTGTGCGTGGCCGACCCCGAGGGGTCGGCGTTCTATCCGTCCTGGGTCTCGGGCGAGGAGCACGGCGGCGCCGGGTCGCGGATCGAGGGCATCGGCCGGCCGCGGGTCGAGCCGTCGTTCCTGCCGACGGTCATCGACCGGATGACCCGGGTCCCGGACGCCATGTCGATCGCGGCCATGCACTGGGTCAGGGAGGTCACCCGCCGGGAGGTCGGCGGCTCGACCGGCACCAACATCGCGGCGGCGGTGCAGATCATCCGCGAGATGCGCGAGCGGGGCGAGCGGGGCAGCGTGGTCACGCTGATCTGCGACGGCGCCGAGCGCTACCGCGACACCTACGGCAACCCCCGGTGGCTGTCGGAGCAGGGCATCGACATCGCCCCCCATCTGGAGGAGCTGCGCGCCTTCCTGCGCGGCTGACCCTCCGCGCGTGACCTTCCGCGCGTGAGGACGTGCGGGCCGGGAAGTCTCCCGGCCCGCACTGTTCGCGTACGTCAGTCGCCGAGCAGGGCGTCGACGAACACCTCGGGGTCGAACGGCGCGAGGTCGTCCGGCCCCTCGCCGAGGCCCACCAGCTTCACGGGAACGCCCAGCTCGCGCTGGACCGAGATCACGATGCCGCCCTTGGCGGTGCCGTCCAGCTTGGTCAGGGCGATGCCGGTCACGTTGACCACCTCGGCGAAAACCTGCGCCTGGCGCATGCCGTTCTGCCCGGTGGTCGCGTCGAGGACGAGCAGCACCTCGTCCACCGCCGCCTTCTTCTCGATGACCCGCTTCACCTTGCCCAGCTCGTCCATGAGGCCGGTCTTGGTGTGCAGGCGTCCCGCCGTGTCGATGATGACGGTGTCCGCCTTCTCCTCGATGCCCTTGGCCACGGCGTCGAACGCCACGGACGCCGGGTCGCCGCCCTCCGGGCCGCGCACCACGCCCGCCCCGACGCGGTCGCCCCACGTCTGCAGCTGGTCGGTGGCCGCCGCGCGGAAGGTGTCGGCGGCGCCGAGCACGACCTTCTTGCCGTCGCCGACCAGGACCCTGGCGAGCTTGCCGGTGGTCGTGGTCTTGCCGGTGCCGTTGACGCCGACGACGAGGACGACCGCGGGCTTCTCCCCGTGCGGCTGGGTGTGCAGGGTGCGGTCGAGGTCCGGCGCGACCTGCGCGAGCAGCTCCTCGCGCAGCAGCTTGCGCACCTCCTCGGGGGTGCGGGTGCCGAGCACCTTCACCTTCGTCCGCAGCTCCTCCACCATCGCGCGGGTGGGGGCCACGCCGACGTCGGCCGTGATCAGAGTCTCCTCGATCTCGTCCCAGACCTCGTCGTCCAGGTGGTCCCGCGACAGCAGTTCGAGCAGGCCGCGGCCGAGGACGTTCTGCGAACGGGCCAGCCGGCTGCGCAGCCGCACCATCCGGCCGGCCGAGGGCGGCGGAACCTCGATCTCGGGAGCCTTGATGAGCTCTTCGAGCGGAGGAGCGGGGGGCGGCAGCGTGGTCGTCGTGCCGCCGTCTTCCTCACCCAGCCCGGCTTTCGCGGGCTCCTCCGTGACGGGAGCCGTGGGCTGGGGCGGGGCCGGCGGCGCGGGCGGCAGGTCCTTCGCCTTCGGCCGGAACAGCAGCCAGAGGCCACCTACCGCCAATATGGCGACGATGGCCACGATCACGATGATGCCAAGGTAACCGTCCACACCATGCAGTTTCCCAGATCACCCGCATTACTCCGGCCAGGGGCGACCCCACCGCGCGGCCCGGGGCGGAAAGGGGCGCCGTCTAGACCTTCTCGCGGAGGCGCTGGCTGACGACCTGAGTGACGCCGTCGCCGCGCATCGACACGCCGTACAGCGCGTCGGCGATCTCCATCGTGCGCTTCTGGTGCGTGATCACGATGAGCTGTGAGGTCTGTCTCAGTTCCTCGAACAGCGTGAGCAGCCGCTGGGTGTTGGTGTCGTCGAGGGCCGCCTCGACCTCGTCCATCACGTAGAACGGCGACGGGCGGGCCTTGAAGATCGAAATGAGGAACGCGACCGCCGTCAGCGACCGCTCGCCGCCGGACAGCAGCGACAGGCGCTTGACCTTCTTGCCGGGCGGCCGGGCCTCGACCTCCACGCCGGTCGTCAGCATGTCGTCCGGGTCGGTCAGCAGCAGGCGGCCCTCCCCGCCGGGGAAGACCCTCTGGAAGATCCCCTCGAACTCGCGCGCCACGTCCTCGTACGCCGCCGCGAACACCTGCTCGACCCGCTCGTCGACCTCCTTGACCACGAGCAGCAGGTCACGCCGGGTCTTCTTGAGGTCTTCGAGCTGGGAGGTGAGGAAGGCGTGCCGCTCCTCCAGCGCGGCGAACTCCTCCAGCGCCAGCGGGTTGACCTTGCCGAGCTGGGTCATCTGCCGTTCGGCCGCCCTGGCCCGCTTCTCCTGCTCCTCCCGGACGTACGGCACCGGCGGGTCGCCCGGCACCGGCACGTCCGGGCCGTACTCCGCGATGAGCGGTTCGGGCTCGATGCCGAACTCCTCCAGGGCGCGCTGCTCGAGCTGCTCCAGGCGCAGCCGGCGTTCTGTCCTGGCCATCTCGCTGCCGTGCACCCGGTTGACCAGGGCGTCCAGCTCGGAGCTGAGCTCCCGTACGCGCAGGCGCACCTGCTTGAGCTCGGCGTCGATCTGCCCGCGCGCCCGCTCGGCCTCGTCACGCTCCTCGGCGGCCCTGGCGAGCGAGCCCTCCAGGGCGTCCAGCGCGGCGCGGGCGCCGTCGGCCACCGCCGCGGCGACCTCCGCCTGCCTGCGGCGGCGCTCCCGCTCGGCCGCGGCCCTGGCGCGGTCCTGCCGCTCCCGCTCGGCCGCGCGCAGCAGGGCGTCGGCCCGGCCCGCGATGCCCCGCACCCGCTCCTCGGCCGTACGGACGGTCAGCCGGGCCTCCATCTCGGCCTGCCGGGCGACGCCGCAGGCGGCGGCCAGCTCGTCCCGGGTGTCGGTGGTCGGCTCCGCCTCCAGCTCGGCGGCGTACTCCGCCTCGGCGAGCCGCTCCTCCAGCTCCACGACCGCGGCCTGGGCCTCCTCACGCGCCTCCTGGGCGTCCAGCACCGACCGGCTCAGCCGGGCCGCCTCGTCCCTGGCGGCCTTGACGGCGGCCTCCAGACGGGCGAGCTGCTTGGCCGCCGCCGCGGCCCGCTGGTCGGCCTCCCGCTGCCTGGCGCGCAGGCGGTCGAGCCCGGCCTGCGCCGCGTTCAGCCCGTTCTGCGCGGCGTTGACTCCGCTCTGGGCGGCGCTCACGCCGCTTTGCGCCTCCGCGACCCGCGCCTGCGCCGCCTCCAGCGCGAGCTGGCACTCCCGCTCGGCGGCCACGGCCTCGGCCAGGGCCCGCGCGTGCCGTTCGGCCTCGGCGCGGGCCGCGGCGAGATCGGCGGAGGCCTCGTCCAGGGCCGTACGCATCTGCAGCAGCGAGGTGCCGCCGCCGGAGCCGCCGTGCGCGGCGTGGACGCCGAGCAGGTCACCGGAGGTCGTGACGGCCCGCAGCTCCGGGTGGGCGTCCACGACCTTGCGCGCGGTGAGCAGGTCGGGCACCACGACCACGTCGGACAGCAGTGCCTCCACCGAGGGCCGCAGCTCGTCCGGCACGGTGACCAGATCGGCGGCCCACTCCGCGCCCGCGACCGGCACATCCGGCCGGCCGCCGTCGACGTTTTGACCGCCGTGGTGGTCACCGGCGATCAGCAGGGCGGCGCGGCCGGCGTCGGCCTCGCGCAGGTGCTCGACCGCCGCCACCGCGGCGTTGAGCGAGGCGACGGCCACCCCGTCCACGGCCAGCACGGCCGCGATGGCCGCCTCCGCCCCGGGGCGTACGGCGAGCAGGGTGGCGATCGGGCCGAGCAGGCCGGGCAGGCCGGCGCCGAGCAGCGCGGCGGCCCCGTCCGCACCCCCGGCCAGGCTCATCTCCAGCGTTTCGCAACGCGCCTGGAGAGCGGCGACCGCGCGCTGCGACTCGGCGTCGGCGGCGCGGGCCGTGCTCACGGCGGCCTCGGCCGCGGCGAGGGCGTCCCTGGGCGCGGCCAGCTCGGCCCGCACCCGCTCCACCGCGGCCTCGGCCTGCTCGGCCACCGCCCTGGCCTTCTCGACCGCGGCGCGGGCGAGGTCCACGTTCTCCTGCGCGGCCTCCAGCTCGGCCGCGAGCTCCGGATCGGCCGGCGGCTCCTCCAGCGCCTGCGCGTCGAGCTCGTCTTGTGCCTGCTCGGCGCGCCGGTTGGCGTCCTCGACGGCCTTGGTGAGCCTGCCGATCTCGTCTTCGGCGGCCCTGGCCCGGCTCCTGGCCGACTCCACCTGGCCGCGCAGGCGGGCGAGCGCCTCGCGGCGGTCGGCCGCGGCGCGGGCGGCGGCGGCCAGGCGCCGCTCCTCGGCTTCCAGCGCCTCCTCGGCCTCGGCGCGGACCTCGACGGCGGCCTCGAGCCGTTCGCGTGCCTCGTCCAGCTCCTCCGCGAGCACCCGCTCCCGCTCCCGCACCTCGGCGGCCTCGCGTTCCAGGTCTTCCGGGTCGCGTCCGCGCCGCTCGACGGAGGCGGCGTCGGCGGCGTTGCGCCGCCGCTCGGCCGCGAGGCTCTCCACGCCGCGCAGCCGTTCCCGCAGGGCCGAGAGGTGGTAGAAGGTCTCCTGCGCGGCCTTCAGGCGCGGCTGGGCCTCGTTCTCCGCCGCCTCCAGCTCGGCCTCCCGCCGCTGGCCCTCGGCCAGCTCCGCCTCCACCTGGGCGCGCCTGGCCTGTACGGCCGCCTCGTCGGCCTCCTCCCGCTGCAGCGTGTCGCGGAGGGTGATCACGTCGTCGGCGAGCAGGCGCAGCCGCGCGTCGCGCAGGTCGGCCTGGATGACGGCCGCCTTGCGGGCGATCTCGGCCTGCCTGCCCAGTGGTTTGAGCTGGCGGCGCAGCTCGGCCACGAGGTCCTGGACGCGGGTCAGGTTGGCCTGCATCGCGTCGAGCTTGCGCAGCGCCTTCTCCTTGCGTTTGCGGTGTTTGAGCACGCCCGCGGCCTCCTCGATGAAGGCCCGGCGCTCCTCCGGCCCCGCGTGCAGCACCTGGTCGAGCTGGCCCTGGCCGACGATGACGTGCATCTCCCGGCCGATGCCGGAGTCGGACAGCAGCTCCTGGATGTCGAGCAGGCGGCAGGTGTCGCCGTTGATGGCGTACTCGCTCTGGCCGGAGCGGAACATCAGCCGGCTGATCGTGACCTCGGTGTAGTCGATCGGCAGCGCCCCGTCGCTGTTGTCGATCGTCAGGGTGACCTCGGCCCGGCCGAGCGGCGGCCGGCTGGAGGTCCCCGCGAAGATGACGTCCTCCATCTTGCCGCCGCGCAGCGACTTGGCGCTGTGCTCGCCCATCACCCACGCGAGGGCGTCCACGACGTTGGACTTGCCGGAGCCGTTGGGGCCCACCACCGCGGTGATGCCCGGCTCGAAGCGGAGGGTGGTGGCCGAGGCGAAAGACTTGAAGCCGCGTAAGGTGAGCGTCTTCAGGTACACGTCCGCCCCCTCGGTGCCGCCTGGCGTACGGGGGGAAAGACTACAGCTCTCGGGGGCCGGGCACGTGGGGATGAGCACCGGCGGCCCGCCGGGAAATCGATGTGGATGACGAGCCGGGCGGTTCGTCCCTTCCGCCCGCGGCTCTTGACGATGATTGATCAGCCGTCGAATCGATTACCGGGGAACGACGGCGGAGATGGCAAGGGACGCCTTTGCGGGCGTCCCTACAATCCTTCCCGTTTCCCGCCGGTCCTCAGGTGAGAGCCGGCTCGCGATCCTGCAGCCGGACCAGGGCCTCATCACGAGTTTGCGCCGTGAGCGCGTCGTTCTGGGCCTGAAGCCGGGTGAGTTCTGCCTCGAGGTCGCGGATGCGCTGCTGGAGACGGCGCATTTCCGAGATCATCCGAGGGTCAGGACCGCCGACGTGGCCGAGTAGAGCCTTCGCCATAGTAAAGGGTCCTCCACGCTGAGTGACCAGACTGGTTCGCGCACTTCATGCCGCGGGAGGGGTGCGCGTGGTTCCTCTTAAGGGTCGCATCGGCATTGGAAGGCGGTCAAGTTGAACGCTCCGCGCAGGCACGCCGATGGACACTCTCGCCAGATAAATATACCGGATTTGACGGGTTTGAGGGAAGCCCTACCTCTCGACGAACCCGGCGATACCTCTCTTCGCCTCGCTCCAGCGCTCGACCACCCCCTCAACGTGGCCGGGCGTGTCTCCGCTGCGTAACAACGACAGGAGCTTCTCGCACGACTCCCGCGGGCCTTCGGCGACGACCTCGACCCGCCCGTCCGCGAGGTTGGAGGCCCACCCGACGAGCCCGAGCTCCAGTGCGCGGGCGCGGGTCCACCAGCGGAACCCCACACCCTGCACCCGTCCACGGACCCATGCCGTCAACCGAACCACGACTACAAGTATCCAGATCGACTTCGGTCGCCGCAGCCGGGGGTGCCGATGCCGCGACCAGCGGGAACTTTCAGGGACGGGCGTTCCTCGGGCGGGGCTGGCACTTCGGGCAGCTGTAGGAGGACCGGTTCATGAACGCCTCGCGCCGGATCGGCGTCCCGCAGCGGCGGCAGGGCTCGTCCCGCCTGCCGTACACCGCGAGCGAGCGGTCGAAGTAGCCGCTCTCGCCGTTCACGTTCACGTACAGGCTGTCGAATGAGGTGCCGCCCTGCTCCAGCGCCTCGGTCATGACCGCGCGGACCTCCGCGAGCAGTTCGGCGATCTTCGGCCGGGTCAGTGTCTCGGTCGGCCGCGCCCAGTGCAGGCGCGCCCGCCACAGCGCCTCGTCCGCGTAGATGTTGCCCACCCCGCTGATCAGCGACTGGTCGAGCAGCGCCCGCTTGATCCCCGTACGGCGCAGCCGCAGCCGTTCGGCGAACCGCTCGTCGTCGAAGGCGGCCTCCAGCGGATCGGGGGCGATGTGCGCGATCGGCTCCGGCACCGGCCGGGCGGGGCCGGAGGTCATCGGCGCCACCAGCAGGTGCCCGAAGGTGCGCTGGTCGACGAAGCGTAACTCCGGCCCGCCGTCGGTGAAGCCCATGCGCACGCGCAGGTGCTTTTCGATCGGCGACAGCGGATCCACGACGAGAAGCTGGCCGCTCATGCCGAGGTGGGCGACCAGCGCCTCGCCGGGCTCCTCCTCACCTGGCCCCTCGGCGGGGCCGCCGTCCCGCAGGGGCAGCCACAGATACTTGCCGCGCCGCTCGGCCGACGCCGGCGTGCGGCCCTTGAGCTGGGCGGGCAGGTCGCCGGCGTTGCGGCGGACCGCCCGGGGGTGCAGCACCTCGGCCGCCGCCACGGTCCGGCCGGCGACCCAGCTCTCCAGGCCCCGGCGGACGACCTCGACCTCCGGTAGTTCGGGCATGTGCCGTCCCCGGGCTCAGGCGGGCACCGGGCCGGCGCCCTCACGGGCGTCGCGCAGCGCGCGGATCGCGGTCCACGCCGCCTCCGCCGCCTGCTGCTCGGCCTCCTTCTTGCTGCGCCCGGAGCCCTTGCCGTACTCCTTGCCGCCCACGCGCACGGTCGCGGAGAACGACTTGGCGTGGTCGGGGCCGCTCTCGTCCACGTGATACTCCGGCACGCCGAGCATCTCGGCGGCGGTGAGCTCCTGCAGGGACGTCTTCCAGTCGAGCCCGGCGCCGAGCGACGCCGACCGCGTGATGAGCGGGTCGAACAGCAGGTGGACGACGCGGAACGCCTCGTCCAGGCCCTTGTCGACGTACACCGTGCCGATCAGCGCCTCCAGCGTGTCGGCCAGGATCGACGACTTGTCCCGGCCGCCCGTGCCCTCCTCGCCGCGGCCGAGCCGCAGGTATTTGCCGAGGTCGAGCGTCCTGGCGACGTCCGCGAGCGCCCGCATGTTGACCACGGCGGCACGCAGCTTGGCGAGCTGGCCCTCCGGCAGGTCCGGGTGGTTGCGGAACAGCGTGTCCGTCACCACGAGACCCAGCACCGAGTCGCCAAGGAACTCCAGGCGCTCGTTCGTCGGCAGACCGCCGTTCTCGTACGCGTAGGAGCGGTGCGTGAGCGCACGCTCCAGGATGCCGGTGCTGAGGCTGACGTTCAGCACCTGGTTCAGCTCGTCTCTGGCGACCTCGACGGGCACGGGCTTGACAGATGGCGCGGCCATGAATTCCTCCCAACTCCTCTGCGCGGGCAGGGCCGTGCACGGGAGGCAGGTGGACCGGCCGAAAGCCCGAAGGCGTGGTGGACGCCGGTCCGCCGGGAGCCGAGGGCCCCGGCGTCCACCACGGCCGCGGGCGTGCATGTCGGTGCGTACCGTCCAACCGCCACCGCACGTTCCTGTGGACGCACGTTCCTGTGGAAGCTTCCTGTGGAAGCACGGTAACGCCGACCGGCTCGCTCTGGCGAACCGGCCGGCGTTCCGACGTCCGTCTACCGCGCGATCAGGCCGACGGCTCGACGACCTGACGGCGGTTGTAGGTGCCGCAGCTCGGGCACGCCACGTGCGGGCGCTTGGGCGAGCGGCACTGCGGGCAGCTCACGAGTGCGACCGCCGCCGCCTTCCACTGGGACCTGCGGGCGCGGGTGTTGCTCCGCGACATCTTCCGCTTGGGGACGGCCACGTCAACCCTCCTGATCGTCTTTCTGTTTCACAACCAAACCCTGCAGCGCCGCCCAGCGAGCGTCGATCTGTTCGTGCCGGTGGTCCGGGCCGGCCTCCGCCAGCCTGATCCCGCACTCCGCACAGAGACCGAGGCAGTCGTCACCGCACACCGGGCTCAGCGGCAGTGCGAGCACCACCGCGTCACGGAAAACCGGCTCGAGATCGAGCAGTTCGCCGTCGAGGAGCAGATCGTCCTCGCCGGCGTCCTCCGCCGAGTAGAAGTAGAGCTCCTGGAAGTCGACCTCGATATCCGAGGCCAACGGGTCCAGGCAGCGCGAGCACTCCCCCGTCAGGGGAGCCCGCGCCGTGCCCGTCACGAGCACGCCCTCCATCACCGCTTCGAGCCGGATGTCCAGCTCGACGTCGGCGTCCTTGGGGACGCCGATCATTCCGACCGCGAGATCCGCCGGCGCCTGGAGGACCGGGTTGAGCGTACGCATCGATCCCGGCCGGCGCCCCAGATCGTGGGTGGAAATGACCCAGGGGGCTCGAGGATCGAGGCTGTGCGGACTCATCCTGCTCTCATTAGGCATGGCGAATCACCGCCGTCGTGCAAGGCTGAAAGGCAAGAATACCAGCCCGATTCAGCCCCTGAGCCGCTCCACGAGCAGCTCGCGGACGAGGTCGGGGACCAGCCCGGAGATGTCCCCGCCGTACCGGGCTATCTCCTTGAGCCTGCTGGACGACAGGAACGAATACTCCGGGTTGGTGGACATGAACAGCGTCTCGACGCCCGACATCCGGTAGTTGAGCTGGGCCATCTGCAGCTCGTAGTCGAAGTCGCTGACCGCCCGCAGGCCCTTCACGATGGCGGGGATGCCCTGCTGCCTGCAGAAGTCCACCAGCAGACCGTGGAACTTCTCGACCCGGACGTTGCCGTACTCCTTGGTCACCGCCTGCAGCATCTCGATGCGCTCGTCGACGGTGAACAGGCTGTGCTTCTCGATGTTGATGAGCACCGCCACGACGACCTCGTCGTACAGCCGCGAGGTCCGGCCGATGATGTCGAGATGACCATTGGTCACGGGATCGAACGACCCCGGGCAGACCACACGACGCAAGGCGCACCCCCATAGATTCACGGGTTCCCGGCTGCGCGACCGTACCAAACGGCCGCTTCGCCGTACCGACGGACCCTGTCTTCGGTGAAGCCCGCGGGCCACACCAGGTCCTTACCCCTCGACTCCCGTTCCACGGCCACGAGCGCGCCCTCCGCCAGCCAGCCGTTGTCCCGCAGCGCCGTCAGCACCCGGGTCACCACCTCGTCGGCGACGGCGTACGGCGGGTCGGCGAAGACGAAGTCGTACGGCTCCTCGCACGGCCGGCCCACCACCCGCTCGACCTTCTCGGCGCGCAGGGACGCCCCCGGCAGCCCGAGGGACGCGATGTTCTCCCTGATCGTGCGCACGGCCTTGGCGTCCGACTCGACCAGCAGCGCGTGGGCGGCCCCCCTGCTCAGCGCCTCCAGCCCCACCGCGCCCGACCCGGCGTACAGGTCGAGCACCCTGGCCCCCTCCAGCGGGCCGAGCACGGAGCCGACGGTGGCGAACACCCCCTCCCGGGTGCGGTCGCTCGTCGGCCTGGTCGATCTGCCCGGCGGAACGGCCAGCCTGCGTCCCCCCGCCGTCCCTGCGATCACCCGCGTCACGCCACTCATTGTCCCGCCCCGCGGCGGCCTCCCGGCACGCGGTCAAGAGTGGGCAAGCGGCGGCGACGAATGAGTAAGAGCCGTATCGCGGGCACCGTCACACGCGCATCATGAGTTCTGCGGCCTTCGCGGTGACCCACAGAAGGTCGGCCGGCGTGGTCGTGAGCCCTTCCGCACGTCGGCGCCCTCGGCACCTGACCCGGGGGTGGGCCCGGCCGGGGATGGCATTCGGGGGGAGGCCATCCCAGGGCCGGGCCCTGGGTCGTCAACGGGCGTCGTGTTCACACGGCGCCCGTCTCACTTTCCGGCCCCGCCTGCGCCTTCCCCGTCATGCCTTCTCGAGGAACTCCGCGCGCTCGTCGGTGACCATCGCGTCGATCTCGGCGCGCAGGCCCGGGTGGGCCGACAGCTCCGGGTCGGCGGACAGCAGGGAGATCGCCTCGGTCCTGGCGGTCTCGATCACGTCCTCGTCGCGCAGGAGCTGCAGCAGCTTCAGCGACGACTTGCGCCCCGACTGGGCCGCGCCGAGCACGTCGCCCTCCCGGCGCTGCTCCAGGTCGACGCGGGACAGCTCGAAGCCGTCGAGGGTCGCGGCCACGGCGTCGAGCCTGCGGCGGGCCGCGGTGCCCTCGGGGGCCTCGGTCACCAGCAGGCACAGCCCGGGCAGGCCGCCCCGGCCCACCCGGCCGCGCAGCTGGTGGAGCTGGGAGACCCCGAAGCGGTCGGCGTCCATGATGACCATCACCGACGAGTTGGGGACGTCGACGCCGACCTCGATCACGGTGGTCGCGACCAGCACGTCGATCTCGCCCCGGGCGAAGGCCCGCATCACCGCGTCCTTGTCCTCGGGCGCGAGCTTGCCGTGCAGCGCCTCGATCCGCAGGCCGGCCAGCGGCCCCTCCGCGAGCGTGCGCGCGACGTCGAGCACCGCCAGCGGCGGCCTGCGCTCGTCGTCGTCCTTCGTCAGGTCGCCCTCGTCGCCCTCCTGGTCGCCGATGCGCGGGCACACCACGTACGCCTGGCGGCCCAGGCCGACCTCCTCCCTGATCCGCTGCCAGGCGCGGTCGAGGTAATGGGGCTTGTCCGCCGCGGGCACCACGTGGGTGGTGATCGGCGCCCGGCCCGAGGGGAGCTGGGACAGCGTGGAGACCTCCAGGTCGCCGAACACGGTCATCGCGACCGTGCGCGGGATCGGCGTCGCCGTCATGACCAGCACGTGGGGACGGCCGCCGCCGCCCTTCTCGCGCAGGGCGTCGCGCTGCTCGACGCCGAACCTGTGCTGCTCGTCCACCACGACCAGGCCGAGGTCGGCGAACTGGACGTGCTCCTGCAGCACGGCATGGGTGCCGATCACGATGCCGGCCGCGCCGGAGGCCGCGTCGAGCAGCGCGGCGCGCCGCGCGGCGGCCCCCATCGAGCCGGTGAGCAACGCGACCGTCGTCCCGCCGAACATGCCGCCCGTCGCGAGGTCGCCCAGCATGTTCACGATCGACCGGTGGTGCTGCTGGGCGAGGACCTCCGTGGGGGCGAGCAGCACGGCCTGCCCGCCGGAGTCCACCACCTGAAGCATCGCGCGCAGCGCGACCACGGTCTTTCCCGCGCCGACCTCGCCCTGCAGCAGCCGGTGCATGGGGTGATCACGGGCGAGGTCGGCGGCGATCTCCTCGCCGACCCGCCGCTGGCCCTCGGTGAGCTGGAACGGCAGCCGCTTGTCGAACTCCCGCAGCAGCCCGTCCTCGCGCCCCGGGCGGGGCTTGGCGAGCCACGTGGAGGCGGCCATGCGCCGCCGCACCAGGACGGCCTGCAGGACGAACGCCTCGTCGAACTTCAGCCGGTCGTGCGACCTGGCGACGTCCGCCTTGCCGCGCGGCCGGTGGACGCGCCGCAGCGCCTCGTCGATCGGCAGCAGCCCCAGCCGCTCCCGTATCTCGGCGGGCACCGGGTCGTCCAGGTCGAGCACGTCGAGCACCGTGCGCACGGCCCGGCGGATCTTCCAGCTCGGCAGCCCCTGCGCGGAGGGATAGATCGGCACCAGCGCGGAGGCGAACTCCTCGGCCGTCTCCTCCGTCTCGTCGAACGACTCGTACTCCGGGTGGGTGAGCGAGACGCGCTTGGTCCTGCCGCCGGTGAAGACGCTGACCTTCCCCGAGAACATCGCCTCCGTGCCCGGGGTGAGCCGCTGCTCCGCGACGTAGGCGCCCTTGCCGAAGAAGGCCAGGTGCAGCTCCTCCTTGCCGTCGGTCACCTCGATGTCGAGCCAGGTGCCCTGCCGGTTCTTCATCGGCCTGCGCACGGCGGACGACACCTTGGCGACCACCGTGACGTGCTCGTCGTGCTCCAGCGACGCGATCGGCGTCAGCTCCCCCCGCTGCGCGTACCGGCGCGGGTAGTGGCGCAGCAGCTCACCGACCGTGCTGATGCCCAGCGCGCTCTCCAGCGGGGCGGCCGACCTGCCGACCACCTTCTTGAGCGGCTCGTCGAAGCTCGTCACGACACCAATTACTACCCCCACCGGCCGACAATCCGGCTACTCGACGCCGACCAGCAGGGGATAGCCGCCCTGCCCGCCCTCGTACACGACGATCTCCAGGTCGGGCCGCGCGCGCCCCAGATGGCCGCGCACGCCGCGCAGGAGCCCTTCGGGCGCGCACGCGCCGGCGACGAGCGTGACCGTCTCGCCGCCGCCGGAGACCAGGCGCCGGACGACCTCGACCGCGGCCGCGGTCAGGTCCGCGCCGATCGGCGCGACCTCGCCGTCGACCACCCCGAGCACGCCGCCGGGGCGGCAGATCCCCGCGCTGGTCACCGCCTCCCGGTCGGCGACCCGCACATGGCCGTGGCGGGTGTGCCCGGCGGCGTACGCGCGCTGCGGCCCCCGATGCGCTACCGTTGGCGGGTACGAGATTATCCCCGTCCGCCGGAGTCCCGTTTGGTGTGCACCGGTGAACATCGGATATCCTCGTGTGGCCAGCCGGTTGTCCCGGCATTGCTCGGACGAGCCGCTGCACCGGCGCCGGGCCGATCGACTGATTCAAAGGAGCGATTACCGTGGCTTCCGTCTGCGACGTCTGCGCCAAGAAGCCGATCTTCGGCAACAACATCTCCCACTCGCACCGCCGCACCCGCCGCCGCTGGAACCCCAACATCCAGACCGTGCGCGCGGTGGTCAACGGGACGCCGAAGCGGATGAACGTCTGCACCTCCTGCATCAAGGCGGGCAAGGTCACGCGCTGACCGTCTGACATCCGCGAGAGCCCGCCACCGGAACCGGTGGCGGGCTCTCGCGCTGTCGCCGTCGGGGGCATGAGGATCCCGTACCAGAATATTTTCGGCACGGTGCGGTTGATCACGGTCGTGGTACGGATTCTCGTGACGGGCGCGACCCGAGCGCCCCGGCTCAGGCGCGCGCCCGGATCCGCCAGGCGTGGTCCACGGGCCCGATGCCCGCGCCCAGCGGGAAGCCGTGCGCGATGGCGCCCGTGACGTACTCCTTGGCCTGCCGTACGGCACCGGGCACGTCCTCGCCGAGGGCCAGGTACGACGCGATGGCGGAGGCGAGCGTGCAGCCGGTGCCGTGGGTGTGCCGGTTGTCGTGCCGCTCCGCGGTGAAGCGGTGCTCGCTCGACCCGTCGGTGAGCAGGTCCACCGGCTCCCCGGGAAGGTGGCCGCCCTTGATCAGCGCCCACTTGGGGCCGAGGGCCAGCACGGCCTCTGCGGCCCGGGGCAGGTCGTCGACGTCCTCGACCTTCACTCCCGTGAGCTGCTCGACCTCCCACAGGTTGGGGGTGACCACGGTCGCGGTCGGCAGCAGCGCGCCCTTGACGGTCTCCACGGCCTCCGGCGCGAGCAGGCTGTCGCCGTGCTTGGAGACGCCGACCGGGTCCACCACGACGGGCACGGTCACGTCCGCGAGCACCTCCGCGACGGTCTTCACCAGCACCGACGAGGCCAGCATGCCCGTCTTGATCGCCTGGGCTCCGATGTCGCCGAGGACCGAGTCGAGCTGTGCCCGCACGGCCTCGGGAGGCAGCTCCCAGTAGCCCTGCACGCCGAGGGAGTTTTGCGCCGTGACGGCCGCGACAACGCTCATGCCGTGCACGCCCAGCGCCAGCATCGTCTTCAGGTCGGCCTGGATGCCGGCGCCGCCGCCGGAGTCCGAGCCCGCGATGGTCAAGACACAAGGTGGGGTGGTCATGGCGTCCATCCAACCAAAAGCCGCGGACACCCCGATCAGCCGCGGTGCCGGGACGGGCGGGGGCTCGTCGCCTCGCAGCGGCCCTCGGCGAGCACGCAGTCGGCGGGCGCGACGGCCGCGCCGTCGGCGTGGATGGTCAGCGTCAGCGTGTCGCCCTCACGCAGCGCGGTCTGCGAGCTCAGGGTCAGGATGTCTTCCCGCTGCCGCCAGTCCGCGCCGTCGACCGCCGTCACCCGCCCTCCGACGACCAGCCGGATGGCCCATTCGGGCAGGGCGGGCCCCTCGTTGCGTACGGTGAGCCGCGCCGTGTAGCCGCTCTCGTCGCGACGTGTCACCGTGAACCGCACCCGCACCGCCGGGGCGTCGGCGGCGAGAGCGGAGTCCGTCTGCCCGGCGCCCGCGCCGTCCTCGCCGTTCCCGGTGTCGTCGAGCGCGGTCTCGCCCGGCACGGTGTTTCCGCTGTTGTCCCCCGGGTCGTTCGCCGTGTCGTCTCCTGTGTCCTCTCCCGGGGCCGTGACGGCGGCGGCGTCACCCACCCGCGGAGACGTGCGGGACGCGCGCGGGGCCGTGGTGGACGAGGGGCCGCGCGTGCGCGTACGGGCGGACGTGTGGTCGCGGTCCGGGTCGGCGGAGACCGAGGTGCGGCCCGGCGTGGGGGCCGACGTGGGATCTGACGTGGCCCGAGCCGCCGCCGAGCCGTCCTTGTTGTGCCCTGTGCCGTCTCGCCCAGTGTTGTTTTGTTCTGTGTCGCTCTCCCGGGCACCGGACTTGCCCGAATCCTCCTGGCCGTTTCCGGCCGGGTCGCCGGTCGGAGCGCCCGGGGTCGGCGTGCCGCCGAGCGCCGGGCCGGAGTCCGACGCCCCGTACGGCAGGCCCAGTGCGGCACAGTTCTCGGAGGTCGGGCAGGCCGTCGTCGGCTGCTCCAAAGTCAGGGAGGTCCGCCCGGCGAGCAGCCGCGCCCCGCCGGTCGTGACGCCCACGGCCAGCAGCACGGACAGCCCCGACACGAGCGCGAGTCGCCGCAGGCGTCTCGGCTGCTCGGACCGGTCGTCCCGGTCCGGCCCGGCCGGGCCCCGGCTCCCCGGGCCGTCGGCCCGCGCTCGATCGGCCCGTACTCGATCGGCCTTTACTCGCTCGGACCGTGCCGGACCGGACGCCACGAGCCGGTCGGAGGGGGCGAGAAGGCTAGACGAAGCGAGCCGATCGGACGAGGCCAGGCTCTCGGACTCGAGGCTCTCGGGCGACAACGCGGCGAACATCCGGCTCGTCGTCTCCGAGGGCGGCACCGGCCACGGCACACCGCCACCGGTCGTCTCCGGCACGGCGTAGGCGGTCACGGGCAGGGGTCGCGTGGCGGTCTCCGGCTGGTCTTCGGGGACCGGCGAAGCCTGTCCCTCTTGTGCCTTACGTCCTGCCGTGTGACGACCCATGACGGTCCTTCCTGCTTGCTGACCGCCATACTTAATAACAGATCTAATACACCTTTGTCACAAATTTCACATCATCTACGGAAGTGGTCCCATCCCCCTTGGGCCCGAGTTCGCCCGTCCACCCGCACGCCGTGGCCCTCGGCGACCGTCCCTATGCGCGTCCATTCGGGCGGCAGCCGCACCTCGGGCGGGAACGTCGCGGCCAGAGCGTGGTCGTCACCGCCGGTCAGCACCCACTCCAGGGGGTCCGCGCCGAGTTCGCGCGCCGCCGCGGACAGCGCCTCGGGCACGGGCAGGGCGGCGGCGTCCAGCTCGATCGCCGCGCCGCTCGCGTCGGCGACATGACCGAGGTCCTGCAGCAGGCCGTCGCTGACGTCCAGCATCGCCGTCGCGCCGAGCAGCGCCGCGCGCGGACCACAGGGGTACGGCGGCTGGGGACGGCGGTGCGCCTCCAGCAGCGTCACCAGATCCGATGAGCCGCCGGTCACCCCCGCCTGGAACAGGGCCAGCCCGGCCGCGGCGAACCCGAGGCGGCCGGCCACCGCGACCACGTCACCGGGGCGCGCGCCCGAGCGGGTCACCGGAGACCGGCCGCCGAGGTCGCCCAGCGCGGTCACGCCGAGCACGACGGTCTCCGAGCGGGCGATGTCACCCCCCGCCACGGTCGCCCCCACCAGGTCGCACTCGTCGCGGAAGCCGTCGGTCAGGGCGTCCAGCCAGTCCGCGGCGACGTCGGCGGGCAGCCCGAGACCGACCACGAGGGCGGTGGGATCGGCCCCCATGGCAACGATGTCGGAAAGATTCTGTGCCGCCGCCTTGCGGCCGATGTCATAGCCACTCGACCAGTCGCGGCGGAAGTGCCTACCCTCGATCAGGAGGTCCGTGCTCACGACGACCCGGCCGTCGGCGGCCTTCACGACCGCGGCGTCGTCACCCGGGCCCAGCAGCACGGCCGCGGTCCGCGGAAGACGTCCCGATATTCGCTGAATTACTCCGAATTCGCCGAGATCTCCGACTCTGATGGCACACCCCAAGTGCATTCGAGGTACGGTTACGCTCCGGCACTGATCTCTACCCGGAGGGCGTCATGGTGCAGGCTTACATCCTTATCCAGACCGAGGTCGGCAGGGCCGCCAACGTGGCTCAGGAGATCTCCTCGATCCCCGGGGTCACACAGGCCGAGGATGTCACCGGCCCCTACGACGTGATCGTCCGTGCCCAGGCCAACAACGTGGACGAGCTGGGCAAGCTTGTGGTCGCCCAGATCCAGGGCGTGCAGGGCATCACCCGTACACTGACGTGTCCGATCGTGCACATCTGAGCGGAAGGCGAGCCGGGGGCGGGATGCGAGAGGCGAAGAGAAACCCGCGCGTCGCGCTGCCGGGCGCCGTCCTGACAGCGCTCGCCCTCGTCGCCGCCTGCTCGTCCTGCTCGTCCACGGTGCACGTGGAGCCGCCGACGCCGACCGGTGAGGCCGCGGCGGCCTGCCGCAAGCTCGACGCGGCGCTGCCGAAGACGCTCGACGGGCTCGACCGGACCGGTTCCGAACCCCCCTCGCCGTACGTCGCCGTCTGGGGCGACGGCCAGATCGCCCTGCGCTGCGGCGTGCCCCGGCCAGCCGCGATGGAGCCGACGGCGCAGGTCGCCGACATCAACGGCGTCGGCTGGTTCCAGGATCCGCGGCGCCCGACGCTGTTCACGTCCACCAACCGGGTCGCGTACGTCGAGGTGACGATCGGGAAGGAGCACCAGCCCGGGTCGGTGCTGGTCGACCTGGCCGCGCCGATCAAGTCGAGCATCCCCGAGTGATTACCGCAGGCCCGTCGGCCGGTGCAGCGCGAGCTGGATGAGCCGGTCGACGAGGTCGGCGTACGGCAGGCCGGTGGCGGCCCACAACTGCGGCGCGACCGACAGCGACGTGAAGCCCGGCATCGTGTTGATCTCGTTCACGATCAGCTCGCCGGACGGCGTGTAGAAGAAGTCGACCCGTGAGAGCCCCTCGCAGCCGAGCGCCTCGAACGCCCGGACCGCCATAGAGCGCACCGTCTCCGCCACCTCGGCGGGGATGTCGGCCGGAACCTGAAGTTCCATCTGGTCGGGGTAGTACTTGGCTTCAAAGTCGAAGAACTCGTGGTCGCCCCGGACGAGCACCTCGCCGGGAACGCTCGCCTCGGGCGGGGCGTCGCCGAGCGACTCCAGCACCGCGCACTCGACCTCCCGGCCGACGATGGCGGCCTCGACCAGCACCTTCGGGTCGTGCTCGCGGGCGGCCTCGATCGCCGCCTCCAGCGACTCCGGGTCGTGCGCCTTGGAGATGCCCTGCGACGACCCGGCCCTGGACGGCTTGACGAACACCGGCCAGCCCAGTTCCTCGATCTCCTTGAGCACCCGGCCGCGGTCGAGCCGCCAGTCGCGGTCGCGTACGACGACGAACGGGCCGACCGGCAGCCCGGCGGCACGCAAGACCATCTTCATGTACGCCTTGTCCATGCCGACCGCGCTGGCCAGCACGCCGGAGCCGACGTAGCGGACACCGGCCATCTCCAGCAGGCCCTGGATCGTCCCGTCCTCGCCGAACGGCCCGTGCAGCATGGGGAACACGACGTCAACCCGGCCGAGCTCGACCGGGATCTCCCCGGGCTGGAGAGCCACGAGAGTGCCGGACTCCGCGGGCAGCGCGAGCGCCGTGCCCGAGTCGTCCACTTCGGGCAGGCGGCCGGACTCGATCGCGTAGGACTGGGTGCTCGACGCCAGCACCCAGCGTCCGTCCTGGGCGATGCCGATGGGGATGACCTCGTACTTCGACCGGTCGATGGCCTCAAGCACACTGCCCGCGCCCATCAGGGAAACAGCGTGCTCGGAGTTGCGGCCGCCGAAGACGACTGCCACGCGCACGCGCGACGGGGACTCGCGATCCTCATTCATGATGCCCGAATCTACCGTGTTCGAGGCGCAAAATGGCTTGTCAGCCACGCGCGTCGCGGGGCACGCCGTCCCCGATCAAGCGAGGTCAGACGCCGTAGCGCTCCGGCTTGGGCGTGCGGGACATCAGCAGAACGGCCGCCTCCGCGGGGGTCATGCCGTCGTGTACGACGCCGACGACCACCTCGGTGATGGGCATCTCCACGTCGTGCTTCCTGGCCAGTTCGAGCACGGACTCGCACGACTTGACGCCCTCGGCCGTCTGTTTCGTGGCCGCGACGACCTCGGCCAGCGTCATGCCGCGGCCCAGGTTCTCGCCGAAGGTGCGGTTGCGCGACAGCGGCGAGGTGCAGGTCGCGACGAGGTCGCCCATGCCGGCGAGGCCGGCGAACGTGTGCTGGTCCGCCCCGAGCACCGCGCCCAGCCGGGCGATCTCGGCCAGCCCGCGCGTCATGAGCGTCGCCCGCACGTTGTCGCCCAGGCCCATGCCGACCGCGACCCCGACGGCCAGCGCGATGACGTTCTTGACCGCGCCGCCGAGCTCGACGCCCACGACGTCCGGGTTCGTGTACGTCCGGAACCACGGCAGGTGACACGCCTCCTGGAGCCGGGCGGCCACCTCCTCGTCGGAGCACGCGACGACGGCCGCGGCGGGCTGCCGCCGGGCCAGCTCGGGCACCAGGTTGGGCCCGGAGACCACGGCCACCCGGCGCTCGGGCACCTCGGCCACCTCGCAGATGACCTCGCTCATCCGCTTGCAGGTGCCGAGCTCGACGCCCTTCATCAGGCTGACCAGCACGGCCTCCGGCGGGATGTGGGGCTTCCACACCTGGAGGTTGGCGCGCAAGGTCTGGGACGGCACCGCGAGCACCACGAAATCGGCCCCCTCCATGGCCTCGGCGGGGTCCGTCGTGGCGCGGATCGTGTCGGGCAGCCGCGTCCCCGGCAGATATTCGGGGTTCTCCCCGGTCTCGTTGATCGCGTCGACGATCTCCGCCCGTCTGCCCCACAGGGTCGTGGGGGTGCCGGCCTCGGCGAGGATCATCGCGAACGTGGTGCCCCACGAGCCCGTTCCGAAAACAGCCGCCCTGCTCACTGGCCGCACCACTCCCCTTGTTCCGCGCGCTCTTCCCTCACCGTACGCTCCGCTCAGCCGTTGGCCGCGTCTTTGGGGTCATAGAGGGTCTCTGGGGCCTTCTCGTTCCGAATCTCGGCCAGCAGGTCGGTGATGGCGGCCATGATGTCGGCGGTCGCGTCGCGCAGGACCGAGCCGCGCATGGGCTGGTCGGCGTACTTGGACAGGTCGACCGGCGGCCCGGCGAGCACGTGGAAGGTCTTGCGGGGCAGCAGCCGGGGCTTCTTCTCCCCGTACGGCAGCAGCTCCTGGGCGCCCCAGTGGGCGATCGGGATGACCGGCACGCCGGTCGCGAGGGCCAGCCGGGCGGCGCCGGTCTTGCCGACCATGGGCCACAGGTCGGGATCACGGGTGATCGTGCCCTCGGGATAGAACAGGATGCAGGCGCCGTTCCGCAGCCGCTCCTCGGCGATCTTGAGCGACTTGGTGGCCTCGGTGCTGTTCCGCTCGACGGGGATGGCCTGGAGCTGGGAGATGGCGTGGCCGAGCCCGCGGATCCGGAAAAGACCCGACTTGGCCAGGATCGTCGGCCACCGGCCGTTGTTGTACAGGTAGTGCGAGAGCAGCACGGGGTCGGACCACGACAGGTGGTTGGCCGCGATGATCAGCCCGCCGGTGCGGGGGATGTGCTCCCCGCCGCGCCATCTCCGCTTCACGAACAGCCGCGAGATCGGCTTCACGACGATGACCGCGAGCGCCTCCCAAAAGCGCGGCGGCCGACCGGCGCGGCGGCTCGCCGTGGCGGGGGCTGCGGGGGTGGTCGGGGCGGACGAGGGCTCACTGGGGTGACTCACAGGGTCTCCAAATCACCGGAATCCGGGACAAGTCTCCCGGTTGGCCATAGGCGATGTCGAGGCGGGATGCTACAAGCATGCACCTCGCGCGATGGTCAATAGTGGTCCCGGTGAAAACCTTGATCCGGGCCAAGACCCGGCTCGCCGCGGCGGCGGGGCCGTACCGGACCGATCTGGCGGTCGCCGTGGCCACCGACACCGTGTCGGCGGCGCTGCGGTGCCCGCTGGTGGCGCGCGTGGTGGTCGTCACGGCCGACCCGCTGCCCGCGCGGCGGCTGGGCGCGCTCGGGGCGCATGTGGTGGCCGATCCCGACCGGGGGCTGAACACCGCCCTGCGCACCGGCGCGGAGGAGGCCGTACGGCTCGCGCCGGGCGACGCCGTCGGCGCCCTGCAGGCCGACCTGCCCGCCCTGCGCCCCGCGGAGCTGGAGACGGTGCTCGCGGCGGCGGCGGAGCTCGATCAAGCGTTCGTCGCCGACGCGGCCGAGGTGGGCACGACGTTCTACGGCGTACGGCCGGGCGTGCCCTTCCGGCCCGGGTTCGGCGGCGAGTCGAGGGACAGGCACCTGTCCCGTGGGGCCAAGGAGCTGACCCTGTCCGACATCCCCTCCGTACGCAGGGACGTGGACACCATTGAGGACCTGCGCGACGCCCTGGCCCTGGGCGTCGGCCCCGCGACCGCCGAGGTCGCCGCTCTGATCCTCGGCCGGACACCCGAAGGGTGACCGCGCCGCCCCCCGCACCGGCGCGGTCACCCGTGGCGTCGCGCGTCAGTGGGCCGCCTCCGCGTTCTCCCGGGCCCGCTTCGGCAGGAGGAAGGCCACGACGAAGGTGAGCAGGAGCATTCCGGCGACCACCCAGAGCGTGGCCTTCATGGCCTGGTCGAAGCTCCCGGCGGTGGGCACGCCGCCCAGCAGGTCGAAGAAGATCGTGCCGAGCAGGGCCACGCCGAACGCGTTGCCGAGCTGCTGCACGGCCGTCAGCGTGCCGGACGCCGAGCCCGTCTCGTGCTCTTCCACACCGGCGAGCACGATGTCGAAGAACGGCGACATCAGCAGGCCCATGCCGACGCCGCTGACGATCAGCGCGGGGGTGAGCTGCCAGGGGCTGACGTGCGTGCCCGCGATGTGCAGCGTGAGCAGGACGCCGAGCACGCCGAGCGTCATGACCAGAATGCCGCCCTGGAGCAGCTTGCGCCCGAACTTCTGCAGCCCCTGCGCCAGCCCGAATCCGAGGATCATGCCGCCCGACCAGGGCACCATCGCGAGCCCGGCCTTGAGCGGCGAGTAGCCGAGCCCGAGCTGGCAGTAGAGGTTGAAGGCCAGCATGAACCCGGCCATGCCGGAGAAGAACACCATGCCGGTGAACAGGCCGCCGGTGAACGCCCGCTTGCGGAACAGGCTCGGCACGATCAGCGGGTCGCCGCCCGCGCGGCTGCGGCGGGACTGGAACCAGCCGAAGACGGCGAACACGAGCACCGAGGCGGCCAGCATGATGAACGCCCACGCGGGCCAGTCGTTCTCGCGGCCCTGCACCAGCGGGTAGATCACCAGGAAGGCGCCCACGGACGCGAGCACGACCCCGCCCAGGTCGAGCCGCGGCGGCCGCGGCGACCGCGACTCGGGCAGGAAGCGCAGCCCGGCGAGCAAGGCGGCCAGACCCAGCGGCAGGTTGACAATGAAGATCATCCGCCAGCTCGTGCCCCAGAAGTCGGCCGTCACGAGCCAGCCGGCGAGGATCGGGCCGCCGACCGCCGACAATCCCATGACCGGCCCGAACATGCCGAACGCCTTGCCCACCTCGCTGGGCGGGAACATCTCCTTGATCATGCCGAGGCCCTGCGGGAGCATGACGGACCCGAACACGCCCTGGATCACCCGGGCGGCGATCAGCACCTCGGGCGACTGGGCTATGGCGCACACCAGGGAGCCCACGGTGAACCCGGCCGCCCCGATCAGGAACATGCGCTTGCGGCCGAAGATGTCCCCGAGGCGGCCGCCGGTGATCAGCCCCACCGCCATCGAGAGCGTGTAGGCGGCGCCCAGCCACTGGATGACGGCCTCGGAGCCGCCCAGGTCGGCGCGCATCTCGGGAGCCGCGATGTTGGTGACCATCGCGTCGACGAGGTCCATGACCTCCCCGGCGAGGATCACGAAGAGAGCGGCCCAGCGCCAGCGGTACGCCGCCCTTGTCACGTGTGCCGACGGCGCCGCCGTCGTGATGGATTCGGACATCACCTCTCCTTGCTGAACAGTGTTCTTGTAAAGTGAGCGTCGTTCTATCACCGATCAGTGTTCAGCGACAAGTGCGACGTTCTGAAGATATATCTCGACTTGGGCCAGTACAAGATATATCTCGTCTTGAGAGCGGTGTTCGTGAGCGCGGAGCGGTGTTCACTAGCATGTGCGGAACAGCGGGAGGTCCTTCATGACGCAGCCGGACATGCCCACCCCGCCGTGGGAGCGTCCGCCGAGACGACGTACGCCGGCCAGGGTGCCGCTCACCCGGGAGCGGATCGTCGACGCCGCCTACACCGTCCTCGACCGCGAGGGGTACGACCGGCTGAGCATGCGGCAGGTCGCCGCCGAGCTCGGGGTCGCCGTCTCGGCGCTGTACGTCCACGTACGCGACAAGGACGAGCTGCTGCAGCTCATGTACGCCCGCATGTTCGAGGGCCACGAGCTGCCCGAGCCCGACCCCGAGCACTGGCGCGAGCAGATCAGGGACTACGCCGCGCGGGCCCGTGAGCGGTTGCTGAGCCATCGCGACCTGGCCAAGCTCGCGATGGGCCACGTGCCGTTCACACCGGATCTGCTCCCCCACGTCGAGCGGCTGGTGGCCATCCTCGCCGCCGCCGGGCTGCCCAGGCGGGTCCTGGCCATCGCCGGCGACCTGCTGTCGACGTACATCACCGGGTTCGTGCTGGAGGAGGACCTCTGGCGGGAGCGCTACCGGGAGACCGACACCTCCTGGCACAAGGTGCGCGAGGAGATCAACGGCTACTTCGCCTCGCTGCCGCCCGACCGGTTCCCGCACCTCGTCGCGCTCGCCGACCTCATGATCGACGAGTCGAACGACTACCGGTTCGAGCTCGGCCTGGAGGTCATCCTGCGCGGCCTCGCCTCCTACGCCGGCGAGCAAGACCCCGGCGAAGAGAGCTGAGCCGGGTCGTCGACGCAACCGCCCGGCTCCCGTGAGGTGGTGACAAGTGGAGGTGCCGCCGACTCCGCGGCAGGTGTAGCGGTCGGGGTGCCGACGGCCGTCACGGTAACAGCGTCACGCCCGGGTGCTGCGCATCAGAACGACCCGGCGCTCAGGAGACCTCGCGGATGCGCGGGGCGAGCAGGATCGGCAGGTGGGCGAGCGTGTAGGCCCCGCAGGCGGTCCAGAACGCGACGCGCACCCCGGCGAGCTGGCCGAGCGCGCCCGCCAGCAGGCCGCCGAACGGCAGCGGACCCCACATCAGGAACCGCATGGTGGCGCTCAGGCGGCCGAGCAGGTGCGGCGGGCAGATCGACTGGCGGTAGGCCCCCTGCGCCACGCTGAACACGGTCGCCGCGACCCCGCTCGCCGCCAGGGCCGCCGGAAGGACCAGCAGGCGCGGGCCCGCCGCCGTCAGCGCGAGCGGGGCTATGGCCACCGTGGCCGCCCATGCCGAGGCGTACATGGCCCGGCCCGTGCCCAGGCGGGCCACGACGCGCGGGGCGAGCCAGGCTCCGGCCACCCCGCCCACCGCGCCGGCGGACAGCAGCGCGCCGTACGCGCCGGGGCTCGTGCCGATCTCGCGGACGAGGTAGAGCGGCGCCGAGGCCGACCACAGGCCGAACGCCAGCATCGTCAGCGCCCCGACGGCGGCGATCCGGCGCAGGACCGGGTGCCCGGCGACGAACCTGAGCCCTTCGGCGATCTCCGGCCATAGCCGTCTCCCGCCGCGTTCCCCTCTCCCGTCGTGTCCGTCGTGCCCGCCCGGCCCGTCCTCCCCGCGCCCCTCGTCCGCGCGTACGCCGAGGAGCAGCAGCGCGGACGCGGCGTAGCTGAGCGCGTCGACGACCACCGCGACCGGGGCGGTGAGCGCCTGCACCAGCCAGCCGCCGATCCCCGGGCCGGCGAGCTGGGCGAGCGACTGGTTGGCGGCGAGCGTGCCGTGCCCGCGGGCGAGGTCCTCCCTGCCCACGATGGACGGCAGGTAGCTCTGGTGGGCGACGTCGAAGAACACCGTGCACACCCCGCCCAGCAGGGCCACGGCGTACAGCTGGGGCAGGCCGAGCACGCCGAACACGGCCGCGGCCGGGATCGACAGCAGCGCCGACGCGCGGATCACGTCGGCGGCGACCAGGACGGGACGGCGCCGCATCCGGTCTACCCAGGCTCCGGCGGGCAGGCCGACCAGCAGGAACGCCGCCATCTCGGCCGCGGTGAGCAGCCCCACCTGGAAGGGGCTCGCGTGGAGCGTGAGCGCCGCGGTGAGCGGCAGGGCGACCAGGGAGACCTGGCTGCCGAGCTTGCTGATCGCATCGGCCCCGGCGTAGCGCCGGAAGTCGCGGACGCGCCACACGCTCCTGGGTGCCGCCACGGTCATGGGGGCTCATGCTGGCAGCCGGAAGATTCCTGGTCAAAGGATTTTCCGTACGCGGCGGTAGGCTGGCCGCGTGCAGGCGACGGTGCAGAGCTTCGACCCCGCGACCCGCTCGGGCTGGGTCTTCCTCGACGACGGCACCCGGATTCCGTTCGACGGCGAGGCGTTCGACGCCGGGCCGCTGCGGCACCTGCGCCCCGGCCAGCGGGTCTCCCTCGTCATGGCCGACGGCCGCGTCACGTACGTGACGCTCTCCACGTTCCCGACGCCCTGACCCGCCGACATCCTGGCCTTCCGACGCCCGGGCGGCCCGGCGTCAGACGGTTTTGATCGCTCCTCCGTCGATAACCAGGTCGGCGCCGTTGACACTCGCCGCCTGCGGTGAGGCGAGGTAGGTCACGAGGGCCGCCACCTCCGCCGGTTCGACCAGCCGTCCCGTGGTCATGCCCGTCTGGGCCGGCAGCCCGGCCAGCAACTGCTCGTGCGGCACTCCCAGCGCCGCCGCCAGCTCGGCGCCGTAGCCGCCGGGCCCCTCCCACACCGCGGTGCGGACCGGACCTGGCGAGACCGTGTTCACCCGCACCCCCTGCGGCCCGAGCTCCTCCGCCAGGGCCTTGCCGAACGCGGTGAGCGCCGCCTTCGCCGTGGTGTACGGCACCGGGCCCGCGTGCGGCATCCGGGCGGTGTTGGAGGAGATGTTCACGATCACGCCGCGGCGGCGCAGGAGGCCGGGCAGCGCGGCGCGGGTCGTGCGGACGGCGGCGAAGAAGTTGAGCTCGAACCACGACAGCCACTCGCCGTCCGCGAAGCCGAGGAATCCCCGGACGGCGTTTCCACCGGGGTCCCCGCCGCCCACGTTGTTGACCAGCAGGTCGAGGTCCTCCCCCAGCTCGGCGACCGCGCGCTCCACCAGGTGCGCCGGGCCGTCGGGCGTAGAGAGGTCCACCGGAACGGCGATCGCGCCGGTCTCCTTCAGCTCCGCCGTGACGTTCCGCGCCGCCGCCACCACGCGTACGCCCTCCGCGGCGAGCGCCTCGACGATCGCCAGCCCGATGCCGCGGCTGGCGCCCGTCACCAGCGCGGTACGCCCCTGGAGTCCCATGTCCATGCCGAATCCCTCCACACTAGTCGCAACTTGAATGACGCAAGTACGTTATGACTTGCAACATAGATGTTGCAAGTCATGGGTAATCGGGAACCCCTCGGTAGCCTGTGGCGGTGACGACAGCCCAGCAGTTTCCGCAGCATGGGAAGTGTCCGCTCCGGGCCGATTCCGAGCGGACGGTGCGGAAGATCCTCGAAGCGGCCGAGCGCCTGTTCGCCGTCAATCCGGCGGCGACGATGGAGCAGGTCGCCCAGGCGGCCGGGGTCGCCCGTACGACCGTCCATCGCCGCTTCGCCACCCGCGAGGCCCTGGTGGAGGAGCTCACCGGCTGGGCCGCCCGGCGGTTCGCCGAGGCCGTCGAGTCCGCCCACCCGGACAGCGCCCCGCCCCTCGTCGCGCTCTACCAGGTCACCGTCAACGTCCTGCGGGTGAAGACGGACTGGTGGTTCGCCATGAACCGTACGGCCGGCGACTCCCACCGCGAGGCCGCCCGGGTGCACGCGGAGGTCCGCGAGGGCTGCGACCGGTTGCTCCGCCGCGCCCGCGAGGCGGGCGTGCTGCGCGCCGACGCCGACCTCGACTGGACCCGCCGCGTCTACTACGCCCTCATCCACGAGGCCGCCACCGAAGCCGCCGCTGGGGGCGCGTCCGGGGGCGGGGACGCCGAGGCCCTGGCGACCCGGGTCGTGGACACCCTGCTGCGCGGGTTCGGCTCCCCCACCGGGCCGGTCATCGCCTGAGCGGCGGCACCCGCGACGCCCCCGGTTTGACCCGATGACCTGGGCGAAGGTGTACTGGACGAGTAGGCACCTCGTTCGGTGAGGCGTCTGCGCGGACACAGGCCACTGACCCCACTCGTCGAGAGACGTCCCGGGTCAGGACAGGTCTTCCCGGCTTAAGGGTTGACTCCAGGTGGCTTCCCTCCCAGGGATCACGCCGCGCAGTGCCGAAGCTCTTACGTGAGGGGTGCGAATCCGCACGCGCCGACGCGAAACTCCGGCGTCGCCGCCCGCTGTCACGCCAGGTGACGGGTGCTCATCCGTGCCTGCGCCCGGCACGAGACAGGAGGTCCGTCATGACGATCACGATTTCCCTTCCGTTCACGCTGCCGCGCGCGTCGTTCACGCTGCCGCGCGCGCTGGTGCGGACCGCCCGTGTCCTGTTCCCCGTCCTGATGCCGCTCGCCCTCGCGCTGGCGGGCTCCGCCGAGGCCGGCATCGGCATGCAGGTGGGGCTGGAGATCGGGCTGCTGGTCCTCCGGCACCTGCTGGGGGCCTAGCGCCCCGCCGGGGGCACCCGCAGGGCGATCATGGCGATGTCGTCCTCTCCCGTCACGGGCATCCCGGTGAGCAGTTCGTCGCAGAACCGGCCCAGGGGTTGGCGGGCGAGCGCCTCGGCACGCCGCCGCAGCCGTTCGAGGCCGTCGCCGATATCCTCTCCCCGCCGCTCGACGAGGCCGTCGGTGTAGAGCAGCAGGGTGCCGCCCGGCGGCAACGGCTCCGCCGCGCTGATCCACGGACGGCCGTGGTCCAGGCCGAGGAGGGGGTTGTCCGCCTCCTGGAGGAAGCGGCCGTTCCCGCCGCCGATGACCAGCAACGGCGGCAGGTGCCCGGCCACCGAGTACGTCAGCCGCCACAGGCCCTCGGCGTCCCGTTCCAGGCGGGTCAGGGCGCAGGTGGCGGTGGTCTCGCCGTCGAGGGTCTCCAGCGCGCCGTTCAGCCGCCGCAGGACGTCGGCCGGGGACTCCTGTTCGTGGTCGACGGCGAGCGCCCGCAGCATGTTGCGCACCTGGCTCATGCACACGGCGGCGGCCAGGTCGTGCCCGGCCACGTCGCCGATCACCAGCTTGACGGCGCCGCCGGACAGCGGGAACGCGTCGTACCAGTCTCCGCCGATCTCGGCGGCGGTCGGGCTCGCCTGGTAGCGCGCGACGAGCTCGAGACCGGGGAGGTGGGGCGGGTCGGCCAGCAGGCTGTGCTGCAGGGCCAGCGCCACCCGCTGGGTGCGCCGGAAGCGCAGGGCGTTGCCGATGGCGTCGTGGGTGTGGTCGAGGATCTGCCCCATGAGATCGATGTCGGCCGGGCTCATCGGCGGCCGGTCGCCGCGGACGCAGGCCGTGACCACGGCCCCGACGTCGCCTTCGACGACGATCGGGAGGATGACCAGGTTGTGCGCCCCGATCTCGGTGATCCACGTCCTGACCGCCTCCGGGTAGAGGATCGGGGGACGTCCGAGGGGGAAGGCTATGTGGGCGGGGCGGCGCTGCCCCACCGCTTGCCGCAGCACCTCGGCGGAGTAGTGCTCCCGCAGCGGCGCTCCTCCTGCCACTCCTGCTCGACGTCGGTGCAGGTGCCCACCCACTCCACCACCACGCCGTTCTCGCGCACCGGCATGCATCGGAACCGGATGTCGCTTACCTGAGGCTACACACGTTTGCCCAGGTCAGACAGGGGGAAGCGCGACCGAGGCGCCGGGCCGGGAAACGACGAACGGCGCCCGGGGGCTCCGAGCGCCGTCCATGGGTACGGGTGGGGCGACTACTTTTTCTTGGCGGCCTTGCCACCCGCGTTGACCTGCTCCTTGAAATCCGCGCCAGGGCGGAACCTGGGCGCCCAGCTCTCCTCCACCTTGATCGGGGCGCCGGTGGAAGGGTTGCGTGCCGTACGGGCCGGCTTGTGCACCATTTCGAAGGCACCGAAGCCGGTGATCGAGACCTTGTCCCCACTCGCGACAGCGCTCTGGATGGCGTCGAGGACGGCGTTGACAGCTTCGGTCGCCGTCTTCTTGTCACCGACACGATCAGTGATCGCGTCGACGAGTTCTTTCTTGTTCATTTCGGTTTCCTCCCCCTTACGCGCTTGAAATTAGGGGACGAGGTCGCGGGACTTCAATCACCGGGGGGCATGTTTCGCCTGCTCGGCGTGTCGAATGTGCCGTCCAGATAGGCGATGAAGGCGTCCAGCCGGGCGGCCGCATGGGCTATGTCCCGCTTTGCCACGTCACAGATAGCAAGCAGCCGTCGCGCCAGGCGGGCCTGCTCCTCCTGTGGTAAGGCTAACGCCCTGACGCGGCGATGCGCATCACGCAGTCGCCGCGCCAGCAGCTCGTCATCGGTCTGAGGTGCGTTCAGACGGTCGTCGGCAGCCATGGCTGCCGCCCATTCTCGTACTCCTCGATGGCGTCCGCGTGACGCAGGGTCAGGCCGATGTCGTCGAGGCCCTCCATCAGCCGCCAGCGGGTGTAGTCGTCGATCTCGAACGGGACGACCAGGTCGCCCTGGCGCACCTGCCGCTCGACGAGGTCGACGGTGATCTCCGTCTTCGGGTCGGCCTCGGCCGCGGCCTGCAGGCGCTCGACGACGTCCTCGGGCAGGACGACCGGCAGCAGGCCCATCTTCGTGGAGTTGTTGCGGAAGATGTCGCCGAACCGCGAGGAGATCACGACGCGGAAGCCGTACTGCTGCAGGGCCCAGACGGCGTGCTCCCGGGAGGAGCCGGTGCCGAAGTCCGGCCCGGACACCAGGATCGACGCCCCCTCGTACGCGGGGTCGTTCAGCACGAACGACGGGTCCTCGCGCCAGGCGGCGAACAGGCCCTTCTCGAAGCCGGTGCGGCTGACCTGCTTCAGCCAGACCGCCGGGATGATCTGGTCGGTGTCCACGTTGCTGCGGCGCAGCGGCACCGCGCGGCCGGTGTGTGTGGTGAACGCTTCCATGATGGTCTCTTCCTGAGGACGTGGACGGACTAGAGGTCGGCGGGGGCGGTCAGCCGGCCGGTCACCGCGGTCGCGGCGGCCACCTGCGGCGACACGAGGTGGGTGCGCCCGCCCTTGCCCTGGCGGCCCTCGAAGTTGCGGTTGGAGGTGGAGGCGCTGCGCTCGCCCGGCTTCAGGGTGTCGGGGTTCATGCCCAGGCACATCGAGCAGCCGGCCTCGCGCCACTCGGCCCCGGCCGCCTTGAAGATCTCGTGCAGGCCCTCCTCCTCGGCCGCCTTCTTGACCCCCATCGAGCCGGGGACGATCAGCGTACGGGTGACGACCTTGCGGCCGCGCAGGATCTCGGCGGCGGCGCGCAGGTCCTCGATGCGGCCGTTGGTGCAGGAGCCGACGAAGACGGTGTCCACCTCGATGTCACGCAGCGGCGTGCCCGCGGTCAGGCCCATGTACTCCAGCGCCCGCTCGGCGGCGGCCCGCTCGACCGGGTCGGAGAACTGCTCGGGCGACGGCACGACGGAGCCGAGCGGGGCGCCCTGGCCCGGGTTGGTCCCCCAGGTCACGAACGGCGTGAGGGTGGAGGCGTCGATCTCCACGACCTTGTCGAACTCGGCGTCGTCGTCGGTGCGCAGCGTCTTCCAGTAGGCGACGGCCTGGTCCCACGCCTCGCCCTTGGGCGCGTGCGGACGGCCGCGCAGATACTCGAACGTGGTCTCGTCGGGGGCGATCATGCCCGCCCGCGCGCCGGCCTCGATCGACATGTTGCAGACGGTCATGCGGCCCTCCATGGAGAGCTTGCGCACGGCCTCGCCGCGATACTCGACGATGTGGCCCTGGCCGCCGCCGGTGCCGATCTTCGCGATGATCGCGAGGATCAGGTCCTTGGCGGTCACGCCGACCGGCAGCTCGCCCTTGACCTCGATGGCCATCGTCTTGGGCCGGTAGGCGGGCAGCGTCTGGGTGGCGAGCACGTGCTCGACCTCGGAGGTCCCGATGCCGAACGCGATGGCGCCGAACGCCCCGTGGGTCGAGGTGTGCGAGTCGCCGCAGACGATCGTCATGCCGGGCTGGGTGAGCCCGAACTGCGGGCCGATGATGTGCACCACGCCCTGGCCGGCGTCGCCCATCGGGTGCAGGCGGATGCCGAACTCCGCGGCGTTCTTGCGCAGCGTCTCGACCTGGGTGCGGGACACCGGGTCGGAGATCGGCCCGAGCACGGTCGGGACGTTGTGGTCCTCGGTGGCGATCGTGAGCTCGGGGCGGCGCACGGTGCGGCCGGCCATGCGCAGGCCGTCGAACGCCTGCGGGCTGGTCACCTCGTGAATGAGGTGAAGGTCGATGTAGAGCAGGTCGGGCTCGCCTTCGGCACGGCGTACGACGTGCTGCTCCCAGACCTTCTCAGCCAGTGTGCGACCCATGGTTGTGACGCCTCCTCGCGTTCAGACCCCCGGTCGTGTCTCTCATGATGAGACGGAAATATCGGGATATGGACACTCTATCTGCTGGTTCCCAACATTGCGTTTGCATCTCGTATGGCGAGACGGCAGTATCGGGGTATGGACAACTCTAGCGGGGTCGGAGTACTCGATAAGGCGGTTCTCGTACTCAACGCCCTGGAGGCGGGCCCCGCTTCCCTGGCGCAGCTCGTCCAGGCCACCGGCCTGGCCCGGCCGACGGCCCATCGGCTGGCCGTCGCGCTTGAGCACCACCGCATCGTCTCTCGCGACACGCAGGGCCGGTTCATCCTCGGGCCCCGCCTGTCGGAACTGTCCACGGCGGCGGGCGAGGACCGGCTGCTGGCCGTCGCCGGCCCGGTGCTGACCCAGCTTCGGGACCTCACCGGGGAGAGTGCACAACTTTACCGGCGGCAGGGCGACGAGCGGGTCTGCGTGGCCGCCGCCGAGCGTGCCAGCGGCCTGCGCGACACCGTGCCGGTCGGATCCGCGCTGCCCATGACCGCGGGGTCCGCCGCGCAGGTCCTGCTCGCCTGGGAGGAGCCCGACCGGCTGCACCGCGGCCTGCGGGGCGCCAAGTTCACCGCCGCCACGCTCGCGAGCGTACGCAGGAGGGGCTGGGCCCACAGCGTGGGTGAGCGCGAGCAGGGCGTGGCGAGCGTCTCCGCGCCCATCCGCGGCGCCGGCGGCAAGGTGATCGCGGCGGTGTCCGTGTCCGGTCCCATCGAGCGGCTGACCCGTACGCCGGGCCGGATGCACGCCGCGCCCGTCGTCGCGGCCGCCGAGCGGATAACCGAGGCGATGCGGCGGGCGAACTGACCGACGCACTGCCCCCGCCGGCCGCCCCGCCCGCCCCGGACACCGCTCCTTCCGGGCAAATCCCTGCGGTCGCGGCACTAGGCTGGCGGGGTGACAGACCGCATCGAGGCAGCCGCCGCTGAGCTGCGTCCCCTGCTCCAAGAATTCATCCTCTGGGCGCCGGACAACGCACCCGGCAGCGACCCCGATCTCGTGGGCCCCGTCGCCCTGTGGCACCGGCTGATCGCCCGCGACGACGTCGGGCTGTGGAAGCGCGGCGACCTGCGCACGGTCCTGCTCGAACGCATGCCCCAGGTGGTCGAGGACCCCGAGGCCGCCGCGGACGGCATGATCCCGGCCGTCCGGGCGTACCTGACGTTCCTGTCGGACACCGGACGGCTCTCGCCCGGCTCGGCGCCCCTGAAGACCCTGCTCGCGGAGCTGGACGAGGTCGAGGACGACTTCGTGGACGCGATGGAGGACACCATCGCCGAGCGCGACTGGGACGAGGAGGAGGACGAGCTCGACGAGGACGAGGCCGACGAGGGCCTCGGCGACTTCGAGCCGTTCGCCGAGGAGATCGGCGCCCTGCCCACGGTCCGGCTGCGTCCCGACGCCGAGCTGGCCGAGGCGGCCCGCCGGGTCACGCTGATCGCGCAGGCCCGCGACCTGGCGCTGTGGGTCGGCACCGGCCGCAAGGTGGGCGAGGAGACCCTGCTCACCGAGTCGGAGGTGGAGGAGGCCGTACGCACGCTCGGCCTGCCCGACGCGCGCAACATCTGGAACCTGTGGAACCTCGCGATCGACCTGGAGTTCCTCGCCCCAGACGGCGACGACACGGTCAGCGTGGACTCCGACACCGCCGCCTGGCCGTTCGAGGACGACGACGACGTCCTGGACGCCTGGATGCTCGGCCTGCACTCGCTGGACTACGGCGACCCCGAGCTGGACGACGACGACCTCACGCTGGCCCTGTCCGGCCTGACCCGCGCGCTGCTGATTCGCCTGCTGCTGGCAGGCGGCACGCGGCGGCTGCCGGAGCTGCGCGAGGAGCTGGCCGAGGCCGCGGCTGACTACGACGACCTGGGCGCCGACGCCTGGGCCGCGGCCGGCGACCCGCTCGCCTCCGTGCTCACCTGGCTGACCGGCTACGGCATGGTCACCGTCGAGGGCGACGCGGTGACGTTGACGCCGCTCGGCACGGAGGGCCTCGTCCACCTGCTGGACGACGAGGACATCGAGATCGACGCCCGGCCCGCGATCGACGCCATGACCGCGCTCGACCTGCTGTCGTTCAGCGCCGACATGTCCGAGGAGGAGGCCGACGCGGAGTTCGCCGCCTGGCTCGCGCTGCGCGACCCGGCGCGCGCCGCCGGCGAGCTGCTCCGGGCCGCCGCCGAGGAGGAGTCGGACGCCCTCGTACGGGTCCAGGCGGCCAGCCTGGTGGGCTCGCTCGGCGAGGCGGCCGTCCCGGCCTGGCAGGAGGCGCTCAAGGAGCCCTCGCTGCGGCCGTACGCCGCGACCCACCTGACCCAGATGGACGTCGAGGGCGCCCCGGAGCCGACCCAGGCGGACACCCACTGGCTGATCCTCGACATGTGGACGATCTCCGCCGGGCTCGGCAGGCCGGAGTTCGTCTCCAGCCTGCACGACATCGGGCCTGCGCAGACGCTCATCGGGCTGCTGGACGTGATCTGGAAGGTCCGCCACCCTCACCTGGAGGAGCTGCTCGACCTCATCGGCGAGACCCATCCGGACAAGCAGGTGGTCAAGGCCGCCAAGCGGGCGCTGTTCAAGGCGCGGTCGGGAAGATAGCGCAGGTCGTGGTGCCGTGGGCGTACAGCTTGCCGTCGCTCACGGACGTCAGCCTCGCTTCGGCCGTCGCGACCGTCCTGCCGACGTGCAGGGCGGTCGCCTCGCATCTCAGGGTGCCCGTGTGCGCGAAGGCGGGGCGCACCATGTGGACGTTGAGCTGGGTGGTGGTGTAGCCCCGGCCGGCCGGCAGGCGGCTCATGACCGCGCAGCCGAGCGCCGAGTCGAGCAGCGTGGCGAAGTAGCCGCCGTGGATGGAGCCCAGCGGGTTGTACTGATGCTCGCCTGTCTCCCCCTCGAAGACCGCGACGCCCGGCTCCACGTGGACCATGGTGAACCCGAGCGTGCCGGCGATCGGGGGCGCCGGGAACTCCCCGGCGAGCAACGCCCGCAGGAAGTCGAGCCCGCTCATGTCGGCCGGAGGCGTGGTCGCCGTCGCCCAGGTGTGCGTACGCGTGTTCACTGTCGTCGTCATGAGTCTAACTTTGGAACTCAGGGCCCCCGGAACGCAAATCGCCCACATCCTCGCCCGGGAAAGCGTGCTCGTCGTCTCCCGGCGCTTGCGGCCCGGCGCCGCTAACCCGGCGGCGGGTAGAGCCCGAGCTGCGCGAGCAGCTCCAGCTGGTCGTAGTAGCCCTGAAAGCTGACCACGAGCCCGTCCTCGACCGTGACGATCTCGCAGACGCGCAGATGGACGCGCCGCCCCGTCGCCTCGATTTCGTCGCCGGTGGGCAGCAGCAGCGGCCCCTTGTGCGTGCAGTTCAGCATCACCTCGTTGATCACGCAGTCGCCGACGTCCATCTCGCGCCAGGTCGAGCGGCGGGAATCCGGGAAGGCGATGAAGAACCTCTCCAGGAAGGACGCGACCTCCATGCGCCCGTCCGCCGTGCCCTCGGGGCCCACGAGCGCGCACTGCGGATGAAACAACAGCGCCGCGCTTTCGACGTCATGGGCGTCGAAGGCGCGCGCCAGCTTGTTCATGGTCTCCCGTGCCTGTGTCACCTCGTCCATCACCCCCGCCCGGTCACTTTCCAGCCTAGGCGGCGAAACGGGAGGGTCCCCGGCGGCCATATGGGGCGAGAGCCTGCGGGCCGTGAGCGGGGTGCGGCGTCCGTAACGGCGAGAACCCCCGGCACAGGTGTGCCGAGGGTTCTCGGTGATGTAGCCCCGACCGGATTCGAACCGGCGCTACCGCCTTGAGAGGGCGGCGTCCTAGGCCACTAGACGACGGAGCCGAGTGCAGTGAGTAGTCCCGAGCGGATTCGAACCGCCGTTACCGCCTTGAGAGGGCGGCGTCCTAGGCCACTAGACGACGGGACCTTGCACTGCGCTGCTTCCAGCGGAATCCCTTTGGGGGGATCCAGCTGGGGTACCAGGACTCGAACCTAGACTAACGGAGCCAGAATCCGTCGGGCTGCCAATTACCCCATACCCCATCTGCTCGCGGGTTCCTCGCGGCTCCCGCTTGCGACTCTGGAAGGATAGCCCAGCTTCCGGCCCACTACCAAAACGATTGCCGCGCGCCTCGCGATCTCGTGATCCGGTCCCCCGTGAGCTGGGCCGATCCGCCCGTACGTACGACAGGGTCACCCGTACGGAATGGCCGGTCTTCCGGGGCGCGGGGCCGGGGCCTCCTGTGCGAGGCTGGGAGAAACGTCAGCACCACGTGAGGAGCCGCCAGCCATGACCTCGGCCGCGAACCCCTTCCTCAGCCCGAGCACCCTGCCGTACGGGCTGCCTCCCTTCCAGGAGATCAGGGAGGAGCACTACGCGCCGGCGTTCGAGCAGGGCATGGCCGAGCAGCTCGCGGAGATCGAGGCGATCGCGGAGAACCCGGAGCCTCCGACGTTCGAGAACACGATCGAGGCGCTGGAGAGGTCCGGCGCGCTGCTCGAACGGGTCTCCGCGGTGTTCTTCAACCAGGCGTCCTCCGACACGACGCCCGGCATCCAGGAGATCCAGAAGGACGTCACGCCGAAGCTCGCCAAGCACGCCGACGCGATCCACCTCAACGCGAAGCTGTTCGCGCGCATCCGGGCGGTCGAGGCGGCCGACGAGCAGCAGGAGTGGCTGCTGAAGCGCTACATCACCGACTTCACCCGGGCGGGCGCCACGCTGGGCCCGCAGGACCAGGCCCGGCTCAGGGAGATCAACGAGCGGCTGTCGGCCCTGGGGACGGCGTTCCAGCAGAACCTGCTCGCCGACACCAACGAGCGGGCCGTGGTGGTCGAGGACGCGGCCGAGCTCGACGGGCTGTCGCGGGACGCGATCCAGGCGCTCGCCGACCAGGCCAGGGAGCGCGGGCTGGAGGGCAAGTATCTGATCTCTTTGGTGCTGCCCACGGGCCAGCCCGCCCTGGCCGAGCTGACCAACAGGTCCCTCCGTGAGCGGATTTACCGGGCCTCGGTCGGGCGGGGCGCGGCGAACGCCGAGCTGATCAAGGAGATCGCGGTCCTGCGCCGGGAGCGCGCGCGGCTGCTCGGCTACGAGAACCACGCGGAGTACGTCCTGGCCGACCAGACGGCGGGCTCGACGCGGGCGGTCACCGAGATGCTCGACCGGCTCGTGCCGCCCGCCGTGGCCAACGCCCGCAAGGAGCAGGCGGACCTGGAGGAGATCGCCGGCCACCCGATCCAGCCGTGGGACTGGGCGTTCTACTCGGAGAAGGTGCGCAAGGCCCGCTACGACATCGACAGCCGGCGCATGCGGCCCTACTTCGAGCTGAACACCGTGCTGGAGAAGGGCGTCTTCAACGCGGCGACGCGCCTGTACGGCGTGACCTTCCACGAGCGCCACGACCTGCACGGCTACCACCCGGAGGTGCGGGTCTTCGAGGTGCGCGACGAGGACGGCTCACCGCTGGGCCTGTTCCTCGGCGACTTCCACACCAGGGCGTCCAAGCGGGGCGGGGCGTGGATGAACAGCCTGGTGAAGCAGTCGGGCCTGGAGGGCGCCAGGCCGGTGGTGGTCAACAACCTCAACATCGTCAAGGGCGAGCCGACCCTGATGACGTTCGACGAGGTCAACACCATGTTCCACGAGTTCGGGCACGCGCTGCACGGGTTGTTCTCCGACGTGCGCTACCCCCGGTTCTCCGGCACGGCGGTGCCGCGCGACTTCGTCGAGTACCCCTCGCAGGTGAACGAGATGTGGGCGACCCATCCGGAGATCCTGGCCGAGTACGCCAGGCACTACGAGACGGGCGAGCCGATGCCGCAAGAGCTCGTCGACCGGATGCTGGAGACGCAGAAGTTCAACCAGGGCTTCGCCACGCTGGAATACCTGGCCGCCACCCTGCTCGACTGGGCCTGGCACACGGCGTACGACGGCGAGGAGGACGTGGAGGAGTTCGAGCGGCGGGCGCTGCGGGAGGCGGGGGTGGACCTGCCCGCCGTGCCGCCGCGTTACCGCAGCACCTATTTCGCCCACATCTGGGCGAGCGGCTACAGCGCCGGCTACTACTCCTACATCTGGAGCGAGGTGCTCGACGCCGACACCGTCGAGTGGTTCAACGAGAACGGCGGGCTGCGCCGGGAGAACGGCGACGTCTTCCGCCGGGCCCTGCTGTCCCGGGGCGGCAGCGTGGACGCGATGACCGCCTTCCGCGCCTTCCGCGGCCGCGACCCGGAGATCACTCCCCTGCTGGACCGCCGCGGTCTGCTGTGACGGCTACGACCGGGTGAGCGCGGAGATGGTCTGCTTGAGCCAGTCCTTCTCCGCGGCGGTCACGGCCCGGGCGACGAGCAACATGCCGCGGCGGAAGGGATCGGCCGTCTCCTCGGCCTTGAGGGGCTTTCCGCCGCGGTAGAAGAAGCTCGCCGGCGTCTCCAGGAAGTCCAGACGCCGGCGCAGCACCCGCGCCTGGTCCTCCGGGTCGGGCAGCCGGGACAGGAACGCCAGCAGCGTGAAGAACCTCGACTGGTCGCTGATCTCGACGTCCGACGGCTCGCGCAGCCGCCTGAGCAGCTCCTCCCGCCCCCGTTCGGTGATGGAGAGCACCTGACGCCGGGCGGCGCCCGAGCCCTCCTCCTCGTGCCGTTCCAGGAGCCCGGCGGCCTCCAGCCGGGCGATGGCCGGATAGAGCGCGCCGTCGCTGACCGGCCGGACGTGCCCGCTCAGCCCGGCGATCCGCTGCTTGAGCTCATATCCGTGCATGGGCTCCTCGTCGAGGAAGCCGAGGATCGTCAACGCCAGGTCACCGCTTGCCACGGCGGCATCGTATCGTTATACCTCTAATCGATATAGCTCGATTCGAGGTACTCCCATGCGACTGATCAAACTCGCCCTGCCCGTCTACGTCGAGCTCCTGACGGCGGTCGTGGCCGTCGGCCTGATCGACACGCTGTGGGTGTCCGGCCTCGGCAGCGAGGCCGTCGCCGCGGCCACGGTCGCCACCACGACCGAGAACCTGGCCCTCGGAGTGATCCTCTGTGTCGGCACGGGAACGACGGTTCTGATCGGCCGGCGCGACGGCCGCGCCCCGCTGACCCCGGTCATCCGTACGGCCCGGCTGCTGCTCGGCGTCTTCGCCCTGGCCGTGGCGGTGCCCGGCGTGCTGCTGCGCGAGCCGATCGCCCGCCTGTTCACCGACGACCCCGTCACCGCGGAGCTGACCGCGGCCTACTTCGCGGTGGCGTTCGCCGGGATTCCCGTCTTCTACGCGCAGAACCTCGTCGACGGGATCTTCAAGGGGCTCGGCGACACCCGGACGCCGATGCGGACCGCCCTGCTGTGCAACGCACTGGTGATCGGCTTGGACCCGCTGCTGATCTACGGGCTCGGCCTGGGCGTGCGGGGAGCCGCGCTGGCCACCGTGGCGGCCCGCCTGGTCACGCTGGCCGTGGCCGTCCTCCTGCTCTCGCGGCGGCTGCCCGCGGAGCAGGAGGAGGAGACGGAGAGGGCGTCGGCCAACCGCGCGGACGCGGCGGCGATCCTGCGCACCGGGCTGCCCATGTCCGGCGACTTCCTCGCGCGCGCCCTGGTGGGCATGGCGCTGGCCGGCATCGTCGGCCGGCTGGGCGTGGCCGCGCTCGCCGGCTACGGCATCGGCCTGAAGATCATGATGGGCGGGGTGATGGCCTTCTACGCCCTCCGCCAGGCGGCGATGATCCGCACCTCGCGCGCCGGGGACGGCCCGTCCTCACGGCTCGATCACGCCGTCCCCGTGTTGCGGTACGGCCTGGCCGCGGGGCTGGCCGCCTCGCTCGTGCTGAACGCGCTCGCCCCGGCGGCCGTACGCCCGTTCACCGCCGACCCGGCGGTGGCCGCGGAGGCCGTGTGGTTCCTGCGCTGCATGCCGCTGTATCTCGTGCCCTTCGGCGGTCTGATCGCCGTGGGCGGCGTCCTGCAGGCCGGCGGGCGGGGCGCCGGCCTGCTCGGGGCCACACTGGCGGGCTTCGCCGTCCAGTTGCCCATGGCCTTCCTGCTCAGCTCCTCGATGGGCGCCACGGGAGTGTGGCTGGCCATGGCCGCCGGCGCCGCGCTGTCGCTCGGCCTGGTCAGCTCAGCTTGGCGAGGGCGGCGCGCACTCGGGCGAGCGAGCGCTCGCGGCCGAGCACCTCGATCGACTCGAACAGCGGCAGGCCCACGGTCCGGCCGGTGATCGCCACGCGGACCGGCGCCTGCGCCTTGCCGAGCTTGAGCCCGTGGGCGAGGCCGACCTCCTCCAAGGCGGTCTTGAGCGATTCGGGGTCCCAGCTGACCGTCTCCAGCCGCTCGGCGTACTCGGCCAGGATCTCGGCCGCCCCCGGCTTCATCGCCTTGTCCCAGGACGCCTGCTCGAAGACGGGCTCGTCCAGGAACAGGAAGTCCACGTTGGCGGTGACCTCCGACAGCACGGCGACGCGGGTCTGCACCAGGTCGGCCACGCGCTCGAACACCGAGCGGTCCCAGGACGGGTCGAGCCATGGGTCGCAGCGGGCGATGAACACGTCGCGGGGCAGCGCCCGGATGTACTCGCCGTTGAAGGCCCGCAGCTTCTTCTCATCGAAGAACGCCGGCGCCTGGTTCACGGCCTCCAGCCGGAACAGCGGCATCATCTCCGACCACGGCATGATCTCGCGGTCGTCGCCGGGCCCCCAGCCGAGCAGCATGAGGTAGTTGACCATCGCCTCGGCGAGGTAGCCCTCGTCGCGGTAGGACTCCAGGGCGACCTTGTCGCGGCGCTTGGACAGCTTCTGCCGCTTCTCGTTGACGATCACCGGCACGTGCGCCCAGACCGGCGGCTCGTGGCCGAGCGCCTGCCACAGGAGCTGCTGCTTGGGCGTGTTCGGCAGGTGCTCCTCGGCCCGGATGACGTGGGTGATCCGCATCTCCATGTCGTCCACGACGTTGGCGAGGATGAACAGCGGCGAGCCGTCCCCGCGGACGATGACGAAGTCCTCCATCGCCGAGTTGGGGAACTCCACCCGGCCGCGGACCTTGTCCTCCACCACGGTCACGCCCTCGTCGGGCGTGCGGAACCGCACGGCGCCCTCGGTCAGGCCCCGGTCGCGGCAGTAGCCGTCGTAGCCCTGGTGCTCGGAACCGGTCCTGGCCTTCACGTCGTCCCGCGTGCAGGTGCAGTGGTAGGCCTTGCCGTCCTTGAGCAGCTTGGCCGCGGCCTCGCGGTGCTGCTGCTCGTAGGCGGACTGGAAGTACGGCCCCTCGAAGTGCGGCGAGTCGCCGTTGATGCCGATCCAGGAGAGGGCCGAGATGATGCCCTCGACCCATTCGGGCCGGTTGCGTGCCGCGTCCGTGTCTTCGATCCGCAACACGAACGTGCCGCCGGACTGCTCGGCGATCGCCCAGTTGAACAGCGCCGAGCGGGCGCCGCCGACGTGGAACATGCCCGTGGGCGAAGGGGCGAAGCGCACCCTAGTCACGTGAGATCACCCGGTTAGTGAGAGTTCCGATTCCTTCGATGGTCACGCCGACCTCGTCGCCCACGGACATCGGGCCCACCCCGGCGGGTGTGCCGGTCAGGATGACGTCGCCGGGCAGCAGGGTCATGACCGCGCTGACGTACGCGATGAGCGCGGGGATGTCGTGCAGCAGCAGAGATGTGCGGGCGCTCTGCCTGACCTCTCCGTTGAGCGTGGTGGTGATCGCCAGGTCGGCCGGGTCGAGCTGCGTCTCGATCCAGGGGCCGAGCGGGCAGAACGTGTCGAAGCCCTTGGCCCTGCTCCACTGCCCGTCCTTGGCCTGCAGGTCGCGGGCGGTCACGTCGTTGGCGCAGGTGTAGCCGAAGATCACCTCGCCCGCGCGCTCGGCGGGGACGTCGCGGCACAGCCGGCCGATCACCACGGCCAGCTCCCCCTCGTAGTCGACCCGCTCCGACAGCTTGGCCGGGTACGCGATCGCCTCCGACGGCCCGATGACGGACGTGCTGGGCTTGAGGAACACGACCGGCTCGGCCGGGGGCTCGCCGCCCATCTCCCTGGCGTGGTCGGCGTAGTTCTTGCCGATAGCGATGATCTTGCTGGGCAGCATTGGGGCGACCAGGCGGACCTCGGCGAGCGGGAACCTCTCGCCGGTGAACTCGACCCCGCCGAAGGGGTGCCCGCTGATCCGGGCGATGACCTGCCCGCCCTCTTCCACTACGCCGAAGGCGACCTGGTCGCCCATCGAGAACCTCGCGATACGCACGTCACGAGCCTAGTGCCGCGACCGCCAAGGTTTGCCCAGCGGCAGCGGTGGCCGCGGTCGGCGCGGCGGCGTGGCGAGGTGACACGGGGACGCCGGGGGTGCGTACGTAAGGTGGTCTGGTATCCGCTGGAGTCGAGCGTACGGGAGTCGATGTGTCGGTCGTGAAGATCAACGTGCTGACCGTGCCAGAGGAGATGCGGCGCGAGCTGGAGAAGCGGTTCGCCAACCGGGCCGGCATGGTGGAGTCCGCCGACGGGTTCGAGTGGTTCGAGCTGCTGCGGCCGGTGGAGGGCAGCGACCGCTACCTCGTCTACACGCGCTGGCGCAGCGAGGAGGACTTCCGGCGCTGGCAGGAGAGCCGGGCGTTCCAGGCGGGCCACGCGCAGGCCGCGGCCGAGGCCGCCGGGCAGGGCCACGGCCACGGACAGGGTCACGGGCACGGCCACGGCGGCCCGGCCGCGACCGACTCCGAGTTGTGGACGTTCGAGGTGGTGGAGAGCGCCGGCCCCAAGCAGGGCTAGCGGGACGCCTGGGTCAGGCGCCGAGCGGGTTGGCGGCGATCCGCGCGCCGATGCCGCCCGCGACGGAGAGGTCCGCGGCGCACCCCGGCTTGCGGCGGGCCTGGTCCTCGAACGCGGCGAGGAACTCCGCGCCGAAGCCGAGCCGGGGATAGCGGGCGAGCACGGCGGCCCGGGCGTCCTCCGGGAACTCCTCGGGCCGCCGCCCCGACACGTCCCACGACGTGGCTGCCTGCAGCAGGTGCGACTCGGGGTCGTCGGCGGCGCCGACGTCGTCGCGCATGTGCACGACGATGATCGTCTCGGCCCGCGCGGCGCGCTCGGGCGGCCATCCGGCCGCCGTGCCGAAGACCCAGGCGAGCCGTCCTCCCGCCTCCTCGAACGGCACCCGGTGGCTGTCGAAGGTCTCGGTCAGCCCGACGTCGTGGAGCAGGGCGGACACGTAGTACAGCTCGTCGTCGAAGGCGATGCCGTGCGCCCTGGCGTACCCCGCGCCCCACAGATACGACCTGATCGAGTGGTTGAGCAGCGCGGGCGAGCAGAACCTGGTCGCGACGGCCAGCGCCGCCGCCGCGGCGGGGGTCTCGGGGAACGGAGCGATCACGGCACCAGGGTGGCAGAGCGGCCCTGGGCGGCGCGAGCGGCCGTACGGCCACGTCCCGCATGATTCCGGCCACGCGTCGCGCCCGCGGAAGCGGCGAATCCCCCGGCTCCGGCGCGAGAGCGGGCAATACCATCCGATCATGACGTTCCATCGAGTGGCCGTCGTGCTGTTCGATCGGGCCCCGATATTCGAGTCCGCCGTGCCGATCTCGATCTTCGCGGAGGACCAGCCCGGCCTGCCGCCCTTCGACGTACGGGTGGTCGGCGGCGACGGCGGTCCCGAGGTGCGGACGAACGCCGGGGTCCGCCTGGCGACGCCGTACGGGCTGGACGCGGTGGCGGACTCCGACCTGGTGATCGTGCCGACCTACCGCCGCCCGCCGGACGAGCCGCCGCCCGCCCCCGCACTGGACGCGCTGCGGGCGGCGTACGAGCGCGGCGCGATCGTCGCCGGGCTGTGCCTGGGCACGTTCGTCCTGGCCGCGGCGGGGCTGCTGAACGGCCGGACCGCGGGCACCCACTGGGCGTTCGCCGGGCTGCTGGCCCGCCTCTACCCCGACGTGCGGGTGCGCGCCGACGACCTCTACGTGGACGAGGGCAGGATCCTCACCAGCGCGGGCAGCGCGGGCGGCATCGACCTGTGCCTGCACCTGGTGCGCCGGGAGTTCGGCGCGGACACGGCGACGGCGATCGCCCGCCGGATGGTCGTCGCGCCCCATCGGGCGGGCGGCCAGGCCCAGTTCGTGGAGCATCCCGTGCCGGAGTGCGCGACGGACGACCCGCTGGGCGCGACGCTGGACTGGGCGGTGCGCCACCTCGACCGGCCCCTCAGCGCGGACGTGCTGGCGGCCCACGCGCACATGAGCCGCCGCACCTTCGACCGGCGGTTCCGGGAGGCCACCGGCACTTCGCCGGCCCGCTGGCTGTTGCACCAGCGGGTGCTGCTCGCCCAGCGGCTGCTGGAGACCAGCGAGCTGCCGATCGAGCAGGTCGCGCGGCGCTCCGGCTTCGCCTCCGCGGTCGCGCTGCGGCCCCACTTCCGGCGGCTGGTCGGCGTCTCCCCCTCCGCCTACCGGCAGTCGTTCGGCTGGAATCTCTCGATGGATGGCCGAGATCCCTCTCACGCCCTCGCGGCGGGCCGCGTCACCCTCTGATCCATGAACCGAGCTTTGATCGTCATCGACGTCCAGAACGAATACTTCACCGGCAACCTGCCCATCGCCTACCCGCCCCGCGAGGAGAGCCTGGCGGCGATCCTGCGGGCGATGGACGCGGCCGAGCGGCACGGCATCCCGATCATCGTGGTGCGGCACACCCTGCCCGCGGGCTGGCCGCTGTTCGCGGAGGGCTCGCACGGATGGGAGCTGCGTGAGGAGGTCGCGAGCAGGCCGTACACGCACCTGGTGACCAAGACCGCGGCGTCGGCGTTCACCGGGACCGACCTGGCCGAGAAGCTGGAGGGGATCGACACGGTCGCGATCGCCGGCTACATGACCCAGAACTGCGACGAGTCGACGGCGCGGGACGCCTACAACCTCGGGCTCACGGTCGAGTTCCTGTCCGACGCCACCGGGACCGTGCCGCTGACGAACTCGGCGGGGACCCTGTCCGCCAAGGAGGTGCACGAGCACGTCCTGGTCGTCATGCAGTCCAACTTCGCCGCCGTGGCCACCACCGACGAGTGGATCGAGGCGGTGGCCGCCGGAGCCCCGCTGAACCGATCGAACCTCTGGGAGAGCACGGAGCTCGCCCGGGCCTGAGGCGCGCGGGTGATCAGTTGTGCAGTTGTAACCAGAGCGACTTGACCAGATCGCCAGATTTCGGACAGCATGGGCGGCTCCTCAAGTCGATCTCGGAAGGAATTTCGGCGTGCTCCGCCGCCTATCAGTCCTGTCCCTGTCGGCGGTCCTCCCGCTGACCGCGCTCACCGTGGCCGCGCCCGCCCACGCACGGGCCCCCCACCGCACGCCGGAGTGCCAGGGGGACTGGCTGCCCGCCACCCCCACCTCCGGCGACGTCATGAGCGGCCGGCTGTCCTTCCTCGGACTGCCCGCGGTGACCGTCGGCAGGGACGTCAACTGGCGCATGGACCCGTACAAGAACAGGTCCTGGCAGATGGTGTTCCATTCGCTGCGGTGGATGGGCCGGCTCGTGGCCGACTACGAGACGAGCGGCGAGGAGAGCTATCTCCGCCGGGCCGAGGAGATCGCCAAGGACTGGGTCGCGGACAACCCGTACGGCGGGCGGGCCACCGGCGCGTACGCCTGGGCCGAGCACCCGATCGCGCTGCGCGCCCCGGCCCTGGTCTGCCTGAGCAGGTACGTGAAGGCCGACTGGCTGAAGAAGAGCCTCGCCCTGCACGCCAAGCTGCTCGCGGACCCCAAGAACTACGAGCTGGGCCACAACCACGGGCTCGACCAGGACATCGGCCTGCTGCGCATCGGCTGCCGCTACGGGAACTCCACGTGGAAGAACCTCGCGGTGAGCCGCATGGTGAAGTCGATGAAGCTCGACATCGACGCGCAGGGCGCGCTGCGCGAGCAGGCCCCGCGCTACGCCATCTACGTGTACGACCGGCTCAAGGTGGCGCTGGACACGATCAAGGACTGCGGGATGAAGGTCCCCTCGGCGCTGGCGAGCCGGTGGGAGAGCCTGCCGCGGCACATCAGCGCCGCCACCCAGCCCAACGGCTACATGGTGCCGATCGGCGACGGGCCCGCCGACGTCCAGCCGGCCGGTTTCGACCACCCCAAGTCGACCGTGCAGGTCTTCAACGCCGGCTACGTGTTCGGCCGCACGGCGTGGAACGACCCCAAGTCGGCCTACTACTCGATCCGCTTCGGGCCCGGCCTGAAGTTCCACGGGCACGAGGACCACATGAGCGTGACCTACTACGCCCAGGGCCGCTCGATCCTCACCGAGGCGGGCTTCGTCTCGTACGAGAACACGCCGTACCGCCGGTGGACGATCAGCCCGGAGGCCCACAACGTGCCGATCATCGTGGGCGGGAAGTTCCGCGGGCGCACCCCCACCGCGCTCGTGCACAAGTCCGTGGGCAAGGACCGCCAGTCGTTCACGTTCACCGACAAGGCGTACGGCGTGCCGCGCAAGCGGTCCGTGCTGGTCAACCACGGCGAGGACGTGCTGGCGGTGCTCGACAGCGGCGGCGGCGACCTGCGGAACCTGTGGCACCTCGACCCCGGGCTGAAGGTCGTGTCCAACTCGCGCGGGCAGGTCGTGGTGGCCGACGGCGGCTGGAAGGCGTCGATCGTCCAGCTCGCGATGCCCTCATGCACGCCGATCGGCGGGCAGCGGGTGGTGCGCGGGCAGACCTCGCCCATCCAGGGGTGGGTCTCGCCGGGCTACATGCGCAAGGAGCCGGCCCCGGTGATCGTCTCTCCCGTGGCGCGGTCGCTGCTGACCATCGTGGTGCCCGGAACCGACCGGCCGGAGGTCGCCTGCTCAGGACGCTCTCTGCGCGTTCACACCCCGGCCGGTTCGGTCACGCTGCGCGCGAACGCCTCCGGCACGCTGTCGTAGGGCGCGCCCCGGCCTCCTCCCCCGGCGGGAGGCCGGCGGGCGGCTATCCGTACACCGACGGTGTCGGTGAGCCGCCCGCCAGCTGCTTGGCCTGGTCGGGCACATGGCCGAGCTTGCCGACCTCGTTGGCCAGCCCCTCCAGGACCGCGCGCAACTGCACCTGGGTGACGTCCGCGAACGTGCGCAGATAGGCGATCCTGCGCTCCAGCTCCTCGGCCTCGGCGCTCTGCATCCCCTGGCCCGCCTCGCGGTAGGCGCCGACCGCCTTGTTTGCGGCCTCCTCCGCCTGCCGCTGCGCCTCCATCAGGAGTTCCTCGTACTGCTGGCGGGCCTGGCTCACGATGCGCCGCGCGTAGTCTTCCGCCTCGGCGATCTGCGCGTCGGCGGTCTGCTGCGCGCGGGACAGGATGTTGATGGCGTCGACGTTCAGGGCCTGCGCGGTGGAGGTCTGGTCCGGGTTGAGGCCCTGCTCCTTGTACCACTGCTTCATGCGGTCGATGTACGCCCGCAGGTCGGCCTTCTCCTTGTCGCTGGCGGCCATGTCGTCCGCGACGCGGTAGAGGAACGCCCGCACCTCGTCCTCGCTGTAGCCGCGACGCCCGAGCGAGGTGCGCGTGAACTCCTGCTTGCGGACCCGGTCCGGGGTGAGGGGCTGTCGCTCGCCCGCCGGGCTTCCCCAAGGCATCTCTGCCGTCATGACTCCCGACCTTTGTCGCTCGTGAACTCGTCGAAGTGGATCTGCTCGTTGGGCACGCCGGCGTCAAGCAGCCGTCCGACGGTGGCCTGGACCATCTCCTCGGATCCGCAGACGAAAACGTGCTGGCCACGCCATCCCTGCAGGGCGACGTCCACCGCGTAACCGCGGGTGCCCCGGTAGAAGGGATCGTGGGAGACGACCGGCACGACGTTCAGCCAGGGGTGCTCGGCGGCCATCTTGGCCAGGGACTCGTAGTCGTACAACTCCCTGGAGTTACGGGCCCCGACGACGAGGTCGACCCTGCGCGACGGGCCCTCGTAGGCGACCTGCTCCACCAGCGCCTTCAGCGGCGCGAGGCCGGTGCCGCCCGCGATCAGGAGCAGATCGCCCTGGACGTCCGGGGTGAGCGTCAGGCGGTCCCCCACCGCGGCGCCCACCCGCAGCAGGTCGCCCCGCCGCGCGCCCATGACGAGCGCGGAGCTGAGCACGCCGCCGTCGACCATGCGTACGTGCAGGTCGATGGTGTTGTCCTGACGCGGCGCGTTGGCGAACGAGTAGAACCGCCACACGCGCGGCCGCAGAGCGTAGGAGATCGACGCCGACTGGCCCGGCCGGAAGGGGTACTGGTAGTTCAGCCGGGCACGGATGACGGCGATGCCGAGGGTGCGCATCTCATGGCTGACGATCTCGGCGTCCCACCAGGGCGGGGAGGTCTTCGACGCCTCGTTGGCGGCCTCCACCATCACCTGGGCGACCAGGTTGTACGCCTGCGTCCACTCGTGCGCGAGCTGGGGAGTCCAGCGGTCGCCGAGGAAGTGCTCGAGCGTGGCGAGCAGCGCCTGGCCGACCACCGGGTAGTGCGCCGCGGTCACCGCGAACTTGCGGTGGTCGCGGCCGAGCTGCTGCAGGACCGGAACGACCTCCTCGATCCGGTCGACGTTGCTGATGACCTTCCCGAGCGCGGCCACGAGCTTGTCGCGCTGGCGCGCCATCGACACCGGGAACATGTCCCGGATCTCCGGGTTCATCAGGAAGAGCACCGAGTAGAAGTACAGCGGCACCTGGTCGCCCGAGCGGGTGACGAGGTGCCAGCTGTCCTTGAGAGCCTGCGCGTCCACTCAGTCGACCGTTTCCACGGGCTCCACCGGCCCGGCGACGATGGACGACTTCACCTTGCCGAGGACGAGGCCGACGTCGCGCAGGATGTCCTCGCCGACGCCGCCGTCCCGCAGAACCGCGAAGAGGTGCTCGCCCACCTTGTCGTAGTGCTCCGACGTGATGCCCATGCCGGCGTGGGCCTCGCCCAGGTCACGACCCTCGTACGGCTCGGGGCCGCCGAGGACCGAGCACAGCAACATGACCATGTGCCGCTTCAGCCTGGGCATGTCGACGCCCGTGAAGTACGACTTGAGATCGTCGTCGGCGAGCACGCGCTCATAGAAGCGCTCGACGACGCCGCGCACCACCGGTGCGCCGCCGATCTGGTCATAGTATGACGGCGAGGTGATCACAGACCCTCCCATTCCGGGTGCACCAGCAAGCGAAATGACTGCGGGCCGAAATTTCTCGAACCGGACACAGTCACATGGCTGGTCATGGTGACGGACGTACGCTCGGCTCCCACGGCACCGACCGTCTCCGAAAGAAAGATTCAGAAGCTGCAGCAGGCGCCGCGTCAGTGCGGGGTTCAGTGCACAGATGCTTCTTGCCTTCACCCTCCGTTGGGGCCAGAGCAGGGTGCTGAGGCTAAAGCCGCGGCCAGACCGCCGATCGTGGCGAGCATCGCCTCAGGACTTCGCCTATCTAAGCACCAACTAGACCAGATGTCACCAAAACAGCAAAGGTCATGATACGTCCCTGTTGACACTCCGATTTACGTGCCGATTGTCCGGAATGTCATGAAATGCACAGAATTTAGGCGCTGTGTCCTGCACGCAGCAGGCCGTACGTCACCGCCTGCTCCAGCGCCTGCCAGGACGCCTCGATCACGTTTTCGGCCACGCCGACCGTGGCCCACTCGCCGGTCGCGTCGCTGGAGGTGATCAGCACCCGGGTCACCGCGTCCGTGCCGTGGGTGCCCTCCAGGATGCGGACCTTGAAGTCGATCAGCTCGACCGCGGCCAGCTCCGGGTAGAGCTTCTCCAGCGCCAGCCGCACGGCCCTGTCGAGCGCGTTGACCGGGCCGTTGCCCTCGCCGGTCGCGATGATCCGCTCGCCCTTCGCGTGCAGCTTGACGGTGGCCTCGCTGACCACGTCACCGCCGGGGCGGCGCTCGACGATCACCCGCCACGACTCGACGGTGAAGTAGCGCCGCCGCTCGCCGTCGACCGTGTCACGCAGCAGCAGCTCGAACGACGCGTCGGCGGCCTCGAACGTGTGCCCCCTGGCCTCCAGCTCCTTCACCCGCTCGACCAGCCGCCTGGACTGCTCGGCGCTGAGCTCGTAGCCCAGCTCGCGGCCCTTCAGCTCGACCGAGGCGCGGCCGGCCATGTCGGAGACCAGCATGCGCATGTCGTTGCCGACCTCGGCCGGGTCGATGTGCTGGTAGAGGTTCGGGTCCACCTTGATCGCCGACGCGTGCAGGCCCGCCTTGTGCGCGAAGGCCGACGTCCCGACGTACGGCTGGTGCGAGTTGGGGGTGACGTTGGTGACCTCGGTGATCGCGTGCGCGATGCGGGTCATCTCCCGCAGCGACTGCGGCGGCACGAGGTCGAATCCCCGCTTGAGCTGGAGGTTCGCCACCACCGTGAACAGGTTGGCGTTGCCGGAGCGCTCGCCGTACCCGTTGGCGCAGCCCTGCACGTGCGTGGCGCCGGCCTTGACGGCGGCCAGCGTGTTGGCGACCGCGCAGCCGGTGTCGTCGTGGCAGTGGATGCCGATGCGGGCCCCGGTGCCGACCGCCTCGTGCACCACGTCGGCCAGCTCGTCGGGCAGCATGCCGCCGTTGGTGTCGCACAGCGCGATCACCGAGGCGCCCGCCTCGGCGGCGGTGCGCAGCACCTCCAGCGCGTACGCGGGGTTGGAGCGGTAGCCGTCGAAGAAGTGCTCGGCGTCGAGGAAGACGCGCTGGCCCTCCGCCTTGAGGTGGGAGACCGTGTCGCGGATCATCGCGAGGTTCTCCTCCAGCGTGGTGCGGAGGGCCAGTTCCACGTGCCGGTCGTGGCTCTTGGCCACGAGCGTCACGATCGGCGCGCCGGATTCGCGCAGCGCGGCCACCAGGGGATCGTCGGCGGCCTTCATGCCCGCCCGGCGGGTCGCGCCGAACGCGGCGAGCTGCGCGTGCTTCAGGTCGAGCTCGGTCTGAGCCCGCCGGAAGAACTCGGTGTCCTTGGGGTTGGCGCCCGGCCAGCCGCCCTCGATGAAGCCGACGCCGAGACTGTCGAGGTGACGCGCGATGGCCAGCTTGTCGGCGACCGTGAGGTTGAGCCCCTCCTGCTGGGCGCCGTCGCGAAGCGTCGTGTCGTACACGTGGAAACGATCGTCGGCCATCTCTGTGTCTCCTTCGCGGGGTCGTGTCTCGCCGCGCGCACCGATCGGTCAGCAACCGGCCCAAACAAAAAGACCCCTCACGGACGTGAGAGGTCTGCGCGCCGGCGATGTCCTTCAGCCGGCGCGCCTGCCGATAATGAGCAGACCGTAGTACATGGTGCTGAGCAGTCTGCCACAGCCGGTCATCCTCTGGCACATCGATCTCATAGTACGAGATGCCTGACAGTGTTCGCGCAGGTCAGAGTGGCGGTCATGGGCGACCACGGCGACCGGGCGGGCACACCGCGCGGGCCGCAGGCGAGGGCCGCGCCCCGCCCCGCCGTACGGCTGCCGGATCGCATTCCGGCATGGTCCACCGAAATCCCTACGCGAATGAATCAGGCCAAACCAAGAACGCGTAATCGGCCCCGTCAATGATGGCCGGATTTCGCGGAACCATCACCGGCGTTCGGAAAACAGGTGCCACGGGAGAAATGCGCCGATGTCGCGAGGAGGCCCGAATTTCCGGCACGGTGATCGTGTGCGGAATGACGGCCACCGCCGGCGTGGTTGTGGCGGCGGCCGCCACGGTGGCCGCCCAGCCGGCCGCGGCCGCCGACGGCGGCGGCGCGGACAACAACGAAAACGAGCCACAGCGCGGGCGACACGCCCGTCTACCAGCGAGATGTCCAGAACGTCGCCGTCAGCGCGAGCCGCCGCCGTCCGGATGACGACCCGTCCGCGAACGACCGCCCGCCGCGGATCACGCGGCCGTTTGCAGAAGATCGCCGGAATTATTCGTCGCTACCGGCAACGCCGCCGTAATAACCTGCCATACGGACGCGAGACACACGATCAACGCCCCTTCGGCGAGTACGCTCGCGAAGCGGTTCGTAGTCGCGAACCGCTTCGCCAGGACTCGTTTTCATACAGCAGGGGGCGACGGATGACTTGTCGGCGCGGCGGCGGGGCGTTCACGGGCAGGCTCGCCGGTTTCCTTCTCGTCGGCGCTTCGGCCGCGACCGCGTTCATCACCGGAGTCGGAGCCCTCGGGGCCGCCGCCGACAACGGGCGCGGCCGCGACGACCGCGCGGAGCGGAGCGCGGCCCCCACCGGGAAGGACCCGCGCGACCGGCCCGGCACCAGGCTGCGGGTGGACGAGGTCACGCACAACCGCGGCTACCAGCACACCAGCACCAAAACCGCCGGCGGCTCCTCGAACGTGCAGAACGCGCTGTGCCGCCGCTCCCGCGTCTGCAACATCACCCAGCACGTGACCGTCACGGCCCCGCGCGAGCCCGGGCGGCCCGCGCCGACCCCGGTGCCCACGGTCACCGTCACCGTGACGGTGACGCCCACGCCCGCCGCGCCCGCCGCCGTGGCGGCGCCCCGCGCGGCCGCGGCGCCGTGCCCGGCCCGGCCCCTGCTCCGGGTGACCGCCGGGATCGGCGTGAACCCCGGCCTGCTCGGCGGACTGGTGTCGCTGTCGTCCACCGGGAACGGCACGGCCTGCCCGGGCCTGTCCGGCTGAACAGCGCCAAGGCCACACGGTGCGCCCTCGGGCCGAGGGCGGGGCGCACCGCGGCGACGGCGGCGGGGTGCGGCGCCGCGGCCGTCAGCAGATCTTGTGAATCCAGTGGTGGGTGTCGGGGCGGGTGCCGTACTGGATGCCCACGAGCTCCTCGCGGATCCTCATGGTGACCGGCCCGGGGGTGCCGTCGCCGACGGTCCAGCTCCGGTCGACGCCCTTGACCGAGCCCACGGGCGTGACCACGGCCGCGGTGCCGCAGGCGAAGACCTCGGTGAGCACCCCGGACTCGCAGCCCGCCTGCCACTCGTCGATGGAGATCTTGCCCTCCTCGACCGTGTATCCCAGCTCGCCGGCGAGGCTGAGAATCGAGTCGCGGGTGATGCCGGGCAGCAGCGTCCCGGTGAGCGCCGGGGTGACGAGACGGTCGCCGAAGACGAAGAACAGGTTCATCCCGCCCATCTCCTCGACCCACCTGTGCTCGAACGCGTCGAGCCAGACGACCTGGTCGCAGCCCTCCTGGACGGCCTGCCGCTGGGCCACGAAGGCCGCCGCGTAGTTGCCGCCGCACTTGGCGAACCCGGTGCCGCCGGGCGCGGCGCGGGTGTACTCGGTGGACAGCCAGACCGAGACCGGCTTGAGGCCGCCGGTGAAGTACGACGCGGCGGGCGAGGCGATCACCATGTACTTGTAGCTCTGCGAGGGGTGGTTCACCCCGAGGGCGGGCTGCGTGGCGATCATGAAGGGACGTAGGTAGAGGCTGTGGCCCTCGGTGGTCGGCACCCAGTCGCGGTCGGTCTGCACGAGAAGCTCGAGCGACTCGACGAACGTCTCCTCGGGCAGCTCCGGCATGGCCATCCGCAGCGCCGACTGGTTGAACCGCTTCGCGTTCGCGTACGGCCGGAAGGCGACGATCGAGCCGTTCGACTGCCGGTAGGCCTTGAGCCCCTCGAACAGCTCCTGGGCGTAGTGGAACACCGAGGTGGCGGGGTCCAGGACGAGCGGGCCGTACGGCTGGAGCTTCGCGTCGTGCCAGCCCTCTCCCTCGGTCCAGTCGATGGAGATCATGTGGTCGGTGAAGACCTGACCGAAGCCGGGGCTCGCCAGCACCTGCTCACGCTCGGCCGCGCTGCGGGCCTGCGGGTTGAGCTGCACGTCGAACTTGATGTGGGTGGTCATGGCGAGGTCCTTCTCTCTTCGTCGTCGTTGTAATTGTGCGACGAGTCGGCTAAGGGCAAACTAGGGCATTTGACGGGTATAAAAAAGCGCATGACGGCCCAAACCGGGCCGCCATGCGCGAGGTCGGAATGAGCGGCCGGAATCAGCCGGCTACTCGGGCGGCGATGTCGTCGCCGATCTCGCGGGTGGAGCGCGCCGTCCACGCGCTCTGGCGCTCGATCAGGTCGTCGGCCACGGCCTGCTCGACGCGGGCCGCCGCCTCGGCGTGACCGAGGTGGTCGAGGAGCATCGCGACCGACAGGATCGTGGCGGTCGGGTCGGCCTTGCCCTGGCCCGCGATGTCCGGCGCGCTGCCGTGGACGGGCTCGAACATGGACGGCGACGTGCGGGCCGGGTTGACGTTGCCGCTGGCCGCCAGGCCGATGCCGCCGGCGATCGCCGCGCCGATGTCGGTCAGGATGTCGCCGAACAGGTTGTCGGTGACGATCACGTCGAACCGCTGCGGCTGGGTGATGAAGAACATCGAGGCCGCGTCGACGTGGCAGTAGTCGGTCTCGACTTCGGGGAACTCCAGGCTGAGCCGGTCGACGGTGCGCGCCCACAGGTCGCCGGCGAACGTCAGCACGTTGGTCTTGTGGACCAGCGTCAGCTTGCGGCGCGGCCGGCTGAGGGCCTTCTCGAAGGCGTAGCGCACCACGCGCTCGACGCCGTACGCCGTGTTGAACGACTCCTGGGTGGCGATCTCCTGCGGCGTGCCGCGGCGCATCACGCCGCCCGCGCCGGCGTACGGGCCCTCGGTGCCCTCGCGGACGACGATCATGTCGATGTCCTCGGGCCGGGCCTCCCCGAGCGGAGTGGTCACGCCGGGGAACAGCTTGACCGGGCGGAGGTTCACGTAGTGGTCGAGCTCGAAGCGCAGGCGCAGCAGCAGCTCGCGCTCCAAGATGCCCGGCGGCACGCTCGGGTCGCCGACGGCGCCGAGCAGGATCGCGTCGTAGCCACGCAGCTCGTCGAGCACCTCGTCGGGAAGCGTCTGCCCTGTCGCGTGGTAGCGCCTGGCGCCCAGGTCGTACTCGGTGGTCTCGGACTTGACGCCCGTGGCGTTGAGGACCTTCAGGCCTTCGGCGACGACCTCGGTGCCGATGCCGTCACCGGGGATCACCGCCAGGCGGATGTTGCTCGACTCCATGCGTGTACCTTACCGGTTGTCTCGGAGATCGAAACACCGATCTCACTATACGGTCCATACCCGGGCATACCCGCCCGTTCAGGCGGGCCGGTTCAGGCGGGTCCCGCCGCGACGGCGCGCTCGAAGACGAGGTCGCGCGCGGTGGACAGCCCGACCGCCAGCGCACCGAGGATCACGGCGTCCTGCCCGAGCGTGGACACCTCGATCCGCGGCGGCGTGAGGGCCACCAGCGTCTCCAGCCGCTCCGCCACCGGCCCGGCGAGCAGGTCGCCGGCCTGTGCGCCGATGCCGCCGCCGAGCACGATCAGCTCGGGATCGAGCACGGCGACCACCCCGGCGAGGGCGCGGGCGACGTGATCGGCCTCGGCGGCGACCTCGCCCACCAGCCGCGTGAGCTGCTCGCGCACGCCGTCGTACGACCACGCCCGCGAGGGCTCCTGCCTGCGTACGACGATTTCACCGACCAGGTCGGCGAGGGCGAGCCGCACGGTGGTGCGCCCGATGTCGGCGGCGAGCACCCAGCCCGCCTCCGGCCCGATCTCGTAGAGCAGCGCGGCGCGACCGGCGCCGCCGCTGCGCAGCCCGACCGGGCGGACGAGCCCGGCACGCTCCAGGTCGGCCAGCGCCATCGAGATCGTCGGCTTCGACAGCCCGGTGATCCGCGCGAGCTCGGGCCGCGAGGCCTTGCCGAGACGGAAGATCTCGGTGAACACCGCCCGCTGGTTGATCAGCCGGAGCAGGCTGGTCGTGTTGGCGGCCCCACCGCCGATGCTCACCACGCACTCAAGATTGGCACACCCGCGCGGCGGCCGGTTCCGCCCGCGATGGACGGGTCAGCGCTGGGGTACGCCCCCGTTGTCCCGGCGGTCGAGAGCCATCTGCAGGGCCGCCGCCGCCTCGTCCTCAGCGTCCTCGGAACGGCCCCAGGGATACATGTCGTACATGGCTGATTCTCACTTCGACGGAGAGATGCGGAGAGAGGATCCGCCGATCGCGGACCCGGGAGCGCCGGCCACCGGTGCAACGCGGGTCGCGCGTCACGGGCGAGCCGAAGGCCGGTGGCGTCGCGCTCCGCGACGGGCCGGCCTGCCCTGATCAGGCCCCGTCGCGGCAGGTTGAAGCGCGGGGCGCCTCGTCATCGCAAGAGTACCCCACAATCTCGTAGGACGACCTAGTATCTCACTTCGTGAGACGCTGTCCGCCTTACGGGACGCACACCACGGCGTGAAAGCACAGGACCGGAAACGCGCGCCGGAGAACGGGCGACGGCACGCGGACGTCGCCCGGGAGACGACGCGGGCAGGAGCACACGAGACGGAAAAGCGGAACGGCCCGGCGCGCGGGCGCCGGGCCGTTCCCTTCGCGCGGATGCCGGGGTGTCAGTCCTCCAGGTCGACCGTACGGCCGCTGTCGGCGCCGATCTCCCCCGCGATCTGCTCGACGACGTCGGCCGGGATCGCGGTGTCGACGGTCAGCGCGATGAGCGCCTTGCCGCCCTTCTCGTCCCGGGAGACCTGCATGGAGGCGATGTTCACGTTGTGCTCGCCGAGCAGGCGGCCGACGATGCCGACGATGCCGGGGCGGTCGGTGTAGGTGAAGAACGCCAGGTGCTCGGTCGGCTCGATCTCCATGGCGTAGCCGTTGACCTCGACGATCTTCGTGATCTGCCGGGGGCCGGACAGGGTGCCGGAGACCGACACCGTACGGCCGTCGGCGAGCACGCCGCGGACGGTGATGACGTTGCGCCAGTCCGGGCTCTCCGCGCTGGTGCTCAGCTCGACCACCACGCCGCGGTCCTTGGCCAGCAGCGGCGCGTTGACGTAGGTCACCGCGTCCTCGACGACATCCGTGAAGACGCCCTTGAGCGCGGCCAGCTCCAGAACGCGGACGTCCAGCGCGGAGATCTCGCCGCGGACCTCGACGACCAGGCGGGTGGCCACCTCGCCCGCGAGCGCGGTGAAGATGCGGCCCAGCTTCTCGGTGAGCGGCAGGCCCGGCTTGACGTCCTCGGCGACCGCGCCGCCCTGGACGTTCACCGCGTCGGGCACGAACTCGCCGGCGAGCGCCAGCTTGACGCTGCGCGCGACCTGCGTGCCGGCCTTCTCCTGGGCCTCGTGGGTGGAGGCGCCCAGGTGCGGCGTCACCGTGACCTGGTCGAGCTCGAACAGCGGGCTGTCGGTGCAGGGCTCCTTGGCGAAGACGTCGATGCCCGCACCCGCGACGCGGCCCTCCTTGAGCGCGGAGTAGAGAGCGTTCTCGTCGATGATCCCGCCACGCGCGACGTTGATCAGGCGGACGGTCGGCTTCACCATGTGCAGCTCGCGGTCGCCGATGAGACCGATCGTCTCCTTCGACTTCGGCAGGTGGACCGTGATGAAGTCGGACTGCTGGAGCAGCTCCTCCAGCGACACCAGCCGCACGCCCATCGCCGCCGCGCGGGCGGGCTGCAGGTAGGGGTCGTAGGCGATCAGCTCCACGCCGAACGGCTGCAGGCGCTGCGCGACGAGCTGACCAATCTTGCCGAGGCCGAGGATGCCGACGACCTTCTGGTCGAGCTCGACGCCGGTGTACTTCGAGCGCTTCCACTCGCCGCCCTTGAGCGCGGCGTGCGCCTGCGCGACGTTGCGGGCGCTGGCGAGGATCAGCGCGACCGTGTGCTCGGCGGCGCTTGTGATGTTCGAGGTCGGGGCGTTGACGACCATGACGCCGGCCTTGGTCGCGGCCTCGACGTCGACGTTGTCCAGGCCGACGCCCGCGCGGGCGACCACGCGCAGCTTGGGCGCCGCCGCGATGGCCTCCGCGTCCACCTGGGTGGCGCTGCGAACGATCAGGGCGTCCACGTCCGCGAGGGCGGGCAGCAGCTGCGACCGGTCGGCGCCATCGGTGTGCCGGACCTCGAAATCCGCGCCGAGCACGGCGAGGCCCGCTTCGGAGAGCTCTTCTGCGACAAGTACGACGGGCTTGTTCACTGGGTGAGTCCTTCGTGAAGTGCGACAGCGCGGACGACGTGAGTCTACCGATGCCTTGTGAAAGCTCTCACGAGCGGCCCGGAATACGAGACGCCCAAGGTCACGGAGGCGTCGCGACGGCACGACGACCCGGTCTCAGATCGAGTGCCGCATTCCTGCCCTTGTGTACGCAATCTCCGCTGTGGTACCGGGACGTCCACCGGCGGGAGTCGCGAGTCACGCTCATGTACGGGCCCAGTCGGTCCGATGTACCCCGCCGGGGCATGATCCATACGGACTGCTGCCCATCTCGGTATTGATCGCACCTAATCTTCGGGATTAGCCTGATTCGCCATGGTCCAGTCCCTATCGTTCAGGCTATGAGCATCGGGAACCCCTCACTGGGCGACGTTCTCGCGCGGCATGGCAGCCCCCGGCAACTCCTGGCGGCCCTAGCGGAATGGGGCGTCCTGGTGGCGGTCCGCCCCGACCGCTCTGTGGTGCTCGGCACGACGCAGAACGGCGAACGCGTTCTGCTGGGCTACACGGGACCGGCGACCTACGCCCGGCACCGTGGCAGCCACTCCCTGTCGGCATGCGACGCCGACACCATCCTCGACATCCAACGCGTCACGGGCGTGCGTGAGATCGTGATCGACGCGGCCGGTCCCGCGGCGGCCGCCGTGCCGATCGACGACCTGCGGCGCTATCTGGAGGAGACCCGCGGCCCCGCTCCCGCGCTGTCGGCCATGGGAACGACCACTCCCACGGCGTACGCGACGGGCGCGATGGCCACGGTGAGCCGCACGCAGACCACGCGGCCGGCTCCCCCGCCGCCCGCGCCGGCGCCCACGGCGTACTCCGCGGTGCCGCCGCAGCGGATCCCCGCCCCCCGCCAGCATCTGTCGGGGGCCATGCAGGTGGTGGACCCCGGTTACCGCAGGACGCGCCATCCGATCCTGCCCGCGCTGCGGGTGGCGGTCGCCGAACTGCTGACGGAGTATCCCTACGTCCACCACGTGTGGATCTCCGAGTCGCGTACGGCCGCGGGACTGTGGGGAATCATGCTGCACGTCAAGGTGCACACCCACAACGCCGACGACATCGTCAAGGAGATACACCGGCGGGTGCGCGCCCGGCTGCCGCAGCTGGCGGCCAGCGAGGCCCCGGTGCTCATGGCCCGTGTCGCCGACGCCCACACCGAACGCCGCCTGATCGAGATCGGCGCGCACGTCGTCTGCCCCGACGTGCGCGACTGAACGCCCGCATGCCGCCGATCTCCGCCGGGCGCCGTCCGGCGGAGATCGACAAGACACCGGGCAGCCGCCGAACCGTTGTGTGATAGTCCTTCCGAACGGTCGCTTGCTCGGCTTGAATAGCGCCATGGTCTCCACGGCGGCGTCCCCCTCCCCGTCGAAGGTCACCCTGGGTGTGCGCCTCGGGTACGCCGTCGGCTCGTTCTGCACGGCCAACTTCTCCACGATCCCCGGGCTGCTGCTGCTCTTCTACATGACGAACGTGCTCGCGGTGCCCGCGGCGTTCGCGGGCGTCGTGCTCTTCCTGCCCAAGGCCTGGGACCTGATCGCCAACACCCTGGTCGGCCGGTGGTCCGACCGCACGGTCTCACGCTGGGGCCCGCGCCGGCCCTGGCTGCTCGCCGGCGCCCTCATCCTGCCGGTCTCGTTCGTCCTCATGTTCGCCGGGCCGCCGCTCACCGGCGTTCCCGCCGCGCTGTACGTGGGCGTCACCTTCCTGGCCGCCGCGACCGGATACGCCCTCTACGAGGTGCCGTACAAGGCGATGCCGGCGGAGATGACCACGGACTACCACGAGCGGACCTCGCTGCTGCAGTGGCGCATGGCCCTCATCGCGGTCGGGATCGCGATGAGCGGCATCCTCGCCCCGATGCTCGCCGGCGAGACGGCCGCCGGCTATCGCACCATGGGCGCCGTCTTCGGCGTGATCCTGCTCGCCGCGATGCTGGCCTCGTTCTTCGGCACGGCCCGCGCGCCCTTCACCGGGCCGCAGAAGTCCGAGGGGACGCTGCGGGAGCAGCTTTCCGCCGCCCGCACGAGCAGGCAGTTCCTGTGGCTGCTCGGGCTCAGCTCGGCGCAGACGCTCGGGGCCGGCGTGATGCTCGCCGGGGCGCCCTACTTCGCCGCCTACACGCTCGACGACACCTCCGCCACCACCACGCTCTTCGCGGCGCTCGTGGGGCCGATGCTGGTCACGATGCCGCTGTGGGTGTGGCTGGCCCGCAAGCTCGACAAGCGCGGCGCGATGATCCTGTCCGGCATGCTGTTCACGGTCGGCGCGCTGCTGCTCCTCGCGACGCCCGCGTTCGGCGGGCTGTACGCGCACCTGTGCGTGATGATCGTGGGCCTCGGCTACGCGGGCCTGCAACTGCTGCAGTTCTCCATGCTCGCCGACGTCATCGCGTACGACGGCGTGGTGAGCGGCGAACGCAGGGGCGGGGTCTTCACCGGCCTGTGGACCGCGGTGGAGAACGCGGTCGCGGCGCTCGGCGCGACCGCGTACGGATGGGTGCTGAGCATGGGAGGCTTCATCTCCTCCGACCCCGAGCACCCGGTGACCCAGCCGGACAGCGCCCTGGTCGCCGTGGTGATAGGCGTGACCGTGGTGCCCGCGCTGATCACGTTCGCGGGCGTGCTGATGACGCTCAAGTATGACCTGACCGCCGACCGCATCGCCGCCGCCACCGGCACGGCCGAAACCACGACCGGAACCACGGCGGCCGTCCCCGTCGGCGAGGAGACCGGGCAGGACGGCGGGCGGCCCGACCCCGGCGACACGCACCGCGCCGGGAACTGACCTGACCGCGCGGTCCGCCGGATCGCCACACCGGTCGACCGGGCGGTATGCGGGCGGGCGGCTCTCTCGGCGCGATGGAACGCCACGGCCGGCCGGCGGTTCGCACCGGCCGGGACGTGCCGCTGAAGCCCGGGCGGCGGATGAGCGGCACCCGCACGGCGAAGCCATGCCATCCCAGTGCGATCTCGGCAAACCCCCCGTTGAGCGCGGGACAGCTCGATCGGGCGAGTGCGATCGCAGCGCCGGCGCGCGACGGCTGAGGCTCATCTGAAGGCCGGCCGCCGGCGTCGCCCGCGGGGCGCTCACCCCGCTCTGCCGCGGACGCCGGACCGGCCCTTGGAGCAGGCGTTCGCCGTACGCAGCGGGAGGCCCCGGGGTGGTTTCGGCGCCGGGCTCGGCCGGGCTCGGGAGGGACCGGAACGACCTTAAGCGCGCTTCAAGGCGGCGGCTTCGCCGATCATGCCCATGACCTGCGGATTGTCTCCCATCGACGGGCGATTTCGGGCTAAAGGAGTCTTAAGAGAAGGTAGATACTTTAGCCTTTGGACCGATTTATCCCCACATGTCGGGTCGTAGCGCACCATAATGGCGACTTCCCCAGCGTCTAACCCCCACTGGAGGAAGATCGTGAATAGAGCGCTCGGAGCGGTCCTGTGCCTCGGAAGCCTCGCGGCCGTCGGCATGGCGGCCGGTCCCGCTCAGGCCGAGGCTCAGCACGGGAGCTGCCGGGTCGCCGCCGCCAAGCCCCACGTCGACCTGGACGGCAAGATCCGCGCCGCGGGTTCGCGGGCCGGCTGCACCGACGCCGCCCGGTTCCGGGTCCGGATCGTGAACAGCAGGCCGGGCCCCGACCGCGTGGTCAAGAGCGGCTCCAAGGTGGTCAGGAACGCGCGCGTCGTGGTCGCCCTGCCCTGCGTGGACGGCGCCTACTACAGCGTCGTCACCGACTACCGCGGCCACGTGTCGCGCTCGAAGCCGGTGCGCCTCGACTGCGACGTCCCCACCCCGATCACCTCGCCCACCTCCTCCCCACGGCCCTCCGCCGCCCCCACGGCGCCTCCCACCGCCGTCCCCTCCGCGAGCCCCTCCGCGAAACCGTCCGCGAAGCCGTCCGCGGGCGTCCCCGCCCCCACCACCCCCGGCACCGCCCCCACGAACGGCTCTGAGGTGGGCACCGCCATCGAGAACGAGGTCGTGCGCCTCACCAACGTCGAGCGGGCCAAGGCCGGCTGCGCCCCGCTGAAGCACGACGCGCGGCTGCGCGCGGCCGCGTACGCCCACTCGGCCGACATGTCCGCCAAGAACTACTTCGACCACACGTCCAAGGACGGCCGCTCCTTCGCCGACCGCATCACGGCCGCCGGCTACCGCTGGCGGGCGGCGGCGGAGAACATCGCCAAGGGCTACAGCACGGCCCAGGCGGTGGTGCAGGGCTGGATGAACAGCCCCGGGCACCGGCAGAACATCCTCAACTGCTCCTACACCGACATCGGGGTCGGGTACGTCGCCGCGGGCGGCCCGTACTGGACCCAGGACTTCGGCCGGCAGTAGGCCACACCGGGTTGTGCGGGAGCGGGGACGCCACGCCCGGCGTCCCCGCTCTCACCCGTGATCGGAGGCGAAAACGGCGGTCTTCTGGACACCTCGGACCACTGCGGCGGATACTCCTTTCATGAGCTCTCCCCCGGTTCGCGCCTCGGACGGGGACCGCGAGCGCGCGCTGAGCGAGCTTCGCGACCGGGCCGCCGAAGGACATCTGTCCATGGAGACCTTCGTCGGCCGGGTGGACCTGGCGCTCCGCGCTCGCAACCGCAGCGAGCTGGACGAGTTGGTCGCGGACCTCCCGCACCGTGGGCGCTGGCGCAGAAGGATCACCGATGCCGTGGCGTCCATCTCGGAGCTGAGCAGCCGGATCGAGTCCGCCTGGCGGCGTCCGCGGCTGCCCAGGCTCGCCCTGCCCACCGACGGCCGGACCCGCTACCTGGTCGGCCGCGGCTCCTCGTGCGATCTCGTCCTCGCCGATCTGACCGTCTCACGGGTCCACGCCGAGCTGCGGCGGGAGCAGGACTCCTGGCTGCTCGTCGACCTCGGGTCGATGAACGGCACCCGGCTGAACGGCTGGCGGCTGGTCGGCCCGGCGTCCGTGCGGGCCGGCGACGAGGTGGCCTTCGGCGACTGCGTGTTCCTGGTCTCGATCCAGACCTGATCCCGGCCGTACGCCCGCGTACGGCGGGACGGCCGTGGCGCGCGCGGAGCCGGGGAAACGCGACGCGGCGCCGCTCCCCACCCTGCCCGGTGGGGCGCGACGCCGCGGTCACTCGAGCGTTCGCGGGCGTCAGGCCTGCTCGCCCTTGAGCCAGCTCATCATCGGGCGGAGCTTGGCGCCGGTCTTCTCGATCGCGTGGGCGGCCAGCTCCTCGCGGTAGCGCTTGAAGTTGGTCTGGCCGGAGTCGAACTCCTCGACCAGCTCGCGGGCGAAGCGGCCGTCCTGGATCTCGTCCAGGATGCGGCGCATCTCCTTCTTGGTCTCGGCGTTCACCACGCGCGGGCCGCGGGTGTAGCCGCCGTACTCGGCGGTGTCGGACACCGACCAGTACATCTTGGAGATGCCGCCCTCGTACATCAGGTCCACGATCAGCTTCATCTCGTGGAGGCACTCGAAGTAGGCGACCTCCGGCTGGTAGCCGGCCTCGATCAGCGTCTCGAACCCGGCCTTGATCAGCTCGGAGACGCCGCCGCACAGCACGGCCTGCTCGCCGAACAGGTCGGTCTCGGTCTCCTCGGTGAAGGTGGTCTTGAGCGCGCCGGCGCGGGTGCCGCCGATGCCCTTGGCGTACGACAGCACGAGCGGCCAGGCGTTGCCCGTGGCGTCGCGCTCGACCGCGACCAGGCAGGGCACGCCGCGGCCGGCGGAGTACTGGCGGCGGACCAGGTGACCCGGGCCCTTCGGCGCGACCATGGCCACGTCGACGCCCGCCGGGGGCTCGATGAGGCCGTAGCGGATGTTGAGGCCGTGGCCGAAGAACAGCGCGTCGCCCTCGACGAGGTTCGGCGCGACGTGCTCGGCGTACAGGTGACGCTGGATGTGGTCCGGCGCGAGGATCATCGTGAGGTCGGCCTCTTCGACGGCCTCGCCCGGCGACAGCACGCGCAGGCCGTCGGCCTCGGCCTTCTCCCGGCTCTTGGAGCCCTCGGGCAGACCGACCCGGACATCCACGCCCGAGTCACGCAGGCTCAGCGCGTGCGCGTGGCCCTGGCTGCCATACCCCAGCACCGCGACGTGGCGGCCCTGGATGATCGACAGGTCGGCGTCGTCGTCGTAGAAGATCTCAGTCACTTGCTTGCCTTTCACGGGTTGTCCGTCGCGACGTGCCTGCCATAGGCCTATGCGCTGCGGTCGAGGGCGCGTAGCGAGCGGTCGGTGATGGAACGGGCACCGCGGCCGATGGCCACCATGCCCGACTGCACGAGCTCCTTGATGCCGTACGGCTCAAGGACCCGGACGAACGCCTCCAGCTTGTCGGTCGTCCCGGTGACCTCGATGGTGACCGCGTCCGTGGCGACGTCCACGCAACGCGCCCGGAAGAGGTTCACGAGTTCGAGGACATGGGACCGGCTCTCGGAGTCGGTCCGCACCTTGATCAACATTAGCTCGCGCTGCACCGACTGGCTGTTGTCGAGCTCGACGATCTTGATGACGTTGACCAGCTTGTTGAGCTGCTTGGTGACCTGCTCCAGCGGGAGGTCCTCCACGTTCACGACGATGGTCATCCGCGAGATGTCGTCGTGCTCGGTGGGTCCGACGGCCAGCGAGTCGATGTTGAACCCGCGGCGGCTGAACAGCGCGGCGACCCGGGCGAGCACGCCCGGCTTGTTCTCCACCAGGACGGACAGCGTGTGCCTGCTCATGCCATCTCCTCGCGCTGCTGGTCGTTGTCGCTCCGGGCCGGGCTCACTCTCCGCCCTCCCAGTTCGGCGCCATGTCCCGGGCGTACTTGATGTCGTCGTTGCTGGTGCCCGCGGCGACCATCGGCCAGACCATGGCGTCCTTGTGGACGACGAAGTCGACCACGACCGGCACGTCGTTGATCTCCATGGCCTTGCGGATCGTCTCGTCCACGTCCTCGGGACGCTCGCACCGCAGGCCGACACAACCGTACGCCTCGGCGAGCTTCACGAAGTCCGGAATCCGCTTGACCTGCTGCAGATCGGTGTTGGAGTAACGCTCGTCGTAGAACAGGGTCTGCCACTGGCGGACCATGCCGAGGTTGCCGTTGTTGATGACGGCCACCTTGATCGGCACACCCTCGATCGCGCAGGTCGCCAGCTCCTGGTTGGTCATCTGGAAGCAGCCGTCGCCGTCGATGGCCCAGACCACGGTGTCCGGGCGCCCCATCTTCGCGCCCATCGCGGCCGGGACGGCGAAGCCCATCGTGCCCGCGCCGCCGGAGTTGATGAACGTGCCCGGCTTTTCGTACTTGATGAACTGCGCGGCCCACATCTGGTGCTGGCCGACGCCCGCGACATAGATCGCGTCGGGGCCGACGAGCGCGCTGAGCCGCTCGATGACGTACTGCGGGGCCAGCGAGCCGTCGTCGAACTCCTCGTACCCCAGCGGGTAGGTCTCCTTGTAGCCGTTGAGGACGCGCCACCACGCGGTGTAGTCGCCCTTGCGGCCTTCGGCCTGCTCGTTGCGCACCGCCGTGATCAGGTCGCCGATCACCTCGCGGCAGTCGCCCACGATCGGAACGTCGGCGTGGCGGTTCTTGGAGATCTCCGCCGGGTCGATGTCGGCGTGGATGACCTTGGCGTTCGGGGCGAAGCTGGACAGCTCCCCGGTCACCCGGTCGTCGAACCGGGTGCCCAGCGCGATCAGCAGGTCCGAGCGCTGCAGGGCGCCGACCGCGGCCACACTGCCGTGCATGCCGGGCATGCCCATGTGCTGGGGGTGGCTGTCGGGGAAGGTGCCCCTGGCCATCAGCGTGGTGACCACCGGAATGCCGGTCAGCTCGGCCAGCTCCAGCAGCTCGGCCGAGGCCCGCGCCTTGTGCACGCCGCCGCCCACGTAGAACACCGGCCGCTTGGCCTCCATCATCAGCCGGGCGGCCTCGCGGATCTGCTTGGAGTGCGGCCGGGTCACCGGGCGGTAGCCGGGCAGCTGCATGACCGGCGGCCAGGAGAAGGTCGTCGTCGCCTGCAGGGCGTCCTTGGCGATGTCCACCAGGACCGGCCCGGGGCGGCCGGTGCCGGCGATGTGGAACGCCTCGGCGATGGTCCGCGGGATGTCCTCGGCCTTGGTCACCAGGAAGTTGTGCTTGGTGATCGGCATCGTGATGCCGGAGATGTCCGCCTCCTGGAAGGCGTCGGTCCCGATCAGCGGCGTGGCGACCTGGCCGGTTATGGCGACGATCGGCACCGAGTCCATGTACGCGTCGGCGATGGGGGTGACCAGGTTGGTCGCGCCCGGGCCGCTGGTGGCCATGCAGACCCCGACCTTGCCGGTCGCCTGCGCGTACCCCTCGGCCGCGTGGCCGGCGCCCTGCTCGTGCCGTACAAGCACGTGCCGGACCTTGGTCGAGTCGTAGAGGGGATCGTAAGCGGGGAGAATGGCCCCGCCAGGAATCCCGAACACCGTGTCGACCCCGACCTGCTCCAGCGCCCGCACGAGGGCCTGGGCACCTGTCATTTTCTCGGTCATCGGCTCGTTCCTTGTGGCTGAGCTTGCTGTGGCTGGGCTGCTAGGCGTGACTCCTGGCATAAAAAATGCCCCATCCGCCGGGCGGAGCTGGGGCGCGCGCAGGACCGAGTGCTTCGTCAGGCTGCGCGCCTGCGAAGTACTACGAGAATCCCACCGCTATGCATGGCTACACCATGTCCCACGGAGCACCCCCGCGTCAAATCATCTGGGACGCCCGTCTCGCCATCCAAGACGGACCCCACCGTCGTGATCATGCGATTCACCGACCCGGCTTTCGCGGACGGCCCGGATGACCGGCGCGCCCGCCGGGCCCGATCCCGGCCCGGCCAGGCATTCGGCCATGGTGGCCCGGCCGCCCGATCGGGAACGGGAAACGCCCAGGTCAGGCCGAGTGTACGGCACGCGACCGCGACACCGCCAAGGCGCGCGGCGCGCGACGAGACCATGACGCTGGAGGGCGTCAGGCGGTGTTCTGAAGGGTGGTGGTGGGCATCAGGGAGTCGAGGCCGCGCGCGGTCATGGGGCGGGCCACGAGGTAGCCCTGGCCGCGCGTGCAGCCCATCGAGCGCAGCAGCTCGAGCTGCTCGGGACGCTCGATGCCCTCGGCGACCACGATCAGGCCGAGGTCGTTGCCGAGCTGCACGATCGTCTTCGTCAGCAGGGTCAGCGTGTCGTCACGGCCGAGCCCGGAGACGAACGACGGATCGATCTTGATCATGTCGACCGGAAGCTGGCGCAGGAACGCGAGAGACGCGTAGCCGGTGCCGAAATCGTCGATGGCCAGCCGTACGCCGAGGGCCCGCAGCTCCGACAGCCTGCTGATCGTCTCGCCGGCGTCCTCGACCAGCATCTCCTCGATGACCTCGAGGGTCAGCGCGCTGGCGGGCAGCCCGCTCTCGCGCAGCGCCTCCGCCACGGTCTCCACGAAGCGCGGGGCCATGATCTGCCGCGCGGACAGGTTCAGCGCCAGCCCGATGTCCCAGGACGACGCGCGCCAGGCCGCCACCTCGCGGCACGCCTCGCGCAGGATCCACTCGCTCAGCGGCACGATGATCCCGGTGTCCTCGGCGGGCCCGAGGAACTGCTCGGGCGACACGAACGTGCTGCCCCGCCACCAGCGCACCAGCGCCTCCACGGCGGTGACCCGCGAGGTGGCCAGGTCGACCACGGGCTGATACTCGATCGCGAACTGGTTCTCCAGCAGCGCCCGCTGCAGGTCGGAGGCGATCTCCAGGCGACGCAGGACGTCGGCGTGCATGTGGGTGGCGAAGACCTCCACCCGGCGCCCGCCGAGCTCCTTGGCCCGCGACATCGCCACGTCGGCGTTGCGCAGCAGGTCTCCGGGGGGAAGGCCGTCCTCGGCGAACGCCACGCCGACGCTGGCCGTCAGCGCGATGTCCCGGTCCGCGACCCGGAACGGCTCGTTGGAGACCGCGCGGACGAGCCGCTCGGCCAGGTCGATGGCGGTCTGCGCGTCGGTGCCGGACGCGCCGCCCTCCAGCAGCACCGCGAACTCGTCCCCGCCCCACCGGGCGAGAGTGTCGTCGGCCCGTACGGCCGAGCGCAGCCGGCGGGCGGCCTGGCCGAGCAGGTGGTCACCGCTGGCGTGGCCGACCGAGTCGTTGACGGAGGTGAAGCCGTCGAGGTCCAGGAAGATCACCGCGGTCCCGCCCGCGCCGCGGCGGGTGAGCACGTCCCGGGTGCGTTCCTCGAAGTAGGCCCGGTTGGGCAGGCCGGTGGCCCCGTCGTGGAAGGTCAGGTGGGTGACCTGGTTGCGCAGGGCCACCTGGTCGCTGAGGTCGCGGATCGTGACCAGGACGAGGTCGTCGTCGCGCACGTGCCGGGCGGCGACCGACTCGGTGGGCCGCCAGGTGCCGTCCCAGGCCCGGAACCGGCAGGAGATGCGCGTGCCGCCCTCCTGATCCGGCCCGCCCTCCTGCGCCGGTCCGTCCTCCTGATCCGGCCCGTCGTCCTCGTCCGTCATGCGGTCGAGCAGGGCCTGTACGGCGGGCAGGTCCTCGGGGTGGATGTAGTCGAAGATCGGCCGGCCGACGACGTCCTCCGGGCGGTAGCCGTACGTCGCCTCGATGCCGGGGCCGACCTCCTGGACGGCTCCGGCGGGGTCGCACACGAGCACGACGTCGCCGGTGCTCTCGGCGAGCCTGCGCAACTGCTGCTCGCCGACGTCGACGAGGCGGCGCATGCCCGCGGTCTCGACCAGGAGCACGAACAGCCGTCCGAGCAGGACGAGGACGACCGTGGCGGCCACGACCACCAGGGCGGCGTCGCGGCTGCCGCCGATCGCGTACAGGGCGGCGACGAGCGTGGCGACGGCGACCAGCACGAGCGGGGTGGCCGCCGCCAGCGCGGGCGGCAGCGCCATGACCGGCCGGTCCTCCTGCACCCACGGGGCGACGGCGAGGACGAGCAGCATGGCCGGGACGACGAGCCCGGCCGCGAGCGGCGGGGTGTCGCCGTCGAGACGGGACAGGGCCATCGCCATCTCCGCGACCGTGATCGCCGTGAGCACCCCCACGCCGGTGAGCCCGACCACCCGGTTGCCCGACCGGGACGCCGCCACGGCCGGCGTCACCGCGCAGGTCGCGAGCAGGCAGACCACGGGCAGCGCGAGCGCGACGAAGAAGGCGCCGGTGTCATCCGCCTTCTTGAACGCGGGGCCGAGCACGGCCACCCAGGCCACGGCGAAGACCGACGCCGCGGCCAGGTAGGCGTCGGCCGCCTGCCGTATCACCCCCCGCGTGAACGCGGGTGGTTTCACCGACAGCCCGCAGCCGATCGCGAGCTGCACGGATCCGACGAGCATGAGCAGGTCGGCGAAGGTGAGCACGAACGGCGTGCCGTCCGCCACGGGCCGTACGCCGACGCCGAGGAGCCAGGTCAGCGACCCGGCGGCCATCCACCGCCAGGCGCCGGGCTGACGCCGATGGGCGGGGACCACGCGGGAGGCGGCCATGATCAACGAGACCGCGGCGAGCAGGCCGGTGACGACCCCCGCGACCGCGGTCACGATCGGCGCCGAGCCTCCGGTGACCAGGGCCACCACGACCGACACCGCGCCGAGCCCGGCCGCGGTGGTGACTGAGACCCGGGGGTCACGCCTCACGTTCACGCGCGTCGCCTCTGCACCTGTCGCCGATAGCCCACCGGCCGACGTGTCCTCCGGGGTTTCCACGGAGGGCGGGGTCGTGTCAGCGTCGCCGGAACCGGTGGGGTTTTCCGTCACTTCCCCTCCCGTTCTCGACTCGGCTTTACTCTCCCTGTCACATGGCCAGTGTGCGCACAACCGCTGATCGAGAGGGGGACAACGGGCGAGTCGTCACCGATCTGATAACCAGCCGTGCACGTTGAGCATCAACGTACGCACCCCAGGTCACGAGGCAGCCACGTTCCGGAATCCTTAATGGAGCGGTCAGTAATGCCCGGTGATCATGTTATCGAGCGGACGGCCCGTCAGATGACGGATGACTTGTTCCCGCACCAGCTTCCGCGTACGCCGTACGGACGCCGGTGTGCTCCCGGCGACGTGCGGGGTGATGAAGACCCCCGGGGCGGTCCACAGCGGATGGTCGGGCGGCAGCGGCTCGACGGGGGCGACGTCGAGCGCGGCGCGCAGCCTGCCCGACCGCAGTTCGGCCAGCAGCGCGTCGGTGTCCACGACCGACCCGCGCGCGGCGTTCACCAGCAGCGCGCCGTCCTTCATCCGGGCGAGGAAGCCGGCGTCCACCATGCCCGCCGTTCCCGCCGTGGCGGGCACCAGCAGCACGACCACATCCGCCTCGGGCAGCAGCGCGGGCAGTTCGTCCTGGCCGTGGACACGGCCGTTGACGCCGTCCCTGGCCGTGCGCGCCACCCGGATGACGTCCACCTCGAACCCGGCCAGCCGCCGTTCGAGCGCCTCGCCGATCGAGCCGTACCCGACGATCAGCACGGTCGAGTCGGCGAGCACGCCGGTGTGGTGGTAGGTCCACTCGCGCCTGGCCTGGGCGGCCGCGAAGCCGGGAAACTCCCGCAGCATCGCGATCATCGCGCCCACCGCCCACTCGGCGGTGCCCGCGTCGTGGACGCCACGCGCGTTGCACAAGACCGCCTTCGGCGGCATGTGCGGCAGGTACGGCTCGACCCCGGCGGTCACGGTCTGCAGCAGCCGGAGGTTGGTCATGCGGCCCAGAAGGCCGGGGAGGTCCGGCACCGGGATCAGCGGGGGCACCCAGATCTCCACCTCCTCGGGCGGGCCGGGTAGCGGCGTCTTCCCGTCGTACACCGCGCAGTCGAGGGCAGGAAGCCCGTCGGGGAGTTCGGCGAGGGCGTCGGCGATGTCCTGTGAGGCGACCCAGATCTTCACGAGGAACAACCTAGGGAACCATCGCGCCCGCCCGCGAGTATGGGTACGTGAGGAGGTCATCGGGCATGGCGGACAGGAACGGCACGGGCGGCGCATTCCCCGGGGCGGCGTCCCTCAAGGCGGCGCTTCTGGCGGCCGTCCTTGTGACGGCGACCGGGGCGTGCGCGCCGGGAGGAGAAGGCGGAGGCCGGACTCCCCCGCCGCTTCCTGCCGCGAGCGCCGCCACGGGCGCTCCCACGGGCGGCGACGAGACGGACGCCGCCGAGGCCGCGCCGCGCACGCTGGTCACCGGCCTTGAGGTGCCCTGGGCGATCGCGTTCCTGCCCGGCGGCGACGCCCTGGTGACCGAACGCGAGTCGGCGCGGCTGCTGCGGGTCACGCCGCGCGGGGAGGTCCGCGAGGTGGGCGTGATCGAGGGGGTGGCGGCGAGCGGCGAGGGCGGCCTGCTCGGCGTGGCCGTCTCGCCTCAGTACGAGACCGACCACTTCGTCTTCGTCTACTTCACGGCCGGGGACGACAACCGGATCGTCCGCTACCGCTACGACGGGCGGCTCTCCGACCCCAAGGTGATCGTCAGCGGCATCCCGAAGGGAGGCATCCACAACGGGGGCCGCCTCGCCTTCGGCCCCGACGGCTACCTGTACGCCTCGACCGGCGAGATCGGCGAAGGCGGCATGGCCCAGGACAGAAACTCCCTCGGCGGCAAGATCCTGCGGATGACGGCGGACGGCCGGCCCGCCCCCGGCAACCCCTTCGGCACGCTCGTGTGGACGTACGGGCACCGCAACGTGCAGGGCCTGGCCTGGGACGAGCGGGGGCACATGTACGCCACCGAGTTCGGCCAGAACACCCACGACGAGATCAACCTCATCGAGAAGGGCCGCAACTACGGCTGGCCGGAGGTCGAGGGGGTGGGCGACCGGCCCGGATACACCGATCCGCTGCTCACCTGGTCGACCGGCGAGGCGTCGCCGTCCGGCCTCGCGTACGCCCGGGGAGCGCTGTGGGCCGCCGCGCTGCGCGGCGAGCGGCTGTGGCGCGTCCCGGTGGACGCCTCGGGCCGCGCCGGCCGTCCCACCGCCCTCTACACGGGCGAGTACGGCAGGCTGCGCGCGGTGGCCGCCGCGCCCGACGGCACGCTGTGGGTGAGCACCAGCAACCGGGACGGGCGCGGCCTCCTCAGGGACGGCGACGACCGCATCCTCGTGATCAGCCCCTCGGCCTGACGAGACCTCGGCCGCCTGCCGTGCCGTCAGCGGCAGGCGACCCCGGCCTGCCCCCGGTAGGAGGTGCGGAAGGTCTGCCGGGAGACCACCTCGCCGCCCTGCCGCAGCACCCGCGTCACCGTGGCGGTGAAACCGGGCTGCCCCGGCGTGGTCACGCAGCCCGGCCCCTGACCGGTCGTCGTGCGGCGGGCGACGACCGGTCCCTGCACGTCCACGTCGTACCGCTTGGTGCTCCACAACTTCACGGTCAGCGAGGTGCCGGTGACCGACGCCTGGATGAGCACGCCGTACGGCGAGTCGTTCTTCCAGCGCAGATCCGGGTCGGGGAAGGACACGGCGGCCTCCGTGCCGGCCGGCAGATGAGAGGCGTGCACCTCGGGCGAGGTGTAGTCGGTGACCCGCAGCGCGGCGCGGATCACGGCGTTCATCAACGTGGTCGCGACCTGGCTCATCCCCGCCGCGTCCGTGCCGGACCGGCCGTGGATCAGGGTGGGGGCGATGCCGTCGAAGCCCGTCTCCACGGTGCGCGGGCCGACGACCTCGTTGAACGAGAACGTCTCCCCCGGTGGCACCAGGCGGCCGTCGAGGAGCGCGGCGGCGGCCCGGATGTTGCCCGCGGCGCCCGGGCAGCAGGCGTAGGAGGTGGTGAAGCGGCCGATCTCCTCCCGGATCCCCATCCGCCGCGCGGCGTCGTCGGTGATCCGCGGCGGCCCGTTCACGACCGGCACGGGCACCGTACGGCTGCCGCCGTCGAGCGCGGCCAGCACGTCCGCGGCGAGGCGCTCGGTGTCCACCCGGTCGCCCGGTCTGCCGGGCACCAGGACCGGCCGGCCGTCCTTGATCGTGAAACCGGCGTCGCGGGCCGGCGTCGGGCCGACCAGCGTCGCCTCCACGCCGGCGATCGCCGCCTCGGCGTCGAACCGCGGGCGCAGGACCACGCCCTCGGGCTCGAACGTCAGGTGCCGCGCCAGCGTGGCCGGCGACAGGGTGACGGAGGCGGTCCCGTGGGTCAGGGTGAGCGGCGCGGCCACCGCCCGGCTCGCCCAGTTCAGGGCCCGCCGCACCTCGGCACGGGTGATGCGCGGCACATCCCGCATCGCGGGCACCACGACGATGGCCTCGGGGTTGAGATAACCCCTGACGATCTGCTCGGCCGCCGCCTTCCTGTCGATGACGCGGCCCGCCCGCGGATATGTCGGGACCGGGGTGACCCCGTCGAACGAGACGTCGCCCTCGCGCCGCGGGGTCTCCAACGGCTCGGCGATGGTCTTGGCCACCATCTCGTCCAGTTTGCGCCGATCCACCGACACGACGGGCTTCACCTCGCGGCTGCCGGTCAGCGCGTTCCACACCTCGGCCGGGCTGGGGAAGCCGGACTGCGCGGCGTCGACGGTGGCCTCCGCGTCGAGCGCCAGACCGGCCCGCACCGGGTCCAGGGTCAGCCGCCGCAGGCCCTGCCGTACGATGATCGGCGTCCTGGCCTGGGCGTACAGCCGTTCGCGCAGCGTGGCGACCGCCTCGGCCCTGCTCTGCCCGCCGATGTCCACGCCGAGCACCATGGTGCCGGGCAGGATCTTCCCCGCCATGGACACGGCCGGCACGAGATACAGCAGCAGGAGCAGCGCCGCGAAGCCGATCAGCGCACGGCGCAGCGTACGGCTCGGGGGCAGGGGGTCCAGCAGCTCGGCCGGGTCCGGCGGCGGGACGATCACGGGCTCCTCGCGCGCCGGGCGCTCCGGAACCCGCCACGGCTCGACCGGCGGAGCCGGCGGCGGGACGGTTCCGCCGCCGGACGGCTTGGCCGCCGGAACGGCGGGAGCGGAAGGCTCGGCGAAGACGTCGGCCGACACCCCCTGGGGCAGGGCCGCGACCCCGCGGGGCAACGAGGGGACGCGGCGCACGGGGTGCTTACGCGGTGGAGCGGACTCCGCCTCGGACGGATCCGTGGGCGGATCGACGGACGCTCCGGCGTTGCGCACGCCTCGGTCTCCTCCAGCTCAAGGTCGACTTCGATCAGTTAACCCTAAAACACCCTCTGCTGGTATGTCGTGAAGCGACACCTTCCGGGCTCTTCACCGGAGTTCTTCGGTTTTCCGCACCTAAAGAACGATTCACGCACCCGCGGCGCGGTATCCGTCCCCTCCACCGGCATCAGCCACGCCGGGGCGGGACGACCGGAGCGCAGGCCCCGCGCCAGCAAGCACGCGAAGACGGCCGGCGACAGCCGACCGCGCACACGGGGTGCCCCGGACGCGGACGACGGCCCGCGCGGAGGCCACGGCGCGTGCGGAGGCGACGGCCGGTCACGCGAGACTGCGGCCGGCCGTTCCCACGCGTCGCCGCGTCGCCACACCCCGGCGGGGGCATCCTGCCGCCTCGCCGGGTCAGCCGACGGCTGGTCGCGTTGTCCGCCGACGTTCGCCGGAAGGAAGCGAGGACCTCAAGCTTTGTGCGCTTCGCGAGGACCGGAGGCTTCCTGCCGGCGCGGTGACCGACCCGGCCAAAGTCCGTGGACACCCCGCTGGGCGGCGTTGGCCGGGCGTTTCAGGCCGTCGGGTGTTCCTTAGCCCTGGACGCCGAGCTTCTCCAGGATCAGCTCACGGGCCCGGGCCGCGTCCGCCTTGCCACGGCTGGCCTTCATCACGCCGCCGACCAGCGCGCCCACGGCCGCGATCTTCCCGCCGCGCACCTTCTCCGCGGCGTCGGCGTTGTCCGCCAGCACCTGGTCGATGATCGCCAGCAGCTCGCCCTCGTCGCTGACGACCTTGAGCCCGCGCTTGTCCACGACCTCGTCGGGCTCGCCCTCGCCGGCGAGCACGCCCTCCAGCACCTGACGGGCCAGCTTGTCGTTCAGCGCGCCGGAGGCGACCAGTTCGGTCACCCGGGCGACCTGCGCCGGGGTGATCGGCAGCTCGGCCAGAGCGACGCCCGACTCGTTGGCGCGCCGGGCCAGCTCGCCCATCCACCACTTCCGGGCGTCCGCGGGGGGAGCGCCCGCGGCCACGGTCGCCTCGACCAGGTCGATCGCGTCGGCGTTGTGCATGGCGGCCATGTCGAGATCGGACACGCCCCACTCCTGCTGGAGCCGCTTGCGCCGCGCCGACGGCAGCTCGGGCAGCGCGGCCTTCAGCGACTCGACCCAGGCCGGGTCGGGCGCGATCGGCAGCAGGTCGGGCTCGGGGAAGTAGCGGTAGTCCTGCGCCTCCTCCTTCGACCGCCCGGGGCTGGTCTGGCCGGTGTCCTCGTGGAAGTGGCGGGTCTCCTGCACGATCCGCCCGCCCCCGGCGAGGATGGCCGCCTGGCGCTCGATCTCGCCCCGCACCGCCCGCTCGACGCTGCGCAGCGAGTTGACGTTCTTGGTCTCCGTACGGGTGCCCCACTCGGCCGAGCCGCGCGGCATCAGCGAGACGTTCACGTCGCAGCGCAGCGAGCCCTGCTCCATCCGCACGTCCGACACGCCGAGCGAGCGCATCACCTCGCGCAGCTCGGTGACGTACGCGCGGGCGACCTCGGGGGCGAGCCGGTCGGCGCCCACGATCGGCTTGGTCACGATCTCGACGAGCGGGATGCCGGCCCGGTTGTAGTCGACGATCGAGTAGTCGGCGCCGTGGATCCGCCCGGTCGCGCCGCCGACGTGGGTGGACTTGCCGGTGTCCTCCTCCAGGTGCACCCGCTCGATCTCCACGCGGACGGTCTTGCCGTCCACCTCGACGTCCAGGTAGCCGTCCGTGCACAGCGGCTCGTCGTACTGGCTGATCTGGTAGTTCTTCGGCATGTCCGGATAGAAGTAGTTCTTCCGGGCGAACCGGCACCACGTCGCGATGGTGCAGTTGAGCGCGAGGCCGATCCGGATCGTCGACTCGATCGCCTTCTCGTTGGCCACGGGCAGCGAACCGGGCAGCGCCAGGCACACCGGGCAGACCTGCGTGTTCGGCGGCGCGCCGAACGTCGTCGGGCAGCCGCAGAACATCTTCGAGGCGGTGCCCAGCTCGACGTGCGTCTCCAGCCCCAGCACCGGCTCGAAGCGCTCCAGCGCCTCGTCGTACGGCATGAGCGTCTCAGTGCTGCTCACAGGTAACCAAGTCCCTTCAATGCGTTCCTCGCGTCGGAGACCCAGTCCGCGTACGCGGGCACCTGGGCGAGAACGTCGAGGTCGATGTTTTGAGCGATGTATTCGAAGTAGTCACGAACGGGTTTTCCGCGGCGTGGCGCCACCTCGGCGAGCACCCTCTTGGGATCAGCGATCTTCTCGACGTCCCGCGGGCGGGCGGGCAGCCGCCCGTGGTCTGTGCCGCTCAACCGGCGCCACACGCCGGCGTCCGCGAGGAGCCACGCCTCGGTCTCCTGAACCGGCACCAGCGCGATCACCGGTGTGGGCAGTCCCAAGTCCCGAACGACCCGGTCCGCCTTGTCCCGCTCCCTGTGGTCGTTGTGCACGAAGAGCAGGTGGCAGTCGCCCGCCGGCTCCCGCAGCGCGCCGATCGTCCTGTCATGGTCGTAGATCGACCGGCAGGCGCCGATCTCAGTGCTCTCCACGTCGACCGCGCATCGGGAGGACTGCGCGGTGAGCTCACGGGGCTGCCGGGAGATCACCACTCCGAGGAAGATCTCGTCGGTCTCCCCCTCGGCGATCAGTCCGGGCACCAGCGGCCTGCTCATGGCACCTCGCCCACCGCGCTCAGATACTTCCGCACCTGACGCGGGGAGACGAACGTGCCGGGCTCCCCCTCCGACCGGACCGGCTCGGCGACCGTGACCCGGGAGATCCTGTCGTTGTCGGGATCGACGCGTACGGCGGTGTCGAAGAAGACCAGCGCGTCCTGCCGGAGCCGGTACAGCTCGGAGACGACCACGGGTGAGTGCGTGGTGAGAATCACCTGCCGCAGCGGCCGGTTGACGCACTCCGGATCGTTGAGATCGGTGACCCTGCCCTGGATCCTGCGGAGCAGTTCCGCGAGGCGGCTGGGGTGCAGCCCGTTCTCGATCTCCTCGATGAGCAGCACTCCGGCGTGATCCGGATCATGCAGCGCGGCCAGCAGCGCGATCACCCTGAGCGTCCCGTCGGACAGCAGCGTGCTGGGTATCGCCCCCTGACCGTCCACGACGACGTCGAACGTCCACTCCTGACGCCGGTCGTCCAGGATCGGCTCAATGCCGGTGATGTCCGGGATCAGCGCCACGAGGTCCACGAGAAGTTCCTCGATCGCCCCCCGCGACTTGAGCCGACCGAGAACACTGGCGAGGTTACTCCCGTCCGCCCGCAATGGTCCGTGATCCGCCGCCGACGACCAGGAGCGCAGGCGATCAGGGTCGGGCTGGTGCAGACGCCAACCACCGAGCTCCTTGTTCATCAACTTCACGTAGCGCGGGACATCGGCCTTCTCCCCCGCGAGGGCCTGCAACGCCTGGTCCCTCGCCTGCCTCCCCTCGGCCAGCTGGTCGTTCACCCGGCCCGGCACTCCGAAGGGAGCGTCTGCGGGGACCGCAAGGATCCCGCGCGCTTCCGGCACACCCTCGGCGTCGAATTCGGCGCCGCTTTCGAATACTTCCGGATAGAGACCGCGTCCGAACTGTCCCAGAACGTGAGCTCGAATATCGAACTGGACGACTGGTTGCCCCTTGCCGACCCGGTGGAACAACTCATGCGGCCGTCCACGCCGGGAGGTCAGGAGCGGATCCTTGAATTCCCAGCCGGCCAGGCTCAGGTACTCGAGCGCGTCGAAGAGGTTGGACTTGCCGCTGGAGTTGGGGCCGACGAGGGCGAGGAACGGCGGCACGTCGAGCCGGAAGTCCAGGAAGGACTTGAAGCCGTCGATCTCGATGCGGGTGATCATGCCGCCGTTCCCCTCCTCTCGGCGGCTAGAGCGCGGGCGCGCGGGACAGCAGCGGGCCGCCCCACCGGCTCTCGAAGGCCTTCTCCACGGCGGCGCCGACCCGGTAGCAGCGGTCGTCGGCCAGGACCGGGGCCATGACCTGAAGCCCGACCGGCAGGCCGTCCTCGTCGGCGAGGCCGCACGGCACCGAGATCGCCGCGTTGCCGGCCAGGTTGGTCGGGATCGTGCACAGGTCGGCGAGATACATCGCCATCGGGTCGTCGGCCCGCTCCCCGATCGGGAACGCGGTGGTCGGCGTGGTCGGCGAGACCAGCACGTCCACCTGCTGGAAGGCCGCCTCGAAGTCCCGCATGATCAGCGTGCGGACCTTCTGCGCCTGCCCGTAGTAGGCGTCGTAGTAGCCGGACGACAGCGCGTACGTGCCCAGCATGATGCGCCGCTTGACCTCGGGCCCGAAGCCGGCGGCCCGGGTCAGGGCCATGACCTCCTCGGCGCTGCGGGTGCCGTCGTCGCCGACGCGCAGGCCGTACCGCATGGCGTCGAAGCGGGCCAGGTTGGACGAGCACTCCGACGGCGCGATCAGGTAGTACGCCGGCAGCGCGTACGAGAACGTCGGGCAGGAGACCTCGACGACCTTGGCCCCGAGCGACTCCAGCAGCTCGACGGCCTCGTTGAACCGGGCGAGCACGCCGGGCTGGTAGCCCTCTCCGCCGAACTCCTTGACCACGCCGACCCGCATGCCGGCCACGTCGGCCTGCCGCGCGGCCTCCACGACCGGCGGGACCGGCGCGTCGATCGAGGTCGAGTCGAGCGGGTCGTGACCGGAGAACGCCTCGTGCAGCAGCGCCGCGTCGAGCACGTTGCGGGCGAACGGCCCGGGCGTGTCCAGCGAGGACGCGAACGCGATCAGCCCGTAGCGGGACGAACCACCATAGGTCGGCTTCATGCCGACGATGCCGGTCACCGCGGCGGGCTGGCGGATCGAGCCGCCGGTGTCGGTGCCGGTGGACAGCGGCGCCTCGTAGGCGGACACCGCCGCCGACGAACCGCCGGAGGAACCACCGGGGATCCGGGACAGGTCCCAGGGGTTGTGCGTCACGCCGTACGCCGAGTTCTCCGTGGAGGACCCCATGGCGAACTCGTCCAGGTTGGTCTTGCCGAGGATCACCAGACCCGCCTCGCGCAGGCGGCGGGTCACGGTCGCGTCGTACGGCGGGCGCCAGCCTTCGAGGATCTTCGAGCCGGCGGTCGTCGGCATGTCGGTCGTGGTGAACACGTCCTTGTGCGCGACCGGCACGCCGGCGAGCGGACCGAGCTTCTCGCCCGCGGCGATGCGCTCGTCGACCGCGCGGGCCTGCGCGAGCGCGGCCTCGGCGTCCACGTGCAGGAAGGCGTTGACGCGGCCGTCGACCTCGGCGATCCGGTCCAGGTGCGCCTGGGTGACCTCGACGGCGGTGACCTCTCGGGAGGCGACCAGCGCGCCGAGCTCGGCGGCGGTCTTGCGAATCAAGCTCATGCCGCCTCCTCGCCTTCGGCTCGGAGCGGCATTCGCCCGAGGCTGTGTTCTCTGATTCGCTCGCTGCGCTCGCTCATTCTTCCTCCCCGAGGATCCGCGGCACGCGGAAGCGGTCGTCCTCCACCGCGGGCGCGCCGGACAGGGCGCCCTCCGGCGTGAGACCGGGCCGTACGTCGTCGGGCCGGAACACGTTGGTCAGCGGAAGCGCGTGCGAGGACGGCGGGATGTCGTCGGCCGCCACCTCCGAGACGCGGGCGACGGCGCCGACGATCTGGTCGAGCTGGGCGGCGAAGTGGTCGAGCTCGTCGTCGGCCAGTGCCAGCCGGGACAGCCGGGCGAGGTGAGCGACCTCATCGCGGGTTATGGCGGACATGAGTCGTCGAACCCGTTTCATGATGGAGATTGGACTTACCCATCCTAGGGCTCGTCGCCGAGCGCGGCCGACCCGACGACGCCGCGTCACATGGTCTTAATGCGACGCCCGCGTCATGGCGGTCCAATGTGACGCGGCGCGGCGGCCGCGTCCGGTACGACGCGAGACGAGCACCGGCTCGGCACGGCGCGAGGCGAGGGCAGGCCCGGTGCGGCGGCGCCCGCCCGTGTGGCGGCGGCGAACCGGTGCGCTAGGCAGTGCCGGGTCAGTGCGGCGCGAGGCGGGCGCCGCCGCTTTCGCGGTCGCGGAAGGCGGCGCTGAGCCGGCCGCGCAGCCAGGTGGTCGCCTCGCTCGCGGGCATGGGCTTGGCCAGCCACCACCCCTGACCCGCGTGACAGCCCATATCCCGCAGCAGCGTCGCGACCTCCGGCGACTCGACCCCCTCGGCGACCGACCTCAGCCCGAGGGACCGTACGAGGTCGATGATCGAGCGGACGATGCGCTCGTCGTCCCGCGACTCCCCGAGCCGCCGTACGAACGACGCGTCGATCTTGACCTCGGAGACCGGCAGCCGCTGGAGCCGGACCAGGGAGGAGTAGCCGGTGCCGAAGTCGTCCAGGGCGAGCTGGATGCCGAGGCCGGCCAGGGTGCGGATCGTGTCGGCGGTGTAGGCCTGGTCGGTCATGAGGATGCGCTCGGTGACCTCGAGCCGGATCGCCTCGGGCGGCAGGTCGAGCTTCTCCAGCCCCGACTCCAGTTGCTCGGGCAGGCTCGAATCCAGCAGGTCGCGGGCCGACACGTTGACCGAGATCGGCACGTCGAGGCCCGCGTGCCACCACCGGGCCGCCTGCCGCAGCGCGTGGCCGATGACGTACTGGGTGAGCTCGCGCATCAGGTACGACTGCTCGGCCAGCGGGACGAAATCGGCGGGCGAGATCGGGCCGCGCACCGGATGCCACCAGCGCAGCAGCGCCTCGACGCTCTCGACCCTGCCGTCCTCCAGGCTCACCTTGGGCTGATAGTGGAGCTCCAGCTCGTCGGCGTCGATCGCCCGGCGCAGGTCGCCGAGCAGGCTCAGCCGTTCCGGCGAGTTGCGGTCCTTGCCCGGCAGGTAGAACTCGACGCCGGTGCGGCCCTCCTTGGCCAGGTACATCGCCACGTCGGAACGCTGCATGAGCAACTCGAAGTCCGGCGCGTGGTCGGGATAGAGCGCGATGCCGATGGAGGCGTCGAGGTCGAAGGTCATGCCTTCGAGGCGTACCGGCTCCGTGAGCGCGACCCGCAGCCGCGAGGCGACCTCCTTGGCCGCCTGGGCGTCCCTGATCGACGGCAGCAGCACCGCGAACTCGTCCCCGCCCAGGCGGGCCACCACGTCGCCCGGCCGCACGCTGTGGGTCAGCCGGTGGGCCACGATCTGCAGCAGCCGGTCGCCGACCGGGTGGCCGAGCGTGTCGTTGACCTCCTTGAACCGGTCGAGGTCGAGCAGCAGCAGCCCCACCCGCTCGTGCTCGCGCGCCTCGGCCAGGGCTTCCTCGGTGCGCAGGATGAGCATCTTGCGGTTCGGCAGGCCGGTGAGCCCGTCATGGGTCGCCTGGTGGTCGCGGCGCAGCGAGAGCGTCGCGGTGAAATACACCGCGGTCAGCGGCGCGACGAACAGGGGCACCAGCGCCGTGGAGTGCGCCATCACGACCACGACCAGCGGCGCGAGCCCGAGCAGCGCCCCGTAGACGAGGGCCTGCGGGCCGATCGACGCCTTCATCACCCGGATCAGCGGCCGGCGCTCGTGCAGCGCCACCGCCTGGCAGACCAGGAACGCGCGGACCGCGAAGTACGCCGCCGCGGCCAGCATGATGGCGGGGATGTCCCGGCCGTCGGGCATCCAGGGCGCGCGGGGCGCCGGATGCGCGCCGAACGCGGCGAAGGCCCCCGCCGCGGCCGTGCAGGCCAGGGTCACCTGGGCGAGGTTGAACAGCACCCGATGCCAGGCCCTGCGACGCACCAGCCCGCTGACCACCACGGCGACCGCCTGCATCAGCGCCGCCGTCGGCAGGCCCTGGTACATCAGCACCGCGAAGGTGAACATCGTGGAGGCCGGCGTCCCCCCGACCAGCGTCGAGGAGCTGAACATGACCGGGCGCAGCTCGCCCAGCACCACCAGGACGGTCAGTATCCAAAACAGCGGCGTACGGGCCACCTCGCCCAGCTCGCCGAAGCCGAGCCGCACCTGTGCGATCACCAGCGCGGTGACGCCGAGGGCGGTGACCACCGTCAGGTAGGCCCACAGCGGCGAGCCAGGGCGCGGTCCGGTGTCCCGGGTGTCGACGGGCGTGGACATTTCGCCCAGGTCAACGGCGGGCAGGAGGACGCGTGGCACCCCGGCAAGCGGCATGAGACCGCGTGAAAGCGTCATCGGTAAGAAACCCCCCAAGAGGTCACTATGGGAGGGTACGACCTCTGGGCCACTTCGCGAAACCGATTGGGCACACTCCGTCACCATGATTTCTGGAGATGTCAGGGTCTGACCGGACTTGCGGTGAAAGTTTCAACTCGCCCACCGGCTCGATCCCCCGCCCGCCTGCGCCTATTAGGTTGGCTGTCCAAACAAACTCCCCGCGGGCCTCCTTGGACCCACCATCGGCTCCCTACCATCCGAGAGACCCGTGGGAGCGCTCCCACACTACCGGACGGAGTATTTCCATGTCTCGCAAATTGACGGCAGCTGTGCTCACAGCGGTCGCCACGGCCGCGGTGGGAGCGTCCGTGCTCACCTCCCCAGCCGCACAGGCCGCGGACTCCCCCTTCTACGTGGATCCGGCGACCAACGCGGCCCAGTGGGTGGCCGCCAACCCCGGCGACAGCAGGACCCCGGTGATCAGGGACCGCATCGCCGCCGTTCCGCAGGGCCGGTGGTTCGCCAGCTACAACCCCTCGACCGTGCGCAGCCAGGTCGACGCGTATGTGGGCGCCGCCGCCGCGGCCGGCAAGATCCCGATCATGGTCGTGTACGAGATGCCGAACCGCGACTGCGGCGGCGCGAGCGCGGGCGGCGCCCCCGACCACGCCTCCTACCGCGCCTGGATCGACCAGGTCGCCGCCGGCCTGGGCGGCCGGCCGGCCTACATCATCTTGGAGCCCGACGCTCTGGCGATCATGCCCAACTGCATGAACGCCTCCCAGCAGGCCGAGGTCCAGGCCTCGATGGCGTACGCCGGCAAGAAGTTCAAGGCCACCTCGCCGAACGTCAAGGTCTTCTTCGACGCGGGCCACGACGCCTGGGTGAACGCCTCCGACATGGCCAACCGGCTGCGCGGCGCCGACATCGCCAACAGCGCGGACGGCATCGCGCTCAACGTCTCCAACTACCGCTACACCTCGGGCCTGGTCTCGTACGCCAAGAACGTCCTGTCGGCCGTCGGCGCGCCGAACCTGAAGGCCGTCATCGACACCAGCCGCAACGGCAACGGCCCGGCCGGCAGCGAGTGGTGCGACCCGGCCGGCCGCGCGACGGGCACCTGGAGCACCAAGGACACGGGTGACTCGGCGATCGACGCCTTCCTGTGGGTCAAGCCGCCGGGCGAGTCCGACGGCTGCATCGCCCCCGCCGGCCAGTTCGTGCCGCAGCGGGCCTACGACCTGGCGATCGCCGCCCCGCCGCCCACCATCACCCCCTCGCCGTCTCCGTCGGTGCCCCGGTCCCCCTCGCCGTCTCCGTCGGCCTCGCCCTCCGCGTCGCCCTCGCCGAGCATCCCCGGCAACGGCGGCTGCACGGCCACCTACAAGATCGTCAATTCGTGGCAGGGCGGCTTCCAGGGTGAGGTCACCGTGACCGCGGGATCCTCTGCGATCAACAACTGGACCGTGACGTGGACGATGCCCAGCGGTCAGTCGATCAGCCAGGCGTGGAACGCCAACCTGACCGGCAGCACCAACATCACCGCCTCGAACCTGAGCTGGAACGGCAACCTCGCCCCCGGCGCGAGCACCACGTTCGGCTTCCTCGGCAGCTCCAGCGGGACCCCCTCCGCCCCGTCCTCGCTGACCTGCACCACATCCTGATCCCCACCACATAGTCCAAGGCGTGCCGTACGGCCTCCCCACCCGTACGGCACGCCTTCGGCGCGTTTGGAGGACGAAGCCGCATAAAGGCCGCTGGCCCGCGCCGTCGAAGGCGCAGACGATCGGCCTCCCGGATCCGCTGGTCTTAACTGGTCGGCAGTGACCTGTCGGTAATGGAGGCGCTACAGGCCTACGGCCGGCCGTTCTTCGGCCGGGCGGCCAAGATGACCCTTCAGCCGCTTCACCCCGCGGATGTGGCCGTCATGACCGGACTGGGCGCCGCCGACGCCATCGACGCCTTTCTGATCACGGGCGGGTTCCCCGAGGTGGTCCAGGCCCGGCAGCCGGGCATGAACCGCGTCGACTACCTGCGGGAGTCGTTGGCCAATCCGCTCTCCCCGCTGCTGATGGCCGGCGAACTGTCGTTGCCCGGGGAGTTTCCCGAGACCTCCACCTCGCGTGCGGTCTTGTCGGCGGTCGGGAGCGGGGAGCGCACGTTCTCCGCCATCGCCACCGAGGCGGGTGGCGCGACTCCCCTGGCCTCCGGCACGCTCTCTCCGCTGCTGTCCACCCTTGTCGGCAAACGCGTGCTGGCCGTCGACAGCCCGCTGTCGACGAAGCCCGACACGAAGAACAAGCGCTACCGCATCGCGGATCCCTATCTGTGGTTCTGGCTCGCTTTCCTGGACCGTGGCATTCCGCTGGTCGAGCGCGGCCGGGGAGAACGCGTCCTGGCCGCCGTCGAACGCTCCTGGACCTCCTGGCGCGGCCGCGCCGTCGAACCCGTCGTCCGCGAGGCGCTGCTGCGCCTGCTGCCCGACGACCGGTGGCCCGAGACCGAGGCCGTCGGCGGGTGGTGGAACCGCCGGAACAACCCCGAGATCGACCTCGTCGGAGCGGACCGTGAGCCGATCGCGCGACGCGTCCACTTCCTGGGCTCGATCAAATGGCTGGAGAACGCGCCGTTCGGACGGCACGAGTACGAGAGCCTGGTGCGCGACATGCTCGCCGTGCCCGGCGCCGACACCGAGACTCCACTCGTGGCCGTTTCCCGTGCCGGTGTCGACGGCAGCCTGCCGCTCGCCGCGCACTGGGGCCCCGAGGAGTTGCTCGCCGCCTGGCGATGAGGGCCGCCGGCCGTGAACCGCGCACCGGCAGCCCGAGTTCGTCTCACAGCTTTCGCGAACCACCGGCTGTGGACGACCGGCACGCGTTCACCGGGAGGGTGGGTGCAGGAGGGCGTCGCGGGACTGGATCTGAGGACACGTCTCGAGCCGCCCCTGATCCTGCCAGGACCGCCTCCGGCCCGCCCCGGCCGCCGGTACCGCCTCAGGCCCGCTTGAGTCCGGCGGGGTGCCGCCTCGGAGCGCCGACGGCCGGTGCCGCCCCAGGTTGCCAGGCCCCGGGCCGCCGCGTGAGGTGGCTGCCTCGGGGAACCGACCTGGTCGCGGCGGGGCCGGCTTTGCGGCTTTTGGTGGGGTGGCTTACTCCTCGGGGGTGACGGCGACGGCGCGGGCGGCGTCGGGGCCCTTCTCGAGGAGGATGTGGAAGCCTTCCTCGTTGAGGATCGGGACGCCGGCCTTGACCGCCTTGTCGTACTTCGAGCCGGGGTTGTCGCCCACCACGAGGAAGCTCGTCTTCTTTGACACCGACGAGGTGACCTTGCCGCCCCTGGCGCCGATGGCCTCGCTCGCCTCGTCACGGCTGAAGTCCGACAGCGTCCCGGTGACGACGAAGGTGAGCCCTTCCAGCGGGCGCGGGCCCTCGTCCTCGGGCGACTCGTCGGCCATCCGGACCCCGGCGGCCCGCCATTTCTCGATGATCTCGCGGTGCCAGTCGACCTCGAACCACTCCTTGATGGTCGCGGCGACCCTCGGGCCGATGCCCTCCACCGCCGCCAGCTCCTCCTCGGACGCGTTGGCGATGGCGTCGATCGAGCGGAACTCCGCGGCGAGCGCGCGGGCCGTCGGCGGGCCGACGTGCCGGATCGACAGCGCCACGAGCACCCGCCACAGCGGCTGGTCCCGCTTCTTCTTCAGTTGCTGGATGATCAGCTCGGCGTTCTTGCTGGGCTCGCCCGAGATGGTGGCGAACAACGAGACCACCTTGGGCTCGCCGGTCTCCGGGTCGGTCTTCGGCAGGCCCGTGTCGGGGTCGCGGACCACCGACCTGATCGGCAGGAGCTTCTCGATGGTCAGGTCGAACAGGTCGGCCTCGGTGCGGACCGGCGGCTCCTGCGGCGGCAGCGGCTGGGTCAGCGCGGTCGCCGCGACGTAACCCAGCCCGTCGATGTCGAACGCGTTGCGCCCGGCCGCGAAGAAGATCCGCTCACGCAGCTGCGCCGGGCAGGAGCGGGCGTTCGGGCAGCGCAGGTCGGCGTCTCCCTCGCGCTCGTAGGCCAGTTGGGTGCCGCACTCGGGGCAGTGCGTGGGCATCACGAACTCCCGCTCGTCGCCCTGCCGCAGCTCCACGACCGGCCCGACGATCTCGGGGATGACGTCGCCCGCCTTGCGCAGCACCACGGTGTCGCCGATCAGCACGCCCTTGCGCGCCACCTCCGAGGCGTTGTGCAGCGTCGCGCGCTCCACGGTGGACCCGGACACCGACACCGGCTTCATCACGCCGAACGGCGTGACCCGGCCCGTACGGCCCACGCCGACCTGGATGTCGAGGAGCTTGGTGGTGACCTCCTCCGGCGGGTATTTGAACGCGATCGCCCAGCGCGGCGCCCGGCTGGTGGACCCGAGCTGCCGCTGGATGGGAATGCGGTCGATCTTGACCACCACGCCGTCGATCTCGTACTCGGGATCGTGGCGGTGCTCGTCGTAGTAGGCGATGAACTCGCGGATCTCGTCGAGGCTCCCGGCCACCTTGTAGCGGTCGCTGACGGGGAGCCCGAAGTCGCGCAGCCGCTCGTAGACGGCCGACTGGGTGGCGGGCAGCGGGCCGCCGCCCTCCCACTTGCCGACGCCGTGCACGATCATCCGCAGCGGGCGCTGCGCGGTGACGCGCGGGTCCTTCTGCCGCAGCGAGCCGGACGCGGAGTTGCGCGGGTTGGCGAACGGCTCCTTGCCCGCGTCCATGAGCTGCTCGTTCAGCTTCCTGAAGCCCTCGACCGGCAGGAAGACCTCGCCGCGCACCTCCAGCAGGTCGGGCACGCCGTCCCCGGCGAGCCGGTGCGGCACGTCGGCGAGCGTGCGGATGTTGGGAGTGATGTCTTCGCCGGTGCGCCCGTCGCCCCGGGTCGCGCCGCGCACCAGGCGGCCCTTCTCGTACACCAGGGCCACGGCCAGGCCGTCGATCTTCAGCTCGCACAGGTAGGGCCCGGGGTCGGCCTCGATCAGCCGCTCCGCCCTGGCCTGCCAGGCGGCGAGATCGGCGTCGTTGAAGGCGTTGTCGAGGCTCTCCATGCGCTGGAGATGGGTGACGGACGCGAAGTCGGTGGAGATCGGCGACCCCACCTGCTGGGTGGGCGAGTCGGGCGTACGCAGGTCGGGATGAGCCTCCTCCAGCGCCAGGATCTCCCGCATCCAGCCGTCGTACTCGGCGTCGCTCACCGTGGGCGAGCTGAGCACGTAGTAGCGCCAGTTGGCCTCGTCGATCAGCTCGGCGAGCTCTGCGTGCCGCTTCCGCGCCTCGGCCGGCGCGCTCTGCGCCTGCCCGGTAACGGCCTCCCCGGCGTCACCCGTCACGCTTTCGACCTCTCGCACGGCCTCCGCGTGGCCGTTCGCCGCGTCCCCGAGCGCGGCGCCGTCGAGCCCGCCGACCTCGTCAGCCCTGTCGGTCACGTCGCCCGTCTCCCCTCGTCAGACAACAGGGCAACCGTATCTCCGGTGACCGACAGTTCGCGATGGACGGGGGCGGGAGCCGCACCGAGGACGAGGGCGACTCCCGCCGGACCGCTCGGCGAAAGGGCCGCCCCAGACCACGCGGCCCCTCGCTGCGAGAGCGATCGAAAATTACGGTAGACCGCTTGCAGCCCACTTTCATTCCCTTTTGTCCGGCTGTACTCGGGCCGGTCACCGTGGATGGAGAGGGACCGGCCCGAGGGTCAACCTCCCTGGGTCCAGACCCGCTCCCAGCGGGAGCACCTGCCGGTGATCCGGGTCGCGCTGCCCCGGCAGACCCTGGCCTTGGCGAGCAGCATGTATCCGGCCTTCACCGTGAAGGTTCGCGGGGTGGACTGGGAGCAGTTGCGGAACGTCGCGGTGCGGTGTTTCCCCCGGTCGGTCAGCCACGTGACCTTCACCCACGAGCAGGTCCCGGCTCCGCCCGCGTCGTAGAGGTCGCCGACGATGCGCAGGCCCGACGCGCCCGACCGGACGTACCCGCTCGCCCATCCCTTGTTGTCGGAGGACGCCGTCGGCCCCCATCTCCAGGTCTGCGCCGCCGGCGAAGACGCCGACAGAGGCGCCGACGAGGCCGAGGCCGCCGCGGGAACCGCGACGAGACCCATGGCCAGAGCGGCCGACAGCCCGGCGGCGGCGAGAGGGAGCGGAAGGCGTGCGGCGCTTCGCATGGTCTTTCTCCTGAACGTCTGTGCTTCCGGCACGTCAAGAGATAGATCACCAGGCTTGTGAATCACTTGGGGATGAGCTGGGCCCGGCCCGCCCCGGAAGGCGGCACGCCGATCTCCGGGTCGATCGTCGCCCCTCACACCGGCAAACAGCCGGCCGGTCGAGCCGCGCGCACGCGGGGCGCAGCGCCGCCCGGCGCCGTGAATGTCACTCCGCCTGCGCTATCGTCTGCCCGCGCCCGCGGCGGGCGGCACCACGCGTCGTCACTCGCCGGGGTCCTCCCGGAGCACCCGGGCCGCCTCCCGGCACCGCGCCAGCGCCGCCTTGGCGTACGCGGGCGAGGCCCCGGCCAGCCCGCAGGCGGGGGTGAGCACGACCTGCTCGGCGAGCCGGGCGGGCGGGAAGCCGAGCCGCCGCCACAGCTCGACCGCCGGCTTGGCCACCACGCCCACGTCGGCGAGCCGGGAGTCGGTGCCCGGCACGACGCCGAGGAACATCGCGAGGCCCTTCTCGATCGCCTCGCCGATGTCGTCTTCGTCCCGGCGGCGCAGCAGCGCCGCGTCCACCGACACGCCCCGCGCCCCCGCCGTACGGATCACCTCGTACGGCACGCCCGGCGCGCAGCAGTGGACGATGGGGAAGGCGGGGTCGAGCGCGGAGAGCACAGTCTTCAGCCGCTCGGCCGCGATCGGGGGCTCGACGGCGGGCAGCCGCCCGAAGCCGGACGCGGTCGGCACCGTGCCCGCGAGCACCCCGGGCAGCCCCGGTTCGTCGATCTGGACGACGATCCGTGCCCCCGGGACGCGCCGCCGCACCTCCGCCACGTGCTGTGCCAGCCCCTCGGCCAGCGACTCGGTCAGGTCGCGTACGGCTCCCGCGTCGGCGAGCATCTTGTCGCCGTGCCTGAGCTCGATCGCCCCCGCCAGCGTCCACGGCCCGCACGCCTGGATCTTGAACGGCCCCTCGTAGCCCTGGGAGATCTCCTCCAGCCCGTCGAGGTCGCGAGCGAGATGGTCTTTGCCGCGCTTGAAATCCCGCCCCGGCCTGTCGGTGATCCGCCAGCCGGACGGCTGCACCTCGACGGGCAGCTCGACCAGCAGCGACGCCGTACGGCCGATCATGTCGGCGCCGACGCCACGGGCGGGCAGCTCGGGCAGGTAGGGCATGGGCAGTTCACCGAAGGCCGTCCTGACCGCCTCCAGATGGTCCTCGCCCGGGTAGGACCCCACGCCGGTGGCCGTGGCCTCGCTCCACGGATAGTCGCTCACGGTCATTAGCTTAAGGATTATGAAACTCACCAAACTCGGTCACGCGTGCTGGCGGCTGGAGAAGGACGGGCGGACCCTCGTCATCGACCCCGGCGCGTTCAGCGGCGAGGGGCTCCTCGACGGCGCGGACGCCGTGCTGATCACCCACGAGCACTTCGACCACGTGGACGTGAATCTGTTCAAGGACGCGAGCCCGGACCTGGAGGTGTACACCTGCCAGGCCGTCGCCGGCCAGCTCGGCCAGACTCCGGCGAAGGTCCGGGTCGTCGCCCACGGGGACGCGTTCGACACGGCCGGGTTCCATGTGCGCGCGGTCGGCGAGTGGCACGCGCACAACCTGCCCGACGTCCTGCCGGTGCAGAACGTCGGGTTCTTCGTGGACGACGAGGTGTTCTACCCCGGTGACGCGCTCACGCCGCCCGGGCGCGAGGTGCCCACGCTGCTCGTGCCGACCAACGCGCCGTGGATGAGGGCGGCCGACTCGATCCTCTACCTCCGCTACGTCCGTCCCGCGCGGGCCTTCTCGACCCACGACGGGCTCGTGAACGACATCGGGGCGACGCTGATCGACAACTGGCTCGGCATGGAGGCCGGGAAGCAGAACGCCGACTTCCGCCGCATCCCGGTCGGGGAGTCCGTCGAGATCTCCTGAGCTCAGGCGGCCGAGGCGATCGTGGCGGAGCCGATGACCGTGTCGCCGTCGTACAGGACGGCGCCCTGGCCCGCCGCGACGCCGGTCGCCGGGCGGTCGAGCCGGATGTGCAGCTCGCCGCCGGACACCTGGGCGCGGCAGCCGTACACCTCGCCGTGCGCCCGCAGCTGGACCGTGCAGGTGATCGGCTCGTACGGCTCCGCGGGCAGCGGCCCGTTCCACACCGGCCGCTCCCCCACGATGGAGGTCACCTCCAGGGAGGAGCGCGGCCCGACCGTGACCGTGTTGGACACCGGCTCGATCGACAGCACGTAGCGCGGCTTGCCGTCGGCGGCCGGCCGGTCGATGTGCAGGCCCCTGCGCTGCCCGACGGTGAAGCCGTACGCCCCGTGATGGCTGCCGACCACCTGGCCGGTGAGCGCGTCGACGATCGGCCCCTCGGCCGCGCCGAGCCGCTCGGCGAGGAACGCCCGGGTGTCGCCGTCGGCGATGAAGCAGATGTCGTGGCTGTCGGGCTTGTCGGCGACGGTCAGCCCGCGGCGCGCCGCCTCCTCGCGCACCTGCGCCTTGGTCGAGTCGCCGAGCGGGAAGATCGCGTGGGCGAGCTGCTCCCGGGTGAGCACGCCCAGCACGTACGACTGGTCCTTGGCCTCGTCGACGCTGCGGCGCAGCACGCCGTCCTCCAGCCGGGCGTGGTGGCCGGTGGCGACGGCGTCGAAGCCGAGCGCGAGCGCCCGGTCGAGCACCGCGGCGAACTTGATCTTCTCGTTGCAGCGCAGGCAGGGATTGGGCGTGCGCCCGGCGGCGTACTCGCTGACGAAGTCTTCGACCACGTCGCGGTGGAACCGTTCGGCCATGTCCCACACATAGAAGGGGATGCCGATGACGTCGGCGGCCCTGCGGGCGTCGCGCGCGTCCTCCAGCGTGCAGCACCCGCGGGCGCCGGTGCGGTAGGACTGCGGATTGGACGACAGCGCCAGATGGACGCCGGTCACGTCGTGTCCCGCCTCGGCGATCCGGGCGGCGGCCACCGCGGAGTCGACCCCGCCGGACATGGCGGCGAGGACGCGGAGCTTTCGTGTGGGAGCCATAGCACTTCGAGGTTACCCCCGCGCGGTGTCTCGCGATCCGCCGGCGGCGACGCGCCCGCTCCCAGGGCCGTACCCGCGTTGGCACCCGAGCCCCCGGGCTGGGAGGATGCGTGGTCATGCGACTGTTCGGGCGCGAGAGCGAGTCCGCCGACCCCGCCGAGGCCATCGCGGCGTTCTGGACCTGGTGGGACCAGGCCCGTCCCCAAATCGACGCGCACGTCGAGGCGGAGGACCAGGCGGCCCTGGCCGAGCTGATCGGCCCCGCCGTCACCGCACTTCATCCGTCCCTCGTCTGGGAGGTCGCTCCCGGGCGCATGGCCGTGAACGCCCTGGTCGTCAGCGCGTCGAACGACCCGGAGCTGCGGCCGCTGGCCCATCGGTGGGCCCTGGCCGCGCCGCCGGCCGACGCCATGTGGGAGTTCTATCCGTCCCGGCAGGCGAACCCGCGGGCGGCGGAGCGGACCGTGGACGTCGGCGGGCGGGAGTTCGGGCTCGACCGGCTGGTGGTCGCGCTGCGCGTGCCGCCCGGCACGCCGCGCGTGCACGTCACCGCCTTCCACCCGATCTTCCCCGACGTCGACGACGACACGCGGATGGAGGCCACCCTCCTCGCGCTCGACTGGCTGCTGGGCGAGGACGAGGTGGCCCGCTGGGTCGGCGAGATCGTGGCCGCCGAGTTCGAGCCGATCGACGCCCTCCCCGCGATCCACCTGCCCACCGTCGTCGCCGAGGTGGCGGAGGAGTTCAAGGAGGAGCAGTGGGCGCTGCTCGAAGGCCACAGCGCCACCGGCAGCCGCCTGACCGCCGCCGCGCGCTATCCGCTCAGGCCCGTGGACTTCCCGCTGTTCGACCAACACATCACCGTCACCCTGCCGTACCGGGAGGCCGACGCCGACGGGCAGCCCACCGGGGCCTCCCTCGACGCGCTGCGCGACTTCGAGGAGCGGCTGACCGGGCGGCTTGCCGCGCACGGGTCGGCCGTGCTCGCGGCCCACCTGAGCGCCGACCGCAGCCGGGTGCTGCACGTGTACGCCGATCCCGCGGCGGCCGTGCCACCCGTGGTCGAGGAGATCGCCGCCGGGTGGAAGGAGGGGCGCGCCCGCGTCGAGGTGGCCGAGGACCCCTCGTGGAGCGCGGTGGCCCCCTTCCTGACCTGAGCCGGAAACAGAGCGCGTTTCACGGCGAACCGGCCGGGCACGGGCATGCCGTGCCCGGCAAATCGTACGGCGGCGCCGGGCGGTCTCACGACAGACCGGGCTTATGACAACCCGGCTCAGGACAGACCGGCTTAGGACAGACCGGCTTAGGACAGACCGGCGCGCCGGGCGCGCTCGACGACGTGCCCGATGACCGCCGCCACCCGGTCGACGTCCTCTTCCACCGAGGTGTGCCCGAGGGTGAAGCGCAGCGAGCCGCGGGCGCGCACGCCGTCTTGGCCCATCGCCAGCAGCACGTGGGACGGCTGGGCCACCCCGGCCGAGCAGGCCGAGCCGGTGGAGCACTCCACGCCCTTGGCGTCGAGAAGCATGAGCAGGGCGTCGCCCTCGCACCCCGGGAACGAGAAGTGCGCGTTCCCCGGCAGCCGGTTGACCGGGTCGCCGTTCAGCACCACGTCGGGCACGGCCCGCCGTACGCGCTCGATGAGGTCGTCGCGGAGCGCCGACAGCCGCACGGCCGTCTCGGGCTGCCGCGCGACGGCCGTCTCGATCGCCGCCGCGAACCCGGCGATGGCCGGGGTGTCGAGTGTGCCGGAGCGGATGTCGCGTTCCTGCCCGCCGCCGTGCAGGACCGGCACCGGATCGACGCCGCGGGCCAGCAGCAGCGCTCCCACGCCCACGGGACCGCCGACCTTGTGACCGGACACGGTCATGGCGTCCACGCCGGACTCGGCGAAGGAGACCGGAAGCTGCCCCACCGCCTGCACCGCGTCGGTGTGGAAGGGGATGCCGTACTCGTGCGCGATGGCCGCCAGCACGCGCACCGGCTGCACGGTGCCCACCTCGTTGTTGGCCCACATGACGCTCACCAGCGCGACGTCGTCGGGGTCGCGGGAGATGGCCTCGCGCAGCGTCTCCGGATGCACCCGGCCCTGCGCGTCCACCTCCAGCAGCTCGACCCGCGCGCCGTGGTGGTCGCCGAGCCAGTAGGCGGGGTCGAGGGCCGCGTGGTGCTCGACCGCGCTGATCAGGATCCTGGGCCGTTTCCTCGCCCAGTAGAGGCCCTTGATGGCGAGGTTGTCCGCCTCGGTGCCGCCGGCCGTGAACACGACCTCGCTCGGGCGGGCGCCGAGCGCGCCGGCGATCGTCTCGCGCGACTCCTCGACGACCCGGCGGGCACGGCGGCCGGCCGCGTGCAGGGACGAAGGGTTGCCGACCTGCCCGAGCTGGGCGGTCATCGCCTGGATCGCCTCGGGCAGCATCGGCGTGGTCGAGGCATGATCCAGATACGCAGCTCCCACTACCCCTCCCTGACAGGTGTTCAGCCCACCAAGCGTATCCGGGCGGGCGGATAGCCCGATATCGTGTCGCAACTAAACCGTCCAGACGGTACAGTGGACAGCATGAGGAGGGACGAGCTACTGGACGCGGCGGAAAGCCTGCTCCAGGACCAGGGCGCCCAGGCCCTGACCCTGGCGGCGGTGGCCGAGCGCGCCGGCGTCAGCAAGGGCGGCCTCCTCTATCACTTCTCAAGCAAGGAAGCGCTCGTCAAAGGCATGATCGAGCGCCTGATCGCCGACTTCGACGCGCTGATCGAGGCGCAGTCGGAGAGCACCTACACCCGGGCGTACGTCGCGGCGACGTTTGAAGCCGTGGAGAGCGGCAGACTGCGACGATGGGCCGTGGTCACGGGCGCGGCCGGCGATCCCGAACTGCTCGCGCCGCTGCGCGGGGCGATGGCCCGCTGGATGCGGCAGGGCCTGGACGACGAACCCGACCCCCTGGCCTCCCAGGTCGTACGGCTGGCCTGTGAGGGCGTGTGGGAGGTCGCCACGCACTGCGCGGCGATCATCGACTACGACGCGATCCGCGCCAGACTGCTCGCCCTGCTGTAGCGCGCTTGCTGTAAGCCGCCGACTCATCTCTGGTGGTCGCCCTTCCTTCCGGCCATGCCGTGGCAGGGCGACCTGTTGGTGTCTGCCCGTCGATCCGGGCCCGGAAACCCACTCCACTCACCTGGAAAGGATGCTGTGATGACCCGCGCTTTGAGGAAGGCCCGTCACGGGGCAGTCCTCACCTTTGTCCTGGCCGGCCTGATGTGTGGAACGTTCACCGTGCGCCTCCCCGCTCTGGCCGAGCGGCTCCGCCTGCCGGAGTCGTCGGTCGGGCTCACCCTGCTCAGCTGGAGCGTCGGCGCGCTGCTGTCCATGCAGCTCATGCGTGTCGTTCTGACCAGGGTCGGCAGCCGCGCCGTGCTGCGCGCGGCCGCTCCCCTGTGCGCGGCGTCACTGGTCCTCATCGCGGTCGCGCCGTCCTTCCCGGCGCTGGCCGCGGCCGCGGTGCTGTTCGGCATGGCGTTCGGCGCGGTCGACGTCGGCATGAACGCCCAGGGCTCCACCGTCGAGCGCGCGTACGGCCGGCCGGTCATGAGCGGCATGCACGCGGGATGGTGCGTCGGCGCGATCTCGGCGGGCCTGGTGGGCACGGCGGCCATCGCCCTGGGCCTGTCCCTCACCGCCCACATCCTGGTCGTCGCCCTGGTGTCGGCGCCGGCGGCGCTCGCCCTCAGCCGCATGCACCTGCCCGACCCCACGCCGGAGACCGGCGAGGCGGGCCAGGCGCCGGCGCGCTCCCGGCGCAGGCTGCCCGGGGTCGTCTACCTGCTCGGCGCGGTCACCTTCGCCGCGTTCATGGTGGAGGGCGTCGTCGCCGACTGGAACGGCCTGTATCTACACGGCACGCTGCACGCCTCCGAGGCGGTCGCCGCGCTCGGCTACCCGGTGTTCGAGGCGGGGATGCTGGTCGCCCGGCTGGCCGGCGACCGGATGCGCGGCCGTTACGGGGCCCGCGGGTTGATCACGTTCTCCGGCGCCGCCACCGCGCTCGCGTTCCTCGCGGTCATCGCCGCGCCGGTGACCGCGGCGGCCGTGGCCGGGCTGTTCTTCATCGGGCTGTCGGTGGCGACGATCTCGCCGATGGCGCTGTCGCTGGCGGGCAGCGCGACGTCCGAACCCGGCCCGGCGATCGCGCAGGCGAGCGCGATGGGCTACGCGGGCCTGCTGCTCGGGCCGGTGGTGGTCGGCTTCCTGGCCGGCGCGGCGTCGCTGCGGGCCGCGATGGGCGTGGCGGTCGTCCTCGGCGTCGCCATCGCCGTGGCCGCCCGGCTGCTCCCCGCGTCCCGTACGGAGATCATCCCGCTGCCGGTCAGGGCGGCGGGCGACGAGGAGGTCCGCATCCGCGCGGCCGCCTGACGCCCTGCGGCGTCCCGGCCCGGCCCGCCGGAAACCCGGCGGGCACCGAGCGGACCGCCGTCTTCGGCCGGGCGTCACCCACGGCGGGCGGCCCGGCGGTCTCGATCGGCTCCCGGCCCGTGCCGCGCGCGCACGCGGCACGGGCCGAGCCCGTCACTTGCGCTTTTCGATCTCCTCGGTGAGCTGCGGGACGACCTGGAACAGGTCGCCCACGACACCGAAGTCGGCGATCTCGAACAGCGGCGCCTCGGGATCCTTGTTGATCACGACGATGGTCTTGGACGTCTGCATGCCGGCCCGGTGCTGGATGGCGCCGGAGATGCCGGCCGCGATGTAGAGCTGCGGCGACACGGTCTTACCCGTCTGCCCGACCTGGAACTGGTGCGGATACCAGCCCGCGTCGGTCGCGGCGCGCGAGGCGCCCACGGCCGCGCCGAGCGCGTCGGCGAGCTTCTCGATGATCGCGAAGTTCTCGCCCGAGCCGACGCCACGGCCGCCGGAGACCACGATCGCGGCCTCGGTCAGCTCCGGACGGGCGCCCTTCTCCTGGACGACCCGCTCGACGATCTTGGCCGCGCGGGCGGAGTCCGACAGCGCGACCTCCACCTTCTCCTCGGCGCCGGCCGCGGGGGCGGCGACGGGGGCGGTGCTGTTGGGCCGGACCGTGATGATCGGGGTGCCCTTGGTCACGCGGCTGCGGACGTTGACGCCGCCGCCGAAGATGGACTGCTCGGCGATGAAGCCCTCGCCGACGCCCACCGCGTCCGAGATCACGCCGGAGTCGGTCTTGATCGCCAGGCGGCCGGCGATCTCCTTGCCCTCGCCGGTCGCGGCGACGAAGACCGCAGCCGGGGAGCGCTCGGCCACCAGGTGCGCCAGCACCTCGGCCTTGGGCGCGACCACGTAGTCGGCGATCTCGTCGGCCGCCGCCACGTAGATCTTCTCGGCGCCGTACTCGGCGAGCTTGGCCTTCGCGGCGTCGGAGTAGCCGGGGCCGGCCCACACGGCGGCCGGCGCGCCCAGCGACCGGGCCAGGGTCAGCAGTTCGAGGGTGACCTTCTTGACATCGCCGTCGACGTGCTCGACGAGAACCAGAATCTCACTCATCACGGGCCCCTCAGATGAACTTCTTCGACGCGAGGAACTCGGCGGCCTTGACCCCGCCGTCGCCCTCATCCTTGATCACGGTGCCCGCGGCACGCGGCGGGGCGGCGGCGAACTCGACGACCTCGCTCCAGGAGTTCGCCAGGCCCACCTGGTCGGCGGAGATCTCGGCGTCGGCGACACCGAGGGTCTCGACCGGCTTCTTCTTGGCGGCCATGATGCCCTTGAACGACGGGTAACGCGGCTCGTTGATCTTCTCGACCACCGACACGACGGCGGGCAGCGACGCCTCGACCTTGTCGTAGCCGTAGTCGGTGACCCGCTCGATGCGGATGGAGGTGCCCTCGACCTCGACCTTGCTGGCGAGCGTGAGCTGCGGGGCGCCCAGCCGCTCGGCCAGCATCGCGGCGAGCATGCCGGTGCGGGCGTCGGTCGACTCGGAACCCAGGATGACCAGGTCGAACCCGATCTTCTTCAGGGCCTGCGCGATGGCGTGGGAGGTGCCGAGGGCGTCCGAGCCGTGCAGGGCGTCGTCGTGCAGGTGCACCGCCTTGTCGGCGCCCATCGCCAGGGCCTTGCGGATGGTCTCGGTCGCCTTGGCGGGGCCCATGCTGAGCACGGTGACCTCGCCCCCATGGGCCTCCTTGAGCCGCAGCGCCTCCTCGACCGCGTACTCGTCGAGCTCGTTCACGACGCCGTCGGCGGCGTCGCGGTCGAGCGTCTTGTCATCGGACCTCAGCTTGCGCTCGGTCGCCGTGTCGGGGACCTGCTTCACGCAGACGACGATGTTCATGGCCGGTGGCCGACCTCCCCTTTCCGTACGGCTGACGCCGCGGTTCTCGGTACGTGGCGCGGGGGACGCGCACGTGATGCAAGACTGCCAGGTATTCAACGGGCGCGCCTGTGCGGGTGGCCCGGACGTCGAGACGACCCTGGTCCCCCCAGGCGTATGTTACCCATCGGTAGCTTAGGCGCAAACCTCCGGGCTTTTACGGCCGCGTCCTGCGGTAAAGCAATGCCCAGGACCCGGTCACGCCCACCTTCACCCTACCGAACTATGTTCCGGAAGCCTCGGGCGGGTCCCCCGACTGGAATACCGACGGCCGCCGTCGCCCACACCGGGCCCGCGTCGCTTAGCGCCCTCGATGTCCCGATATGTTGGCACCGCCACCGCCACCGCCGCGACCGGGCTGACCGCCGCCCAGGCGAGGCGGGCCATGCGGCGGTGGGTGAGCCTGTACAACGCGACCCTCCGCAAGCCCAAATGGTGGAGGCGCAACGCCCTGCTCGACGCGTTGTTCGTCGAGGCGGCCCTGCACGAGGGCGTGCTCGAACGCAACCACGAGCTTTCCGGGTCGAAGCCGGGGCACAAGCCGATCGTCGTGACCGGCACCCCCACGATCTATCTGCCCAGGCCGGAGCGCCAGCCGCCGGTCGGCGAGTGGTTCATGGCGCAGGCGGTCTACAAGGACGCCAAGGGCCGTGCCCGCCCGCACGTGCTCGCGTTCTTCCGCGCCCCCGGGAAGCCTTTCAAGCTGGCCGTCGCGACCCCGCTCCACCGGGGCAAGCGGATGCCGCGGCCGCGGCTCGACGCCGACGGCTACGTCGCCGACATGGACGCCGACGTGGCCCGCGCCGTCGCCGGGGAATATCTGAACTTCTGGAACAACGAGAAGAAGGAGGGCGCCTCCGGCTACCGCCTGGCCAGGGACAGCTACAGCCGCAAGGTGTTCCCCCTCGTGTACAAGGGGGCGTACGTCGAGTTCGCCGGCCACGGCTCGGTCTTCGGTTTCCGCACCGTGGACGGCGGCTCCTTCTTCCTGTTCGCCCTGGTCAACCATCCCCAGCACGTCAACCAGGTGCTGAGCGAGGCGCTCATGGTGCGCGCGGGCAGCAGGACCATCCAGGAGCTCGGCGGCAACTGGTTCTCCTAGCCCGCACCCGGCGCGGACGGCAGCGGTCAGCTCGCGAACACGAGCAGGATGAGCAGGAACAGGACGGTCCCCACGGCCATGAGAAGCGTCGTGGTGCTGAACAGCGTGCTGAGCAGCGCCCACACCGCGACCGCCCCGACGCCGCCCGCGAGATCCACCACGAGCCGCCGCCTGGACTTCCCCAGCAGCCCGAACCCCGCGTCGATCAGCAGGCCGATGCCGTACAGCACCAGCAGGAGAAGCGACACCTCGGGCAGGTTGGCCCGTGCCGCGGCGGCGAACAGGCCCACCACCACCGCCGAGCCGATCACCCAGCGGCGGTGCACCTTCTCCCGGTGCGCGGCGCGCGGGTCGTCCACCTCTCCCCGCCGGGTCTCGCGCGCGGGCCGGCTCCCGCGCCGATCGCCGGGCCGCCACTGCTGGGTGGGCGCGTCCGACAGCGCGTGCCGCACCGGCTCGATCCCGTCCAGCACCGGCGCCGCCTCCTTCAGCAGCTCCGCCAGCTCGCCGGTCGCCGGACGCTCCGCGGGGTCGGCGCTCAGGCACCGCTCCACGATCGGGACGAGCCAGGCCGGCACGCCCGACAGGTCGGGCTCGCGATGGACCACCCGGTAGGCGATCGCCGCCGCCGGCCCGGTGCCGTACGGCTGCCGCCCCGACGCGGCGAAGGCCACCGTCGCGCCCCAGGCGAACACGTCGGCCTCGGGCCCGGCCTCCCGGCCTTCCAGCACCTCGGGGGCCAGATATCCCGGCGTGCCCACGACCGCGCCCGACGCGGTCACCGTCGCCGACTCCAGCGCGCAGGCGATGCCGAAGTCGATCACGTACGGCTCGCCCTCGGAGACGATCACGTTGGCCGGTTTGAGGTCGCGGTGGACGACGCCGGCCGCGTGAACGGACTCCAGCGCCTCCGCCAGCCCCACGGCGAGCCGCAGCAGATCGGCCCCGCCGACCGGCCCGTCCTTGGCGACGACCGTGCTGAGCGGTCGGCCCTGCACATATCGGGTGACGATGTAGGGCCGCTCCCCCGACAGCGAGACGTCCAGCACCTCGGCGACGTGCATGCCGCGCACCCGGCGCATCGTCTCCACCTCGCGGGCGAGGCGGGCGATCGCGAACCCGTCGGAGGCCACGTGGGGATGCAAGACCTTGACCGCGACCGTACGCCCGTCCGGGTCGAGCGCGAGGTGAACCTCCCCGAACCCTCCCGAGCCGAGCGTGGAGACCAGACGGTAAGGACCAAGCTGTTCCGGCGTGCCCAAACTGTGCCTCCCGCTTCGCTCGTCGGGACGCTCTCATCCGAAGCTCGCGCCGCAGGCGCGCGTCGAACACTTCCCTCGCCGCTCGGAGTCGCTCGTCCCTCGCCTCACTCGCTCCTCAGTCCGGGCGCCGGCGAGCCCCCACTCCGGCTCGCTCGGCGCCTTTCGATCCACCGCCGCCGCGGGGCGGGTCAGGTCCAGAAGGTCAGGAAACGCAGGCCGAGCCTGTCCATGAGGTCCCCGACCACGCCGCCGATCAGGTTGACGACCGTGTCCTGCCCCTTCTGCCGCAGCTCCGCGACGATGTGATCCACCGCCACCGACGGCGGCCGCCAGGGCACCCACGAGGCGTCCGCCGACGTCGCCGTCATGATCGCGAACAGCGCGACCGTGCCGACCGCGATCGTCACGATCATTCCCGCTCCGGGGCTTCGGATCACCGCGCTCAGCGTCCGGGACACGGCCTTGCGGGGAGCCTTCCCGCCCGGCAGCAGGAACAGCCCCGCCACGAAGGCGCCCGCCGCGTACGCCGCCGCGGGGTCGGGCCTGATCCCGCCGATGTAGTGGAACGCGCCCCACGCGCACATCGCGAACATCAGGGCCAGCGGCGCCTGGATGGCCGTCGCCAGCGCGGCCTTGATCAGCGCCCACGGCGTGCCGAGCACCGCGAGCAGCGGATCCGCCCCGCTGCTGCCGCGCGCGGCCCGCCGATCGGCGAGATCGCCGAGCAGATACTGCCCCACCCGCAGGCACAGCGCCGCCACGACCGCGAACAGGCTCACCACGACGGGCAGCAGACAGGCCAGCGCCACGAGCGTGGCCAGCAGCAGGGCCGCGAGCACCGGATGCGGAGCCCGGTAGGCGGGCCGCTTCGGCTCGGGCTCGTACCGCGCGGCCGGAGCCGCCGGCGGCGGCGCGACCCGGGGCTCCGGGTAGCCCGCCACCCTCTGGTCGGTGTACGGCTGGAACGGCGGCTGACTCGCGGGAGGCTGGTACGGCGGCGGGGGCGGCCCCGCCTGCCCGTACGGCCCGGCCTGCGGATGCGCCGGAGGCGGCGCGGACACCGGGCGCCGTTGCCTGGGCGCCCGCGGCTCCCGCCGGGGCCGCTCCGGCTCCACGTAGTTGACCGGCGGCAACAGGTCGGAGTAGCTGTCGTCGTCCGCCGGAAGGACGCTGGTGCGGCTTCCGTTGCCCTCGTTGGCCGGGCCGCCGCCCTTGCCGGGGCCGCCCGCCACCTCGTCGAGCACGCGGGTGCCGTCGAGGATCCGCGTTCCGCCGTCGCGCGCCCCCTCGTGCGCGGTGGTCTCCTGCAGCACGGTGACCGTGGGGTCGAGCGAACGGCTGAGCTTGAGCAGCGACGCGGCCGTGGGACGCGCCGCGGCGTCGGTGGCGAGGGCGAGGCGCAGCCACCCCCGCAGCCAGGCCGGCGCGAGGTCGATCTGCGCCTTGCCTTCGAGGATGTTGTAACAGACCGACTCGAACGTGCCCGAGCCGAACGGCGGCTTGCCGGTGGCCGCGAAGAACACCGTGGCCGCCAGGGCGTGCACGTCGGCGGCCTGGGTGATCTCGCTGTCCCGGATGATCTCGGGAGCGAGGTAGCCGGGAGTGCCGACGAACATCCCCGTCTGGGTCAGCCGGGTGGCGTTGACCAGATGGGCGATGCCGAAGTCGATCACGAGCGGCTCGCCGTCCACGAGCATGACGTTGGCCGGCTTGAGGTCGCGGTGGACGACGTCGGCGGCGTGGATGGCGACCAGCGCCTCGCACAGGCCCACCGCGAGCCGGATCACCCCGTCGTCGCTGAGCGGGCCGTCCTCGAGCACCGTCTGCTCTAAGGTCCGGCCGGGGGCGTACCGCGTCACGATGTAGGGCGCGGAGCCGATCAGGTCGGCGTCGAGGACCTCGGCGACGCGCTTGCTGCGCACCCGCCGCATGGTCTCGACCTCGCGGGTGAGCCGGTCGCGGGCCTTGAGGTCGGAGGCGACGTGCGGGTGCAGGACCTTGACCGCGACCTCGCGCCCCTCCGCGTCCAGGCCGAGGTGGACCACTCCCATGCCGCCCTCGCCGAGCTGCCGCAGCAGCCGGTAGGGCCCGATCCTCTCCGGAGCCTCAGTAGCCGACATGTCGTCCCCCGTCACCCATTCCCCGCCTGGCCGCGCAGGTCACTCAGACGCTCTAGTACCGAGTGAACGTCGATGGGGCCCCAGAAGTGCCCTGCTGTCTGTTTACCCAAGAGGCTGGACAGCGCGATCGCCGCCGTCAGCACCGCGACGGCGCCGATCCCCCAGGCCAGGCTCCGCGCCGCCCCCTCGCCCGGCACCAGCGAGGCCAGCGTCCGCCGCATCTGCCTGCCCGGGCCCACCACCCCCGGCCCCGCGCAGATCGTCCACAGCGCCGTCGCGGCCCCCCAGCTCAGCGCCGCGAGCCGGAGCGCGGGCGTGTCGCCGATGAGCACGGTGAGCAGCAGCGTCACCGGCAGCCCCAGGACCAGCGCGTACGGCACGAGGGCGAGCGTGACGCCGATCGACTTGACCAGCTCGGCCGGGCGGCTGAGCACGCGCAGCACGTCGGCCGCCGCGGCGCCCGCCGGACGCCGGGAGTTGAAGTGCGGCTGGGCCAGGTCGGCGGCCCGCAGCAGCACCACGGCCGGCACGGCCACCAGGCACACCAGCAGCGGCGCCACCACGGCGAGGGACGTCATCACGACGAGCAGCAGCGCGCTCGCCACACCGTACGCCTTGGAGCGCTGCAGCGCCCCGGGCGGGATCGCCACGGGCGGCGGCACCCGCACGGTCGGCATGAACGGCGCGGGGTTCGGCTGGTGGACGTGCGGGGTCCGCTCGTAGATCTCGGGCGCGTGGCCGAAGAGCGCCTGGTCGCGCGCCGCCGCGTCCGCGGGCTGAGGCCCGGGCTGGGGCGAGCCGAGCGGAGCCGCCGCGCCGCGCGGTCCCGGAACGTCGCCGGTGACGGCCTGGCGCAGCTCCTCCGAGGTCACCCGCCGGGTGGGGATGTCGCCCTCCGGGCGCAGCATCGGCGTGGGCCACTCGTCCCCCTGGCCGCGGGAAGGCGCCTGCGCCCCGGCGGGCGCGGCGGCCCCGTGGAACGCCGACGGCCCGGCCGGTCCCGTCTGCGGGGTGCGCGGCGGAGCCATCCGGGTCGGGATGTCGCCCTCCGGCGGGGTCGCCCCGGCGTTCGGCGGGGCCGACTGCCCGAGGCCCGCCCTGCGCAGGTCGTCCCCGGTGACCCGTACGGTCGGGAAGGGGTCGCCGCCCTGGCCCGCCGCGGGCGTCTCGCGCAGCAGCGAGACGAACTCCTCGGGCCGGCCGCCCTGGTGGGCCGGCGCGACCGGCGGCGTCGCCACGGGCGTGACCGGCGGGGTGACCGGCGGCGCCGGCGACCCGGCGGTCGGCGGCACGCCGGGGATCGGACCGCCCGTGCCGGTTGAGCCCGGTGTGCCGTGTGCGCCGGTGCCGGGTGGGCTCATGCCGGGGCCGCGCTGCCCGGTCACCGGCGCCGCGCCCGTGTGCGGCACACCGGGGCGGCCGAAGTCGGCCGGGGCGTGCCGTCCGCCGGTGTCGTCGACGTTGGGCACCGTGGTGATCTCGTCGGGCACGCGCGGCCTGCCGCCCGGCTGGGGCATGAGCCGCGAGAGCTGCCGTACGAGCTCGGCCGCGGTCGGCCGGCTGGCCGGGTCGCGGTTGAACGCGGCGCGCAAGATCGGCTGGATGGGCGCGGGGGCGGCCTCGACGTTGGCCCGGCCGGAGGTGATGTTGTAGAAGATCATCTCCAGCGTGCCCTTGCCGAACGGCGGCTGGCCGGTGGCGGCGTACAGCACGGTGCCGGCCCAGGCGTGCACGTCCACCTGCGGCCCGGCCTCGTGGCCCTCGATGATCTCCGGGGCGAGGTAGCCGGGCGTGCCGATGAACATGCCGGTCTGGGTGAGGCGGGTGGCGTCGACCGCCTGGGCGATGCCGAAGTCGATCAGCACCGGCTGGCCGTCCAGCATCAGCACGTTGCCCGGCTTCAGGTCGCGGTGGATGACCCCGGCGGCGTGCACGGCGGCGAGCGCCTGGGCCACGCCGACGGCCACCTTGAGCAGGGCGTCGAGCGGCAGCGGCCCGTCGTTCTTGACGACCTCGTCGAGCGGCCGTCCCGGCACGTAGCGGGTGACGATGTACGGCCTGCGGCCGGTGACGTCGGCGTCGACGACCTCGGCGATGTTCGGCCCGCGCACCCGCCGCATGGTCTCGACCTCGCGCGACAGGCGCCTGCGCGCGACGTCGTCGCCCGCCACCTCCGAGCGCAAGACCTTGACGGCCACCTGTCTGCCCTGCGGGTCGAGGGCGAGGTGGACCACGCCCATGCCGCCCTCACCGAGCCGCCTCAGCAGCCGGTACGGGCCCAGTCGGTCGTCCTGATTCATCGCCTAAGCACCATACCGACTAAAAGAACGCCCATGAGTGAACCATCGCGCCACATCTCCGCTCCAAACAACGGACGAAAGGCGCAAACAGGTTCCAGGCAACCGGTCAAACGGTGAGCGCGAGGACCTCCCCCCGGGTCGCCGCGACCAGCGCCTCGCCGCTAAGCGCCAGCTTGGAGCGGCGCACGCCGCTGCCGATCACGACGAAGGGCCGCCGGGTCACGTTTTCGTCAACGAGCACCGGCCAGCCCTCGGGCAGCCCGATCGGAGTGATGCCGCCGTACTCCATCCCGGTCAGCTCGACGGCCTCCGCCTGCGGGGCGAACGACACCTTCCGCGCGTCCAGGTGGCGGCGCACCACCCCGTTGATGTCGGCCCTGGCGTTGGCGAGCACCATGACGGCGGCGTAGCGCGTCTCCCCGCCCCGCTTGGCGGCGACGATGACGCAGTTGGCCGAGTCCTCCGGCGCCACGCCGTACCGCTCGCAGAACGCGGCGGTGTCGGACAGCGCGGGGTCGATCTCGGCGACCTCCACCGTGACGTCGAGCGAGACGACGGCCTTGGCGACGGGATCGGCGAGCAGGTCCGGCCGGTCGGACGCGGGAACCCATTCGAGCGGCATTCAACCCTCCTTGACGGCGCGCTCGTGCGGTCGGGTGACCACCTTACGGCCCGGCCCGGGCGGCCCCCGCCCGCCGGCGTCAGCCGTACCGGCCGCTGCCGCAGGCCACCTGGCCGCCGATCATGGAGAAGATGCCGAACAACGCCATGATCTCGTGATAGTCGTCCGTGGTGAACTCGGTGTGCCGGGGCCCGGCGAGCCGTACGCCGGGGACGATCGCGCAGGCCGCCGCGATGGCGGTGGAGTTCCACTCCACGCCCAGCGTGTACGGCGGCTCGACCACGTACGGCCGGAAGTCGGAAAGCCTGCCCAGGGCACGGGCCGCGGCCTCGCGGATGCGCCGCCACGCGACGGCGGGGGGCAGCAGCTCGGCGGAGAACCTGTCGATGCCCTTCTTCACGGCGACCGTCTCGACGTCGCCGAGCAGCTCCCCGGCCTCCTCGCACACCGCCTCGTCGCCGGTGACGAGCGCGACCGGCACGCCCAGCGAGCCCGCGAACCCCGCCACGAGCCGGGTCTCGCCGCAGATCTCGCCGTTCAGGTAGACGTTCTGGATCTCCTTGCCCATCCACGTGTGGTTGAGCACGCCGTGCGGCACGCCCGCGCGGGCGTGGTAGCCGGCGAAGCAGGCGGCGTCCATGTCGGCCGACAGCCCCTGCCCCATGCGGTGCGGCTTGCCCGGGCCCCTGATCAGCGTGGCCCGCTCGTCCAGCAGGTCGATCCTGAGGTTCTTGGTGGAGCCGTGGGCGTCGTTCACCAGCACGGACGCGGCCCCCGCGTCGAAGGCGCCCTGGATCACCGCGTTCGCGTCACCGGTCATCAGCTCGCAGCCGCGCTCGTATCCCCGGCCCCCGTGGTGCATCTCCTCGGGATCGGTGAGCCCGGTGACCCCCTCCATGTCCACCGACAAGTAGATCTTCATACCGCCGCCCATGTCTCCACCTGGCGCTGCTCCTGCGCGCTCATCATCCCGACGTGCTCCCGCATGTACGCGCCGACACGCTCACGCCAGGGCTCCGGCGTCTCGTCGATCGCGGGCGGATAGCAGCGGTCCATCCAGCGGGTCGACTCCACCGTGGCCCCCAGGTGCCCGGCCGCCGTGGCGAAGGGCGTGGCCTCGATCCCCGGCACGCGCGCGCAGCCGTACTCGATCGTCTCCTGGCCAGAGTACGGCGGCGGCTGCTGCCAGGGGCGCGCGGGGACCGAGTCGGCGGTGAGCGGCGTCCTCAGCGGCCGGCCCTCCACGGCGGCCAGGATCAGCTCCTTGCGCAGGCACTTGCCGCACTTTTGGCACGGCCCCGACAGGTCGCCCCGCAGGCACCAGCGGACCAGCCGCGCGAGGTCGGAGCCGAGCGCCAGGCGCATGGTCACCGGCTCGCTCACCCCTCCGACCGGGAGCACCAGGGGGACGCCCGCGGCGGCGTACAACCGGCCCCACTTCCCGTCCGCCGCCCACATGGGGTTGTCCGGCGTGTACCGGTTGACGTACCGGTCGCTGCCGAGCCACCGCGACCCGATCTCGTATCCCAGCGCGATCCCGCCGAGGTCGAGGTCGTCGGCGAGCAGCAGCGCGCCCGCCGTCACCGCGTGGTGCTCGGGAAACCCGGGCCGGGGGCGGCTCAGCACGAACTCCAGATCCGACTGCGCGATGTGAAGCTCCCGGTCGGTCTGCCGGGCGAGGTCGGCCAGCACGTCCGAGCGGTAGTGCGTCCACCGGTTCGGCACCCGGGGATGGCTCACCCGCTGGAAGTGCACGAACGGCGCCTCGGGGAACATCGCGGCCACCGCCGTCGAGTCCGCGCCGCCGCTGTAGGAGATCGCCAGCCTGGTGCCGGTGCGCGGATCGGCCCCGACCGGACCGGCGTCCACCCCCCACCCCGTACGCAACGCCTCGGCGAGCCCGGGGGAGATCGGCCGGTCGAAGGTCACCCGCCGCCTGGTCCACGGCGCGGCGACCGTCCACGCGGCGACCGCGAGCAGGTCGGGATGGGGTGATGCGGCGGCGTCCCCGGTCCGCACGTGGCAGGAGTTGGTCCGCAGCTCGATCGGGTGCCCGTCGGTGCACGCCCCCGTCGTCTCGTCCTCCGCGTCGAGCAGGAAGACCAGCCGCCAGACGCCCGCGTCACGCGTCCAGCGCACCCGCACGACCGCTCACCTCGCCCGTGTCGGCGCGCCCATCCGCGCCGACAGGTCGTCGATCGCCTGCCAGATGCGCATCTCGTTCTGCAGCAGCGTGTCCACCGCCTCGGCGGTCTCGGTCGCCAGCCGGTACGCCTCGGCCGCCTTGGGGTCGGCCGTCACCCTGGGCTCCGGGGTCGCCTTGACGGGGGCCCCGCCCGTGCGGCGCAGCCGGTCGACCTCGTTACGCAGTGCCACGACCTCCCGGCGGAGCATCTGGACCTCCCACAGGGCGTCCTTGAGGTCTCGCCGGTGGTCGGATTTGGTGATGTACCGAGAGTCGAGCCGGGACAGCAGCGCCCGGCGCAGCCGTGACAGGCCCAGCACTCGCAACCGCATCATGAGCCGCCACGATAGCGGCATATTGGACCGATCCTTGACGCAAAGTGTGAACTTGCTCAAAGTCACCTGAGAGCGCGAGAAGCGCGGCCACGTCGGGGTCGAGAAGCGCCGCGAGGCGGGGAACGAGCGAGCGCGCCGACGAAAGCCCCGCAAGCGAAAAACGCGCACCTGATCGCGCGCCTCCGGCGTTGCCGATTACCCGAGCGCCCCGGCCCGCCGCGCCCGGGGCGCGGCGGGCCACGTCACCGGCCGGTGATCTTCGGGCGGCGGTTGCCGAATTACTTGCCGGTGAACTTGGGGCGGCGCTTCTCGGCGAAGGCGGTCATGCCCTCCCGCGCGTCCTGGGTGGCGAACAGGCCGGAGAACTGGAGCCGTTCGATCTCCAGGCCGGTGTCGAGGTCGGTCTCGAGGCCGTGGTCGATCGCGAGCTTGGCCGCCCGGATCGCGGCGGCCGGTCCCTGGGCGAAGGTCGCGGCGAGTTCGAGGGCCGCCGTGTACACCTCGGCGTCGGGCACCACACGATCGACCAGTCCGATGGCGAGCGCCTCGGCGGCGTCCACGTGCCGCCCGGTGAAGATCAGGTCCTTGGCCCGCGCGGGCCCGATGAGCCGGGGCAGGCGCTGCGTTCCCCCGGCGCCGGGGATGATCCCGAGGGTGATCTCCGGCTGGCCGAGTTTCGCGCTCTCCCCGGCCACCCGGAAGTCGGCGCACAGCGCGAGCTCGCAGCCGCCGCCCAGGGCGTACCCGGTGATCGCGGCGATCACCGGCTTGCCGATCCGCGCGACGGCGGTGAAGCAGTCCTGCAGGGTGCGCGAGTGCACGGCCATGTCCGCGTAGGACATGACGGCCATCTCCTTGATGTCGGCGCCGGCCGCGAACACGCGCTCGCCGCCGTAGACGATGACCGCGTGCGTGTTCGGATCGGCGTCCACGAGCCGCGCGGCCTCCGCGATCTCCTCCTGGACCTGCCGGTTCAGCGCGTTCATCTTCGGCCGGTCGAGCCGGATCGTGGCGATGTGCTCGGAGCTTTCCACCCTGACGAATTCACCCATGGCCCCACCATAGAGGGGTGATCAGCGCCCGAGCGGGAGGGGCCGCCGGGGACGGGCCGGTGGCGCGGCCGTCACCTCCTGGTAGATCCGCTCGTATCCCTCGACCATCACGGGCAGGTCGAAGTGCCGCACCACCCGGGCCCGCACCGCGTGCGGGTCGAGCGCGGAGACCGCCCCGATCGCGGCCGGAAGCCCGGCGGGCGTGTCGCGGACACAGCCGGTCACCCCGTCCACGACGATCTCGGGCACCGCGCCCCGCCGCAGCGCCACCACCGGCGTGCCGCAGGCCATCGCCTCGATCATGACCATGCCGAACGGCTCGTCCCACAGCAGCGGGAGCACCAGGCACCGGGCCCGGGAGAACAGCTCCTTCTTGAGCTCGCCGTCCGCCTCCCCCAGATATTCGACGTCGGGCCCGAGCAGCGGCTCCACCCGCTCGCGGAAGTAGGCCCGCTCCGCCCGCTCGGTCTGCCTGCCGACCAGCAGGATCCGGTGCCCCGCCGCCCGCGCCGCCTCGATCGCGAGATGCGCGCCCTTGTCCGGGCTGAGCCGCCCCAGCCACAGCACCCAGTCGTCCTTGCGGTCCCGGAACGGCCACGCCGTGACGTCCACCGCGTTGTGCACCCGCCCCACCCAGTTCAGGCCGGGCGCGTGGGCGCGCTGCGCCGAGGAGACGGCCACCAGGGACACGTCCGCGCCGAGGCTCCGGTAGTAGCCCCCCAGCTCCCCGCTCACGTCGTTGTGGCAGGTGACGACCGTGTGCGTGGGCCGCCCTGCGGCGGTGAGCGGCCCGGCCAGCGAATGGTCGTGGACGACGTCCACCTCCAGTCCCCGCAGGAGGCGGGCCGCCTCGGCCGCGTGCACGACCTCCGGGTACGACTCGCCGATCCGGTCCGAAGGCGGCTCGTCGTAGGTCCGCAGATCCACGCCGCGACCGGCCCCGATGACGGTGACCCGGTGCCCGCGCGCCCGGAGGCCGCCGACCAGACCTGCGGTCACCGCCTCGATGCCGCCGTACGTGCGAGGCGGGATGTCATACCACGGCGGGGCGACCATCCCGATGTGCAGGGCCTGTGCCATGGTGCTGGTCTACCCCTCTCACCCGCGGCGGAAGCGGACGAGAGGGGTGACCCCGGAAGGCTCAGCGCAGGGTGCCGTTGGTCATGCCGGCCGGCTCCTCCGGCACGGCGATCAGGCCGAGCTCCGCCACGGACGCCATCAGCGGGTGGAACGGCACCACGCGCACGCTGTAGCCGAAGGCACCGGTGCGGTCCAGCGGCACCACGCCCGTGTAGTGCGCCCGGCCGTCGTCGGCCACCGAGTCGACCTTGAGCGTGACGTAGCTGGGCGACAGCAGCTCGTCGTGCGCGCCCACCCGGCCGTACGCCGCCTGGACCAGGACGTCCTCCGGCGACAGCTCGCCGAGGGCGATCGTGGCCCGCAGCTCCAGCCGGGCCCCCAGCTCGGGGGTGTCCCCCACGCCGGTCGCCTCGACGTGCTCGACCCGCACGCCCGGCCACGCCTTCGACACCCGCAGCTTCCAGGCCGCGAACAGCCGGGCGTTGCCGTACCCGTCGGCCGCGAGCGCGCGGGCGGAGGCCGCCGCCGGGGTGTACAGGTCGGTGACGTAGTCGCGCAGCATGCGCCCGGCCAGCACCTTCGGCCCGAGCGAGCTGAGCGTGTGCTTGACCATCTCCAGCCAGCGCCGCGGCAGGCCGTCGGCGGCCCGGTCGTAGAAGCGGTCGGCGACCTCGCGCTCGATGAGGTCGTACAGCGCCGTGGCCTCAAGCTCGTCGCGGCGCTCGGGGTCGTCCACGCCGTCGGCGCTGGGGATCGCCCAGCCGTTGTTGCCGTCGTACCACTCGTCCCACCATCCGTCGCGGATGGACAGGTTGAGGCCGCCGTTGAGCGCCGCCTTCATGCCGGACGTGCCGCACGCCTCCAGCGGGCGCAGCGGGTTGTTCATCCACACGTCGGAGCCCGTCACCATGAGCTGCCCGAGCGCCATGTCGTAGTCGGGCAGGAAGACGATGCGGTGCCGCACGTCCTCCGAGTCGGCGAAGCGGACGATTTGCTGGATGAGCTTCTTGCCGCCCTCGTCGGCCGGGTGCGCCTTGCCGGCGATGACGATCTGCACCGGCTTGTCCGGATCGAGCAGCAGCCTGCGCAGCCGATCGGGCTGGTTCAGCATCAGCGTCAGCCGCTTGTACGAAGGCACCCGCCGGGCGAAGCCGATCGTCAGCACGTCCGGGTCGAGCGCCTCGTCCACCCAGCCCAGCTCGGCCTCGCTGGCCCCGCGCTGCCGCCACGACTTGCGCAGCCGCCGGCGCGCCTCCTCCACCAGCCGGGCGCGCAGCTTGGCGCGGATGCTCCAGATGTCGGCGTCCGAGAGCTTGTGCACGCCCTCCCAGCCCTGCCCGGTGTGGATCAGCGACGGCAGCTCCTTGCCGGCGAGCTCCATCATCTCCCGGCCCACCCACGTCGGGGCGTGGACGCCGTTGGTGATCGAGCCGATCGGCACCTCGTCCACGTCGAAACCCGGCCACAGCCCCTGGAACATCTCCCGGCTGACCTTGCCGTGCAGCTCGGACACGCCGTTGACCCGCTGGGCCAGCCGCATGCCCATGACGGCCATGTTGAACACCGACGGGTCCGAGTCGGGGCCCTCCGGCTCGGCGCCGAGCCGCAGGATGCGGTCCACCGACACCGTCGGCCAGGCGTTCGACCCGCCGAACTGCCGGGCGATCATCTCCACCGGGAACCGGTCGATGCCCGCCGGCACCGGCGTGTGCGTGGTGAACACCGTCCCCGCGCGTACGGCCTCCAGGGCCTCCTCGAACGACAGGCGGGCCTCGGTCAGCTCGCGGATGCGCTCAAGCCCGAGGAAACCGGCGTGGCCCTCGTTGGTGTGGAACACCTCCGGCTCCGGATGGCCGGTGATCCGGCAGTAGGCGCGGATGGCCCGCACACCGCCGATGCCGAGCAGAAGCTCCTGCATCAGCCGGTGATCGCCGCCGCCGCCGTACAGGCGGTCGGTCACGTCCCTGGCGACCGAGTCGTTCTCGGCCACGTCGGAGTCGAGCAGCAGCAGCGGCACCCGGCCCACCTGCGCCACCCAGACCTGGGCGTGCAGAGTGCGCCCCTCCGGCAGGCCGATCCTGATCCGCGCCGGCGCGCCGTCCTCCTCCTTCAGCAGCGTGAGCGGCAGGCCGCCCGGGTCGAGCGACGGGTAGTGCTCCAACTGCCAGCCCTCGGCCGACAGCGACTGCGTGAAGTAGCCGTGCCGGTAGAGCAGGCCGACGCCCAGAATCGGCACACCCAGGTCGCTGGCGGCCTTCAGGTGGTCGCCGGCCAGGATGCCCAGGCCGCCGGAATACTGCGGCAGGGCGGCGGAGATGCCGTACTCGGGAGAGAAGTAACCGATCGCCCTCGGCGCACCCTCCAGCGACTGGTACCACCTCGGGGCGGTCATGTACTCGCGCAGGTCGTCGGCGGCGTCGGCCAGACGGCGCAGGAAACGCCGGTCCTGGGCGAGCTCGCGCAGCCTGTCGGCCTCGACCGCGCCGAGCAACGCGACGGGGTCGTGATCGACACGCTCCCAGACCTCGGGATCCACCTCGGCGAACAGGTCCATGGTCTCGGGGTGCCACGACCATCGGAGGTTCTGGACCAGCTCGCCCAACGGTGCGAGCTGCGAGGGAAGAACGGTTCGGACGGTGAACCTGCGGATAGCTCTCACGGGGCCAGACCCTAGTTACTCAGCGCCACGACGCGCGACCAAATCAATTTGTTGACTTCGCCGCGCCTGCGGCGCGGCGGCTCGGGCGCCCCACAGACCCCGCCTTCCCTCGTCACGCTCAGTCGCTCCGCTCCCTCACGCTCCTCAGTCCAGGCGTGGCCGACGCCCGCAGCACTCCTTTTGCCGCGCCTGCGGCGCGGCGGCTCGGGCGCCCCACAGACCCCGCCTTCCCTCGTCACGCTCGGTCGCTCCGCTCCCTCACGCTCCTCAGTCCAGGCGTGGTCGGCGCCCTCGCAGACCCGGGGGACGTTTGGTACTCCTTTCACCCTCGGCAAACCGGTTCAAACCTCACCAAAGTACCCTTGATCTGGTGATGTTCGCACCGGGCGACGCTGTCGGCACGTAACGATCGATCTCCCCGAAGCAGCGTCCCAAACACGGTGAGCGGTCTTTCATTCTGCAGGGGTAAGAGTGGACTATTGGGGCAACCCCTGTATGGACGAGGAAGGGACCGTAACCCGCGGGTCCCCTATCCGTGCTGCCCGCCCGACCGGAAGGGAGTGTCCCGTGATCTTTTGCCATAACGTGCGAGAAAGATCACTGGACGCGGCCTAGCCGTTCCTGCCCCGCAAACCCCGGCGGCACCCGGAGTGCCGCCCCCGAAGACGAAGTGACGATGATCGGACGCATTCCCATCCAGGACATCCAGCCCGTCGTCGACTGCGGCCAGTGGCCCGCCAAGGCCGCCGCGGGAGAGACCTTCGAGATCAGCGCGACGGTGTTCCGCGAGGGGCACGACGCGGTCGCCGCCGGCGTCGTGCTGATAGACCCGAGCGGCAAGCCGGGCCGGATGCTGCCCATGCGCGAGATCGCGCCGGGCACCGACCGGTGGAGCGTGGAGGTGTCGCTGCCCACCGAGGGCCTGTGGCAGTTCCGGGTGGAGGCGTGGAGCGACCCGATCGCCACGTGGATGCACGACGCGGGCATCAAGATCCCCCGCGGCATGGACGCGGACCTCATGTGCGAGGAGGGCGCCCGGCTGTTCGAACGGGCGGCCAAGGGCGTGCGGGCGGCGGACTGCCCGGCGGCGGAGACGGGCGGCACCTGCGGGCACCGGGCCGCGCTGCTCGCCCTCGCGGCCCGCCTGCGGGACGAGGCCGTGGACCCCAGGGCGCGCTTCGCGGTGACCCACCTGCCCGAGACGGCCGCGCTGATCGCCGCGCACCCGCTGCGCGACCTGCTCACCCGCTCCGGCCGCAACCGCATCCGGGTGGACCGGCGGCGGGCGCTGTTCGGCTCGTGGTACGAGTTCTTCCCCCGCTCCGAGGGCGCCGTGGTGGAGGAGGGCGCCGCCCCCAAGTCGGGCACGTTCAAGACGGCGGCCAAGCGGCTCCCGGCGATCGCCCAGATGGGCTTCGACGTGGTCTACCTGCCGCCGATCCACCCGATCGGCACGCAGTTCCGCAAAGGCCGCAACAACACCCTGACCGCCGACCAGTACGACCCCGGGTCGCCCTGGGCCATCGGCGCGCCGGAGGGCGGGCACGACGCCGTCCACCCCGACCTGGGCACGATCGAGGACTTCGACGAGTTCGTCGCCAAGGCGCGCGAGCTGGGCATGGAGATCGCCCTCGACCTCGCGCTCCAGTGCTCCCCCGACCACCCCTGGGTCAAGGAGCACCCGGAGTGGTTCAACATCCGGGCCGACGGCTCGATCGCGTACGCCGAGAACCCGCCGAAGAAATACCAGGACATCTACCCGCTGAACTTCGACAAGGACCCGGAGGGGATCTACGCGGAGGTCAAGCGGGTGGTCCGCTTCTGGATGGACCACGGCGTGCGGATCTTCCGGGTGGACAACCCGCACACCAAGCCCGTCCGGTTCTGGGAGCGGCTGCTGTCGGACATCAACGCGACCGACCCCGACGTGCTGTTCCTCGCCGAGGCGTTCACCCGCCCGGCCATGCTCCGCACGCTGGCCAAGGTCGGCTTCCACCAGTCGTACACGTACTTCACCTGGCGCAACTCCAAGCACGAGGTCGAGGAGTACCTACGGGAGCTGGCCCACGAGACCTCGCACTACCTGCGGCCGAACCTGTTCGTCAACACGCCCGACATCCTGCACGAGTATCTCCAGCACGGCGGCGTCCCGGCGTTCAAGATCCGGGCGATTCTGGCCGCTTTGATGGCTCCCACGTGGGGTGTGTACTCCGGGTATGAGCTGGCCGAGAACGTCCCGGTCCGTCCCGGCAGCGAGGAGTACCTCGACAGCGAGAAATACCAGTACAGGCCGCGTGACTGGGCGGCGGCGGAGCGTGAGGGCCGCAGCCTTGCCCCGTTCATTACCCAGCTCAATTTGTTGAGAAGAGCCCACCCGGCGCTCCAGGAATTGCGTAACCTACGGTTTCACAACGTCGACCAGCCGGACGTGATCTGCTTCTCAAAGCGGCTGCCCGGCGCCTATGACACGGCCACACGACGGCACGGACTAGGCGATGTAGTGCTGGCCGTCGTCAATCTCGATCCGCATAACACACGCGAGGCGACGGTTCGGCTCGACATGCCGGCCCTCGGTCTCGACTGGCACGCCGAGTTCGTCGTGGACGACCAGCTGTCGGGCGAGTCGTACCGATGGGGGCAGGCGAACTACGTGCGCCTCGACCCGCACATCCATCCCGCACACATCTTCACGCTCCGCCACGGGTCAGCGCACCGCCCGTGAGCGCAGCTCGGCACATCCGGGGAGTCTAAAGGTGAGCTCGACGACACCTCAGCCAGTCCACTCACAGCCCAGCCACACCACCCCCGTCCCGAACACCTTCACCGAGGAGGAACCCCGGGACAAGTACTGGTATAAGCGGGCTGTCTTCTACGAGGTGCTGATCCGGGGGTTCGCCGACTCGAACGGCGACGGCACCGGCGACATCCGCGGCCTCATCGACAAGCTGGACTATCTCCAGTGGCTCGGCATCGACTGCCTCTGGCTGCTCCCGCTGTACGAGTCCCCCCTCAAGGACGGCGGGTACGACATCTCCGACTACATGAAGATCCTCCCGGACTTCGGTGACCTGGGAGACTTCATCAAACTGGTCGACGAGGCACACAAGCGTGGCATCCGTGTGATCGCCGACCTGGTCATGAACCACACCAGCGACCAGCACCCGTGGTTCCAGGCGTCCCGCACCGACCCCGACGGCCCGTACGGCGACTTCTACGTCTGGAGCGACACCGACGAGAAGTACAAGGACGCCCGGATCATCTTCATCGACACCGAGTCGTCCAACTGGACCTACGACCCGGTCCGCGGGCAGTACTACTGGCACCGGTTCTTCCACCACCAGCCGGACCTCAACTTCGAGAACCCGGCGGTGCAGGACGCGATGATGGAGGTCATCCGCTTCTGGCTCGACCTCGGCATCGACGGCTTCCGGCTCGACGCGATCCCGTACCTGTTCGAGCAGGAGGACACCAACTGCGAGAACCTGCCGGCGACCCACGCGTACCTGAAGAAGATCCGGGCCGAGGTGGACCGCCTCTACCCCGACCGGGTGCTGCTGGCCGAGGCCAACCAGTGGCCGGCCGACGTGGTGGAGTATTTCGGCGACCCGGTCACCGGCGGCGACGAGTGCCACATGGCCTTCCACTTCCCGCTGATGCCGCGCATCTTCATGGCCGTGCGGCGGGAGTCGCGCTACCCCATCTCGGAGATCCTCGCCCAGACCCCGAAGATCCCCGAGAACTGCCAGTGGGGCATCTTCCTGCGCAACCACGACGAGCTCACGCTCGAGATGGTGACCGACGAAGAGCGCGACTACATGTACTCCGAGTACGCCAAGGACCCCCGGATGCGGGCCAACGTCGGCATCCGCCGCCGGCTGGCGCCGCTGCTGGACAACGACCGCAACCAGATCGAGCTGTTCACCGCGCTGCTGCTCAGCCTGCCGGGCTCGCCGGTGCTCTACTACGGCGACGAGATCGGCATGGGCGACAACATCTGGCTCGGCGACCGGGACGGCGTCCGCACCCCGATGCAGTGGACGCCCGACCGCAACGCGGGCTTTTCCACCTGCGACCCCGGCCGGCTCTACCTACCGGTGATCATGGACCCGATCTACGGGTACCAGGCGATCAACGTCGAGGCGCAGCAGAAGAGCACCAGCTCTCTGCTCCACTTCACCAAGCGGATGATCGAGATCCGCAAGCGTCACCCGGTGTTCGGCCTCGGTGAGTTCACCGAGCTGAACTCGTCCAACCCGAGCGTGCTCGCGTTCGTCCGCGAGCTGGGCGACGACCGGGTCCTGTGCGTCAACAACCTGTCGCGTTTCCCCCAGCCGGTCGAGCTCGACCTGCGCAGGTTCGAGGGGTCCACGCCGGTCGAGTGCATGGGCGGAGTTCCCTTTCCTCCGATCGGTGAGCTTCCGTATCTTTTGACGCTCCCCGGGCATGGGTTCTACTGGTTCACACTGCCCGTCACGAACAGGACGGCCGGCACGAAGGAGGAGTGACGACTTCACTTCAGGGACTCCTGGCCGGCTGGATCACCGGACAACGGTGGTTCGCCGGCAAGGGGCGCGCCATCGACGACCTGTCCATCGACTCGAAGATCGAAATCGCCGGTGGTGATCCGGCGCTGCTCCATCTGATCGTGTGCGTGCGGCAGGGGGACCGCAGCACGCGCTACCAGATCCCGGTCGGGCTGCGCGAGCACCTGCCCGACCGGCTCGGTCACGTGCGGATCGGCGCGTGCCGCACCGGCGACCGGGAGGTCGAGGTCTACGACGCGCTGCACGACTCCGCCCTGACCCGGCACCTGCTGCAGGGGATGGCCGGCGACCACCGGTTCGGCGCCCTGGGCCTCCACCGCGCGCACGGGGTGGAGATCGACACCGCGCAGCGCAGCCTGGTGCTGACCGCGGAGCAGTCCAACACCTCGCTGGTGTACGGCGACAAGTACATATTCAAGCTCTTCCGCCAGCTCACGCCGGGGATCAACCCCGAGCTGGAGATCATCACCGCGCTCGCCGAGGCCGGCTCGACCCACGTGGCCAAGCCGTACGGCTGGATCGAGACCGAGCTGCGCGGCGAGCCGACCACGTTGGCGATCATGCAGGAGTATCTGCAGCACGCCAATGAGGGCTGGTCGATGGCGCTGACCAGCGTGCGCGACTTCTACGCCAGCCCCGAGGGCATGCCGGCCGAGGACGCCGGGGGCGACTTCGCCGCCGAGGCGCGGCGGCTCGGGCTGGCCACCGCGCAGGTGCACCGCGAACTCGCCCGGGCCTTCCCCACGGGGACGATCGAGCCGCCCGAGATCAAGCGGATGACCGAGCGGTTCCGCCACCGCCTGGAGAAGGCGGTGGCGGAGGTGCCCGCCCTCGGCGCGCACGCCGGCGTGGCCGCGGAGGCGTTCGACCGGCTGGCCGACCTCGACCACGAGATCCCGGTGCAGCGGGTGCACGGCGACTACCACCTGGGCCAGGTCATGCGCACCACGCGGGACTGGGTCGTGCTCGACTTCGAGGGCGAGCCGGGCCAGCCGCTGGCCGAGCGCCGGGCGCTCGACTCGCCGCTGCGCGACGTGGCGGGCATGCTGCGCTCGTTCGACTACGCCGCGCGGCACCTGCTCGCCGGCCGTCCGAACGCCGGCGGGCTGGAGGGCCGGGCCAGGGAGTGGTCGGAGCGCAACCGCGCCGCCTTCCTGGCCGGATACTCCGAGGGCGGCGGGGGCATCCGCGGCGACGACGCGGTGCTGCTGCGCGCCCTGGAGCTGAGCAAGGCCGTCTACGAGGTCGTCTACGAGGCACGCAACCGTCCCTCGTGGCTGCCCATCCCGATCGCGGCCTTCCGCTGACAAGATCGGGGTGTTCTGAGGGAATCATTTAGGGCAGGTTGGCGACATGGATTTGGACCGGCTGGCGGGGGGCGCGCACCACGACCCCCACTCCATATTGGGGGCCCATCCCGGGCCCGACGGCGTCACGATCAGGGCGCTGCGTCCCTTCGCGGAGAAGGTCGAGGCGCTGGTGGACGGCGTGGCCCACGAACTGCGGCACGTCGCCCACGGGGTGTTCGAGGCGACCATCCCGGGCCTGGACAAGATCCCCGACTATCGCCTCCGCATCACCTATCCCGACGCCGCGCCGTACGAGACGGACGATCCGTACCGGCACTGGCCGACGCTGGGCGAGCTCGACCTGCACCTGATCAGCGAGGGGCGGCACGAGCGGCTGTGGGAGGTGCTCGGGGCGCGGGTGATGCGCCACGAGGACGTGGACGGCACGGCCTTCTCGGTGTGGGCGCCGAACGCGCAGGGCGTGCGGGTGATCGGCGACTTCAACCACTGGAACGGCGCCGCCCACCCCATGCGCTCGCTCGGCCGGTCCGGAGTGTGGGAGCTGTTCCTTCCCGAGGTCGGCGAGGGCACGCGGTACAAGTTCCAGATCCTCGGCCTCGACGGCATCTGGCGGGAGAAGGCCGACCCGATGGCCCGCCGCACCGAGGTCCCCCCGGCGACCGCCAGCATCGTCGAGAGGTCCACGTACGAGTGGCGCGACCAGGAGTGGATGGCCGCCCGGGCGACCCGCGACGCCCTCACCGAGCCGATGAGCACCTACGAGGTGCACCTCGGCTCCTGGCGGCCCGGCCTGTCCTACCGCGACCTCGCCCGCGAACTGGTCGCGTACGTCACGGACATGGGGTTCACGCACGTGGAGTTCCTGCCGGTCGCCGAGCACCCCTTCGGCGGCTCCTGGGGCTACCAGGTGACGTCGTACTACGCCCCGACCTCGCGGTTCGGCTCCCCCGACGACTTCCGCCATTTGATCGACGAGCTGCACCGCGCCGGCATCGGCGTGATCGTGGACTGGGTCCCCGCCCACTTCCCCATGGACGAGTGGGCGCTGGCCCGCTTCGACGGCACGCCCCTCTACGAGCACGCCGACCCCACCCGCGGCACCCACCCCGACTGGGGCACGTACGTCTTCGACTTCGGCCGCAACGAGGTGCGCAACTTCCTGGTGGCCAACGCGCTGTACTGGCTCAAGGAGTTTCACGTCGACGGGCTGCGCGTTGACGCGGTGGCCTCGATGCTCTACCTCGACTACTCGCGCCGCGAGGGCGAGTGGACGCCCAACGTTTACGGCGGCAGGGAGAACCTCGACGCGATCGAGTTCCTCAAGGAGATGAACACCGTCGTCTACCGCGAGGAGCCGGGGATCGTGACGATCGCGGAGGAGTCCACCGCCTGGCCCGGCGTGTCGCGGCCGGTGTATCTCGGCGGGCTCGGCTTCGGCTTCAAGTGGAACATGGGCTGGATGCACGACACGCTCAGCTACATGTCCCGGGAGCCGATCTACCGGCAGTATCACCACCACCAGATGACGTTCTCCCTGATGTACGCCTTCTCGGAGAACTTCGTGCTGCCGCTGTCGCACGACGAGGTCGTCCACCTCAAGGGCTCGCTGCTGGGCAAGATGCCGGGCGACGAGTGGCAGCGCTTCGCCAACCTGCGGGCGCTGTACGGCTTCATGTGGGCCCACCCCGGCAAGCAGCTTCTGTTCATGGGCGGCGAGTTCGGCCAGGGGGCCGAGTGGTCGGAGGCGCACGGCCTCGACTGGTGGGTGCTCGACTTCGACTACCACCAGGGCGTACGGCGCCTGGTGCAGGACCTCAACCGCATCTACCGGGAGTCGCCCGCGCTGTACTCCCGCGACCACACCCACGAGGGCTTCCGCTGGATCGACGCCGACGACGCCTCCGGCAACGTGCTGTCGTTCCTGCGGTACGGCGCGGACGGCTCGATGCTGGCCTGCGTCGCCAACTTCGCCGGCACCCCGCACGAGGACTACCACCTCGGCCTGCCGACCGCCGGGCGGTGGGAGGAGATCCTCAACACCGACGCGTACGAATACTCCGGAAGCGGCGTCGGCAACATGGGCGCGGTCGAGGCGGTCGAGGTGCCTCGGCACGGGCTGCCCTGCTCGACCCGGCTGCGCTTGCCGCCGCTCGGCGTCGTGTGGCTGCGCCCGGCGGGAGGCTCCGCGGCCGCCCGCGCCGAGACGGGCGTGCGATCCGAGGCCGCCGAGCCTGACGGGGACGTCGCGGGGGTGCCGTAACACCCGCGCGGACTGTGGGCGAGCCGGGTTCGGCGGCGAAAGACCGCTCTCCGGCCGGTCGCGGCCGGGCCCGGACGCATCCGTCCCGGCCGAACCTCACCCGGCGGGCCCCGAGCGGGGAGGCCCGTCGGACGTGCCGGCCACGGCCGGTTCGCGGCTGCGCGGGCCGAACCCGCTCGCGCGGCCGGCGGTGCGGCTCACGGCTCTTTCAGCAGCGCTTCCTTGGCCGAGGCGGCGAGCCATCTCTCCGCGCGTTCGAAATCCCAGCCGCGTTCGCCGACGAGAAGGAACCAGGAGCGCTGCCCCAGGTAGAACCAGAGGATGTCGAGGGCCGAGGCGCCGTCCAGTTCGGGACGGAGGGCGTCCAGCTTCACCAGCCGGTCGGCCACCACGGCGAGCGCGTTCAGATATTCGCCGTAGGCCTCCTCGATCACCTTGACGCCGGACGCCTCTCCCAGACCGTTGTGGAGCAGCCCGAACAGGACGTCCCAGTACCGTTCGTGGGTGGCGCGGGTGCCGGCCGCGGTGATGTCGACGATCTCACGGGGATCCGTCGCCGCGGCCGCCGCCTCGAGGGTGTCGGTCACGCGCCGGTCGTGCACCATCGGGGCCAGGATCTCCGCCAGGATGGCCGCCTTGCCGCCCGCGCTGCTGTACACCGTCTGCACCGCCACCTGCGCCGCTTTGGCGATCTGCGGCACCGTCACGGCGGTGTACCCGTGCGCGATGAAGAGGTCCCGGGCCGCCCCGATGATGGCACGGCGGGTGTCGGCGGCGGCTTCGGCGCGACGCGGAGAGTGATACCTGCTCACCCGACAATAGTAGAAGCGTCTGTTGACTAGAGGCTCCTCTAATCAATAGTGTCCGCTCATGCAAGATTCAACTAACGAGCCCGTGGCGGTCATCGAAACCCGCCTCGCCCACGACACCCACCGCGCCGCCTCGGCTCTGCTGGCCGACGCCGCCCAACGGCCCTCGGTCCCCAGCGCCGCCCTCACCGAACTGCGCGACTTCCTGGTGGCCAACCTGCACCACCACCATGAGAGCGAAGACCGGGAGCTGTGGCCCCTGGTCATCGCCGCCTCCTCCGAGCGCGCCGAGGGACTGGCCGCGCTCAGCACCGAGCACGAGGAGCTCGACGCGGCCCTCGACGCCCTCGGTTCCGCGCCGGTCGAAGACGGCGCCGACCGGGAGGCCCTGGCGAAGGCCGCGATCGCGGTGCGTGACATCGTTGATCGCCACCTCGCCCATGAGGAGCCCTTGCTGTTCCCGGCGCTGCACGAGCTGTCCCCCGAGACGTGGGACGCGTTCTCCGAGCAGGTGATCGCCACCACGCCGCCCGTCGGCGCCCACCTCATGATCGGCTTCCTTGACCAGGTCGGCACCGCGGAGGAGGTCGAGATCCTTTTGTCCCGGCTGCCCGAGCCGCTCCAGCAGTTCGTGCCGCAGATGCGCCTTCAGGCGCAGGAGACCTTCGCCGCCCTCGCCCCCGCGAAGTGACGGGTGCCTCTCCCCCTGTGCGATGACGCGGCGGCGGCAGTATCGGGTGCCTGCCGCCGCTCGGCGTCGTCTGGCGCGGCCCATGGAGAGCCCCGCACGGCCGGTCAGATCAACCGGGTATTGGTCCGGTGCGGCGTGCCGTCACCGGCTCACCCGGATCGCGCGTGCGGTTGACCCGTTCGCCGCTGCGAGCGTGATCTGCCCGGCTCGCTGATGCACGTCGGCCTCAGGAAATTCGGCGACATCCCGGCGGCGGTGGGCTGCATGGCCGGCCTCACTCGTGGAGGTTGCTCGCGGGCTCGCAGTCTCCGCGCGGTCAGGAGTCCTCGCCCACACGGCCTGGAGCCTTCGCCCACACGGTCTGTCGCCCACGCGGTCAGGAGCCTTCGCTCATAGCTCCGCTGTGGGCTCCAGCTCCGCCTTGCGATGCATCCACCCGCCTCCTTCCATGCTCGCGCGTCAGCCCCTTCCGAGACACGTCAGGCCCTTCCTCGAGCGGCGTGGTCGTCGGTGCTCTCGCTGGAGTTCGTACGGGTGCGCGTTCTGTTTGATCCCCGGCCAGGCTTGCAGACCTGTGATTCCAACAAATCGTGACGTGTGGTTGCAGAGAGTGATGATATCAAGAGAGAATTAGAACACGAATTCGAGCTGACTGTAGGAGGTGTCATGGATCTGCTTGATATCGATCCAGAGCACTCTCCTCGTTCGTATTGTGCCGATGGTGAGTGGTGGGATCGGCTGATCGCCGGTTCGCCGCTGTGGTCGCCGGACGGCTCGTCGGCCAGCGACGGCCGCCGCCCCGGGTTCTTCTCAATGTCATCACCTGCGGCCGACATTCCGAGCAGTGGTGCGGCGCCCGGCGCCGATGGACCTTGGGGTGGCCTGGCCGCGTTCATGGGCAGCGCATGGGGCGGCGCGCCCGACACCGGCACGCGCGACGCCGCCGCGCGGAAGAGGATCGGCAGCGCGCATCGCGGTGGGAGCCAGGGAACCGACGGTCGCAGAGCTCAGGGCGCTGCTTTCGGTGCTGCGTCAGGCTCTTGCCGGGGCGACGACGCCTTCGCCCGCAGTGGCGCGCGCGACGGCTCCGGGGCACGTCACGCTGCGAAGGCACATGACGCTGTGGGCACCGGCCACGGTACGTACGGCAGTGATCCTGCGACCGGCGCTGACAACGCTGCCCCGCATAACCCAATCGCCGATGACAGGGCCGGTGCCAGCGGTTGTGGCGGGTACGCCGATGGCGCGGCTGCCGGTTCCGGTGGTGATAGTGCTGCCCAGAACAGTGGCCGCTTCACCCGTAGTTGTGCGGCGCCCGGCGATGAGCGTGCTCGTGGTGGGCGTGCCGATGGTGCCGGTGCCGGTCATGCTGGTGCCGACGCCGCGGATGGCAATGCGGGTGCGGGTGGCGCTGGTGCGGGTGGTGGCCGTGCCCGGTCGCCGTGGGCGGTGGTGGCGTCGGTGCATGCGGCGGCGCGGGAGCTGGCGGTGACGCCGGCCCCGGAGGACCCGGACATGTGCCTGGCCGGGGTGGAGGAGCTGCTGTTCGCCCAGGATCGGATCACGTGCGCGGTGGCCGAGTGGGTGGGGCGGGTGCATCGAGCGGGCCAGGCGAAACAGCATGGGCATGCTTCCACCCGGTCCTGGTTGCGCACCAGTGCGGGGATGACCACAGCCGGGGCGGGCCGGTTGCTGACCCTGGCGGTGGAGCTGGCGCGTCTGCCCCGGGTGCGGGAGGCGTTCGCCGCCGGGCATCTGGCGGCCGGGGTGGTGGAGGCCATCTGCCAGGCGATCTCGGGCCTGACCGACGAGCAAGCCGCTTTGGCTGAGCCGATCCTGCTG